>JARLJH010000065.1 GCA_031291305.1 Rhodoferax sp. | reverse complement strand
GCAGTTTGGCCTCGTCCATATTGATCACCATCCTTGGATGATCAAGCAACCAGTTCAACCGTAAATTCGTCGACTCAGGCTCACTCCTGGGTGGAAATACGCAAACCGTTCAGGCTCATACCTCATTGGACAAGGCTCGTTGAAGTTGCTCGTAAAGGCCTACGGTAAAATCCAGCGACCCGCGCGGCAACACCGACTGCACGACGAACTCAAAACGAATCTCTGGACGCATTGACCGCTGGCATCCGTCAAGATGGCCAAGATGCCCGTGACTACTTTGCCTTTCCGCCACACCATGACCACTCAAACCGATTACCGCAGCACCCTGAACCTGCCCGACACCGCATTCCCCATGCGCGGCGACCTGCCCAAACGCGAGCCCGTCTGGGTCAAAGCCTGGGAGGACAAAGGGCTTTACAAAAAACTGCGCGATGCCCGCCGTGGCGCACCGCTGTTTGTACTGCATGACGGCCCACCCTACGCCAACGGGCAGATCCACATGGGCCACGCGGTCAACAAGATTTTGAAAGACATGATCGTCAAGGCGCGCCAGCTCAAAGGCCTGGACGCCGTCTACATCCCCGGCTGGGACTGCCACGGCCTGCCGATCGAAAACGCGATTGAAAAGAAGTTTGGCCGCAAACTGGCCCGCGACGACATGCAGGCCAAGAGCCGCGCCTACGCCACCGAGCAGATCGCGCTGCAAATGGCCGACTTCAAGCGCCTGGGCGTGCTGGGCGACTGGGACCACCCCTACCGCACGATGGATTTCAAAAACGAGGCTGACGAAATCCGCGCCTTCAAACGCGTCATCGAACGCGGTTTTGTCTATCGCGGCCTGAAACCCGTGTACTGGTGTTTTGACTGCGGCTCGTCACTGGCCGAGTTTGAGATCGAATACGCCGACAAGAAGTCACAAACACTGGACGTCGGCTTTTTGTGTGCCGAACCAGCCAGACTCGCCGCTGCATTTGGGCTGAACGCTCTCGAAAAAGATGCATTCGCAGTCATCTGGACGACCACCGCCTGGACCATTCCGGCGAATCAGGCATTGAACCTAAACCCGGAACTTACCTACGCGCTGGTCGATACCGAGCGCGGCCTGCTGGTGCTGGCTGAGAGTCTAGTCGAAAAATGCATGGTGCGCTTTGGCCTGACCGGCACCGTGATTGCCACCACCCTGGGCAAAAACCTCGGCGGCATCAACTTCAAACACCCGTTTGCCCATGTGGACCCCGGTTATGACCGCCTGAGCCCAATCTACCTGGCCGACTACGCCACCGCCGAAGACGGCACCGGCATCGTGCACAGCGCTCCGGCGTATGGCGTAGAGGATTTCAACTCCTGCGTCGCCCATGGCATGGCTTACGACGACATCTTGAACCCGGTGCAGGGCAACGGTGTCTACGTGCCCGAGCTGCCACTGTTCGGCAACCAGCAAATCTGGAAAGCCTGCCCGGTGATCATTGATGCGCTACGTGATGCTGGCAGACTGTTTGCCACCGAGAACATCGTGCACAGCTACCCGCACTGCTGGCGCCACAAGACGCCGGTGATCTACCGCGCGGCGGCCCAATGGTTCATCCGCATGGACGAAGGTGTTGGCATTTTTACTAAAGATAAAGCGCCGAAAACCCTGAGACAGACTGCACTGGCAGCTATTGAAAACACAGCGTTTTACCCCGAAAACGGCAAGGTGCGCCTGCGTGACATGATCGCCGGTCGTCCCGACTGGTGCATCAGCCGCCAGCGCAGCTGGGGCGTGCCGCTGCCGTTTTTCCTGCACAAGGACAGTGGCGAGTTGCACCCCAAAACCATGGAGATTCTGGACATCGCTGCCAACATGGTCGAGGCCGGTGGCATCGAAGGCTGGAGCAAGGCCAGCAAGGCCGAGATTCTGGCCATGGTCGGCTGTGAAAGCGATGCCGACGCGTACACCAAGAGCAGCGACATTCTGGAAGTCTGGTTTGACTCCGGCACCACGCACACCACGGTGCTCAAGGGCTCGCACCCCGGCACCGGCCACCCAAGCGGCCCGGAAGCCGACCTGTACCTCGAAGGCCACGACCAGCACCGCGGCTGGTTCCATTCCAGCTTGTTGACCGCCTGCGCCATGTACGACCGCGCGCCTTATCTGGGCATCCTGACGCACGGCTTCACCGTGGACAGCAAGGGCCACAAGATGAGCAAGAGCGCCGGCAACGGCGTGGACCCGCAGGAAACCAGCAAGAAGCTTGGCGCTGAAATCATCCGCCTGTGGGTAGCCGCCAGCGACTACTCGGGCGACATTGCCGGTGACGACAAGATCCTGGCGCGTGTGGTCGACACCTACCGCCGGGTGCGCAACACCCTCAAGTTCCTGCTGGCCAACACGCAGGACTTTGACCCGGCCACCGACAGCGTTCCGCTGGACCAGTTGCTGGAAATTGACCGCTATGCGCTCAGCCGCGCGGCGCAACTGCAAACCGACATCCTGGCGCACTTCGAAGTCTATGAATTCCACCCGGTGGTGGCCAAGCTGCAGATTTACTGCTCGGAAGACCTCGGTTCGTTCTACCTGGACGTGCTCAAAGACCGGCTCTACACCACCGGTGCCAATTCGCTGGCCCGGCGCAGCGCCCAGACCGCGCTGTGGCAGATCACCCAAGCCATGCTGCGCTGGATGGCGCCTTTCCTGAGCTTCACCGCCGAAGAGGCCTGGGCCGTGCTGGGTGCCGATGGCAAAACACCGGCGGCCACCCGCGACTCCATCTTCATGGACACCTATAGCCAGCTGGTTGAGCCCGATGAAGCCTTGCTGGGCAAGTGGACACGCATCCGCGAGATCCGCGACGCCGTCAACAAAGAGATTGAAGTGCTGCGCGCCAACGGCCAGGTCGGCTCCTCACTGCAAGCGGTGGTGCAACTCACCGTCGGCGCGGATGACTTCGCGCTACTCGACAGCCTGGGCGTGGACCTGAAGTTCGTCTTCATCACCTCTGCTATCGACCTGGTAGCTGGAGACGATTTATCCATCAGGGCTAGCGCCTCAAATGGCGTGAAGTGTGAGCGCTGCTGGCATTACAGCGACCAGCTTGGTAGCGACCCGGCACACCCCACGCTGTGCCCGCGTTGCACCAGCAACCTGTTTGGCAGCGGTGAAACCCGGAGCTTTGCCTGATGGCCGCCAAAGGCCGGGGCGCAGGCCGCTCAAGCATCGGTTTCAAGTCCAGCTCAGGCAGTTGGCTACCTTGGCTGGCGCTGTCGCTGGTGGTGATCCTGGTGGACCAGTTCACCAAGGTGCTGGTGCTGGGTTATTACAAACTGGGTGACAGCCACCCGGTGACGGGTTTTTTCAACCTGGTGCGGGTGCACAACCACGGCGCGGCGTTCTCGTTCCTGGCCAGCTCTGGCGGCTGGCAGCGCTGGCTGTTCACCGGCATTGGTATTGGTGCCGCAGTGCTGATTATCTGGCTGCTCAAGTCACACGCCGGGCAAAAGCTGTTTGCCTTTGCGTTGGCCTGCATCCTGGGCGGTGCGCTAGGTAATGTGATTGACCGCGTGCTGCACGGTTATGTGGTCGATTTTCTGGACTTTCACTGGCGCTGGCTTGACCCAGTGTTTTCGGGTGGGCACTTCCCGGCCTTCAACCTGGCCGACAGCGCCATCACCTTAGGCGCGACCTGCCTGATTCTGGACGAGCTGCTGCGCGTGCGGCGCGGGCGCTGATTTTGTTCATAAGGCCGCTGCCTTGACCCACCTGCTCAACCTGCTGGCCGCCATTGCTCTGCTGGTGTGGGGCACGCACCTGGTGCGCAAGGACACGCTGCGGGTGCTGGGCGCTAACCTGCGCCGGGTACTGGCGCAAAGTGTGGGCAACCGTTTCAAGGCCGTCCTGTCTGGTGTGGGGGTCACCGCGCTGCTGCAGTCCAGCACCGCCACCGCGCTGATCATCTCGGCCTTTGTCGGCCAAGGGCTGATGACGCTCACCGCTGCGCTGGCGGTGATGCTCGGCGCCGACCTGGGTACCAGCCTGATGGCGCTGGTGTTCTCACGTGATCTGTCATGGCTATCGCCGCTGTTCATCTTCGTCGGCGTGGTGCTGTTCATTGCCCGCCAGGGCACCACCGTTGGCTACACCGGACGCATCCTGATCGGCCTGGGGCTGATGTTGCTGGCGCTAAGCCTGGTGCGTGCTTCGGCCAACGAACTGACACAAGCGCAAGCGGTGCGCGACTTGCTGGCCTCGCTGGGCAGTGACCGCCTGCTGGAAATCACTCTGGGCGCTGTGCTGTCGGTGCTGAGCTATTCCAGCCTGGCCATCGTGCTGCTGATTGCCACGCTGGCCAACAGCCATGTGGTGACGGTGGATGTGGCGCTGGGCCTGGTGCTGGGGGCCAATCTGGGCAGTGGATTGCTGGCGGTTTTAACCACGCTGAGCAGCCCGGTCCAGGCGCGTCAGGTGCCGATGGGCAACCTGATCTTCAAGCTGTTGGGCGTGGCGCTGATGGCACCCAGCGTAAGCCTGTGGCTCAGCCATGTTCGCCCGAATGTGGACGAAGCCACCACGGTGGTGCTGTTTCACTTTGTATTCAACGCGCTGGTGGCGGTAGCCTTCATCGGCCTGACCCAGGTGGTGGCGCGCTGGGTCAGCTACTGGCTGCCCAAACCCACCAACAGAAACCTCAATGGCCGCCAGCGGCATCTGGACCCGTCGGCGCTGACCACGCCCTCGGTGGCGCTGTCCTGCGCGGTGCGTGAGGCCATGCATCAGGCCGACATGGTGGAGACCATGCTGCGTGGCGTGATGGATGTCATCAAGACCAACGATCTGGCACTGGCACAGTCGCTGCAAAAAATGGACGATGTCGTCGACAGGCTGTACTCCGACATCAAGTATTACCTGACCAAGATCTCGCGCGAGGCGCTCAACGACAAGGAAGGCCGCCGCTGGACCGACATCATCAGCTTCACCATCAACATGGAACAGATTGGCGATATCGTTGAGCGCGTGCTGGAAGACATCGAAACCAAGAAGATCAAGACCGGCCGTGCGTTTTCACCTGCCGGCATGATGGAGATCACCGAAATGCACGGCGACCTGGTCAACAACCTGCGCTTGGCGATGAGCGTGTTCTTGAACGACGACCCGCGCGACGCCATCAAGTTGCTCGAAGAGAAAACCCGCTTTCGTGATCTGGAGCTGAAATACGCCGCCAACCACCTGAGGCGACTGACCGACAACACGTTGGAGAGCATCGAAACCAGCTCGCTGCATCTGGACATGCTCAGCGAGCTCAAGCGCATTAACTCGCTGATCTGCGCCATCGCCTACCCGATTCTGGAGTCAACCGGGGCGCTGGCCCCCAACCGGCTGCGCCAACCGACCGCTGCGCAGGAGTCATCCGACTCGGCCATTTGAGCGTCTTTCTTTCCCCTCATGATTCGAAAAACACTCGCCCTGGTCCTCAGCTTGGCCGCCCTGGCAGCCAGCCCATGGGCCCACGCGCAGGGCTATGAGGTCGTACCCTGGCCAGCACACACACCTTTACCCAGGCTGGCGGGCAGCGACCTTCAAGGCAAGGTGTGGCGGCTGGCGGATTTGCGTGGCAAGGCGGTGCTGATCAACTTCTGGGCCAGTTGGTGCGCCCCCTGCCAGGCAGAAATGCCCTCGCTCCAGGCCCTAGCGCAGTTCTACGGGCCAGAAAAGTTGGTGGTGCTGGCGGTGAACTTCGAGGAATCCGCCAGTGTGGTGCGCCAGCATGTGCAGCGCACCAACTTTGACCTGCCCGTGCTGCTCGACCCGACCGGGGCGCTGGCACACCAATGGGGTGCCAATGTGTTCCCCACCACGGTGCTGGTGGCGGCCAACGACCAAGTGCGTGGTCTGGTGCGCGGCGAGATGGATTGGTCAAGCCTGCGGGCCGCGAAACTGATTGAGCCCTTGCTGGCCCCCTCCGCCAAGTAAGCGGTCAAGGCTCGCCGCGATAATCTGCCCGACGATAGCGGACTGATCCGACATCGCCGCAGCCAATGCGGCGTACTTTGACATACGCCGACGGCATCCGCTTTTTCTACCTTTTCCGGAGCTCTCTTGATGACCACCGTTCACGCCCAGGCACGCCGTGCTTTTATGAAAAATATGGCTGTAGCCGCCGTATCTTCTTCGCTTCCAGCTATCAATTTTGCACAAAATACACCAGACGCCGAGCACCAATTTGCGCCAAAGGCCGGCACCTGGCGCAGCTTTGAGGTCACCACCCGCGTCGATATTCTCAAACCCCAAGGCGTCACCCGCGTGTGGCTGCCCATCCCGTCGGTCGACACCGACTGGCAAAAATCCCTGGACAACGCTTTCACCAGCAATGGCAAAACTCAGATCGTCAGCGACGGCCGCTATGGCGCGCAGATGTTGTACGTGGAGTTTGCCGAGAACGAGGCCAAACCCTTTGTCGAGCTGACCAGCCACATCCAGACCCAAAACCGCTCCGTGGACTGGAACCACCAATCAGCTGTTGCAGAAGACCCAGCCACGCTGGCCTTCTGGACCCAAGCCACGCGCTTGCTGCCCACCGACGGCATCGTGCGCAAAACTGCGCTGCAAGCCATTCGCGGCGCACGCACCGATGCTGAAAAAGCGCAAAAACTGTACGACTGGATTGTGGTCAACACCTTCCGCGAGCCCAAGGTGCAAGGCTGCGGCGAAGGCGACATCCAGACTATGCTGGAAACCGGCAACCTGAGCGGCAAGTGCGCCGACCTGAACGCGCTGTTCGTCGGCCTGTGCCGCTCGGTCGGCCTGCCTGCGCGTGATGTGTACGGCGTGCGCCTGGCCCCTTCTGCCTTTGGCTACAAACAACTGGGTGCCAACCCGGCCAGCCTGCAAGGGGCGCAACATTGCCGCGCCGAGGTCTACCTGAAGCACCACGGCTGGGTGGCCATGGACCCGGCCGACGTGACCAAGGTCATGCGCATGGAAGCGCCCGAGTGGATCAAATCGCCCAGCAACGCCCTGATCGCGCCCGTCAACAAGGCATTGTTTGGCAGCTGGGAAGGCAACTGGATGGCCTACAACACGGCCCACGACGTGAAGCTGCCCCACGCCACCAGTATTTTCCAATCCAGGTATGAGCCTGAAGGCGGAGGAAGTTGAGAACTTCTGACTGGTGGCTTGACCGGGTTAAAGCTGGAAGTTTACGGTGCCCGGTTTTTGGGCTTGGTTTCTCTTGGCTTCTTTTTCTATCAG
>JARLJH010000064.1 GCA_031291305.1 Rhodoferax sp. | reverse complement strand
TTCGGTGAATTTGACACGCGGCAGGATCTTGCCTCGCGCCACACCGGTCAAGTCGGGCACCAGGCATTCCACCTCCGTCACCCGCCGCTCGTTGAGCCATTGCTCCAAATCGTTGAAATTCATTGATTTTTTGTCATCCATAAACACTCCTGAAACAAACAAAGGCGAAAACACCGTGTTTGTTCATGGCCCATTGTGACGGGTGAATTGGTTCACCATCAGGGCCATTTAATGCAAACACATGGTGCCACTTAAACCATATTCGGAATCATGCTATCTGTTCCTATATGGCACTATTGAAACTACCGGTGCATTAGCGTTGCAGTCGCACCGGCCCGTTGCGCGACATCCAAACGACCTGACCATCCACCATGGATCCGACCCAAGTGAAGGCATCGCCCTCGGATGAGCGCTTGACCGAGAAGTTGTGCCCGTCCTTGCTTTCCAGGCTCACACCATCCAAAGCAGCCCCAACAATACGGCCATCGGGCAATTGGCTCAAACCCGTGACAGAGCTGGTGCTGTCGGTCTTCAAGTTCTGCCAGGTCTTGCCCTGATCATCGCTGCGCAGAATGGTGCCACGCAGCCCACCTACGAGCAAAGCGCCATCGCGCGATAGGATGCCGGACCATAGGCTACCTTTGTAGCCGGTATCGATCACCGCCCAAGACAAGCCCGCATCAGTTGACCGAAGAATCTTTCCCTTTTCGGCACTGGCAAACAACTCCCCGACAGCACCGGCAAACAAGTGGTAGAGGTTCAGGTCGAAACGACGTGCCCCATCGGTCGCTGGTGGGTCACCTTTCAACCAGGTCTTGCCACCGTCCTGGGTGTAGAGAATCAGCGACCACAACCCTACCGCCACGCCGTGCTGATCGTCCATAAAGTGGACATCCAAGAGCGGCTGGTCAGTACTCATATCCGTGCGCTGCACAGTCCAGTTCTCTCCACCGTCGGTAGTGTTCAGAATGACACCCCAATGGCCTACCGCCCAGCCCAGGTGTTCATTGACAAAGCTCACGCCTGTCAAGGTGCTGGAAACGGGAACGCGCTGCGCCTGCCGGTAATGGGCACCGCCGTCATCGGATAAGAGCACTGTTGCGCGCTCCCCTACGGCAACGATGCGTTTACCGGCAACCGCCGCAGACAGCATCAGCGACTTGGCGGCATCGCCACGCTTGTCCGCAGCGCGGATTTCGAGGGTGGGTTTGACCACAGGAGTTGCGGGTTGCGCAATAGCCTGCACGCCGCACAGTACCAGCAGGGTCAATGAAAATTTACTTTTCAACATAGAAACATTACCCATTTTCAGTGGGAAAACAGGCCAGCCGCACGCTTGGAGCCGCGCCGTGGAAACCAGCGCGTCAGCAACACCGCCAGGGCTGGCAACGAGGTCATGGCCATTAAAAGGTTGGCAAGGAACATGAAGGACAGCAGCTTGCCCATGTCGGCCTGAAACTTCAGGGGCGAAAACATCCAGGTGGCCACACCAATGGATAAGGTGATAGCCGTGAAGATGGTCGCCATACCCACTTCGCGCAAAGAGCTGTCGAGTGCGGCGGCCATGGTTTTACCAACGGCCAGATGCACTTGCAGGCGGCTGTAGATATACAGCGCGTAGTCCACGCCAATACCTGCGGCCAGTACCATGACGGGCAAGGTCGCCACGGTCAAACCGATGTTTTCCACCTTCATGAACCAGTAACCGATGAAGGTTCCAACGGTCAGCGGCAGACAACAGGCAATGACCGCGCGCCAATCGCGAAAGGCGAACAGCACAAACAAGGCGATGGCCAGATACACATACAACAGCATGGGCACCTCGCTCTGGTGAACCGTCTGGTTGATGGCGGCTTGAACCCCGGCATTGCCTGCGGCCAGTCTGAGCTTCAGCCCCGTGTCTTTCGCGCTCTCGGAGAAAGTCTCAACCGCTTTGATCACGCCATCCAGGGTTTGTGCCTTGTGGTCCGCCAAGAACAGGTGTAGCGCCGACATACTGCAATCTTTGTTGACAAAGCCTCTGATACGTCCAATCTCGGTGGCCAACGCCGCATGGTTGGCAGGGTCAATGGGCACCACGCCCATTTTTGGGTTGCCTTCGTTATAGCCTTCGTTATAAGTTCTCAACATGCTGCCAAACGACACCGCCGACACCACACCAGGCACATCGCGCAGCGCCACGGTCGCACGGTCCACATAATCGCCAATGGCCGGGTTTTCACAGGAACCAGCGGGCGCTTCAATCACCAGACTCATCCAGTCCAGCCCCATGTTGAAGCCTTCGGTGATGGCCAGGGCATCCTGGTTGTAGCGGGACTGCGCCTTGAGTTCCGGCGCACCCGGCTCAATGCTGCCCACCACCCGATCCCGGCTGAGCCAAGCTGTCCCGGCCAGGGTCACCAAAGTCAGAAGAACAACGGCCATCGCATTGCGTGGATTCGAGATGCGTGACAGCACCGAGATCCAAGCCGCACGGTGTTCCTGCCTAGCGACTGCACTGGTGGCGTAGGCACGGGAGAAGTGGCAGTACGACGCCGAGACAGGCAACATCACCAGATTGGTGGCGATCTTGAACCCGACACCCAAAGCCGCAGTCACCGCCAGTTCGCGGATCATGGGGATGGGAATCAACAGCAGCGTGATGAAACTGATGAAGGCGATCAACAGCGCCAGCGAGCCCGGCACCAAGAGACCGCTGAAACTGTCGCGTGCAGCCTCCATGCTGCTTTGCCCACGCGCCAGTCCCGCCACGATGGTGTTGATCTGCTGGATGCCATGTGAGACACCAATGGCAAACACCAAAAACGGCACCAGCACACCCAAGGGGTCCAAGCCGTAGCCCAGCAGCTTCAAGGCGCCAAACTGCCAGACCAACGAGGTCAGCGAACACACGATGGGCAGGATGGTCAAGCGCAGCGAGCGGCAATACCAATAGACGGCTGCAGCGGTCAGCAGCAAGGCAATCGCGCAGAATTCCAGAACGCCTGCGGCGCCTGCGGCAATGTCACCGGTCTGCTTGGCAAAACCGATGATCTGGATTTCAAACTTGTCGTCCTCGAATTTGCGGCGGATGTCACGCTCCAGAATCTCGTTGTAGCTGACGTAGTCGATCTTCTTACCATCCGCATCGACCTCGTTCAAATCACCGGTGATCATGGCCGAGCGTTGGTCACGCGAGACCAGCGACCCAATGTAGCCCCCCTGACTGGTGGACTGCGCAATCTGCGCAATCACCTCGGGTGTCAAAGACTCAGGCGTCACCGTGGCCGCAACCACCGGCTCGGCGCGAAAGCCCTCCTCGGTGATCTCGTTGACAAAGCTATTGGGCGTCCACAGCGACTGCACACCCAAACGGTCTACGTTCGGAAGAAACTGCACGGCCTCGGTGACTTTCAACAACCGGGTCAGTGCCTCAGGCGTCCAGATGTCGCCCTGGCGGGCCTTGACGACCACCGTCAAACGGTTGGCGCCGAACAAGTCGTGCTCATACTGCTTGACCGTGGCCATGTACGGGTGGCCCACTGGCATCTGCTTCTCAAACCCCGCTTGCATTCGCAGTTGCAGGGCGAACACCGCCATGAAGGCAGTGAACGCGACCAGCACAGACAGCGTCAGCAAGCGGTGTGAAAAAAGCCAAGCCTCTAATTTCTCAAGTGATCTATCAAACACGAAAATTTCCGTTAGAAGTTGTAGTTGGCGTAGGCACCGATGAAGTCACGGTCACGTAGCGTCTGATCGAACACCGATGAACCTCCGCGGAAAAACGCGTAGTTCACACCAAATTGCCAGGTGGCAGGGTTCTGGGTGAAATTGAGGTAGAGATTGCCCGTCTTCGCACCCTCCATCCAGGTTCCTTGAATATTGGGCGTGCGCCCCGCCAACGCCCATGACAAAGTCAAACCCGGTGTTACTTGCCAGCCTGGCAGCAAATTGCCGTCATAGGTCACACTCACATCCAGATTCAGACCTGCGGAAGTTTTTGTGCCAACCGGGACCGTGCGGTTGGCTGCATCGACGGGGTCGAAACCAGGAGCCACTTCATTGCCCCAGCCCCAAGCACCCGCTGCGACCGCATCTGGCCCATAAGTACTCTTCAGCTTGGGGTAGTGAATGACCACCAGCTCAGCAAGAATCAAACCGTTATTGGCGCCCACAGCATCCAAAAATCCTCTAGCATTACCCGGCGAGAGCTGTAGCAGACCCGTCAGGTGCCACTGCAGTTTCTCCTCATCCACCCAGCACTTGCCGCCCTGTGACGCACAGCCCGTGGTATTGGGATTCAGGAACACGGCATCCTTGGGACGGTAGGAAAGCTCGGTACCCATCGCCCAGTCACCCAGGGGGAAGTTGGCGCTGATGCCATAGAGCTTGCGGTCTTCTGGGTACACCAAGGTGGTTGCGAAGGTCGTCTGATCCAAGAACACCTGAGCCGTTTTGTCGTGGTAATTCAGCGCGTAAAAGCCCAAGTCCAAGGACGTGTTGGCTGGCGTCCAGCGCAGCGCAGCACCCCACTGGCCTGAATTTTTCGCACCGACTTCTGACACACCGTAGGCTTGCTTACCCTTGCCCAAGCCGTTGACTACCGACCAGTAGCTGCCCGCAGGCGGCATGTCGTTGGCCTTCCATTGGGTCTGCACATAGAACTCGGCATTGAGCCCGTCTGCCAAGCCCGAAGCCAGACTGATGGTCGGCGTGGGCAGTATGGCTTCCTTGAGCTGCGTGCCAGGCTGTGACAGGCGCATGATGTCAACCGGGTTCGTGGCATTGATACCGCCCGGTGTCATGATGCTTTCACCCCAGTTGATCACCTGATTGCCAACACGCAGGCGCGCCTGCTGCTGGCCAACATCAAAGCTCTTGCTCACCCAGAAGTCCAGTACGCGGACCTTGGACTTGAGATCGCTTCTGGCATCTTCTGTGAGGCCATCGGCACCCACTGCGGGTGCTGCAGACATTGAACTCATCCAACCGGTCGTCTTCGTTGCCGCAAAGTCTTCGATCCAGTTCACCCGCCCCAAGAAACGCAGGCCAGCAGGCAGCTGCAGCGACAGTTCATGGCTGCCTTTTAGATAGGCTGTGAACGGGTCGCCGCTTTTGTAGTTCAAATCGCCCTGATCGCCAAGACCAGAGGCAACAGGTGCTGCAATGCCATTGGGCCCACCAGTGTTTCCGCTGAGGATCAGGCTGGGTGAGGGGTCGTGCAGGCGAACGCCCGTGCCCACACTGATGGTTGAATCGAAACTCCCCGATACGCTCTCGGTTTCGATCTTGACGGCATGGCTTGAGCCGCAGACCAGCGCAAGACAAGCTGCCACAATCGCGTTGATATGTGATGTCTTCATGTGCTTCTCCATTCTTGGTTTTGGCGATCAACGCTCACTGACGGCGCGCAGGCTGTCCGAGGTATAGAAGTTGGACTTCTGACGTGGCCCAATGGGTTCCACAAACCACTTCACGTCTGTGCCTGTGCCCACAGCATGGAAGTCCAGTAGGTAGCGGTGATCAGGCAGGTTGTGCTGTGCAAAAGCAGACACATCGCAGGCCCCGATCTCAAACACCGGAATCACAAATCCCTCGCGCACTTTCCACAGCTTGCCCTGGCCGTCATAGTCTTCTGCCAACACCGGGTTCCAGCTGTCTTCATCAAGATAAAAAGTACGCTTGGGTGACAGGTGTCGAACGCCCTGTTTCACAGTGGCCTCAACCACCCAGACGCGGTGCAGTTCATAGCGGCGATTCTTCGGGTTGATGAAGTCATCGCCCACAACATCGTGCAATTTGGCGGTGAAGTCATACATACCCAGAGAGTTGTAGGGAACGATCAACTCCTTCTTGCCGATCAACTTCCAGTCAAAGCGGTCGATGGCACCTGTGAAGACCTGGACCTCATCTACGGCATATTGGTTTTCGAAACCAATCTGGGGCGCGTCATACCCATAGCTGGGCAGACGGCGCACGCGGCGCTGACCTGGGAAGTAATAAAAAGCGTCCGTGCCCGACTTCTCGAAATAGTCCGAGATCACAGCCGCCTGACCCGCCAACGCAGCCGGTGAGGTGTAGCCAAAGAAGGTGTGCTGGTGATTGACCTTGGCTTCGCTGAGTTTGCGCGAGCCCTTGGCAGCCCATGGCCAAAAGTTGGTCTGGTCGTAGCCGTAATCGATCCAGTCGGTTGAGCCGGGGCGAGGCGACACCAAAGTGCTGCCGTTCTTGTACTCAACCGCCACGCCACGGTAGCGAAGGGACATGTTGATCATGGCCTCGGCACCGTTCTTTGGCATGGGAAACGGTATGCCAGGTACCACGGCATCGTCAATCGCCCACCCATTGGCATTCATCTTGGCAAAGCCAACGTTCTTCTTGGTGTTGTCTGCCACGAAGTCGGGCACGTTGCAGCTTCGCCGGGTCGGATACACGTCCATGCGGTACCCCTTGGTCTGCTTGATCAGTGAAATCTGCCCCGGCGACAACTTGTCGGCGTACTTATCAACATTGCCTGCATCGATGGCATACAGCGGTTTGTCGTTGTGATACTTCCAGGCATCTTTGCGCAACTTGCCAAATGACCAGTTGCTGTCCTGCTTCTCTGGCACCCACGCAGGAATGCTGCCGTCTTTGTTGGCGGCGCGCTCAGCGCCCACGGGCGTCAGCGTTTTTGAAAGCTCATCGGCACTTTGCGCAAGAACCGAGGTCGCTAATGCGGTGGCAACAAGCGATACACCAAGGGCGACGAGATGGCGACGCGACGACAGATGGTGCCGACACGACAGGGTTTCAGGAAAGCGGAAGGGCATGGCCATTTCTCCAAAAGTTCAAGCAAGGAAGACAACTTGTGAGCGAAATTGAGATGCTTAGACAAGATCACAATTCACCTAAATCCGAACTGTAGTTCGGTTTTTAAGTACACACACCTAGCAAAAACCCTGCCCACTTCAGGCCACACCAACAAAACTCAAAGAAAAAACTATTTCCCCGCGCTTTCCATCAACAGCGGCGCAGTCATAGCAATCAGACTGACCCGCAAAGGCGCAAACAGCAACTCGGCTGACGCCGTTTTCTGCACCAAAGCAGCACACAGCACACCATGACAGAACATACCAATGCACCGAGATGCGGCGCTGACACGCGCCTTGTCGGCATTGGGCGCATAGTGCAACAAGGCCGACGCAACGTTGACAGTGACAAGCTCATCATGCTGCGCAGCGAGCGCATTGAGCGATGGCATGGCCGACATCATCTGAATCAAAGCACCCAGGCCAGGACTCCCCTCATACAGCTTTGCCACAAGGAGAAACTGGTCATTCAGGTAGGCAAACACATCACGATTGCCACCATGCCGAGGATGCACCTCATCAATAGCTCCCCTGACCCGTGATAACCACTGATCAGCAAGCGCATAGACCACCGCCTCCTTATTGGGAAAGTACTCATAGAGACCCCCTACGGACAGCCCCGCAGCCGCCGCAATGCGCTTGGTGGTGAGCTTATCAAGACCACTGCGTTCGATCTCGGACGCTGCTGCCTGAAGCACCAGATCAACCGTTTGCTTGGCGCGATCCTGGGCTGGCTTTCGGCGCGGCTTCAGCTCAGCAACCGCCGGACTGGCATCTATTTTTTTTACTTTTTTCATAAAAATCCTAGTGAAAACCCTAGTAGGAACGATCTTTGCTTAGCGCTTAATCCGAACTATAGTTCAGTTTTATCCAAACCCTACCGAATACATCATGCACGATGAAGATCTCTGCTACATAAGCGCAACCGAGGCTTTGACCCGCTTTCGCAACAAGGAACTGTCACCCGTGGAGTTGCTTGAGGCACAACTGCGTCGCGCCAAGCGAGTTGAGCCCACAGTCAACGCTTTCTGCTCAATGCGCTCGGACGCGGCTCTGATCGCAGCCAAAGAAGCCGAGAAGATCTACAGCACCACACCACAGCTCGCCAAGCCACTGACAGGCATCCCAACCGTCTTGAAAAACGAACACCGCCTGATCGGTGAACATACAGATCAAGGGTCGCTGTTGTTCGGCGCTGAAGTGGACTCGGAGAATGCACCCATCACACAACGGCTGCTTGACGCAGGAACCGTGATCCATGCGCGAACGAATGTACCTGAGTTCTTTGTGGCCATGTTCACCCGCAGCAAGCGTTACGGCGTCTCCAGAAACCCATGGAACCCAGCCTACACCACGGGAGGCTCCTCAGGTGGCAGTGGCGCTGCGCTGGCCGCGGGTTTGACCACGTTGGCATCGGGCTCAGACATTGGCGGCTCCATTCGGGTGCCAGCTGCTTACTGTGGTGTGGTTGGCCTCAAGCCCAGCTATGGCCGGGTTCCCGAGAGCAGCATGTTCTTTGCCATGAACCACCACAACCATAACGGAGTGCTGACGCGAACCATCTCAGACTGCGCCTTGATGTTCAACGCGGTCAACGGACCGCACCGCGTCGACCCAACCACCATCAAACCGCGCATTGAACTCTCGCCGATTCCCTCATCGGTGCGTGGTATGCGCATTGCACTGTCAATCGATCTGGGCTACTTCAAGGTTGCGCCCGATGTTGAGCGCAACACCCGTCTGGCTGCACAACACCTGCGTGACCAAGGCGCTCATGTTGAGGAAATCAACCTGCCATGGAGCGCCGATGTGCGCACCGCCTTCACCCACGCGCTGGTGTACCCACTCGGGCACTCATTGTTAAAACTGATTGATGGACAGGAAGACAAGGTCAATGATTACGTCATCGCTATGGCCCACATGTCGGAGTCCATCACGCTGGACGACTACCTCGCCTCGTTTGACATGCTTACCAGCATGCACAACAGCATGCAGGACGTGTTTGAGAGTTTTGATGCCATGATCTGCCCCACCCTGGCCGACAACCGATGGCCCGCAGAGGGCACCGAATCACCCCACTACGACCTGATGCAAAAAGGCATGACCTACCCCTTCAACATGCTCAGCCGCCACCCGGTGCTCAGTGTTCCCAGCGGATTTGCCATGCACGGTGTGCCCACTGGGCTTCAGATCATCGGCCCCACCTACGAAGAAGATACCGTCATGCGAATCGGTGCTGCCATGGAGCGTGCCATCAACTGGCCAGCATGGCGCCCCCAAATTCCGGAATTCATCCCAGCCCCCCACCCCCTTGAAACGGAGAACCAGTGATGTCAACGACTGCCCCAGCCACGCATATGTCATCCCACTCAGGAGGCTTGAAAAGGACTCTTGGTTTTGTCGATCTTGTCGCGTACGGACTCGCCTATATTGCGCTGGTCGTACCGCTGACCAGTCTTGGCTTCGTCTGGGGCGCCTCCGATGGCCTGATTGCCACCTCCTATGCCATCGGCTCAATCTGCATGTACTTCACCGCACAAAGCTACGCCACCATGAGTCGCGAGGTCTCCAGTGCCGGTTCGGTGTATGGCTTCGCGCGCATGAGCCTCGGTAACCGTTGGGGCTTCCTTGCTGGCTGGGTGATTCTGCTGGACTATCTGTTGATTCCTGCTTTGGTGTTTGCGCTCATGTCTGTCGGCATGGAGTTGCTGATTCCGCAAATTGGCCGCGGCACATGGATTGGCATCGTTGCCGTCATCACACTGGCCATCAACTGGTTCGGCATCAAAGTCACATCCAAAGTCAGCGCCATGTCGGTGCTGGCCCAGTTTGTGATCGTGGCGGTGGTGGTCGTTCTGGCCATCATGGCTTTGCGCGGCGGCGCAGGCAATGGCGCATTGACTGCCAAGCCGTTCATTGGTGAAAGCAGCATCAGTTGGTCACATATCTTTTCCGGTGCATCCATTGCCGTCATGGCTTTTCTCGGTTTTGACGCCATCAGCACCTTGTCGGAAGAAACCAAGGATGCCAATGACAAAGGCTTGATTGGTCGAGCCATCATGGCTGTGCTGGTCATTGCCGGTGTGTTGTTCATGTTCATCACCTGGGTTCTGGGCAACCTGATGCCAGCCATCCACATGCAAGACCCCGCCACGGCCATTTTTGACCTGCTGGGGCAGACTGTTGGCCCCTGGGCCCCCACAGCGCTGGCTTGGGCACTGGCGATTGCGGTGGGCTTCACCAACACCATGCCCATGCTGGCAGGCGTTTCGAGAGTCTTGTTTGCCATGGGGCGGGATCACCAACTGCCCGCCATTTTTGGCACCCTTCATGCCGGCACCGGTGTACCGCGAGTCGCGCTGCTGGCCTCCACTGCTGTGTCAACAACGATTGCACTCATCCTCAAAGACCAAGTAGACATCCTGGCCTCACTGGTCAGTCTGGGCGCCCTCTCGGGCTTTGCGATGCTGCACATCTCGGTGATCGTTCACTTCAAAAACAGCCCGCAGCGTTCCTGGTTCTTCCACTTGATGGCGCCGGTTCTGGGCTTGCTGGTTGTATTTGCCGTTCTGACCGGCATGCATGAAGCCGCCATTTGGACCGGCGTTGTCTGGCTGAGTTTGGGCATTGTTTACGGCACCTACCTCGGAAGGCGTGGTCGGGTGGTGATGGATGTGTGACTTGGACAAACGGACACCCACTGCGACGGTAGTGGCTGCAAAACCCAAAGTGCTCGTGCCCGCCTGTTTGCGCCAATTCGATGGGCAGCCCTATTTGGTCGTGGGTCAAAAGTACCTTGATGCGGTTGAACTGGCCGGTTGCCAACCCTGGATTTTTTCGGGCAGTGCAAGCAGCGAGATCGACGCAGTGTTGTCTTCGGTGGATGGCGTGCTGCTCACAGGCTCGCCTTCCAACGTACACCCATCGCACTACGGCCAGCAGTTGCTTGACCCGGCCTCGCCGCAAGATGCAAGGCGTGATGCCTGGGTGTTGCCATTGATCCGACTTGCTATAAAAAGAGGAACACCTGTCTTAGGTATCTGCCGGGGTTTTCAGGAAATCAACATCGCCATGGGCGGCAGCCTGCACCAAGCAGTGCACCAAGTCGCAGGTTGCAGCGACCACCGTGCGCCCAAGGATGCGCCAGCGGAAGAAGTCTACGGCCCGGCCCATGAAGTGCATCTTTGCACAGATGGCGCCATGCACCACCTGATGGGAACAGACCGTATCATGGTGAACTCTATCCATGAACAAGGCCTGCCCGACCTGGGCCAGGGCCTTCGTGTGGAGGCGCAAGCACTCGATGGTTTGGTAGAGGCCTTCTCAGCACCGGATGCCGCAGGCTTCCTGATGGCCGTTCAGTGGCATCCCGAGTGGCGCGCAACTGATAACCCAGCATCCCAAAAGCTGTTTGCAGCGTTTGGTGACGCTTGCCGAGCCAGCCTCGCCCAACGCTTGGCCTGACATCCCGCCGCACCCCATCCATCTTCACACGACCCGAAACCTTGTATGACAGAACAACAAAACATTCCCATCGACTGGCAAGCGCGCGCCCAAGCGCTGCATCTGGACGGTCGCCTGCTGATTGACGGCAAGCGTTGCGACGCTGCCGATGGTCGCCGCTTCACAAAAGTGTCGCCCGGTGATGGCCTTGCCTTGCCCGACATCGCGCGTGGCGCGGCTGCCGATGTCGACCTGGCCGTCAAGAGCGCCCGTGCGGCCTTTGAAGACGGTCGCTGGCGCTTGCAGTCGCCTGCCCAGCGCAAAGCCGTTCTCATTGAATGGTCGCGCCGCATGCTGCAAGCCGCCGAAGAACTGGCCTTGATCGAAACCGTGGACATGGGCAAGCCCATCGCCCGATCCCTGGCGGCCGACGTGCCTGGCTCAGCCCGCACGCTGGCCTGGTACGGCGAAGCCATCGACAAGATCTATGACGAAGTGGCCCCCACCGGCGCAGACTCCCTGGCCCTGATCACCCGCGAACCGCTGGGCGTGGTCGGTGCCATCGTGCCCTGGAACTACCCGCTGCTGATGGCTTGCTGGAAGCTCGGCCCGGCACTGGCCGCCGGCAACAGCGTGGTGCTCAAACCCAGTGAACGCTCGCCGTTCTCTGCCATGCGTCTGGCCGAGCTGGCTCTGGAGGCGGGCTTGCCGCCCGGCGTGCTCAACGTGGTGACCGGCTACGGCCATGAGGCCGGTGAGGCACTGGCGCTGCATCCCGATGTGGACGGCATTGGCTTCACCGGCTCGACCCGCATTGGCAAGCGCATGTTTGAGTACGCCGGGCAGTCCAACCTGAAGCGCATGTACACCGAACTGGGTGGCAAATCGGCGGTGCTGGTGTTTGCCAGCGCAGATGTCGAAAAGGCCGCCGCTGCCGTGGCTGGCACGCTGTTCTACAACCAGGGCGAGTCCTGCAACGCCCCCTCACGCGCCGTGGTGCACGCCAGCGTGGCCGACCGCTTTGTCGAGGCCCTGGTGGCGCAGACCGCCCACTATCAACCCGCCAACCCCTTGAACGCCCAAGCGGGCATGGGCGCGCTGGTCGACAGTGCCCATGCCGACAGCGTGATGCGCATGATCGAGCGTGGTCACGCCGAAGGCGCGCGCTGCGTGGCAGGCGGGCACCGCGTACTGACCTCAGAGAGCAACTGCTATATCGAGCCCACGATCTTTGACCAGGTGGACAACCGCATGCACATCGCGGCCGAAGAAATCTTTGGCCCGGTGGCCAGCGTGATCCGCTTTGACACCGAAGCCGAAGCCATTGCCATCGCCAACGACAGCCCCTACGGCTTGCAAGCCGGTGTCTGGAGCCAGGAGCTCAGCCAGGCCCACCGCGTGGCACGCGCACTACGTGCTGGCACTGTGCACGTGAATCAGTACAACGACGACGACATCACCGTGCCCTTTGGCGGTGTCAAGCAAAGCGGCAATGGCCGTGACAAGAGCCTGCACGCTTTTGACAAGTACACCGAGCTCAAAACCACTTGGCTGCGCATCGACCCGGCCTGATAACGCGCAAGCAAGCAGCTCGACGACCAAGGTGTGATCAGGCGAAGCCGCAGGTTTCAGCAAGACCGACCAATGGGTGGGTCGCAATGAAGAAAATAAGGTTCAATCCCTTGTTGAATAATGGCTAATAGCTATACATGCAGTAGCAAGTGCTCACGCTCCCAGGGTGAGATCACTTTCATGAATTCTTCAAACTCCAGTTCCTTGATCTCGGAATACACGGTGATGAATTCCTTGCCCAGCACCTCGTGCAGATCGGACTCACGGCGCAGCCAATCCAGCGCTTCACCCAAGCTGCGG
>JARLJH010000063.1 GCA_031291305.1 Rhodoferax sp. | reverse complement strand
GTGGGACCTCCATTGGTGCAGCACCGAAGATTTATGCATAGTGCTGGCGTTGTCTCTAAGCCAGCTGTAAGCGGCGACGCGGTCTACCCGGCTACTCCTGCATTGAACTTCTCATAAGTGTGACCTTCACATAATGGCCCTCAAGAGTCAACCACGGGCTGAAACCCTATGCCAGGAATGCCGCCTTGGCACTCGGTCAATCGTCGCTCAAAAGCAAGTCGTCTCCGACTCCATTGGCAATGAACAGATTCAATCTCATGCCGCTAATTCAATTCAAGCGTCACCGGCTGCCCCAGATTCTTCAACACATTGCGCACCATCTTGGCCCGGTTGGCGGTATCGGGCAGGGCTGTGGCCTGGTGAAGGCGTCGTGAGCACCACCATTTACTCACCAGCCTGCGCCCGTAAAACCTGCGCAATGTCATCCGACAACCAAAGCCCGGCGTGACGAAGTTTGGCGATGGCTTCACTGACTGATGACAACAAGCCACGGCGTTTAGCCAACACAAGCAATCCGCCCGTGCCAAAAATAGGAATGCCCAAAGTCTGGGCACATCGGCGTGCATCCATGTCGTCGATGACAGCCCGCAGGGGTGCATGGGCCAGTGCATAACTCAGGACTGCCGTTTCGCCAGCTCCAAGCGACCACGCGGCAACTCGCGGTGAAATTTCCGTCTCTTCGATCAATGGCCAGGTTTGCTGGCGCAATTCAAGCGCCGCTGCATCCTCCCATTCGTCCAGCACCACTTCTTGCCAAACAGCTTGTGGCACGATGATGCGGCTGAAAAGCTGCGGCAAGATATGCGCCTGACCACTGCGAAACAAGGTGATGGGTGGCGAGGCGTTGATGACTACGGATTCAATGCGCATCGCGCAATTCCTCTGCAAGCTCGTCGGCGGTGTATTGAAACGGACTCACTTTGTACCGGGAAAGTGCATCGATGAACCCGGCCCGGGTCAGTCCTGCGATCTCGGCAGCGCGGCCTTGCGAAAGTCGCCCCAGTTCATACCATTTCACAGCAGCCGCCACGCGCATCTCAAGTGCAAATTCTTTGGGTGCCTGATGCAAAACGGAAAACGCTGATTCAGGCATCTCAAATGTGAGTTTGGTCATGACTTACTCCTTTGGATAGTGTGAAGTTTGGCATATCTGGCGCAGCATTCGGAATTATTAAATTTGATAGCTGCCCGCGCTTGATGGTGCAGCGTTTGCCACCGCTGTGGGCATCACCGGCTGCCCCAGATTCTTCAAAATATCACGCACCATCTGCGCCCGGTCTTTGGCATCGGGCAGGGCGCGTTCGATGCGTAGCTTCTCGTTGCCCGCTAGCTTGATGTGTTTGTTTTTCTGGATCAACTGGATGATCTTCATCGAGTCAATCGGCGGGTTGGGCTTGAAGGTGATGGTGATCACGCCGGGCGCTGCATCGACCTTGGTCACGCCGTAAGGCTGGCTCAGCACCCGCAGGCGATGCACGTCGATCAGCGTCTGTGCCTGGGCGGGGAGCTTGCCAAAGCGGTCGATGATTTCTTCCAGCAGGGCGTCGATCTGGTTCGCTGTCTTGGCCGTGGCGAGTTTTTTGTAGAAGCTCAGGCGCAGGTGCACGTCGCCACAGAAGTCGTCGGGCAGCAGGGCAGGGGCGTGCAGGTTGATGTCGGTGGCCACGTTCATCGGGTTGAGCAGATCGGGCTCGATACCGGCTTTGAGGCAACGCACGGCTTCGCTGAGCATCTCGTTGTAGAGCTGGAAACCCACTTCGAGCATGTTGCCGCTCTGGTTTTCGCCCAGCACTTCACCGGCCCCGCGAATTTCCAGGTCGTGCATGGCCAGGTAGAAGCCGCTGCCGAGTTCTTCCATGGCCTGAATCGCGTCCAGCCGTTGCTGCGCCTGCTTGGTCAGGCCTTCCAGGTCGGGCACCATCAAATAGGCGTAGGCCTGGTGGTGGCTGCGGCCGACACGGCCCCGCAACTGGTGCAGCTGCGCCAGGCCAAACTTGTCGGCGCGGCTCATCACGATGGTGTTGGCGGTGGGCACGTCAATGCCGGTCTCGATGATGGTGGAGCACAGCAGCACGTTGCTGCGCTGGGCCACAAAGTCGCGCATCACGGCTTCAAGCTGACGCTCCGGCATCTGGCCGTGGGCGACGCTGATGCGGGCTTCGGGCAGCAGTTCTTCAAGCTTGGCGCGACGGTTTTCGATGGTTTCAACCTCGTTGTGCAAAAAGTAAACCTGCCCGCCACGTTTGAGTTCACGCAGCACGGCCTCGCGGATCACACCGTTGCCTTCGGTGCGCACAAAGGTCTTGATGGCCAGGCGGCGCTGCGGCGCGGTGGCGATCACGCTCAGGTCGCGCAGGCCTTCCAGTGCCATGCCCAAGGTGCGCGGAATGGGTGTGGCGGTGAGGGTGAGCACGTCCACCTCGGCGCGCAGGGCTTTCATCTGCTCTTTGTGTCGCACGCCAAAACGGTGTTCCTCGTCGATGATCAGCAGGCCCAAGTCCTTGAACTTGGTGGATTCACTCAGCAATTTGTGCGTGCCGACGACGATGTCGATGGTGCCGTCACTCACGCCCTTGAGCGCAGCGGTGATTTCTTTGCCGGAGCGAAAGCGGCTCATCTCGGCCACTTTCACCGGCCACTTGGCAAAACGATCCACCAGTGTCTGGTAATGCTGTTCGGCCAGCAAGGTGGTGGGTGCCAGAAACGCCACCTGCTTGCCACCGGTGATGGCGATGAAGGCGGCGCGCAGAGCCACTTCGGTCTTGCCAAAACCCACGTCACCGCAGACCAGCCGGTCCATCGGGCGTGGGCTGATCATGTCTTGAATGACGGCGTGGATGGCGGCTTTCTGGTCGGCGGTTTCCTCAAAGCCAAAGTCGTTGGCAAAGGTTTCGTAGTCGTTGGGGCTGTAGCGGAAGGCATGGCCCTCGCGTGCGGCGCGGCGGGCGTAGATGTTGAGCAGTTCGGCGGCAGAGTCGCGCACCTGCTCAGCCGCCTTGCGCTTGGCTTTTTCCCACTGGCCGCTGCCCAGTTTGTGCAGCGGTGCTTCGTCTGGGCTCACACCGGTGTAACGGCTGATCAGTTGCAGCTGGCTTACCGGCACATACAGCACCGCTTTATCTGCATATTCCAGATGAAGAAACTCTTGTATCTCCGCGTCACCATTGGGTAATTTGTTGCCAAGATCGAGGTTGATCAGGCCCCGGTAGCGGCCAATGCCGTGGGCGCTGTGCACCACCGGGTCGCCCACCTTGAGTTCGCTCAGGTCTTTGATCAGCGCTTCCACATCGCTGACTTGTTCCTGCTTTTTGCGTTTGCGGGTGGTGTGGCTGGCGGCAAAGAGTTCGGTTTCGGTGACAAAGTCCACGCCGGTTTCCAGCCAGCTGAAGCCGATGGCTAGGCTGCTGGTGGCAATGCCGATCTTCTCGTCGCTGGCCAAAAACTCCTTCAAAGAATCAAAGGACGGCGGATCGAACTGGCTGCTGTGCAAAAAGTCCAGCAGGCTGGCGCGACGGCCATCGCTCTCGGCCAGCACCAGCACACGCTGCTGGGTGTTGCGGATGTGGCGTTTCAGGCTGACCAGTGGGTCTTCTGCGCCGCGCACCACGGTCAGCGCGGGCAGGGCCTCAAATTCCACATAGGCAGACGTGGCTGGTGCGGGTTCCCCGGCAGTCGCAGTGGGGTTCGGTCGCAGCGCCAGTTGTGCATGCTGATTGACCCGTGCGTAAAACTGCTCGGCATTCAAAAACAGCGCGTCGGGCGGCAGCGTGGGGCGCTCCGGGTCGCCCTGCAACAGGCGGTAGCGCTCGCGCGTGTCCTGCCAGAAATGCGCAAAGGCGGGTTCCAGATCGCCGTGCAGCACCACGGTGGCGGCATCGCCCAGGTAGTCAAACACGGTGGCCGTTTCCTCAAAAAACAGCGGCAGGTAATACTCAATGCCTGCCGTGGCCACGCCGTTGCCAATGTCTTTGTAGATGCGACTGCGCGTCGGGTCGCCCTCCAACAGCTCGCGCCAGCGGCTGCGAAAACGGGCACGGGCATCGTCATCCATCGGGAACTCGCGCCCGGGCAACAGGCGCACTTCGGGCACCGGGTACAGGCTACGCTGGCTGTCGGGATCGAACGTGCGGATGCTGTCAATCTCGTCGTCAAACAAATCCACCCGGTAGGGCACCGGGCTGCCCATGGGGAACAGGTCGATCAGCCCGCCGCGCACCGCGTATTCACCGGGGCTGACCACCTGCGTGACATGGCTGTAACCGGCCAATGTGAGTTGGGCCTTGAGTTTCGACTCGTTGAGCTTTTGCTTGACCTTGAAGTGAAACGTGGTACCCGCCAGAAAGCTCGGCGGGGCCAGCCGGTACAGTGCGGTGGTGGCCGGGACAACGACCACATCGGCTCCGGTGTCCTTGTCATGCTGACTGATGCGCCACAGCGTGGCCAGGCGTTCACTGATCAGGTCTTGGTGCGGCGAAAAGGTGTCAAACGGCAGCGTTTCCCAGTCGGGGAACAGCACACAGCGCAAGTCGGGGGCAAAAAACGCCATTTCGTCGATCAGCCGCTGGGCATCGGGCGCGTCAGCCGTCACGATGGCGGTGACCTTGCCCGCCGCCTTGTCGCGCAGCGCCAGTTGTGCCAGCAGTAGGGCGTCGGCCGAGCCGACCGGGCGGGGCAGGGTGTAGCGCTTGCCGGGGGTAAGTTTGGGTAAGTCCATGGGGGGCGATCAACGGTCAATCAGTGCCAGGCAAAAACGCCAAAACCCTGCGCAAGGGCTGGCAGGGTGTGATGGTGTCGATTCTAGAATGCAGCCCACACCATGACCGAACTCAACGACATCACCCTTAAACCCACGGCAACACCGCGTTGCTGGGCCCTCATCCCCTGCGCTGGCACGGGCTCACGTTCGGGTGCTGCAGGCCCCAAGCAATACCAGGTGCTGGCTGGCAAACCGATGGTGATGCACACGCTGGCGGCTTTCGCCGATGTGCCGCGCATTGACCAAACTCTGCTGGTGGTGTCACCGGACGACAGTTTTTCTCAAACGCCCGAAGCATTGAGTGAATCATTTTTGATAGCTGCATGCGGAGGATCTACAAGGGCTACAAGCGTATTTAATGGTTTAAGTGCGTTGCTGGCAGAGGGCGCGGTTGATCACGATTGGGTGTTGGTACACGATGCCGCTCGCTGCCTGATCACTCCTGAGCAGATCAACCAGTTGCTCGATACCTGCCTTGTTGACGAAGTGGGTGGCCTGCTGGCGCTGCCGTTGCCCGATACCCTGAAAACTGCCCATGCCGGTCGTGTGGCGGCCACCTTGCCGCGTGCTGATAAATGGCTGGCGCAAACCCCGCAGATGTTTCGCATTGGCAGCCTGTTGGAGGCTTTGCAACTGGCGGGCGATGCAGTCACTGACGAATCCAGCGCCATCGAGGCCATGGGCTTGTCGCCCAAACTGGTGCCGGGTAGTGCGCAAAACTTCAAGGTGACTTATCCGGAAGATTTTGCGCTGGCGCAGGCGGTACTGCAAAGTCGACAGGCTTGAATCACATGACAAGGTTCATCAGATGAATTTCAGAATCGGCGAAGGCTGGGATATTCACGCGCTGGTAGCAGGGCGCAAACTCATCTTGGGTGGCATCGAAGTGCCCTACCACCTGGGTCTGCTCGGCCATTCAGACGCAGACGTGCTGTTGCACGCCATCACCGACGCGTTGCTGGGTGCCGCTGCGCTGGGCGACATCGGCACGCATTTTCCAGACACCGACGCGCGCTTCAAAGGCGCAGACTCCTGTGTGCTGCTGGCAGAGGCGGCGCGGCGCGTGCGAGAAAAGGGATTTGAGATTGGTAACGTTGACAGCACCATCGTTGCCCAAGCTCCCAAGCTGATGCCGCACATGCCCGCCATCCGCGCCAATGTGGCACAGACGCTGGGGCTTGAATTGGATCAAGTCAACGTAAAAGCCAAGACCTCCGAGAAAATGGGCCCGGTGGGACAAGGGCAGGCGATGGAGGCGCGGGCGATCTTGATATTGATAAAAATCAAGTGAGATATTCGCTTCTACCCCTTATGGGATATACGCTTATAGCTATATCTAATGAAGCTATTTTCTAGAGATGCCAAGCGGTTTACCCCAGTTTTGCGGATACAGTTGGCGTCTACAAAAAACGTGACGTGACAAAGGTCGCGCATCAGATAGTTGCACCATTGTGAGCAAAAAAGGTAGACATATTGGACTCAAAAAACAGGTGCAACCCACAACTGTCGTTGGCAAAAGGCACAGGGTTGGTTCGTACGATGTGGGCCATTGGATGGCTGCTGTTGAGCGTATTGCCAGCGGTGACCAATGCTGCGCCTGCAGCCTCACCCATAAGAACTTTACACATCGGCGTGTTGTATTGGTCGATGAATATTCCTGGTCAGGTGGCCATGCGCAGTGGCCTGGAAGCGCAAGCCCGCCACTTGAATGACACGGCCAGGCAGCATGGTCAACCGCAGCTTGAGCTGCTGCCGATGGTGGCTGGTGACGGTGCTGCGGGCGTTGAGCGGCAGGTCAGTCAGATGTTCGACATGGTCAGGCGCAAGCCCGATGTGATTGTGGTGCAGCCTACTGACAATGCTGCGTTGGCCGGACCATTGCGCGCGGCCAACCAGGCTGGCATTCCGGTGGTGGCTTATGACCAATACATCAGCGGTGGCAATATGGCGGCATACATTACTTCTGACAACCGTCAGGCTGGCTACCTGGACGGTGAGTATGTGGCAGCCCAGTTTCCGGATGACAAGGCCATCAGGTTGGTGCTGGTGGAATATCCACGCGTGTCTTCGACGGTCGAGCGTCTTAACGGTTTTTTGGACGCGCTGCGGGATCAAGGACAAGCCTACAAAATTCTCAAGTCGTATGAGGCGGTGGAGCCGGTGGCTGGTCAGCTCGCCGGACAGCAGATGCTGCATGACTTTTCTGCCAAAGGCAGTGTCGATGCCGTTTTTGCTGTCAATGACGGCGGCGGGGTGAGCGTGGTGGACGTGCTGGCCGCCGCAGGCCGTTCGGAGATCATGGTGGCCAGTATTGATGGCGACCCCAAGTCGGTAGACAACGTGCGTGCGGGTCGCCTGACGCGCATCGATTCAGCCCAGTTTTGTGGGCCGCTGGGTGCGCAGGCCATTTCAGCGGCTTATGCGATTGCCACTGGCAAGTCGGTACCGCGCCAGGCGCTGGTGCCGGTGTTTCCGATTACCCGGGAAACACTTGACCGCTATCCTGGATGGGACGGCCCGATACCAGATCAGTTCACCAAACCATGGCAGGCGCGCAATCCGGTTTGGCGTGGTGATATCAAGTTTGCAAACGATGGCAAGTGAAGTCGTCGGGAATAGTCAACAGGCTGTACCGACCGCCGCTGATTTTCAGGAACAGTCTTTTGCCGACTTTGATCGGCGCATCGGTCTGTCGTTCGGTGCACTGCTGCTGGCACTGCTGTTGGCAGCGCTTTTGGCTGGTGGCCTGTTTTACCGCAGTGTCGCGGCACGCGAGCAAGAGACGTTATCGGCACTGGTGTCGCAGATTTTGGCCAAGTCGGTTAACCGCATCAGCTTTTCGGGCAAATACCACGCGCGCTTGTTGCTTGAGGAAATTGTTAAAACCGGGCATGGCATTCGCTACATCGTGCTGTTGGATCGCCAGGGGTTTGTGATCGCGCACAGCGACCCGGCGAAAAACGACATACTGATTGATAGCGAGGCATTGGCGGCCGCCAATACGGTGTTGGCGGGCCAGGAAAAAGTGGTCAGAAACCTGCTGCGTGACGGAGAAGCCATCCGTGAGATCACCGTGCCGTACCTGAGCGGATTTGACAACCACGTATCAGGCGTGATTCAAGTTGGCCTGTCAGATCAGGCGCAAATGACGGCGTCGCGACAAGGCTTGTATTTTGTCGGCGCACTGGTGCTGCTGTTGCTGAGTGTTGGGGTCATCATGACGCACTACATCAGCCAGAAATTTGCCCGTCCGGTTGTGCGCCTGGCCAATGATCTGGCGGCAACGCTGCAAGCCATTCCCGATCTGCTGTTTGAAATCGATGAGGCGGGCCGCTACCTGAAGGTGATCGCACGCCAAAGTGATTTGCTGGTTGCCAGCAAGGAGCAGCTGCTGGGTCACACCGTCCACGAGTCAATGTCGGCACCAGCTGCGCAAGCCATCATGCAAGCGCTGGCGCGTGCGGACATCAGCGGCGCGGACTATGCGGGCGAGATATTCCTTCCGTTACAGAAAGGGGAATACTGGTTTGAACTGTCGGTATCCAAAAAGCGCGCCGTTGGCCATGAACGACCAACGTTCATTGTGGTGTCTCGAGATATCACCGAGCGCAAGAGAGCGCAGGTTGAGATCAATCACCTGGCTTTCTATGACCCTCTGACTCAGCTTCCCAACCGCCGGTTATTGCAGGACAGGCTCAAGCGCGCCATGGCCGCCGTGGTGCGCAGTGAAAAACACGGTGCGTTGTTGTTCATTGATCTGGATAATTTCAAGTTGCTCAACGATGACCGTGGCCACTATGTGGGTGACCAGCTACTTTGCCAGGTGACACTGCGCTTGAGTGGCGCTGTTCGTGAGGGCGATACGGTGGCGCGTTTGGGCGGCGACGAATTCGTGGTAATGCTGGAAAACCTGAGTGAAACCCAGGAGACCGCTGCCGCCCAAGCAGAAGTCGTCGCTAAAAACATACTTGGTGCCATGGCACAGCCCTATCAGATTGACGGTTATCTCTATCATGGCAGTGCCAGCTTGGGTGTTGCGCTGTTTGCGAACAACCAAGATAGTATGGACGATCTGCTCAAGCGAGCAGACTTGGCCATGTACCAGTCGAAGGCGGCCGGTCGCAACACGGTGAGCTTTTTTGATCCAGCCATGCAGGCGGTGGTGACGGCGCGCTCGGTACTTCAGGCTGACATGCACACGGCACTGCTGACCCAGCAGTTCGTGTTGTATTACCAACCTCAGGTGGTGGGAGATGGCCGCATCACCGGGGTTGAGGCGCTGCTGCGTTGGCAGCACCCGCAGCGCGGTTTGATACCACCCATGGATTTCATTGCTTTGGCAGAGGACACCGGGCTGATTGTGCCGCTTGGCAGCTGGGTTCTCAGCGCTGCCTGTCTGCAACTGGTGGCATGGGCAGATGTGCCAGCCATGGCTGATCTGCGCATCGCCGTCAATGTCAGCGCGTTGCAGTTCAAGTCACCCGATTTTGTGACTGATGTGCTGAATATCCTGGTGCAGACCGGCGCACGGCCACAGCGTCTCAAACTCGAATTGACCGAGAGTCTGCTGATCAACAATGTGGAAGACACCATCAGCAAAATGAATCAGCTCAAAGCGCGTGGCATTGGCTTCTCGCTGGATGACTTTGGCACCGGATATTCCTCGCTGTCGTACTTGAAGCGCCTACCCCTGGAGCAACTCAAGATTGACAAAGGTTTTGTGCAGAACATCCTGACCGAACCTAACGACGCAGCCATTGCCCGCATGGTGACGGTACTGGCAGAGAGCATGGGTTTACAGGTGATTGCCGAGGGTGTGGAAACCTTGGCGCAGCGTGATTTTCTGGCCAGCCTGGGTTGTCTAGCCTATCAAGGCTATTTGTATGGACGGCCAATGCCTATCGCTGAATTTGAAAAGTTAGCAGAAGAAAATCAGCCTCTAGCCCAATAAGAACCTTTGCAATATGCTCTTATTATGAGAGCTTTGACAGTGCATGGATATCTCTTGGGCTAGCATTTTTTTTGAAATTATTTCGGTAGTTCAGACAGCAGCCAGGTAGTGCTTGATGAAAGCTTCGCTGGTGATATCCCAGAGAATCGGCGTACCCTTGGTAACGCACCAGCTGTCGCCAGTCTTGTAGTGCGTGGTTTGGCCGGTGGACTCGTCGGTCAATGAAACTTCACCCAACACCACGGTGGCTTGTTCGTTGAAGGGGTAGACCATGCGGAACTTGCCTTGGGTCGCGCCAAAGTAGCCCGCGCTGACGGCATCTGTTGGGCCACCGAAAGTGCCTTTGACGTAGGCGCGAACTTCGCCTTCGAGGATGGTGGAGCCCAGATCGGCGACGGTGCCGATGTGCATCATGTCAGCGAGGGTGATGTTGGGGAGAATGGGTAGCAAGCTCATGAGTTTCCTTATAAAGAGCGGTGAGAAAAAATTGTGAATCTGGTGTGTGCTACGCGACTTAGCGGCGACCCGTCCAGTAGCCGGATACCTGGTGGTAGACCTTGCCAGCCGTCACGATCAAAGGGCGGATCTGGTCTTTTCCGTAGACTTGGCCGCGTTTGATGGAACTGATCAGGTCATAGCGCGCCGAGCCTTCACTCATGCCTTCGGCCAGCACTTTGCAAATGATGTGGCTGGGGGTGACGCCAAAGCCGGTGTAGCCCTGTGCATAAAACACATTGGGCCGATTGGGCAGCGAGCCGATTTGTGGGAACAGGTTGGGGCTGCACGCCATGGGGCCGCCCCAGGCCAGGTCGATCTTCACGTCTTTGAGGTAGGGGAAGATCTTCAGCATGAGCTGGCGATTCCATGCCTTGAGGTCACCCGGAATGTGCTCGATCAGCGGCGTGGCCGAGCCAAACAGCAAGCGGTTTTCGTTGGTGACGCGGTAGTAGTCAATCACCGGGCGGATGTCACTGTAGGCCCCGCGGATCGGGCTGATGCGCCGGATCAGCTCTTCAGACAGGGGCTCTGTCATCATCTGAAACGCGTAGGTGTTGATGGTGGTTTTATGGAGCTCAGGCTCCATCCGGTTCAGGAAACTGTCGCAGGCCCAGAGCAGTTTGCTGGCTCGCACGGTGCCTTTGGCGGTGCGCACCGTGACGCGATTGCCATAGGTCACTTCCACCGCCGGGCTGTATTCAAAAATGCGTGCCCCGTAGCTGGCCAGGGCCTTGGCTTCACCGAGCAACAAGTTCAGGGAGTGCACATGGCCACCCCCCATGTGCAGTAGGGCGCTGCTGTAGGCATCGGAGCCAATGATTTGCTTGACCTCGGAGCCGCCGAGGAAACGGATTTCATGCCGACTGTTCAGGGATTTGAATTCTCTCTCCCAGATGCGCAGCGTCTTCTCTTGCCGGGCGTTGAAGCCCATGTAACCGTAGCCGTGGCAAAAGTCTGCATCTATGTTGTACTTCTCGATGCGTGACTTGATGATTTCCGCGCCCTGGTCGCTGATCTCAAAAATACGGCGAATGCCGTCTTCGCCGACATCTTTGCGGATTTTTTCCAGGTCATGGCCAATACCGGCCATGATTTGCCCGCCATTGCGCCCGGTGCCGCCAAACCCCAGATAACGGCCTTCCAGAACCACGATGTTAGTGATGCCTTTTTCGGCCAGCTCCAGCGCGGTGTTGATGCCCGAGAAGCCGCCGCCAATCACCACGACATCAGCATCAATGTCTTCTTCCAGCGAGGGGAAGTTCAGGTTGTACTTTTTGGTGGCGGTGTAGTAGGTGGGTGTTTCAATGTTGATCATGGCAATGTGCGCTGGTTGAAGGCATACGTATTGGATGCCACGCAAGGTGATTTTGTCTTGCCAATTTGTGCCGGGCAACTTGACTGGGTGTGCCAGTGGTGTGGTTTTTGATGCTGGCCGAATGGCTTGTTTTGTGACGATTGGCGGCACAAAACTTGCGTCCTTAGTGCGCAAAATTGGTCAATGAATGGGCGATTGTGAATTGACTTTTTGCGAGGATTCGATGAACAGCTATTTACGGGAATTCAACGATTGGTACAGCGCTCTTCGGCAGGCATGCGGCCAGATAGAAGCCAAGCCGTCAGACGATCAATCCATCTTTGTTGGCCATGTGTTGAGGCAGGATTTGGCGGGTCTTGAGTTCACGCGCATACGCACAAATGTGGGGCAAATTGTGAGCCGCGGTTTGCGCAATAGCACCAAATCGGATGCGGTGGATGATTCCAATTGTTTTTTGGTTGTGCAGCAGAGTGGGCGCTCCAAACTGACTCAATTGGGCGTCAGCATTGACTTGGTTCCGGGTGACGTAGCCTATATGGACTCATCCAATGATTGCGAAATCATTCCCCTCGGACTGATGGAGCATGTTTCCATCCACCTTGATCGCCAGCAAGTGCAACGGCTCTTGCCGCAAGGGCTCAACCGCATCGGAAAACTCTCACGCAGCGGTGCCAGTGGGCGACTGATTCATATGCTGGTTGGTCAAATCTGTACCGGTGAACTGGATCACCATGCCAGTTTCGGAGATGGACCAGCTGTGCAGGATGCGCTCACGGCACTCTTGGGGCCCGCCTTGAAGCAGGCTGCAGATGAGACGATTCATGCGCAAAGTCTGGGCTTGGAGGGATGCCTGTTGCGCCAGGCCAAGAAAGTCATTGAGTCGTCACTGGCTGATCCTTGCCTGTCACCGGTGAAGGTGGCCAACCGGCTGAATATCTCTGTGCGGCAGTTGTACCGCTTGTTTGAAGACCAGGACGACAGTGTCAGCCGCTATATCCAGCAGGCCAGGTTGCGTGGTGCGGCCACGGATTTGGGCAACTTTCAGCTGCGGGATAAATCGGTGACGGAAATTGCCTACACCTGGGGCTTCAGTGATTCGGCGCATTTCAGCCGATCCTTCAAAAAGCAATTTGACGTCGCGCCGCGCGACTATCGGGCACAAACCCATCATTGAGCCTACAAGCGGTTTGCATCAGCTCGGCGCTCCGACAACCGACTGAGCAAGCCAATGGTGCTTGTTGCAAGGTTGTCTGCCATGGCAGCCCATGTGCAGGGTATTGATTACTGTGGCGCAGCACTTGGCTGGCACAGGTAATCAAATGAATTGGCAGAAATCGGCAAGACGGTTTGACAGGCATGTTTTCCAATTGATGCACGCTGCAATCAGACTATTTCCTTAGGCTGTTTGTGGTGGCAACAGACATTTGCTCATCAATTAACCGCAGGAAACATCAATGAACCAGCGCAATACTTCAAGCGGCATATCACACGCTGCTCATGATCCTAGTGAATCTCTACGTGCAGGTAAGCTGGGCGTCACGGAGATCGTCTTTTTTGTCGTGGCAGCTGCCGCACCGCTGGTCGGCATGACGGGGGCATTGCCGCCTTCCATCGCGCTTGGCAGTGGTGCGGCCGCACCGGGTGCGTATCTGGTGGTGGGTTTGACCTTGTTATTGTTCAGCGTGGGCTATGCTGCCATGAGCCATCAAGTGACCAATGCGGGTGCTTTTTTTGCCTACATCGGTCGTGGTCTGGGGTCGAATTTTGGTGTCGGCTCGGCGCTTGTTTCCATCCTGGCCTACCTCACAATTCAACTGTCTATTTATGGCTTCTTAGGCGGCCTGATTGCCGGGCAGGTCGGCATTCTTCCTTGGTGGGGCTGGACCACTGTGGCGTGGGTTCTCGTGACTCTGTTGTCCTTATGCCAGGTGGATGTGGGTGCCAAGATTCTTGGTTTATTGATGCTGCTGGAATTGTTGAGCCTGCTGGTGACATCGGTAGCCATTTTGTCCAATGGAGGGCCAGAAGGGCTTCAATTTGCAGCCTCGTTTAGTCCTGCGGCCATTTTTGCGGGTGGATTGACTGGATCTGCTGGCATTGCGCTTGCCTTTGCGTTTGCATCCTTCATCGGGTTTGAGGCTACTGCGATTTATGGCGAGGAATCCAAAAATCCAAAGAAAACCGTTCCTCTCGCCACCTACCTGTCCGTGTGTGTCATCACCTTGCTGTTTGCCTTGACCTCGTTTTCAGTTGTGACCGGCCTGGGAGCTTCGAAAGTCGTTGAAAAGACGCTGGAATTGACCACGGTGGATAAAGTGCCTTTGACGGAGCCCGCAGCCGTGCTATTTCACTTGGCAAAACAATATGTAGGGGCATGGATGGCCACTGCGATGAGCATTTTGGTGATGTCAAGCTTGTTCGCAGGGTTATTGGCCTTCCAGAACTCCGCGAGCCGCTATTTCTTTGCGCTTAGTCGTGGCGGGGAGCTCCCGCATGCGCTTTCGAAAGTCAATAGGTTTGGTGCACCGGGCCATGCTGCGCTGTTGACGTCGGTCATTGCCGGTTTGGTCATACTTGTTTTTGCCATGGCTGGCCTGGACCCCGTGCTCAACATGTTCTTTTGGTTCAGCGGCGTCGCGGTGGTTGCCATCTTGTTGATCGAAATTCTGGTTTGCTTTGCGGTGGTGGCATTTTTCCATCGCCACCCAGGAGAAGAGGGCGTCTTTACGGCCAAGGTGGCACCGATGCTTGCGGTAACCGGTTTGGTGCTTGGACAGTATTTGCTGATGTCTCGCTTTGGTTTGCTTTCTGGCGCCGTGGCCGAAGGCGTTGACCCGACCACCACGCAATGGGGATTGAGCGGGCTGGGTTGGTCTCTGGTGCTGTTGCCGTTCCTCGTGTTTATGCTCGGTTTTCTGTATTCCAGCCTGGTTCACAAGCCCAACAGAGAACTTGTTGATGACGAAATGGTCTACGAATGAGGCATGCCTGGAGATCGTTGGAAAGATTTGCAGAAGTGATGATCTTTTTTCTCTGCTGCCCAGGTGATATCTTGATAGCCTGATATCAATTTGGTAGCGTATGCAGCGGGATGTCGTATTTTGCCGCCAGGGTTTTCAGCGCGTCGCAACTGAGTGTTGCGACAAAGCTGGCAACCGCTTGGTGGGTGTCAGCTTCCAGCATCATGTCTGGTCCGTGCCAAGGTAAGCCCGCCACCGTGCAAAGTGATTGGGCAAAGTGCGGCTCCAGCGCGGCCATCGCTACTCGGCCATCCAGACACGGATAAACCCGGTACCCGGCGTGGCCGCCACCCAGCAACGTGCCGGGCAGGGTGGCACCCCAGGTACGTGGCAGAGCCAGGTGCGCTGCGGCATCTGACAAGGCTACCTCCAGAAAACAGCCTTGACCGGATTGCCGTTGAGCCAGCAAAGCCTGCAACACCGCTTCGCTGGCCATTAGCGCTCCGCTCATGTCGGCGTACAAGGTGGCGGGTAGATCCAGGCCAGTGATCAGGTTGTTTTCGGCCACATAGGTCAGATCATGACCAGGCAGGTCAGCCTGCGCGCCCGGCGCACCGACGATGGCAACCATCGACAGTTGTGAGTAGCGCGGCTGCAGGGCAGCCCAGTCGAGCCCAAGTTTGCGCAAGGCGCTGGGGCGAAACGAGGTCATCAGCACGTCGGCCTGCGCCAGTTCGTCGTGAAGCCTGGCTTGGCCCGCGTCTGTTTTGAGGTTGACGGTTTGCACCTGAATGCCGTCATGCAACGCCAGGTAGGCGGCTGGGCTATACAGGCTCATTGGGTCGCCGGTGATGCCGGGTTCGACACCGCTGGCGCCGGATTCCTGCGGTGCGGGTGGCTCCAGTTTGACGCAGGTGGCGCCCATTTTCTGCAGACGCTGCATGGCTGCTGGACCCGGCAGATTCAGGCTCAGACTCAGAATGCGCACCCCAGTGAGGGGCTGGTGCCGGGCGAGGGTGGTGGAGGGCAGTGTCATGATGCGGGCGTAAGTTGATCGGACTATTTTCACGCACAGGTGTGTGGGCAGACGGCTGGCTTGTGTCAGGTTCAAGTCAGAGCTTGAAAAAGCTGCGCAAAGTGTCACCCTGCAAGAATCTATCTACGTCATGGGTATTGCTTTGCCAGCGGAGGCGCCGGGGTGGGCGGGTAGAATTAGCGGGTTGCGGGGTCGTTCCACCCTGCCTTTTTTTTGGGCCTCTTACCTGCTCGCCTGTGATTCATCAGCGCCGCTTTAGACGCCCCTGCCTCAAGGATTTTCATGAAACGTGTTGACGACTTTCGCCTGAAGTTTGGCAAAAAAGAGATCGTGCCGATCATCGTGGGTGGGATGGGTGTCGATATTTCTACGGCTGAACTGGCCCTGGAAACAGCCCGTCTGGGCGGTATTGGCCACATCTCGGACGCTATGGTCAACGACGTGTCTGACCGCCGCTTTGACACCAGTTTTGTCAAGGACAAGACCAAGCTCTACAAGCACAACATCCTCAATGCCGACAAGTCGGAGGTCAAATTTGACCTGGACATTCTGGCCGAAGCCACGCGTAACCATGTGGGTTCCACCATGGAAGCCAAAAAGGGTGATGGCCTGATTTTTGTGAATTGCATGGAAAAGCTGACCATGAACGGCCCGCGCGAGACGCTGCAGGTGCGCATGGCTTCGGCGCTGGACGCGGGTGTTGACGGTATCACCCTGAGCGCCGGTTTGCATCTGGGCTCATTTGGCTTGATTGCTGACCACCCGCGTTTTCGTGACGCCAAGCTGGGCATCATCGTCTCCAGCGTGCGCGCTTTGCAACTGTTCTTGCGTAAGAACGCGCGGCTGGATCGCAAGCCAGACTTTGTGGTGGTGGAAGGCCCGCTGGCTGGTGGTCACTTGGGGTTTGGCCTGGACTGGGCGCAGTTTGATCTGGCCACCATCATTGCTGAAGTCATCAAGTTCATCAAGGACGAACAACTCGATATTCCGGTGATTGCTGCGGGTGGTGTTTTTACCGGCAGCGACGCCGTGTCTTTCCTGGAGTCCGGCTCGGCCGCCGTGCAGGTGGCGACCCGTTTCACCGTGGCCCGTGAATGTGGTCTGCCCGACGATGTGAAGCAGGACTACTACCGCGCCAACGAGGACGACATCGTCGTCAACACCATTTCGCCCACTGGCTACCCAATGCGCATGCTCAAAGGGTCACCGGCCATTGGCGACGGTATTCGCCCCAATTGCGAGTCATACGGGTATTTGCTGGATGGCAATGGCAACTGCGCCTACATCACCGCCTACAACCGCGAACTCGCTTTGCACCCGGACGGCAAAAACATCCACGTCATGGACAAAACCTGCCTGTGCACGCAGATGCGCAACTTCAAGCTGTGGACCTGCGGCCATTACACCTACCGCCTGAAAGACACGACGCGCAAAAATGCCGATGGCAGCTACCAGTTGCTCACGGCTGAGCATATCTTCAACGACTACCTGTACAGCGTGGATCATCAGATCGCTTTGCCAGCCTGATGGCGGCAGGCAAATAGCTGCATTCAGATAATAAAAAAGCCCCTGATCGTTTGACAGGGGCTTTTTGTTGTGGGCGGACTGACGCTCAGAACTGGATACCGGCCGGGTTGTCCGGGGTTGCGCGCGGTCGCGGCGCAACGGTTGCTGGCGTTTTGGGGGTGGGCTCAGCAGCGGCGGCGGGTGCTGCAGGTACTTTGACCGTCACCAATGGGCTGGGTGCAGCGTAGCGGTAACTGGGGGGCAGTCCGCTGCTTGCGGGATAACCCGCCGCGTTCAGATACTGCGTCCATTCCGGCGCCGAATAACCCTTGATCTGCTGTCCGCCAATCGTCAATACAGGCAGTGATGTGGTGTCAGCGAGGCGTTTGAGCGACTCGGCATCCTCGTTGGTGTTGATGGTTTTTTCGGCAAACGGAATACCTCTACTGCGCAGCATGGTGCGACCTTGATCGCAGGGCGCACAGTCTTTGGAGGTAAACAGCGTGACCGGGTATTTGCTGGCAACCTGGCGCAGCTCATAGGGCAGAGTCGCATTGGCGGCTCCAACGTTTGCGCCGTCAGCGCTCAACTCAGTGACCTTGGCAGGCGTGGTGGGCGGCTTGTCCGAGAACGTGATGCGTCCATCTGGTCCGACGATACGGTACAGCGTCTGGGCTTGCAAGCTCGTGTTGGCCAGCGCTGCCAATGCGAAAAAACATAGCGCATAGCCCAATCTAGATAAGGGCTTCAGGGGTTTTTGAGCATATAAATCAGCGTTGTGTTGAATATCTGCCATGGGGCCTCCTTAACTCGTTTGAACCATCCCTTGATGCCGGAGCAGTGCATCCAGCGTCGGCTCCCGGCCGCGGAAAGCCTTGAACGACTCAATGGCTGGGCGGCTGCCACCAGCTTCCAAAATAGCTTGACGATAGCGCCTGCCCGTCTCTGCGCTGGGCAAACCATCTGCACCAACGGTTTCTTCAAACGCAGCGTAAGCATCGGCGCTCAGCACTTCTGCCCACTTATAGCTGTAATAGCCTGCAGCGTAACCGCCAGCAAAGATATGGCTGAAGGTGTGTGCCGTGCGTGACCATGTGGGTGGTTGCAGTACGGCGACTTCGTCTCGCACTTGTTGCAGCAGCGGCATGATGTCCTGCGCTGGATCATGGGCGCTGTGCAGCAGCATGTCAAACAGCGAAAACTCGATCTGGCGCAGCGTCTGCATGCCGCTCTGGAAGTTCTTGGCGGCCAGCATCTTGTCAAACAGCGCGCGTGGCAGAGGCTGGTCAGTATCGACGTGGGCGGTCATGTTTTTCAGCACGTTCCATTCCCAGCAGAAGTTCTCCATGAACTGGCTGGGTAACTCCACAGCGTCCCATTCCACGCCGCTGATGCCTGACACATCTTTTTCGTTCACCTGGGTCAGCATGTGGTGCAGACCGTGTCCGAATTCGTGGAACAGAGTGGTCACATCGTCGTGCGTGAGCAGGGCGGGTCGGCCTGCCACGCTGGCGGCAAAGTTGCACACCAGATGCGCCACCGGGGTTTGCAGTTCATGGGTGTCGGGACGCAACCAGCGGGCGCGGACATCGTCCATCCAGGCGCCACCGCGTTTGCCATTGCGCGCCGTTGGGTCGAGGTAGAACTGGCCGACCAGTGTCGGTGTGGCATCACCGCTCTGTGCGCTTGGACGCTGGATACGGAAAAAGCGCACGTCCTCATGCCATACCGGGGCGTGGTCCTCACGAATCTGCACTTCAAACAAGGTTTCGACGATCTTGAACAGGCCATCCAATACTGTGGGCAGCGGGAAGTATTGCTTGACCTCCTGCTCATTGAAGGCGTAGCGCGCTTCCTTGAGTTTTTCGCTCACATACGGCCAGTCCCAGGATTGCGGGTCGGGCAGGCTCAGGTGTTCAGCAGCAAAAGCGCGCATATCCGCCAAGTCTTTTTCGGCGAAGGGCTTGGCACGTTTGGCCAGGTCGCGCAGGAAGCTGATGACCTGGTCTGGTGATTCGGCCATCTTGGGAATCACCGATAACGCCGCAAAATTTGCCTGTCCCAGCAGTTGTGCTTCTTCCAGACGCAGGGCTAGCAACTCGTTGATCAGGGCGGAGTTGTCAAACTTCTGCGCACTTTCATCGGCCTGGCTGGAAGCGCGGGTCACATAGGCCCGGTACAGCTTCTCGCGCAGGGCGCTGCTGTTGGCGAACTGCATGATGGGCAGGTAGCAGGGCATTTTTAGGGTCAGCTTGTAGCCCTCTTGGCCTTCAGCCTGTGCGCTGGATTGTGCAGCTTGCACGATGTCGTGAGGTACACCCTCCAGTTCTTCCGCGGTGGCGTAGTAGGCAAAGGCGTCTGTAGCATCCAGCGCGTTTTCGCTGAATTTCTGGCTGGCAGCGGCCTGCAGTTCCTGAATGGCGGCGAAGCGCTCGCGGGCAGCGCCTTGCAGTTCAGCGCCCCCGAGCACAAAGTTGCGCAGTGCGTTCTTGTGCGCTTGGCGTTGCTCGGGGTTGAGCGTTTCGGCTGCGATGGCCTTGTACTTGGCGAACAGACGCTCATCGGCACCCAGGCGGGTGTAAAACTCGGTGACTTTTGGCAGAGCGGCATTGAACGCGGCGCGCAGTTCCGGTGTGTCTGCCACGCTGTTGAGGTGGCTGACCGAGCCCCAGGCGCGCGATAGCTGTTCGGTGGCGACGTCCAGTACGCGGGCCATGGCATCCCAACTGGCCGCAAACGTTGGTGCGGTCACTACTTCCAAGGCCTGATTGGCACGTGTCAGCAGTTGGTCAATAGCCGGTTCAACGTGCTCCGGTCGAATCTGGTCAAACAGTGGTAAATCGTCAAAAGAGAGCAGGGGATTGGTCATATTAATCAGTTGAGGACAGAGCTGGGTCACTTCGTGTACTGCGGTCTGTCCCGCAAAGTTTCAGGTTAGTCGAGGGCAGAGCAGGGTCACTTTGCGTACTGCGGTCTGTCCCGCCATGTTATTGGTTTGCAGCGCGTTCGGCAGCTTCAAGGGTGTTGACAAGCAACATGGTAATGGTCATGGGGCCTACCCCACCCGGAACCGGGGTAATGTAGCCCGCGACCTGGCGCACGCCTTCAAAGTCAACATCGCCACACAGCTTGCCTTCATCGTTGCGGTTCATGCCCACGTCCAGCACCACGGCACCAGGTTTGACCATGTCTTTGGTGAGCACATTGCGCTTGCCGACGGCGGCCACGATCACATCAGCTTGCAGTGTCATGGCTTTCAAATCTGCGGTAGCGCTGTGGCAGATGGTGACGGTGGCGCTCTTTTGCAGCAGCATCAATGCCATGGGTTTACCGACGATGTTGCTGCGGCCAATCACGACGGCGTGCTTGCCGCGCAGGTCGTAGCCAATCGATTCGAGCATTTTCATGCAGCCGTACGGTGTGCAGGGCCAGAAACCCGGCATGCCGGTCATCAAGGCGCCAGCGCTGGCGACATGAAAGCCATCCACGTCCTTGGCCGGGGAAATTGCCTCGATCACTTTGCTGGCGTCGATGTGTTTGGGCACTGGCAACTGCACCAGAATGCCGTGAATTGTCGGATCGGCATTCAGGGTGGCGATGCGCGCCAGTAGTTCGGCTTCCGATAACGAGGCGTCGTATTTCTCCAGCACCGAGTGAAAGCCGCAGTCTTCACAACCCTTGACCTTGTTGCGCACATAGACCTGGCTGGCCGGGTTCTCGCCCACCAGAATCACCGCCAGGCCGGGCGTGATGCCACGCGCCTTGAGGGCCGATGCGCGCTCGGTCACCTCAATGCGCAGCTTTTTGGACAAGGCGACGCCGTCAATGATCTGGGCGCTGTGGGCAGAAGTGTTCATTTTTGATCCATTAATAAAAAAGCCCGCTAGTCCTTATGGTGCGGGCATATGTAGCTATCTTTAAAATAGCAAAGAGAAAGCGGGTTTGATCAGGCTTTGGCAGCATTGGGGCCGAGGGCCACTTTCAGCAAATCGGCCACGGTGTTGGCGTTGAGCTTTTCCATGATGTTGGCGCGGTGCGCCTCCACCGTTTTGATGCTGATGCCCAGATCGTCGGCAATCTGCTTGTTCAGGCGACCCGCCACGATGCGCTCAAGCACCTGCGATTCGCGCAAGGTCAGGCGCGCCATGAGGGCGTCGCGCGCCGCGGTGTGTTGGTATTCGGAGAAGGATTCCTTGGCCTGGTCGAGCATGCGCTCCACCAGCGGCACCAGTTGCTCTTCGTTGAAAGGCTTCTGGATGAAGTCCATGGCACCCTTTTTCATGGTGTCCACCGCCATAGGCACGTCGCCATGCCCGGTGATGAACGCCAAGGGAAGCGGTGAGCGGGCATCAAGCAGGCGGTTTTGCAGTTCCAGCCCGGTCATGCCCGGCATGCGGATATCAACGATCAGGCAGGCCACTTCGCGCGCGTCGTAGCGGTTCAGGAACGATTCGGCGGAGTCAAAGCAGCGCACCCGGTAATCTTTGCCTTCCAGCATCCATTGCAGCGAATCACGCACAGCCTCATCGTCGTCGATGACATAAACAGTGCCTTTTTTGGGGATGAGACTCATGGCGATACCTGAAATCCTGGTTGTTCCGATTGCAGCGAAGCGGATGCCGCCAATGGGTCTGGATGGGGAATCCAGAAGGTGAAGCAGCAGCCAATGACTACCTCGCCATTGTAGAGGTTCTCGGCTTTCATTCTGCCCAGATGGGACTCCACGATGGAGCGGCACAAGGACAGACCAATGCCCATGCCTTCGGACTTGGTGGAGTAAAAAGCCTCGTACAGCCGTGCCATAACCTCGGGCGCAATGCCCTGTCCCGAATCCGATACTTTGAACTCGATCACTTGCTTGTCGTCAACCAACGCCGGTGCCACCCGCAGTTTCACCAACCGCAGCGCTGTGGGCTTTTGAGCCGTGTCGATGGACTCTGCCGCATTCTTGAGCAGGTTGAGCAGGACCTGCTCGATCAGGATCGGGTCCACCATCACATGGGGCAGGTTGGGGGCGACATACTGCGTCAGCTTGACGTTGCGCCGACGCAGCTCAATCTCGGCCAGTTCCACGGCCTCAGCCACCATGGTGGAGACGTTGGCAATGGTGCGATTGGGCTCGCTACGCTTCACAAAAGAGCGGATGCGCTGGATGATCTGACCCGCGCGATGCGCCTGGCGACCGGTTTTTTCCAGCGCCCCGAGCAACTCGTCCTGCGTGATCTGGCTGCTCTTGATGCGCGACACCATGCCATTGCAATAGTTGTTGATGGCGGTGAGCGGCTGATTGAGTTCATGTGCCACGCTGGAAGCCATCTCGCCCATGGTGATCAGGCGGCTGGACGCCTGAGCGCGCTCGGCCTGCACTTCGGCCTGTTCTTCAGCCATGCGACGCGCGGTGATGTCGGTGGCAATCACCATCTGTGCCAGACGGCCATCGACCCAACTCATATAGCGTGTGCGCACCTCCAGCCATCGCCCCAAGCTGCCTAGATAGATTTCGGCGCTTTCGGCTTCTTTTTCAGACAACTGGTTGGTGGGCAAACCGGCAAAAGCGTCAACGGCATCCTGCGTTTCGTCACTGTGCGTCAGCGAAGGAACGCCCGCCTCGGCAACCAGTTGCAGGTGGCCCTGCGCTTCGGTGCCAAACCACAGCCGATACAGCTTGTTGGCAAACAGCAGCTCGTTGTTGCCCAACGGTGCTACCGAGATAGAGGCGTCCAGGGCTTCGAGCACGGCGGTAAAGCGCTCATGCGAGGCAGCCAGTTGTTCACGGACGCGAGTTGGCTCCGTGATGTCGGTCATCGACGTCATCCAGCCCGCTTGCTCACCAAAGGCATCGATCAACGGCGAGACGTAGAGGCGTGCCTCAAAAATATCGCCATCCTTGCGTTTCACACGAAACTGCACGCCACTGGGTTGAATTCGCCCCGAAATTTCTTCTTTCAAGCGGCTAGTCAGCATGTCGAAGTCTTCGGCGGGCCAATAGGGAAACGGCGCAGTTTGGCCCACCAGTTCGCTTTCTTTCCAGCCGGTCATTTGACAAAAAGCCTTGTTCACATAGGTAATGCGCCCTTGCATGTCCAGCGCTCGCATGCCGGTGAGCATGGAGTTTTCCATCGCCCGGCGAAAGGCTGTCTCGCGTATCAAGGCGTCTTGCGCCTGGATACGCCTGCGCGTGTGGCGCCAGTTGGCGACCAACAGCCACGCAGTGATTGCGCTGAGCACCATCACCAGCCAGAACAGGGCGCTACCGATCACGCCCAGCGATGTGCGGTACGCCTGCCCTCGGATATCCAGACCATTGCCTACGGGAGATACGGGTAACTGGTAAGCATTGATCGGGTTAGCCCATGGAAAAACGTTACGCGTCAGAGACTTTTCGGTCAATGCCGTACCCGCCAGAACCTTGGCATCAGCATCAAGCAAAGAGACTGCGTACTTGGACGTGATTTCGTTGGGAACGCCATAGCGGTACATGGCGTCCACAGAGTATTTCACCAGCAAGTCACCCTTGAATCGGGTCTTGTCGATGAGAGGCAAATGCAGTTGGACTTCGGTGGAGCCGTTGTCCAGTTGGTGTGGGCTGGAATAGATTGGCATCAGCACATCGCGGGCGAGCCGGAAGCTACTCGCGGTATCTTCAGCGTCACGGCGAACGAGGCTGCTGATTCGCGAGGATCGCACCACCACCTCGTTGGGGTCGAAACTGGCCTTGACGGAGTAGCTGTCGTCGATCCAGGTCAGGCTTTGGATTTCGGGAAACAGGTTGGCAAAGGCTTCGGCGCGTTTTAAAAAATCATCTATCGAGATTTCACGCCCCGCCATTTCCCGGGCAAAACGCATCAGCTGCTCTTGTTGCTCCAAAAGGCGGATCCGCAAGCGCTGCTGCGTGTATTCCACGTCACGGTGAATGGCCTCCTGCTCGCGGGAGATTTCCTGGAGTCGGAGATAAACAAAGGCGAAGAGGATGGTCACCAGAAAAATCACGACAGCCGCCAAGGGTGCCAGCATCGCCAAGCGATCCTGGCGCTGGGCGGTTTGTGCTTTCCACCATCGGCGCAAGCGATTGGTGGGGCGGAGCCGAACAGGGCTCACAGACGATGAAGAATTGGGCGCAGGCATGGACGGAAGTGTATGGCGTTTGAGGTCGATAATGGATTCACATATTTCATAATATGAATCCATAGAACACAATTTGAAAAATCTAAAAATGCTTTTAGAATCCGCCTCGCGACAAAAATGGCCAAACCCACTAACATTCCCCGGCCACCACACAGGAGACACCTATGTCAGCATTACCCGACAACCGCGCAGCCATCGACGCGGACAGCCAGGAAACCCGTGAATGGATGGACGCTTTAAGCGCCGTCATTGAGAGCGAGGGCCCTGAACGTGCCCACTTCTTGCTGGAGCAGCTGCTGGAACATGCCCGCCAAAACAGCCTGGACATGCCGTTTTCAGCCAACACGGCGTATGTGAACACGATTGAGCCAGAGCAGGAAGAACGCTGCCCCGGCAACATTGAAATTGAAGAACGCCTGCGCGCCTATATGCGCTGGAACGCTATGGCTATGGTGGTCAAAGCCAACCGCCATCACCCTGAAGACGGTGGGGACTTGGGTGGGCACATTGGCTCGTTTGCCTCTTTGGCGCACATGTTTGGCGCAGGCTTCAACCACTTCTGGCATGCCGAGAGCGAGAACCACGGCGGCGACTGCATCTACATCCAGGGCCACGTGGCACCCGGCGTTTATGCCCGCGCTTACCTCGAAGGCCGTCTGACCGAAGAGCAGTTGCTGCATTTCCGCCAGGAAACCGGTGGCAAGGGCTTGTCAAGCTACCCACATCCCAAGCTGATGCCCGAGTTCTGGCAGTTTCCCACCGTGTCGATGGGCTTGGGGCCGCTGATGGCGATCTACCAAGCCCGCTTTCTGAAATACCTGCATGCCCGCGGCATAGCCGACACCAGCAACCGCAAGGTCTGGGTGTTCTGCGGCGACGGCGAGATGGACGAGGTCGAATCCTTGGGCGCCATTGGTCTGGCGGCGCGCGAGAAGCTCGACAACCTGATCTTCGTGGTCAACTGCAACCTGCAGCGCCTGGACGGCCCGGTGCGCGGCAATGGCAAGATCATTCAAGAGTTGGAAGGCGAGTTCCGTGGCTCGGGCTGGAACGTGATCAAGCTGATCTGGGGCGGCAATTGGGACCCTCTGCTGGCGCGCGACAAAGACGGCGCGCTGCGCAAGATCATGATGGACACGCTGGACGGCGATTACCAGGCCTTCAAGGCCAATGACGGTGCCTTTGTCCGCAAAAACTTCTTTGGTCGCTCACCCGAAACCGCGAAGATGGTCGAAAAGATGAGCGATGACGACATCTGGAACCTGCGTCGTGGTGGCCATGACCCGCAAAAGGTCTATGCCGCCTACCACGCCGCTGTCAACCACACCGGCCAACCCACGGTGTTGCTGATCAAGACCGTCAAGGGTTTTGGCATGGGCAAGGCGGGCGAGGGCAAGAACAACGTTCACCAGACCAAGAAGCTCACCGACGACGACATCAAAACCTTCCGGGACCGCTTCAACATTCCGATTCCGGACAGTCAACTGCCGGACATTCCGTTTTACAAGCCCGCCGACGACACGCCCGAAATGCGTTACCTGCACGCCCGCCGTCAGGAACTGGGTGGCTACCTGCCACACCGTCGCACCAAGGCCAACGAATCGTTTACCGTGCCATCCATTGAGACCTTCAAGTCGGTGATGGAGCCCACGGCGCCGGGTCGCGAGATTTCCACCACGCAGGCTTATGTGCGCTTCATCACGCAACTGCTGCGTGACCAGGCTCTGGGCCCACGCGTGGTGCCGATTCTGGTGGACGAAGCACGCACCTTTGGTATGGAAGGCCTGTTCCGCCAGATTGGCATCTACAACCCGGCCGGCCAGCAATACACCCCGGTGGACAAAGACCAGGTCATGTACTACAAGGAAGACGTCAAGGGCCAGATCCTGCAGGAAGGTATCAACGAGGCCGGCGGCATGGCCAGCTGGATTGCTGCGGCCACCAGCTACAGCACCAGCAACCGCATCATGGTGCCGTTCTACGTGTACTACTCGATGTTCGGTTTCCAGCGCATTGGCGATCTGGCTTGGGCGGCGGGTGACATGCAGGCGCGCGGCTTTTTGCTGGGCGGCACGTCTGGCCGGACCACGCTCAACGGCGAAGGCCTGCAGCACGAAGACGGCCACAGCCACATCCTGGCTGGCACGATTCCCAACTGCGTCAGCTATGACCCGACCTTCGCGCATGAAGTCGGCATCATCCTGCACCACGGATTGAGGCGCATGGTTGAAAAGCAGGACAACGTCTTCTATTACCTGACCCTGCTCAACGAGAACTATGCCATGCCCGGCCTGATGGCAGGGACCGAAGAGCAGATCATCAAAGGCATGTACATGTGTCAACCTGGTGCCGAAGGCGCCGCAGGACCACGCGTGCAACTGCTGGGCTCGGGCACCATCCTGCGCGAAAGCCTGGTGGCGCAAAAACTGCTGGCGGTGGACTGGGGCGTGACCGCCGATGTTTGGAGCTGCCCCAGCTTCAACGAACTGGCCCGCGACGGCCAGGCGGCCGAGCGCGTGAACCTGCTGCACCCCACAGACGCGCCGGTGGTGCCGTTTGTGACGCAGCAATTGCAAGATCACAGTGGCCCAGTGGTCGCTTCCACCGACTACATCAAGGCCTACGCAGAGCAGATTCGTGCCTTCATCCCGGCAGGTCGCACCTACAAGGTGCTGGGCACCGACGGCTTTGGCCGCAGTGATTTCCGCAGCAAGTTGCGCGAGCACTTTGAGATCAACCGCTACTACATCGTGGTGGCGGCGCTCAAGGCGCTGAGCGAAGACGGCACCGTGCCGGTGGCACGTGTGGCCGAGGCCATTGCCAAATACGGCATCGACATTGACAAGGTCAACCCCCTTCACGCCTGAGCCCAGAAAAGAGACACAACATGGCAACTATTGAAATCAAAGTGCCCGACATTGGCGACTTCGACGAAGTGTCGGTGATCGAGCTGCTGGTCAAGGCCGGCGACACGGTGCGTGCAGAACAGTCCCTGCTGACGGTTGAGTCCGACAAAGCCTCAATGGAAATTCCCTCCAGCCACGCCGGTGTGGTCAAAGAACTCAAAGTCGCCCTGGGCGACAAGGTTAAGCAAGGTTCGCTGGTATTGCTGCTGGAAGTGGCGGACGAGGCATCAACATCAAATCAGGCTGTAGCCCCCGTCAATCAAGCGCAAGCAGCTATTACCTCTGTAGCGAGCGAGGCTGCTGCACCAGTTTCTGCATCCAATCAGCCTGTAGCCCAGGAGGAACCTGTGCAAGCAGCTACTCCTTCTGTAGCGAGTGGCACGGTGGAAGTACGCGTGCCCGATATTGGCGACTTCAAGGACGTGACCGTGATCGAGGTCATGGTCAAGGTCGGCGACAGTATCAAGCTGGAGCAAAGCCTGATCACCGTCGAGTCTGACAAAGCCTCAATGGAAATCCCGTCCAGCGCAGCCGGGGTCGTGCAGGAGCTCAAGGTCAAGTTGGGTGACACGGTCAACATTGGCGACTTGCTGCTCATTGTGCAAGGCACTGCGCCAGCAGCAGGTTTGTCCGTTGGGCAGGCGACCGCGCCGACACCAACACCAGCTTCTGTTTCTGACCAAACATCTGAACAAAAACAGGCTCCAGCCCTTGTTTCACCTGGGCAAGTAGCTGCTACTTCTGTAGCAACTCAAGTGCCGGTTACCGCCGCTGCGGCGATGCCTGCCCACAACCCCACCAGCGCACCATTGGGTTTGCCGCATGCTTCGCCTTCGGTGCGCAAGTTCGCCCGTGAGCTGGGTGTACCGCTGGTCGAGGTCAAAGGCACGGGTCTCAAAGGCCGTATTACCGATGCCGACGTGCAAGCCTTCACCCGCTCGGTGATGAGCGGCGCGGTGCAAACCACCGCCATTGCCGCGCAGCAAGCTGCCAAGCCTGTCGCCGCTGCCGCCAACGACGGCGCAGGTTTGGGCCTGATCCCCTGGCCGAAGGTGGACTTTGCCAAGTTCGGCCCGATCGAGCGCAAGGAGATGAGCCGCATCAAGAAGATCAGCGGCGCCAACCTGCTGCGTAACGCCATCATGATTCCGGCCGTCACCAACCATGACGACGCCGACATCACCGACCTGGAAGCCTTCCGCGTCTCCACCAACAAAGAGAACGAGAAGAGTGGTGTGAAAGTGACCATGCTGGCCTTCCTGATCAAAGCCTGCGTGGCCGCACTGAAGAAGTTCCCCGACTTCAACAGCTCGTTGGACGGTGATGCGGTGGTCTACAAACAGTACTACCACATCGGTTTTGCCGCCGACACACCCAACGGCCTGATGGTGCCTGTGATCAAGGATGCCGACAAAAAAGGCATTTTCCAGATCAGCCAGGAAATGAGCGAGCTGGCCAAAAAGGCGCGTGACGGCAAACTGAGTCCGGCGGAAATGACCGGTGCCAGCTTCACCATCAGCAGCCTGGGCGGCATTGGTGGGCGTTACTTCACGCCCATCATCAACGCGCCCGAGGTCGCCATTCTGGGCGTGTGCCGCTCCACCATCGAGCCCATTTGGGACGGCAAAGCCTTCCAGCCGCGCCTGATGCTGCCGCTGAGTTTGACCTGGGACCACCGCGTCATCGATGGCGCGGCTGCCGCACGCTTCAACGTGTACCTCGGCCAGATCCTTGGTGATTTCCGTAGGGTCCTGCTCTAAAAATTTCGGCTAACCGCGACCTCAACCTATGAAATCGCCCCGACAACGATTAGCGGCGTGCGCTGGGTGTCTGACTCCGCGGATGTCCCCCGGTTTGGGCTTGGCCCAAACCTCCTCCTTGATTCCGCTGCGTCAGACACCCAGCGCACGCTGCGGGTGAAATCAGACAGCACCCGCATCACGCACAGTTATTCCAAGTTAACCGAAAGAACAACATGGCACTTATCGACATCAAAGTCCCCGACATCGGCGACTTCGCCGAAGTTACCGTGATCGAGCTGCTGGTCAAACCCGGCGACACCATCAAAGCTGACCAAAGCCTGATCACCGTCGAGAGCGACAAAGCCTCGATGGAAATCCCCTCCAGCCACGGCGGCGTGGTGAAAGAACTCAAGATCAATATTGGCGACAAAGTTTCCGAAGGCACGCTGCTGCTGGTGCTGGAGGCTGCGGGTGATGCGGCACAGCCCGTAACTGCACCGTCTACCAAGGAAAATCAGCCTCTAGCCCCCTTGAAAACTGCACAGGTAGCTACACAATCCGCAGCAACACCCGCTACGGCACCAGTCCCCAATGCCGCCAGTTTCGGTGGCGCGGCTGATCTGGACTGCGATGTGCTGGTCTTGGGCGGTGGCCCCGGCGGCTACTCGGCAGCCTTCCGCGCCGCCGATCTCGGCCTCAAGGTCGTCGTCGTTGAACGCTACGCCACGCTCGGCGGTGTCTGCCTGAACGTCGGCTGCATCCCCAGCAAAGCACTGCTGCACGTGGCCGCCGTCATGGACGAAGTGGCCCACCTGGGCGACCTGGGCGTGGACTTTGGCAAACCGGTGGTCAACGTCGACAAACTACGCGGTCACAAAGAAAAAGTCATTAGCAAACTCACCGGCGGCCTGGCCGCCATGGCCAAGATGCGCAAGGTCACCATCGTGCGCGGCTACGGTGCGTTTGTCGGGGCCAACCACGTGGAAGTCGAAGAAACCAGCGGTACGGCGCAAGAGAAAACCGGCAGCAAGAAGGTCATTGCTTTCAAGCGCGCCATCATCGCCGCCGGTAGCCAAGCCGTGCGCCTGCCCTTCATGCCCAACGATCCGCGCGTGGTGGACAGCACTGGCGCCTTGGCGCTGAAAGAAGTCCCCAAGCGCATGCTGATCCTGGGCGGCGGCATCATCGGCCTGGAAATGGGCACGGTTTACAGCACGCTCGGCGCACGCCTGGATGTGGTCGAAATGCTCGACGGCCTGATGCAAGGTGCCGACCGTGACCTGGTCAAGATCTGGCAGAAGATGAACGCGCCACGGTTTGACAACATCATGTTGAAAACAAAAACTGTTGCTGCCGAGGCAACTCCAGAAGGTATCAAGGTCACATTTGCCCCGGCAGAGGAGGGCGTGAAAGTGCCCGAGCCGCAAACTTACGACCTGGTGCTGCAAGCCGTCGGCCGCACGCCCAACGGCAAAAAAATCGCCGCCGACAAGGCTGGCGTGGTCGTCACCGACCGAGGCTTCATCAACGTCGACATCCAGATGCGCACCAACGTGCCCCACATCTTCGCCATCGGCGACATCGTCGGCCAGCCCATGCTGGCGCACAAGGCGGTGCACGAGGCGCATGTGGCCGCCGAAGTCATCGCCGGTGAACTCCAAGGCAACAAGGAGTTGGCCGCAGCAGCCTTCAACGCCCGCGTCATCCCCAGCGTGGCCTACACCGACCCCGAAGTCGCCTGGGTGGGCCTCACAGAAGACCAGGCCAAAGCCCAAGGCATCAAGGTCAAAAAGGGCCTGTTCCCCTGGGCCGCCTCCGGCCGCGCCATCGCCAATGGCCGCGACGAAGGTGTCACCAAGCTCTTGTTTGATGATTCCCCCGAAGCCCACGGCCACGGCAAGATTCTGGGCGGTGGCATGGTCGGCACGCATGTGGGTGACATGATTGGTGAAGTGGCGCTGGCGATTGAGATGGGCGCGGATGCGGTGGACATCGGCAAGACCATCCACCCGCACCCGACGCTGGGTGAATCGATTGGCATGGCGGCGGAGATTGCGCATGGCAGTTGCACGGATGTGCCGCCGACGCGCAAGTAGTTCAAGGCTGCATCCTGACACAAAGCCCGAACTGGTAACGGTTCGGGCTTTGTGCTGTCTGCTTAAGCGATATGGAATGCATCAAATGCTGTATGGCTTGCAAAGCGATAAGTTGTACTTTTCCCTGCCGATCTTTGGGCGCATTGCGTCGTTGCAAATCGCTTGTTGAGCAAAGCTAAACGGCGGGATTCGCGCCTAGCACCGCATCCCAAATCTGGTGCCGCGAACCAGGCCGCGCCTTGTCATCAAAACACAGCCGTCGTGTAATATTCCACTGCGGTGCCAGCCTTCATTGAGATCCCCAACACACGAGATGAACCCCGCGCTTTGGCCAGCGTCCCTTGATCAGCAACACCATGTTTGAAATTTTCCCCTGGGGCCCCCATCTTGAGACAGGCATAACGCTGATTGACGAGCAACATCACATGCTGGTCGGTTTGCTGAACCGCCTGGTACAGCAATACATAGAGGGTGCCTCGGAGCATGAAACCAACGCCATTTTGGGCGAACTGTCCGACTATGCCGACTACCACTTTCGCAGCGAAGAAGGCATCTGGCAAACCCATCTGAGCGGTGATGCCTGGCTGGATGAGCACGTGCAGAATCACCAACGGTTTTTTGCCCATATCACCGAGCTGCGTTCTGGCGATCGACCTCTCCAGGCCGTGTTGTGCGATCTTTTTCCTTTTTTGACCCAATGGCTGGCTCACCACATCCTGGATAAGGACAAACGGATGGCTTTGGTGGTGCTGGCTTTGCAGGACGGCTTGGGTCTGGAGGCCGCTCACCAGCGCGCCGAAGAAGCCCTGCGCAGCAACGAGGGGCGCTGGCGTCTCCTGTTGAGTCGCAGCGCTCAGGCACAAGCAAGTGGCTCAACTCTGGAAAGAAATCTGAGCACGCTGATCGACAACCTGCCGGCTGGACTGGCTGTGGTGGACAACACGACCCACCGCTTTATCTTCGTCAACCCCTGGTTTTGTCAGATGCTGGGCTACAGCCAGGATGAGTTGCTGAAGCTACCAGTAAAGGACATTCATCGGCCTGAAGACTTGGTCGTCCTGCAAGCCAAATTTCCAAGTCTGACTGTCGACAATAGAAAAGTCGGGCTGGAGTTGCCTCTCGTTCGTAAAAATGGCACGCAATTCATCTGCTACGTTGAGAGGATAGCGATCGAGTTTGAAGGACAGGTCAGCGCGATGTCGCTCTATACCGATGTGACCGAACGCATAGCCGCCAAAGCGACTATGCAGGCCAGCGAGTTGCACCTGCGCACGCTGGTCAACACCATCCCGGATTTGATCTGGCTCAAGGATGTCAATGGCGTCTTCCTGTCCTGCAACCCGGCCTTTGAGCGTTTGTATGGAGTGCCAGAGGCCTTTATCGTAGGCAAGACAGATTACGATTTTGTGCCGCAGGAACTGGCTGATTCCTTTCGCGAGAATGACCGCGCCGCCATGACCGTCGGCGGCCCAACGGTGAATGAAGAATGGCTCACCTTTGCCGACAGCGGTCAGGGCGCACTGATGGAAACCACCAAGGTACCGATGCGCACCCCGGATGGGCAGTTGCTCGGAGTCTTGGGCATCAGCCACAACATCACTGAGCGCAGAGCCGCGGAAGCTGCATTGGAGGTGGAGCGACTGCGCCTGCAAAACGCCATCGAAGCGGCCCAGGCGGGCACCTGGGAGGTAGACTTCACCGCTGGCCTGATTCTGTTCAACGAACGCACAGCCATCATGTTGGGGTATGAGCAGGACAAGGTGCGTGAAAGAGGCTATGACGAATACGTCGCATCCATTCACCCCGAAGACCGGGTGCGTGTGCAGCAGTCGATCACCCAACACATGTGCGGTGAGTCGCCACGTTTTGAAGCTGAAATGCGCCTGCCGCATCAGGACGGCCACTGGGTCTGGTGCCGCTGCCTGGGGCGTGTGACACAACGCGATGCCACAGGCCAGCCCCGGCTGGTTGCGGGCATCATCATCGACATCAGTGAACACAAGGCGCATCAGGCGCAGCTCAAATACCTCACCCAGCACGATGCCCTGACGGGCCTGCCTAACCGCAAGCTGTTTGTCGAAACGCTGGCCCTGGCCATGTGCCGCTGCGCCGCACCGCATAAACATCTGGGTGTGGCCTACCTGGATCTGGATGGTTTTGCTGCCATCAACGATGTCCATGGCCAGGAGTTGGGTAACCAGTTGATTGTGGAACTTGGTCGCAGATTGGTGGGGGGCCTGCTTGACAGCCAGTACCTGGCCCACATTGGGGGTGATGAGTTTGCTGTACTTCTGGGCGGGTTGGATCAGACCGATGCCCACGTCGTGCAGGCCAGCCGCCTGCTCACGGCGGTCGCCCAACCACTTGAACTCGACGGGTTGAGCCTGAGCGTTACCGCCAGCATCGGGGTCACGCTCTACCCGCAAAACGACAAGGTGGATGCCGAACAGTTGTTGCGACAGTCCGACCAAGCCATGTACCAGGCCAAACTGGCGGGAAAAAACTGCTTCCGGGTGTTTGACCCGGTCAAGGACGAAACCACGCGCGAGCAGTTTTTACGCCTGGGTGAAATCCGCCGAGCGCTAGTGAACCAGGAGTTTGTGCTGTTTTACCAGCCCAAAGTGCATCTCAAGAGCGGCGAGGTGATCGGTTTTGAGGCCTTGATCCGCTGGCAACAACCAGAGCGCGGGCTGGTGCCGCCGGGTTTGTTCATTCCCTTGCTGGAGCGCCATCCTTTGGCCATCACGCTGGGCAACTGGGTGATCGAGACCGCTTTGGCTCAACTCGCCCAGTGGCAGACCCAAGGCATCCGAACGGTGGTCAGCGTCAACATCGATGGCATGCAGTTGCATGACCCCGATTTTGTAGAGCGGCTGCAAGGCCAGTTGCGCCAGCAACCCACGGTGTCACCGAGCCAGCTCGAACTGGAGATTCTGGAAACCGGCGCGCTGGAGAACATGCCCCATGTGTCGGCCCTGATTGGTCGGCTGCAAGCGCTGGGTATTGAATGTGCACTGGACGACTTTGGCACCGGTTACTCGTCGCTGACCTTCCTGAAACAGCTGGCAGCCCACACCATCAAGATTGATCAGAGTTTTGTGCGGGGTATGCAAGACGATGCTGAACATGCAGCCATCGTTTACAGCGTGTTGGGGCTGGCGCACAACTTTGACCGTCGTCCTCTGGCCGAAGGGGTGGAAACCGAAGCACTTGGCCAAATGCTGATTGAATTTGGTTGTGAATATGGCCAGGGCTACGCCATTGCCCGCCCCATGCCGAGTGCTGAGGTGGCGCATTGGCTGGCGCAGTGGCACGCGCCCGACAGCTGGGCCCATAGCGAAGCCGTGAGCCCAGGCGATATGTCTATCTTGCTGGCGGAAGTGGAACACCAAGCCTGTCTCCACAAGTTGTACGCCTTTGCTACTGGAAAGACCACAGTGGAGCCCGCTGCCGGTCAGATCTGCCGGTTTGGCCAATGGCTGACCAAACCGGCTACACAACAGCGTTTTGCGCAGCATGCCGGTTTTGCCACGGTGACCACGGTGCATGCGCGGCTGCACCAGCAGGCCGACCTCTTGTTGGATCACATCCGTGCCGGTGCGGCGCATGAACAGGTTGCCCAGCTTCTGGCTGACATGGATGCCCACAGCCAGCAAATGCATGACGCGATGCGCATGATGCGTCAAGCCAGGCCAGACGCAGAAGGGCCGATTCCTGGTTTTAGCTTGCTTTAACACAGGGTCATCAGAATGCTATTGTAGTTATAGCTATCTTGGCATATTTTGTAGGGGCTAGGGCTTTGTTTTGCCTCGAACTCAGTCAGTGTTGTGACCGGGGCGGCGAAAAGCGTTGCGTATTCAGTTCTGGGCGCTGGATTCGTTCAAAAGTTTGTTCAGGGTTGTTGGGACCCTGCACAATACCCGTCAGGAGGTTTTGCTGTGTCCCATGTCTCATTCCCGGCCGATTACGCACAACTGTTTGAGTTGGCCCCTGTTTCCTTGTGGTTGGAAGATTTCAGCGCGCTCAAGCGCCTGTTTGAACGCTGGCGCAGCCAGGGTGTGACCGATCTGCAGGCGCACGTCCAGGCGCATCCGGATAGCCTTTCAGAGTGCGCTGCGTGCTTGCAGGTGCTGCAGGTGAACGCGCGTAGCCTGGAGATTTTCGGTGCGCGAAGTCAGGACGAGCTGCTAGCGAACCTGGACCGGGTGTTCCGAGGTGACATGCTGGGCAAGCTGGTGGAGCAACTTTTACCCATGTGGGAGGGCGCTCTGGGTTTTTCTGTGCAAACGGTGAACTACAGCCTGGACGGGCGGCGGCTGGACGTGAAAGTCCAGGCCCGCGTACTGCAGGGCCATGAAGATACCTGGGCCCGCGTCATGGTGTCCTTGGAAGACATCACGCACGAGCTGGAGACCGCTCGTTTGCTCAAGGCCAGCGAGCAGCATGCGCGCGACCTGTTTGACTATTCCCCGGTATCGCTGTGGGTTGAGGATTTCAGCGCGGTCAAGCTGCTGCTGGACGATCTGCGCAGGCGCGGCATTGAAGACTTTCGCACTTTCATCAATGTGCATCCAGAATTTGTGTCGCGGTGCATGCAGGAGATCCGCGTCATTGATGTGAATCACCAGACGCTTGCCATGTTTGGCGCGCAGAACAAGGCCGAGTTGCTGGCCCGCCTGAGCGACGTCTTCCAGGGAGAAATGCAGGATTCGTTTGCCGAGCAATTGATCGAGCTGTGGCAGGGCAAGACCACGCTGATGCGCGAGGTGGTCAACTACCGGCTAAGCGGCGATCTGATCAACATCCACATGCAATTCGCCGTGCTACCAGACCATCTGGCCAACTGGGACCTGGTGCTGGTGTCGCTGGTGGACATCACCGCCCGTAAAAAAGCCGAGGCCTATCTGGAATACCTGGGCAAGCACGATTCCCTGACCCAGCTGCGCAACCGTGCCTTCTATATGGACGAGTTAAACCGCCTGTCGCGCAAGGGACCTTGGCCACTGAGCGTGCTGGTGATTGATCTCAACGGCCTGAAACGAGTGAACGACGAAGACGGCCACGTCGCTGGAGATGCATTACTGCGTCGCGCCGGTGAGGTACTGGGCAAGGTCAACAGTCCGAATGCCTGCGTCGCCCGGACCGGAGGCGATGAATTTGCCATGTTGCTGCCTGGGGCCGATGAGCGCGGCGCCCAAGCCGTGATGGAGCGCATCCAATCCATTCTGGAGCTGAACAACCAGTTCTACTCTGGTCACAAGCTGAGTATGGCCATCGGCGCCGCGACCTGCCATGTCGGTAACCAACTGGAGGCCACGCTGCACCGGGCTGACCGCGCCATGTACGAGGAGAAAAGCCGCTACTACCAAGAGAGCCAGATGGAGCGACGCCTGCAACTATAGATTGGCATGCGCCTGACGCTAGCTGGCTGAAGTAGTCTTTGTTCGCTTTCATGGTGACTCTCAAGGATCGGCATTAGACTCATAACTCACTTGAGCAGGCCTATACTGCACATACGCATAAACTGACGTGGCGTTGCCGAATTTGCAGCCCGGTATTTCGGATCATGGCTTTTGCTTTTACCTGGTTGAAAAGATATAGATCTATTCGCAAAAGGAGGAAGAAGAAGTGAAACGAGCACTTATTCTGGGCGTCAGAGTATTCGCAGTATTCCTTGCGCCAATCCTTGGTTATTTTCCGGGGAGTCAGCCACAGCAGGCGTTTGCCGCAGAGGTCAAGACTTACAGTTTTGGGGTCGTTCCCCAGTTCGAGCAACGCAAGCTCTACGCAACTTGGAAACCCATTGTCGATAATCTGGAGACGCGTACTGGGCTCAAGTTCAATCTGGTCACGGCACTCAAGATACAAGACTTCGAGAAAGCGATTGCGCAAGGAAAATTCGATTTTGTCTACGTCAACCCCTATCATCTCATCCAGGTACATGATGCCCAGGGGTATGTTCCGCTCGTCACTGACGATATCCCGGTGCGTGGCATCCTTGTGGCGCGCAAGGGCAGCGCAATCAGTAAGCCAGAAGACCTGAACGGCAAAACGGTTGCTTTTCCATCGCCCAATGCACTGGGTGCATCGCTGCTGGTGCGCGCAGACCTGCAAAATATTTTTCATACGACGGTGACACCGCTCTATGTCACCACGCACAGCTCAGTTTACCTGCACGTGATCAAAGATCTGGCTGCAGCCGGAGGCGGTGTGGAAAAGACCTTGCAGGAGCAGGATGAATCCATTCGCTCGCAGCTGCGTGTGATTTATACGACCCGCCCATGCCCGTCTCATCCGGTTGCAGCGCATCCACGTGTTCCCAAAGCGGCCCAGGAAAAAGTGCGTCAGGCGCTGCTTGACATGAGTACGACTGCGCAAGGCAAGGAAATGCTGCGTAATATTCCCGTCCGACAGTTTGTTCCGGTGAGCTACGATGACTACGGTGTCATGCGTGACTGGGGTCTAGAGAAATATTGGCAACCTCTCAATAAAGACTGAGCGTCGATGAGTTTGCGTACCAAAGTGTTGTTGCCGTTGGGCTTTTTCGGTATCCTGCTGATGGGATATCTCTATGGCTACTGGATGCCACATTCGCTGGAAGATATTCGTGCGGAATATCGCAGTTCGACAGAGCGTCATCTGGATAGCGTTATCGTCGGATTGACACCGCTGCTTCTCGGCCATCAACTCGACACGATCTACGAAAATCTCGATGCACTGCGAGATCAAAACAGCGACTGGACAAGCATCGAACTCGATGATGCACAGGGTAGGGGGCTGTACCCTCTGACAAAACCTCCGGCGCAGACAGTTGCATCACCCAGAGAAGAAGTCCATGTACTGGAAAAAAAGATCATCTATCTGGGCATTGATCTGGGCACACTGACCGTCAAGGTCGACTTCTTTCACCGGCTTTCACAAATCGAGACAGAACACCATCAGCTGGCCGCGATCATGTTCGTCGTGATATTGGCTTTTATCCTGAGTGCGTGGTTTGTGCTTGAGAGAATCGTTATCAGGCCGGTGGATGCACTCAGTAAAGCCGCCACCGAACTGGCTCAAAACCGGTTCGAAGGCCGGCCCCTGGAAAAGTCTGGAGATGACGAAGTGAGCCGTCTCGTTGACCGTTTTTCCGAGATGCGCGCCGCGATCCATGACAACCAGATGGCCCTGCAGCGCTACAAAAATCAACTGGAAGACACCGTTCAGCAACGCACGGCGGAACTGTTGCTGGCGCGTGATGCGGCACAGACTGCCAACAAAGCCAAGAGTGCGTTCCTGGCGAATATGAGCCATGAACTGCGCACCCCGCTGAATGCGATTCTCGGGTTTTCCAGCATGATGCGTCGTGACCCCGGCGTGCCTGCCAGTCAGTATGGCAACCTCGATATCATCAATCGCAGCGGCGAACATCTGCTGACCCTGATCAACGACGTGCTGGAAGTCGCCAAGATCGAGGCTGGGCGCATGCAACTGGAAATCGCGCCGTTTGACCTCGGTAGTATGGTGCGCGATGTGGTTGACATGATGCAGATTCGCGCCCATGAAAAAGGACTGCAACTGCTGATCGACCAGACCTCTGAGTTTCCCCGTTACATCAAGGGTGACGAGGCGCGGCTGCGCCAGATTCTGGTCAACCTGGTCAGCAATGCGGTTAAGTTCACCGAACATGGCGGCGTCACGCTGCGTTTGGGCGTCAAGCAGAACGCCAAAGCACATCTGTTGATCGAAGTGGAGGACTCCGGTCCGGGTATCTCGGCGCAAGACCAGGCACGTCTGTTTGAGCCCTTTGTGCAACTGGCCGAAGGTGCCGCACAGCGCGGAACGGGTTTGGGGCTGACCATCACCCGCCAGTTCGTCCAGTTGATGGATGGTGACATCACTGTTGAAAGCACGGTGGGCAAGGGGTCTCTCTTTCGTGTCAATCTACCACTTGAGTTGGCGAGCACTGCCGATCTTCCAACAGCCGAAAGCGAGGGGCACGGCGAGGTGCTTGGATTAGCGCCGGGTCAACCTTCTTATCGCATACTGATTGTCGAAGATCAGCTCGAAAACCAACTGTTGCTGCAACGGTTGATGTGCAATATCGGGTTGGATACTAAAGTTGCGCAAGACGGTTTGCAAGGTGTGGAGGCTTTCAAGGAGTGGCACCCGCATCTCATCTGGATGGATAGGCGCATGCCCGTGATGGACGGGATCGAGGCAACACAACGCATACGCAAGTTGCCAGAGGGGCACAGCGTGAAAATTGTTGCGGTGACGGCATCTGCCTTCAAGGAACAGCAGCAGGAATTGTTTGATGCAGGTATGGACGACTTCGTGCGCAAACCTTACCGCTTCTCTGAAATCTACGACTGCCTGGCTCGTCAACTGGGTGTGATATTCGTCTATCAGACCGATGAAGTGCAACACGCCGCACCCGCAGAATTGACACCGGCTATGCTAGCCTTGTTACCTTTTTCATTGCGCAACGAACTGAAAGCAGCACTGGAAAACCTGGATAACGAACGCATCACCGCGATAGTTGGACAGGTGGGGGAAATTGACTCGAATTTGGGGCATACACTGACTAGCCTTGTGGAGTATTTCAATTACCCGGCTATTCTTGACGCACTCAGTGAAGCGGCCAGTGATCAACCCAGGACCATATGAAAAGCAAGGGTTACATACTCGCAGTCGATGACACACCGGCATCGCTCAGGCTCCTGACCGACATATTGAAGGCCGAAGGCTATGAGGTTCGTTCAGCCATCAGCGGGGAACTGGCGCTGTACGCCGCAACGGCTCAGCCGCCTGAGCTGATACTGCTGGACATCAATATGCCTCGCTTGAGCGGATTTGAAGTCTGTCAGCAATTGAAAAAGCAGCCTCAAACGCGTGAAGTGCCAGTGATATTTGTGAGCGCCATGTCTGAAACCGTGGAGAAGTTGAAGGGCTTTGAACTGGGTGCGGTGGACTATGTCACCAAGCCCTTCCAGCGAGAAGAACTGTTGGCGCGCGTGCATACGCATCTGGAATTACACCGGCTACGCCATCGTCTGGAAGAAATGGTGGAGGAACGCACCCGGTCACTCATGGAAAGCGAAGCAAAGCTCAAAACCAGCCTGCTTGACTCCATCTCGGCTATTGCGGCAACCGTCGAGATGCGCGATCCCTATACCGCCGGACATCAGCGACGCGTCGCACAAATTGCAAAAGCGATTGGCGGTGAACTTGGCCTGCCGGAACATCAAATGGAAGGCATTTACCTGGCAAGCGTCGTCCACGATGTGGGGAAGGTCAAGATCCCCGCAGAAATCCTGAGCAAACCGGGCACTCTCAATGAACTTGAGTTTGCCCTCATCAAACAACACTCACAGGCTGGGTATGACATCCTGAAAGAAGTGAACTTTCCGTGGCCGATTGCGCAATTTGTGCTGCAGCACCACGAACGCATGGATGGCTCGGGCTATCCGCATGGCCTCAAAGGCGATGCAATCCAGTTGGAAGCACGCATCATCTCTGTAGCAGATGTCATTGAGGCAATGGCTTCGCACCGCCCTTACCGTCCTGGACATGGCATTGAGGCCGCCTTGAAAGAAATCAGCGACAAACGCGGCATCTTGTACGACCAAGTTGTCGTTGATGCTGCGCTCAGATTGTTCCGTGAGAAAAATTTTACGTTTTGAGGATATTGCCAGTCTACTGTGTTTGTTGGACAACGCACTGATGAAAATATTCCACGTTGGGTTTACCGCGCGGCATGCTGAGCCACAGGTGTCGCTCACGCGCTGCGCCCTATTGGGAGCGGCGATTGGCACCGCCGTGTGCCGGGTGTAGGCACGGGTGCAGGCGCATCGCTGGGGACCGTCTAGGTATCGGGCTGAAAAACCTGTTTGGCATGTGAGCTGTCCAATGCACCCTTACAACGACGCTGCCCAACGTGCGCTGCCGAACAAACAAACCTGCTTGATGGGCATACAACTCGTCAACAGTAAATCGATGACATTAAATAACTGCTGACGTCCCCTCATGGGCATGCGAATCATGAAACCTATTTTCCATAACTTGGTGTCGGCAATGCAGATGCTTGCTGGCGAACTTTGCAATTGATCTGGTCAGATCTCTCCCAACTTATCGGGGCGATTCTTTTGATCATTGGTGCCGTTCTGCCTGTGGTCAACCCACTGGGCGACGCTCCAATTTTCCTGAGAATGACGCCCGGCTGTGACGAGGTAACCCGTGCGTTTCTGGCGCGGCGCATCGCGTTCTATGCATTCTTCTTTATTCTCGGGTCTTTGCTGTTTGGCTCTTTCGTCCTGGCAATGTTCGGTTTGTCGATACCTGTGGTGCAGGTGGCTGGCGGCGCCGTGGTCTGTGCGCTCGCCTGGAAGGTTCTGGGCGACGCCCCCAAAGCCGCCGACGTGATACCGGACGCGCCTCAAGCCAGGCTCATCGCCCTGGGAAGAGCCATCACGCCTCTGACCTTGCCGATGACCATCGATGCGGGGGCCATCTCGGTGGCGATCACTGTCGGCGCTTTTCACGCCAATTCGTTCAAAAACACGGTGATTCAGTTGCTTGCGTCCGTCATCGGCTCTGCAATTATTGCGCTTTGCATTTTGCTGACGTACCGCTATGCACATCGTGTCAGCGGCAAGATCGGCCACACCGGCATGATGGTGCTGGTACGGCTGTCAGCGTTCATCATGCTGTGTATTGGGGTTGGGATCAGTTGGGATGGCATCAAATCGCTGTTAGCACAAGTGGGTGTCCATGGCTGATTTCACGATCATCGCAATCGCCATTGCACATCGGCCGAATTTCTGATTTTCGTGTTGTTGAGTCCGTGCTTTCAGGGCACAAGAACCGCAGCACCCACAAACCGCCCGGCGCGCAAATCCGCCAGCGCTTGGTTGGCTTGCTTGAGCGGGTAGACAGTCGTCTTGGTGACAATGCCAATCTGCGGTGCTAGGCGCAAGAAGTCGATGCCATCCTGGCGCGTGAGATTGGCGACCGAGACAAGCTGGCGCTCTTCCCACAGCAGGTCATAGGGAAAGCTCGGAATGTCGCTCATGTGGATGCCCGCGCAAACCACGCGCCCGCCCTTATGCACTGCCTTCAGTGCCAGGGGTACCAGATCGCCGACCGCCGCAAAGATGATCGCCGCATCCAGCGGCTCAGGCGGTAATTCATCCGAAGCAACCGCCCATGCTGCGCCAAGACTTCTGGCGAAGTCCTGGGCCGCTGTATCGCCGCGCCGCGTGAAAGCAAAGACGCTTCGCCCCTGCCATTTGGCGACCTGGGCCACGATATGGGCGGCGGCGCCAAAACCATAGAGACCCAGCTTCTTGCCTTTCCCAGCCAGCACCAGCGAGCGCCAACCAATCAAGCCAGCACACAGCAAGGGCGCCAGCGCCTCGTCGCTGCCGACTTCGCCGAGAGGAAACGCAAAGTGCGCATCAGCAATCGTCGCCGTGGCAAATCCGCCATCGCGCGTGAACCCGGTAAAGAGTGGGTGATCGCAAAGATTTTCCCGCTGCTCCACGCAATAGGGGCAGACGCCGCAGGTATGGCCAAGCCATGGCACGCCAACGCGCTCGCTAATGCTCAAGCCCTCAACGCCGGGCCCAATAGCATCGATGCGGCCGACGATCTCATGCCCGGGAATGATGGGTAATACTGGATTGGGCAACTCGCCGTCGACGACATGCAAGTCCGTTCGGCAGACACCGCAGGCACCGACCTTGATTCGAATCTGGCCCGGTCCGGGGGGTCGGTCAGGGAGCTGCGTCCATTCCAGGGCGGCTCCAATCTTGTTCAGAACCATCGCTTGCGGAGTTCTCCTAGGGCTCGTTAACAAGACGGCGCAATACACCCGGTATCAAGTCCGGTAAATCCTCTGCCATGAGACCGGGGCCGAAGTCGGCGGCAGCTGCCCCGTGGAGCCAGACCGCAGCCGCTGAGGCAAGAAAGGGCTCCATGCCTTGCGTCATCAGCCCAAGCACCATGCCACCCAGCACATCGCCTGCACCAGCGGTGGCCAAGGTCGGCGGCGCGTTGGCATTGATGATCGCCCGGCCATCTGGCGCAGCAATCACTGTATCGCTGCCCTTCAAAATCACCACCGCCCCACAGCGGCGCGCGGCGGCGCGTGCTCGGGTCAGTTTGTCGCCGCTGGCATCAAATAAGCGACGGAACTCGCCGTCATGCGGTGTGATGACGCAGGGGCCGATGATGGCCTGATCAAGCGCAGGCGGATCGTTCTCGAACGTTGTGAGCGCATCGGCATCGAGTACGGTGGCCCGACCGGTCGCCAGCATGGCAAGCACTCGGGCGAGGGTGTCGGGCCCGATGCCTGCGCCCGGGCCGATCAACAACCCGGTGTAGCGGCGGTCAGCCAACAACTGCTGCAGGTCTTCGTGCCGGGCAACCGGGCTCACCATGATGCTGGTCAATGCTGCGGCATAGACGGGTAGCGCCACTTCGGGCACCGCAATCGTGGTCAGGCCAGCACCCATTCTGGCGGCTGCGCGCGCGGCCATCCGGGCCGCACCGGTAGTGGGCCAGCCGCCCCAGAGCAGCGCGTGGCCACGGGTGTACTTGTTGCCGTCCGGCTGCAGCAACGGCAGCGCGTGTGCCCACAGCACGGGGTCGTTTTCGAAGGTGTCAGGCTTGATCGCTTCAAACACCGATTCTGGCGTGCCGATATCGGCCACCACAACTTCACCGCACAGATGTCGACCGGGTTGCAGCAGATGGCCAGGTTTTTTGCGAAAAAATGTGACGGTCAGCCTCGCCGCCACAGCCCCCAGCGCTTCGCCGGTGTCGCCCATCACACCGCTTGGCACATCTATGGCAACGATCGTCAGTCCACGCTTGGCCGCTGTCGCCAGAATGTCTGCAGCAGCGCCCTCCAGTGCGCGACTCAGGCCCGCGCCGAAGAGGGCATCCACCACCAACTCCGCCTCGTCGAGCACGGCCGCTGTCATTGGCTCAATGGCCCATTGCCAGCGCTGGGCGTAGTGCAGGGCAGCACCGGTCAATTGATCACGTGCGCCCAACAAGGCCACGCGCACGGGCCAGCCAGCCTCTGCCAGCAACCAGGCGGTGGCAAAGCCATCGCCACCGTTGTTGCCCGGCCCACACAGCACGGTGACTGGCCTCACGGACCAACGCCGCTCAATCTCGGCGGTGACAGAGATTCCGGCGTTTCCCATCAGCTCGGTCACCGGCGTGCCAGCAGCCACTGAGAGCCGGTCGGCTTCGCCCATTCGCTGGACATCGAGGAGTGCGGTTTGAAAGTTCATCTCTATGAGCCCGTGTAAACGCCAAGCATACGACCGATGATGGCCGTGACCGTCATGGCCAGTGTGCCACCGAGGGTAACGCGCAATGCGGCACGGCCGAGTGGCGCGCCACCAAGGTGACCGCCCAATGCACCGAGCGCTGCGAGACTCATCAGTGAGCAAGCCGCGATCATGGGGATGCGCAGAGTCGCCGGTGCCATGAGCAACGCAACAATCGGAACCACGGCGAAGGCGGCAAAACTCAGCGCTGAAATCCACGCCGCTTGCAGCGGACGCGCGCGGCTTGCATGGTCAATTCCGAGCTCATCGCGCAGATGGGCACCGAGCCGGTCATGGGCGCTGAGTTGCTTGGCAACTTGCATCGCAAGTGTGCCTTCCAAACCGCGTTTCACGTAGATCATGGCCAACTCCTGCAATTCGGCTTGCGGCTCAGTCGCCAGTTCCTTTTTTTCCAGCACCATGTCAGCTTGTTCCGCGTCGCGTTGCGAGCTGACGGAAACATATTCACCCACAGCCATAGACATGGCGCCAGCTACCAAGCCCGCCACACCGGCGACCAAAATGGCCACTTTGGAGGCAGAGGAAGCCGCCACACCAATCATAAGACTTGCGGTCGAAACGATGGCGTCGTCTGATCCAAGCACGGCGGCGCGCAACCAAGCCTCCCGTCCACTTCGATGCATCTCCACTTGGCTGCTGGCAACGAGCGGCTTGTTCCTCATGGCCGAATGTAGTTAAGCATGCATTTCAAGGTCAAGCAGGAATGCGCGCTTGTCGCTTCAACTACCGGAGAAATCAAGAACAACCCTCGATGGCACCTCGCCTTTTGCTAGGCGCTCGAAGACCGTGTTAATGGCCGACAGCGGCTGCAACTCGATATCGGCCTTGACCTTGCCGTCGGCCGCGAAGGCCAGTGCCTCGGCCATATCGCGCCGATTGCCGACAAAGGAGCCTCGGATGGTGATGCAGTTGGCCACCACGTCAAACAGCGGGGTCGGAAATTCGCCGGGCGGAATGCCCACCAGCACGCAGGTGCCGTGCTTGCGCGTCATGCACACGCCCTGCTCAAAAGCCGGCAAGGAGGGTGCCGTGATCAGCACACCGTGCGCACCGCCGCCCGTCGCCTTCACCACGGCGGCCACCGGATCACCGCTTTTGGCATTGACCATGGCATCAGCACCCAGGCGCTTGGCGTGATCCAGCTTGGCATCGTCGATGTCCACCGCGCACACATGCAGGCCCATGGCCTTGGCGTATTGCACGCCCAGATGCCCCAGCCCGCCAATGCCCGAGATCACGACCCATTCGCCCGGCCGAGCCTGGGTCTCTTTGATGCCCTTATAAGAAGTGATGCCAGCGCAGATCAACGGTGCGGCGTCGACTGCGGACAAACCGGCGGGGATGTGCGCAACATAATTCGGGTCGGCGACGATGTATTCGGCAAAACCACCGTTTTTCGTGTAGCCGCCGAACTGTGCCTCGGCGCAGACCGGCTCCTGGGCCGCCAGGCAGAACTCACAATGCCCGCAGGCCGAGTACAGCCACGGCACGCCTACGCGGTCGCCCACCTTCACCGCCGTCACACCGGTGCCCAGTACGGTGACGATGCCGATGCCCTCATGACCAGGCGTGAAGGGCAGTGCAGGCTTGAGCGGCCAGTCGCCACCAGCGGCATGCAGGTCGGTGTGGCAGACACCGCAGGCTTCGGTCTTGACCAAAATCTGGCCGGGGCCAGGCGTTGGAATATCGAGTTCCTTCAGTACCAGCGGTTGGCCGAATTGTTCGACCTGGGCGACTTTCATTTTCTTGGTCATGACAGTTTCCTTTGAGTGGATTTCAAACAGTTAGGCCGCGGCAGGTAACCCCAAACCCCGCACCGCCTCAATCATCTTGATCAGCACGGCCTGGGCATCGCCGTAGACCATGTTGCAGTTATCGCCGTAAAACAAACCGTTGACGATGCCGGCATAGCCCTTGCCATCGCCTCGCTTGACCACAAACACCTTCTTGGCTTTGTCGGCGTTGAGGATGGGCATGCCGAAAATGGGTGACGATTTGTCGCTGCGTGCCGCAGGGTTCACCACGTCGTTGGCACCGATGACGAGTGCAACGTCGGTGTCACTGAACTCGTCATTGATGTCTTCGAGCTGGAAAATGAGGTCGTAGGGCACACCGGCTTCAGCCAGCAGCACATCCATCTGCCCCGGCATGCGCCCGGCCACCGGATGGACCGCGAACTTGACGCCGACGCCGCCCTCCTGCAGCAATTTGACGAACTCATACAGCTTCTGCTGGCCCTGGGCGACAGCCAGCCCGTAGCCCGGAACGATGATCACCGAACTGGCATAACGCATGGCAATACCAGCGTCGCCGGGCGCCATCGGTTTGAGTTCGCCTTTGATGGCGCCTTGCTTGTGTTTGGTGGCAGCACCGAAGTTGGTGAAGACAACATTGCTCACCGAACGATTCATGGCTTTGGCCATCAGCAGAGTCAGCAGCAGACCGGCAGCACCCACCACCATCCCGGCAATCATCAGCGCCGGGTTTTGCAGCACAAAACCTTCAAGACCGACCGCGAGTCCGGTAAAGGCGTTGTAGATCGAGATCACCACCGGCATGTCTGCGCCGCCGATGGGAAGCGTCATCAGCACGCCGAAGACCAGCGCACAACCGAAGAACAGGTAGATCAATCCCGGCAAGGTGATCACCGGGTCGGCTCCGCCTTGCGTTGCAAAGACGATATAGCCGCCGACGACGAGCGTCATCAGCATGACCACGCCATTGATGGCTTGTTGACCCGCTACCCGCAGTGGTTTCTTAATAACGCCATCGAGCTTGGCCCAAGCGATCAGCGAGCCCGACAGCGACACGGCGCCAATCAGCGCCCCGATCAGGGTCACAACCAGTTCGGTGGCGCCAGGCGCCTTGTTGCCAAACAGTTGCACGGCAGCAATGGCACCGGCAGCACCACCACCCATGCCGTTGTACAGCGCCACCATCTGCGGCATGGCTGTCAGCGGTACCTTCTTGCCGCTCCACCAGGCGGCACCGCCGCCGATAGCCAGGGCGACCAGTGCCAGCGCAGTATTGACTGGCAAATGGGGTTGGGCCGCAGCGTTGACGCTGAAGGCGTACAGAAAGCTGGCAACGATGGCACCCAGCATGCCCAGCCCGGCCACGAAAATCCCCGACGGCGCCGTCACCGGCGACGCCATGCGCAAGAGGCCGTACAGGAAGAGAAAGGCGGCCGCGAGGTCGACCACGCCAATCGTCAGTTGAGACATCATCGCCAACATGTCGGGGCCTCAAGCTTTCTTGGCGTGAACAGCCTTCACGTGGCTGGTTCGTGCATGTTTTTTCTGGGGTGCGCTGACCTGGAACATGGCCAGCATGCGATCCGTCACGGCATAGCCGCCAGCAGCATTGCCCGCGCCAAACAGCACTGCGAAAAAGCCGATCACCTGCTCCTGTACTGTCACCGCATTGAGCAGCGCAAAGATCCCGCCGACCACAACGATGCCGTGCACAAAGTTGGAGCCGGACATCAAGGGCGTGTGCAGAATGGCCGGCACGCCGCCGATGATCACCCAACCGGCGAAAGCGGCCAGCATGAAGATATACAAGGCGACAAAGCCGCTGATGCTGATCTGGAATTCCATAGGGTTCTCCTGGGTCGGCTCATGCCGCTGCTGCAGTTGCGGATTGGGCCGATTTGGCCGGTGGCGATTTGTCGGGGGCCTTGTCCTTGGCTGCCTTGTCGCTCGCAGCGGCCATGTTTTTACCGGCATGGGTGAGGACAGTGCCCGCCAGAACCTCGTCACTCCAGTCGATCTCGATGACGTTGTCCTTCATCATCAGTGCCAGCAGGTTGTACTGGTTCTTGGCATAGAGCTCGCTGGCGTCTTCACCAAGCAGCGACGGCACGTTCAGTGGGGCGACGATGGTCACCTGGCCGATCTGAGCCGTTTCACCCGGTAGCGTGTCCTCGCAATTGCCGCCACCCTCGGCCGACAAGTCCACGATCACGGCACCGGCTTTCATGCCCGCAACCTGCGCGTGACTGATGAGCTTGGGCGATGGCTTGCCCGGAATGGCTGCCGTGGTGATGATGAGATCGGCAGCCTGGATGTGCTCGGTCAGCACGGCGGCCACCTTGGTCTTTTCTTCGGCACTGAGTTCGCGCGCATAACCACCCTTGCCGGTGGCATCCACGCCGGTATCGACGAACTTTGCTCCCAGCGACAAGGCCTGCTCCTGTGTTTCCGGGCGCACGTCATACCCCTCGACAACCGCGCCCAGACGATGGGCCGTGGCAATGGCTTCCAGACCAGCCACACCGAGCCCCATGACCAGCACTTTGGCCGGGCCAATCGCACCGGCTGCCGTGGTTATCTTGGGCAGGATGCGGGTCAGATGGGTCGCGCCGAGTTGCACAGCGTAGTAGCCCGCCAAGGCGGACTGGCTGGACAAGGCATCCATCGCCTGCGCCCGCGTGATGCGCGGCACACGCTCCATCGCAAAGCAGGTGATCTTGCGGTCCAGCAAATGCTGCACCAAGGTCGGCTCCTTACCCGCGTAGATGAAGCAAATCAGAATCGCGCCTTCCTTCATCGCATCAACCACTTCCAAGGCTGGCGGCTGCACGGCGAGAACCACATCGGCATCCTTCACCATTTCCTGGCGGTCGTCCATGAAGACGACATCCGCGAAGGCAGCATCAGCCAGCTGGATGGCGTCGCCTGCGCCCGACTGCATGTGCAGCTTGCCGCCCAATTTGATCAGCTTGGCGGCAACGTCGGGCACCAGCGCAACCCGCCGTTCATGGGGCTGCGTTTCCTTCACGACGGCGATATTGACGTACATGGCGTGTCAAGCTTTGCAGCGTTTCACGCTGGCGCGTCGATGGCATTGACGCGAACCAGCTTTTTGTTGACGAACTGCTGGATGCCCATATCGCCCAGTTCGCGACCATAACCCGAGTCCTTGACACCGCCGAAGGGGAGCTCGGCATCCGTCCAGTCGATGTTGTTGATGAACATCATGCCGGTGTTCACCCGACTGGCCACGCGCTTGCCTCGCTCAAGGTCTTTGGTAAAGACAGAGCCACCCAGACCGAAATCGGAGTCATTGGCCAGAGCAATCGCTTCATCCTCATTCTTGACACGGAAGAACATGGCCACCGGGCCAAAGAATTCCTGCCGGAAGGCCGGATTTTTCGGCGAGACATCCGCAAGAATCGTGGTTTCCATGAATGAGCCGGGTCTTTCGATGCGCTTGCCACCCATCAACACCTTGGCACCATGAGCCACTGCACCGTCCACCTGCTTCAATAAATCGAGCAACGCAACCTCCTGGGACATCGGACCCTTGGTGGTTTTTTCATCCATCGGGTCGCCCGGCCGTTGTAGCGCGAGTGCGGCCTGAAATTTTTCCAGGAATTTGTCGGCGATGGAATCGAGGACGATGAAGCGCTTGGAGGCACAACATGTCTGACCTTGGTTGTACATGCGGCCCCAAACGGCCCACGGAATGGTCTTCTCGAGGTCGGCATCGTCGAGCACGATGAAGGCGTCGCTGCCACCGAGTTCCATCGATGAAGGCTTGAGGGTCTGCCCGGCCCGTGCTGCCACCTTTCGTCCAGCCTCGACACTGCCGGTGAGTGCCACGCCCTTGACGCGCGGATCATCAATGACATGGTTGGATTGCTCGTGCGAAATGAACAGATTGGTATACAGACCTGCCGGCGCGCCCGCATCAATCCAAAGTTTCTCAAAAGCCATCGCGCATTGCGGCACGTTGCTGGAGTGCTTCACCACAATGACATTGCCTGCCATCAAATGCGGACCGGCGACACGCGCCAGTTGGTAGAAAGGAAAATTCCATGGCTCAACGCAGAAAACAATGCCAATCGGGCTGCTTTCCATGTGCGCTTCACCATGTGCCGGATTTAACTTTACTGGCGCCAGAAAGCTTGCCGCGTTCTTGGCGTAATAGTCGAGGATATTGCCGCTGAAATTCACCTCGCCCCGCGCCTCATCAATGCGCTTGCCCATCTCCAGCGTCGCCAGCTTGGCAAAGTCGTCGACGTGAGCGTGCATAAGGGCAGCTGCCTTTGCAACGATGACCGTGCGCTCGGCATAGGTTTTGTTTTTCCAGGTCTCGAAGCAGGTCGCAGCCGTTGCGAGCTTCACTTCCAATTGGTTGTCAGTCAGTCGATCGAAAGTTTTCAGAGTTTTGCCGTTGTAGGGGTTAATGCTTTGGTAGCTCATGACATGGTCCTTTTTGGAGTTGAAGGTGTGTCGCCGTTTGGCTTCGGCAACCTGGTTTTTTGTGAACTCATTGCAGTGTCTCGCTACATCGCAGGATGTTCTGTTCGTTGGCGCACAGAGTTAGGCAGCATCGTGGACAAGCTCAAGGCCATGCAGATTTGAGAGGGCTCGCGGTATTTGGGTCGGCAGGTCCGTTTACCTGCGGGATTCTGTTCAAGGAGAGCGCAAAAAACGTTGTCCCGACCAGCGGATTGGCGTAACGCTGATGCGTCATTTCCTGATCAAACCCCGCGACACGAGAGGTCCGTGCGCAGCCAGGTGGCAATGCAACTGGAATAGAGCGGGGCAGGGTTGCCAAGCACTATTCAATTAAGAGCTGTATACCAAGTGTCTACCTGGGCTAGAGGCGGAAAATATACCTAACTTCAGGGGATATCTCAAGCACCCAAGGCTGTCATGCGAATTGCCACGCCGCTCAGCACCGCATTGCCAGACAGCGGGTCGCGCGCCTGGTCGCTCAGCAGCGCGTTCAGATTGACGCCAGGGCGCTGGGCCGCCAGGCTCAGTCGCGCACCGGGCAAGTCATGACCCCAGCCATGCGGCAGGCTGACCACGCCGGGCATCATGTCGGCGCTGATTTCAACCTGTACCTCAATACTGCCCACCTCGCTGTGCATCTGCGCCAGCGCGCTGTCAGTCAGTTTCAGCCGCGCGGCATCCGTCGGGTGAACCAGCGCGGTGCAGCGATACGGCCCTTTGGCCAACGTTGGCAGGTTGTGCATCCAACTGTTATTGCTGCGCAGATCGCGCCGACCAATGACGACCAGCTCGGGCACCGGCTGCCCCAAGTCCGCCGCGGCGCGGGCCATGTCGGCCAGCAGCATCGGCGGGGCCAGTTCGACCTTGCCGCTGGGTGTGCGCAGCACTTCAGGAATGCGCGGTTGCAGTTCACCCAAATCCAGGCCGCCGTTGGCTGCCATGACTTTGGCCAGGGTCAAGCCGTCGGGCTTTTGGCCGAACGCATCTCCGTAGGGGCCGCTGCGCAAGGCGACTTCCAGCAGGCGTTGCGGGCCGCTCAGGCCCTGGCAGGTCGCTTGCACGGCGCTGGCGTGAGGGCCAAACAGGCGCTGCAGGTCTTGTTCGAACTGCGCGTCATCAAGTGCATTCACATCCACGTCAGGCGCTTGCCCCTGGGCAATGGCCGCCAGTTTGAGCAGAATTTGCCATTCGGCGGGGCGCTCATCCGGCGGCAGCACCGGCGCGCTGTAGCGGGCATTGTTGCGCCAGGACAGTTGGGCAAAGTTCAGGTCATAGTGGTCGTCTTGCAGCGGCGACAGGCCCGGCAGAATCACGTCGGCGTGGCGCGTGGTTTCGTTCAGGTAGATGTCGATGCTGACCATGAAGTCCAGCGATGCCAGCGCCCGCGCCAGACGCTGACCGTTGGGGGCGGACAGCACCGGGTTGGTGGCGGCGGTGATCAGGGCGCGGACCTGGTCGGTGCCGGAGGTCTCAATCTCTTCGGCCAGGCAGGTGATGGGCAGTTCACCCATCACCTCGGGCGCGCCGCTCACGCGCGCGTGATGGCGACCGGTGGAAATGCCGCGTCCGCTGCCGCCTTTGCCCAGGGTGTTGCTGGCAAACGCCGGGGCCTTGGCAAACATCACGCCGCCGGGGGTATCCAGGTGGCCTGTCAGCACATTGAGCACCTCCACCAGCCAGCTGGCCAGGGTGCCAAAGCTCTGGGTGCAGGTGCCAATGCGGGCATACAGCGCGGCGCGCTCGGTGTGCGCCAGCTCGCGCGTCAGGCTCACGATGGTGTGTGCCGTCATACCAACGCGCCCGGCCACTGCCAAGGGGGTGAAGGCCGCGACGGCTTGCTGCACCTCCGCCACGCCTTGCACCCAGTCTTCAATCGCGCCAAGCCGCACCCAGCCCTGGGCCAACAAGGTGTTGACCATGGCGGCCAGCAAAAACACGTCGGCACCGGGGCGGATGGCGTGGTAGGCATCGGCCACGGCGGCGGTTTCGGTGCGGCGCGGGTCAATCACCACCAGGCGGCCCCCGCGTGCCTGCAAGGCGCGGGCTTTGCCTTTGAAGTCGGGCACGGTCCACATGCTGCCATTGCTGGCCAGCGGGTTGGCACCCAGCACGATCAGCAGTTGGGCGCGGCTGATGTCAGGCAGTGGCACCGTCATCCAGTGACCAAACATCAGCCCGCAGGCGAGCTGTTTGGGTATCTGGTCCAGGCTGGAGGCCGAGAACACGTTGCGTGTGCCCAGGGCGCGTGCCAGTCTGGGAAAGTAGGTCATCAAGCCGTACTTGTGCGCGGTGGGGTTGCCCACTGCCACCGCCACAGCGTGGCGACTATGCTCGGCTTGCAGCGGCTGCAGACGGCGGGCGATCTCGGCAAACGCCTCGTCCCAGGTGACCTCCACATGCTGACCGTTGCGTTTGATGAGGGGGGTGCGCAGCCGGTCCGGGTCGTTGTGCAGGTCTTTCAGCGCCACCGCCTTGGGGCAGATGTAGCCCAGACTGAACGGGTCTTGGGCGTCACCGCGCACCTGGGCGACTCGGCCGTCTTTGACGGTGATTTCAAGCCCGCAGCAGGCTTCACACAAGGGGCAAATGCGGTGGTGGGAGGCCTCGGTCATGGCAGGTTCCGTTGAAAAAAGGAGGGATTGACGTTCAGTGGGGTGGGCTTGTACAGCACATCGGTGACCGCTCAATCTTGAGGAATCAGTGCCAGCGGAGCCAAACCCAGACCACCCCCAAGCTCAATATCGTGACGGGGACACCGACCCGGGCATGCAGCCGCCAGTCGATGGTGATGCCGTTTCTTTGGGCCAGATCAACCACGATCAGGTTGGCAATCGACCCCACCAGCAGTAAGTTACCGGCGAAGGTGCTGACCAGCGCCAGCGTCAGGCCTGACTCCATGCCTTTCAGGTGTGGCAGTAACAGCATCACTGCGGGCACGTTGGAAACCAGGTTGGACAAGCCCACGCTGGCGACCAGCAGAGGGCCGGGGTCGGCCAGATGCACGCCCTGGGTTGCCAGCCAGGCCACCGCCTGCGCCGCCAATCCAGTCGATTCAAAGGCGTGGTTCACCACAAATAAGCCGACAAACAGTACCAGCAATGGCCAGTCCACTAGTCCCATGACATGGGAGGAGTGCCGCCGTCGGCTCAGCAACAAGACTGCGGCGCCCACCAGCGCTGCCACTTCACGTGGCAAGTCAGTGAACAAAAACACCCCCATCAACGCACCTGCCACCAGCAGGCCTTTGCTGGTTTGCCAGGCATCAAACGGTGGGCCGGGCAGCGGCTGGGCAGGAGGGGACTCTCTGAGCCGGTTCGGTTCGTTGGCTTGCTTGGGGCGCATGCCGGTGCCTGGCCCCCACACCAGCCAGGCCCATAACCCCAGCAAACTAAGCGCTGTCGGTGGCAAAGAATGACGCAGGTAAGCACCAAACGGCAAGTGCAGCACCGTGCCAATCAACATGTTTTGCGGGTTGCCGATCAGTGTGGCGGCCGAGCCAATGTTGGCCGCGCACGCCAGCCCCAGCAAAAATGGCACGGGGTTTAGCCCACGCTGCAAACACAGTTGTGCCACCATCGGGGTCAGGGCCAGACAAATTATGTCGTTGGAAAACACCGCTGACAAGCCTGCCGCCACCGCAATCAGGGCTCCCAGCAAAGTGTTGGGCGTCAATGGCAGCGTAGTCATCAGTCGAGTCACCGCGGTATAGAAGCCGCTCAGGTGCATCTGAGCCGACAGAACCATGAATGAAAACAGCAGCAACACTGTCGGCCAATCCACGGCGCCGACCGCCTGCTCGGTGCGCATGGCCCCCAGGCCCAGGATCGCAATGGCCCCGATCAGCGCCACGCCCGAGCGGTCTAGTTTCAGACGCGGCAAACCACCCAAAATCATGCCCAAGTAGACCGTAACAAATATCGCCACCAGACTCCAGTTTGTTATTTCGTGTGTTGGCATCAATCAATACGGTGTGCTGTTCTTGTGGGTGTAAGGCCGCAGCTGTCGGGAAAGCGCGAAGCTGGGGTGTGTGCATTCGAACCCCTGAATGCTACCGTCAAATCCGACAATGCCTCGATGAAACTCCAACGAGTCAAGACGGTTTGCTGAAACGGCGCAAGGCCAAGCTTGGCGATAAGTTGAGCGAATGCTCGCTGTTGCTGGTCCCGAAAGCGTCGGGTAAAGTCACACAACCACTATGAATGGCGAAGTGCCTTTAGCGGATGGCAGGCTCTATCAGGCTTGCGGTTGGTGCGGCATTGTCGTCGGCGCCCGTCAACACGCGACGAGCACCAGTGAAGCGACGCGTCCAGTAAGCCACACTCAGGCTCTCAACGCGTACTTCCTCACCTGGTTTGGGGGAGTGCACAAACTTGCCGTCACCGATGTAAATGCCGACATGACTGAAGGTGTGACGCATGGTGTTGAAGAACACGAGGTCGCCTGGTTTAAGGTCAGCACGCGAGATTTTTTCTGAATCTGCGGCTTGCTGGGCTGCTTGGCGCGGCAACACGAGTCCAACGGCTTCTTCGTAGACAGTCTTGACAAATCCACTGCAATCAAACCCAGTTTCTGCTGAAGTGCCACCGCGCCGATAGGGTACACCCAGGAAGCCCAATGCATTGACAACCAGCTTGGAAGCTTTTGTGCTCACGGTTTGGCCGGTCTGTTGCAGTTGTTGTCCTGCAATCTGGATTTGCTGCCCGGCGAGTTGTATCTGTTGGATAACCGGCTGAACGGTCAAACCTGATCCGGTTTCGTTTGGAGCCTCTACCGGTGCAGCGTGTGAAACGCTGACTAAGAGCAGGCTACAAAAGAGGGTAAAAAAACGCATCGCGGGAGTTTACTGGTGCAACAGCATTTGTGTCAATGTTTTTTTTGGCTAATAATTTTTCGAGATATTGCCTGTAACCAATTGATTTATATAAAAATTATTTTGATGTCATTGCGTGGCTTGCCAAGCAGGGCAAAAACTCGCTCGTCGAACCTTGTGTGGGCGCAAATGAATTGCCTCCTGCTGTCTAATATTGCCGACGCGCATTTCCAGAACTCATCATGAAAGATTGCCATGTTGCTAGAAGCTGAACTATCCCAACTCGTACTGGTCGATTACCAGGCGCGCTTGATGCCTGCCATCTTTGAAGCGCCGCTGGTGTTGGCCAATGCCCTGCGACTTGCGCAGATGGGCCAAATGCTGCACGTGCCGGTAATGGGTACTGAGCAAAACCCCTCACGGTTGGGTGAAAACGCGCCAGAGATCAAAGCCCTTTGTCAACGCACGCTGGCCAAGATGCAGTTCAGTGGCGTCGAAGAGGGTTTGGGTGAATGGTTACGTCCACCCGTCAAACCGCCAGCGGGCAATGCACGCAGCCTGCCCAAACATCTGCAAAAGCCGTCCAACACACCCACTGAGCGCAGCACCATCGTGATTGCCGGGTGTGAGGCGCATGTGTGTTTGTTGCAAACCGCGCTGCATCTGCTGGAAGATGAGTTTGATGTCTGGGTGGTGACAGATGCCTGCAGTTCACGCACCGAACGTAATCGAGATGCTGCGTTTGACCGACTGGCCGGTGCGGGCGTAGAACTGGTGACAACCGAGATGGTGGCCTTTGAATGGCTACGCTCGGCCGAACACCCGCAGTTCAAAGCTGTGCAGTCATTGATAAAATAGCTTGCTAGCCCTCATTGATCAATGGTATTAAGCTATTGATTCAGGAGAAACTTGAGCGCAATGAGCATCGCAAGTGGGGCTTGCAGTCAGCCTAATGCAAGTTCGCGGAACATAATTATGAATTCAGTTCAGCCAACACCACCGGAGACAACAATGACAAGCTACGCCGAATTTCATCAACGCTCGCTCACTGACAGGGACGGTTTTTGGGGTGAGCAAGCACAGTTGGTGGACTGGAAAGTTCCCCCGCAGCAGATATGTGATTACAGCAATCCTCCGTTTGCCAAATGGTTTGTGGGTGGTGTCACCAACCTGTGTCACAACGCGGTGGATCGGCACTTGGTGACGCGGCCTGATCAGGCTGCACTGATTTTTGTTTCGACTGAGACGAATACTGAAAAAGTCTATTCTTTCAAAGAGTTGCACGCTGAAGTTCAACGAATGTCTGCCGTTCTCAAAGAGCTGGGGGTGCAAAAAGGCGACCGTGTGTTGATTTATATGCCCATGATTCCCGAGGCCGCTTTTGCCATGCTGGCGTGCACACGCATTGGTGCAATTCACTCGGTGGTATTCGGCGGTTTTGCTTCCGGGTCGCTGGCTTCGCGTATTGAAGACGCTGAGCCGAAGGTAGTGGTCAGCGCCGATGCTGGCTCACGCGGTGGTAAAGCTGTGTCTTACAAGCCCTTGCTGGACGAGGCGCTTCGCCTGTCCAAATACGAGCCAGAGGCGGTGTTACTGGTGGACCGTGGCATGGCACCCATGGACTTGGTGGCTGGTCGCGATCACCTGTGGGCTCCACTGCGGGAAAAGAACCTCAACACGGTGGTGCCGTGCGAGTGGGTCGATGCCACCCACCCCAGCTACACGCTATATACCAGCGGCACGACCGGCAAGCCCAAGGGCGTGCAACGCGACACCGGTGGCTATTGCGTGGCGCTGGCTGCCAGCATGAAACACATCTATGCAGGCAATGCCGGTGAAACCTATTTCTCCACCAGCGATATTGGCTGGGTGGTGGGCCACAGCTACATCATTTATGGCCCATTGATCTCTGGCATGGCGACCATCATGTACGAAGGCCTGCCGACGCGCCCAGACGGCGGAATCTGGTGGAGCCTGGTCGAAAAGTACAAGGTCACGGTGATGTTCAGTGCACCCACGGCAGTACGCGTGCTAAAGAAGCAAGACCCAGCGCTACTGACCAAATATGATTTGTCATCTTTGCGGGCGCTATTTCTGGCGGGTGAACCACTGGATGAGCCCACTGCGCAGTGGATCAGTACAGGTCTGGGCAAACCTATCATTGACAACTACTGGCAGACCGAAACTGGCTGGCCAATCTTGTCTTTGTGTAATGGCGTCGAAAAGGCGGTTTCCAAGTTTGGTTCGCCGGGCAAAGCGGTCTATGGCTATGACGTGAAACTGCTGGACGACCAGACCGGCGAAGAACTGAAGGGTCCCAACCAGAAGGGTGTCGTGGCCGTCGAAGGCCCGTTACCTCCAGGCTGCATGCAAACCGTGTGGCGTGACGATGAGCGTTTTGTGAATACCTACTGGAAGAGCGTGCCGGGCAAGCTGGTTTACAGCACCTTTGACTGGGGCATTCGTGACGAAGACGGCTACTATTTCATACTTGGTCGAACCGATGATGTGATCAACGTGGCAGGTCATCGGCTGGGCACCCGCGAAATCGAGGAGAGCATTGCGGCCCACCCAAACATTGCCGAAGTGGCCGTCGTGGGTGTGGCTGATCAGCTCAAAGGACAGGTGGCCATGGCGTTTGCGGTGTTGAAAAACCCCGCGCTGGTGACGGATGACGCCAGCGCCCTGACTTTGGAGGCTGAGGTTTTCAAAATTGTCGACCGTGATTTGGGAGCCGTGGCTCGCCCGGCACGTGTGCGTTTCGTGACCGTGTTGCCCAAAACCCGTAGCGGCAAGTGCCTGCGGCGCGCCATTGCGGCCGTCTGTGAAGGCCGTGACCCGGGCGATCTGACCACCATGGACGACCCAGCCGCTCTGCAACAAATCAAGGACATGATTTCTGCCTGATCGGTGTTGAATTAAGCCCCCTGTAAGTTTGGTGCCACCTTGGCGGTGGCACAATCGCGCTTCGCAAAGGCCCTTCCAACGCCACTGTCGCATCCGCCAAACGGTTAAGCCGTGACGCGGAAGGTTAACTAACCCAGCTTTAACCAGCTAAAGCTCCCTGAAGGGGAGTGAAAGTCAGCGAAATATATGAGTGAGAGCAACTCGGTTTACCAGGCCTATCAGGCCAACACCTACCTTTTTGGTGGGAACGCCCCGTACGTCGAGGAGATGTACGAAAACTATCTAACCAATCCCGGTAGCGTTCCAGACACTTGGCGCGATTACTTTGATGCGTTGCAGCATGTGCCTGCAGTGGATGGCAGCAACACACGCGATGTGCCGCACCAACCCGTCATCAATGCCTTTGCCGAGCGCGCCAAGCAAGGTGGGACTGCGGTGGTTATGGCATCCGGTGCGGACTCCGATTTGGGACGCAAACGCGTCGCAGTTCAGCAATTGATCGCCGCTTATCGCAATGTGGGTGCTCGCTGGGCCGATCTTGACCCGCTGAAGCGGACCGAACGGGACCATATTCCTGAGCTTGACCCAGCGTTTTACGGATTCTCAAGCGCTGACTTTGAAACGGTATTTAACACAAGCAATACGTTTTTTGGCAAAGAAATCATGTCTTTACATGATCTTGTTAATGCATTGCGTGAGACTTATTGCGGTTCCATCGGTGCTGAATACATGTATCTTAGCGATCAGGCGCAAAAGCGTTGGTGGCAGCAAAAGCTGGAAAGCGTGCGCAGCAAGCCCAGCTTCGGCGTGGAGCAGAAAAAACACATTCTGGATCGCTTGACTGCCGCAGAAGGTCTGGAGCGCTTCCTGCATACCAAGTATGTAGGGCAAAAGCGCTTCTCGCTGGAAGGGGGCGAGAGCTTCATCGCCGCTATGGACGAGCTGATCCAGCGCGCAGGTGCACGTGGCGTGCAGGAAATCGTCATTGGCATGGCTCACCGTGGCCGCTTGAATGTGCTGGTGAATACCTTGGGCAAGATGCCCGGTGGGTTGTTTGCTGAGTTTGATCACACCGCACCGGAGGATCTGCCAGCAGGCGATGTGAAATACCACCAAGGTTTCAGCTCTGATGTCACAACGCCTGGTGGCCCGGTGCATTTGAGCTTGGCGTTCAACCCGTCTCACCTCGAAATTGTCAACCCGGTGGTTGAAGGCTCCGTGCGTGCGCGTATGGACCGCCGCGCCGACCCGACCGGTCGTCAGGTGTTGCCGGTGTTGGTGCATGGAGATGCTGCGTTCGCTGGTCAGGGTGTAAACCAGGAAACCCTGGCGCTGGCGCAAACACGCGGCTACACCACAGCCGGTACCGTGCATATCATCATCAACAACCAGATCGGTTTCACCACTTCGGACCCGCGCGACTATCGCTCCACCCTGTATTGCACCGACATCGTCAAAGGCATTGAAGCACCGGTGATGCACGTCAATGGCGATGATCCAGAGGCCGTGGTGATGGCCACGCAATGGGCGCTGGACTACCGTATGGAGTTCCACAAGGACGTGGTACTGGACATCATCTGCTTCCGTAAGCTGGGTCACAACGAGCAGGACACTCCGGCGCTGACGCAGCCGCTGATGTACAAGAAAATCGCCCAGCACCCTGGTACGCGCAAGCTGTATGCCGACAAACTGGCAGCACAAAGTCTGGGCGCTGATCTGGGTGACCAGATGGTCAAGGCGTATCGCGCGGCCATGGACATTGGCCGCCATACGGTGGACCCGGTGCTGACCAATTTCAAAAGCAAGTACGCGGTGGATTGGGCTCCGTTCCTGAACAAGAAGTGGACCGACGCGGGCGACACGGCCATTCCCATGGCAGAGTGGAAACGGCTGGCCGACAAGCTCACCTCGATTCCGGACTCAGTGCACCCGCACCCGTTGGTCAAGAAGGTGTATGACGACCGTGCCGCCATGGGGCGGGGTGATATTCCGGTGGACTGGGGCATGGGTGAACACATGGCATTCGCCTCGTTGGTGGCCAGCGGCTACCCGGTGCGCCTGTCCGGCGAAGATTGTGGCCGTGGCACGTTTACCCACCGTCATGCGGTCATTCATGACCAGAGCCGTGAAAAGTGGGACACGGGTACCTATGTGCCCTTGTCCAATGTGGCTGATAACCAGGCACCTTTCAATGTCATCGACTCCATCCTGTCGGAAGAGGCTGTGCTGGGCTTTGAATATGGTTATGCGTCCAATGACCCCAACACGCTAGTGATCTGGGAAGCCCAGTTTGGCGACTTTGCCAACGGTGCGCAGGTGGTGATTGACCAGTTCATTGCTTCAGGGGAAGTGAAGTGGGGCCGCGTCAATGGCATCACGCTGATGTTGCCGCACGGTTATGAAGGTCAAGGGCCAGAGCACTCTTCCGCGCGGGTAGAGCGTTTCATGCAGTTAGCGGCTGATACCAACATGCAGTTGGTACAACCTACCACGGCGAGCCAGATCTTCCACGTGCTGCGCCGCCAGATGATCCGCAGCTTGCGCAAGCCGTTGATCATCTTCACGCCCAAGTCGCTGTTGCGTCACAAGGATGCGGCTTCACCGCTGTCCGAGTTCACCAAAGGCAGCTTCCAGACCATCATCCCTGACCAGAAGGCGCTCAAGGCCGACAAGGTCAAGCGTGTGGTAGTGTGTTCTGGCAAGGTCTATTTTGATCTGTCGAAGAAGCGTGAGGAGAGAGGCGCTGACGATGTGGCGATCATCCGCGTGGAGCAGCTGTACCCGTTTCCGCACAAGGCATTTGCCAGCGAACTCAAAAAATATCCGAACGCCACCGAGGTGGTGTGGACGCAAGACGAGCCGCAAAACCAGGGGGCCTGGTTCTATGTGCAGCACTACATTCACGAAAACATGCTTGAGGGTCAGAAGCTTGGCTATTCGGGCCGCGCGGCCTCGGCCTCGCCGGCAGTGGGCTATTCGCACCTGCACCAGGAGCAACAAAAAGCGCTGGTAGACGGCGCGTTTGGCAAGCTCAAAGGCTTTGTCCTGACCAAGTAAGCGCGCTCTTCAAGACGTATCAAGCGCAAACCTCAAGAATATTTTTGAAAGAATTGTTATGGCAATCGTAGAAGTCAAAGTCCCGCAACTGTCCGAGTCCGTGGCAGAAGCCACCCTGTTGCAGTGGAAGAAAAAAGTCGGTGACGCCGTCGCCGTGGATGAAATTCTGATCGATGTGGAGACCGACAAGGTGGTGCTGGAAGTTCCTGCGCCATCGGCTGGTGTGATCGTTGAACTCGTTGAACCCAACGGCAGCACCGTGGCGGCTGACCAGCTCATTGCCCGCATTGACACAGAAGGTGTGGTTGGTGCCGTATCGGTGGCACCTGTGATGCAGGCCATGGCGGCTGTATCAGCGGCAGCGGCAGCACCTGTGGCTGCAGCGGCATCCGCTAGCGCTTCAATGGCCGGTGTCACCATGCCGGCGGCAGCCAAGCTGATGGCAGACAACCAGCTCGCCTCAGGCTCGGTTGCAGGCACGGGCAAAGATGGCCGCGTGACCAAGGGCGACGTTCTGGCTGCCGTGGCAGGCGGTGCAACAGCGTCGGCAGCCGCACCTAAAGTTGCAGCTGCCACCGCAATGCCTGCAAAGGCTCCAGCCACTTTATTGCCTCAGGTTGCAGCGCCCGCCAGTAATTTGGCAGCTGAGCTGGCTGGCCGCCCGGAGCAGCGCGTCCCCATGAGTCGCCTGCGCGCTCGTGTGGCCGAGCGTCTGATTCAGTCACAAAGCACCAACGCCATCCTGACCACCTTCAACGAGATCAACATGGCGCCGGTGATGGACATGCGCAAGCGCATGCAGGAGCGCTTCGAGAAAGAACATGGCGTCAAGCTGGGTTTCATGAGCTTCTTTGTTAAGGCAGCGGTTCACGCCTTGAAGAAGTTTCCTGTGCTCAATGCTTCGGTGGACGGCACCGACATCGTTTACCACGGCTTCTTTGACATTGGTATCGCGGTGGGTTCACCCCGTGGCTTGGTGGTGCCGATTCTGCGCAACGCCGACCAGATGAGCTTTGCGGCCATCGAGAAGAAGATTGCCGAATTCGGCACCAAGGCGCGCGACGGCAAGCTGGGCATGGATGAAATGACGGGTGGCACCTTCTCGATCAGCAATGGTGGCACCTTCGGCTCGATGATGTCCACCCCCATCATCAACCCGCCGCAAAGTGCCATTCTGGGCGTGCACGCCACCAAGGACCGCGCCATGGTCGAAAACGGCCAGGTGGTGGTGCGCCCGATGAACTACTTTGCCATGAGCTACGACCACCGCATCATTGATGGTCGCGAAGCTGTGTTGGGTCTGGTTGCGATGAAGGAAGCGCTGGAAGATCCGGCTCGGTTGTTGTTTGATATCTGATTTATAAGAAATTGGCCTGTAGCCCGCGTTATACCTATGTATAACGCTCTTATTTTTATATCTTACTTTCATAACCCAGGATGTCCCAGGACGATCACCAACACAGCAGGACTGTGCTTGGCTGGTCGCTTCCAGACATACTTCAAAAGGCGGAATTTTTATGAGCAAACAATTTGATGTGATCGTCATTGGTGGCGGCCCCGGTGGCTACATTGCCGCCATTCGTGCCGCCCAGTTGGGCAAAAACGTGGCCTGTGTGGACGAGTGGAAAAACAGCACAGGCGGCCCGGCACCAGGTGGCACCTGCACCAACGTGGGCTGCATTCCCAGTAAGGCCTTGCTGCAGTCCAGCGAGCATTTTGAGCAAGCCAGCCACCACTTTGCGGACCACGGCATCTCGGTGTCCAGCCTAAAGATGGATGCTGCCAAGATGGTGGCGCGCAAGGATGCGGTGGTCAAGCAGAACAACGACGGCATTCTTTACCTGTTCAAAAAGAACAAGGTCAACTTCTTCCATGGTCGCGCCTCGTTCGTCAAAGTGGCTGAAGGTGGCTACGAGATCAAGGTGAGCGGTGCCGCTGAAGAAACGCTACTGGGCCAGCAGATCATCGTGGCCACCGGGTCGAACGCCCGCGCTTTGCCTGGTACACCCTTTGATGAAGCAAACATCCTGTCCAACGAAGGTGCGTTACGCCTCACCACCGTGCCCAAAAAATTGGCCTTGATCGGCTCCGGGGTGATCGGGCTGGAAATGGGCTCGGTCTGGCGGCGTTTGGGCGCTGAGGTGACGATTCTGGAAGGCTTGCCAGACTTCTTGGGAGCCGTGGACCAGCAAATCGCCAAAGAGGCTAAAAAAGTCTTTGAGAAACAAGGCTTGAAGATCGAGTTGGGCGTCAAGGTTGGTGAAGTCAAAGTCAGCAAAAAAGGCGTGAATGTGGCCTGGACCAATGCCAAGGGCGAAGCACAAACGCTGGAGGCTGACAAGCTGATCGTTTCCATTGGCCGCGTGCCCAATACCATTGGCTTGAATGCCGAGGCCGTGGGCCTGAAGCTCGATGAGCGCGGCGCGATTGTGGTCGATGCCGATTGCCGTACCAACCTTCCCGGCGTCTGGGCGGTGGGTGACGTGGTGCGCGGCCCGATGCTGGCACACAAGGCGGAAGAAGAGGGCGTGGCGGTGGCTGAGCGTATTGCCGGTCAACACGGGCATGTCAACTTCAACACCATTCCGTTCGTGATTTACACCAGCCCCGAAATTGCCTGGGTTGGTCGTACCGAGCAACAGCTCAAGGCCGATGGCGTCGCCTACAAGGCGGGCACCTTCCCGTTCCTGGCCAATGGCCGCGCCCGTGCCTTAGGTGACACCACTGGCATGGTCAAGATGCTGGCCGATGCGGCCACCGACGAAATTCTGGGTGTTCACATCATCGGCCCCATGGCCAGCGAGTTGATTGCCGAGTGTGTCATGGCGATGGAGTTCCGTGCCAGCAGCGAGGACATCGCCCGCATTTGCCATGCACACCCGTCTTTGAGCGAGTCCACCAAGGAAGCGGCGCTGGCAGTTGACAAGCGGACGTTGAATTTTTAATTGAGCATAAAAATGACTTCTAGCCCTTGTTTTGCAAGGGAAGTTAGCTCTATTATCTATAGTAAATGACGCAGCCGTGACGGTTAAGAAGATTTATCAGGCAGAACTTGCCGTGCGTGGATTCACGTCTGACCCGGCACAACTGCGTGCGGTTCAGACGCTGGAAATCTGTGCGCGTGAATGGAGTCATTTCAAAGAAAAGCGCTCCAACGCACTGAAGAAACTCATCAACCACCCTCCAATTCCACGTGGCGTGTACATGTATGGCGGGGTAGGGCGGGGGAAGAGTTTCCTGATGGACTGCTTTTACACGGCAGTGCCACTCAAGCGCAAGACGCGCTTGCATTTTCATGAGTTCATGCGTGAGGTGCACCGCGAATTGGCTGCCATGCAGGGTACGGTAAACCCGTTGGACCGGCTGGCCAAGCACATGGCCGAAAAATACCGCCTGATCTGTTTTGACGAATTTCATGTGTCGGACATCACCGATGCGATGATCCTGCATCGACTGCTCAAAGCCCTGTTTGACAACGGTGTGGGCATGGTGACCACCTCTAACTTCAAGCCGGATGATCTGTACCCCAACGGGCTCAATCGTGACCGCCTGCTGCCAGCGATTGAGATGCTGAAAACGCAGTTGCAGGTGATCAATGTGGATAACGGTACTGACTACCGAGGGCTCACCTTTGACCAGTTGCAGCTGTATCACACGCCACTGGGTGCTGCCTCGGATGCGGCCATGATGGATGCATTTACGCGTCTGGCTGAGCAGCATAACGAAGATCCGGTGTTGCAAATCGAGTCACGCGTGATCCACGCGCGCCGACGGGCAGGTGGCGTCGTCTGGTTTGACTTCAAAACCCTGTGCGGTGGCCCGCGTTCGCAAAACGATTACCTGGAACTGGCCACCCAGTTCCACACCGTTTTGCTCAGTGATGTGCCGCAAATGGTCCCGCGTATGGCCGCTGAGGCTCGACGTTTTACCTGGCTGGTGGATGTGCTTTACGATCGGCGTGTTAATCTGATCATGTCAGCCGAGGTGGCGGCAGACCAGTTGTACACCGAGGGGCCGTTGGCCAACGAATTTGCGCGAACCGTGTCGCGCATCAAGGAAATGCAAACAGGTGAGTTTTTGGCGCTGGAGCGTCGCAATGTGGACACGCGACTGACATGAGATTAAAAAAATTGGTGGGGCTGATGCTGGTCTTCTGGCAGTTTCTGGCAACGGCTCAAGTCCCTGAGCAGCCGCCTTTGCCGCTGGATGCACAGGCCGAACGCCAGCGCATCGCTCAAGAGCGTGCCGACCACGAAGCTGTCTATTTGCAGGCAGAACGCGAGTGCTACAGCCGTTTTGCAGTGTCAGACTGTTTGCGTGCAGCCCGCAAGAACCGCCGATTGGCGATGGATGAATTACGTCGCCAGGAGCTAATTTTGAATGATTTGGATCGCCAAACCAACGCGCAGGAGGCGCTCAAGCGCATTGAAGCCAATTTGGCGGCACAGCAACAAAAACAACAAGGCACTTCCGTTCAACCAACGGATATACCTCGCTGACCAAAGCGTCAAACAGCGGCAAAAAGTTCAAGCGGGTGCGGCTTCGACCTTGACGATGGCCAATGACAGGTTGTCACCACTGCCTTTGGCGCGCAAGCGCGCCTTGTCAATCAGGAACTCCGTGGCTTCACGAGCGGACAATGCGGCCAGCACGGAGCCCAGTTCCGCCTCGGTGAAATAGTGCCACAAGCCGTCACTGCAAACCATGAGCGTGTCACCTGGTTGCAACTTGGCGATGGAGTGGACATTGATGGGCGGCTCTTTTTCTGTACCCAGGCAACCCATCAAGATATTGGACTGTGGGTGAACATTGGCCTGCTCTTCGGTGAGCTCCCCCTTGATCACTAGCGTTTGCACGTAAGAGTGATCCCGGGTGCGCTTGACCAGCTGCTTGCCGTGATAGTGATAGATCCGCGAGTCGCCTGCATGAGCCCAATGACAACTTCCATCGGGGTTCAGGATGAAAACGGCGATGGTGCTGTGCGGCTCCTCCTCTGAAGAGATAGCCGTCAGTTTGATCACCATATGCGCTTCCATGACCAGTTGACTCAGCATGGCAACAGGATCATCGTCTTTGGGTGAGTAGCGATCAAACAGTTGCCGCGCGGTCATCATGACTTGGTCTGAGGCTTTGCGTCCACCACTGCGTCCACCCATACCATCAGCCAGAACAGCCATCACACACCCTTTGACGTGGTGGTGGCTCATCAGACTCACCTGATCCTGCTGGTAATCCCGGTCGCCTTTGTGAATGCCGGTTGATGCCGTGACTCGATAACCTTGGGTGCTCATGCCTTTACCAAAATTTCCACCAAGGCTGCGTTTTGGCTTTGAAGCCTTGCGTCAGGTAAAGGGTCTGAGGATAGTTCTTCTCAAGCACTCGCTTGGTGTCATCTCGCAACTGTGGCAAGTTCAGCGCATCGTAAGACTTCACCATGATGAACAACGCTTCTTCCAGAGCTGGTACGCCTTGGTAGTCCGTAATGGCTGTCTGCGCTCTGTTAATGGCCGCAAGGTAGGCGCCACGCTGATAATAATAGCGCGCCACATGCACTTCAGACTCAGCCAGCGAATTCACAATGTAATTCATGCGCGCACTGGCATCGACTGCGTACTTGGAGTCCGGAAAGCGCGTAACCAGTTCCTTGAAGGACTCGAACGATTCTTTGGCCGCATGTTGGTCACGCTCCGAAAGATCCTGACGTGTCAGGAAGGCGAACAAACCCAAGTCGTCGTTGAAATTGGCAATGCCTTTAAGATATAGCGCGTAATCCAGCGCAGGGCTCGCCGGATGCAGCTTCATGAAGCGGTCCAGCGTGGCAACAGCCAGCACGGGCTCGCCGTTTTTGAACTGCGCGTAGGCCTTGTCCAGCTGGGCTTGTTGCGCTAGGGGTGTACCAGCGGCGCGGCCTTCGAGCTTGTCAAACAAGGGGACTGCCTTGTCATATGCGCCGGTACTAAGCTCGTCCTTGGCTTCAGCGTAGATTTTGTTGGGGCTCCAGCCCGCAGTTGGATCGGTGGGTGTGGTGGAGCAAGCGCCTAACAGCAGGGCACCGCACGCAAGCATCAAGGCGCGGGCAGCAGATAATTTGACATCAGGCATGTAGGACAGCTTTCTTGAAGAACACTCAACAAATTATATCGACCGCCCTTGCATCCCAGGATAGCGAGGCTGCAGAAGAGGCCGGTCAGGATGTTGAACTGCGGGCATTGTTTTTTGACGAAGCACATCACGGCATGCGTCTGGATCTGGCGCTGACTGATCTGGTGCCCGAGTTTTCCCGCAGCTACTTGCAGCAGTTGATTGATCTAGGCGGCGTGTCAGTCAATGGCAAGGTGGTCAAAAAGGCCTCCGTCAAGGCCAAGGCCGGTGATGTTGGTCAAATTGAACTAAGGCCGACGCCCCAGAGCCAGGCTTTCAAGGCCGAGAACCTACCACTGGATATTGTTTTTGAGGATGAATATCTGCTGGTGATCAACAAACCTGCGGGATTGGTAGTGCATCCTGCCCCCGGTAACTGGAGCGGGACGTTGATGAATCGCTTATTGGGTCACGACGCCCAAGCTTTTAATTTGCCACGAGCAGGCATTGTTCACCGACTCGACAAAGATACAAGTGGATTGATGGTGGTGGCGCGCACTCGCAAGGTGATGGACGCGTTGGTGCAGGCTATTGCCGCACGCACGGTCAAGCGTCAGTATCTGGCCCTGGCTCATGGCAAATGGCGGGGTAGTCTCTCCCAGCATGTGGATGCACCTATTGGCCGTGACCCAGGCAACCGTTTGCGTATGGCGGTGGTTGATCTGGCCGCGCACGCGGGTAAAGCGGCCCAAACTGACTTTGAGTGTCTTGTCAATGTTGACCGGGGGTGTTTGCTCAAGTGCACTTTGCACACCGGTAGAACGCATCAGATCAGGGTGCACCTGACATCTATAGGGCATGCCTTGGTGGGTGATCAGGTTTATGGCGGCTTGGCTGCGGCGGGTATGCAACGGCAGGCTCTGCATGCCACCAAGTTGGCTTTTGCTCACCCTGTAACATTGAACAATTTGATTTTTGTGGCACCACTTCCCGCAGATTTTTCGGCAGCACTTGTCGCGTGGGGTCTCAATTACAATAGTGACTCTTTTTAGCGCTGCACTTGCAGTGCGTATTAACGTGCCACCGATGACTTGTCGGTCTTGATCACGTCTTCCAAATCTTTTTGCCGCCCCAAAGGGTGTGTTTTGATCTGAGTTTGCCAACCATGAACACGGTGGATGCCAAGCGTATCCTGGAAACAGCATTGCTTTGTGCGCAGCAACCTATGCCCGTTCGGGATATGCGCGTCCTGTTAGGGGATGAATTTAGCTCTGCCGTTGTTGATGTCCTGCTCGACGAAATACAGGTGGACTGGTCAGATCGCGGCCTCGAACTAGTGTCTGTTGCCAATGGCTGGAGGTTTCAGAGTCGGCCTGAGATGCGGGTTTATCTGGACCGTCTGCATCCCGAAAAGCCGCCACGTTACACCCGTGCCACGCTGGAGACTCTGGCCATCATTGCCTACAAGCAGCCCGTTACTCGGGGGGATATCGAGAATATACGTGGTGTGACCGTTAATTCCCTGACCCTTAAACAGCTCGAAGACCGTGGCTGGATTGAGGCCATCGGGTACCGTGATACCGTTGGGAGACCTGCTTTGTTTGCGACTACCAGACATTTCCTGGACGACCTGGGGCTCGATTCGCTCGATCAATTGCCGCTTCTGGCGTCGCCAACTCGGTCAACAGACGCATTGGAAACGCTGTTGGCCCAGGAACTAACCGTGGCAGGCCTTGAGCCGACACACAAATCTGTTGCTGTGGCATCCGTTGATTCGAGTACTGCAGAACTGAATTGGTCCGCCGACCCCAACATGGGCAAGAGCCCGCTTGCATCTGCACCTGAACAGGACACACTATGACTGAACTTTCCACTGAGCCGTCCATGCCTGTTACAGGCAATAGCAACGTCATTCGTTTTGAAGACGTTGTATCCGGTGTGTTTGATGCTGCGGAAGGCGACATTGAAGCCTCTGAACTCAAGCGTGTCTTGCCCCCTCAGCCCGAATCTCCCAAGCTACATAAAGTTCTTGCTCAGGCGGGCATGGGCTCTAGACTAGAGATGGAACAACTCATTCTAGAGGGGCGTATTACCGTCAACAATGAGCCAGCACATATTGGACAACGTGTTCAGTTTGGGGATCATGTCAAAGTTAACGGCAAGCCCATTCGTTTCAAGATCGCACCGCCTCCTGCGCGTGTACTTGCTTACCACAAACCTGCCGGTGAAGTTGTTAGTCATGATGACCCACAGAACCGGCCGACGGTTTTTCGTAAATTGCCCAAGTTGTTTCAGGGCAAATGGCAGTCGGTTGGTCGTCTGGACTTGAATACTGAGGGTTTGCTGCTATTCACCAGTTCTGGCGAACTGGCAAACAACCTGATGCATCCTCGCTTTGGGCTGGAGCGTGAATACGCCGTGCGGGTGTTGGGTGCTCTGACACAGGAAGAAAAGCACAAGCTTCTAGATGGCGTTCGGCTCGACGACGGCATGGCGCATTTTGGTTCCATCGAAGAAGGTGGTGGCGAGGGTTCGAATTGCTGGTACCGCGTGACCATTTCTGAAGGACGCAACCGCGAAGTGCGTCGCATGCTCGAGTCAGTAGGGCATGCTGTCAGCCGACTCATCCGCATTCGTTATGGTTCCATGGTGTTACCGCGAGGTTTGAAGCGTGGCGCCTGGGTGGAACTTGATGATGCCGACATTCGTTTGTTGACCCGGGCCTCACAAGTGCAGGACGCGGGTGTTCATGAATCGCGGAGGTCTGCACAACATACAGTGCCCGGCACAGGCGTGCCAGCGCGCAACCGAAACAAGCTGGGTAGGGGGGCCATTCGATCCCCGTCCCCGGAACAAGTAGCATCAAAACAGCCGGACCCGTTGAAAACATCTGTAGGGTATATCGGTGCGGACAGCTTTTCCAGGCAACGCCAGGAAGCCGGTAAAAAGCGTGGCGGAAGCATCGGATCAGGACGCAGGCCAGGCGGACGCAACAGATAAAAGCAAATGCTGGCCTGATGCCTTGGAAGCTGGCTCAGGTTAAGATCAACGGTTTTGGTCGAATGACCCCATTTTTTATTCAAAAGGAAATTACATGGCTATCGAACGCACTCTCTCTATCATCAAACCTGATGCTGTTGCCAAAAACGTGATCGGTCAAATCTACGCTCGTTTTGAGGCCGCTGGCTTGAAAATCGTGGCGTCCAAAATGGCACACCTGTCCCGTCGTGAAGCCGAGGCTTTTTACGCTGTGCATAAAGAGCGTCCTTTTTTCAAGGATCTGGTGGACTTCATGATTTCTGGCCCAGTCATGATTCAGGCGCTGGAAGGTGAGAACGCTATCCTGAAAAACCGCGAACTGATGGGCGCCACTGATCCCAAAAAGGCAGCGCCTGGAACCATCCGTGCTGATTTCGCAGACAGCATTGATGCCAACGCTGTGCACGGTTCAGATGCTACTGAGACGGCTAGCGTCGAAGTTAGCTTCTTTTTTCCTGGTATGAGCATTTTTTCTCGCTGACGTCTGGCATGACCGTTGAAATAGCGCATGATGAACTTCACGCCTCGGCTAGACGGCGTGAGATGACGTTGGTGCCTGGTTCGACGGTCAATCTGCTTGACTTCGATCTGGATGGTCTGACGGCCCTATGCGAGTCTCTTGGTGAGAAGCGTTTTCGGGCGATACAGCTGTTTCGTTGGATCCATCAAAGAGGTTGCTCGAATTTTGATGACATGAGCGATCTGGCGAAATCTTTGCGCGCCAAGCTTCAAGGTGTCGCGCACGTCACGTCGATGGAAGTCATGTCGCAGCATATCTCTGCAGATGGCACCATCAAATGGTTGTTTGATGTGGGTGCAGGCAACGCCATTGAGTCAGTGTTCATCCCCGAAGATGATCGTGGTACGCTTTGCATTTCAACCCAAGCAGGATGCGCTATGGGTTGCCGGTTTTGTTCGACCGGACACCAAGGTTTCAGCCGCAATCTGACCACGGGCGAGATCATCGGTCAGCTATGGTTCGCTGAGCATTTTTTGCGCAAACATCTAGGGCGTGATGAACGGGTTATTTCCAATACGGTGATGATGGGCATGGGCGAGCCGCTGCAAAACTATTCGGCGCTGATTCCTGCTTTACGAATGATGCTTGATGACCATGGGTACGGGTTGTCACGTCGCCGCGTCACGGTATCGACATCGGGTCTGGTCAATAAGATGGATTTGCTAGGGCTTGAATGCCCGGTTGCGCTGGCGGTATCGCTGCATGCGCCAAACAATGCTTTACGCGACAATCTTGTGCCGCTCAACATCAAGCATCCGCTGGAGGAGTTGATGCCCGCCTGTGTGAACTATTTGAAGCATGCTCCCAGGGATTTCATCACTATTGAATATTGCATGCTTGATGCCGTCAATGACGGTGACGACCAGGCTCGGGAACTGGTTCAACTCATCAAACACTATGGTCGCTCGGTGACATGGTGCAAGTTCAATCTGATCCCGTTCAACCCTTTTCCAGCCTCCGGCTTGCGCCGATCCAAGCCTGATCGCATTCTGGCATTTTCAAAAATATTGAGCGATGCGGGTATTACCACAACCATTCGCAAGACACGTGGCGATGATATTGACGCCGCTTGCGGACAGCTGGCCGGTGATGTGGTGGATCGGACCCGGGTCGCCGTTCGAATCGCGCGTCAACGCAGTATTGATATCCAGTCTATCTCGGCGACCATTCCACCCAATACGAAAATCTGAACAACGAAAGCCACGATGAAAAACAAGTCGATGCGTTATCTTGAGTTGGTTTTTTCTGCCTGTGTGTTTTGCACTTGGATAACCTTAGGTGGTTGTGCGGGGCCGACTGGAGCGAGTCGCGTTGGTGAGATGCATGACGACATCATCACGGAATCTGATGAGACTGCTGAACGTAAGCGTGCACACATCCGGATGCAGCTGGCACTGGGGTATCTCGAGCAAGGCAAAGTCACTATTGCTTTGGATGAAATCAAGCAAGTGATTCTTATTGACCCGACATACTCGGACGCATTCAGCCTGCGCGGTTTGATTTATATGCGCTTGAATGATTTCCCCATTGCAGAAGAAAGTTTTAATAAGGCACTGTCACTCAAGCCGCACAATAGCAATGTGTTGCACAACATGGGTTGGTTGAAATGCCAAGAAGGGCACTTCGCACAATCCATGGATTATTTTGCTCAAGCTCTGGCCAATCCACTCTATGCCGAGCGCGCAAAAACATATATGGCCCAGGGCTTGTGCCAGATCAAGGCAGGGCAATTGCCCGAAGCTGAGGCCAGCTTAAGTAAATCTTATGGCTATGACGCGGGCAATCCGGTGACGGGTTACAACCTAGCCAATGTGCTCTATCAACGTCAAGATTTTGTGCGGGCACTGTTTTACATCCGGCGCTTGAACAATACCGAGTTGGCCAATGCCGAAACGCTATGGTTGGGTATCAAAATTGAGCGGCGCATGGGCAATTCTGAGGCAATGAACCAACTCGCTGTGCAGTTGATCAAGCGCTTTCCCCAGTCACCCGAGACAGGGTTGTACCAGCGCGGAGCATTTGATGAGTGATCATGATCTTGAGTGCAATGTAATGGATGCGGTCACTTCAGGTGGGACCGTGCAGGCTGGCGTTTTGCTAAGGGTAGCTCGTGAGGCACAGGGGCTGCATATTGCCGCCTTGGCTGTGGCGTTGAAGGTGCCTGTTAAGAAGTTGGAAGCTCTGGAGGCTGGTCGTTTTGAAGAATTGCCAGACATGGTGTTTGTCCGTTCGCTCGCGCTGAGTGTTTGCCGTGCGCTGAGAATTGATCCTGCATTGGTGATGGAAAGCCTGCCTGAACCTCACATCAATCAATTCAAGATCAGCGAAGCGGGCTTGAATACCACTTTCAAGGATGGTGCTGGAGCGTCTCACCGTGGTCTGACGGCTCAAATTTCCAGTCCCATTGGTCTTGGTGTGCTCTTATTGGTTGTTGCCATCGCCGTGATTTTGGCTTGGCCGAAGAAGCCCTTGTCGGAAAGCGTATCTGTTGTCACCAAAGATACCTCGACGTCGGTGGTGGCGAAGGATGTGCAGAATGTCCAGCCACCTCTGGTCTTGCCAGGGGCAACGGATGTTGCTAGTGCTGTTACTGCGCCAACTGCGGTGGTGCAGTCAAGCAAGCAAGAGGTTGGGGATAGTCCGGTTGTTGCAGCGACACCAAATGCAGTTGCCGTGTCGTCCGTTCTTGAGTTGATTGGTCATGGTGAGTCATGGGTTGACGTTACCGATGGGGCGGGTCAGCCCCGCTTGCGTAAGCTAATGCAGAGTGGCGAGATCATCCGTGTCTCCGGACAACTGCCGCTTTCCGTAACCATTGGTCGCGCCGACTTGGTGACAGTTTCCGTACGCGGAAAGCCGATGGATCTGACCACTCTGGCCCGCGACAATGTCGCTCGATTTGAGGTGAAGTAATGAATACACGCATGCCCATTGCTGAAGCGAATGCGCAGTCTAGTAAGACCCGCCAGGCTAAGGTGATTTGGGGTAGTCGGGTGGTCACAGTGGGGGGGGGTGCCCCGGTGCGGATCCAGTCCATGACCAACACTGACACGGTCGATGTGATCGGCACTGCCATTCAGGTTAAGGAGCTGACATTGGCTGGCTCTGAAATGGTGCGTCTGACCGTTAACACCCCTGAGGCTGCCCAGGCTGTGCCGTACATACGTGAACAGCTGGACCGCATGGGCATTGATGTGCCGTTGATTGGTGATTTTCATTACAACGGCCATCGTTTGTTGACGGAGTTTCCCGATTGCGCTCAAGCCCTGTCCAAATATCGGATCAACCCAGGCAATGTGGGCAAAGGCGACAAGCGTGATCGGCAATTCGGTTTGATGATTGAAGCTGCTGTGCGTTGGAACAAGGCAGTACGCATTGGCGTGAACTGGGGTAGTCTGGATCAGGATTTATTGGTTCATCTGATGGACAAAAATAGTCACCAGGAAACTCCTTTGGATGCCAAGCACGTGATGTATGAGGCCTTGATTACCTCGGCGCTGGATTCCGCCCAGCAGGCAGTTGAGTTGGGGTTGGATTCCAACCAAATCATCCTGTCCTGCAAAGTGAGTGGGGTCCAGGACCTGATTTTCGTTTACCGCGAGCTTTCAAAGCGTTGTGATTTTGCCCTGCATTTGGGGTTGACTGAGGCTGGCATGGGCACCAAAGGTGCGGTTGCGTCCGCCGCCGCTCTGTCGGTTTTATTGCAAGAGGGGATTGGTGACACGATTCGGGTATCGTTAACGCCACAACCCGGTGAGTCAAGAGCCCAGGAAGTGGTGATCGCCGCAGAGATATTGCAGGCCCTTGAGTTACGGTCTTTTGTGCCGAGTGTGACCGCTTGCCCAGGTTGTGGTCGAACCACCAGCACCACCTTTCAGGAATTGACGCAACGTATTGAGGGTTTCTTGCGAGCGCAGATGCCACACTGGCGCAGCAAGTATCCCGGCGTAGAAAAACTGAAGGTCGCCGTGATGGGATGCATTGTGAATGGCCCTGGCGAAAGCAAACAAGCTGACATAGGTATTAGCTTGCCAGGAACCGGCGAGGCGCCAGCAGCGCCTGTGTTCATCGATGGAGAAAAGCGCATGACCCTGCGTGGTGACGCTATTGCTGAAGAATTTCAGGCCCTTGTTGAAGACTATGTTGAAAAACGTTTTGGCACGCGAGTGGATGCCAGAGTTTGACCGAATCCTCCATGACTGACAAAGTATCTGCCCTACCCGTGAGCAAGCTGACTGCCGTCAAAGGCATGAATGACTTGTTACCTCCTGATTCTTCCGCTGTTGAGTGGTTCGAGTCCAAAGTGCGAGGCTTGATGGCTCGTTTCGCGTACCGCAACATCCGCACCCCCATTGTTGAGCGTACGCCACTGTTTGTGCGTGGCTTAGGCGAGGTGACGGATATTGTTGAAAAGGAGATGTATTGCTTCGAGGATCGCCTCAATGGCGATCCTCTGACCCTGCGGCCCGAGGCCACGGCCGGTGTGGTGCGCGCGGCACTTGAACATAGTTTGTTGTATGACGGAGGCAAGCGCCTGTATTACATGGGCCCGATGTTTCGTCACGAGCGTCCACAGAAAGGGCGCTACCGGCAGTTCGACCAGATTGGTGCAGAGGCCTTGGGTTTCCCGGGTGCCGAGGTAGATGCAGAGTTGATTTTGATGGCCACAGCGCTTTGGGCTGAAATTGGTTTGACCGATGTACGTTTGGAGATCAATAGTCTGGGCCAGCCATCAGAGCGATTAGCGCATCGCAAAGCATTAGTTGCCTATTTTGAGCAGCATATGGAAGCTCTTGATGAGGATGCGCGCAGACGTCTGTATAGCAATCCCCTGCGTATTTTGGATACCAAGAACCCGCTCATGCAAGGCCTCGTCAATGAGGCACCCAAGCTGCTTGATTTTCTGGGTGAAGCATCGCTTTTGCACTTCAATACTTTGAGGTCGATATTGGAAGTCAATGGTGTAGCCTATACCGTGAACCCGCGCCTAGTGCGTGGTATGGATTACTATAACCTGAGTGTCTTTGAATTCACCACGGATCGACTAGGTTCGCAAGGCACCGTCTGCGCTGGCGGCCGCTATGACTACTTGTTTGAGCAACTCGGGGGGAAACCGACTCCTGCCGTGGGCTGGGCGCTGGGCGTGGACAGAGTATTGGAATTGGCCAAAACAGCCGGACATGTTGTCAACGCTTCACTATTGGATGCCTATGCCGTTGTGACTGACGTGTCGGCGATGCCGCTGGTTCTGTCAACGCTGCAATCTTTACGCAATGTTGGTGTCAGCGTTCAAATGCACACCAGTTCAGTCGACGGCATGGGAAGCATGAAAAGCCAATTTAAGCGGGCTGACAACAGTGGCGCGCGCTACGCACTGATATTTGGGCATGATGAAATTCTGGCGGGAAACGTCACTATCAAGCCGTTGCGCGACATCTCTGCTCCACAAGTTACCCGTCCTCTGGCCAGTCTGGCTGCTTGGGCACCAACCCTACAATCAAACATTTAGCGAACTACCTCATGGCAAATCAATTGGATCTTGAAGAACAGGAACAGCTTGACCAGATCAAGCATTTCTGGAGTACATACGGCAACGCCATCACTTGGGCCTTGATTGTGGTCTTGGCGGGCTTTGCAAGCTGGAATTTTTACAACTATTGGCAGCGTAGTCAGGCTAACCAAGCTGCGGCATTGTTTGATGAAGTCGAACGTTCTATCCAGTCTGGTGATGCCACCAAAATTGATCGGGTATTTTCGGACATGAAGGAGCGCTTTGCCGCTACAGCCTATGCGCAACAATCGGGGCTGCTGGTGGCCAAGCAATATGCATCGGGAGGAAAAGCCGATGCAGCCAAAGCGGCACTCACCTGGGTGGCTGAAAAGTCTTCTGATGTTGGGTACCAGTCTGTTGCAAAACTCAGACTAGCTGGTCTACTAATGGACGCGAAAGACTATACAGGGGCATTGAACCAGTTGAACGGCGTTTTTCCAGCTGGGTTTGAAGCTTTGGCCGCTGATCGAAAAGGAGATATCTTCGCGTTGCAGGATGACAAGCTAAAGGCGATTGAGGAATATCAGAAAGCATATCAATTATTCGAACCACTTACCAATTACCGGCGCCTGGTCGAAGTCAAGCTCAGTGCGTTGGGCGTGAACGTAACAACTAGTGCTCCAACGGACACTGCGCAAGGAAAATAATCCATGACGATTGCTTTTGCCGTGAATCGACTCATTCAAACTGGACTGATTGCACTATCCATGGGGTTGCTCGGCGGGTGTGCCAGCGGGAGCAAAGCGCCACTACCCGCAGAACTAGGCCCTAACCCTGCACTGCTGGGGGTTAGAACTGCTTGGACAAGCCAGATTGGCAAGGTTGATTTTCCTTTGAATGTTGTCACAACAGATACTGCTGTGACATTGGCTGGCTCGGATGGCGTCATCACCTCACTTGATGCGCGCACGGGCGCGGTGCTATGGCACATCAATGTGGGGGCGCGGATTGCTGCAGGGGTGGGAAGTGACGGACACTACGCTGCGGTTGTAACACGCGACAACCAGTTGGTGACGATCGAGGGTAGCCATGAGTTGTGGCGTTCGCGCCTGCCAAGCCAGGTATTTACCGCACCTTTGGTGGCAGGTGAGCGCGTATTTGTGCTGGGTGCAGACCGTGTTGTGTCCGCATATGATGCCCGAACAGGCAAAAAGCTTTGGTCCAATCAGCGCCCAGGTGAGGCCTTGGTCTTGCGTCAAGCTGGCGTGCTCTTACCGGTGAAGAACACGTTGGTTGTTGGATTGACCGGAAGATTGGTGGGACTCAATCCACTCAACGGCAATGTGATGTGGGATGCACCGGTTGCCACTCCGCGCGGTACAAATGACATCGAACGTTTGGTGGATCTGGTGGCTGGTGTCAGCCGCGAAGCCGAGGTAGTCTGTGTGCGGGCATTTCAAGCGGCTGTAGGTTGTGTCAATACCGAGAGGGGAAATGTCATCTGGAAGCATTCGGCATCTGGCGCTGTCGGTTTAGGTGGGGATGATAAGCAGGTTTATGGTGTAGAAGGCGACGGAAAATTAATGGCCTGGAGATTGATTGATGGTGAGGCTGTTTGGACCTCTGACCGCCTGCGCTATCGGCAATTGAGTGCACCTTTAGTATTGGGTCGATCCGTGGTTGTGGGCGATGGTACGGGCTTGCTTCATTTTGTGTCGCGGATCGACGGAACGCCGCTGACACGTGTATCGACCGATGGTTCTTCCATCGCCGCTGCTCCGGTGGTTGCCGGAACCACCCTTGTCGCTGTAACCCACAATGGCGGCGTTTTCGGTTTCCAGCCTGAATGACGTCACTATTGGCAGAAAGATCGACATGAAGCCCGTATTGGCCCTGGTGGGGCGCCCCAATGTGGGTAAATCAACGCTATTCAACCGGCTGACCAAGTCGCGCGATGCGATCGTGGCTGACTATGCTGGTTTGACGCGTGACCGTCACTACGGCAATGGCAAGCATGGAAAGCAGGAGTTCATCGTCATCGATACCGGTGGCTTTGAGCCGGATGCCACCACCGGTATCTACAAGGAGATGGCCAAACAAACCCGTCAGGCGGTAGCGGAAGCTGATGCGGTTATCTTTGTTGTCGATGCGCGTGGAGGTGTTTCTGCGCAGGATCACGACATCGCCAAGTACCTGAGGCGCTTGGGAAAGCCTTGTCTACTGGTCGCAAATAAGGCCGAAGGTATGCTTGAAGGCGTACAGCTCGTCGAGTTTTACGAGTTGGGCTTGGGCGAAGTGTTGCCTGTTTCAGCGGCCCATGGACAGGGGATTCGCTCACTACTGGATCTGACGTTGAAGCCCTTGAATCTTGGGGACTCTACTGACGAAGAAGAAGCAGTTCCGGGCGTGATCAAACTCGCTGTTGCAGGTCGCCCCAATGTCGGCAAGTCGACACTGATTAATGTGTGGTTGGGAGAAGAGCGTCTGGTCGCCTTTGATTTGCCTGGCACGACCCGCGATGCGATTTCAGTTCCGTTTGAGCGTGAAGGTCAAAAATTCGAGTTGATTGACACCGCTGGATTGCGCCGCCGTGGCAAGGTGTTCGAGGCGATTGAAAAATTTTCGGTGGTTAAAACATTGCAGGCGATTGAATCTGCGAATGTTGTCTTGTTATTGATAGATGCCACCCAGGGTGTGACTGATCAGGATGCGCATATTGCGGGCTATATTCTTGAAAATGGCCGCGCCGTTGTGCTGGCAGTGAACAAGTGGGATGCTGTGGATGAGTACCAGCGTGAGTTGGTGAAACGATCCATAGAGACGCGACTGGGCTTTCTGAAGTTTGCTAACATGCATTTGATCTCTGCCCAAAAACGCCAGGGATTAGGGCCGCTGTGGGCTTCCATCATTCAGGCGCATAAGGCCGCCAATTGCAAGATGTCCACACCAGTACTAACTCGTTTACTATTGGAATCGGTGCAATTTCAAAGTCCAAAACGCGCGGGCATGTACCGTCCCAAGCTTCGCTACGCTCACCAGGGTGGTATGAATCCGCCTGTCATCGTGATCCACGGTAACTCGCTGGAACATGTGACAGACGCTTACAAGCGCTTCTTGGAGGGACGTTTCCGCCAGGCCTTTGACCTCGTCGGAACGCCTTTGCGCATTGAACTGAAAACGTCGGCTAATCCCTTCGCTGACAAGACTGACTGAATGAAGTGTCAATAACACAAACGGCAAATTTATTGTGGTTTTGTGTGTCCTGAAGAAATTGCGGCGCTGGCCTGTGTTATCGTGCTCTCTTCTTTAATTATCCGAACACGGAGAATATCGTGAATAACAAAGGCCAACTGCTACAAGACCCGTTTCTCAACACTTTGCGTCGAGAACATGTGCCTGTATCCATTTATCTGGTCAACGGAATCAAGCTTCAAGGTCAGATCGAGTCATTCGATCAGTATGTGGTCCTACTGCGTAATACAGTGACCCAGATGGTCTATAAGCACGCCATTTCGACCATTGTCCCAGGACGTGCGGTCAATTTCTCAGCCACTGAGGGTGATCAGCCTGCCACAGCCTGAATTCAATAGGGCACCCACCATTTTGGTGGGCGTTGACTTTGGTCTTCCCCACTTTGATGTAGAACTCCAAGAGCTTGGATTGCTAGCCCAAACTGCGGGGCTAAATCCCGTGGCGAGGGTGACGTGTAAACGTCGTGCGCCTGATGCAGCCTTGTTCATTGGTAGCGGCAAGGCGGACGAAATCAAATTGCTGGCGACTCAGCTGGGTGCGCAGGAAATTCTGTTTGACCAAAGTCTCAGTCCGGCGCAGCAACGCAATCTTGAACGGCATCTTGAACTGCCCGTCAATGATCGCACCTTGTTGATTCTTGAAATTTTCAGCCAACGTGCCCGCAGTCACGAGGGCAAATTGCAAGTTGAGTTGGCGCGTTTGCAATACCTGAGCACCCGACTGGTGCGGCGTTGGTCACATCTGGAGCGACAGAGTGGGGGTATCGGAATGCGGGGTGGGCCGGGCGAAACCCAGATTGAACTGGATCGCCGGATGATTGGAGACAACATCAAACGCATCAAGGAACGTCTTGCCAAAGTCAAGAGGCAAAGAGCCACCCAGCGCCGTCAGCGTGATCGGCGCGAAGCATTCAACATTTCACTGGTTGGTTATACCAATGCTGGCAAATCTACATTGTTCAACGCCCTGGTGAAAGCACGTGCCTATGCCGCAGACCAATTGTTTGCCACACTCGACACCACCACGCGCCAGTTGTATCTGGGTGACATTGGTCGCATGATTTCCTTGTCTGATACCGTTGGTTTCATTCGAGATTTGCCACATGGACTGATTGATGCCTTTCAAGCCACGCTGCAGGAAGCTGTGGATGCGGATCTGCTATTGCATGTGGTTGATTTTTCCAGCGACGACCATGTCAACCAGATCGCCGAAGTGCAACGTGTGCTCAAAGAGATTGGCGCGAACGACATCCCGCAGATTCTTGTCTTCAATAAGCTGGATGCAGTGGCGCCTGATCACCGCCCGCTATTGCTGAGGGATAGCTATGAACTTGGTGGAATACAAACCCCCAGAATTTTTCTGAGTGCACAAGACGGTGAAGGAGTGGTTGGTTTGCGTCAACTGCTCGCTGAAGCCGTTCTCGCCAGATGCCCTGCCACAGGCACTCTGGATTTCCCTCCAGATCATGAGGCCGCCGTCTGATTCGGCACAATCGACCCCTATTAGACAAGAGCTGATGCGATGAAACTTCAACTACCTACTTTTAGCTCGGCGCTTTTGCCGCGACGCCTTCAGGGAATGCTCAACCTCAACGATCCGCGATGGGGGCGTAGTGATGACAAACCGTCGGAGGGCAAAGCAGGTGATGAGCAGCGACCTCAGTCCCAGGACTCCGAGTCACCAAGGAGTGAGGATCGCCCATCTCGGGGTTCAGTCAACCAGGGCCCTCCTGATCTTGATGAGTTGTGGCGTGACTTCAATCGCAAGCTTGGTGGTCTGTTTGGCAATGCCAAACCTTCTGAGAGAGGCTCCGGCGGGGGCAACTCAGGTGGTGGCAATGGTGGGCCTGGCGGTTTTCAACCTGACATGAAAACGGCTGGTATTGGTGCGAGTTTGATAGCCGGTGTAGCCGTGTTGATCTGGTTGGGTACCGGTTTCTTCATCGTGCAAGAGGGTCAGCAGGCCGTCATCACACAATTTGGCAAGTACCACTCAACAGTAGGGGCCGGTTTTAATTGGCGTCTACCGTACCCCATTCAACGCCACGAACTGGTTTTTGTTACGCAGATTCGCTCGGTGGATGTGGGGCGCGACGTAATCATCAAGGCAACCGGACTGCGTGAATCAGCCATGCTGACCGAAGACGAAAATATCGTTGAAATCAAGTTTGCCGTGCAATACCGGCTCAGTGACGCACGTGCCTTTTTGTTTGAAAGCAGAAATCCGACCGACGCCGTGGTTCAGGCCGCCGAGACGGCGGTACGTGAAGTTGTCGGCAAGATGCGTATGGACAGCGCTTTGTCTGACGAGCGCGATCAGATCGCGCCCAGGGTGCGGGTGTTGATGCAGAAAATTCTGGATCGTTACAAAGTCGGCATTGAGGTGGTGGGTATCAACTTGCAACAAGGCGGTGTTCGCCCCCCTGAACAAGTCCAGGCAGCCTTTGACGACGTGCTTAAAGCCGGTCAAGAACGCGAACGTGCCAAGAACGAGGCCCAAGCTTATGCTAACGACGTGATTCCTCGCGCCGTGGGTGCCGCATCGCGCCTGAAAGAAGAAGCTGACGCCTACAAAGCACGCATCGTGGCTCAGGCACAAGGTGATTCGCAGCGTTTCAAATCCGTTCTGACCGAATACCAGAAAGCACCACAAGTCACGCGTGACCGCATGTATATCGATGCCATGCAGCAAATTTACAGCAGTGTGACCAAAGTCATGGTGGACTCTAAACAGGGCTCCAACTTGCTTTACTTGCCGCTTGACAAGATCATGCAGATGACCAGTCAGGTGGCGCAGGAAGCGCCAAGTGTGACGACAGCACCGATACAAGCTTCCAGCCCTCCAGTGACGGATGCTTTAGCAAACGCCGTTGATGCCCGCAGCCGAGACGCTGCCCGTTCACGTACGCGCGAAACCCGCTAGGAGCTCCCAGATGAATCGCTTAGGTTTTATTTTCTCTACCGTCTTGCTATTGCTGCTATTGGCCAATTCCACCTTGTTTGTGGTCGATCAACGTCAGTTTGGTGTCGTTTTCGCGCTAGGACAAATCAAGGAAGTTATCGTCGAGCCTGGGTTGAACTTCAAGTTACCGCCGCCATTCCAAAATGTGTCATACATCGACAAGCGACTGCTCACGCTCGACAGTGTTGACAACGAGCCGGTGTTGACTGCTGAAAAGCAACGTGTGGTGATTGACTGGTATGTGCGCTGGCGTATTTCCGAGCCTACCGAGTACATCCGTAATGTCGGCACCAATGAGGCAGCGGGCGCCAGTCAGCTGAATCGGGTGGTACGTAATGCCTTCCAGGAAGAGATCAACAAGCGCACGGTTCAGGAGCTGCTGTCGGCCAAGCGTGAAACCTTGATGGAAGACGTCAAAAACGAAGTGCTCAGCCAGGTGCGTGGTGCCAAACCTTGGGGTATTGATGTGGTGGATGTACGCATTACCCGCGTTGACTATGTGGACGCTATCACCGAGTCGGTGTATCGACGTATGGAGGCCGAACGCAAGCGCGTTGCCAATGAATTGCGCTCCACCGGAGCCGCCGAAGGTGAAAAAATCCGCGCTGATGCTGACCGCCAGCGTGAGGTGACGGTGGCCAATGCTTACCGTGATGCCCAGAAAATCAAGGGTGAAGGTGATGCTGAAGCCGCTCGCACCTATACCGAGGCCTTTGGCCGTGACCCGCAATTCGCCCAGTTCTACCGTAGTTTGGATGCTTACAAGGCGACCTTCTCTAAGAAGAGCGATGTGATGGTCCTGGACCCAGGCAGCTCTGACTTTTTCAAGACCATGCGCAGCGGTTCCGCCGCTGCGACGGCCAGCGGCAAAAAGTAAGCATGGAATCCGGCCTGAACAGCACCACCTTCTGGTTGGCCATGGGGCTGGTTTTGCTGGTGGAGGGCTTCATGCCTTTTGTGTCCCCCGCCACGTGGCGCCAGACATTCACGCAAATTTTGAAGTTCACTGACGGACAGTTGCGTTTTTTTGGTTTGATCAGCCTACTGTTGGGCCTAACGCTGATTTGGTGGTTGGCTTGAAGTCTTCGTCTGCATTCGCCCGGTAGAATTCAGGTTTTAACAGCCTCCCATTTATCCATGTCTGCTTGGGTCCTGCCGGATCACATTGCCGATGTCTTGCCGTCTGAAGCGCGGCACATCGAAGAATTACGTCGAGACCTGCTGGATGCAGCGCGTTGTTATGGCTACGAGTTGGTCATGCCACCGCTGCTGGAGCATCTCGAATCTCTACTAACTGGCGCTGGTGTGGCGCTGGACTTGCAAACTTTCAAGCTCGTCGATCAGCTCTCAGGACGCATGATGGGACTGCGTGCCGACAGCACGCCGCAGGTCGCTCGCATTGATGCCCATCTGCTCAACCGCGCCGGTGTCACTCGGCTTTGCTACTGCGGCCCGGTGTTGCATACCTTGCCTGGTGCTCCGCATGCCACGCGTGAGCCTTTGCAGTTTGGTGCAGAAATTTATGGTCATGCGGGTCTGGAGGCGGATATCGAGGTGCTGAATCTGGCGCTGGACTGTCTCAAGGCAGCCAAGGTTCAGAGTCCCAGCGTCGATCTGGCGGATGCCCGCCTTGTCAAGTCCATGCTGTCTGGTCTTTCTCTCGATGCCTCGCAATTGGCCCCGCTGTATGCCGCGCTGGCTGCAAAAGACAGCCCCGAACTGGCGATGCTGACCCGCGATCTGCCCGAACACATTCGCCAAGGCTTATTGACTCTGGTGCAACTGTATGGCGATGCGTCCGTGCTGGATGAGGCAGAAAAAGCCCTCCCGCCCCTGCCAGGAGTAGCAGAAGCGCTTCAAAACTTGAAGCGCCTGGCATCGCATTTGCCAAGTGTTCAAGTAACGTTTGATCTGGCAGACCTGCAAGGTTATGCCTATTACACCGGTGCTCGCTATGCGATTTATGCGCCAAGCGCCAGTGGAGCATTGGCACGTGGTGGGCGTTATGACCAGGTTGGCGCGGTGTTCGGGCGCAATCGCCCGGCTGCTGGCTTTAGCCTGGATCTGAAAACCATCGTCAGTGCCGTGGCAACGCGTCCATTACAGGCAGCTATCCGCGCTCCCTGGCGTGACGAACCCGCCCTGGCAGCGGCCATTGTTTCGCTACGCTCGCGCGGTGAAGTGGTGGTGTGCGAGTTTCCTGGCCACGAGAGTGAAGTGGATGAATTCCATTGCGACCGCGAGCTTGTTGAAGCTGCCGGTCAATGGCTTGTGCAAGCAATCTGAGTAAAGCGAAATAACATGACTGCAATCAAAGGAAGAAACGTCGTCGTCGTGGGCACCCAATGGGGCGACGAGGGCAAAGGCAAGCTGGTTGACTGGCTCACTGAGAGCGCCCAAGGTGTGGTGCGCTTTCAGGGCGGCCACAATGCTGGCCACACGCTGGTGATCAATGGCGTCAAGACCGCCTTGCATTTAATTCCTAGCGGCATCATGCGCCCAGGTGTCAAGTGCTACATCGGTAACGGCGTTGTTCTATCGGCTGCCAAGCTGTTTGATGAGATTGCCGGTTTGGAAAAAGTTGGTGTCGAACTGCGTTCGCGCCTGCGTATCAGCGAAGCCTGTCCCTTGATTCTGCCGTTTCACGCTGCGCTGGACGTGGCCCGTGAAGCTGCGCGGGAGCAGGGCGGCAGCGAAAAGATTGGCACCACGGGTCGAGGCATTGGCCCAGCATACGAGGACAAGATTGCCCGGCGCGCCCTGCGCGTGCAGGACATGAAATTCCCAGAGCGCTTTGCCAACAAGCTGCGCGATTTGTTGGACCTGCACAACCATGTGCTAACCACCTATCTGAACTCCAAAACCTTCGACTTTGGACCCACGCTGGCACCTTACATGAAAGACGGGGAAGTGCAGTTCCAGGCCGTCTATGACGAAGCCATGCGCCATGCCGAGTTGCTCAAGCCCATGATGGCAGATGTCTCACGTGAACTCAATGATGCCCACCTCAAGGGTGAAAACCTGCTGTTTGAAGGCGCACAAGGCACGTTGTTGGATGTCGATCATGGTACTTATCCGTTTGTGACATCCAGCAACTGCGTGGCTGGCAATGCTGCGGCGGGCTCGGGTGTCGGTCCCGGTCTGTTGCACTACGTACTCGGTATCACCAAAGCCTATTGCACCCGTGTGGGTGGCGGACCATTCCCCACCGAGCTCGAATGGGAGGTGGAGGGCACACCCGGCTGGCACATGAGTACCGTGGGCGCTGAAAAAGGTGTCACCACTGGGCGTAGTCGGCGTTGCGGCTGGTTCGATGCGGCCTTGCTCAAGCGCTCTGCCCAAGTCAACGGTCTGACTGGCCTATGTATCACCAAACTTGACGTACTTGATGGTCTGAAAGAACTCAAGCTCTGCACGGGTTATATGCTTGACGGCGAGCTGACTGATATTTTGCCGATGGGGGCCGATGACATTTCCCGCTGCCAGCCGGTCTATGAAACCATGGAAGGCTGGAGCGACAGCACTGTGGGTATCACGCAATACGACAAATTGCCAACAGCCGCGCGTCTGTACCTGCAACGCATTGAGCAAGTGACCGGTGTACCGATCCATGTGGTATCGACCAGCCCGGACCGCGAACACACGATCATGATGAGACACCCATTTTTGGCGGATTAAAGTGCACGGCGTTCATTGTCCTTGCTCGAGATTTATATAAGAAATCAGTCTCTAGCCCTTATATTTATTCGATAGGCAGCTATTTTTACTGGAGCAAATTCATGTTGACAGAAGACGGCAAACACCTTTATGTGAGTTATGACGAGTACAACAACCTGATTGAAAAACTCGCCATCAAGGTGTTTCAGTCAGGCTGGCAGTTTGACACTATCCTATGTCTGGCGCGCGGTGGCATGCGCCCTGGCGACGTACTCTCTCGTGTGTTTGACAAGCCATTGGCCATTATGTCGACGAGTTCCTACCGTTCTGAGGCGGGCACGGTGCAGGGTCAACTTGACATTGCGCACTACATCACCACCCCCAAGGGTCAAATTGCTGGCAAAGTCCTGTTGGTGGATGACCTGGCGGATTCGGGCCATACGTTGAATAAGGTGATTGAGCAACTTAAAAATAACTATAAACCCATCACGGAGTTACGTAGTGCGGTGATTTGGACCAAGGCACTGTCCACATTCACACCGGACTACTGTGTTGACTTTCTACCAACCAACCCGTGGATTCATCAACCCTTTGAAGGGTATGACAGCATGCGCCCCGAACAGTTAATCAAAAAGTGGAGCGTTTAATCGCAATCTATTGATTAATATATATTTTCTCGATTGTTAACGCACCTCCACAATGACTGTCTCCAGCACCGACCTGATTCACCACGCCTATATTCCACCAGCAGGTTTCGCAGCACCTCAGCCAGGTGTTTTCAAGGCATCAACGGTGTTTTTCCCTAGCGTAGCTGCTATGCGTCACTTTGAGTGGAAGGACAAGTCCGCATATACCTATGGCCTGCACGGCACCCCCACCACCTACATGCTGGAAGAGCGCCTGTGCACCCTGGAAGGCGGCAAGCAATGCCTGCTGGTCCCGAGTGGCCTGGCAGCCATCGCTACGGTGTCCTTGGCGTTGTTGCGCTCTGGCGACGAGGTGCTGATCCCTGACAACGTTTATGGACCCAACAAAGCGCTGGCTGAAGGTGAACTGATGCATTGGGGCATCGGCCATCAGTTTTATGACCCGCTCAACCCGCAGGATCTGGCAAGCAAAATTGGCCCCAAAACACGGCTGGTCTGGCTGGAGGCGGCGGGATCAGTCACGTTGGAGTTTCCTGATCTGATCGAACAGGTACGCATCTGCAAAGCTGCGGGCGTGCTGTGTGCGCTGGATAACACCTGGGGAGCCGGGCTGGCGTTCGCGCCCTTTGACCTGGAGCCAGGCTCCGAAGTACCCGTGGCGGTCGATATTTCCGTCCATGCTTTGACCAAGTATCCCAATGGTGGGGGCGATGTGCTCATGGGTAGCGTCATCACGACCGATGAGTCGCTGCACATGCGTCTCAAACTCTGCCACATGCGCATGGGCCTGGGTGTGGCAGCCAACGACGTTGAGGCTGTATTGCGTGGTCTACCCAGCCTCAAGTTGCGCTACGCCGCCCATGACGAAGCTACCCGTGCGCTGGCGCGCTGGTGTCAGACAAGGCCTGAATTTGCCCAGGTGTTGCACCCGGCTTTGCCCAATTCACCCGGTCATCGTCACTGGCAGGTGCTTTGCCATGGGGAGCCCGGGAGCGCTGCCGGTTTGTTCAGCGTGATCTTCCGCCCCGAATTCAACCAGCAACAAGTGGATGCGTTTTGCGATACGCTGAAGCTATTTGAGATTGGCTACAGTTGGGGTGGTCCCATCAGTCTGGTGGTGCCGTATGACATCGCCACGATGCGCCCTGATTGGCCTGCGCACTTGGCACGCGGTACCTTGGTGCGGTTTTCTATCGGGTTAGAGGCTGTGGAAGACTTACGCGCCGACCTCGCAGCCGCATTGACAGTGTTCGCCTGAATCCAGCGGGTAAAATTGGGTACATCAACCTTGAAAGACTACATTGGCAACACCTAATTACGGCTACGAAAAGCGTCAAAAAGAACTGGCAAAAAAGAAGAAAAAAGAAGAAAAGTTGAAAGAAAAAGCCCAGCGCAAAGCGGGCGATCCCATGCCTGAAGGTACTTCTGACGATTCTTCCGGCGAGCCAACCCCGCCGACTGATGAGTCTGGTCTGCCCGTATAAAAGCGCGCCAGCACCTTCAAATGTCTTGCAGGATTTGAGTGCTTAAATCGGCCATAGCCGTTTTAGAATGGTCATTAGGCACTATTATTTTTGAATCATTGAACTGAACAAAATTGCGTTGCATAGACTGCAGATAGGCTGGATCGTAGTGTTGAGTCAGCAAATCCTGCACCACCTGGGGCAACTGGCCTGAGCGCGCCAGAGCCATCCAGGCGTTCACCACCGCACGACCTCGCAGCGGAATCAATACCGTCAATCGGTCGCATAAAAAGTCCACGTCGCGCACCAGATGGTCATAGTCCTCCATCAGCAGTGCCACCCGTTCGCTGTCCGGCAGCTGCAGGTTCAGGCATGGGCTAAGGCGCATGGCCTCGACCAGAGAGTTGGGTAATGCCAAGTTGCCGACCTTTTTGCTCTCACTCTCCACAAACACGGGTTTGCTTGGATCTATGTGGCGCAGTGCGTCCCAGATCAAGGTGTCGAACCGCTTCTGGCTAGGTTGCGCCACACCCGGAATCGCTCCGAGCACGGAACTTCGGTGGTTGGCCAGCGCTTCCAGGTCCAACACCTGCGCCCCCTGGGTAGACAGCGCCTGCAGCAAACGTGTCTTGCCTGAACCCGTTGGCCCGCACACCACCTGAAAACGCAGGGAGGCAACCATGCGATCCACATCTCGCAGCATGGCTGCGCGAAACGCCTTGTAGCCGCCTTCGACCAGTGTCACGCGAAAGCCGATCTGGCCCAACACCATGGACAGCGCGCCGCTGCGCTGCCCCCCACGCCAGCAATACGCCAGGGGTTTCCAGTCCTTGGGTTTGCCGATTACTTCACGCTCGATGTGCGCTGCAATGTTGCGTGCCGCTATGGCAGCGCCACGCTTTCGCGCCTCAAACGGATTGACTTGTTTGTACAACGTGCCAATCTGGATGCGTTCTATGTTGTTCAGGGTGGGCCAATTCACCGCGCCAGGCAGGTGGTCATAGGCAAATTCGTCTTCGCTGCGGGCGTCGATGACGGCATCGAAGTCGTCAAACCGACTGATCAACGCGTCAGCGGTGATGGGGGTCAGGCTCATCGGAGTTCTTTTCTCAGCTCGGGCCAGATATTGCCCAGAATCAGCGGATGCGCAGCTTCCACCGGGTGAATTCGGTCAGCCTGAAACCACTTCAGGCTATCTGGGACATCGGCAATGCCTTTGAGCATGAACGGCACCAGACCGGCTTTGCTGGCCTTGGCCACGTCAACATACAGGCTGGCAAAGCGTGCACCATAGTCACGTCCGTAGTTGGGTGGCACCTGCATGCCCAGCAACAGAACTTTGGCATTTGACTTTTGGGCGTCTTGTGTCATGGCTGTGAGGTTGTCTTGTGTCAAAGTAAGGGGCAAACCTTGCAGCGCGTCGTTGGCGCCGAGCTCAATCACCACCAAGGTCGGGTGGTGACTTGCCAGCAGCGCCGGTAGGCGCGTACGCCCACCAGTGGTGGTATCGCCACTGATGCTGGCGTTGATCACGGTAGCGGGAATTTTCTCGGCAGCCAGCTTTTTCTCCAGAAGCGCCACCCAGCCACTGCCGCGCCTGAGGCCGTATTCGGCGCTCAGCGAATCACCCACCACCAAAATGGTCGTAGCTGCTCGCGTTGTAGTCATCGTTTTGGCCTGCAAGGTGCTTGGTGTAATCCCTGCCAGAGTCCAGACGGTTGTCAACGCGATACAGTGACGACGATTCACATTGATCAGATTCAAAGAAACATCCATGTCAGATTGCATTATTTCGGTCGAACACGTTTTCAAATCGGTCACCGATTCGACCGGCACACTCGACATTCTGCGCGATATTGATTTCCAGTTGAACCAGCGGGAAACAGTGGCTATTGTCGGTGCATCCGGCTCAGGCAAAAGCACGCTGCTGTCCATCATTGCCGGGCTCGATGTTCCTACTCGGGGCGCTGTGCGGCTGGCGGGTCAGGAAATTTTTACCATGAACGAGGACGAACGTGCAGCACTAAGGGCGCAAAAAGTAGGCTTTGTGTTCCAGAGTTTTCAGTTGCTGGGCAATCTTACGGCGCTTGAAAATGTGATGCTGCCCCTGGAACTGGCCAACCGGCGCGATGCCCGAAAAACCGCCACTGAGCTGCTCGCGCGGGTGGGACTGTCGCAGCGCCTGAGCCATTACCCGAAGGTGCTCTCGGGCGGCGAGCAACAACGGGTAGCGTTGGCCCGTGCCTTTGTGGTGCAACCCGCCGTGTTGCTGGCCGACGAGCCCACCGGTAGCCTGGACTTTGCCACCGGAGAAACGGTGATGGAGCTGATGCTGGACCTGAACCGCGAGCTTGGTACCACGCTGGTGCTGGTGACGCATGACAAAGCTCTGGCGGCGCGCTGTCAACGCGTGATCACCATCGAAGCGGGCAGGGTGGTTACGGCGCCAGAAGTTTGATGACATTTTGGCTGCTCGCCCTTAGCAAAAAGAACCTGCGCCTAAGTCTTAGCTAAGTCAACCCTAAGGCTAAACTAAGTTTGAGTCTTTACAGTCACGCTCAGTTGGTTCCAAACCAACATCACAGCAACCGACCCAATGGTCGTTACTTTAAGGATCTATCATGAAATCAAGTCTCGCTGCTCTCTTTATCGCTGCTGGCCTCCTGGGTTCTGGCATGACGTTCGCTGCTACACCGGCACCTGCCGAAGCACCAGCATCCGCTACTGCTGAAGCACCCGCTGCAGCACCCGTGACGAAGGCTGCCAAGAAGGTCGTGAAGAAACACGCTGCCAAGAAGGCCAAAAAAGCTGCTGCCAAAGCATCGGCTGCGATGTAATGTCCCGGCCAGGGCGGGCTGCGGCCCGTCTTGACAAAAAAGGCTGCGCCTATCGCAGCCTTTTTTGCGTCTGGCGTGCGCCACTGCTGTATTCAACCCTAAGATGCGGCTGATGCCCTCGGTGTGCTGGTGTCTCCGTAGCCTGGAAATTACGTTTTACTAACTTCATAAGCCCCATGCGAGTACTCCTGGTTGAAGACGATCCGCTGATCGGTGAAGCCGTGCGCGTAGGACTTGCCCGGCTTGGCATCACGATTGACTGGGTACGTGACGGCGAACTGGGCCTGCAATGTGCGCGCAGTGAACCATTTGATGCGGTTGTGCTGGATCTCGGGTTGCCCAAACGTGATGGTATGCAGGTGCTACGCGATCTACGCGGTGGCGGTCATCTGATGCCGATTCTGGTGGTGACCGCACGCGACGCGCTGTCCGACCGGGTGGCCGGACTGGACGCTGGTGCCAATGACTACATCCTTAAACCCTTCGAGATGGACGAATTGGCCGCACGCCTGCGATCTGCCATCCGTAGCCGCTCGGGACGGGCAGACCCGGTCTTGCGCAGTGGTGACGTCGTCTTGCACCCTGACACCAAAATGGTTACCAAAAACGGCACGGCAGTGAGTCTGTCGGCGCGTGAATTTGCTTTGTTGGAGCTTCTGATGCGTCGTCCAGGCATGCCCATGTCGCGTGCGCAACTGGAAGAGCGTTTGCTGGGTTGGGGAGAAGAGGTCGCCAGCAACGCATTGGAGGTGAATATTCATAACCTGAGACGCAAACTCGGCATGGGGTGCATCCTGAATATTCGGGGCGTTGGCTACTTTGTGCCGCGTGATGAACAGCCATGTTCTCACTAGAAAGCCGACTTAAGCGTCGACTGTTAGTCGGTGTACTGCTGGTCAGTGTGGTGCTGGCGGTAACGGTACTCACGCAAGTCCACAAGCAACAAAAAGAATTGTTGAACTACCAGCTGGAGCAAGTGGCTCGCGCGCTCATTCTCAGCGACTTGCAAGGCACGGCGCAGACCTGGGATTCCGACCCCGCATTGCACCTGGATGTGCAGATCTGGGATGCTGATGGCGTGCGACTATATCGCTCCAGCGAGCAGATTGACGTTGCCCTGGACACACCTCCCGGCTTGTCATCGGTGCGGAGTGGCCACCAACACGATGCCGTGGAACTTAAGGTCTTCACTCTGAGTAACGGGCAACGTACGGTACAGGTGATGCATTCACAGGATCTGCGCGATCAGTTGTATTGGGACGCCGAGCTGGATGTGGTGATTCCGGCACTGCTGGTCATGCTGGTGGGCGCCGTGATGGTTACTCTGACCATTCGTAAGGAGTTGGAGCCCATTCGCGAACTCGCCGACGAGCTGAGTCGGCGCGATGTGGGTTCGCTGCAGCCCGTGGTAATGCCACATGCCCCCGCAGAGTTAGGTAGCGTGGTCAGCACGCTCAACCGTTTGTTGGTGCAGCTCGACACCAGCCTGCAGGCACACAAACGCTTCATTGCCAATGCCGCGCATGAACTGCGTACGCCGATCACCGCGCTGAGCCTGGAGGTGGATAACCTGATGCGCGGGCAAAGTATGGTCCAAATGCTGGAAACTGCCGCCCGGTTGAAGCTTGGAACGCAACGTGCGCAACATCTGTTGCAGCAGATGCTTGCGCTGGCGCGTCTGGAAGCTCGCACGAAGGCTAGGCTGCGCGTCACCGTGGACTTGCAGCATCTGGCGCAGCAATCCATGATGGATTTGTCGGCTCTCGCCAGTCACCGAGGTATTGAATTTGCGCTGGATGCCAGCGGGTCCACCTTGGTGCAAGGTGATGCTGATGACCTGCGCCTGATGCTGGACAACCTGCTGGGCAACGCCCTGAAGTTTTCACCACCAGACACGGTCGTTGAAATGCATATCGTCCATCAGGGCCAAAGCGTGACCTTGATGCTGCGCGATTACGGTGTTGGCATTGCCCCGGAGTTGCGTGAACGCATTTTGCTGCCTTTTGTGCGCGTGGATTCGACCATAGAGGGCGCTGGACTTGGTCTGTCCATTGTTCAGGAGGTGGTCCTGAACCACGGCGCCACTCTTTTGCTAGAAAGCCCAGCAGATGGCAAGGGCTTGCTGGTACGGGTGAGTTTCCCGGATCAGATGTCAGCCAGCAAAGGGTAGGGCGGTGGCGACAGTTGCAGCGCCGCCCCGTCGGCCGCACTCAGTCGCACGTCACCCGCCTCAAAAGCACTGATTTGCATAGACACCAGAGCATCAAAGCCACCTTTGGGTGAAGCAGCGGCCTGCACCACCGTGCCACAGGGTTGGCCTTCGTCAGCTGGCAGGAAGACCTCGTCACCGGCTTTCAGAAGGGTGCTGGCATGTGCCAGATAGGTGCGACGCTTGAGTGTGCCGCGAAACTGGCTGCGCGCCACCACTTCCTGCCCCGGATAACAACCTTTCTTGAAATTCACGCCCCCCACCGACTCGTAGTTGAGCATTTGCGGCACAAACGCTTCAACCGTGGGCTGAGATACGGTAGCGATGCCGCTACGCACGTCGCTCCAGTCCCAAAGTTCGGGGCTCAAGCTTTCACCGGCAGGTGCCGCATGGTCAGCCGGTGCGATCCAGAGCGCGCGTGCCACACCATCAGCCGGATAGAGGTTAATCACTGATATATCATCAAAATCGACCTTAGCCCATGTATCACCTTTGTAGGAAGCTATATTTTGTATAGTATTCTGCAGGGCACTGCCAGCCAACCCATACAGCGCAAAATCGTCGCTGGCATCGGTGAGTTTGACTTTGGCGCGCAGGACGAACATGGACAGACGCTTCATCGTCGCTGCAAGAATATCGCGACTGCAGATCAGCAGGAGGTCTGTCTCGGTGCGCTTGAAGCCGATAAAACTCGCCTGCAAGCGGCCCTTGGCCGTGCAATAACCAGCCAGACGGGCTTGGCGCAAGTCCAGCAGCACAAAGTCCTGTGTGAACTGGTTGTGAAGGAATTTGGCTGCGTCATCACCTTGTGCACGTATCAGCCCTAAATGTGTCAGCGGGGCCACGCCGTGGATTAAGTTTTGCATGCCGCGCATTATGATGCGGAGTTCAATTTGGAGAAGGCGACAGGGTTGTGCGGCGACTATTAAGCATTGTTTTATTGGTGATACTGGCCGCGGCGGGCACCGGATTTTGGTGGATCAGCCAGAGCCTGGGTCTAAGCACGCCCGTGGTTGACCTGTCCATCGAGCCCGGCACTTCGCCACGGGGTGTGGCGCAAGACGCGGTGGACGCTGGCGTGCAGACATCACCACAATTGTTGTACTGGTGGTTTCGTCTCTCTGGCCAAGCGCGCCAGATCAAAGCCGGTAGCTACGAATTGCAGGGCGACGTTACGCCACGCGGTTTGCTATCCAAATTGGTGCGGGGTGAAGAGGCCTTGCGCGCCGTCACACTGGTGGAAGGGTTGAACTTCAAGCAGTTTCGCCATTTGCTATCAAAAGCAGATCAACTTGTCCAGGATACACAAGGGCTGACACCCGATTTGATCATGCAAAAGCTGGATCGCCCAGGCGTCCCGCCGGAAGGGCGTTTTTATCCTGACACCTACACCTACACCAAAGGCAGCAGCGACCTGGCCGTACTCAAGCGTGCCTTGCGGGCCATGGATCGCCATCTGGACGCCGCTTGGCAACTGCGCCAAAGCAATTCGCCTTTGAAAACGCCGGACCAATTACTGACCCTGGCCAGCATCATTGAAAAAGAAACTGGCCTTGCGAGTGACCGGCCAATGGTGGCCGCCGTGTTCACCAACCGCTTGCGCATCGGCATGATGCTGCAGACAGATCCCAGTGTGATCTACGGGCTGGGTGACAAATTTGACGGTAACTTGCACCGTCGTGACCTGCAGACCGATACACCCTGGAACACCTACACCCGTACGGGCCTGCCACCTACGCCCATTTCAATGCCAGGCAAGGCGTCCCTGCTGGCTGCAGCTCAACCTGCCAAAAGCCGGGCGCTGTATTTCGTGTCCAGGGGTGACGGTAGCAGCCAGTTCAGCGAAACGCTGGACGCGCACAATCATGCGGTTGGACAGTACCAGCTTGGACAATGAGCATCTCCTCTAAAGACAGCCCTTCATTCATGACACATCGCGGAATTTTCATCAGTTTTGAAGGCATTGACGGAGCAGGTAAGTCCACTCACATTGAAGCCTTGGCGCATGCCTTTGAGGCGCAGGGCAGGGCGGTGACTTTGACGCGAGAACCTGGTGGCACCGCTTTGGCTGAAAAGCTGCGTACTCTGGTCCTCAACGAGGCTATGGATGCGCTGACTGAAGCCTTATTGGTGTTTGCCGCCCGACGCGACCATCTGCAGCAATTGATTGAGCCCGCCCTGGTGCGCGGTGATGTGGTGATCAGCGACCGATTCACCGATGCCACCTTCGCCTATCAAGGCAGCGGTCGTGGTTACGACTGGAAGACGCTCCTGTATCTGGAGCGTCTTGTGCAGACTGCACAAGGGCTAGAGGGTGATTTTGTGCGTCAACCTGATTTAACGCTGTGGTTTGATCTCGACCCTGACATCGCGGCTGCGCGCTTGGCGGGTGCGCGCGTCCCCGATAAATTCGAGTCGCAAAGCGCCGAATTTTTCAGACGTGTCAGCGGCGGTTACGAACGGCGCATGCAAGCCGACTCGAAACGTTTTGCTCGCATTGCTGCTGACAACCTGCGCGATGTCGTTTGGCAACATGTGCTGCAGGCGGTTCAACAACAGGGCTGGTTACCATGAGTGAATCAGCATCACCCGGGTCAGCCACAGTGGCGCCCTGGATTGCCGCTCAGGCGCGAAGCCTGTTGGCACAGCGTGGCCATGCGTGGCTGCTGGCCGGGCCATCGGGTTTGGGCCAATATGAGCTGGCTTTGGCCCTGGTACGCGCCTGGTTGTGTGATCGACCCAGTGCGCAAAGTGCCTGTGGCGCGTGTGCCAGCTGTCACGCCATCGACGTTCACGCGCATGCCGACCTGTGCGTGCTGATGCCCGAGACCACGCTGCTGGACTTGGGCTGGCCCCTGAGTGAAAAAGCCCAGTCCGAGATTGATAGCAAGAAGCGTAAGGCCAGTAAAGAAATCCGTGTGGAATCCATGCGCGATACGGTGGAGTTTGCGCAACGCACCAGCGCCCGTGGCCGAGGCAAGGCGGTGCTGGTGTTTCCAGCCGAACGCATGAATCTGTTTACCGCCAACGCGCTGCTTAAAACATTGGAAGAGCCAGCTGGTGACGTGAAATTTGTGTTGGCCACGGATGCTGCCCATCTGCTGCTACCAACCATCCGCAGTCGTTGCCTGGGTCACACCATGCTCTGGCCGGATGCGCCTGCCGCGATGCGCTGGTTGCAGGAGCAGGGCATGTCCGCTTCGCAGGCTCAGGTGACCTGGCGCGCCTCGGGTGGCCGACCAACAGACGCGCTGCAGATGGCACCGGTGGGTGAGCGCTGGTCCTATCTGCCCAAGGCTGTGCAGCGCGGTGATGTCAGCGTGTTCAAGGACTGGACACCCGCGCAGACGGTGGACGCGCTGCATAAGCTGTGCCACGATCTGCTGGCCGTCAGGGCCGGTGCGCCATCGCGCTTTTTTGAGACGGCGGACCTTCCCAAGGGCGGTTCCTGGCAGAGTTTGACCACATGGGCCAAGGCACTCGGAGACATCCGTCGCACGGTAGAGCACCCATTCAATGCAGGCTTGATGCAAGAGGCGCTGGTTAGTCAGGCGCAATTGGCTCTAAACTCCAAACCATGAATGCCAACGCAACACATTCCCCGAGCACACCGCGTCCTAGTGTGATCCAACTGGCCATCAAGGAGAAAAGCGCGCTCTACGCCGCCTATATTCCGATGTTCTCGGAAGGCGGCATGTTTATTCCCACCAACCGTGATTACCAGCTGGGCGACTCAATGTATGTGCTGATTTCCTTACCCGACGAGCCGCAGCGTTACCCGATTGCCGGCAAGGTCGCGTGGGTGACACCAGCCAAAGCCGCCTATAGCCGCGCTCAGGGCGTCGGTATTCGCTTTCCCAAAGACGAGGGCTCACTTGCGCTCAAGCTCAAGATAGAAGAAATTCTGGGTGGTCAACTGGCTTCTGACCGCCAAACGCAAACCATCTGACACGTCCACTCCTATGGGGGCGGATTTCAACATTTCACAGCCCCATGTTTACGGATTCCCATTGCCATTTGAATTTCCCCGAGCTGGCGTCCAACCTGCCTGCCATCTTGCAAGTCATGTCGCAAGCCCGGGTGGAACGTGCGCTGTGTATCTGTACGACGCTGGAAGAATTCGGTGACGTACATCAACTGGCGCAGCAGCATGACAACTTGTGGGCCACGGCGGGCGTTCATCCAGACAATGAGGGGGTAAGGGAGCCTACGCTTGATGATTTGTTGGCATTGGGCAGCTTGCCGCGGGTGGTAGGCGTTGGCGAAACTGGACTGGACTATTACCGCCTCAATGGCCGCAGCATCGCCGACATGCACTGGCAGCGTGAGCGTTTTCGGGTACACATTCGCGCCGCGCGGCAACTGGGCAAGCCGCTGGTGGTCCACACCCGCAGCGCGTCTGAAGATACTTTGCAAGTCCTGCGCGAGGAGGGTGAGGACGGCTCAGCAGGGTGCGCGGGTGGCGTATTTCATTGCTTTACGGAAGATTGGAATGTAGCCAAGACAGCGCTGGATCTTGGCTTTTACATCTCATTTTCAGGCATTCTGACCTTCAAAAGCGCGCAGTCGATTCGCGATGTGGCAGCGCAGGTACCCATGGATCGTTTATTGATTGAAACCGACAGTCCCTATCTGGCCCCTGTGCCCTACAGGGGTAAACCCAACAACCCTTCTTACGTACCTTTTGTTGCCCGAACGCTGGCTGAGTTACGCGGCATCAGCATTGAAGAGGTGGCCAGTGTGACCAGCAACAATTTTGACAGGCTCTTCAAAGGAATCTTCGTCTCATGAGCACTTCTTTTTTGAAGTTGAATAATTGCTTTAAGAATGTTTTTTATTGCATTGTTTTAATTGGTTTTTCGGCTGTATATGCAGGGTCTTATGACGATTTTTTTACGGCTATCAGGCAAGACGATGCGGCGGAAGTCACTGCCTTGCTGCAAAGAGGTTTTGATCCTAATACCGTAGATGCAGCCGGTGTTTATGGGCTGATTTCGGCCATCAAGCTGGAGTCCCTGAACGTGGCCGAGGTGTTGATCCAGTGGCCGCAGACCAACGTTGAAGTTCGCAACGCTGCGGATGAGAGTCCGCTGATGCTGGCTGCTCTTGCGGGAAATGTAAAGATGTGCCGGATGCTCATCGACAAAGATGCAGATGTCAACAAAACTGGCTGGACTCCTTTGCATTACGCCGCCACCAACGGTCATCTGGAAGTGATTCGAATGCTTCTGGATGAAAGCGCTTACATTGATGCCACTTCGCCCAACGGCACCACGCCACTGATGATGGCAGCGCGTTACGGCACACCGGAAGCGGTCCAACTATTGCTGGAAGCCGGTGCTGACCCATCTCTCAAGAATGATCTAGGTCTGAGCGCGCTGGACTTTGCTAACCGGGCCACTCGGGGTGATGCCGCTCAGATTATTTCGGCTTTCGTGCGCGGCCAGCAACCTAAAGGAACTTGGTGACAGGTGTGATTTATAGTAGATACGATGTATATTATGTTAAGTAATAAACGGAGCTAAAAAATCTAAAATCCTCAAAGCACCAGAAACTCGATAACCGGAGCGCTTGGGTCGCTGAACGATGTGCCAAGCGCAATTTCGCCACGCCCATGCAATACACACTCTTCTCGTCGCAGCAACAAATCAGCTCCACCACCGGCAAACCTAACCCAGCAACCATAAGAACTGAGGTCTACCAGCACCACGCTGCCATTGCGCCAGTCCAACCGGGCATGTGTACGTGACACGCGCGCGTCGGACACCACAAACTCAACCTGGTGGGTTCGTCCAATGTGGATGGGCAAGTCGAAGGCGTTGAACGATTTTTTCTGATCCAACCAAGCTAATTCGATCTGCACTCCCAACGCATCCTTGGAGCCAAATCTGCTGGATAGATCAAAACCAGCGGGCACTGTCAATTGCTCTGAGTTTTGGTCTTCCTGCCATTCAACCTGATAGACCTTGCAAGACTCCGCACGGCCACGGATGTGAATGGGGCCCAGCAGACGAAAACGCGGGTCAGGCACGTCAAATCCGTCTTCAATGGCTTCGCTATTGACCCAGATCTGATGCGGCCCTGTGAGTTCACTCAGCCGTGCGGCAATGTTGACGGCATCACCATAGCAGTCGTCAGCCACGAGTTCCACTCCGCCACGCGCGACGCCAACGCGTAGCGGCATATATGCTTTTGGGGGCATGCAGCCAAGCACTTGCTGGTAAGAGTGTTGTAGGTCCATCACTGCCAGAACGGCCTTGGTGCTGTCCTCAAAAATAATAAGGACACCATCGCCTAGAAACTTGACCACCCGCCCACCGTGGGCACTACAACGCTGGGCCACCCACGCGGTGGCTTGTGTGACCAGTTCGGTCGCCTTCGCATTGCCCAAAGACTCGAAGACACCCGTGCTCCCAAACAGATCGGCAAAAACGACAGTGGATTGGACACTCATTCCCGTTGAATTCCCATTGTGATGACGTGAGTTTAGGCGATGCATCAAAGCTCAGTCAAAGGTGTCCCCAAACCAGCAATGCATCGCGTGAATCGACACTTAAATCAGTCTTGGCGCCTACGGGCAAAAGCACTTTGGTCTGCACGTGTCCATAGGGCAAGTTAGTTAGTACCGGGGTGGCAATTCTTTGCCGCAACCATTGCACTACAGTTGCCAGTTTGAAACCTCGGTCATGCGGGGTGAGTTTGAAATCTGTGAACTGGCCAAGCACAATTGCCTTTTGCCGCTTCAGCACACCGGCATATAGCAATTGGGTCAGCATACGCTCGATACGGTAAGGATGTTCGGCTACATCTTCCAAAAACAGAATGCCGCCCTTGATGTCGGGAAAATAAGGCGTGCCCAGCAAAGCGGTTAGCACTGTCAGGTTGCCGCCCCATAACACCGCATCTTTTATAAAAAAACTATCGCTATCCCTTATGGGGTCGGAGTTTCCAGCTATAGCTTTTGTATCTTCAGACGAACTTTGACGAAGCTGGCGCCAGCCAGTGCCCTCCCCTTGTCCACATAGCATGTCATCAAAGCAGGCTTCCATGATTTCATCAGGCGTGCCCTCCATGCCAAAACCTTCTCCGAGCGCAGGCCCTGCCCAGGTGATGGCACCGGTCTTGGCCAGCACGGCGGTCTGGAAGGCGGTGAAGTCGCTCATGCCGACAAACTGCAGCCCTTTGTGGATGGCCTTGGAAATCTTCTTGTAGCGAATGTCGGGCAGCAGACGGGTCAAGCCGTAGCCACCGCGCGAGATCAGCGCCACATCAGCGCCACTGTCTGCTGCACGGTGGATGGCGGCGAGGCGGGTGGCATCGTCGCCGGCAAAGCGTTGCTGGCTGGCCAGAGCGGCCTCGTCCACCTCGACCTCATGACCCTGAGCTTGCAGTCGCTGAATACCACGTTTGAATGCTGCCTTGTCGCGCACGGCGCCGGAGGGCGAATAAATGTAGATATGTTTTTTCATGGCGTGCGGTTTCAAGTCTCGTGTTGTAACGACTGGATTTTCAGCGAAGAAAATGCTCGCGGGCCCGCCCGGTGACCTTGATCAGGAAAAGGAGCTTGTAATGCGTCATCGCTGAGTGTGTCGGTTTCTGCGACGACGACGCCCTCTACGCTTTCGGTTGTCAAGGCGTGCAAGGTCTTGGCCAGTTGCAGTGTCGATCTGGCAACTGACACCTGAACAGTTTTTAGCTTCAAGCGCTGGATCAATTCGAGCAAGACTTGTGCGTGCCAGTCCAGGGTATGAAACGCCTGTTTTTTGGGCTTGTCACTCTTGCCGAACCCGATCAGATCCGGACAGATCACACGCTGATGCGCGGCAGTTGCTTGCAGGGTGGCGCTGCGCCAAGCGTAGCTCCACTCCTGCACGCCGTGAAGGCAGAGCATGGCACGCGAAACGTCAGCTGGACCGCTATCCACATAATGCATGCGCAAGCCCGCCAGGCTGGGCAAATTGTGGATCTCAAACGACGGTGCAGGAAACGCAGGCAGGGCGTAGAAGCGACTTTGCGGGGTACGCAAAGCATCTTCGCGCAGCGCCCTGCCCGTCTGCGCTGAATCAACCTGCTGCTGGGCGCGTTGCCGTCTGAAAAAGTCCTGAAGAACCCCGGCGCAGGCCTCTTGCAGTATTCCGCCCTGCACTCGCGTGTGGTGGTTGATCCGTGAATTTGCAAAAACATCGCTGACCGAGCCTGCTGCGCCGGTCTTGGAATCTGCTGCACCAAATACCACGCGCTTGATGCGGGCGTGCAGTATGGCACCGGCACACATGGTGCACGGCTCCAGCGTGACATACAGCTCACAGTCGTCGAGCCGGTAGTTACCGAGATGCCGGGCGGCATCTCGCAAGGCCACTATTTCGGCGTGGCAAGTGGGGTCCTGTGTCTGGATCGAGGCATTTCGGCCAACGCCGATGATTTGCCCACAGCGCACCACCACCGCGCCTACCGGAACTTCGCCCGCAGCAGCGGCAGCTTGTGCCTGGCTCAGTGCCGCCTGCATCCACAGCACATCTGGATGAGTGTCCGTGCTTGTCACGGCTGGTCGTCGGGCATCTGGCGCGTCTGCATGGCCTTATCCAGCGCCTGTTTGAACTGTTGCTGAACCTGCTGGCTTTGCTGGGCAGGCGTGACGCTGGCTGGCAGAGTGATGGCAGCAGGGGTACCCGCAGAACCATCGTCGGTCGTCGCTGGCACTTGCAAGGAAGGCACTGGCGCTTGAACGGCCTTCATTTGCTGGCGTACCAGGAAGCCCGTGACCGCCAGCACAATCAGCAAACTCACCAACCCGAAAATCGCACGCATCAGACATCTCCCGATAAATGGTTGACCAAACCCAGACGCTGCATCCAGTCAGCCAGCGCACGCTGGTCATCATTGCCAGTTGCATAGGCGGCGTGCATCGCCCGATGCGACTCGGGTCGGTGCTGGTTGAGTTTGAGCTTGCATTGCAAGTTGGTGATTTCAAGCTCAAAAGCTAGCATCCCTGCCATCATCTTGCGCTGGTAATCGTCGCCTAGGCCACGCCATTGCTGCTCGTAAGCTGGGTCGTGATCGTGAATCAGGTGTTTGAGCATCCGGTCTTTGTCGTCAAAATGGTCGACAAGCCGCGCCTGCACCGTGCAGTGCAACATCAGATAGCTCCAGGTGGGCACGCGCGCCAAATCCGGGTAGACACTCGGACTCATATACGCCTGCGGCCCCATGAACGTGACCACGGCTTTGGGCCGCAACTGCAGAAACCGCCAATGAGGATTGGGCTTGGCACAGTGACCCAACAGCAGCCAGCGCCCTTCTTCTTCCATTAAATGCAGAGGCAGTGGCGTGACAAAAGGCACGCCGTCGTTATCCACCGATATCAGGTTGGCGAATGGGTAGTCACGAATCAAGTCGCGAGCATGCGCAGGGTCAGTGGATACGAACTGGGGTGGCAAATACATTGCCAGATTATTGCAGTTGACCGTTGCATGCTGGAGCGAGCTACCAGACGCGGGATCATTCCCACTCAGTTATTAACGAGACAAAAAATACTAATGAAATCATTGTGTTAGCGAAGTCTGTACGATTTGATACCATAAAAAATACCATGCTCATTAGATAATTGTCACATCCCGGACGATCCTAGGCTCCCATTCGCCCCGCTCAATCACGGACCAATGGCCACTGGCGCGCAGTGTGGACCAAGGCAAGCATCCACACGGCTTCCCCGCTGATTTCGTACACCAAGCGATAGCTTTCATGCGGCACCAGCTCACGAGTTCCTTGAATCTTTCCCGGCCGCCCCAGCTTCGGGTGATCAGCAAGCCTAGCGGCCGCATCGCTGAAAAGTTCATCCATGCGGGCAGCCGCTCGCGGGTTGTCTGCCGAAATGTAGTCCCAAACGTCAGCACGATCCTGCAGCGCTTCAGGCGTCCAAATGACCCTCACACCTGTTTCGCCAAGACTGCGCGTCGAGCGGCGAACGTGGCTTCAACCTCATCATTGGAGTGACCGACTCCGGCGCGCATTGAGGCGCGACCGGCCTCAACCTTGCGACCCAGGAACAGGTCATATTCCCGCGTCTCGCGCTGACGCTGGACGAATTCGCGCATCAGTTCGCGCAGGACTTGCGAAGCTGGCCGGTGCGCGGCCTCCGCTTCGGCCATGAAATCGGCGCGCAACTCCGGCTCTAGCTTCATAGTGAAAACGGCTTCCTTGGACATAGTGCAGCCTCTTGACATGTATGGATCAAGTATATACGTTTTCATTACATCCAGCAATGACGGCCTCACCACTTGACTGCTCGCTCTGCACGGCGCCACTTGACATCGAAAAAATCGACTACGATAATGTAGTCATTTCAACTACGGCAAATCACCATGAAGATTTCACTTGAGTCATTGCTCCAGCGTCTTGTACTGAAAGGCTCAGACACCGCACGCACCACTTCGCCGGACACCAACACGCCGCCACCCACCTCAATTCGGCTTAAGCCAGCAACGAAGCATTTCCTCGACTGCCAGGCGCTCGCTCTCAACACTTCAGTGCAAAGCTTGATCGCAATGATTCTCGATGGCGTGGCGGAAATGACGGTGGACAGTACATCGGGAACGCTACGCACAATCCGTGAACGGTTCTTTTATCTATTCCAAACTCACCAGCTTGATCTACCAGGCATCGTGAGCATAATGAAGGATCAAGGCTTCACGCTGTCCGTACTAGATAACCCTGCTCGCTTACTTGATTTACTCGACCAAAAGGCGATTCAACATTTGGCAGAAACCTTCTTTGTGCGCCCAGAATGGATAAGCGGCGCACGCGATTCTGTCATAGAGCTAGGAATCGATGTGCGCTGGTACAAGAACGTCTATGCGGCAGCGAAAAAACTGTTGAAATATGCAGAATTGGGATTTCGACCCCATGTAATGTTTCTACGGCGGGAACACGCCAATTTCCCAAGCGCACGGGCTGACAACGACAGTGGCAAAGCTGATCCAGAACCAATCGGCGTAGCGGTTCGCCTATATCGCTCCACGGATGAGGGGGTGAGTTTCACTACGTATGAAGTATGGGATTTTGAGCGTTGGAATTATTGGCGTTGCCGTGAACAACTTAAACTTCTCATCACTTTCTGTGATCAGGCGCATAACCTAATTTACTACTCCGGATACGAGCTACCAAACGAAGACATTGAGGCATTGCGTGCGTGCAAGGCAATGCCCGCAGTTATCATGAAGAAAATACATCAGGTTGCTTGGTATCCAGATGACTATGCGTGTTTAAGAGACAAAGTAACCAAAGAAACCGATGACTGGCCGCTGATCCAGAAGCAGTACGAGGAAGGTCGGTACGAGAGCCTGATCAACGAGGCCCTCTATGGGCAACCGGAGGCACCTTTTTAAGAACGATACAGCTCATTCGGACATACTAATGCAGCAACTTGGCGTATTCTTTTTTGAAAAATCGCTCAAAGATAGTGGCCGCCTGGTTACCCGACCACAGGGAGCATCAGAACGGCGCCTTGAACTTTGTCCGCTCATGTTCCACTCGTAGTCGAGTCACGCATTCTGGAACATGATCATTGATCAGTCCCATGGCTTGCATAAATGCGTAGATCGTGGTCGGCCCCACGAACTTCCAGCCTCGTCGTTTCAGCTCCTTGGACAATGCCGTTGAGGCAGGCGAAGTAGATGCTGTTTGCGGTGCAGGCAACTCTGAGGCATTCGGCTCATAACGCCAAAAGAAGATAGCAAGCGAACCCACTTCCTGGACAAGTGCTTGGGCGCACGCCGCGTTGCTGATAACCGCCTCAATCTTTCCCCTGTGCCGCACAATCCCCTCGTTTTGGAGCAAACGATCCACATCTTGCGCACCAAAACTAGCGACCTTGTTGAAATCGAACCCGAGAAAGGCCGCACGAAAGTCCTCGCGCTTGGCCAAAATCGTTCGCCAACTCAAACCTGCCTGAAATCCTTCCAGGCAAATCTTTTCAAACAGCCTGAAGTCGTCTACGACAGGAAAACCCCATTCTTTGTCGTGATAGCCAAGAAATTCCGGTGCAGTACTGCACCAACGGCAACGCAGCAGCCCGTCAGCACCCAAAAAAGTTGGACTCATGCCGCACTCTCTAGCAAGAACGCCAACCGAGGATCAACCTTGGACGGCGTGATCCCAATAACTTGCACGGTCACTATGCCGTGAATGACGAACGGGTCTTGGCTAACCCGCTGCTGTACCTCTGCATCGCTGAGACCGTGAACCACAATTCCCCCTCCCGGCTGACCCATCAGGTTGCCGGAGGCCAGAAAGACGCCTTCGTCAAAGCCCTGTTGAAGCCACGCCTTGTGCCTGGCCATGTACTCAGCAGCTCGCTCCTTACTACCTGATATCTTAAGCAGTACGATAAACACGGTAATCTCCTTGATAGTTGAATGTGTCGCCTGTCACAGCGCAGACGAAGATGGTTCGCAAACAGTGCGAAGCCACTGATGCAACTGCAGAACCTCCTGCCGGATGAATGCCTCGTCATTGAACGCATTGGCCAGGGTGGCGATGCCCTGGCTCCTGGCCAGCAGGTGCATGGCCATGCTGTCGGCATCGCGATTGAACCCGATTTGCTCGAATTGCGTGGCAAGCCAGCGCCGGAACAATGTGAAGAGGGCACTCGCGTGAGGTAACGCCGGATGATCGAGCTTGGCGAGTTCCGTACACATGGTGCCAACCGGACACCCGTGACGCCGAATCTGTGGGCCATTCATGGCCATCATCTCGATGAATCGGTCGATACGTTCGGTCGGCGTATGAGCCTGCGCAGCCCAGGTATCCAGCATTGCCTGCGTCTTTTTTGCACGCAGTCCAATGACCGCTTCAAGAATCTCGTCCTTGGTCTTAAAGTGGTGGTAGAAATTTCCGCGAGATAGTTCGACGGCCTCCGCAATATCGGCGAATGACGTGTGGTCGTACCCACGTTCGTAGAACAACTGGTCCGCCGTCTCAACGATTCGCTCCCGCGTACCCTGATTTGATTTAGCCATGGGTAAGAAGGTCAGTTTTAGACGGCTGATGCCGTCTCGTGCAAAGGATAGTCGGTATAGCCACCAGCTCCGCCACCGTAAAACGAGGCTTGGTCGGCTTCGTTTAACGGGAGGTTGTTCCGGTAGCGTGCCACCAGATCGGGATTGGCCAGGAAGGGCAGACCAAAAGCCACCAGGTCAGCAGTACCACCCGAAACAGCCTTCTTCGCACGCTCCAGGTCATACCCATTGTTGGCGATATACAGGCCGTTTAAACGACCTCGAAGTTGTCGATAGTCCAGCCGTGTTGTCTTGGTCATCATGTCGCCTTCCAGCACATGGACAAATGCCAGATTCAGCATCCCCAGCTGCTCGATGAAATATCCGAAGTGTGCCAAGGGATCAGAGTCGGTCATGCTGTTGAAAGTGTTCTCGGGACTAAAGCGGACGCCAACCCGATCTGCAGGCCACACGGCGCAAACGGCATGCAGGATTTCCATCAAGAGGCGCAGGCGGTTTTCAGCCGATCCGCCGTAGCCATCCGTGCGCTGGTTGCTGCCATCTCGAAGGAACTGGTCAATCAGGTAGCCATTCGCAGCGTGCACCTCGATGCCATCGAACCCGGCTTGCTTGGCGCGAAGGGCAGCATCCTGAAACTGCTTAATGATGGATGACATCTCCTCGACAGCCAAAGCCCGGGGCGTGACGAAGTCCTGTGCACCCGCGTAGGTAAAGGCCTGCCCATCGGGTTTGAGCGCAGACGGCGCAACTGGAGCAGCGTTATGCGCTTGCATGCTGGGATGAGACACCCGTCCGCAATGCTGAAGCTGGGCAAATATGAGCCCTCCTCTTTCGTGCACGGCATCTGTCACACGGCACCACCCTTGTACCTGTTCGTCCGTGAAGAGGCCCGGCGTACATGGATAGCCAACCCCCTGGGCCGACACGGGGACGGATTCGGAAATGATTAAGCCCGCGTCAGCGCGTTGTGCGTAGTAGGTCGCCATCAGCGAAGTGGCAACTCCTGCCTGATCGGATCGATTGCGCGTCATGGGTGCCATCACCATACGGTTCGCAAGTGTTAGGGTGCCAACTGTGGTTGGGGCGAAGAGATTAGGTTGCATCGAAGTTCCTTACTTATTCAAATTAGGACGATTGTCCTACCTGTGCAAATAATAGGACAAATGTCCTAGAACGTCAACAACCGTGTTCGCGTAACAGCCGGGGCTGTGTGCCCTCCGGTTTACAAGTTTGTGGCGCGCACTACCGGCAAGCCGAACAACACGCCCCATGAGTCCAGTGCCTGTCCCTGAATCGTCGGGATGCTGGTATCACGTGCCCACCAGTCATTCGCCGCGCCCACGATCAAATCCGGCCCGTGCGCCACGCTCACCAGGAGCGGGAACACCAGAAGTTGTTCATAGCAGATCGAGTACGCCACCTTGCGACCGGCGACCTTGCCGACACCGCTGGCCAGCGGATCGGCGGCGACGGATTCAGCCGCCCACGGCCGCCACATGCCAATCGGCACCGGCACGCGCTGGACCAAAGGCCCGCTGGCGTCACCCAAGGCGACTAGGACGTTTTGCAGTTGCTGACCAGGTGCGGCCAATTCCGCACCCACCAAGATCGCACTGCCCTTCGCCTTCAGACTGGCGGACACGTCGGCCAGCATAGTCGCGGCAAAGTCGTTGCCCTGGCGCGCACGTGGCAAGACTGTTTCAGGCAATACCACCACACGCCCAGGTTCGAGCTGGCCGGCGATCATCAAAATCTGCATGACGCGCTGGCCTTCGCCCAGCAAATCGGGCTTGGCGTCGGTCTGCAGTCGCGCAAAGTGCGTATCTCTTCCCGACCAGAAAGCCACCCAGGGCGGAGGCTTGACCCATAGCGCCGTGCTGACGTTCGCCGCCACGGCCACGCCGGCGACTGCTGCCACCACAGGCCAACGACGCAATACCACGGCCACCATGCCGGCAACCAGGAGAATCAGACCAACGAATCCAAGCCCAGGAAAAACGACGCCGGCGGCCGTCAGCGGATTGGTCCATCCGATGAAGCCCAGCGGAGGTAGTGCGGTCAGCGCCAGAGTTACCGGCAAAGTCCACGCCTGGCGGCGTGGGTTTTGACTCCAAAGGACAAACCAGGGCAAGGCATTCACCATGCCGGCAACCAACCACAGCGCCCAACTAAACCAGGCCGGGGCCGATTCAGCGAAAAAAATGCCTGCCCCAAAGGGTAGGCCACGGCTACCTGCCAAGTAATAGGCCAGCGCGACAGCGCCGGCCAGCCACCTAGACGCCGACCAGTGCCACAGGAGCGGCATAACGGCGGCCAGGCCAAGCAGCCATGTGTGCCCTTCATGGCCCCATGCGAGGCCGCACAGCGTTCCACTTGCCACCAACGACAATGCCCTGATGCGCAATGTCCACCACAAGGTGCGTGCCCGTCCAGTAATGGTCATCGGCCGCGCCGCTCCCATATTCACGCTCAAGATGCTGCTACCTGAGCCGATGCAGGCCGCTGGCGTCGCCCACGCCTGCCGCGACCAGCGAGGTCGTCCACGTCAATGTTGAGCCATAGCCACCAACCGCCCCGATAGTTAGCATCGTTCTGCCAATCCTCGATATGCGAATCCTTCGGAACGGGTCCCCGGTATTGCTCGGCCAGCGCCTTTTGCACCTGCTCTGGCACGTCACAAATCGCCTGAACAAACGTGTGGATACTGAAGTCAGGCAGGGTCACGCGAATAGCGCCCTGACCCTCGTTAACAACGTAGGTTATGAAAAAAGCCATCTTCACGCTCCCTGCTTCTTGGTGTATCTTTGACGGGTCATGGCAGCTCTCTTAATGGGTCGTCGTGGCAGGCGGTACGAACGTCGCAATCGTTCGTGCTGCCACCTTCTCAAAAGACTCCCCGTCCAGCTGTCGGAACGACAACACGGACAGAGGATCGTCAATCGCTTCCAGCAGATTGCCCAGCTCCCAGCACTCAACTGGCACAACAACCATTTTTTCGGTGTCATCGTCTCGGCACACCAGATAAAGCTGACCATCGAGTTCCAAGGCATAGTGAATCGGGCCACAGCCAAGCTCTGCCGCATCTTCATCAAAAACGTGGTTGATGGACGTTGCCTGCGTCAGCATCGCCATTGCCGAGTCAATCCTGATATGGTTTTCCATTTTCATTTCTCCTGGTCTATTGAGTTACGTGGTTACTGGTCAGTGGTTTCGGCACTGGGTAACAATGGCCGGCCATCAGCGTCTTGAAAAGTTACTTCGCACTTTGGCGATGCCTTCCAATTACTGCAGTACCAGAACACCCCTTTCTTTCCCTCCTTGGGGTGAAGCCATCCAGTCCCACATTTCGGACACGGCTCAGCTCGCCGCGTCTTTTCCTCCATGTAGGTTGTCACTTTGGCTTTGGTGCTGTTTGTGAACTGCAAAGGCAGCCGCTCCCAAAAAACCTTGTCGCGCTCGCGCATAAGGTCATTTGCCTGGTTCTTGTCGGCCGGCGTCGGAAGCGTGAATGCCAGCCACTCCCTCAAATAGTCCAACATGCCGACAACCATTTGCTGTTCTGCCCGGTCTTTCGCTACCTGACGGGCAAGTCGATCAATCGTGACCGCGATGCGCTTCTCAACCTCCGACAGGTAATCCTTTTCTTCCTGCTGCTTCAGATATGCGTCGATGGCCAGGCGTATCAAGCAGCCGACTGGCAACTCCATGCTTTCAGCCCTGGCGTCCAACTGAAGCCGTTGATCGGCATCAAGCCGAACGGAATAGGTTTGTTTCGCGGCCATGTGGCCTCCTTTCTGTCGTGTTGCGCGGTCGTCCTGCATTCGCAACACATTTTCAAAATACGCAGTACGCATCCAAGCGGCACGCACCAAGGAAAAACACCAAAAACACAGCAGCAGCGCAATACACCCTTTATGTTCCACTAGGGTTCTTGTCTGTGAGTCTTGCAACACGTTTCCGGGACAACAACCCCTTCAGATTCCTGTACGCCATAAACGCAAAATAGTTGCAGCAGTTTTAGAGTGCTCGCATAGCAGAAATACGCCAAAGCACTGCACTTTCACTACTGCTGCACTACAAAAGCATTCAGCTTCACTACATTTACACTGCACCTTCACTGCACCTTCACTGCATTGACACTGCACAACGGCTGCAAACGGCCTAAAAAATTGGGGTCCATGGCCGTTCAGCCAGCCTGCGGATCGTGTCCAGAATCCGCTTATTCCCTCTGGGCCGAATTGGCTTCGGCACGGCAAGGCCAGCAGCTTTGAAGGCTTCTGCAGTCTTTTCCCATTTGATTGCCAACCGTTCTCTGGCTTCCGGCAAACTGGCACCAGTTGCCCTGACATTGGGCAAATCACGGAATTGCACGACCCATTCAACCTGGGTGCTCTTCACGTGTGGAAATGCCTCGACCGCAAAGCCTGCGATTTTTTCTGGTTTCCTCATTTCACCTGTCCTTATTCGTTGCCGTGGCTTGTTTGCACAGACCCGCCGCCTGAGCCGCTGGTTTTCTGAACCTCATTGAGAACGGCCTTGACGGCCAAGGCGGCCTTGCTCGATGCGCCTGGCAAATCCGCTTCCGTTGCGTCTCCCGTTGTCTTGGTGGCGGCAACAGCGGACAAATCGGATGCGTGTACACGCTCTGCATTTGCAACTGGTGCAGCACTTGGCAAGGTTGGCGCAGAAGGAGTCTCTGCAGGCAACCCGTTAGGTGCTGGTACTGTTGTCAGCGCCGGTGCCGTCACGTCAGTTGGAGCTGCTGGTACGCCAGGCTGGCCTGTGGCGGTGCTGCTCACAATCGGCGCTGCTGGCGTATCGCGCGTCGGCTCTGGTGGCGTTTCAGTAGGTACTGCTGCCGGCTGGGTGGCTTGGCTTCCTTCAGTTGCAAGTGGGGCCTGCGGTGTGGTGGCCGCTGGGCTGGATTCGCCGCTTGCAGGCGCTGGCGGTTGACTACCCGGAACGGAAGGCGCAGACACGCTAGCCGCTGCTTTGCTTTCACGGATACCAGCTGTTTTGGTGTCGATCCGCCCGGCCAGGCGACCGCCCATAGAATCACCGCCCAAGCCCTTGATGCCCTCCATCGCAGCTTCGCCAACGGCGCTACCCACCGCACCTGCAGCACCTGCAGCCGTACCAATGACACCAGTGGCACCTTTTTCACGGGCCTGCGTTATCGCAGCTTGACCCGCCTTTATGGCACCGCCTACACCGTTCGCAAGGGTAGACCCAGCGGCATATGCACCACCGGCCACGGCCGCGACAGCGCCACCAGCGACAAGGCCAGCGCCGACACCATCACCAGCGGACAGCGATGCGGTACCGCCCAACAAATCGGCGGCCAGCGTCGGCACCTTCAACGTGAGCATGAACAACAGTACCGAGCCTGCCAGGATCGTCCAGATCGGTGTCAGGTTAGTCAGCGAGAGGTTTCCAATCTCGGTGCCGAAGTCCTGCGCCAAGGTGGTTCCCACGGCCATGATGAAGTAGATCGCCATGAACCGAACGCCATAGACAAGCGGTGTGGTGATGACCTTCATCGCTATGTCTTTAGTCCACTTCATCGCACCGAAGGCCAAGACAATCGGATAGACAGCAAGGTAAAACCAGAGTTGAACCCAGGCCACAGCGAACTGTGCTGCCAGCATCGCGTAACAAACGACGATGACGATTAAGGCAATTCCAATGAGGATGGCCGCAAAGGGGTTAGCCATCGCCGCGATCCCCGCCGGAACCGGCACACCGGCCACAGTGGCATTGTCGGAAAACTTGGTCATCATCATATTGACCAGGTCAATGCCCTGCCAGAACACGTCACCGGGACTGATGGCTGAAGTGTTCGCGCCGGTCTTGCCCAACTGGATAAAGCCATTGACGAATGCCAGCGGCACGCTGGGGTTGTTGATGACCCACACGACCAGGCCAACCCACATTACCCGCATGATTAGCGTGGTGCCGATTTCCACAACATCAGAACCCTTGAGAAGGCGACCGAGAACCGTCCAAGCCAGGTCAATGGCGAATAGCGTGTAGCAGAGCTTGAGCGCCACTGCAGTGATGTTCGAGCCGAACTGAGTGGCGGCCGCTTGGTACTTGTCCATGATCGAGCCCAAGTCATAGCCGGTGGTGTCGGCGAATGCTGGCGATGCGATCATCAGAAGGCCAAAGGCCAGTAGGAACAGATTGCGTTGTTTCATATTTCTTTCTCCCGTCTGAACTATTCGAGGTCAAGCAAGGCACGCTCAACACGCGGCAGCAACGCAATCCATTGCGGCCCTGTGCGGTCGATGGCCTCGGCAAGGGTGTATCCCAGGCTGGCAAGCCATTCGGGCTTGTTGAGCGCGAGCGCTACGGCCACCTTTTCGCCTGTGGATTGCACATCCCATGCGTCCTTTCCGCCCCTTTTGGCGTCCTTGGCCTTGCCGAAGTAATGTCTGAATTCAGCGTCACACATGGTCAGTACCCCTTCATGCCGGATTCGCCAGCTTTGCGCACGGTGTGGCTACCGTCCGGCGTACTGGCCGCTCCGCTTTGTTTCAACATCTGCTGCATGGCTGCGTCTTGCGCCTTCTGACGCGCTGCGCTTTCTTCAGCCACCTTGTCGCTGCACCCTGTCAAGAGCGAAAACAGGGTGAACAGGATCAAAGCAACGCCAAGGGAAAACCAACGCTTTTGGTCGTGGCTCATTTGCTTGATGAAATTTTTCATGGCGTCGATCCTCAGAAAGTTTTGTAGCCGCTCTGGCCAGCCTTGCGCACGGTGCCATCACCTTGTTTCAGAAGGGTCTGTGTGGCATCTGTCTGGTCTGCCTGAATCTGCGCCTGCGCGCCCAGGAAGTTCGCTTGCGACTGCGCCTGGCTGGCCAGCAACTGGCGCAACTTCTGCAGCTGGTCCACCGTTTGGCTGGCGATCATGTTGCCGGCCTGAACCGCCTGCAGGGAGCCTTGCGAACCAGCGGAAATGCCTTGAATCTGTTGGATAGCGGCGCGCTCATTCGCAAACTGATTGGCATTCAGTCCTGCTCCTTGCAGCGCCGAACTCAAGCCGTCCATGGCCTTCGTAATGAGCGCGGCGTACTTGGTGCCGTAATTCGTTGCACCCGCGCTTTTTGCATAGCCAGGAAACGCTTGCTTAAACGACTGGTCAATGTTGCCGGCGGCGTAGCTGATGGCGTTGGTCTGCGCAACCAGTTGGGTCAGGCTGGTCAATTCCTGTTGAGCCTGGCCCCACAACTGTTGTGGTGCAGCCATCAAGTTCTTCAGCTGTTGCTGGGCCATCTGTACCTGCTGCAGGGTCTGCTGAACCTGTTGGTACATCTGAGCCGATTGCTGGATCAGCTCGACGTTGTTCAAAATCTGCGTCACTTCCGTAGAGCCACCGTTACCGGCCACGCTCCCCGCGTTAGCGGCGGACACTGCCATGGTGGACACGAGCGCGACCAAAACGGCTTTTCGTGCTGTTGAGTTGTGCATTGCTATTTCTCCTTTTGGCGTCATCAATTGAATTTCCTCAGCAAGTCGATGACGACGACGCTGCCGAAGTGAGGTGAGCTTCTGTTGCGCCTGTTTGTCCACAGGCACTTCCCGGTAAAGAGAAGGTAAAAAGAAGGTAGAGGGCGGCGAACTGCTCTTAAAGCCAATGCCCATGCGGGTTTGCGGCGATGGGGTGGAACGCAAACACGAAGAAGCGGAATCCAAACACGAGAAAGCGGAACGCAAACACGACGCCCCCGGAACGCAAACACGATGGGTTGAGCGCATCAAGACTCCTCCCCGGCCAGCTTGGTCCAGGCCGCCTGCTCACGGCCCTTGGTGCTGCGTTCGATGCGGCCGCCGGCGATGACGCCAACACGCTCCAACTCCTGCATGGCAGCGATCAACGATGCCTTGAACTTCCGAATCGGACTGGTGTACTGGAGCTTTTCTTTAAGCCAGTCCAGCGCGTACCGCTGCACAGGGTCTGAGGATGTTGCGGTCAGCCGCTGCAGCGCCTTTGCCATGTCTTGGCCCTGGGCGATCTGCAAACGCTTGTCCCAGTCGATCAGGGCGTATTCCTGGCCACCAAATAGTGTTTTCCAACGCGGATCAATGGTGAAGGTGTAGGTTTCGGCATCCGCGTCATATTCAAAATCGGCCAGCATGTGAAACGCCTTGGTGTGCCCCAAGCGGTACTTCGGTGCGCCGTCTCGCTTGCGCGTCTCAATGACGATGGTTGCTGCCGTGAACACGAACATCGCTCGATGTAGCCACTCGTATTCCCGGCCGCTCGTCCCGCGTCCAATGGCCTGCAGGAATGCAGCTCGATTGATGAGGACAGGCTGACCAAGCGGGGCATCCTTCGCCTCGAACATGAGCTGCATCCACGCATCGGCCTGAGCCTCATCCAGCTGATACCCGGTGTAAGTGATAGTGGCGTCTGCACGGCTCACCAGAACCGCCTGCTCATGCAGAACCTTGCGGCCACGGGCAACAGGAGCAAAAAGTGATGATCGGGCGACATGGTTTGGCATCGCCCTAACTTCGGGGTCAAGCCCTGGCAAGAACATCTGCTGTGGCTCAGGCGATTCGCGGCGCGCTGCGGTGCGGGCCTGTGCCTCTGCCATCCGCGCAACCAACGCGGGATGTTGAGCAAGCAGTGAAGATGTCATGCCGGCCGCTTTACTTGCCGCTCAGAACGCGGGCAATTTCAGCGGTCCGAAAGTAAACACGCCGACCTAGCTTTAGCTTGGCTGCATTGATAGGTTTGGACCAATCCGAATCAGTGCGCAAACTGATGCGCAGCCCTTCGGCTGAGCGATCCAGCACCTTCGCAAGCTGTGCAACGCTCAATAGTGGACCGTACTGCTTGGTCAGTGCCTCTTCGATTTGCATACGGTGTCATTCCTTCAATTACGTAACTAATGGTTGAAGGATGCCCGGTAAGGCGTTATGATTCAGCCCATTAAGTTGTCAATTGAGTTGACATGACGGAATCAAGAAAAATCACTGCCTGGCCTGGCTGCGACCCACAGTTAGCAAAGGCCATCGAATTGTTTTTAGAGAGCTGGGGGCCGTACTCGGCTGAGTCCCGGCGCTATTCCATATTCAGGCTGATGCGTGATTTGATTGATCCCGCATGGCATGACTTCTGCCTTCGCTATCCAGCCCTAAACAGCGCCCTGCTGGATCACGCATGGAATCGCTATCAATGGGAAAAATGGCGATCTTCAGCCCCCTCAGAGGGCGATATAGAGACCGCAATACAAAAAGCTGAGCGCATGCGCCGTGCATTCACGCCATGCGGTGGAAAGACGGGTGAAACCTATCTCTTAAGTGAAATTGCACGTCGTCATGGCTTTGCAGCGATGGACCAATTTATCCATTTCGCAAGCCTTGGAAAGGAAATGTACGGCGACACCGCTGAGACCGCATATGCGTCATCACAGAGCCTTGATAGCCTCCGCGAACTTGCACTGGCCTGTCGATCTAAGAAGTCAAAGAAGAAGGCTCACGGCAAAGTCAATGCACGCCGTGAAAACCTTGTTTGCAGACTCTGCGGTCAACAAACCGAGCTTTCAGCACACATCAATGGTGCCCCGTGGCCGGCACAGGACCTAGACGACGAGCGCCTTAGACTAAGTTCACTCTATTGCGGTGACCATAAACCTAAAGCACCATTCAATGACTCGGTCCGTCCAAGTTATCTGAAAGCCAAGAGAAATCAATCCAAATTTGATTTGGAATTTCTTCGCCTCGAACGTCAGAGTTGGGGTAGCGCGTTAGTGCCTCGCGCAAATTCGGGAAATAAGCTTGTTGATGAATTCATCTGTCGCCTGGTTGCTCATCGGCGTCAAGGCCTAGAGTTTGATAAAAACTCAGTAGACTTACTCGACAAAAGGCTTCGTGATGAAGCCAGAATGCTGGTGGATGAAAAAATATCTGATCGAAAAAAGGAAATTGTCATTCTCCTGCTTTCCGGTCTTAATCAATCCGAGATAGCCAAACGGCTTTGCGTGGAACGGCAAGCAATTTCGAAAGCCCTGCAATCGATACCAGCAGATTACCGGCTCGATCTTCTTTGCTCAAAGTCAGAATCTACTGAACAAATTTGACCCCGACATAGCGGCGAGGAAATTCAACACTCGACCACACAATGCCACCCAATAGATGGGGCAGGCGTCTCATTGCGTGTACACGCTCTGCTTTTTTACTACTTCACTCGATGCCTTTGGTTTGCATCGTTTGGCGTCAACTTAATTGACAACTTAATAGACTGACTTATCTTCACCCAACGGGCATCCTTCAACCAATAGATACGTAATTGAAGGAATGACACCGTATGCAAATCGAAAAGGCACTTACGTCCCCCCTCAACCCGAGTTTGAGCCCGATCAACATCCCGGAAAGACAGTGTTTTCACAGGGAGATCAACTGTGAAAACTAAGACTCTCATCAACCGTAAAAAGCTGCTCGCCATGATTCCACTGGCTGAACGGACGATTTTCAACATGGAGCAGCGTGGCGAATTCCCGCGCCGCATCGCGCTCACCAGCCGCAACGTAGCTTGGGACCTCTCAGAGGTTGAGGCATGGATTGAGGCGCGAAGGTCGTCCGGCAACCAGGCCAGCCGGCCTGGCGTCAATCATTCGGTCGTTGCCGCTTGACCGTCCATTCATCAATCATGTCTGCCCAATCCTGCAGCATGGCCGTGCGTTGCTCCCGATATTCGGCCTTGTTGTACACCGCCCTTACACCCTTCTGCTCGTGGGCGAGGCACTTTTCAATCCAGTCAGTGTTGTATCCAGCTTCATGTAGCAAAGTGCTTGCCGTTCGCCGTAGATCGTGCGGCCCGAACTTCGCCAGCGTCTTTCCTTCCTTCTGTGCCAACCTGTAAGTCAGCGTCAGCACCTGGTTGAGCGTGGCGCTGCTCATTGGCAAGTCCGAGTCATATCTTGATGGCAGAACGTACTCAGACCCACCGGCAAACGTCTTCAGTGCGATGAAAATATCCAGCGCCTGCCGAGATAGGTAGACGTGATGGGGGTTGCGTCGCTTCATCCGCTCCTTGGGAACCGTCCAAAGGGCTTCGCTGAAATTGACTTCGCTCCATGTAGCGTTCGTCAGTTCACTCTTGCGAACCATTGTCAACAGTAGCAACTTGGCCGCAGCCCGAATCGAGGGTGTCGTGCCGATGCGCTCCATGTACTGGTACATCAGCCCGATCTCGTCATGCGTCAACGCACGATCACGTGGCTCAAACTTGGCAATGGTGGTTGGCCTGACCATATCCGCCGGGTTTTCCACCTTCTGGCCACGCTCGATTGCCCACCGAAAAACCTGCATCACTACTTCGCGCACATGCACCGCCGTAGCTGGCGCGCCGCGCTCAACAATGGTATCGGTCAGCGTCCGCAAGTCCTCATGGGTGATTTCTACCAGCTTCTGGTTGCCGAATTTCGGTTTCAACTCTCGCTCATAGATTGCACGGCGCATATCTCTGGTCGAGTCGGCCATTTGGTAGCCGCGTAACCACTTTTCGGCCCATGCACCGAATGTCTCGGCATCTTTTACGCGGGCTTTGTCTCGCGCCTTCTCCTTGGCCGGTGACTTGCCTGCCGCAATCATCTTCTTGGCTTCACCCAGCTGCTCGCGGGCTTCCGACAAGGTGATGCCCCCGGTGCCGTAGCGACCGAAGGTGATGGTTTCCTGCCTACCGTTGATCGAGTAGTTGTAGCGGAACGAGATCGCTCCGGCGGGTGTGACGGCCACATAGAGGCCGTCGCGGTCGTTGACTTTGTAGAGCTTGTCCTGCGGCTTGATGTTGCGCAGCTTGGTATCGGTGAGCATGGCATTCGTCCTATCTAGGTTCAAAATACCATGATAAAAATCAGCAGGAAAAAAACGGCTTTTCTACTTACAAATCAACATGTTACGTATTTTCAATGCCATGCCGAGTCTAAAGATCATGGCATGGTATCGCGTGTCTATCATGGTATCGACTGAGATAGTACCATCCGCCGTACCATAAGAAAAGCGTACTTGCCGGTGCTTGAAGATGCCAGTCAATGCCAGACCAAAAAGCAAAAAAGCCCGCAGTGACGCGGGCTTACGGGTGTTTTGATGCCATCAGATGCCTGCTGATGCCAGACGTGTGATCATTCCCACTCGATGGTAGCCGGTGGCTTGCTACTGACGTCGTAGGTCACGCGGTTGATGCCACGCACTTCGTTGATGATGCGACTGGACACCTTTTTCAGCAGTGCGTAGGGTAATTCGGCCCAATCGGCGGTCATGAAATCGCTGGTTTGCACGGCACGCAGGGCCACCACGTAGTCATAAGTGCGGCCATCGCCCATCACGCCGACGCTTTTCACTGGCAGAAACACAGTAAACGCTTGGCTGGTGAGGTCGTACCAGCTTTTACCGCTAGCTTCATCGACAAAGTTGTGCAATTCTTCGATGAAGATGGCATCAGCCCGACGCAGCAGATCAGCATATTCTTTTTTAACCTCGCCCAAAATCCGCACCCCCAGACCAGGTCCCGGAAACGGATGACGGTAGACCATGTTGTACGGCAAGCCCAGTGCCACACCGAGTTCACGAACTTCGTCCTTGAATAGTTCGCGCAAAGGTTCCAGCAGTTTCAGACCGAGTTGCTCAGGCAAGCCTCCGACGTTGTGGTGGCTCTTGATGGTCACAGCCTTTTTGGTTTTGGCGCCGCCGGACTCGATCACATCAGGATAAATGGTGCCTTGGGCCAACCACTTTGCACCTTTTTTAGTAGCATCCTTAGCTGTTAACACTTGGGCTTGCGCCTTAAAAACCTCTACAAATTCACGACCAATGATCTTGCGCTTGGCTTCCGGGTCGCTGACACCCGCCAGATGCCCCAGAAACTGGTCAGCGGCATCCACACGAATCACCTTGGCATGCAGCTTGCCAACAAACATGTCCATCACCATGTCGCCTTCGTTGAGACGCAACAAGCCGTGGTCGACAAACACGCAGGTCAGCTGGTCGCCGATGGCGCGGTGAATAAGCGCAGCCGCCACCGAAGAGTCAACACCGCCGGACAAACCCAGAATGACTTCTTCATCACCTACCTGTTCACGAATTTTCGCAACGGCTTCACTGATGTAATCCCCCATGATCCAGTCGGCTCTTGTCCCGCAAATGTCGAGTACAAAGCGTTCCAAGATCGCCGCACCGCGCTTGGTGTGGGTGACTTCAGGGTGGAACTGCACGGCATAAAAGCGGCGTTCTTCGTCGGCCATGCCGGCAATCGGGCAGCTGTCTGTGCTGGCCATCAGTTTGAAGCCGTGGGGTAACTCGGTCACCTTGTCGCCATGGCTCATCCAGACCTGCAGCATGCCATGGCCCATGGGTGTGGCATAGTCTTGAATACCTTCCAGCAACGCGGTATGGCCGTGGGCACGCACATCGGCGTGACCAAACTCTCGCTTGTTGCTAGCGGCAACGATGCCACCAAGCTGAACGGCCATGGTGAACATGCCATAGCAGATACCCAGCACGGGAATGCCGAGTTCGTAAACGGCTTGCGGCGCACGCAAATCGTGCTCCTCGTAGGTGCTGGCATGGCTGCCCGACAGAATGATGCCTTTGAGCATACCGTCACGGGCATAGGCACGAATCCAGTCGTCGGTAACATCGCACGGATGCACCTCACAGAAAACATGCGCTTCGCGAATGCGCCGAGCAATCAGCTGCGTGACCTGGGAGCCAAAGTCAAGGATGAGGATTTTTTGATGCATGAGAAAAGTCCGTTTAGAGAATGTGCCCCAAGCCACATACACCGACGCAGTGGGCTTTGCCGGGCCGCTGGTATTGCCCCACCAGGCGCAGCGACATAAAGTGCGCGTAGCCTGGGGTGTTCAATTAATCAGCTCTGTAATTTGGCGCTTCTTTGGTAATCTGCACGTCGTGTACATGGCTTTCACGGATGCCCGCCGCAGTAATCTCGACGAACTCGGCCTTGTCCTGCATCTCAGAGATGGTGGCGCAACCGCAGTAACCCATGCTGGCGCGCAAGCCACCGGCCATCTGATAGATGATGGCGACCATTGAGCCTTTGTAAGGCACGCGGCCTTCGATGCCCTCGGGCACCAGCTTGTCGGCATTCGGGTTGCCCGTGCTGGACTCCTGGAAATAGCGGTCGGCACTGCCTTGCTGCATGGCGCCAATGCTGCCCATACCACGATAGCTCTTGTAGCTGCGGCCTTGGAACAGGATGACTTCGCCCGGCGCCTCTTCGGTACCGGCGAACATGCCACCCATCATCACCGTGCTTGCTCCGGCCGCGATGGCCTTGGCGATGTCACCGCTGAAGCGAATGCCACCATCGGCGATCAGCGGCACGCCCGTGCCTCTCAGCGCCGTGGCCACACTGTCAATGGCCATGATTTGTGGCACGCCCACGCCTGCTACGATGCGGGTGGTGCAGATGGAGCCTGGGCCAATGCCGACCTTGACAGCATCGGCACCCGCCTCGACCAAGGCCAGCGCAGCCGCACCGGTAGCGATGTTGCCGCCAATGACTTCCACCTGCGGAAAATTTTGTTTGACCCAGCGCACACGGTCGATCACGCCTTTGCTGTGGCCATGCGCGGTGTCCACCACAATGGCATCAACGCCAGCGCGGGCCAGCAGTTCCACACGTTCCTCGGTACCCTCACCCACTCCCACAGCAGCAGCTACGCGCAATTTGCCATGGTCGTCACGGGCTGCATTCGGGAAGCTGGTTTGCTTGGTGATGTCCTTGACGGTGATCAGGCCCTTGAGTTCAAAAGCATCATTGACCACCAGCAAGCGTTCAATCTTGTATTGGTTGAGCAGCACTTTGGCCTGCGCCAGTGTGGTGCCATCCGGTACCGTGACCAATTTTTCGCGCGGGGTCATGATGTGGCTCACCGGCAGGTCATAACGGGTTTCGAAACGCAGATCGCGCCCCGTCACAATGCCCGCCACCTTGCCGCTGTCAATCACCGGAAAGCCCGACACGCCCAATTGCTCGGACAGTGCCATCACCTGACGCACCGTGTGTTGTGGCGTGATGACCACCGGATCGCGCAGCACGCCCGACTCATAGCGCTTGACCTTGGACACCTTGGCGGCCTGCTGTTGGGGAGTCATGTTTTTGTGCACAACGCCGATACCACCTTCTTGCGCGATGGCAATCGCCAGGCGTGATTCGGTCACAGTGTCCATAGCGGCAGACACCAGGGGCAGGTTCAAGGCAATCTTGCGGGTGAAGCGGGTGGCGAGGGAGGTGTCCTTGGGAAGGACTTGGGAGTACGCAGGCACCAACAAAACATCGTCGAAGGTGAGCGCTTTGCCAATCAGGCGCATAGGTATTAGCTCCAAATCCGCGATTGTACTAGCGGCTTGGGTTCGATTCATTGGCCGAAGGATTTCAGACACAGAGTGCCGCCATGCAAGCAGATTTTTCTTGCGACAAGCTGTGCTTGTTGCGGGTTGACACCACTTGTTTACGTGACTGGCATAAACTTGGCATCTATGAATTCTCTCTACAGATCGATATGCCTTGTTGTCTTGGCCGCGCTGTCATCGGGTGCTTATGCCCAGTGGCAATGGGTGGACAAGGACGGGCGCAAGGTGTTCAGTGACCGCGCTCCGCCGCCCGGAGTGCCAGACAAAGACATTATCAAGCGGCCCGGCCAATCGAAAATAACACCAAGTCCTGTGGATACGGAGGCGTCGGCTACGGGTGCAGCCGCTTCAGCGCCAAGTGCGGCCAACTCACCCAAGATCAGCGGTGTGGATAAAGATCTGGCTGAAAAGAAGAAAAAAGCTGATCAGGAAGAAGCGGCCAAACGCAAGGTTGAAGAAGACAAGCGGGCCAAAACCAAGGCGGACAACTGCGCTCGTGCCAAGCAAGCCAAGGCGGGTCTGGATTCTGGTGTACGCCTTTCCCGGACTAACCAACAGGGTGAGCGTGAAATTCTCGATGACGCGGCGCGTGCAGCAGAGTCTCAGCGCATCCAGAGCATCATTGATTCTGATTGCAAGTAATCAGACTGGGCATTCGCGTCGGTTTCAATAGCCAGCCTTGGCACCGAGGCGTTTTTTGACGAAAAGACCGGTGGTACGCGCACCTTGCTTGACAAAACGCTCCCGCCGGGCCATTTTCGGGTCAACGCGCAGAGGGCGGTAAACCTCCACACGGTCGCGATCACGCAGCAAGTGTTTCAGGCCGACCGGGTGGCCCCAGATACCAACCACAATTTGCAGGTTGTCAATCTCAGGAAATTCGTACAACAAGCCGCTTTGTTGCAAAGCACTTAAAACATGACAAGGCGCCTCCAGCGTCAGTGTCACTTCCTTGATTTGGCGCGCTGCAGGCGCATAGATCACAGTGATCTGCATCCGCGTTTACTCGCCGTATACCTGCTTAGCGCGCTTGATGAATGCATCGACCATGCTGGCGGCGATCCTGTCAAACACCGGACTGACCAGTTTGCCCAGGGTCGTGTCAAAACCGTAACTCAACGCCAACTCGACCCGGCAGGCACGTTGTTCAGCGCCCAGAGTGACAAAATTCCATTCACCCTCCAGCTTGGAGAAGGGGCCGCTGACCAATTTGATAGTCACCTGCTGATCCACCACGTGGGCGTTTCTGGTGGTAAAAGTCTGGTGAATACCGCCGAAAGAGATACCGATTTCAGCCACCATGCCGTTTTCTTCCAGAGAAACGACCCGACCTTTATCGCACCAGGGCAAAAACTCTGGGTAAGCCGCTACGTCAACCACCAATCGGTACATTTCTGCAGGGCTGTACCAGATTAAAACGGACTTTTTGACAGTTTTCATAGAATGGAGGTTTGCGCGGGATTGTAGTCAAGCCTTGCTCGCATTCATTCCCCCCAAGCTCTATCCTCATGGCCAAAAAACCCGACACCGCAACCCGCATTGCCGACAACAAAAAAGCGGCTTTCAATTACTTTTTCGAGGAGCGGTTTGAGGCTGGCATTGTGCTGGAGGGTTGGGAAGTCAAATCGCTGCGCGAAGGCAAAGTGCAACTCACTGACGGTTACGTAGTGATTCGCAATGGCGAGCTATTCATCATCGGCCTGCAAATCCACCCGCTGGGCACAGCCTCTACCCATATCAGCCCGGACAAACAGCGCACCCGAAAGCTGCTGATGCACAGGGAAGAAATCAAACGCCTGATTGGCAAGGTGGAACAAAAAGGCTACACCTTGGTGCCGATCAACCTGCACTGGAAAGCTGGCAAGATCAAATGCGAAATTGCGCTGGCCAAGGGCAAGGCCGAGCACGACAAACGCGACACCATCAAGGACCGCGAAGGCAAGCGTGAAGTGGAGCGCGCTATGAAGTCACGTACGCGCTAACCCACGTCACCAAGCACTTCGTTGCCGATGAGTTAGCGATCAGATTGGTCAGAGCAGCGTGCGTAAGGGATGGCAATGTGGCATCCACGGGCTGTCAAAAAATGGCTGTACCATCTCCGGTCTGACATCTTCAATGCGCGCGGGCTGCCATTGAGGCTGGTTGTCCTTGTCCACTGCCAGTGCACGAATGCCTTCTGCCGTTTCCGTCTGGCCACCACTGCGAGCCAGGTGACGTGGGTAGAAGCAATGTCTCACCATGTCGCGCTCCATGCGCAAGTCGTCGGCCAGACTCTGGTGGCGGGCGCGGCGAATCTGCTCCAGCGCCACATGCAGCATCAAGGGTGAACGTTGGCGTAACTGGTGGGCGGTATGCTGAGCCCAGTCAGAGGCGTCAGCTTCCAGTGCGCTGATTATTTCGGCAACGGATGCCAAAGAAAAATAATGGTCAATTTCGCCTCTAGCCCCTATATCTTCTTGATTATTAGCTATTGAATATGAAGCAATCCAATGAGCCAATTGCTGACTGTCTGCGGGGTTTACCTGGCTCAGTGCGTCCCATGCTGCGACTTGTTGCGTCGCTTCCAGGCAGTGGTCCGCCAGCCCCAGGGCTATCGCCTCTGTCGCCGTCAGTGACGTACCGGTAAGTGCCAGCCACTCCCCGGTATGGCCTGGGCAGCGGCTCAGAAAATAGCCACCACCGACGTCCGGGAACAACCCAATGGTTGTCTCGGGCATGGCGATTTTGGAGCGCCGCGTGACCAAACGATGCGACGCGCCTTGACTGATACCCATGCCACCGCCCATGACCACACCGTCCATGAAAGCAATGTAGGGCTTGGGGTAAGTGTGAATCAGGTGGTTGAGGGTGTATTCCTCGGTGAAGAAATCTTCCGGAGCCGGGTCACCCGACAACAAGGCCTGATGAAAAAAGCGGATGTCACCTCCGGCACAAAAGGCGCCAAAGGGGCCTGCCTTGTTGCTACCACGAATCGCCACTGCCTGCACATGCGGGTTGTCACGCCAGGTGAGCAAACAGACGGTCAGTGTCCGGATCATCTGCAGCGTCAGGGCATTCAGTGCGCTAGGCCGGTTCAAGGTGATGAACCCTACCTGTCCACGGACTTCGGTCTGAACCTCATCTGCCGATGCCTTCATGCCCTGCCCCTCCATCCGACCATTTCATTGACCACCAAGGCGCTGATGACCAGCGAACCACCGACAAACACATCATGGCCTGGTACTTCTCCCGCACCCACCCACGCCAACAGGATACCGAAAATCACCTCCAAAAGGCCTAAAAGCGCCACTTCAGGTGCCTTCAGTACCTTGGTGCAAATCACCACCATCGTGCACGGAATGGCTAGCTGTACCAACCCCAGACTCGCCAGCAAGCCCAGATCCCAGTGGGAGGCCTGAAATGGCCAAGCCAGCGGCAATGTGATCAGCACCGACAGGAGCGCACCAATCAGTATGGCCGGAATCAGGTCCACGTCATGACCCTGAGCGTGTGAGTGCTGTGTCACTGTCCAATTGGCGGCACCAGAGATTGGCACGCATAGCGCAACCAGGGTGCCTGCCATGCTCACACCCTGCCCCAACTGGTTGCCATACATGTAGGCAATACCAAATCCAGCCACACCAATGGCGATCCAGGTGCGCATGGGAATACGATGGCCGATAAAAATGCGTGCAGCCAAGGCGGTCAGCAACGGCGTCAGCGACATGGTCACGAGCACGTTGGCAACGGTCGTTAGCATGATCCCAACCATGAAAAACGTGAACATGCCGCACCAGCATAGTCCCGAGATCCATAACGCAGCACCGCCACGGCGCATGCGCGCAAATACGCCGCGCCCTTGCATCCAGGGCAGGATCACCAGCAGGCTCAGCACGGTAAATAGGCTGCGCCAGAACGTGACTTCAAATTTTTGCGCGTGCTCCAGATGACGTGTCACGACCCCCGCGATGGACCACATCAAGGTCGCTGCGACCATCATCAACACAGCGCGGTTATGACTGACCTTCATCATCTGTCATCACATTGAAATGCTGGCAATTTGGGGTCGGGCTTGAAAAAAACAGGATCGGTCACACAACGCAAGCTGTTGGCCGCAAAGCGTGTGGGTCAGCGACCACACGCGCTCCTGCGACGATCAACCATCAAGAACGGCTGGCTTTCTTGCGGTCGCTTTCCTTCAGATGACGCTTACGCAGGCGCACGCTCTTGGGGGTGATTTCGACCAATTCGTCGTCTTCGATGAACTCCACACCGTATTCCAGTGTCAGCTCAATCGGCGGTGTGATCTTGATCGCGTCTTCTTTGCCCGAGACACGGAAGTTGGTCAGCTGCTTGGTGCGCGTGGCGTTGACCACCAGATCGTTGTCACGGCTGTGGATACCCACAATCATGCCTTCATACACCGGATCGTTGGCACGCACAAACATACGGCCACGGTCATCGAGTTTGCCCAGCGCATAGGTGAAGATTTCGCCATCGTCCATGGAAATCAGCACGCCATTCTTGCGGCCACCAATGTCACCCTTGTGTGGCTCGTAGCTGTCAAAAATGTTGCTGATCAGGCCCGAGCCGCGTGTCAGGTTCAGGAATTCATTGGAGAAACCAATCAAACCACGTGCGGGGATGCGGTATTCCAGGCGAACGCGACCACGGCCATCCGGTTCCATGTTCACCAATTCACCCTTGCGCTCGCCCAAAGCTTGCATCACGCCACCCTGGTGTTGCTCTTCGATGTCGGCGGTCACCATTTCGATGGGTTCGCACTTTTCGCCATCAATCTCACGGAACATCACGCGTGGCTTGGATACCGCCATTTCGTAACCTTCACGGCGCATGTTTTCCAGCAAGATGGTCAGGTGCAGTTCGCCGCGACCCATGACTTCAAAAATACCTTCTTCGTCGGTTTCTTTCACCCGCAACGCCACGTTGTGCTGCAGTTCCTTTTGCAGGCGGTCCCAGATTTGACGGCTGGTGACAAATTTGCCTTCGCGACCGGCCAGTGGGCTGGTGTTGACGCAGAAATTCATGGTCAGTGTGGGCTCATCCACTTTGAGCATGGGTAGCGGCATAGGGGTGATCGGGTCCGTCACCGTGACGCCAATACCGATATCGGTAATACCATTGATCAGCACGATTTCGCCGGGACCGGCATCGGTGGTCTGCACGCGATCCAGCCCCTGGAAAGTCAGCACTTGATTGACACGTCCCTTGATGGCTTTGCCGTCGGGACCTTCCATGACCATCACGTCCATATTCGGCTTGATGGTGCCCTGGCTGATGCGGCCAACGCCAATACGGCCCACAAAGGTAGAGAAGTCCAGCGCCGAAATTTGCAGTTGCAGCGGCGCAGCAGGGTCACCTTGCTGGTGCGGCACATGCTCCAGGACGGTGTTGAACAAGGCCGACATGTCGGGACCCCACTGTTCGCCCTGACCACCCTCTTCCAGCGACGACCAACCGTTGATACCAGAGGCATACACCACCGGGAAATCCAGCTGTTCGTCCGTGGCACCCAGCTTGTCGAACAAGTCGAACGCGGCGTTCACCACGTGTTGGGGACGCGCACCGGGCTTGTCCACCTTGTTGACCACCAAAATCGGCTTCAAACCCAGAGCCAACGCTTTCTTGGTCACGAACCGGGTCTGTGGCATGGGGCCTTCTTGGGCATCAATCAGCAGCACCACGCCGTCCACCATGCTCAGAGCGCGCTCCACCTCACCGCCAAAGTCGGCGTGTCCGGGGGTGTCTACGATGTTGATGTGCGTGCCTTGCCAGGTCACGGCGCAGTTTTTGGCCAGAATTGTGATGCCACGCTCTTTTTCAATGGCATTGTTGTCCATCACGGTATCGACGACTTTTTCGTGTTCGGCAAAGGTGCCGGACTGGCGTAGCAACTGGTCCACCATGGTGGTTTTGCCGTGGTCAACGTGGGCGATGATCGCGATGTTTCGGATTTGTTTATGAGCCATGGTTCACTTTCTTAAATAGCTTGCTTCATCTGTTCAATTTCAGTCGGGCTCAGCAGCCGACTGGGGATCAATTCACCGGCCACCACATGCGCTGTACCCAACAGCACTTGGCCACCTTCCGCGTACACAGCGACTTGCGCCGCATCGGGCCATGAGCCCCGCCGACGCAATCCGCTCAAAAATCTGGCGGCATTGTCGTCGTCCAGCGTGACGTTCACGTGATCCGGCAACAAGGACGACACAGGCAACATACAGGCCAGGCGTTGCTCTTCGGTCATGGCTTCCAGTTCTGCCAGTGTCACGCACTGCGAAACATCAAACCCGCCCGTACCTATGCGACGCAACGCACTCAGGTGAGCACCGCATCCCAACGCTTCACCCATGTCTTCGCCCAGCGTGCGAATGTAGGTTCCCTTGCTGCACTTAACTATGATTCTAATAGCTTCCTGCCCTTTATCAATCTGGGCTAGAGTCGCATTTAGCTCATGAACAGTAACTTGTCTGGCGACCCGCTCTACCTCCATACCGGCCCTGGCATATTCGTACAATGCCTTACCGTCTTTCTTCAAGGCACTGTGCATCGGTGGCACCTGGTGGATCGGTCCGACAAATTGTGCCGCTACCCGAGCCACATCTTCAGGTGTCACCGACACCGCCCGCGTTTCAATCACATCGCCTTCTGCGTCACCAGTGCAGGTTTTCTGCCCCAGGCGCATCACGGCCTCGTAGGTCTTGTCAGCATCCAACTGCAACTGGCTGAATTTGGTAGCTGCGCCAAAACACAAGGGCAAGACACCACTGGCCAGCGGATCAAGCGTACCGGTATGGCCTGCCTTCTCAGCGCGCAACAGCCATTTCACTTTCTGCAAAATGTCATTGCTGGACCAACCCAGAGGTTTGTCCAGCAGCAGCACCCCATGCACGGGGCGCCTGGCAACCCGTGCACGCGGCGCATTCATGTGGTTCAGTCGTCCTTGACCCGAGAGGCAACCGCGCGCGCAATCAGCGCGTTCATGTCTGCAGCGCGCTCGGGTGTCTGGTCATAAATGAAATGCAGTGTCGGTACGGTGTGAATATGCAGTCGCTTGAATAAACCAGCGCGCAAGAAGCCCGCTGCCTGGTTCAATCCTTCGGTACAGGCCTTCACGTCACCGGCCAGCAGACTGAAAAATACCTTGGCGTGCGCGTAGTCCGGCGTAACCTCCACACCCTGAATCGTCACCATGCCGACGCGCGGGTCTTTCAACTCGCGCGCGATCAGTTCCGTCAGATCACGCTGGATCTGATCGGCCACCTTGAAGGCGCGGTTAGGGGTGGCTGCTTTTTGTCGCACAGTGGGTTCTCGCTGGCTTAAAGGGTACGCGCCACTTCGCGGATTTCAAAGAATTCCAACACGTCACCCTCTTGGATGTCGTTGTAGTTCTTGATGTTCAAGCCGCAATCGAAGCCTTCGCGCACTTCCTTGGCATCGTCCTTGAAGCGCTTGAGCGAATCGAGTTCGCCAGTGTAGATGACGGTATTCTGGCGCAGCAAACGCAAGCGCGCGCTGCGTCGCACCACGCCCGACGTGACCATACAACCGGCAATGGAACCGATCTTCGACACTTTGAAAATCTGACGAATTTCGGCAGTACCAATGATTTCTTCCTTCTTGTCCGGCGTCAGCATGCCCGACATGGCCAGCTTCAAGTCATCCACAGCGTCATAAATAATGTCGTAGTAGCGAATGTCCACACCATTGCTCTCGGCCAGCTTCCGTGCACCAGCGTCAGCGCGGGTATTGAAGCCGATGATGACGGCTTTGGCTGCAATGGCCAGATTCACGTCGGATTCACTGATACCGCCCACAGCGGCATATACCAGTTGGACCTTGATCTCGTCGGTGGACAGTTTGAGTAAGGACTGCGCCAAAGCTTCCTGCGAACCCTGCACATCGGCCTTGACGATGATGGGCACCATCTTGACTTCGCCAGCGGTCATGTCGGTGAACATGTTTTCCAGCTTAGCGGCTTGTTGCTTGGCTAGCTTGGTATGACGGAATTTGCCAGCACGGTAGGTGGCAATTTCACGCGCACGGCGTTCGTCAGAGAGCACCATGAACTCGTCACCGGCTTGCGGCACTTCGGTGAGACCTTGGATTTCAACAGGTATCGAAGGACCGGCCAACTTGATGGATTTGCCGTTTTCGTCCAGCATGGCGCGTACGCGGCCATAGGTCTGGCCCGCCAGCACCACATCACCGGTTTTGAGCGTGCCGCTTTGCACAAGAACCGTGGCTACCGGACCGCGGCCCTTGTCCAACTGGGCTTCAATCACCAGCCCCTTGGCCATGGCATCCACTGGCGCTTTGAGCTCAAGCACTTCAGCCTGTAGCAACACTTGTTCAAGCAGTTCGTCAATGCCTTGACCCGTCTTGGCTGACACGGAGACGAAAGGTGAATTGCCGCCGAAGTCTTCGGGGATCACCTCTTCAACCACCAACTCATTCTTGACGCGTTCCGGATTGGCATCAGGTTTATCGATCTTGTTGATAGCCACCACGATTGGCACCCCGGCCGCTTTCGCGTGTTTAATAGCTTCCTTGGTCTGCGGCATGACACCGTCGTCAGCAGCGACCACCAGAATCACAATGTCGGTCGCTTGAGCACCACGCGCTCGCATGGCGGTGAACGCCTCGTGGCCGGGGGTGTCGAGGAACGACACCACGCCACGGGCTGTTTCCACGTGGTAAGCGCCAATGTGCTGGGTAATGCCACCGGCTTCGCCCGAGGCCACCTTGGTGCGACGGATGTAGTCGAGCAACGAGGTCTTGCCATGGTCCACGTGACCCATCACAGTGACCACCGGCGCTCTCGGCAAAGATTCCGCCTGCTGCAAAGACACCTCATCGTCTGTAAAGGCCTCAGGATCATCCAGTGCGGCCACAATGGCTTTGTGACCCATTTCCTCCACCAAAATCATGGCGGTATCCTGATCCAGTGGCTGGTTGATCGTCACCATCTGACCGAGCTTCATCAAATGTTTGATAACCTCAGAAGCCTTCACGGCCATCTTGTGCGCAAGCTCAGCGACGGTAATGGTTTCAGGCACGTGCACTTCAAGCACGCGCGCTTCAACAGCCACAGGCTGGCTGTGTTGGTCATTGCGGTCTCGATCATTGGTACCACGGCGGCCACGCGGCCCTCCGCGCCAGTTGCTGTTGCGACCGGCACCTGCGCCGGTATCACCGCGCGTGGGAATACCTTTTTTCTTGGCCGGGTCACCCGCCCAACTGCTGGAGAGCTTGGCGGATTTAACTTCTTTACCTGCCCCGGGAGGCACAGCCACACCTGGCGCAGTCGGTGCAGCGGGTTTTACTACGGGACTACCTGCGGGCTTGTGAAGGGTGCCTTTGATGCCTGCTTTGGTGGGCTCAGCCACGGGCTTGGGTTCTTCTTTCTTGGGAGGCAGTTTTCTACCAGGCTGTGACATCATTAAACGAATCGCAGCAGCCTCGGCTTCAGCCTTGCGACGTCGGTCGGTCAGATCATCCGCACGGGCCTGCTCTTCATCAGCACGGTTTTTTGACTCGACGGCGGCTTTTTCCTTCGCCTTGGTCTGAAGCTGTTGCTCCGCAGCTACTTTTTCATCGGCAACAGCCTTGGTTTTTGCAACTACGGCATCCGCTGCTGCATTAAGCGCCGATGCCATGGCTGGTTCAGCCGTCGCCTGCTTGGCCTGAGCCCTCGCCATTTCCTGTTCAGCCAAGGCCAGGGCCGCCTTTGCAGCAGCCTGCTCAGCTGCCTCACGAGCTGCAGCTTCCTGAGCCTCCCTGACGCGGCGACGTTCAGCCAGATCCTCTTCCTGACGGCGAATCAGCTCCGCCTGTCGACTCGCTTCTTCTTCCCGGCGCGTCAGTTCAGCGCGATCAATTAGCGAAGCAGCATCAGTGGCCTCTTCAGCTTGCTCGTGCTCATGCACAGGCGCCGCCAAAGGTGTGTCCAGTGCGTCATCTCGACGGACAAAGGTACGTTTCTTACGCACTTCGACCTGAATCGTACGCGCCTTGCCGGTGGCATCTGCTTGCTTGATCTCCGTGGTCGACTTCTTGACCAAGGTGATCTTCTTTCGCTCACCCGAGGCTGTTCCGTGAGCAGTTTGAAGAAACCCGAGCAGACGCTGCTTGTCAGCCTCTGTGAGGGTGTCGCTCGGGGCTGATTTAGCCACGCCAGCCGACTTCAATTGCTCTAGCAAATTGTCGGTGGATTTTTTGAGTTCGTTTGCAAACTCGGCAACGGTCATACTGGACATTTGTGGGGTAACCTTTGGCTTCGGCCGAAGCAGCCCTGCGGGCGGCGTGAGGCCTTTACTGAAATTTTGTATTCATGATTCAAGACGTTTGTGACGCTGCATCACCGGTAAACCAGTGAGCGCGTGCTTTCATAATCATCGACGTGGCATCTTCTGCAGACTGTCCCGTGATGTCAGTGAGTTCATCCACCGCCAGATCAGCCAGCTCATCCAGGGTATGAACCCCGTTTTCAGCCAGCTGATTGATATGCTCAGATGTCAGCCCTTCAAGATCACGCAGCTCTGTCGCCACTTTTCCAACATTTTCCTCGTTGGCGATTTCCATCGTCAAGAGCGCGTCCTTGGCACGTGTGCGAAGCTCGTTGACGGTATCTTCGTCAAAGCTTTCGATTTCCAGCATTTCTTCGAGCGGAACATAGGCCACCTGTTCAAGACTAATGAAGCCCTCAGCAATCAACAAATCAGCAATTTCTTCGTCAACATCCAGCTTTTCCATGAACAAGGCGCGGCTGGCATCCACTTCCGTAGCCTGTTTTTGGGCGGATTCTGCCGCGTCCAGAATATTGATCTTCCAACCTGTGAGCTCGGAGGCAAGACGCACGTTCTGACCACCTCGGCCAATCGCAATCGCCAAGTTTTCCTCATCCACCACCACATCCATGGCATGGCGCTCTTCGTCCACCACGATGCTGGACACGTTGGCTGGCGCCAGAGCACCGATCACGAACTGGGCAGGGTCTTCGCTCCACAACACAATATCCACACGCTCGCCAGCGAGCTCGTTGGTGACACCGTTGACGCGTGTACCACGCACCCCAACGCAGGTACCAATGGGATCCACACGCTTGTCATGTGACAACACGGCGATCTTGGCACGTGAGCCGGCGTCACGGGCACAGGATTTGATCTCCAGCAGGCCTTGTTCAATTTCCGGCACTTCGTTACGGAACAGCTCAATCATGAACTCGGGCGCCGAGCGCGACAGCACAATCGGCGCGCCACGCAAGTTCAAATCCACTTCCATAATCATGGCGCGGACCCGATCACCGGTGCGGAAGTTCTCTTTCGGAATCATCTCGCTGCGTCGCAGACGACCTTCGACACGGCCAGACTCGACGATCAGGTCACCCTTGTCCATGCGCTTGACGGTGCCGACAAAAATCTTGTCACCACGCGACATGAAGTCATTGAGCAGCATTTCGCGCTCGGCATCGCGGATTTTTTGCAGGATGACCTGTTTGGCAGCCATGGCACCAATGCGGCCAATCGGCAGGGACTCGATAGTCTCCTCGATATATTCATCGACCTCGATATCCGGAATCTGCTCCACAGCTTCAAACAGCAATATTTCTTGATCTGGCAATTGCAGACCGGCCTCGTCAGGCACAACATGCCAGCGACGAAAGGTCTCATAGACACCAGTGTCGCGATTCAGGGATACACGAATATCCACGTCACCGGCATACAGTTTTTTTGTGGCTTGTGCCAGCGCGGCTTCCACAGCGCCAAACACCACATCACGCTCCACGTTTTTCTCACGTGAAATGGCGTCCACCAACATCAACATTTCGCGATTCATGCCATGACTCTCCTGTTTCAATTCGATTCAAACTCTTCGTTGCTGGCATCAAGACCACCAGCATGCCCCCGGCCTTTAAAGCTGACGATCGGCGCCAGTCGGGCATCACGCAATTCATCTAGCGTAAATCCCAAGGCTTGCAAGGGCGCCTGCGCCCGTTTTTTACTAATCCTGGCACCGGGCTTGGCCTCTGGCTCATCACGCCAGACAATTTGCCAACTACCGGCGACCGGCGCATCAGCGCCTACGATCTGTTCGGCACGCTCTAGCACACCACGGAACTTCTTGCGGTTGGCATTGACCTGACCTGATGCCGCAGCGCCTAACGGAGCTTTCAAAGTGATATCCACCACCTGACCAGCAAAACGTTCAAAATCCTGCTGATGTCGCAATGGTCGATCAATACCCGGAGAGGACACTTCCAAGCGTTTGTACTCAATGGCATCCACTTCCAGCGCAAACTGCAACTGCCGAGTGACTTTTTCACAGTCCTCGACCGTTACAAACTGCTCCGGCACTGCTGCACCCGCTACCGGAGGCAACCAAGGCAAGTCAATGGTGACGCGCAGCAAACCGCCAGCAGAGCGTTCAATCTCCACCAGGTCATAGCCTAAGCCGATAACAGTTTGCTCAACGATTTCTTTCAGCGCCACCAAAACCTCAGATTGATTTTCAGCCTACCAAAAACGATCGACCAAAAAAAACGGGCGGAAGTGACTCGCCCGTTTGGTCGTGAAGCGGCAAATTGTACCTGAAAAGCCGTTAAATAGCTTTGATTTTTAACGCTTTAATCCGCTGCATTGACCAAAATCTGGGTGTAGTGATGGTTTGGATGGGTCAACACAGCATCTATCGGACCCGATTCCACGACTTGTCCCATTTTCATCACCAGGACCGTGTGGGCCATGGCACGGATGACCGCCACATCGTGCGTGATAAGCAGATAGCTCAAGCCGCGTTCACGCTGCAGCCTTTGCAGCAATTGCAAGACCTGCTTTTGCACCGTCACGTCCAGTGCACTGGTAGGTTCATCCAACACCAGCATCAGCGGACGAATGATCAGCGCCCGGGCTATGGCCAAGCGCTGGCGCTGGCCGCCTGAAAACTCGTGAGGATATCGTCCCAGCAATGCGGTGACAGAACCGGCCGTGTCCGCGTCCAGCCCGACATCGTGCAAGACCTGTATCACGCGCTCGCGTCGCTGGGCCACTGACAACTCGGGCTCATGCACGCCCAGACCTTCGCCGACGATTTCTTCCACCGTCATGCGTGGCGAAAGTGAAGAAAATGGATCCTGAAACACCACCTGAATTTGCCGACGCAGTGCCTTGTTTCTGGCTGCGTCCTGGCCCCATTGACGCCCCGTGACTGTGAGTTGCCCCTGAAACGGCAGCAAGCCCAGCGCCGCCAACGCTAAGGTGGATTTGCCCGAACCCGACTCACCCATGATGCCCAGCGTCTGCCCTGGTGCCAGCGCAAAGTCTGCGCCTTGCACCGCCACAAACTCGCCACGTTTGAACCAGCCGCGCAGTCCCGGCAAAGGTGTCGGGTAGCTGACGCGTAGACCTTGTGCCACCATGGTCGCGGGTGTGTCTGCGGGTGGTGCCTCAATCGCCAGCGGATCACGTTCGGGGCGACTGGCCATGAGACGGCGGGTGTAAGGGTGCTGCGGATTGCCGAACAACACTTGCGTGGCACCCTGCTCAACGATGTTGCCCCGCTCCATCACCACCACCCGGTCCGCGAAGCGGCGCACCAGATTCAGGTCGTGCGTGATCATCAGCACCGCCATGCCATACCGTTGCTGCAGGCGATCCAGCAAGTCAAGAATCTGGCCGCGCAGACTCACGTCCAGCGCGGTGGTGGGTTCGTCGGCCAACAGGAATTTGGGCTGGCAGGCCAGCGCCATGGCAATCATGGCACGCTGGCGTTGACCACCGCTGAGTTGGTGCGGGTAGGCCCGATAACGATGCTGCGGGTCGTCGATACCGGTCTCTGCTAGTAGTTCGATAGCTGCTTGTCTAGAAGCGACGGGGGCTAGGCCTTGTTTTAACACAATAACTTCGGCAATCTGGTCACCCACACTCATAAGCGGGTTCAGAGCTGTCATCGGCTCCTGAAAAATCATGGCGATGTCGCGGCCACGAATCGCGCGCAGTTCACGCTCTGGTAATGAGAGCAGCTCCCGCCCGTCAAATAAGGCCCTACCGGTGATTTGTGCATTGGCCGCCAGACGTAGCAGGCTCAACGCTGACACCGTTTTACCCGAGCCCGACTCACCAACCAGCGCCAGTTTTTCACCTCGTGCGATGTCAAAACTGATGTCATGCACGGCGGTGTGGCTGCCAAAACGCACCGAGAGGTTTTGCACGCTGAGCAGGGGCGCGGCGCTGTCGCTCATACATCCACCTTGCGTGGGTCCAGCGCGTCGCGCAAGGCGTCTCCCATGAAGGTCAGCAGCAACAGCGTGATGACCAGCACCGCAAAGGTGAACAGCGATATCCACCACGCGTCGATGTTGTTTTTGCCTTGTGACAGCAGTTCGCCCAGCGACGGTGTGCCCGGCGGCACACCCAGGCCCAGAAAATCGAGCGATGTCAGCGCCAGAATGGCGCCGCTCATGCGAAATGGCAGAAACGTCACCACTGGCGTCATGCTGTTGGGGATCAAATGACGGGTGATGATGTGCCAGTTGCTCACCCCGAGCGAGCGCGCCGCCCGCACGTAGTCCAACTGGCGGTTGCGCAAGAACTCGGCGCGCACATAGTCAGACAGGCCCATCCAACCAAACAGGCTCAATAGCACCAGCAACAGCGCCAGACTGGGTGCAAACACGGCGCTGAAGATGATCAGCAGGTACAACTCGGGCATGGAGCCCCAGATTTCGATAAACCGCTGAAACGCCAGGTCGGTCTTGCCACCAAAGAAACCTTGAATGGCACCGGTGACGATGCCCAGCACCGTGCCGATGAAGGTCAGTGCCAGCGCGAACAACACACTGACGCGAAAACCATAGATCAATTGCGCCAGCAAATCCCGACCGCGATCATCCGTGCCTAGCCAGTTCTCCGGCGTTGGCCCCGACGGGTTGGGCGACTTGGCAAAGTAATTCAGCGTTTTCGAGCCATAAGGATTGGGCGCAAACAACGCCCAGTTGCCGTGGCTACTCAGCCGCTCCCGGATAAAGGGGTCCAGGTAGTCCGTGTTGGCATTAAAGTCGCCACCAAAGGTTTTTTCTGAGTAGTCTTTCAGCACGGGCATGTAAAACTTGCCCTGGTAACGCACCAGAAGCGGCCGGTCGTTGCTGATGACCTCGGCAAACAGACTCAGCAGCACCAGAACGCAAAAAATCATCAGGCTCCAAAACCCAAGGCGATTGCGCTTAAAGCGCTGCCAGGCGCGACGGCCCGGGCTGGGAGACTTGGCTGCAGAGTCAGTCGAACTTGACACGAGGGTCCACCCAAACATAAGACAAATCAGAAATCAACTTGGTCACCAGACCAATCAGCGTGAAGAAATACAAGGTGCCAAGCACCACCGGGTAGTCGCGCCGAATGACGCTCTCGTAACTCAGCAAGCCCAAGCCATCCAAAGAAAACAGGGTTTCGATCAACAGCGAGCCGGTGAAGAAAGCACCGATGAACGCGGCCGGGAAACCCGTGACGATGGGAATCAAAGCGTTGCGAAAAACATGTTTCCACAACACCTGGCGCTCGCTCAGACCCTTGGCACAGGCGGTGACGACGTATTGCTTGCGGATTTCTTCCAGAAACGCATTTTTCGTCAGCATGGTGGTCACCGCAAAGCTGCCCAGCACCATGGCCGTGACCGGCATCGCGATGTGCCACAGGTAATCGGTGATGCGGGAGCCCCAGGTTAGTTCGTCCCAGTTACTCGATGTCAGGCCGCGCAGCGGAAACCATTGCAACTGGCCGCCAAAAATCACCAGCAGCGCCACGCCCAGCACAAACCCAGGAATGGCATAGCCGACCAGCACCAGCAGCGTGGTCACTAGATCAAACTTCGAGCCGGCACGAACTGCCTTGGCCACGCCCAACGGAACCGCGATCAGGTAGCTGATAAAAAAAGTCCACAAACCCAAACTGATCGACACCGGTAGCTTTTCCCAGATCAGTTCCGACACGCTTTTGTTCTGAAAAAAGCTCCTGCCCAGGTCGAACCGGGCAAATTGCCCCAGCATCTTCAAAAAGCGTTCAGGCGCGGGCTTGTCAAAACCATACAGTGCCTTGATTTGTTCAATGCGTTTGGGATCCACACCTTGCGCGCCACGGTAGCTCAAACCGCCGCCTTCGGCCACCGCACCTTTGCCGACACCAGCCTTGGCCTCCGCCAAGTACTGCTCAACGGGGCCGCCGGGAACGAACTGAATCACCAGGAAGGTGATCATCAACACGCCCAGCAAGGTCGGGATCATCAGCAGCAGGCGTTTAAGGATGTAGCTCAGCATGGGTTATGGCAATTTGGGCGATGCCGGTCTGGCCCACCAGGTGTCAATGGCCCAGCCTTCGCCCTGGGCGTAGGGTGGCATGGAGGGCGGCTGGTCTAGGCGCCAGTTGTTGAACACCATGCGGTGGGTACCGGCAGACCACTGGGGAATCAGCACATGGCTGTGGGCAATCACGCGGTCCAACGCGCGACAGGCGGGCAGCAGTTGCGCCTTGGTTTTGGCAGCGGTCATCTGGCTGATCAGTGCGTCCACGGCCGGGTTTTTGATGCCGGACATGTTGCCGGAGTCTTCCTGATCCGCGGCTTTGGATCCAAACAGGTCGGCATATTCCTGTCCGGGGTTGTTGGTGCCGCCATAGGCCAAAGAGGTCACATCAAAGTCAAACTTCTGCAAGCGCTGCTGGTACAGCGCAAAGTCCACCGGCCTGAACCTGAGCGTGATGCCGAGTTTTTCCAGGTTGCGAGCCCAGGGCGTAACCACCCTGGCGCTGCTCTCATTGCTGTCCAGGTACTCGAAGTCGAACGCCCTGCCCTGCGCATTGCGCAAAGCGCCGTCGTGATAGTCCCAGCCAGCCGCCTTCAACAGGGCTTGTGCTTGACGCAAATTGGCGCGCAGCGACGATGGCGGTGCGGTACTGGGCGGCACGGTCATCGGGCCAAACACGGCGCCCGGCACCTGACCACGCCAGGGGTCCAACAATGCCAGCTCCTGCTCGCTGGGCAAGCCGCTGGCTTCGCAATCGGTATTGCCAAACAGACCATTGACGCGCTGATAGGCGTTGTAAAACAGCTGGCGGTTCATCCACTCAAAATCCAGAGTCAAACCCAGCGCCTGGCGCACCCGCACATCCTTGAACAGATCGCGCCGGGTGTTGAGCACATAGCTCTGAAAGCCGGTGGGCAGGTGGTGAACATACTCGCGCTTGACGAGTTCGCCGGTATCAAAGCGCTTGCCGTTGACGCGCCGTGCCCAGTCGCCCGCAGAAAAGAAACGCATCAGGTCAAATTCGCCGGCTTTCAGAGCTTCGAGCCGGGCTGTGCCATCCTTGTAAATTTTGACGGTGATGCGATCAAAATTGGCGGTGCCCCGGCGCACATTCAGGTCTTTGGCCCAGTAATGCGGGTCGCGCACGTAGGTGATGTCCTTGCCAAAGCGCACTGGACCAATTTTGTACGGGCCGCTGCCGATCGGGATGTCGGTGACGATCTCATCAAAACGTTTGGCTCTACCGTTCTCCATCCCCCAGACGTGGCTGAACACCGGCAGGCCACCCACTGTCAAAGGCAGTTCGCGGTTGGGCTTCTTGAAGCGATAACGCACGGTGGTGGCGTCCAGCACGTCAAGTCCGGCTACGTCGGCCAGCAGCGTCTTATAGCCTGGCGAGGTGTAAGGGCCCATGAGCGCGTCATAGCTGAACTTGACGTCCTGAGCCAACACCGGGTCGCCATTGTGAAAACGCGCCTCCTTGCGTAACTTGAAAGTGGCGCTGAGGCCATCTGCTGGCACACTGACGTCTTGCGCCAGCAGGCCGTAGCCTGAACCGGTTTCATCCAGAGAACCGGTCAGCAAGGTGTCAAACATCAGGTCAGACAAGTAGGCCGGGGCGGAGCCTTTGATGGTGAACGGGTTGTATTTATCAAACGTGGAGACGCGCAAATTGCTCACCAGCCGCAACTCCCCCCCTTTGGGTGCATCGGGGTTCACGTAATCAAAGTGCGCGAAACCGGCTGGATACTTCAAATCGCCCCACAGGGCGTAACCATGCGCGGCCCATAGCGGGTTGACCCAAATCAAAAGCACAAAAAACAGGAGGCGACGCATGCGACAATTCTCCATCATCTGTCACTGCAGTTTCATTTGCTAGGTTGTTGGCTTTTGATTCAACTTTCCCATGAAAGCATGGGACTTTTGCGGTGCTTTCCTGTAGCTAGAAAATTGAAAAGGTCGATATGGGATTTTTGACGGGCAAAAAATTATTGATCACGGGTGTCTTGTCCAACCGCTCCATTGCTTACGGCATTGCCAAAGCTTGCCGCGCGCAGGGTGCCGAGTTGGCATTCAGCTATGTGGGTGAGCGTTTCAAGGATCGCATCACCGAATTTGCCGCTGATTTTGATTCAAAGCTGATTTTTGACTGTGACGTTGGTGACGACGCACAAATTGAAAAGCTGTTTGCTGATCTGTCGGCGCACTGGCCCAAATTCGACGGCTTCGTTCACAGCATTGGCTACGCCCCGCGTGAGGCCATTGCCGGCAACTTTCTGGATGGTTTGACGCGCGAAAATTTCCGCATCGCGCATGACATCAGTGCTTACAGCTTTCCGGCTATGGCAAAAGCTGCCCTGCCCTACCTGAACGACACCTCGTCTTTGCTGACCCTGACCTATCTGGGTGGCGTGCGCGTGGTGCCCAGCTACAACACCATGGGGCTGGCCAAGGCGTCGCTGGAATCATCGGTGCGCTATCTGGCCGATGCGGTAGGCGCCAAAGGCATTCGCGTCAACGGGTTGAGTGCGGGTGCCATCAAAACCCTGGCTGCCAGCGGCATCAAGGATTTTGGTAAGTTGCTGGGAATTTCAGCGGCGGCCTCACCGCTCAAGCGCAATGTGACGATCGACGAAGTGGGCAATGTCGCTGCATTCCTGCTCAGCGACCTGGCCTCAGGCATGACCGGCCAGATTTCCTATGTGGACTGCGGTGTCAGCCAGACCGCCGTAGCGGTGGTTGAGTCTGCAGGTTCTTAAGGAAAATCGGCCTCTAGCCCCTAATTTATAAGGGCTAGTAGGTATCTATTTGATAGCATATCAAGGTCTTGTCAGACCTTGACACAGTCGGCAAAGTAGCGCACTTCGCCATCTGCGCCCACCTCTTCCACCAAGCCGTGGATGTCAGTTTCGAACCCTGGGCACTGTGCATTGAACTCGCGCGAGAACTTCAGGTAATCCACGATCTTCTTGTTGAACACCTCGCCCGGAATCAGCAGCGGGATGCCTGGTGGGTACGGCGTGACCAGGCCGACGGTGGTACGGCCCAGCAATTGATCAATTTCCACACGCTCAGTTTTGCGCAGCGCAATGTGGGCGTAGGCATCACTGGGCTTCATGGCGGGTGTCAAGTCGCTCAGGTACATGTCGGTGGTCAGGCGGGCAATATCGTACCTGGCGTACAGCTGGTGAATATGCTGGCACAGATCGGCCAGGCCCATGTTTTCGTACTTCGGATACTTTTGGCAAAACTCCGGCAACACGCGCCACATGGGTTGGTTTTTTGCGTAGTCGTCTTTGAACTGCGCCAGGGCCGTGAGCATGCTGTTCCAGCGGCCTTTGGTGATGCCGATGGTGAACATGATGAAAAAGCTGTACAGCCCGGTTTTTTCCACCACCACGCCGTGCTCAGCCAGGAATTTGGTCACCACAGATGCTGGAATGCCGGTCTTGGCAAACTTGCCGTTCAGGTCCATACCCGGCGTCACGATGGTTGATTTGATCGGATCGAGCATGTTGAAACCGGTCGCCATCTTGCCAAAGCCATGCCAGTTGACACCGTTCTTGTTGGTGCGTGACTCGCCTTTGATGACCCAATCGTCAGCGCGGCCAATGCCTTCATCGGCCAATTTATCCGGACCCCAGACCTTGAACCACCAATCGTCCCCGTATTCCTGGTCAACCTTGCGCATGGCACGGCGGAAGTCCAGCGCTTCGGCAATGCTTTCTTCGACCAGCGCGGTGCCGCCGGGCGGCTCCATCATGGCCGCAGCCACATCGCAGCTGGCAATGATGCTGTACTGTGGGCTGGTGCTGGTGTGCATCAGGTAAGCCTCATTGAACAAGTGTTTATCCAGTTTGACCGTTTGAGAGTCCTGCACCAACACATGGCTGGCCTGGCTGATGCCTGCTAGCAACTTGTGAATGGACTGGGTGGCATACACCATGGCGTGCTTGGGGCGTGGACGGTGCTTGCCCATGGCATGGTAGGAACCGTAAAACGGGTGAAAAGCGGCATGTGGCAGCCAGGCTTCGTCAAAGTGAATGTTCTCCACATAGCCATCCAGCATGTTTTTAACAGTTTGCGTGTTGTAAAGCACACCATCGTAGGTCGATTGGGTCAATGTCAGTACACGCGGCTTGATCTTGTCCACGTTGACGTCGGGCAAATGTTCCCTAACCAACGGGTTGGCCTTGATCTTGGCCTTGATGGCGGCGGGCTCGAACTCACTTTTGGGAATCGGTCCAATGATGCCAAAATGGTTGCGCGTCGGCTTCAAAAACACTGGAATCGCCCCTGTCATGATGATGGCATGCAGGATCGACTTGTGGCAATTGCGGTCAACAACAACCACGTCATTGGGAGCCACGGTGTGGTGCCAGACCATCTTGTTGCTGGTTGAGGTGCCGTTGGTGACAAAAAAGCAATGATCGGCATTGAAGATTCGCGCTGCATTGCGTTCGCTTTTACCGATGGCTCCGTCGTGATCAAGCAACTGGCCCAGTTCCTCCACCGCATTGCAGACGTCGGCCCGTAACATGTTTTCACCATAGAACTGGTGGTACATCTGCCCTACCGGGCTTTTCAAGAAAGCGACACCACCCGAGTGACCGGGGCAATGCCAGGAGTACGAGCCATCCTCGGCGTAATCCAGCAAGGCTTTGAAAAATGGCGGTTGTACGCCTTCCAGGTAACTTTTGGCCTCGCGAATGATGTGACGCGCCACAAACTCGGGCGTGTCTTCAAACATGTGGATGAAGCCATGCAGTTCCCGCAGGATGTCGTTGGGCAGGTGTCGCGAGGTTTTGGTCTCACCATAGATATAGATCGGCACGTCCAGGTTCTTGCGACGCACTTCTTCTATGAAGTGACGTAGGTTCACCACCGCAGGGTCCAGTTCCGGGCCGGGCGTGAACTCCTCGTCGTCAATGGACAGGATGAAGGCACTGGCGCGACTTTGCTGCTGGGCAAACTGGCTCAGGTCGCCATAGCTGGTGACCCCCAGTACCTCCGAGCCTTCTGTCTCAATGGCCTGCGCCAGGGCGCGGATGCCCAGGCCCGAGGTGTTTTCAGAGCGGTAGTCTTCGTCGATGATGACAATCGGAAAGCGAAATTTCATGGCAGGCTCCAGCGACTAGCAATAATTGAAGAAATTGGCGCGAAGTGTAAGGACTAAAGGCTTTGATTTGATAAAGCCGCCGTGCTTTCAACTGAAAATGGTAAGGTCACAACATTACAGGAAACTCAGATGGCCGAATCAACGCTTTGGTGGCTTGCCGCAGGTGCCCTGATCGCGGTGGAGTTAGTCACTGGCACGTTTTACATGCTGATGATTTCCGTAGGCTTGGTAGCTGCCGCACTGGGCGCACATGCCGGAGTAGCCGTCACCTGGCAATGGGTGATCGCTGCGCTGGTGGGTGGTGGCTCCATTGTGGTCTGGCGGCGTATCAAGGGTTCTCAACCGCCAGTCGCTCCTGCACGTGCCAACCGAGATGTCAACATGGATATTGGGGAAGTGGTGCATGTCGATGCCTTCAATGATGACGGCACGTGCAGCGTGCACTACCGCGGGGCGCGCTGGGACGCGGTTTTAGCCCCCGAGGAATCTGCGGAGAGTGGCAGCTACACCATTGTCGAAGTGGTAGGTAGCCGCTTGATTTTGAAGAAAACGCTAGGTTTATAAATATTGGAGTCGTCCATGGAAATTGCCATTGTCCTATTCGTGATTGCCGTCATTTTTGTATCGCAGTCCATCAAAGTAGTTCCTCAGCAGCATGCCTGGGTGGTGGAGCGGCTGGGTAAATACAACGGTACGCTCACGCCCGGCTTGAATTTTTTGATGCCCTTTATCGACAAAGTGGCCTACAAACACGTACTGAAAGAAATTCCACTGGACATACCCAGCCAAGTGTGTATTACCCGCGACAACACCCAGCTGCAGGTGGACGGCATCCTGTACTTTCAGGTGACGGATGCCATGCGCGCCAGTTATGGGTCCAGCAACTACATCACCGCCATTTCGCAACTGGCGCAAACCACGTTGCGCTCGGTCATTGGCAGGCTTGAACTGGATAAAACATTTGAAGAACGCGCCATCATCAATTCCCAAGTGGTCCAGGCCATTGACGAAGCGGCACTGAATTGGGGCGTCAAGGTGCTGCGCTATGAGATCAAAGACCTGACACCCCCGAAAGAGATCCTGCATGCCATGCAGCAACAAATCACTGCCGAGCGTGAAAAGCGAGCATTGATCGCAGCGTCCGAAGGCCGTCGACAGGAGCAGATCAACATCGCCACCGGGGAACGCGAGGCCTTCATTGCCCGCTCTGAAGGTGAAAAACAAGCTGTCATCAACAACGCACAAGGCCAGGCTGCTTCCATTCTGGCTGTGGCACAGGCCAACGCAGAAGCCATCGAGCGCGTCGCAGCGGCGATTCGCCTGCCGGGCGGCGAGCAAGCCGTGCAGCTCAAAGTGGCAGAAAAGGCTCTGGAGGCCTACAGTCGTGTGGCTGCTGATGCGACTACGACACTGATCGTGCCTGGCAACATGACCGAAGTGTCAGCTTTGCTGAGTTCCGCCATGAAAATGATTCAGACACCTCAGTGACTCAAGTCACCCAAAAACAAAACCCCGTGCCATTGCTGACACGGGGTTGTTTTTTTGGCGGAGCAGGGGGGATTCGAACCCCCGGAGGGTTTTACCCCTCGCACGCTTTCCAGGCGTGTAATTGTTTATAATAAATATTATATAAATCAATAACTTAGAAACATTCTTAGGAAATAGAAAGAATATCCGGCACAAAACGGGCACAGTAAGAGTAAACTTTTCGCCATCAAAACCATGCATGGGAACTGTGATGGCAAACTTTCGACAGCGTGAATCCGGGCTATGGCAAGCAACAGTTCGGATGACTGGCTACCCTTCGCAGTCAAAGACCTTTGAGCGAAAAATCGATGCAGCAATTTGGGCTCGGAAAATCGAAGCTGATATCGACAAGGGCGTTTTCCAGAGTGCATCTGATGCAGAAAAGACATCACTGAGCGACTTGATTGATCGCTTTAAAAAAGAGTACGCACCGTTTCACTATCGCAAGCGCGAAGACGAAAAAGAAGCCTGGCGTTTCCAGGTGGCCACCCGGGTTCGACACCAAATCCGAAGATTTCCTCATTTCTGTCGAGCTGTGTCAATGAAATCAAATAGTTACGCTGCCGTATAAAAACTTCAGGTAGTGGCAATAATACATATTATGAGTGTTGGCAACACCGATTGAATTT
>JARLJH010000062.1 GCA_031291305.1 Rhodoferax sp. | reverse complement strand
TTTACACCCACAGCGAACCGCGTCAACCCGACCCTGACGGAGACCACCACCTTCACGGTCAGCGTCAGCGACGGTATTGCATCTGCGGTGATCGACAGCGCCACCAGCGTGGTCTCAACCTCGGTCAACGACGCGCCAACTTTGCAATCCGCGTTACAGAATCAATCGACGTTGCAGGATCAACCCTTCAGCTTTGTGGCACCTGTCAATACCTTCGCTGATGTTGATTTCGGCGATATTCAAACTTTGTCGGCAACACTGGTCAATGGTGCGCACTTACCAAGTTGGCTGGTGTTTGATCCGATTTCTCGCACCTTCAGCGGCGTGCCATCCAATCCGGACCTGGGTACGATTTCGGTCAAATTAACTGCGACCGACATCATGGGAGCAACGGTTAGCACACAGTTCGATCTCACTGTGACGGCTGTGGCTCCTCAGGCTCCCCCGGTTGTGGTTCCTCTTGTGGAAGCTATCACGGAGCCGGCAAACACGGCGGCGGTGATGTTGTCGCCAATGGATCCAAATACGGCGTTTCCCGGTCCGTCATCAGGGGTGGCTGGTCCTTCGTCACCGATCCCTCTGGTGGAATCTGACGCCGGTTGGACGTTACTTCTTGGCAACAACCCTGTATCAGAGTTGAGAGTCGAATTCACAACTGCCAGCGATAGTTTGTCTAGATTCACCACGACGACAAACGACTTCGCGCCAGTCTTAACGAGCAGAGGGCCCGGAGCTATTCAAATTGCGGTGATTGCGGCCGACCAGCCGGCCTTGCAGGTTTTCAAAGGGGTGCCTGATCAGAGCTTTGGCCGAGGTACCTCGTTTAATTTTGTTGTCCCTGTCGACGCTTTTGCGCATACCTCTGCCACAGCCGTCGTTCGGTTTTCAGCGACTGTCGTAGGTGATCGTTCTGGTAGTGACCAAGCATTGCCTTCTTGGTTAAGTTTCGATCCTGTCACCGGGAAGTTCAGCGGAGAGCCTCCAATCGGCATCACTGATTCCATCACCATCCGTGTGGTGGCACGTGATTCTGAAGGTCGTCAAGTTGAAACCTTGTTTCATATACGACTTGGTGAGAAAACCAAGTTGATGGAGAAGGTGATCCCCAAACCCCAAAGTGAGCTTGACGAACTTGATCCGCATGCGAAGCACTTTGCAAAAGGGACCGTCGTTCCTGTTGGACGTGCAAGCCTGAGCGAGCAAATTCGCTTGGTCCATCGTCATGCCCCAGGGACAGATCGGATGATGATTTCTCGTCGGGCTGCTTAAGGTTTTAGATGACACGTGTTCGATATAGAGCGCTTTATGCGCGTGGGTGGGCAGATGCAAGTTGACAATCCAGAAAAGCGCGAGATAACTGCGCACGATCTGGGGGTGCTTCTTGATCTATCACGGCGCGCTCGTCAAGTCGACAATGTGCCCGAGCTTGGCTTTCTGGCCGTCAATGACAGTCATACCTTGGTGCCTTATCGACAAGGCGCCCTGTGGGTTGCAGAGGAGGGTGTCATAACCTTGTCTGGTGTGGTGCAACTCGAAGCCAATGCGCCTTATGTCCAATGGCTGAATCGAGTCTGTCGAAGCGTTTCACTGGACAACAACCCGCATCCCATCGAACTGGGTGGCGGGCAATTGCCGCAGGACTTGGTGCCGGAGTGGGAATCCTGGCTACCTGGCTACGGCCTTTGGTTGCCAGTAGCCTTCGATGTTATAGGGCAAAAAACGGCCACGCCGTTGGGAGGCCTGCTGCTGGCACGCGATACCCCATGGCAAGAGCAGGAAGTCGCCTTGTTGGCGGAATGGATGGCGATTTGGTCCTTTGCCTGGCACGCACGCCATCGCCCGAGTCCTTGGTCCTGGCGTCGCTGGCTGCAATTAGCCCACGATCAATGGTACGCCCGCAAGGATGTGGTTTGGTGGAAGCAGCGGCGTGTGTGGTGGGTTTCAGGGGTTGTTGCACTGTTGATCTTCCCCATCCGACTCACTGTCTTGGCACCTGGTGAATTGGTGCCTGCCAACCCGGCTGTCATCCGAGCGCCACTCGAGGGTGTGCTCGGCAGCTTTTCGGTTCAACCCAATCAAATCGTCAAGGTTGGCCAGCCGCTCTTCAATTTTGACGATGCCTCGCTCAAAAGCAAGCTGGAGGTCGCCCAGCAGGCGCTCTCCAGTGCTCAGGCGGAATACCGCCAATCGGCACTACTGGCGGTTACAGAGGCCAAATACAAAGGCCAACTGGCTCTGCTCATGGGCAGGGTTGAAGAGCGTCAGGCTGAAGCTGATTATTTGAAGGGGCAATTAGAGCGGGCACACATCCTCGCGCCGCAAGCCGGAATGGCCTTGTTTGATGATCCCAGTGAATGGATTGGCAAGCCTGTCGCCACCGGAGAGCGCATCATGCGCATCGCCGCACCGGACGACGTTGAGGTTGAAGCCTGGCTGGCAGTTGGAGATGCGGTGCCGCTATCTGTTGGTGCCCCAGTGAGTCTGTATCTCAACGCCAGCCCCATGTCTTCCGTAGCGGCCCGGGTGCGTTACGTCGCCTATGATGCGGTGCAGCGCCCAGATGGTAGTTATGGTTACAGAGTACGCGCCAGTCTGAACAGTCCAACAGCGCACCGGGTCGGTCTGAAAGGAACGGCCAAGCTCTCCGGCAACTGGGTGCCGGTGGCCTATTGGGTTCTGCGCCGCCCGGTCGCTGGTATTCGACAGATGATTGGGTGGTAAGGGCATGCCTTGGCCGACGCTGCGCGAAGAACTTGCCATCTACCCCGGCCCCCATCTAGCCGACGGCCAGCCTAGTTGGACTTTGCAGGACCCGGTGCGCAATCAGTTTTTTCGGCTCGACTGGCTGACCTTTGAGATCATCAGCCATTGGTCGCTCGATGAATCGCAAGCGATTGCGGATGCGGTCAACGCGAATACCACCTTGCGTCCCGATGCTGCCGATGTGGAAGCAGTGGCGCATTTTTTAATGCTAAACCAGCTGGTAAAGCCCACGGGGATCGATAGTTCCCATCAGTTTTCTGTGCAACTTGCCCGAATGCGTGGCAACTGGCGAAGCTGGCTTCTGCATCATTATTTGTTCTTTCGCATTCCTCTGGTCCATCCGGATGGTTGGCTAGATCGCTGGACTGGCTTTGTTTCATCCTTCTACAGTCGCGGTTTTGCGCAATTGACCCTCGCAGCGCTGGGGGTCGGCTTGTTTGAGGTGTATCGGGACTGGGGACGGTTTTCGGCCACCTTGATGGATACCTTTTCTTGGAATGGCCTGTTGGGTTACGGGGCGACCTTGGTTGGCATCAAAGTACTGCATGAACTCGGGCATGCCTTCACCGCCAAGCGTTACGGATGTCGGGTGCCAGCCATGGGAGTCGCTTTTTTGGTGATGTTTCCGGTGGCTTACACAGACACCAACGAGGTCTGGAAGCTGGCGAATCGGCACCAGCGTTTGTCTGTAGTGGCCGCAGGCGTCGTCACTGAGCTGGTGATTGCTGTCTGGGCCACTTTGGCCTGGGGTTTGTTGCCCGAAGGTATCCCCAAATCCATTGCTTTCATGCTGGCTACTACCACTTGGGTCGCGACACTGGCTATCAACACCAGTCCGTTCATGCGTTTTGATGGCTACTTTTTGTTATCAGATTGGCTCGACATGCCCAATTTGCACAACCGTGCTTTTGCGTTGGCTCGCTGGGATATGCGAGAGAGGTTATTTGATCTGGGCCTGCAAGCGCCAGAGTATTTTCCTCGCCGACGGCACATCGGACTGATTTTGTTTGCCTACGCCACCTGGATTTACCGGCTGGTTGTGTTCCTGGGTATTGCAGCGTTGGTGTATGCATTTTTCATCAAAGCCGTTGGTGTGATGCTATTCATCGTGGAAATTGGCTGGTTTGTGCTGCTGCCATTCTGGAGCGAGATCAAGGCATGGCCGAGCTTGTTGATTAAAGAGGGCTCACCGCCTGGTGTTTTGTCACTGATGCGGCAACGTCCACGAGCCCGGCGCAGTGCCTGGTTCGCAGGAGTGTTACTTTTGCTGTTTATCATTCCCTGGCCAACGCGCCAAACAGCTTCAGGCAGTCTCAAACCCGTGGAAATTTTCCCAATCTATGCCCCAGCTGGTGCACAAATCGTGTCATTGCCGTGGACAGAAGGCAGTTCAGTGGGTGCAGGAAAAGTTTTACTTGAACTGACCTCGCCTGAACTCCGACTGCGATGGCGCCGCGCACAAGCTCGGCTGGAGCGCTTACGCTGGCAGACGAGCTCGGCCGGTGTGAATGCTGAGCAACGACAAAACATTCAAGTGTTGGAGCAAGAGGAAAAGACGGCGCAAGCAGAACTCGACAGTGTGCAGGCCGACATGGCGTTGTACGTACCGACGGCGCCATTTAATGGCATTTTGCGTGATTTGCAGCCAGATCTCAAAGCAGGTGAGTGGGTCAGTAACCACGACCGCTTGGGCGTTCTGGTAAAACCAGATCATTGGCAGGTAGAAACTTATCTGGACGAGGATGCTGTCAGCCGAGTCAAAGTGGGTGATCAAGCACGCTTTTTTACCGATGGACTGGAAGGCCCAGTATTGAGACTCGTTGTGAGTGCAATTGACCAGGATGCTTCCCGATTGTTGCCCAATGGGCAGTTGGCGGCCCACGTGGGTGGCTCAATCATGACACGTGAGAAGCATGGCCAACTGGTGCCGGATCGGGCAGTGTATCGAGTGACCTTGAGTGTTGAGAGCGATGTAGGTAGTCTGGCGCAGCAAAGCTGGCGTGGCCACGTGGTCATTCATGGCAGCTGGGAGGCACCTGGTTTGAAGTTCTTGCGGGCGGCCATGGTGCTGGTTTGGCGCGAGTTAGGGTTTTAGGATTCGAGCCAATGGCATTCCGGCAGCGTCTATTGTATGAACGGCTCAAACTTCACGAATACGACACCCGATTGCCATCGGGTCCTTCAATTCAAAGTCTTCAGTAGAAGTTCAACGCAATCTTCTGGGCTGTGACCCATTGTCTTCAGGTGCACTTCTGGCGCATCCGGTTGCTCATACGGGCTGTCAATACCCGTAAAGTTTTTCAAATCCCCTTTGCGTGCTTTGGCGTAGAGCCCTTTTGTATCACGGCTCTCGCACTCCTCAATTGGGGTATCCACAAACACTTCTACAAACTCACCGTCGGAAAATAGGTCTCGCGCCATGCGCCTCTCGCTACGGAATGGCGAAATAAAACTTACCAGCACGATCAAGCCCGCATCGACCATAATTCTGGCCACCTCCGCCACACGACGGATGTTTTCTACACGGTCGACTTCAGTAAAACCAAGGTCACGATTCAAACCATGGCGGACGTTGTCACCGTCCAATACATAAGTGTGCTTACCTTCGGCGTACAAGCGCTTTTCCAGCAGATTCGCGATGGTGGATTTTCCCGAGCCCGACAATCCGGTGAACCAGATGCAACGAGTCGTCTGAAATTTTTGCTTAGCCCGTGCAAACTTGTCGATCTCCAGCGCCTGCCAGTGGATATTATTGGCCCGGCGCAAGGCAAAACGGATCATCCCGGCGCCAACGGTCTCGAACGTGAGCTTATCAATCAGGATAAATCCACCCAGCGTGCGGTTTACACCGTATGGTTCGAACACCAAAGGCATACAGGCAGACAGGTTCACCTTGGCAATTTCATTTAGAGCAAGCGTTTTAGCGGCCAAGTGAGCACCGGTGTTTGCATCCTCGCGGTACTTGATATCTGTTACTGTGGCCGTCACTTCCTTGCAAGCAAGCTTGAGGATGTACGGTCGACCGGGAACCAAGTTGTTCTCACTCATCCATATCAACTTAACCTCGAACTGATCGGCCACCTCGGGCGCAGACTCGGGCGCAACCAGCACATCACCCCGGCTGGCGTCCACTTCTTTTCTGAGGGTCAAAGTCACAGCATCGCCAATGTGTGCGGTTTGAACTTCTTGGCAACCCGCCCAAATGGATTTGACCTGTGTTTGGATGCCTGAAGGCAATACTCGCACAGCGTCTCCCACCCTTATCGCACCATCTGCAACGCGACCGCAAAAACCGCGAAAATCAAGGTTGGGGCGATTTACCCATTGAATGGGCATACGAAATGGACCGCTTTTTCTCTGACCGCGAACATTCACCGTGTCCAAATGATTCATTAAGCTGCAACCGGTGTACCAAGGCATACGGCTACTGTGTTGTAGCACGTTGTCTCCTTCCAGACCCGACAAAGGAATGGCCTGAATGTTGCTGAATGCCAGTTCAGCAGCAAAGGAACGGTAGCTGGCGACGATAGCGTCAAAAGTTGCCTCACTATAGTCAACTAGGTCCATCTTGTTCACCGCCAATACGACGTGGCGGATACCCATCATGGACACAATGCGGCTGTGACGCCGAGTCTGCGTAAGAACACCTTTACGCGCGTCAATCAGTATCACGGCCAAATCGGCTGTGGAGGCGCCGGTTGCCATATTGCGGGTGTATTGCTCATGACCTGGAGTATCTGCCACCATGAAGCGGCGACGTTTATTGGAAAAGAAGCGGTAGGCGACGTCAATGGTGATACCTTGCTCCCGCTCGGCCTGTAAGCCATCCACCAATAAGGCAAAGTCGAGCTTCTCACCTTGGGTACCGTACTGTCTGGAGTCGCTCTCCAGTGACAGGAGCTGGTCATCGAAAATTGCCTTGCACTCGTAAAGCAAACGGCCAATCAGTGTGCTTTTTCCATCGTCCACGCTGCCGCACGTAATGAAACGCAAAGCGACGCTGTTAGCTTGCCTCTCCAGAATCGTTGTGACATCATTTTCGTGCCGAGTGCTCATCAGAAGTAGCCCTCATGTTTTTTCATTTCCATGGAACCCGGCTGATCGGAGTCGATTAGCCGTCCTTGTCTTTCGGAGCTGCGGGCGTTGAACGTCTCGGCAATCACGGCTGCCAGCGTGTCGGCATCACTTTCAATGGCAGCCGTTAGGGGCCAGCAACCCAGAGTGCGAAAGCGCACTTTGCGCAATTCGACTTTCTCGCCAAGCTCGAACGGAAAGCGGTCATCGTCGACCATGAGCCACTGTCCACCCCGATTCACCACCGGGCGCTGCGCCGCAAGGTATAAGGGAACGATGGGAATATTCTCCGACTGTATGTACAGCCAGATGTCCAGTTCCGTCCAGTTGCTGAGGGGAAAAACTCGTATCGTTTCACCAGGTCGAATGTGAGTGTTGTACAAATTCCAAAGTTCTGGGCGTTGTTTCTTCGGTTCCCAGCGATGACTCGCCCCGCGGAATGAAAACACTCGTTCCTTGGCTCTACTTCTTTCTTCGTCACGGCGGGCACCACCAAACACTATGTCAAAACCATAGTGGTCTAGGGCCTGTTTCAAGCCCTGCGTCTTCATAACGTCTGTGTGGTAATTACTGCCATGGGTAAAAGGGCCCACGCCAGCAGCAACGCCATTTAGGTTGGTGTGCACTAATAGCTTCATGCCGCTTTCAGCAGCCACGCGATCACGGTGGGCGTACATGGCCTTGAACTTCCAGCCAGTGTCGATATGCAGCAAGGGGAACGGGGGGGGGGCAGGGTAAAAGGCCTTTCGCGCTAACTGCAGCATCACTGATGAATCTTTGCCGATCGAGTACATCAACACCGGACTATGTGCGCTGGCTGCCGCCTCCCGAAAAATTTCAATGGATTCAGACTCAAGACTGGTCATATTTTTGAATATGGTATGTTCAATCCAAGTTGGGCAAGATTCCCCGACCCTTAGACCGCGCGAAAACGATGAGACCGCTAAGTTGGCAATATGAGGCCCAAATTGCTCCTGCATCTATTGATGCACGGCACCATAATATTGCCTATTTGCGTAGATTGCCTCATCGCTATTCGCCCGGCAACAAAGAGTTGCGCTTATTGCCACGAACCTTGAAGGCAGATGGGCAACCTCAAAGCAGACTACCGTGGATGACTCTTTACGCTGCAGTGCCGGTGTACGCTGCGCTCCATTGCTGACCTTCATTTTTGAACGCCTGCGTCGAAGAAAGTTGGCTGGCTCCTGAAGGCTGATTGCGGGTGTACACGACAGCCTGCTTACTGGTTCCCCAATTCATTACCCATCAGCAGCCGTTCGTTTCGGACTTGAACGTGCCCCAAACTGTATTTCATTTTGCGGAAATTCCAGCCTGATACCGGTCATTGAAATCACCAAGTGATGCTCGCCTGTATAAAGCCGGTGGTCCATAACTTGGCCGCTCAGGTTTCACTTGGAAAATATGAGCGCTCGATTCGGGTATGCGTATGCTTACCGATGACTGCGTTGAATTTGCTTGAATTAGGAGTAATTCGCGGCCTCGAGTCTGAGTTGGGTGAACTTCGAACCAGGCTGGCCTCCACGAACCGAGACGGTTCACAGCTGTGAAATGGATAGACTTGATGCGGTCACTTCGATAATTGAGACTTTGATAGCACCAATTTTCAAGACAGCTCCGCTCAACAGGAAATTGAAGTTGATGTTGAGCGATACGCAAAAGTTAGCGATAGCGCTCAGCCAACAGGCATAGGGCTTCATAGAGCAAAGTGGCGCCTAAAAGCGCCGTGTTACCACTCGGATCGTAGGGTGGAGCCACTTCGACGATATCCGCACCGCGCAGGTCAAGCCCGCCAAGACCGCGGATCAGCTTGAGTGTCTCCCGAGTGGTCAGACCGCCAATTTCAGGTGTTCCCGTGCCAGGGGCAAAGACAGGATCCAACCCGTCAACATCAATGGAGAGGTAGGTTGGGCCATCCCCAACGACGAGTCTGGCCTCCGCAATCACGGCATCCACCCCCATGAGATCAAATTCTTCAATGAAGATGACCCGCATGCCGGATTCCATTGAAAAACGCCATCCGGAGTCAGAGTTCTGAGCCCCACGAATACCAATCTGCACAGTTCGCCTGGGGTCCAGCAAACCCGCCTCGACGGCACGCCTGAAGGGAGAGCCATGAGTGAACTTTGAACCGGCAAACGTGTCCCAGGTGTCCGTGTGCGCATCGATGTGAACCATGCCCAATGGCACCGCTGGCTGCATGGCCTGGAATATGGGGTAGGTAACCGAGTGATCGCCACCCACCATCAGCATCTTCTTGCCATTTTGAAAAAAGGGTTGGAGAAACTGGCGAATCTCCTCGTGCGCCTTTTCCAAGTCGTACAGGTTGGTAAACGGCACATCCCCCACATCACCGACACGGCAGGCCGCAAACGGATTGAAGCCGGTCACATGGTGGATGGCCCGCGTCAAGGTGGACATGTTGCGAATTTCGCGTGGGCCGTAACGGGCCCCGGGGCGAGCGCTGACACCGCCGTCAAAAGGTATGCCGGCAATCCCGATGTCGAATTCACTGAGAGACTGGACCAAGGGCGTACGCATGAACGTGGGAACCCCACAAAAGCGTGGAAGGCTTTGGGCAGCGGTGTCAGTTGCGGTCATGGTGATCTCCTTGGAAAGGCAGTGTCAGATGCAGGGTATAGGTCCGTCCTGCGGTCATTCAAGACGTGGTTGTTGGCGTTGACCCACTTGTTGTCGGCATCATTGAGTGGCAGACTGACCCACACCGCACCGGGCGCGTCCGGGCCCAACGGCCCCGCCACCGGATAGCCATCGCAATCAACGATGACCGAGCCGCCGATCCAGGGCACATCGCGCTCGGTGCCACAGCGACCGCTGGCGGCAATAAACAACCGATTGAAAGCGGCATTGGCCTGCACCCTCACGACTTCGGACGGACGTTCACCAGTTGGATGTCCACCGTCTGGCCAGTTCGTGGGGACACAAAGCAGTTGTGCGCCCTGCAGAGCAACCAGACGCACCCATTCTGGAAACTCAAGGTCGTAGCAGATGACCATGCCGATACGACCCAGATGCGTCTGAATCACTGGGGGTGACGCATGGCCGGGTGTGAAAAACCGCTTTTCCTGGTCCCACAGGTGTGCCTTGCGGTACACCGATCGCACGCCAGTCGGGTCGATCAGCACGGCGCTATTGCTCAGCTCGTTACCATCAAGCAACTCGCAAAAGCCTGCGACCAGCACCAGATTGAGTTCATGGGCCAGTTCCTGCCATTCACGCAGAGTCGTTCCATCCAGTGCCTCCGCCAAAGAGAGTGCCTCAGCCTTGTTGGCAAAGACGTAGCCGCTTTGCGCCAGCTCAGGTAACACCACCAGTTGTGCACCGTCCTGTGCAGCGTTGCGGATGGCCTGTGCGCACAGGCGTCGGTTGTAAGCCAGTTCGCCGACGCGCGGTGCGATCTGACAACACACCACCCGTACGGCGGCGAGCAGGATGTCAGGAGCGGATGGCGCCATGGTCTGACATTAGCCAATGCTGCGCAGGTAAGCGCGCCAGCCGCCCAGATGGCTGATGTCGTTGGCCGCCTGGGTGGCCAGTGCCTCACAGACAAAGCCTTGCACCAGACTGCCGTCCGCCAATTCAATCGTGCCGATGCCCAGCGGTGCTGGAATGCCAGCCACAAACGAGCCGAATTCCCGCGCTGGCAGTTCCCACACTTCCAGTTCAATGGCAGCGCCACCGTCGGCGACCCGTAACATGCCTGGCCGGTATGGCGGCCCGCCCGGGAGGGCAAAAAACTTGTAGCAAGGCGCGCTGTGAGTCGATTGAATCAGACGCGCACCGCGTTGGGTGAGTTGCCAGTTCAGTGGCAAGCCACTCAGGTGCGCGCCGCATACGGCCACGCACACCTGGCCGGAAGGGAAAGCTGAGGTGTCGGGCGTTGCGCTGGTCAACCTGTGTGGTGCATGTGAGGTGGCGCCGACGTTGGGCACCGTTCGCGCATGGAGGCGAGCGGCCAGTGACAGCAGCGGTACATCTTGCCCTGCAGGTGCCACTAGGGTGACACCCCAGGGCATTTGGTCCATGGCTTCGGTCATGAAACCGGTGGGTACAGCCACGGCACTGAGGTCAAGCAGGTTGACGAAGTTGGTGTAGTGCCCCAGGTTGGAGTTGAGACGAATCGGGTCTGCCTCCACCGCGGCGATGGTGTAAGCGGTGCTGGCCGTGGGTGTGACCAGACAGTCAATGGCGTCCCACACGGGCCGGGTTTGCTGCTGCAAGGCCTTGAGCTTGTAGAGCGCCGCAAAAGTGTCGGGAGCGGAGATCTGGATACCTTTTTCGGTGATGGCGCGCGTCACCGGATGCAGCGAGTTGGGGCTGGCTTCAATGAACGCGCGAATCGCCTGGTAACGCTCGGCCACCCAGGGGCCCTCATACAAAAGCGTGGCCACTGCCCGGAAAGGACGCAGATCAACCTCGACGGCTGTGCCACCCAGTGCCGTCAGGTGGGCAACGGCCAGGGCGAACTGTGCCGGGCCGTCCGGGTTGCCGTGGAATTGCAGGTCTTCAGCGCGGGGAACACCAAAGCGAAAGCTCTTGGCGACGCCAAAGTTGAAGCCGTGGCCAGCCAGTGTGCGCGAATACGCGTCCAGCGGGTCCTCGCCCTGCGCGGCTGCAAGCACCGTCGCTGCATCACCTGCGGTCAGTGCAAAAACCGAAACCGCATCCAGCGTCCGGCAAGCGGGCACCACACCCGTGGCAGGGATGCGACCACATGTCGGTTTCAAGCCCACCAGATTGTTCAGCATGGCCGGCACGCGGCCAGAGCCCGCGGTGTCGGTACCGAGAGAAAAACTCGCCAGACCCAGCGCCACTGACACGGCCGAACCGGCCGAGGAGCCACCCGAGATGTAGTCAGGGTTGATGCTGTTGCTGCATGCACCGTAGGGTGAGCGCACACCCACCAGGCCGGTGGCGAACTGGTCCAGATTGGTCTTGCCCACCGGAATCGCCCCAGCATCCATCAGACGCTGCACCACGGTGGCATTGACTTGCGGTGTATAGGCGTAATCGGGGCAGGCCGCCGTGGTCGGGATGCCAGCCAGATCAATATTGTCTTTGATGGCAAACGGGATGCCGTACAAGGGCAAGGTGGCCGGGTCACGCTCCTGCAACCTGACCGCATGGGCTCGCATTTCCTCAAGCGTCAGGTGGCGGATCCAGATATGACGATCCAGCTTGTCATCTTCCTGCAGCATATGTTCGTGCAAGGTTTCTACCAGTTGCAAAGGGGTCAGGCTACCATCCAGGTAGCGGGCGCGCAGCGCGGGGATGGATAGGTCCAGGCTCATCTTGGTCTCCAAAAAAATATTCGTTTCAACGCATCAGCACGAGCGCCTGCCCGGCTGTCACAGCCTGTCCCTCGGCACAGAGCAACTGCTCAATGCGGCCGTCGCAGGGCGCATGCACGGTGATTTCCATCTTCATGGATTCGATCACCAGCAGGGCCTGGCCAGCTTTGACTTCTGCACCTACGGTTGTTTGTACCAACCACACGCCACCGGACACCTGGGAGGCCACCACCTCGCCATCAAACGCCTGGGCTGCTGCCGTGCGGGCAGCGGCATCGTCGTCTGCTCCGGTGTCTGGCGCTTCAGACACGCCAGCTTGTCGCCAGCGCTCACGCTCGGCCTCAAAAGCCGACTGTTGGCCCTGCTTGAACTTTGAAATGCCATCAGCGTTGTCAGCCAGATAGCGCTGGTAGTCCGACAGGCTGAACGTGCCTTCTTCAATGCGCAACTCTGCTCGCCCGGCGATGAAGTCCTTGCGATAGTCCAGCAGTTCCTGTGCGCCCATCGGGTAGAAGCGGATTTGATCGAAAAAGCGCAGCAGCCAGGGCTTGCCTGCAGTGAATTCACGGGTTTCTCGCCAGCGGTTCCACATCTGAACCGTACGCCCGACAAACTGGTACCCCCCGGGGCCTTCCATGCCATAAACACACAGGTAAGCGCCACCAATACCCACAGCGTTCTCGGGCGTCCAGGTGCGCGCCGGGTTGTACTTGGTGGTCACCAGCCGATGCCGTGGGTCGAGTGGTGTGGCCACCGGTGCGCCGAGGTACACGTCACCCAGACCCAGCACCATATAACTGGCCTGGTAAACAATGTCATAGACCGCCTGAATGTCGGGTAGACCGTTGATGCGCCGGATGAACTCGATGTTGCTTGGGCACCAAGGCGCATCTGGGTTCACCGACTGCATGTACTTTTCGATGGCCAGTTGTGTGGCAGGGTCGTCCCAAGACAGGGGCAACCACACGGTGCGACTGGGCACGGTGATGTCGGTGCTGGCACTCAGGCCGTCCTGCGCCTGAAACAGGCTGTGCATCAGTTGCGTCAAGGGCAACTTGAGCGGGTCGTAGTGCACCTGCAGTGAACGTATGCCGGGCGTGAGGTCGATGATGCCCGCCAGACCCGCATCACGCATGGCTTGCACCCGTGCCATCAGGGCATGCACCAGAAAGCGCAGCGTCAGGTCCAGTTTGAGTTCGCCGAATTCGATCAGCACATAGGCATCCCCCGCACGGCGGTACACCACTTCTACTTGATCATTTTTGGCTGCAGCCTTCATCAATACAGCGCTATCAGCTATATTTATTGAAGCTAATCCGGCGTCAGAGATCGTGGGTGTTGGCGGCACGTTGTCAGCCAGCGCGTGATGCTGGGTCAGCAACAAGGCTGTCGCCTCGTCATGACGCATCGGCACAAAGCGCACCGTGTTGCCGGGGGCGAGCTGACCCAGCTTCCACAGCTCCGCCTGCACCACAGTGGCGGGACAGACAAAACCACCCAGGCTGGGCCCATCCGGCCCCAAGATGACCGGCATGTCACCGGTAAAGTCGATCGCGCCGATGGCATAGGCGTTGTCGTGGATGTTGGACGGATGCAAACCGGCCTCGCCACCGTCACGGCGCGCCCAGGTGGGTTTGGGTCCGATCAGGCGCACACCGGTGCGGCTGGAGTTGTAGTGCACTTGCCAGTTGGTGGCGAAAAACATCGTCATGTCGTCTGGCGTAAAAAAGTCGGGGTCGGCATGGGGTCCAACGAGCACACCAATGTCCCAGTGACTGCTGTAGATGGGTGTCAGATCGCTGGCGGCCGCGACTGTCATAGGGAGTCGACCAGATGCCTGGCCCGTGTGCAACACGTCGCCAGCGCGCAGCACGCGGCCACCATGGCCACCAAACTGACCGAGTGTGAAGGTGGCGCCACTGCCCAGATAAGCCGGCACATCAAAACCGCCAGCCACAGCCAGATAGGCCCGGCACCCAGCGCCGAAGAGCCGTCCGATACGCAAACATTGACCGGGCTTGACGCTGAACGTCGTGCCCATGGGCACCGGCACGCCATCCAAAGTCAGTTCCATCGGGGCGCCGGTCAATGCCAGTTGATGCGTGCTGCGAAAGCTCAGGGTGGGCCCTGCCACCGTGATCTCCAGGGCAGCGTCGCCTTCCTGGTTGCCAACCAGTCGGTTGGCCAGCCGCAACGCCAGTGCATCCATGGGACCGGAAGGTGGTACACCCACGTCCCAGAATCCAATGCGTCCCGGCCAGTCTTGCACTGAGGTTTGCACACCGGGGCTGAGGACGTCAATGGCGGTGCTCAACGCAATGAAAGTCGACAGGCTGCGTGTGGTGTGGCGGCCTTGGGTGAAGGGTTCGAAACGCATCACCGTGCGCAGGTAATCCAGGTTGCACTCCAGACCGGCAACGTGGGTGTTGTTTAATGCATCTTCCAGCTTGCGCATCGCCCCTGCACGGTCGTCAGCGTGAACGATCAATTTGGCCAGCATCGGGTCGTAGTGGGCGGTAACCTCCGTGCCGCGCTCCACCCAGGTGTCCACCCGGATGTTCTTCGGGAAGATCACCTCGGTCAGCAAACCACTGGAGGGCTGAAAGTTCTTGGCCGGATCTTCTGCGTACAGCCGGGCCTGAATGGCATGCCCGCGCACCACCACCTGGAACGTGTCCAGCGTCGGCATGTCACCACTGGCCTGACGCACCATCCACTCGACCAGATCGATACTGGTCACCGCCTCGGTGACGCCGTGTTCGACCTGCAAACGCGCGTTGACCTCCAGAAAAAAGAACTCCTGGGTCGCAGCATCAACCACAAATTCGACCGTGCCCGCCGATCGGTAACTGGCTTTGGTCGCCAGCTTGCAAGCGGTGTCTAGCAGCGCCTGGCGTACCTCGGCACGCAGGTTGGGCGCTGGTGTTTCTTCCACCACCTTCTGGTTGCGCCGCTGCAGCGAGCAGTCACGCTCACCCAGGGCTAGCACCTGACCCTTGCCGTCTCCAAAAATCTGCACCTCAATGTGTCTGGCGTCGCTGATGAAGCGTTCCAGAAACACCCCGGCGTCCGAAAAGTTCGACTGCGCCAGCCGTCGCACCGACTCAAAGGCGGCCGACAAGTCATGCGCATCACGGCACATTTGCATTCCGATGCCACCGCCCCCGGCACTGCTTTTGAGCATCACCGGGTAGCCAATGTGTTGCGCTTGTAGTAGCGCTGCATCCAGGTCCGTCAGCAGGCCCGTGCCAGGCAACAGCGGCACACCCACTTCCATGGCCAGGGCACGCGCCGTGTGTTTGAGGCCAAACAACCGCATCTGCTGCGGCGTGGGGCCAATGAACGCCAGGCCAGCGCCTTCGCACATCTCGACAAACGTCGCGTTCTCGGACAAAAAGCCATAGCCCGGGTGAATCGCCTGTGCGCCAGTGGACTGTGCGGCCTCAATGATGCGGTGCATGGCCAGATAGCTGCTGGTAACAGCGGCAGGTCCCACGCACACCGCCTCATCCGCCATGGCAACGTGCGCGGAATCCGCATCTGCTTCAGAAAATATAGCTACTGACGCAATACCCATCTTGCGCAACGTGCGAAAGATCCTGCAAGCGATGGCGCCGCGATTGGCTACGAGTACTTTGTTGAACATGTGCAAACCCAGGTTCTTTTGGCAAGTCGTCTTGCCGTCCTTATCAATGCCACGCCGGTCGTCCGGTGGGCAGGCTGTTTAGGCCGGGTTCCAGACCAGGCAACGCACTGGTGTGGGGTTGTAGCCGTTGCACGGGTTGTTGAGTTGCGGGCAATTGGAGATCAACACCACCACATCCATCTCGGCGCGCATTTCCACATACTTGCCCGGCGCCGACACACCATCTTCAAATGTCAGCCCGCCTTGCGGTGTCACCGGCACGTTCATGAAAAAATTGATGTTGGAGGCAACGTCACGCTTGTGCAGGCCATAGGGGTTGTTGGCCAGCGCTGCCATGAAGCTGTCGCGACAACTGTGCATGGCGCGTTTTTCAAGCGCATACCGCACTGTGTTGCTCTCGCAGGAGCAGGCACCGCCGAGCGTGTCGTGTCGGCCGCAGGTGTCGGCCACAATGGTGAGCATGGGGCGACCTTCGCTCGACATGAGCACCGTTCCCATGGTGAGGTACAGCGCGCCCTGAGCCTGGATCGTGTGTGTCAGGCTGTAGTGTTCTTCAGGGTCATCCGCACTGTAGAACAAGGTGTCCACGGCCTGGTTGCCCTCCAGGTCGACGATGCGGAACACCTGGCCCTTGGTTAATTTATGCATCCAGGGCTCGCCCGCCAACACGGTGGTGTCGATCTCGGCCAATGCGGGGTCCAGCAAACTGGTGGTGGGTGGGACAGACATGTCAGCTCCTCGAAATAGGGGGTACATCGTGATCAATCGGTCTTGAAGCGGGTCAGAGAAACCAGCGTTCGGTGTTGATGAAGCCGCGGTCGTTCTCCGGGCAGGACAGGCGGCAAGGATCGGTGGCGCCCGCCGTGCCGGAGCGCCAGGCCGTGAGTTGCACCGAACCGGGCGCATAACTTGGGTTGGGGTCGAGCGGATGGGGCGCTGCTGACAACAAGACCAGCACGTTCATCTCAAAGCGCAGATCGACGTATTGGCCAGGCTGCCGGTGCTCGGTGACAAAACCCAGTTTGCCGCTTGCATCGGCCACAACTTTGCTGAACAAATTGACGTTGGCGTTCAGGTCCCGGCGACCCAGCCCCCATTTGTTCAGTTCAACCACCAGACCATCCAAGCCGCTGCGGTGCATGGAGTTGCGGTGTTGCTGGTAGCGTGCCTCACCGTATTTGCGAATCATGTGCGGGGTATCGAGCACGCCGGAAAAGGTGTCGTGCCAGCCACAGGTGTCCTCGGTGATCGAGCACAGCACCCGCCCCATGTCGGAGTAGCAGACATGGCCCTGCGTAAGATAGGCGGTGTGTTGGGCTTTCAGGGTGTCGGGCATGTTGTAGCGTTCGGTCTTCTCTTCCTGGTTGAAAAAAAGCGTTGCCACATTGGCCGTACCCTGCAGATCCGTGACTCGCAGGGTGTTGCCCCGGCGCAGCAGGCCCGACCAGTGGCATCCGCCAGGCAGGGACTCATCCCACAGCACGAGTTCAGGGCTGAATTTGGCTGAAGCCTCTGGCACGGCATCGCGGGCCAGGGCAGGTAGATCGGCGAAGGTTATGGACATGATGTGTGTAGGGTTGGTTGGTGTGGCTGGAGTTGGGCGACGTGACAGTTCATAGCTCTGAAGTCTGCAAATTGAGTTGCTCAAGCATGTCCAAATCGGTCGTGATGCCGGTGCTCTCCCGGATGCGCACCAAAATCTCGGCACGCAATTGGCGAAATGGTTCTGAGTGCTTCATATCCTGGGTACGGCGCTCCGGCAGCGGCACCGGGAAGATGCTATGGATATGGCCGGGACGCGGTTGCATCAGCACCACCCTTTGACCAAGATACACCGCTTCTTCGACGTCATGCGTCACAAACACGATGGTGGTTTTTTCGATGCGGTGAATATGTAGGATCAGGTCGTGCATGACCTCGCGGGTTTGCGAATCCAGTGCGCCAAAGGGCTCGTCCATCAGCAGCATGGACGGCCTGCCCATCAAGGCGCGGGCAATCGCAACGCGCTGCTGCATGCCCCCCGAGAGCTGATTCGGATACGCATCGCGCACCTTGCTCAAGCCAATGAGGCTCAACAAGGCTTCGGCCCTGCCGGAGGCGGTTTCCACATCAGACGAGCTCAGGTTTTCCCGATTCACCTTGAGCAAACGGCTGAACTTGATGTTGTCAATCACACTCAGCCATGGGTACAGGCTGTAGTGCTGAAACACCATGGCCCGATCAGCGCCTGGGGCGTTGATCGGGCGGCCATCACAGGTCAATTCCCCACTGGTTCGGTACTCCAATCCGGCGAGAATTCTGAGGAGCGTCGACTTGCCGCAACCAGACGCGCCGACCAGTGTGACAAACTCGTTGTCCTCAATGGTGAGGTTTACATCCTCGAGAGCAGGCACCTGGCTCGCTGCGAGCGGGAAGATTTTCCCGACGTTTTTGATGATGACTTTGGACATGGTTTTAGCCTCGTGTGTGTGCCCATGGATACAGGCGTCTGTGCAACCATCGGAAACCTTGGTCCATCAGCAGTCCGATGAGACCAATCAGGATGATCCCTGCGAATATCGTGTCGGTTTTGAGGAAACGTTGTGCTCTCAGGATGGCGTAGCCAAGCCCCGAGTTAGCTGCCACGAGTTCTGCCACCACCAGATAGGTCCACGCCCATCCCATCGTGATGCGCAGGGTGTCAAGAATGGCCGGACGAGCTGACTGGGCCAGCACCAGTCGAATCATCTCGTAACGTGTCGCACCCATGGTGAGTGCAGCCTCTATTTGCGCCAGAGGTACCAGACGGACGTTATCTGCCACCATCAAAACCATCTGGAAGAAGGTGCCGATAAAGATGATGGATATTTTGGCACTCTCACCGATGCCCAGCCAAAGCATGACCAACGGGATGAAGGCCACCGCTGGCATGTAACGAATGAAGTCAGTCAGCGGTTCGAGCAGCGCCTCGATAGGACGGAAAGCCCCAATGAGCAGACCAATGGGTAATGCCAGGACCGCTGACAAAGCAAATCCTCCGGCAACTCGGTAAATGCTGATGATGGCATCGCCGGTCAGATCGTCCTCGACCAGCCAAGTCCAGATTCGACTGATGACGCTGGCTGGGCCAGGCATGAATACGGGATCGACCCAACCAGAGGCTGACAGCGCAGCCCAACATGTGAAGGGGACGATCAAACCAATTGCCGCAAACGACCAATACTGTTGGCGCGACAGATGGCCGCCAATGCGCCAGATACTCGGTCTAGCAACTTGCGAATGGGTGTTTGACATGCGGGCTCCAGTAGTGAGGGGAAAAAAGCCAAGAGAGGACGGTGAATACACCATCTCCTCCCGGGCTTTTATCCCTCCGTGGAGCCACATCAGATGTGGCCGACAGCTCTCGGACCAGACAACACCAACGAATCAATGTTCGGAACCCTAGCGGTCTAACAAGTCAAGCGCTGTGGTGATCACATCGCCCTCTCTTGTAGCTACCTAAGCAACTTGAGTGCCAGCTTTGAAGTGGTCTCACAGCAACATGCAATTGAATTTGAGAGCGTGCTCGACCTTGATGGCCAAGGCTCCTGCTGATATGCACAAGAACAGTGAACGACGCACACCATTAGTGCATCAGACGAACAACAGGCTGTTTTCGATGCACGACCACTCCACGATGGACCACTGCCCGTGTAAACGGGTGCCCTCAAGCACTGCACTGGTATCGCTCACTTTGTGTAAGGACAAAGGCCATTTGGTTTTGGACAGCGCGGGCAACGTGGACTGTTCGATGGACCAGCCATTGCGTCCAAGCTGTCCAAATGAAATCTCAAAGTCCAGCAGCTCGCTCGCCAATTCCGGGTTAGCCCGAAGCACCCCCTGAAGTGATGGCGAATCAACGGTCGTGACGGGCCATACCCGTGGCCGTGGCCGAACGCTGATGGCATAGTCGCCTGCCACCAGAAACCGTTCGGCTGTCATTTGCCCTGGTGCATTGAGCCCGCCCAACACAATGAAGCGACTCATGGAATCCGGCAGGCGCTGCCATATTTCGCGGTAAGGCGCATGAACCCCAGTCTCAACGACACGCTCTGGGGTTTCAAACACCATCCAACCGGCATCCACATCAGTTCTGGGAGGCTGGAAATCGGTTTTACGATGCCAGGTACACACTTCACCGTTAAGAGACTGGCTCACCTCGGTCACGCCGCAAAAGCCTTGCTGGGTAGCCAATTGCAGCGCGGAACTGCTGGAGGATATACCCAGGGGCACACGCAAATCCGCATGCCATAGACTGGTTTGAACCCAGCGCACAAAAGTGCTTTCATCCTTGGTCTGCGGTGTTTCGAGCAAGGTGCGCGCCCAAACCCCACGGTAGCGGTCTGGTACCTGGTTCATTCACAAGCCTTTGGAAACGTCGGCAAACGTCGGTAAAAAGCCATGTCGTGGTTTGGCCAAAGCTGCGCATTGGTTTCTGTGGCCAAGGCTTTGAGTTTGCGGATGCTGGCAACCGCCTGAGCTTCGCGCCCCTGCCACAAGGTGCCTGGGGCGATTTCATCGTCAATATTTTCCTGCAGGTCGGCAGCATCTCCAGCCAGTAACACGGGTGGGCCTTTGGGCAGCTCGATCAACATGGACATGTGGCCGGCAGTGTGCCCTGGCGTGCTGATGGCCGTGACACCGGGTAACACCCCGTACTCACCGTGTTGCAGGCGAAATTGCAGAGGCGCGCCGGCATCGTCAATCAGGTCGTCCGCAAACACAGCGGGGTCTTCTCCACTGCTGGCGGCATCCCATTCGTCCTGTTGCACATGAATCTCGGCGCCACAGCCACAGCGTCGCAATTCTTTCAGACCGCCTGCATGGTCGAAGTGCAGATGACCGATAAAAATCACATCCACGTCCAGCGGGGTCAGGCCGAGGCGTGCCAAGTGGTGCGGGAGACGATGTTCCTCGCGCATATCAGGTGCCCCCATCACCGACGTGGTGGGGTCGTAATAGCGCGCACGCTGAATGGGGTCGTTGATCTTGCGGTGGTCGCAACCCACGTCATACAGGATGCGGCCATTTTTTGTCTCGACCAGATATGCGAGGATCGGCGCGTCGATCATCTGGCCCAGGCCTCGACCGAACGTGGAGATGGTCTTTTCGTAGCGATGGGTGGCGGTGAGTAGTGGCCAAATTCGAAGTGCTTGGGTCATGGGTTCAGGCCTCCTGTTGGCTGGACATGAGCATGGTGACACATGCAGCGGTGCTGGTCACGCGGCCGAAGATACCGCCTTCGACGCCGATCATGCTCAGCGCCGATGCCTGATGTTCGGGTTGACTGGCGGCAGTGGCATCGGAGACGGTGATACAACGGTGGCCGCGATCTACCGCTTCGCGCAAGGTGGAGTGCACACAGACCTCGGTGGTTACACCGCAAAGGATGAGATGCTCGATATTGCGCTCGGTCAGCAGGCTGCCCAGTCGGGTGGCGTAAAAAGCACCATAGCCGGGCTTGTCGATCACGACCTCACCTGGCAGTGGCTGCAGCTCATCCACAAAGTCGTGTCCATACTCGCCTTGTATCAACAGTCGCCCCATGGGGCCCACACTTCCAATGGCTGCGCCAGCGGCAATGCTGCGCTGCAACTTGGATGGCGGACAGTCCGACAAGTCAGGCAGGTGACCTTCGCGTGTGTGCACCACCATCAGTCCGGCAGTTCGGGCAGCCAATAGCAGTTGCCCAACCTTGCCGACCACTGCCTGAATGCGCGAGATGTCCAGGCCCAAAAGCTGTGCATAGCCACCGGGACTGCAGAAGTCGCGTTGCATGTCGATCACCAACATTGCGGTGGATTGAGGGTTCAGTTTCACGCTGCTGGGCGGGTAAATCCATGGGTAATTGCCTGCGCCATGCGTTGTGCCACTTCTGTGGCTAGTAGTTGCCCCTTGGCGGCGTCAGCACCACGCGCCGATGAGAGCACACCCGAGGCTGGCACCCAGTCGGTACGCGGTGGGTACATCTCATAGGGTGGAAAGTCAGCGGGCCCATCGTTGGGCAGCAAGTCCATGCGCACAAGACTGGGGTGATAGTGCAACATCATGGATGTTTCCATCACTGCGGCGTGTTCCAGTGCAAAACCAGGAAAACCTTCAGGAAAAACCTCGCCCAACGTGTCAGACGTCATAAAGTCCCAGTATTCCAGACGCATCACCTGCAGCTTGGCACCAGGACCTACATCACGCAGGCCAAGATCAATGCCTTCGATCAGAAACCACTGATTCTCGTAATGGCCGTTCACCACCACCAATTTCGTGAGACCGTGGCGCGCAAATTCCCGCACCGCATCGCGCACCTGACCAATCAGCGTGGCCGCATCGACGCTGGTGGTACCGCAAAAGTGCTGACCACCGCCGCATTTGGGTTGCGACTTGTAGCCGTAACTCAGCGTTGGTGCCACCAGCCCGCCCACCAACGCAGCGGCATCCGCCGCCACCGCACTTGCCAGCAAACCATCGGTGCCCAAGGGCAGGTGCGGACCATGTTGCTCCAGCGCCCCAACAGGCAGCAACACGGGCGGTTGATCACGTTGGACACGCGCCTGGTAATCCATCCAGGAAAGCTGGTTCATCCAGACCGTTGATTGACTTATCACACTGCTCATTTCATTCTCCAGTTGTATTTGTTGCAGCCGCCATTGGCGTATGCCCGAAGTCCACTGCCTCTATCAACGCGGCGATCGCAATCAGCGCGCCACCTGCCCAACCCATCGGGGTGAGGGATTCGCCGCCGAACCACAAAGCGCTCAGCACGGCGACCAGCAGTTCGGCCAGCAAAATTACGCCCGCCCGACTGCTTTCCAGATGTGTGACGCCAAACTGCCAGGTCGCGGTAGCCAGGAGTAACCAGCCAAATCCGTAAGCCAGAATGGCCAGCCAGACACCAAGCCTGATGTCGGGCACAGGATGGCCCAACGTGGTGGTGGTGGCCAGTGAGATCAGCCCGCAACCCGTGAATACCGCCAGGGTTTTGCTGCGCATGGGAATCGCCTGGGCTGCCCGTGCAATGACGTTGTTGGCAGCAAACGCGAAGCCAGCTGAGAGCGCCAGAAAATCGACAAAATTGAGCGACAAGCTCATCGCTCCTGCCCCCCCGAGCACTATCCATAGGCCCACGATGGCGGCCACGACGGCGGACCAGCGCGACGCTGGAATGTGCTCTTTCAAAAACAGCCAGCCGCCCAGTACAGACCACACCGGCGACAGGTAAAACAAAAACATCACCCGAACCACGTCGCCCATCATCAGGGCGTTGACAAATGAGGTATTTGCCCAGCCACCCACGACGATCAAGGCCAGCATCAGACGCCATTGGCCGCACCAAGCGGCGCGGTCTCGCCAGATCACGACCAGCGCAAACAAGCCGACCAGTCCATAGGACAGCAATGACACCACGGGACCACTGAGCCCCTGCGCAATGAACCACTTCAGAGGCATCCAGGACAACCCCCACAGCGAAGCGGAAAACAACAGCACTCCGGCGGCCAGGCGATCAGATGGGGTAGGTGACATGTGAGGGTCTCTAGGGCATGAACGAGCCACCGTTGGGCCCAAGTACCTGCCCGCAATAAAAGCGCGACATATCGCTGGCCAAAAACAAGACCGTCTGGGCAATTTCCTCTGTTTCTGCAAAACGCGCCTGTGGAATTTCCAATTCCTTGGCGATGGACGCTGCGCTCATGCTCTGCAGTGACACCATCGCCGTGTTGACCGGCCCAGGTGCAATCGCATTGACCCGAATGTGGGGCGCAAACTCACGGGCCAGCGATTTGGTTAACCCTATCACACCCGCCTTGGCTGCGCAGTAAGGCGCATACCCGGCTCTGCCGAGTTGACCAAGGTCTGAGGCGATGTTGATGATCACACCACGTTGTTGCGCCACCATTGCTGGTAAAAAGGCTTTGGACATCAGAAATACCGACTTGAGGTCGGTGTCCAGCATCCGGTCCCAGTCAGCTTCTGAGGTTTCCAGAAAGGACCTTTCCTGAATGATGCCGGCGTTGTTCACCAGCACGTCCACCATTCCACAGGTATCTGTTACCTTCTGAGCCAGCCGATTGACATCGGATGCAGAACTCACATCGGCTTCGATAGCCCAGGCCTGAACGCCCAGCGCTTCGATGGCGGCCACCAGCGCCCTGGCCTGTGCAGCTTGGCCCAAGTGGTTAAGCACCACGGAGGCACCGGCACCGGCCAACGCCAAGGCGGTCGCCTGGCCGATGCCCGAACTTGCGCCGGTCACCAGTGCCAGGCGTTCCTTGAGCGACAAAACATCAACGGTCAACTTCATGCCATGACCTCCCCATGACTGACCACGATGGACTGGCCAGTGAGGGGTGCCGCATCCACACTCGCCAGGAACAGGTACACCCCGGCGATGTCGTCAGGTGTCAACATCGTGTGAACTGCCTGCTGCGAGAGCAATTCCTGCTCGACCAGCGCCTCGCCACAACCCCGCTGCTGCGCCATGCTGACCAGCGACCGCATCGCGGCTTCGGTACGAATCCAGCCGGGGCACACAGCGTTGACCCGGATACCGCGCCCTGCCAACTCAAACGCCAGCGAGCGCGTCAGGCCAATGACCGCATGCTTGCTGGCCACATAGGCAGAAAAATCCGCTACACCTGTCTTGCCCCAGATGGACGATTGGTTGATGATGCTGGCCCCCTGGTGCATGAGGGGCAGCAGGGCTCGTGTCAGTCGAACCATGCTTACCACGTTGGTATCCATCAAACCTGCCCAGTGTGCCATGGCATCCGGTGCGTCGTTGGTCAAGGGAGTTGGATATTCCACGCCTGCGTTGTTGATCAGCACATCCACGCCCAGGTGTTGGGCTTGGAGCAAAGACGCCAATGCAGCCACCTGACCGTCATCGGACAGATCACACACCGAGGTATGGATTTCGGCACGAGGGCGCAAGGTTTCAGCCAGCGCCAGCAAAGGTTCTTCGACCCGGTCTACTAGCCATAAGCGCGCGCCCTGTGTTGCGAATGCACGCGCCAGTCCTTGGCCGATGCCACCCGCGGCTCCCGTTAGCACCACCGTTCTGTTGTACAGGGCGTAACTAGGCTTCACGTTACACAGCCGTTAGAAACGACACACCAACTGCACCAAGGAACCCATCCGCCCGACCAGGCGTGCCTGGTGGCTGCACCTGTCCATAATCCTTGGCCAGGATGCGTGTGACACGGTTCACGTGAAAACTGCGCAGCAATTCAACCACCGGAGTCAGCTGGGCATAGTCATCGGGATACAGCTCGCGATGGAACGCTGGCAGGCGATGCCAGGGTGCGGTGGGCCGCTCATGGTGCGCGTTGTGGTAGCCGAAGTTCAGCCAGATCAGGTTCAGCCATTTGTTGTTCAACCCCACGACGTTGCTGAAAGTATTGGCCTGCTCATAGACGCGGTCACGCACTTTGTCTTTCGGAATCGGCTGGCTATCGAGAATGGGGTAAGCGTCATAGGTGTGCTGGAAGCAATCTGCAAAGCGCAAAATTGTCACAAACACCAGATAGGCCAGAAAATACAACACCAGTGCCTTGAGAGACCACCAGGCCATCAGTGCAAAGGCGAGCAAACGAATGGCCGCAATGCCCAATATCCTGCCCCGAGCACGGCGTTTGCGCTCATCCTGAAACGGCAACGCCATAACAAAAGCCCGCATCAGGAACTCCACTGCGGGAATGTAGGCCCACTCCAGCGCCAGAATGACATTGCGAAACCAGCTCGGCGAGCGCTTCAAAAAACCCTGTACGTCAAAAGTGATCACATCCGCACGCTCCACATGGTGGCGCATATGCTTTCTGCGCATGTCATCAAATGTGGCATAACAACTGCCGTTGATCCAGCTCATCAGGGTGCCCCAGCGCTCATTGGTCGCACCGGATTTGAAGATCGCGTTGTGGGCAAATTCATGGATGTAATAGGCCGACCAGATCAACGTCTGCGCGACCAGAATCACCCCCGCCGCATTGACGATCCAGTTGTCATGTCCAAGCATGGCGACGCCGACAACATACCCGACCAGTGTGAATGAGATCGCGGCGACATTGGGGGTGACACCATCGTCATATCTAAAAACTTTCGACATCAAAAAACCTCGTCAATAATATGCAGATCGGGCAAAGGCGCCGTGTTTCGGGCACCTTTGCATACCCCTAGATCAAACGACTTATTTCTTCGTCAAGGCCGTGACAAACTGAGCGTCGAAAGTGGCTTCTGTCGGCGGAACTGCCTTGATCTGGCCTTTGCTCAACAGCAGTTGGCTGATGATGTCACCGCTGGCGTAGTACGAAGTGGTCTCTTTGGCCTTGACAAAGGCTTTTGGCATTTCGCTCATCGGGATGTTGTACACGCCAGAGAGTTGCTCTTTCACTTCCTTGGGTGTCACGCCCATGAACTTGCCGATGATCTTCGCTGCTTCATCTGGTTTGGCCTTCATGTAAGCCAGACCGTCAAGGTAGCCTTTAATGATGCCTGTGATCTCAGTTGGCTTGGCCTTGATAACCTTCTCATCAAACACCATCACATCCGCAATCAGGCCAGGCGCGTTCTTAGACGAAAACACCACCTTGAACTTCTTGCCACCTCCCTGGCTGAGAATCTGCGACAGGCTGGGTTCATAAGTCACACCAATGGGCATTTCACCGGAAGCCATGGCAGCGGGCACAGCCTCAGGCGTCATGCTCACAGGCGTGATGTCTTTATCGGTCAGACCATTGATTTTGAGCGCGTAGGAAAGCAAAAAGTCAGAAGGTGACAAAGGGTTGAAGCCGACCTTTTTGCCTTTGAAGTCCTTGACTGTCTTGACGCTGGCGTCTGCCACGATGGCGTCGCCGCCATTGGAGTAGTCAATGGGCATGACCACTTTCTGTGCGTTGCCACCAGCGACTTGGCCCACCACCTGGTCATAGGTGAGGTGACCACCGTCGATCGCACCAGAGGCAATCGCTGAAGGAATCAGTGCTGGATCTGAAAACACCTGCAAAGACACCTTCAGGTTGTACTTCTTGTACAGATCCAGGGCTTCGGCGACATAGAAGGGGCCGTAACCAATCCAGACGACAGTTCCAAGCTTGATCGTGGAAGATCCTGCAGCAAAACTGCTGGCAGCCACCAACGACATAGCCAAGCCCATGACTGGTTTGGTCAGACGGCTCAGCAGGGAAGACGTGCCGGGATTTGAGGGAGTAAAACCTGTTGAACGCATGAAGAAGCTCCTGTAGTGGATAAAGTGCGCAGGAAGAGACGATCTGTACATCGTTCTCCCGGGCTTTTATCCCTCCGTGGAGCCCCTTGCGAGGCCGGAACACTCTCGGACCAGACATTGCTCACATCCAACGATGAACAACCGGAACCCTAGTGCCCCTACGCTAGAGCGTTTGTGCATCGCTGCACAAATCGCCATTCTTGCAATATACGAAAAGCAAACACCGTGCCAATACCAATGAATCAGCCCCACAATTGCGCAAAAAACGGACACTTAACTTGAACTCTCCCCGGTACATCCTCTGAACAGGCCCAACGACCGACTAAAAGAGACTCAAATTCAAAAAGTGATCGAGGCTGCTACAGCCCTCTGAAATGGTGAAAGTCTGGTTAAAGGTGTGAGGCATGGATACTGGTTTGGTGCATTTTTCATATTTATTGGTGCAGCCGTCTTATGGTTGATTAAGACCCATCAAATTCAGATCGAACGCGCTACATCTGAAGCCAAGAGGTTGTGTGACAAGCAATCAGTCGTAATTTGCAGTCTAGTCGCTAGTCTCAAACCACTAATAGCTGTAAATATGGCATTCTCTAAACATGCAATTGGTGGCCTTCGCTGCAGACATGTTGCAGACTTCTCCGCAGCGAACGTCAGCAATACGCATCGGGTGCCGCCGATTGATCGACAGTTTCATGGCACATCGGCAGTGAAAATCTTTCTGTTACCCGGAAGCTGCCAACCGTTAGCACCCGGCACTGGCCATTGGCGGGTGCTACTGTCCGCGAAATCGACGCCACATTGCTGACGGTCATGCTACTGGAGTGACTGACTGGTCTGGAGTGAGCATTTCGGGGAAACCTATGTCAGGAACCGCTGCACAGCGGGTCTAGGATTCTCTCCGTTGCTGACCTTCAGTTCATCCACAGGTCATCAAAACCAGTTCTCAAGCACCATTTTGCACTCCGTCAGACCACTGCCAACTAGCACAGGCTACACCAATATCCGATCTGATTCGTCCAGGACCACCTTGCTCTATACCAGCGACGAGGTGCCCGCTATCATTGTGCGTCAGCAAGCGTCTAGGCACGGCACCTTGACCGTGCCTAGACGCTTACTGTCACTTTGCAGCTTAACTTGGTGAATCGACAGCTCGAGCAAATTCCTACACCAATTGGTAGAGATAGTTTGTGGCTCCTGTCTTCAGTACCCGTGCAAGATGCAGGTTTTGATGGAGGCATCGTGCCGGTTGTCTTGAATCAAGTCCAAACGGCATCATCTGGGTTCATTGAAACTGTTGTGCATGGGCCTGTTGTCTATGCGTCCACCCGAATGTCCGTCGACTCCCTGTTCCTGATTTCTTTCCTGCTGCACGCCTTTGTCGGCTGGACGGTTGCACCCGATCTGGCGGCAGTTCACCCGTTACTGGGTATGGCTCTGTTGATGTTGCTGCTGCTATCGGCACTGTTGCTGCCCATGGGATTCATAGGTCAGCGCATCGCGAGACCGATATTGTCTAATGTTCTGACCTGGTTGGGTCTGCTATGCATGGGGCTCGGCTCTTCTCTGTTTGTACTGGCTTTGCTGCGTGAAGTCGCGCTGTTGACAGCCCAGGGCTTCCATAGACTTTGGCCTTCAGTGGTTCCAGTGACTCCATCAACGAGCTTACGCGCTGACACGGCGTTGATGGTGCCAGTGTTGGGACTGCTGGTGACATTGTGGGGATTTTTCAATGCGCGTCGCACCGCTGAGGTGATGAAGGTCGACGTGCCAATTGCCAACCTGCCCGCGGCCTTGCAAGGTTTTCTGATTGCGCAGATCAGTGACATTCATCTGGGGCCCACCATCAAAGGTCCGTATTTGCAACGCATCGTGGCCAGGGTCAACAGCCTGGATGCCGACCTGGTCGCCATCACGGGTGACCTGGTGGATGGCAGTGTTGCCGAGTTGGGACGTGACGTGTTGCCTCTAGTGAACTTGACGTCCACACACGGCAGCTTCTTTGTCACCGGCAACCATGAGTATTACTCCGGGGCTCATGACTGGATCGATGCCCTGCGTGGCCTGGGCATTAGTGTGCTGATGAATGAGCATGTTCTGATTCATCACCAGTGTGACACACAAGACCTCGAACAAGTCTTAATGGTGGTGGCTGGTGTGACCGACTTCAACGCCGATCACTTCGACAATAGCCATCGCAGTGACCCTGCCCTGGCGATGGCCGGGGTGCCTGACAACACAGTGTTCAAGTTGTTGCTGGCCCATCAGCCCCGCAGTGCGAATGCGGCATTGCAGGCCGGTTTTGATCTGCAATTGTCCGGCCACACGCATGGCGGGCAATTTTGGCCGTGGAACCACTTCGTAAAATTTCAGCAACCCTTCACGGCTGGACTGCACAGGCTGCAGTCCCTGTGGGTGTATACCAGTAGGGGTACCGGATATTGGGGACCACCCAAGCGTTTTGGTGCACCCTCCGAGATCACCCTGCTGCGACTGGTTCGGGCTTGACAGTCACCGCACCCCGGCCTGTTCAATGGCTACATGCCATATGAAAGATTGATGACAATACGTCGCTGGCAAATTTTTACTGCTAGTCAAACTATCAAGGAACAACTCAACATGGCGACAGCAAAAAAGGCAGCTCCCAGGGCTGTAGCAACTTCCAAGAAATCGGCACCTATGGTGAAGACAGCCCAACCAGCGGCCAAGACCCCTGCCAAGAAGGCAGCAGTCTCCAAGACTGCCCAGGCCATTTTCAGGATCACAGCCAACATTGCCAAGCTGACCGAGCGTAAAGACAAGCTTGTTGCAGACATCAAAGCTTTGCGTGATCAGCGCGCTGCCCTAAAAGCTGCACCTGCACCGGTTGCCGCACCGGCTCCTGCCAAAGCAAAAGCTGCCTCGAAAGCAACGGTCAAAGCGGTTGCAAAGGCCCCTGTCAAGGCACCGGCCAAAGTTGCCTCCAAGGTGGCAGCACCTGCCAAGCCCGCCACGCCAGTCAAAGCGTTCAAAGCTGCGGTCAAGAAAAAATAAGACTTTCCTTGGGCTGGCACGGGCATGACGGGAATCTGCCGGAGTCCAGGGTTGGTAAGGCCTACGAGGCTGGCCCGCGCGGAGGCCACAGCAAGAATATACCGCTGGCTGTTGGCACAATGTCATTTGTTTCTCGTTCGCTTGGCCCAGTTTCAGCTAGTGCCGGTACACGTCGCCCATCCTGTTGTTGTGGTCATCAAGCACCACCGTATCGCTGATCCGCATTGAATGGGTTTACGCGTAATCCATTGGCCATCAATAGCTGCTGTATTTCTATGGGGGACACCAAATGAGGCAATTTACGTGGGCAATGGTCGTGTTGTTAGGGGCAGGTCCTGTGTGCGCCGAAGTGCTGATGGGGCATGTTGTTGGCGTTACTGATGGTGAGACCATCACCGTGCTTGATGGCAACAAGCATCAGCACAAGCTCCGGGTGGCAGGCATAGATGCTCCGGAGATTAAACAACCCTTCGGCCAAGTCTCAAAAGACAATCTCCTGCGCTTGGTATTCAACAAAGAGGTCGATATTTTCTGGGACAAACGTGACCACTCCCGGCGAATCGTGGGCAAAGTGATGGTGGCGCCACCAAACTGCTCTGGAAAGTGCAGAAAGACATTTGATGCGGGATTGAGCCAAGTCGAGGCTGGCCTTGCTTGGTGGCACCGGAAATACTCCAAGGAACAGTCCATCGACGACCGTCACATATATGAGCAAGCCGCACTTGGTGCCCGGTCACGTCGACAGGGACTGTGGAGCGACAAAGCACCGATTGCACCATGGGCCTGGAGGAAAGGTGATCATGGTCAGTGAGTACCCAGTCACCGTGGGACATCCAGATTTCGTGTCAAGAAAATAGATCACGAAAAGACTTTCTTGAAGAGCATCGCACTTCTATTGCAAGGTGGAGGCGCCCTCGGCGATTATGACCTTCATGAGACGCGTCAGCGAATTCATGAAGCCTTCGGTTGGTATAGCGCCAGGTGGAATACTTGGCGAACAAAATAGCCGTCTCAATGGCGTGATCGGAATACACCTGTGGCCTGCCACGAGCGCACAGTTTGACAGGATGCCACTGCTCAACCGCCTCTTCAGTAATCCAGATCATCATGTCACCGCGCTGACGCAATGGGTCGTTGTATTCGGGCCAGTTGGTCACCTTGTATTTAGGCTTGGTAAGCTTGTGGCGGCGACTCTCGGTATGTTTGTAGGGCACGGCAATTTTCGGAGGTGAAGTCAGCCGGTATCATGCCAGTTCGCAGCCACGGCGATGAAAATCCAATTTATTCAACAACGCCTGTCTTAATGGCACAGTTTCGGGAGCCAGCCAATGGGTGCCACCGC
>JARLJH010000061.1 GCA_031291305.1 Rhodoferax sp. | reverse complement strand
GGATCCTTCCAACCCAGAACGGCGGGCACGATGCGCATATGGGCAGTTGACGAAATGGGCAACAACTCCGTGATGCCTTGGATGATCCCCAAAATGCCAATTTGCATGTAATCCAACGCCGCAAATCCAATATCCAACCCGTTTGTGCAAGATGTGCTCACAGGTTCCCCCTGCAGTGAATGAGGGGCGTTTATACCATCGGGCTTGTGCCAAGCGGTTCGATGGAAACGGATGTTGTTGTGTCAGCTTCTGCTGAATTTCGGTTTGCGCTTTTCCTGGAAGGCGCGAATACCATCGCCCGCGAAACACAACCAGTCAGCGCGCCAATTGCGGATTTTTCCTGGCGATTTCGTTGCCTATGTATCGACCACCTACAGCGCCTGCGATGGTCGACAGGGTTTTACCGGTACCACCCACCTACCTTATTACAAAGTACCCGCCAACACCGGCACCTACACCAAGCCCAATTGAACTATTTTGCGCGACAGGTGCTGCAGAGGTGCTGCAAAGACGTAGTGGACTGTTGGCGAGCCTGCTTGACCCTGAACGGGTGCAGTTGAATGCACGGCAGATTTGCTGCGTATCGTTTCATTTGTGAGAACCTGTAACGCGTACGAAATTGGCTGGTGGTTGAAACAAGGGATTGCCTTTTCCAGGCGGTACCGTCTTGATCGCGGCGGTCATATTGGCTGGATCAGGGTTCAGCTCTTTTGCCGCTAGGCACATACCATTTTGAAAATCTATGTAAATAACGGGGGGGTTGCGCCTCTTTTGTTGAATTCGGGAAATGGGCATCCGATATCTAATCAGCGTACAACGGCTCCAACTTGCACTTGACTGCCGGGGCGTTGTCATTCATCCAATTTTAAGAGAGAGAGACTAAATCATGAGCATGCCCATTTCTGGAATGGCCGGTGCAGGTGCGGCGCAAGCGATGTCAGGGGCGAGCATGCGCATGCCACCGGCACAAAAAATGGCGAATGTGTTCGCTCAAATTGACACCAGCGGATCGGGCACCATCACCAAGGCGCAGTTTGAACAGAGCTTTCAGAATCTGAAAATGCCGAAAACCTTCCAGAGCATGGGAGCCGATGCCATCTTTGCCGAGCTTGACCCGAACGGCACTGGCAGCGTCTCCAAGCAGGACTTTGTCAACGGTATGAAGTCGTTGATGTCGCAGGTTCGTCAGGGCAGCAGCAGCGCCGCAACCAGCACGTTGCAAGCAGGATCGACACCCGCACAAACACTGACCTACAGCCTCCAGTCGCTCGAATCACTGGGTCAGCCATCGTCCTCGGCAAGCGGGACGCTGCTCAATACATCGGCCTGATCGTGTGAGGGATGCGCGCTTGACCACGCGCCATCGCCAAGCACCTTCAAGCGCTGAACAAGTTGCCGCCACGTTGGCCAGTGTCATCGACCCACCCGTGTGAGATGCCCAAGCCCTTCAGCCAGGCCGGAGCCTCTCGCCCTTTAAGCATGGCCATAGTGCTGATGCTGCCAGCGACCAAGCAGGTTGGCGCGATCACACTGACTGACGATAGACCCTGCACAGGCCAGCCACTGGTGGGATTGAGGATGTGGCCATAGCGTTTCCCAGCCACCTCAATGTAACGCTCGTAATCGCCGCTGCTAGCCATTGCCCCCTCTCTGACATCGACCACGGCCAGGGCAGTTTCCGGCTGAGCCGGGTCTCGTATCCCGATGCGCCAAGGAGAACCGTCGGGGTGTGGGCCAATGATCCGAAGGTCTCCGCCGAGGTCAATTAGGCCAGAGCTAATACCATTGTTCACGCACACGTCAGCCACCCGATCAGCGGCGTATTCTTTGCCAATCCCTCCAAAGTCGAGCTTCATGCCAGGAAGTGGAAATTGCAAGCGGGGTGCAGTCCAAAGGACTTTCTGTAGTCCGACCAACGGCAATAAGGCATCGATCTGATCCTGCACAGGCAAACGGTTCACAGAAAAGTCCCAAGCCTGATAAAGATTGCCCGCACTAATGTCAAAAAGCCCTGCACTTTTTTCATGGCAGGCCGATGCGTAATTGAGCAAGCCAGCAGTTTCTTCGTCGACGTCGAGCATGCCACCCTGCTCAGCCACCCGGTTGATCTCGGACAGAAAGCTATCGGGGCGAAAACGCGAGTAACGCTGCTCTATGCGACTCACTTCAGCCATCACCGCCTGAGCGACGTCCTCGGCCACTGCAGACCGCTGCGCATAGAGGTGAAGCACACATTCGGTGCCCATCGCGAAAAATGGGAAGCTGAAAAAATCAGTCATGGTTTGCCAGGGGATGCGAAAACAGCCAATGTATCGCCTTTGAGCCCATGGCTTTGGACATGGGTAGAACGCTGGGGGGCTCCGTACGGTATTGTCGAGTCGCCTGCATGAGGCCAAATTTTCGCTACAAGTTTCAATGTCTACGCTCACACCTTCCCATCTTGACGCGAGTCGCCTCATCTCGGGCAGTGAATGAATCGCCCCGGGTTTTGAGGAGGCTCCAACCTTTGAGAAGATGGAGCCATGAGCAAGAAATCAAACCGTTTTTCCCCGGAAGTGCGCGAACGGGCTGTTCGCATGGTGCAAGAGCACCGTGGCGAATATGCCTCCCTGTGGGCGGCCATCGAGTCCATTGCCCCCAAGATCGGCTGCGTACCCCAAACCCTGCGTGAATGGGTCCGCAAACAAGAAATTGGCACCGGAGTGCGTGAAGGCGTCACCACCGCTGGGCACCAGCGCGTCAAAGAGCTCGAACGCGAAAACAAAGAACTGCGCCGAGCCAATGAAATCCTCAAGCTGGCAAGCGCTTTTTTTGCTCAAGCGGAGCTCGACCGCAAACTCAAGTCTTGAGAGCTTTCGTTGACCAGCACCGCCACACCTACGGGGTCGAGCCGATCTGCAAGGTCTGGCATCAGATGAACCGTGAAGGCGTCGAGGTGGCCCGTTGCACCGTTGAGCGCTTGATGAGACGACTGGGGTTACAAGGTGCACGCCGTGGCAAGGTGGTTCGCACCACGGTGCCCGACAAGGCCTTGCCTTGCCCGCTGGATCGGGTCAATCGGCAATTCAAAGAGGATCGGCCCAACCAGCTGTGGGTATCAGACTTCACCTATGTCACTACCTGGCAGGGCTGGCAGTATGTGGCCTTTGTCATTGACGTCTTTGCCAGGCGCATTGTGGGCTGGCGGGTCAGCAGTTCCATGCGTACGGACTTTGTACTGGACGCACTGGAGCAGGCTTTGTATGACCGCCAGCCCGAACACAATGCATTGATCCACCACTCAGACAGGGGCTCACAGTATGTCTCCATCCTGTACACCGAGCGCCTCGCCCAGGCAGGCATAGAACCTTCGGTGGGCAGCAAGGGAGATTCTTATGACAACGCCCTGGCCGAGACGATCAATGGGCTGTACAAGGCGGAATTGATCCACCGACGTGCCCCTTGGAAAACCAAGGAGTCTCTGGAACTGGCCACCTTGGAGTGGGTGCACTGGTTCAATCACCATCTGCTGCTGGAGCCTATTGGGTATATTCCACCTGCCGAGGCTGAGGCCAACTACTATCGGCAACTCGCCCAGAAGACCGAATCCTCGGTTTCACTTTAACTATCCAGCCTCCACGAAACCCGGGGCGATTCAGTTTGTAGGGCACGGCAATTTTCGGAGGTGAAGTCAGCCGGTATCATGCCAGTTCGCAGCCACGGCGATGAAAATCCAATTTATTCAACAACGCCTGTCTTAATGGCACAGTTTCGGGAGCCAGCCAATGGGTGCCACCGC
>JARLJH010000060.1 GCA_031291305.1 Rhodoferax sp. | reverse complement strand
GACATCTTGTTTTCGCTGATACGGATTTGGCCACGTCAATATCAACGTCAGGTTTGGAGCGAGCAGTTTCGGAAGTCGAATGTTGTCTAAGGGTCTTCTGGAGTCAGCCGCGGTCCTAAATCGTATGACTGGTTACGCTGCGTACTTGACTTACAACTGTACAGTCGTAAGTCAACAACAGGTCTGATGGAGTCAGCCACTTTTTTCGGAACCAGCAACACAGCCGTAGCAAACATTTGCCCACGCCACCCGATGAGTTGCATCGGTATCTGGGCCTCGCCAGCATTGATGGGTAAGGACCGATGTGGGGTTGGCTGGCTCAGGACGGCGTGGCGCTCAGCGTAGCGGCATCAAGGAGGAGCCCGCAGGGCGGGGGACAGCCGCGTAGCTGAGTGCCGCGTCGTCCTTATCTGCCTATAGCCCTTTGACAACGGTCATTGACTGCTATGAAAATAGAATCAAACAAGCCATCAAATCAAATTACGCAGCGCCCGCGCCGTCTCCATCAGCACTGGCAGCACTCGGCCCACCGCATCTTCAGTACTCTCGTGGCCCATGGGCATGGTCACGTTCAAGGCACCCACCAGATCACCGTGCCGGTCGATCAGTGGCACAGCCACACCTCGGTAGGTAAGCTCCAACTGCTGTTCGGACACCGCCCATCCGCGCTGACGGATGCGTGCCAGCTCAATGCGTAGGCGGTCCTTGCTGTTGATGGTGTAGCTGGTATAGGCCTTGAGCTCATGATGGGACAACCAGTTTTCCAGCCACTCTGGATCACGCATGGATAGCATCAGCATGCCAGCAGCGGTGACCTGCGCCTGCACGCGCGAGCCCAGCACCACGCCGGTGTTCATGTTGCGATTGGAGCCGTTGCGGGCGATGTAGACCACGTCGTCACCATCCATCACGCTCACATAAGCAATCTCTTGTGTGCCGGAAGTCACGCGCTGCAAAAAGGGCTGCACGATGCGCGGCAGTCGGGCCGACTCCAGATACGACTGCCCGAGGCGCAGCACGCGTGGTGTCAGCCAGAACAGCTTGCCATCGGTGGCAACGTATCCCAGGTAGGTCAGCGTCAGCAGGTAGCGTCTGGCTGCGGTGCGCGTCAAGCCACAACGCACGCCGGCCTGGCTGGCAGTCATGCGCGGGTTGGCATCGTCAAAAGCCTCGATGATGGACAGACCCTTTTCCAACCCGGCTATCCAGTCGCGCTTGTCCAGCGCGGGGCCAGAGGATGTGGATTGAAGCGTGCTTGACGCGTCTAGCATGGTAAATACCCAGGATTGGGCGATTGTCGATGATTCAAGTGCGTTAAACGTTCAAATGGCCAATTCTTCGCTGTTCAAAATGGCCTGCTGTGGGCTAAAGTCGCTCCGGAAAATGCATTATGAACGATCAACGACCGTCTTTAGCCGTTTTGCCCTGCACCAGACTCGGCGCAAGAGACGGAGCCGGTGCCTATCGGATGTCGGGGGTCGGATGACACCGGTGCGGGCTGCCAACATTTTCAATCCGCTGTTTGCCAGCCTTGGGCCTCGCGCAAAGGCCTCGGCATAATGGCTTTGGTTCATTCCAGAAGGGCAAGTCCATCATGTTAGATAACGCTGCATTGCAAGCCTTGGGTACTGACCGCGAAGCCATTGCGGAAGCCCCCAACCCCATCGGCCTCGATGGCATTGAGTTCATTGAATACGCCACTGCCAAACCGCAGGCGCTGGGTCAGGTGCTGGAAAACATGGGCTTCAAGCTGGTGGCTCGGCACCGTTCGCGCGAGGTGTTGCTGTACCGCCAAGGCGCCATCAACATCATTGTCAACGCCCACGCCAAAGGCATGGCTTTGTCCGACAAGCCGGTTATCAATGCCATTGCCCTGCGCGTGCGCGATGCCGCCACTGCCTACCGACGCGCACTGGACCGCGGCGCCTGGGGTTTGCCAACCCGTGTGGAGGTAATGGAACTGAACATTCCGGCGGTGCATGGCGTGGGAGCTAGCCGCATCTACTTTGTGGACCGACACAAGGTATTTTCGATTTACGACGTTGACTTCACGCCTATCCCAGGTGTAGATCAGCACCCGCCTGCGATGGCCGGGCTGCACTTTTTTGGCGTGGTGCAATACATTGGCAACGACCGCACCGAAGACTGGACCGAGTTCTACCGCGAGCTGTTCGGCTTTACAGATTTGCCGCCCGAGCGGCGTTTTGGCATCCTCCCCAAGGGCCGCATCCTGCGCAGTCCCTGTCCGGCTTCTTCCCGGTTTTATATCCAGCTGATTGAACCCGAAGCCTCGGTGCTGGACGTGGATGACGACGAAGGCCTGCACCGCATCGGCCTGGGGTCAGCCGATGTACTGGCCACCGTGGCCGAGTTGTCCCGCCATGGCGTCGAATTTGTCGAATCACCCAGCGTGCGCACCGATGTGCGCGGCGCGCTGACCAAGACCCTATTGGGCAGCGTCAGCTTCGAGATTGTTCATAACGTGCAAGAGTCTGCAACATGACATCCTTCAGCGCCAACATTGACGACTTCGGGGTGGACAGCGCTTCGCTGGCTGGGCCGCTGGAGGGCAAGCTCAGCGCCGTTCGTGAAGCCGGGTTTGCACAGATTGTTCTCTGCGCCAGCGATCTGGTGAACCACCCCGGTGGTATAGACGCCGCTGTGGCTGCCGTACAGCACAGTGGCCTGCGGGTCAGTGGCTTTCAATCCTTGCACGACTTTGAAGGTCTGCCCGATTCCTTGCAGGCCTACAAAATCGACGTGGCCAAGGCAATGCTGGGAATGTGTCACGCACTCAACTGTCACCTGATGGTGGCCAGTGCTTCCACCCTGACGCAAGCGCGCACAGACAACGCCTCGCTGATACATAACCTGCGCCAGTTGGCCATGCTGGCCATCCCAAAGAACATTCGCATCGCTTATCAAGCGAATCCCCAAGCGCACACGGTCAAGGAATTTGGCCAGGCCTGGGACCTGGTGTGCATGGCCGACATGCCCAACCTGGGCCTGTGCCTGGATACTGCCGAGGTACTAGCCAGCACCTCGGCAGACAATGACCTGGAGATGCTTGATTCAGAAAAGCTGTTTCTGGTGCAACTGGCGGATACGCTGGACAGCGCCAACCCGTCCGCTCGCCTGTTCCCCGGCGAAGGCGAACACCGTACCGAACTGGCCACCATGCTGACCACGCTGCACGGCCTGGGCTACCGGGGTGACTACTGTCTATCGTCGTTGAACGCTGACTATCTGCACATGCCCGCCAGCATCGTAGTGCGGCGCGCGTGGGACTCTGCGCTGTGGCTGGGGCAAGACGTGTTGCAACGTTCGGTGCCCCTGCCCAACCAGATCCGGCTGAAGCGGGTACTGGCAAACTGATATGAACAGCCTGTTTGAGCGACTCTTGTCCACACCGGAGGTGATGGAATCGCTGAGTGACCGGCATTTTGTCCAGGCCATGTTGCGATTTGAAGCCGCTCTGGCGCGCGCCCAGGCTAGCGTCGGCCTGATTCCGCAGGCGGCTGCGCAGTCGATTGTGGGGACCTGCAAGGTCGAGCTGTTTGATGTGTTGAAGCTGGTGCGTGAGGCGGGCAGCGCCCGTTGCGCCGTCATCCCGCTGGTCAAAAGCCTGCGTGAAACCGTGGGCCTGTTCAATCCGGAGGCCGAACGTTACGTGCACTTCGCCTGTGGAGAGCAGGACCTGGCAGACACTGCCCTGGCGCTGATCACGCGCGACGCGCTCGACCTGATCAAGACCGACCTAGACCGCGTGGTGACCACGCTCCTTAAACTGGCCGCCGCCCATGCCGATGACCCGATGCTGGCGCGCGCGGCGCTTCAACCCGCCTCAGTCACTACCTTTGGCCTGAAGTGCGCACAATGGTCTGCGCCCCTGCAGCGTGCGCAGCAGCGTCTGCGGATGGCTACCGACAACGCGCTGAGTGTGCAACTCGGAGGCCGGGTGGGTACCCAGGCCGAGATGCAAGGCAAGGGTCCTCTGGTAACGGCCATGGTGGCCACCGAATTGAAACTCAAAGCACCCGCCATGCCCTGGTTGACCCAGCGCGACGAGTGGGTGGCCTTGGGCTGCGAACTCGCCCTGATGGTCGGCAGCCTGTCCAAAATCGCTGGTGACATGGCCCTGATGGCACAGTTTGAGGTCGATGAACTGGCAGCGAACGTCGACGCTACCCAAGTCGTATTGGCCGCCGGGCAACGCGTACCCCAGCAGATGGCGACTTTGCTGGGAAGCCTGGCCCAGGAACACGAAGGCGGTTTGGGCAGCTGGCAGGCGGCTCTCACCGAATGGCCAGCGTTGCTGATGTCCACGCACGGCGCCATGCGTGCCATGGCGCAGGCACTGGCCAAGCTGCAGGTTCACCCCCTACGCATGCGCAGCCATCTGGAGGCGTGCCGCGCGGGTGCAGCCACACGCGAAGAGGCGGCCTGGTTCGCGCCAAGTCTGGCACAACACGCGGCAGAAATGACGCAACGACACTTGCAAACAGCGCTTGCCCCTCAGCCAGACGTTCTCGCCGCCTGAAACCTGAGGCCGCCAGTGACCGACATTTTGAGCATCACCGGCCCGATTTACCTGGCCATTGCACTGGGCTATACCTGCACCCGCTTTGGCTGGTTTACCCGTGCGGACATGCGGGTGTTTGGTCAGTTTGTCATCCGACTGGCGCTGCCCGGACTGCTGTTCAGTGCCGTGGCTTCGCGCGACGTCGCGGACATCCTCAACGCCAGCTACCTGTTGGCTTATCTGTGTGGCACGCTGACCGTCATCGGGCTTGGTCTGTGGTGGGGCCAACGTCAGCAGTTGGCGTTCACCGACAACATGGTGGCGGTGATGGGCATGAGTTGTTCCAACAGCGGCTATGTCGGTTACCCGATTTTGCTGCTGACACTCGCCCCGGTAGCTGCTGTCTCTCTGGCTCTGAACATGATGGTGGAAAACCTGATGGTGATCCCGCTGTTATTGGTGCTGGCAGAGCGTGGTCGTGGCGGCGGCGGGCACGGGCTGCAGGTACTACGGCGCACCGTGCTGCAATTAGCCCGAAATCCACTCATCATCTCCTTGGGGTTGGGGCTGCTGGTGGCACTGATGCGCTGGCGCCTGCCAGAGCCACTGTCGCGAAGCATCAACCTGTTTGCATCGGCCAGCGCCGGTTTGTCGCTGTTTGTGATCGGGGGCACCTTGTTTGGGCTACCGCTGGACGGCATGGGTCGCCAAATTGCCCCCATCGTGGTGGCCAAGCTGCTGTTGCACCCGCTGGCGGTAGCGCTGGCCACCGTAGCGCTGCCGATGGTGGGTCTACCTGCGTTAACGCCATCCCTGCAGTTGGCGGCCGTGATGCTGGCTGCCATGCCGATGATGGGCATCTACCCGATCCTGGCGCAAAGTTACAACAAGGAAAACCTGGGCGCTGCAGCGCTGCTGGCAACCACGGTGGTGTCGTTCTTCAGCTTGAGCGGACTGCTCTGGCTCACCCGAACGGCTTGACAGGTCACCTGTGATCTACCCATAAAAAATGGCTGTAGCCCGCATTTTGTTTGGGCTGTGTGCTATTAACTTTTTTATTATTGGTAACGGCTGCTTCAGCTCAATTGGCTGCAGAAGCCGGTGCCTTTTTGGGGTGCTTCTTTTTGTAGGCCTCGGTGCGAGGCACTTTGGCATCGATGGCTTTACCTGTGTCGCTGATTGCTTCAGCAGTCGCGTGAGCCGCCTTCTTGGTGGCTTTTTTCGTGCGTTCGAGCAAGCCTGGGGCAGGGGCGCTGGACTTGGCTTCTGCAGCCGTGGCGGCTTGTGCCGCCACTGAAGAGCTCAGAGCCATGGCCGTTGTAAACACCAGCGCAGCAAGCACGCCAGCGGAGTTCAATGCAAATTTCATAGTCAATCCTTTGTGTGCTGAAACCGACCGCATTGTGAAGCCAAATGGGCTACATATGCTAGCCCGCAGTGGACCGGGTGGCGGTGAAGCGCTGCTCCATCTCGCGGCGCATGTCTTTGCGCACGATGGCTGCGGCGTGACGGCGAAGCTCGTCGGGCGTCTTGGGTTCTAGCGGTGGCACAAGTGCCGGTTTGCGGTCGTCGTCCATCGCTACCATGGTGAAAAAGCAGCTGTTCACATGGCGCACCACACGGTTCTGGATGTTCTCGGCGATCACCTTGATACCAATTTCCATGGACGATGAACCCGTATGGTTCACCGATGACAAGAAGGTGACCAGTTCGCCCACGTGAATCGGCTGCCGAAACATCACCTGGTCCACACTGAGCGTGACCACATAGCGCCCGGCGTAACGGCTGGCGCAGGCGTAGGCCACCTGATCCAGAAGTTTCAGAATGTTGCCGCCGTGGACGTTCCCAGAAAAATTGGCGGTGTCTGGCGTCATCAGGACGGTCATTGAAAGTTGGTGCAGCGGCAAATCCATAGGTGAAACCTCCTTGACAGGCGTTGCGCGAGCGCCCAGGGAATGAAGAACAACGTCAATGGTAATGTGCCAATACGTCGCCTGCTAAAAGCCAGTGCTCTCACTCGGATCTGGCACTGCAGCCGGTCAACATCAGCTAGCGGATTGAAAGTCTCGGTAACCTGGCGAAGACACTCACCGGAGTACACTGACCACATGAAAAAGACCCCGATTAAAGTGACCGTCACCGGCGCTGCCGGAAGGGTTGCCTACGCTTTACTTTTTCGGATAGCGTCTGGCGACATGTTGGGCCCGGACCAGCCCGTTGAGCTCGTCTTGTTCGACTTGCCGCGTGCCAAAACCGCGATGCAGGGCGTGATGATGGAGCTGCAGGATTGCGCTTTTCCCCTGCTGACCAACATGGTGGCCACCGACGACCCGGTGGTAGCTTTCACGGGCGCGCAGATTGCCCTGCTGGTCAGTGCGCGTTCACGCACCACTGGCATGGCGCGGCTGGACGTACTGGCCGACAACGCCAAGATATTTGCCGCGCAAGGTGCCCTCGTTGGCCAGCATGCACACCCGGACTGTAAGGTGCTGGTGGTGGGCAACCCGTGCAACACCAACGCGTTTGTGGCCCTGCACGCTGCGACCAGGTTCGGCCGAATTCCGGCGCACAACTTTGCCGCCTTGCTGCGACTTGATCACAACCGCGCGCTGGCCCTGTTGGCTGGCAAAACGGGCCACCCGGTAGATAGTCTTGAACATCTGGCGATATGGGGTAACCATTCGCCCCGTGTTTTTGCCGACAACAGGTTTACTGTCACCGACGGAAACAGCGTTTCCGTCACGATTGGTGACCCGACTTGGGAGCACAAGACCTTTTTGCAAGCCGTGGAGCGGCGCGGCGAAGAGATTCTGGCCATCCGTGGACACTATGCCGAAGCATCAGCCGCCGCTGCCACTATTGACCAGATGCGTGACTGGTGGCTGGGTACGCAAGGACAATGGGGCACGATGGGCGTGGTCTCGGACGGCTCCTACGGTGTGCCCGAAGGCCTGGTTTTCGGTTTTCCGGTCATCTGCAAAGATGGCGACTACCGCATCGTTGCTGACCTGCCCATCGACGCCTTCGCCCGTCAGATGCTTGATGCCAACGTGCGGGAACTGCAGTCTGAGATCGATGTGGTGAAACCCTTGCTCCCGAGTCTATTCGGCTAAATCAGTCTTCAGCCCAGATTTCACCTGGGCAGGAAGCACTGATTTTCATAGCACCTGGCGTTCCTTCATCCATCTTCTCGATGAGCCTGCGCAGCACATCCAGCCCAAAATCCCAGGGTCCAAAGCCGGAATCAACGTTGATGTGACCGGCCTCGCCCAGATCGACGAGTTCGCTGCCCCACACACCGGCCCAATGCTCGGCACGTGGAAAACTCATGAAGGGGTCCGTGTGGCTGGCCACCAAGATGCTGGGTACGCCGAGTGCCGATGTAGGAACATCCTCTTCGGCATGAAATTTGGCGGGCTCGGCCGGTGCCACCAGCATCACACCGGCCACCTTGTCCGGCTGTTCGAAGGCCAGGCAAACAGAAGCCAATGCACCCAGACTGTGGCCCACCAGGATGGCCGGTCGCGTGCATTGCACCAACAGGCGGCGCAACGAACCGTTCAGACGATGCGTGTCAGGGTCGTTCCAGTGGCTTTGCACCACGCGCTTCCAGATGGGCAGGTCCTGCTCCCAGATCGACTGCCAATGGCTGGCACCGCTGTTGAAGCGGCCTGGCACCAGCACCAGGTCGTAGCGCTGCGCAACAGCGAGCAAGGTATTTCGGGTCTTTGAAGGGGCGTCGTCGTTCATCGCATCAAATTCAACAGCTTCAGGGCTGAGCGATATTGTCCAGGTTTGCCAAAAACCAGCTCACCGCCAGCAAATCGGCGCTGCCGCCCGGGCTCAGGTGATGTTCAATCAACAGCTTGTCAAACGCCGCCAGCTGGGCTTTGCGTGCGTGCGTGGCCGGGCAGGGGCGTGCCAGCAGGCGCCGGGCTTCCATCTGGACCAGACGTAGCCCGGACGCCCCCCCGCGCGAGACCAGATTGGTGTCCGGGTTGTGCGCCATCAGGTGCAGCAACGCCTCCAGCAAGGCGCGCTCGTCGTCCATGCCGTTGGTACGGGCACGCTGGTAGGGCACCACGCCGTGCGCACGGGCAATGGCGAACCCGCTTTGCGCCTCGCCGCGTGCGCCCTTCAAACCGTACTGCCAATACAGGCGTTCACCGGCGCTGCAGGCTGCCGCAGGCGCGCGCATGTCACGCTGCACCAGGTCAGCACAGATCAAGGCCACTTCGGCAGCAACGCCATCGCACGCCAGGGCCTCGCCACGCGCAAACACCCGGCCCGCAGCGGCACACAGCAGCCCCAAAGAAAACACGCTGCCCTTGTGAGTGTTGACACCGCCGGTGGCGGCCAACATGGCGCGTTCGCAGTCCAGGCCGCTGCCGCGGATCTGACTCAAAAAGGCACGGGCGTCGATCTGGCAGCCCTCAGCACCCTGCTGAAAAAAGACCGGGAACCAGGGCGCAATGGCCGCCAGGCTGGCCTGAAAGGTGCTCAGATCCATGTCATGGTGGGCCCCGGAGTTGGCCTGATCCACCAGACCCGGCTTGGGTGTCAACTCCATTTCCCGCTGCAGGGAGCCGCTCGCCAGTTGGCCCACGGCCCGGGCCATGTCGGCAACACTGAGCGGCGATTCAACGGCCAAGGCGGTTGCGAAAGGCATGGACTTTGTCCTCTATGGCACGCTGCAAATCAGCCAGCGCATGCTGACCACTGCGTGCGCAAGCATGGGCTGGCTCGTCACACAGCAGGCAGCGCCGGGCGGGCCAGCCCAACTGCTGGCGCGACACGCTGGCCCCAGAGGGCTCCAGCACATCCACATCCCACAGCCTGCCAAGCGCATTCCGCTCTTCTATTTGAAGCATGTTTTCCTTAATACATAGGGGCTCAGCATCAATAACCATCAACATCTCGGGCCCAGTGACGCGATAACCACCCTGCTGCGCCAGCACCACATGTCCGGCCAGCCGCAACGCTTGGTGCACCGCAGCCAAGCCCTGATCAAAGACAAACCGCGTTTGCGCGGTGTCCTTGACTGGCCCCGGCGTGACCAAGGTCAGTTGCACCAGCGGGCGCCCAAAACGCGACAACAGCGCCTGCTGGTCTGCCACGCGCTGCTCGCGGCGGTCAAGCATCTGCGTCAGGCTGATGCTGATGTTGCTGGGTGCAGCGTCATTCCGCGCCCCAACCACCCCTGTCGTTGTTGCCTCGCCTCGTCGTGCGACCGCACTGCCTTCGGTATCAAGCCTAGACACGGCTGATTTGGAAACGGAATGCGGAGCCACCACGTCAGTCCAGCGGCTTGATCTGGTGCACCAGGTCGATCACCGTGCCGTCTCGGTAACGCACCACACCCACCACTTTGTCCAGAAAGTCAATCGGCGACGGCGGGCCACTGATCATCAATGCACGCTCGTAAAGCTGGCCAATCGTCATCACCGGTAGACCAGCGTCACGCAGGCGCTGCTCGACTTCCGGTCGATTTGGATTGACGGCAATGCCGTGGTCGGTGACCAACACACCAATACATTCGCCCGGGGTCACCAGGGTGGTGACGTGTTTCACCACGGTGGGGATGCGGCTGCGAATCAGCGGCCCGACCACGATGGACAGGTTCGCTGCTGCCGCCACGTCACTGTGGCCACCGGATGCACCGCGCATGACACCGTCGGAGCCAGTCAACACGTTGACGTTGAAGTCCACGTCAATCTCCAGCGCGCTCAGGATCACCACATCGACCCGGTCACAAAACGTGCCTTTGGAGCTGGGGTTGGCGTACTCGTTGGTGGACACCTCGATGTGTTTGAGCGAGGTGCGCAGCGACTCGGTGGCGTCGGCGTCAAAACTCTGGGTGTCGATCAGCGTGTCAATCAGGCCCTTTTTGTGCAAGTCGACAATGCCGCCGCTGATGCCGCCCAGCGCAAACGCGGCCTTGATGCCAGCCTTGCGCATGCGGTGCTCCATGAAACGTGTCGCTGCGGTGCTTGATGCACCGGTGCCGGTCTGCAACGAAAAGCCATCCTTGAAATAGCCGGAATGCTCGATCACATCAGCCGCATAACGGGCTATCAGCAGCTCGCGCGGGTCGCTGGTAGCACGCGCCGCGCCGACGCTGATTTTGCTGGGGTCACCCACCTGCGCCACCTTGACGATGAAGTCGACCTGGTCCTGCGAGATGCTGACCGGTGTGTTGGGAAACGGCAAAAACTCCTCGGTCAGCATGATGACGTGGTGGGCAAAGTGCGCGTCGACCTTGGCGTAGCCGAGTGATCCGCAGCGCGACTTGCCGTTGACGCCGTTGGCGTTGCCAAACTCGTCACAAGCAGACACGCCCAAAAACGCCACGTCGATGTTGATTTCACCGGTCTGGATCAGATGCGCGCGCCCACCGTGCGAGTGGATGTGCACCGGTTCAATCATCAGCCCGTTGGAAATCGCCTCGGCCAGTTTGCCGCGCATGCCCGAGGTGTAGATACGCCGGATCACACCCGACTTGATATGTTCGATCAAGGGCGTGTTGCACGACATCAGCGACGACGCGGCCAGCGTGAGGTTCTTGAAACCCATGTCGGCCAGCACCTGCACCACCGAGTTGATGGTGCGGTCACCTTCGCGGTAACCGTGGTGGAACGAGATGGTCATGCCGTCTTTCAGACCCACCCGTTGCACGGCTTCTTGCAAGGTGTCGAGGATCTTGCGGCCATATTTTTGCCGCAGGTCCTGGAGATAAGGCGTGTGGGTGTAGGCGCTCTCAAAGGGCTCGAGGCTCTGGAGCGCAGGGTTGGCAAGCAGTTCTTGCCGTGACCGTTGACTGAGTGCTTGGTTCATGGTGTTCGCCTTTCTCGCGTTCACTGGCGAACGCCGGATGCCAGAGCGCTTGCAATCACGCGCTGGGCATGGTTGACAACGGGCGCGTCGATCATCTTGCCATTCAGCGCTATAACGCCCAGACCTTCACGCGCAGCCTTGTCAGCCGCCGCCACCACACGACGCGCGTGGTCCACGTCTTCTTCGGTGGGCGCGTATGCGTTGTGCAGCAACTCAATCTGGCGCGGGTTGATGAGCGACTTGCCATTGAAGCCCAAGCGCCGGATCAGTTCCACCTCTTTGAGGAAGCCCGCGTCGTCGTTGACATCCGGGAACACCACGTCAAAGGCGTCAATTTTGGCCACGCGCGCGGCATGCAACACGGCACAGCGCGCGTAAAACAGCTCGGTGCCGTCGCCACGTTCGGTCTGCATGTCCATCACATAGTCAAAGCCCGCCAGGGCAATGGCCATCATGCGCGGCGTCGACGTGGCAATGGCCACGGCATTGACCACGCCAGAGGCAGATTCAACAGCCGCCATCACCTGGGTAGAGCCCACCTCCCGGCCACAGGCGCGCTCAATGCGCTCGATCTCGGCCACCAATTGGTGCACATCCTGCGCCGTTTCCGTCTTGGGCAGGCGCACGATGTCCACGCCCCCGCGCACCGCAGCCTCCAGATCATCGAGACCAAAGGGCGTGTCCAGCGGGTTGATGCGCACCACGGTTTCGATGTCACGGTACAAGGGGTGACGCAGCGCATGAAAAACCAGAATGCGTGCGGCGTCCTTTTCGCGCAGAGTCACAGCGTCTTCCAAATCAAACATGATCGAGTCAGGCTTGAACACAAACGCGGTACTCAACATGCCGGAGTTTGCACCCGGCATAAACAACATGCTACGCCGCAGTTTCATTGCATCTTCTCCCATTCAATCGCTGGACTGCCCGCCCCGCGCAGCACCGCGGTCTGCAAACGGGCGCGGATGGCACAATCAAGCGCACCCTTGTCCTCAATGGTGATATCACCCTCGGTGATGCCCAGCTTGCCCAGGGTGTCGTCGATCACACTACGAATGTGGCTGCCAAACTGGCGAATCACCTCGCTGCGGATATGGATGTCCAACCGGTTCTGCGCACCCGGTGCCACCTTGACCAGCAGGTCGCTGGACTCCAATGTCCCCGCTACGGCTTCCTTGATGATTTTCATAAGGTCCTCACGTCAAAAGGTTCAAAAATAACGGCACACAGCACGTCAACCCGTGCCAGTGGCCACGCGCGCGCCTGGGTCGAAGTACTTGGCCCGCAACAAGTCGATAGTCGCCTGAGGCACCAGGTTGGTCATCTGCGAAAAATCGTCAGCGCGCAGGCAGCGCCGCACCTCGGAGGCAGAAATAGCGCGGTTTGACTGCTGCTTGCGCTCCAACTCCACCACCGTCACCACCGGCGCTTTGGAGGGCGCATGCATCAGCCAATGCTTCATATCCTCGTTGTACTTGCGGGTCACCGGGCAAAACGGCTCGGTACCGACAAAACGGTGGGTGATACCCAGCGCCGGTGCCACATGCTCGCGAAAGATGATCAGATCCAGTGCGGTGTGACACTGATCCACGATGCCACGGTCTTTCAAAAAGTAACTCGGAAATGTGGCCTTGGAGATCATGTAGATCGAGCCTGGGTGCACTGTAATGCGCGGCATGTGTTTCAACCCCTCGCACACCAGCGCATAACGGTCTTCGTACGTGATCAGCGACGAGTTTTCGCCCACCACAAACACATGCAGCCAGTCACATTCGTTTGCCGCCTGCTGCGCTAAGAACTGATGGCCAAACGTGAATGGGTTGGCATTCATCACGATGCTGCCAATCTTGTCTCCGCTGTGGCGCTGGGTAGCCAGGCTCTTGCAATAACGCGTCAAGCCAACCGGCGAGTTTTCCATCAGGGCGATCACGCCGGGCATCTCGACCAGAGGATAAAAACCGCAGCTCGAGAAGGTGTCGACGTTCTCTGGCTTGGTATACAGAAACAGCTGGTAGCGCCCCATATCGGCTGCCAGGTTAGTGACATCGGAAATGAGCCGAAGGGTGATATTCTGGCCGCGCAGTGCGGGTGAGACCGCTACACATTTGATAACATTCTCACCCATGCCAGCACAGGCTACCAACCTTTTTCCTTCACGAACGGTCACAAAGTCGGCTAAGTTGCCGTCAAGCTCCAAATCACAGCTTTGCAGAAACTCTGTGATCTCGGGCTGTAGTTTTGGATTCTCGGAAAAATTCTCTATCGCCCAGTCGAGATTGCCACTGGTAAAAGACGAATACTCGCTGAAGGAGTCTTGGATCACTGCAGCCTGTGTTTATAACTTACCCTGCTGTTACTCCCAACCCTTGGGTAAGCCAGCCAACGGTGTCATGCCATAGATCGGCTCGCCGGGCAAGCCCTCCTGCAGTGGCACACGTGCAGTGATGAGTTTCTCGATATCAACACCAGTGGTGATGCCCATGGCCTCGAACATGAACACCAAGTCTTCGGTAACTACATTGCCAGACGCACCTGGCGCGTAAGGGCAACCACCCAGACCGCCCAGCGACGAATCAAAGGTTCGCACGCCAACCTCATAGGCGGCCAGGCAGTTGGCCAGGCCCAAGCCACGCGTGTTGTGCATATGGGCAGCACCGGTTTTGTCGCCAATGGCCGCACGTACTTTGTTGAACAGGCGGCGCACCTGGGCCGGGTTGGCCATGCCCGTGGTGTCGGACAAGCCCGCTTCATCCACACCAGCGGCCACCACCTGTTCGGCCATCCAGACCACGTCATCGTCAGTCACGATGCCCTGAATGGTGCAGCCAAAGGCGGTGGATAAACCCGCTTCGATCTTCACACCTGGGGCGATCTCGTCGCGCAGACGCACGATGGCGCGCACCTCCTCAACCATGTCCTTGCGGCTCTTGCGCACATTGACCAGCGAATGCGCCTCGCTGGCCGAGCACGGAATGGTGACCTTGTGCACACCAGACTTGAGCGCGGCCTCTGCGCCGCGCAAATTGGGCACCAACGCCATGATCGTGACACCCGGATGCGTCAGCGCGTGACGAACCACCTCGGCGGCGTCGGCCATTTGCGGCAGCAGTTTTGGTGGCACAAATGAGCAAACCTCAATCTCGCGAAGACCCGCAGCGACCAGGGCATCGATCCATTTGAATTTGTCCGCCGTGGGCATGGTCGCCTTGACGGACTGCAGGCCGTCGCGCGGGCCTACTTCGGAAATCAGGACATCAAAGGTGGGTGTCATCATGGTCAACTTTCAATCAGTGGCAAGTTCGTCACACGTTGTGCGCGGCGGCGCGTAACTCTTCGGGGGTTGGCACCGGGTAGCCAAAATATTCCAGATAGGCGGGAATCTGCTCATACAGCATGTCCGATCCGATCTGGATGCGACAGCCTCGATCCTGGGCCGCCTTCAGGAACGCCGTCATATCGGTTTTCATGACCACTTCACCGACAAACGTGGACGGATCAACGCGCGACATGTCCACCGGCAGCGGGTCGCCATCCTTCATGCCCATCGGCGTCGCGTTC
>JARLJH010000059.1 GCA_031291305.1 Rhodoferax sp. | reverse complement strand
TACCCAGCAGTCCAGTTTGTACGCCGCACTGAATCTGAAAAAACCATCCCAAGATGCCCAGTTGAGCCTTCTGTAGTGGCAGATTTAAAGCCTGTCCTATATGAATCAACACTTTACGTCAGTTGGTGTCGAACCCGGGTGCGCCAGGTCTGTTGCGACCCGCATCTTGTCAAAGGCAACAAGCCAGACTCAACCATGGTAAGCGCCAAGCTGGAACTGCTGGCAGACATGCTGCCCGCTCTGGTAGAAGAAGGCCGCCGTGTTCTGGTGTTCTCGCAGTTCGCCGAATTGCTGGACTTGGTGGCAGAACAGCTGCTGACACTGGACTTGCCGTTTCTCCGCCTGACCGGTAAGACACCGCCCAAGGAGCGCGGCAGCGTGGTGCAGCGGTTTCAGGCACAAGAAGTGCCCGTGCTGTTGCTGAGCCTGAAAGCGGGCGGTATCGGGCTGAACCTGACCGCTGCCGATACCGTGATTCACATGGACCCGTGGTGGAACCCGGCCGTGGAAGAACAGGCGACCGCTCGCGCCCACCGCATTGGCCAAGACCAGCCGGTGTTTGTTTACAAACTGGTGGTGCAGGGCAGCATCGAGGAACGCATGCTTGAACTGCAGGCCCGCAAACTGGCACTGATCAACACCGTGCTGGGTCATGACTCAGCGGGTGCACTCAAATTTGACGAAGCCGATCTAAATGCTTTACTGGCACCGCTGGGTTTCTTGGAGGTCACTTCGCAAACGCAAGAGGAAGCAGCACGACGCTGGGGGCGCACCGGTCGTCGGGACTGATGCCTACACTTCACGCCATAGACATGTTCCCAATCAGCTTGCACACAAAATGCCGCTTCTGATTATTGATGCGTTGAACATCATCCGGCGCATCCACGAGGCAGTGCCTGGGCCTGACAGCCATGAGAAGGTGGCGGACACCGTCACCTCCAGCCTGACTTCATTCAAACGCGCACTCAAGACGCACCGACCCAGCCATGCCGTGGCGGTGTTTGACCATGGAGGCCGCACCTGGAAACATGAACTCTATGCGCCCTACCAAGCCAACAGGAAGCCTATGCCGTCTCTGCTGCGAGAGGGCTTGCAGACCATCAAACAGGAACTGCAGCACTTGGGCTTGCACTGGATTGCCATTGAGGGCATTGAAGCAGATGATGCCATTGCCACCTTGGTGGAGAAATGGTGCCAGGCAAGCCCGGATCAGGTCATCATTTTGTCGACCGACAAGGACTTCCTGCAGCTGCTTAGTGACCAAGTCTGTATCTTTGATCACTTCAAGGGCGTTTGGCGTGATCACGCTTATGTCGTGGAGAAATTTGGTGTGAAACCCTCCCAGATGGGCGATCTGCTGGCGCTCATGGGTGACGCTGTTGATGGTGTTCCGGGTGTGGCCAAGGTTGGTGCCAAGACCGCCGCAGAGCTGCTTCGCATCAATGGCCACCTTGAGCGGGTGATCTCGAATGCTGACAAAGTAACAGGTCAGGTTGGCGCCAACCTGCGTAAGGGCATCGAGATGGCAAGGCTGTCCAGGAAACTGGTGTCCTTCAAGACGGATGTGCCGCTTGGCCTGACCTGGAAGATGTTGTCGCAGAATCAGCGCGTGGCCCCCGCTGAATAATTGCCCACTAGCCCTCTTGAGGCAAATGTGCAGCGGCGTCCGACCGCCAGGCGATAGGGTCACGAACCAACCGGTTCCGCAAGCGTTGCCGGTGAATTCCGGTTGGAACTGGGTCTTATTAACGTTTCGAGTGGGCCAATGCCCAATGGTCAAATGGCGCACACCTGAAATTTAGTGGGCCAAACCTGGGCCAGCTTTGGGCCAAATCTGGGCCAAAAAGCAAAACGCCCACTTGAAGTGGGCGTTTGTTCAAGCTAAGTGCTTGATTTTATTGGTTGCGCGAGAAGGATTTGAACCTCCGACCTTTGGGTTATGAGCCCAACGAGCTACCAGACTGCTCCATCGCGCGTTAATCCGTAATTATAACCTATTCCGTCGCCCCGGTATCTACCGAACCGTCAATAGAAGATCTTTCAACAAGCTCAACTAAAGCCATAGGTGCGTTGTCCCCAACCCGGTATCCCATCTTCAAAATACGGGTATAACCACCTGGTCGAGCCTTGAAACGGGGGCCGAGTTCGTTGAAGAGCTTAACAACGCTTTCACGGTCACGAAGCCTGTCAAATGCGAGACGGCGATTTGCGACGGTGGCCTCCTTGGCCAAAGTAATCATGGGCTCCACCACCCGCCGGAGCTCCTTGGCTTTCGGAACAGTCGTCTTGATAACTTCGTGCTCGATGAGCGAATTCATCATGTTCCGCAACATCGCCAAGCGATGAGAAGATGTTCGATTAAGTTTCCGTAGTCCTAGTCCGTGACGCATGATGATTTTCCTTAGTTCGTATAGCAAGCAGCCGTTTCAGGTACTGCTCGGGGGTGCTGTTGATCAGCGCTTTTCAAGTGCAGCAGGTGGCCAGCTTTCAAGCTTCATACCGAGAGTTAGTCCTCTAGATGCCAAAACTTCCTTAATTTCATTGAGCGATTTGCGCCCCAAATTAGGCGTCTTCAACAACTCATTTTCGGTACGCTGTATCAAGTCACCAATGTAATAAATATTCTCAGCTTTGAGACAGTTTGCGGATCGCACGGTCAGTTCCAACTCATCAACTGGGCGCAGCAGCACAGGATCAAACTGTGCATTACCACGTGAGGATGGTGAAACGATTGCGTCAATATCACCACCTTCAAGTTGGGCAAAAACCGCCAGTTGCTCAACCAAAATCTTTGCAGATGCACGAACCGCGTCCTCAGCAGAAATAGCACCATTAGTCTCGATATCGAGAATCAACTTATCCAAGTCGGTACGCTGTTCAACTCGGGCGCTCTCTACCGTGTAACTGACGCGCCGAACAGGCGAAAAAGAGGCGTCTAACACGATCCTACCGATGGACTTTGAAGACTCATCACCATGGCGTCGCAGGGTGCCCGGGACGTAACCGCGACCCTTTTCAACCTTTATCTGCATGTCCAACTTACCGCCGGAAGCCAAGTTGGCGATGATGTGTTCCGGATTAACAATTTCAACATCATGAGGTGTTTGAATGTCAGCGGCAGACACAATTCCCTCGGTGTCTTTGCGCAAACTGAGAGTAACCTCATCCCTGTTATGCAACTTAAAGACAACCCCCTTAAGATTCAACAGGATATTGACGACATCTTCGTGTACTCCGTCAATTGACGAGTACTCGTGCAACACGCCAGCAATAGTGACTTCAGTCGGTGCGTAACCAGGCATAGACGACAGCAAAACGCGACGCAACGCGTTACCTAATGTATGACCATACCCACGCTCGAAAGGCTCCAATACAACTTTGGCGCGGTGAGAAGACAATTGCTCAACCTGAACTGCTTTCGGCTTTAACAAACTACTTTGCATAAATTTTCCTCTCAATACCCCCGATTCGTTACATCGGTAAGGCTGACTAGACGAACACTGGCCCAATGCAGGCCTGTATTTCAATCCCGAAACTAGGCCAAGTTAGCGCGAGTACAACTCGACAATCAACGACTCGTTAATATCCGCCGCAAATTGGTCACGATCGGGAACCGCCTTGAACACGCCCTGTACTTTCTCGGCATTGACATCAACCCACGAAGGCATGCCTACTTGTGCAGCCAACTGCAAAGCCTCAACCACACGATTTTGTTTAGCTGACTTCTCGCGAACTGCCAAAACGTCGCCCACCTTCACCATGTATGAAGGAATATTGACTGACTTGCCGTTTACCAAAACAGCTTTGTGGGACACCAACTGACGAGCTTCAGCCCTAGTGGAGCCAAAACCCATCCGGTAAACCACGTTATCTAAGCGTGTTTCCAGTAAAGATAGCAAATTAGAACCAGTGTTACCCTTGCGGCGGTCCGCCTCTTCAAAATATCGACGAAACTGCTTCTCTAAAACACCATACATCCGCTTGACTTTTTGTTTCTCACGCAATTGCAACCCGAAGTCAGATGTACGAGCACCGGAAGTGCGACCATGCTGGCCGGGTTTTGAGTCAAACTTTGCCTTATCTCCAATAGAACGGCGAGCGCTCTTAAGAAACAGGTCTGTGCCTTCACGGCGTGAGAGTTTGGCCTTAGGGCCTAGGTAACGTGCCACTTGAATATCCTTTTAGTCATCTACCGCAGTAAGCGGGAGCCACGGAGTTACCGTGGCGGTGGTCTTGGTTTATAAATTAGATACGACGACGCTTCTGCGGGCGGCAACCGTTATGAGGCACCGGCGTCACGTCAGCAATCATATTGATCCGAATACCCAAAGCAGCCAGCGCTCTAACAGAGGACTCCCGCCCAGGACCGGGTCCTTTAATTTCAACATCAAGGTTTTTAATACCCTGTTCAATGGCTGCACGTCCAGCAACCTCCGACGCTACCTGCGCAGCAAAGGGAGTTGACTTACGTGAACCCTTAAAACCTTGTCCACCAGAAGAGGCCCAAGATAAAGAATTACCTTGACGATCAGTAATCGTGATGATGGTGTTGTTAAACGACGCGTGGACGTGAGCAATACCATCCGCAACGTTCTTGCGAATTTTCTTGCGAACGCGTTGAGCAGCGTTATTGGCGGGTGCTTTTGCCATGGTTATCCTTCAGACAGTATTATTTCTTGAGCGAGGCTGCAGCCTTACGCGGCCCCTTACGCGTACGTGCGTTTGTACGTGTACGCTGACCACGAAGCGGAAGACCGCGACGATGACGGAACCCCCGATAGCAACCGATGTCCATCAAACGCTTGATGTTCATTGTGGTTTCACGCCGAAGGTCGCCTTCGATCGTAAACTTGCCAACTTCATCACGCAGCTTTTCAAGTTCCGCGTCCGTTAGATCTTTGATCTTCTTTGAATAGTCGATGCCACAAGCCTCACAGATCTTGCGCGCGCGACTACGACCAACGCCAAAAATGGCAGTCAAACCAATTTCAGAATGCTTCTGGGGCGGGATATTGATACCAGCGATACGTGCCATTTTATTCCTCTATTACTCTTGCAATTAACCCTGACGCTGTTTATGACGTGGATCAGTACAGATCACACGGACAACACCATTGCGTCGAATAATTTTGCAGTTACGGCAAATTTTCTTAACCGAGGCCGAAACCTTCATTTCATTCTCCTAAACAATTTCATACAAACAAAGTTCACTTCGCTCTGAAAACAATTCGAGCACGCGACAAATCGTACGGCGTTAGCTCTACCGTCACCTTATCACCCGGAAGAATACGGATATAGTGCATGCGCATTTTTCCGGATATGTGACCCAAAACTATATGGCCATTTTCCAGCTTTACTCTAAAAGTTGCATTGGGAAGATTTTCAACAATCTCGCCCTGCATTTGGATAACGTCATCTTTTGCCATAAATCTACATCTCAAGAAGCCTTGAAATTAGCCTTCTTTAATAAAGATTCGTACTGTTGTGACATCAAATAATTTTGAACCTGTGCCATGAAATCCATAGTCACAACAACAATAATTAGCAACGATGTACCACCAAAATAGAACGGAACGTTGTACTTCAAAATCAAAAATTCCGGCAGCAAGCAAACCAGCGTAATATAAATTGCACCAATAAATGTGAGGCGTAGCAAAATTTTATCTATATATTTTGCAGTATTGTCACCTGGTCGGATACCAGGAACAAAAGCACCACTCTTCTTCAAATTATCTGCAGTTTCCTTGCTATTGAATACCAATGCGGTATAAAAGAAACAAAAAAAGATAATAGCCCCAGCATAGAACATCACATAAACTGGTTGCCCAGGCGACAACGAACCTGCAATATCTTTCAACCAGCGCATAGATTCACCTGAGCTAAACCAACCCGCGATAGTTGCCGGCAGTAAGATAATTGAAGATGCAAAAATTGGCGGTATGACACCAGCCATATTCAACTTCAGTGGCAAGTGAGAAGACTGACCACCATACACCTTATTACCCACCTGTCTTCTAGCGTAATTCACCAGGATCTTGCGTTGCCCTCGTTCAACAAACACCACAAAATAAGTAACAAGACCGACCAGAATCACAATAAATAGAGAAATAACTATGCTCATAGCACCAGTGCGAACCAACTCAAGCAACCCGCCTATGGCATTAGGAAGGCCTGCCGCAATGCCGCCAAAAATCAAAATCGAAATACCATTACCCAGCCCACGTTCAGTAATTTGCTCGCCCAGCCACATCAAAAATAATGTACCAGCAGTAAGCGTAACAACCGCAGTCAGCCTGAACCCGAATCCAGGGGAGATAACCAATCCTGCAGAGCTTTCTAACGCAACGGCAATACCCAACGATTGAAATAACGCCAGTCCAAGTGTCCCGTATCTGGTGTACTGAGTGATCTTACGACGACCAGCTTCACCTTCTTTTTTTAATTGCTCAAATGCGGGTAAAACATATCCCATCAATTGCATGATGATTGAAGCGGAAATGTACGGCATGATCCCTAAAGCAAAAACAGTAAATCTAGATAGCGCCCCACCGGAAAACATATTGAACATTCCCAGTATGCCACCCTGCTGCCCCTTGAAGAACTGTTGCAACTGAGCAGCATCAATACCAGGCACGGGAATGTGAGCACCTATGCGATACACAACTAGTGCTAACAACAAAAACACAAGTCGCCGACGCAAGTCGCCGTACTTGTCTACTTTTGCCGCGCCTACTGAATTAGTTGCCACTTGCTGTTTTCTCGCTTGATGAGTTAAGCTAACGAACCACCAGCGGCCTCAATAGCCAGCTTGGCTGCCGCAGTCGCCCCAATTCCCGACAAGCTTACAGCCCTGGTAATTTCACCTGTTTTGATGATTTTCACAACCTTAGCAAGCTCACCGACAAGACCAGCTTGCTTGAGCACCATCAAATTAACTTCAGCTGCTTCGAGGGAGTTGAGCGCAGCCAATGTAACTTCAGCGTTGAATTTCAACAAGGCCGACTTAAAACCGCGCTTGGGTAACCGACGCTGCATAGGCATCTGTCCGCCCTCGAAACCAACCTTGTGATAGCCACCGGCCCGAGATTTCTGCCCCTTGTGTCCCCGGCCAGCAGTTTTACCAAGACCTGATCCAATGCCGCGTCCTACACGACGCTTGTAATGTTTTGCGCCGCCAGCAGGCTTAATGCCATTCATTTCCATCATGAACCTCTCAGAGCACCTTGACCAGATAACTGATCTTGTTAATCATGCCACGCACTTCAGGCGTATCAACCAGTTCTCTGGTGCTGCGCACTTTGCGCAGACCCAAACCCCGAACCGTCGCACGGTGAGATTCAGCGCAACCGATCGGGCTACGCACCAGCTGAACTGTTACTTTTTTCTCAGTTGTCATTTGGATTCTCCGTTCAAGCAAACAGCTCTTCAAGGCTCTTGCCACGCTTAGCCGCCACCGCAGACGGTGTTGTTGCATGCGACAGCGCATCAAGCGTTGCACGAACCATGTTGTATGGATTGCTTGAGCCGTGGCTCTTCGCAACAATATCGGTGATACCAACAACCTCAAACACTGCGCGCATCGGGCCACCAGCAATGATGCCCGTACCCTTTGGAGCTGGAGCCATCATCACAGATGCAGCACCATGCTGACCCATCACCTTATGATGAATGGAGCCATTTTTTAGTGCAACTTTGGTCATGTTACGGCGCGCTTCCTCCATAGCCTTTTGAACAGCTGCGGGAACCTCTTTCGACTTCCCCTTACCCATACCAACCGTACCGTCACCATCACCAACAACAGTGAGTGCAGCAAAGCCAAGGATACGACCACCCTTGACAACTTTGGTCACCCGGTTGATCGCGATCATCTTTTCGCGCAAACCGTCTTCTGGACCCTCAGCCTTACCCTGCATCTTCGCTTGTACTTTAGCCATCTTAATTTCCGATCTGCTTAGAACTGCAAGCCAGCTTCACGTGCTGCATCTGCCAACGCTTTCACGCGGCCATGGTACGCAAACCCAGCACGATCAAACGCCACCTTCTCGACACCGGCAGCTTTGGCTTTCGCAGCCACCCGCTTGCCAATAACCTGAGCCGCGGCGATATTGCCACCTTTGCCCGAACCACCCAAGGATTGCCGCACCTCCGCTTCCGCGGTAGAGGCAGTCGCAAGAACCTTGGAGCCGTCGCCAGAAATCACACTGGCATAGATATGCAAGTTTGTGCGATTGACAGTCAAACGTGCAACCCCTTGGTTGGCGATACGAATACGGGTCTGGCGAGCCCTGCGAAGACGCTGTTCTTTTTTGGTCAACATAATGCGGCTCCTTATTTCTTCTTAGTTTCTTTGATGGTGACCTTTTCGTCCGCATAACGGATGCCCTTGCCCTTGTAAGGCTCAGGAGGACGAATGGCACGAATCTCAGCGGCAACCTGCCCAACACGCTGGCGATCAGCACCTTTAATCACAATTTCAGTTGGCGTAGGCGTCGCAACAGTGATGCCTTCTGGCATGTCTTTGTTGACTGGATGCGAATAACCCACCACCAGATTGAGCTTACTGCCTTGCGCTTGCGCTTTGTAACCCACGCCAAGCAAAGTCAACTTCTTCTCGAAACCTTTGCTAACGCCAACAACCATGTTGTTTACCAACTGACGGAATGTGCCCGACATGGCATCCGCTTCGCGGGAGTCGTTGGCTGCGGCAAAACTTACCTTACCGCCCTCACTGGTCACTTTGACCAAGCTGTTTTGAGTCAAGGACAACAAACCGCCCGCGCCTTTGACACTGACTTGCTGCTCTGACAAGACCACTTCCACGCCAGCGGGAATGGCAACCGGCATTTTTCCAATACGAGACATATTCTGTTACTCCTAAATGTCACGCATCAAGCGACGTAACAAAGCACTTCACCACCGACACCGGTAGCACGCGCCTTGCGGTCTGTCATCACACCCTTGGGGGTTGTGACAATCGCGACACCCAAACCATTTTGGACTTGCGGAATGGCATCGCTACCACGGTACACACGCAGGCCAGGACGGCTGACACGCTCAATGCGCTCAATCACCGGTCGACCAGCGTAATACTTGAGCGCAATTTCCAGCTCGGGTTTACCATCAGCCGCATTGACTTTGAAATCATCAATATAGCCTTCATCCTTTAGGACTTGAGCTATAGCAACCTTAACCTTAGAAGAAGGAACACAAACAGACGTTTTCGCCACCATCTGCGCATTACGAATGCGCGTCAACAGGTCGGCAATAGGATCACTCATACTCATATCTATGTCTCCTGCCGCTTACCAGCTTGCCTTGACCATGCCAGGTATTTCACCCGCAAAGGCCATTTCACGAATTTTTGCTCGAGCCAAACCAAACTGCGCAAACGTGCCGCGAGGACGACCAGTAATTGCACAACGGTTGCGCTGACGTGTCGGATTGGCGTTGCGAGGCAACATTTGCAAACCCAGGCGAGCAGCTGCACGCTCTTCATCGGTGCGCTTGGCATCGTTGGAGATCGCCTTCAATTCCGCATGTTTTTTTGCGTACTTGGCAACCAGTTTGTCTCTCTTGAGCTCACGCTCGATTAAAGCCATCTTAGCCACAGGTCACCTCAATTCTTGAAGGGGAAACGGAAACCAGCGAGCAGCGCCTTGCACTCATCATCAGTTTTGGCCGTTGTTGTGATACTGATGTTGAGACCACGCAAGGCATCCACCTTGTCGTACTCAATCTCAGGGAAAATGATTTGCTCTTTAACGCCAATGTTGTAGTTACCACGACCATCAAAAGAGCGACCAGAGATGCCACGAAAGTCGCGAACGCGAGGCAAGGCAACAGTCACAAAACGATCCAGAAACTCAAACATCTGCGCCCCGCGCAAAGTCACCATGCAACCAATAGCCTGATTCTCGCGGATCTTGAAACCAGCGATAGCTTTCTTGGACATAGTCACCACTGGTTTTTGCCCGGCAATTTTGGTCAGATCAGCAACCGCATGATCCATCACCTTCTTGTCAGCAACCGCCTCACTCACACCCATATTCAAGGTGATCTTGGTGAGACGCGGAACTTCCATAGGCGACTTGTAACCAAACTTGGCCATCAATTCAGGAGCCAGCTTTTCGCGATAGAGTTGTTGCAAACGAGCCATGTTCATGCCACCTTGATTTCTTCGCCGCTGGACTTGTAAACGCGAACGCGCTTGCCATCAGCCAACATCTTGATACCGACCCGATCAGCCTTGCCAGCCGCCACATTGAAGATAGCAACATTGGACTGGTGAATGGGCATGGTCTTCTCAACAATACCACCAGCCTCACCCTTCATGGGATTTGGTTTGGCATGCTTCTTAACCACATTGACACCGTCAACCACGAGATGAGAGTCATCACTGCGCAGCGAAACTTTGCCACGCTTACCTTTATCGCGCCCAGTGAGCACAATGACATCGTCGCCTTTGCGAATCTTATTCATAGGATGTCCTTACAAAACTTCAGGCGCCAAGGACACGATCTTCATGAACTTTTCAGTACGCAGTTCGCGCGTCACCGGTCCAAAGATACGAGTACCAATAGGCTCCAACTTAGCATTAAGCAACACTGCCGCGTTGCCATCAAACTTCACCAATGAGCCATCACTGCGACGAATGCCTTTAGCAGTACGAACCACCACCGCACTGTAAACATCGCCTTTTTTGACGCGACCACGAGGCGCAGCTTCTTTAATACTTACTTTAATAACGTCACCTACGCTTGCGTAGCGACGCTTGGATCCGCCCAGCACCTTAATGCACAGAACGGACTTTGCACCGGTGTTGTCGGCGACTTCGAGTCGAGATTCGGTTTGGATCATTTGTTTATTCCCAACTTGCACCAGAAAACCGCCTGCACAACGCAAACTTCTCTCCAGTCAGTCTTGGGCCCGTTGCACTCAATGTGAACCACTCACATTGTCAGCGTTGGGCAGACACTTCATACTTTTTCAAGCGAAGCCCTGCATTATGCATCAAAACCAGACCCTGGTCAAAGATTTTTATCGTACTTCAACAAATATTGATCGGCAAGGATCTTAAAGTCGTCGATTTGCGGGTCATATCCAGTCTCTTCCTGCAATATTTTCCCGACGCTGGCGGCAAGGTCACTAGCTAGGCGAGCGTCCAGAAACAGCAAACGTGCGCGTCTGGCCAACACATCCTCTGCTGTGACAGCATATTCATAGCGCGCAGCAAAACGCACCATGCCCTCTGTCAAGCCGGGACACATCTCATCTGTCGCCCCGGGCAGTGATCGGATGAAATCCTGCTCCAAACCGTATGAATGCCACCCAGGGGCCTCAAAGATCGGACGAATCAAGGCTGGCGGTTCACCAACACCCATCAGGCACAGATTTTTGGTGACGCCACTGCGACTGGCCGGAATCAGATTGACTTGAGCGCATTTAGCCAGCACATCCTCGGCCATGGCGCGATACGTTGTCCACTTTCCGCCCGTGACTGTGACCAAGCCACTTCGGCTGACCAATATGGTGTGCTCACGGCTCAACGCCTTGGTATTGTTGCCTTCGTCCTTCGTGGTTTTAACCAGTGGGCGCAAACCGACCCAAACGCTTTTGACATCCGACCGCAACGGAGCACGGCGCAAGTAGCGTGCGGACTCACGAAGAATAAAGTCGATTTCCTCTGCAAACGGCAGCGGTTCGCGCGCCAAGTCATGACGCGGCGTATCGGTCGTTCCCAGAATGACTTTGCCCAGCCAGGGCACAGCAAACAACACACGCCCATCTGCAGTTTTGGGTACCATGAGTGCCACATTCGAATCCAGAAACTCACGATTCACCACCATGTGGACTCCCTGGCTTGGTGCCACTATGGCCGGAGTCACACCATCAGAACGTCCCGGGACAGCTGCGCCATCCTTCTGCCGCAGTTCATCCACCCAAACGCCCGTGGCGTTGACCACACAGCGGGCACGCACATGTAGAGTCTGACCTGTCAGTTGGTCCTCACAAACCAGTCCGGCGACCTTGGAATTCTCGTACGCCAACTCCGTAGCACGGCAGTAGTTGACCAGCAACGCCCCCTGTAACGCCGCAGTCCGCGCCAAAACTAACGCCAGTCGCGCGTCATTGAATTGCCCATCCCAATACTTGACACCCCCTTTTAGACCCAGCGAGAGCAAAGTTGGCAACTGCTCCAACGTTTGCTCGCGACTCAAAAGTTGTGTGCTGCCCAGCCCGGCGCGCCCTGCGAGCAAGTCATACATTTTCAGCCCGGCACCATAGAATGGCTTCTCCCACCAATGATAGGTTGGCATGACAAATGGCAAGGGCTGCGCCAAATAGGGTGCATTCTGTAAAAGAAGAGTGCGCTCATGCAATGCCTCCCGCACCAGGGCAATATTGCCTTGTGCAAGATAGCGAACGCCTCCATGCACCAGCTTGGTCGAACGCGATGACGTACCTTCGGCAAAGTCATGTGAGTCAATAAGCACTACGCGCAAGCCGCGAACGGCTGCATCCAGGGCTACCCCCAGGCCCGTAGCACCACCGCCCACGATGGCGATGTCATATTGCACCGGCTCGGCCAGGCGACGTAGCAGCTCCGATCGATCCGTGGATAAAGGTTGCGGTAAAGTGGACATGCGTTTTTTATAGCAAATGCGAAGCTTCACATTATTCGCCAGAACTTGATTCATCATGACTTATCTTCTTGCGCTTGACCAAGGTACATCCAGTTCTCGCAGCGTTGTTTTCGATGGAAACGGGCACATTCATGCACTGGCGCAAAGAGAACTGCCGCAAATCTTTCCTAAACCCGGCTGGGTTGAACACGACCCGCTGGAAATCTGGCGCACCCAGCTCGCCACCGCCCGCGAGGCGCTGGCCAAAGCGGGCATAACCGCCCATGACGTACGCGCCCTGGGCATCACCAACCAGCGTGAAACCACCGTCGTGTGGAACCGCGATACTGGGCAGCCCATTCACTCGGCCATCGTCTGGCAAGACCGACGTAGCGAAGCCATTTGCGCAGAACTTCGCGCACGCGGCCTGACAACAGTTATTCAGGCCAAAACCGGCCTGCTGATCGATGCCTATTTCTCCGGCTCCAAACTCAAGTGGCTGCTCGACAACATCCCCGGCGCACGTCGGCAAGCTGACAACGGCGAGCTGGCATTTGGCACGGTGGACAGCTGGCTGATCTGGCAACTCACCCACGGTGCTGTGCATGCCACCGATGTCAGCAACGCCTCGCGCACCATGCTGTTCAACGTGCACAGCAACCAGTGGGACGAAGAATTGCTCAACGCGCTGGACATTCCCGCCAGTCTGATGCCTGCAGTGAAACCGTCGAGTGCAGTGTATGGTGAGGTGCACCCGGATCTACTTGGTGCAGCCATCCCCATTGGTGGCGTAGCGGGCGACCAGCAAAGCGCGCTGTTTGGGCAGGCCTGCTTTACGCCTGGAATGGTCAAGAACACCTACGGCACCGGTTGTTTTATGTTGATGCATACAGGCCCGTCGTTTCATACGTCCACCAACGGATTAATCACCTCCAGTGCAGCACAAACCGCGTCGCAGGCCGAATTCGTGATGGAAGGCAGTGTTTTCGTCGCAGGTGCGGTGGTTCAATGGCTGCGTGACGGCCTGCACGCCATCTCCAGCAGTTCCGAAGCGCAAGCACTGGCCGAAACCGTGCCCGACTCTGGGGGCGTCATCGTCGTGCCAGCTTTTACCGGCTTGGGTGCACCGTATTGGAAGCCTGACGCGCGCGGCGCCATGTTGGGCTTGAGCCGGGGAACCACATTGGGCCACATCGCCCGCGCCTCGCTGGAGAGCATCGCTTTTCAATGTACAGCCTTGCTACAAGCCATGCGGCGGGATGCTTTGCAAGCAGGCATCTCTGCGGTAACCGAACTGCGGGTGGACGGCGGCGCCAGCGTCAACAACTTGCTGATGCAGTTTCAGGCGGATTTGCTTGGCATTCCCGTCGTTCGCCCGATGGTGACAGAAACTACGGCCTTGGGTGCGGCCTATCTGGCGGGCTTATCGACTGGCGTGTTCAAGAACACGCACGAGTTGAGTGCCCAATGGCAGGTTGAGCGCCGCTTTGAACCCCGAATGGCACCTCATCTGGCGGCCGACCTGATGGAGCGCTGGGAACATGCCGTGCGCCAGACTATTCTGTAACATGCCGTTGTCAGTTTCGTAAGCCCAATTGATTAGACTCTGTGGATTCCACAATCTATATGCGGTCTTGCAGCCGCCCACACCTATGAGCGAGCGCATTGCATTTATCGGCGGCGGCAACATGGCCAGCGCCATCATTGGCGGACTGATCAAACAGGGCGTTGCCCCAAAAAATATCAGCGTGCTGGAACCTTCACCCGAAGCCCGCCAACTACTTGACCGCAATTTTGGCATCGCTGCGCAAGCACAGGCCGATGCCGAGTTGACAGGCGCTGGATTGGTGATCTGGGCAGTCAAACCCCAGGCATTCAAGGAGGCGGCTATGGTGGTCGCCCCGTTCGTCCCCCACGCATTGCACCTGAGTGTGGCCGCAGGTATTCGCAGTGACAGCATCGCTGCCTGGCTGGGCACCGAGCGCGTGGTGCGCGCCATGCCCAATACTCCGGCGCTGGTAGGCAAAGGCATTAGCGGGCTGTTCGCCCGTGCAGGAGTATCTGAAGCCGACCGTAGCAGCGTGCAACAGGTGATGGCAACCACCGGCGAGTCACTCTGGTTCAATGCCGAAGACAAACTCGACGTCGTCACCGCTCTGTCAGGCTCCGGCCCGGCGTATGTGTTTTATTTCATGGAAGCCATGACCATGGCCGGTACCGAGATGGGCCTGAGCCACGAAGAGTCCCACCAACTGGCCGTGGCCACCTTTGTAGGAGCCAGCGATCTGGCGCAAGCCTCTGTCGACTCACCCCAGGTGCTGCGTCAACGCGTCACCTCAAAAGGCGGCACCACCTTTGCGGCTATCTCCAGCATGGAAGACAACGATGTGCGTGCCCTCTTCATTGACGCCATGTACGCTGCCCGCGAACGTGCCAAGACGTTGGGCGACGAATTCGGTGTCGATTGATCGCCGCCGATATTGGTGGCATCAGGTGCTGGCGTAGCCCAGCACAACCCCGACGAACACCGTGAATCCCAGCCAGTGATTGAGTCGGAAGGCCTTGAAGCAGCCATCACGACTACGCGTTCGAATCAGCGAGTAGTGCCACGCCACCTGTAGCAATGCCACGCCAATAGCTATGCTAAATGAAGCACCTAGCCCTTTTGGAATAAGGGCCAGCACCCAAAAAACTATAAATCCCAGGTAAAACATCAGCACCGCAGGCACATCAAAACGGCCTAGCGTGATGGCCGAGGTTTTGATGCCGATCTTCAGGTCGTCGTCACGATCCACCATGGCGTATTCGGTGTCATAGGCCAGCACCCAGAACAGGTTGCCCAACGCCAGCACCCAGGCCAAAGGCGGCACCGAGCCCTGCACGGCGGCAAACGCCATCGGAATTCCCATGCCAAATGCCAGCCCCAGCACGGCCTGCGGCATCGACACCCAGCGCTTGGCATACGGATACAGCAAGGTGATGGCCAGCGCAGCAAATGACATCTCCACAGTCAGCAAATTTGTGGTCAGCACCAGTGCAAACGCCAGCAGCGCCAGCAGCGCCCCGACACCCAGCGCCTCTTTGACCGACACGTTGCCACTGGTCACCGGGCGCTGCGCGGTGCGTTTGACGTGCCGGTCAAACTCGCGATCTGCCACGTCATTGATACAACAGCCCGCGCTGCGCATCAAAAAGGTCCCCAGCACATACACAAGCACCAGATGCCACCCCGGAAATCCCCCTGCCGCGACCCACAGCGCACCCAGCGTGGGCCACAGCAGCAGCAACCAGCCTGCGGGGCGGCTCCAGCGGATCAGATCAAGGTAGAGGCGAAATTTGTTCTGCCACGCACGCACGCACGCCTCCTCACAAACCGATCTGACGCAGATCCAAGCGCCCACCCTGCATCGGCGGACACCAGAAATGCGCGCCGCTGATGGGGCGCGAGATGCTGAACAGCGCATCCACCACGCCGTCTTCCAGGCCCGCCATGCGCCGCATGATCCTCTCGAAAGCGTCCAGCGAATGCCCGAAGGCCACGAACACCAGCCCGGCCCGCGCGCCCTGCACCCAAGGCATCGAGCGGCGCACCATGAACGCCTCGGGCTCAAAGCTCTCTTGCGCGGTACGCTTGACGTGGGCGGATTCGGGCGCATCGTCCAGTTCTTCGTTATCGACACGACGACGCCCAATAGTGTCATCCTGCAGCACTGGGCTCATGGCCTCAAACGCATCCATGTCGTGCAGCCACTGCTGTATCGACACAAAACTGCTGCCATCCAACCCCAGGCCGGCACCTTGCACCAGCGCCGCCGCCACCGCAGCTTCATCCACCGGGTTCTCGGTACCGTCCTCGTAGCCTGTCAGGTCACGACCATAGCCACTGGGGCCGCAACCATGACGAAACGCATCAATCACCTGGTCTTGTCTGAAAGCGGGTGCCAAAGCGTGTTGCAAGTCTCGGCTCAGGTGCATCAAATCGCCGAGGTCATCGCCACGCAGCCAGCAACACAGCGCCACAGGTGTTGCAGGCACGGCCACGCCTGAGCCTGACAAGGCTTGAAAGCTGTGCAAACCGGGCACATGTGCGCCCAGCAGTTGAACCAGCTCCGATCCCAGACCGGCTAGCACGTTTTCACCGTTGACACGCTCTGCCAGGTGGCGCAGGCCCTGGCGCACCACGTCAAGGTCAGCGCTCGCCAATGAATAAAACACATAGCGCCCCACCAGAGGCACATCGTCCAACACCGCTTCTTGACAACTCAACATACTCCAAACTCCTTTTTGTCGGGTAATTCGGCGGCTAACGCCTCATGACAAACGCTGCACGCCGGGCAATTCGCAGGCGTAAATAGCGTTGCGCAACGCGGCAATGGCCTCGTACCGGGTAAAACTGCGCCGCCAGGCCAGCACCACCCGGCGCGTGGGCGGGTCACCAGCAAACGGCAGGTATTTGATGAACGGTTCTTCGTCGCGCTTGCGCTTGGTGACGCGAGGGTCCAGCGCCTCTTTGGGTACGCTCAGGCGCGGCACCAGCGTCACCCCCATGCCGGCAGCCACCATATGTTTGATCGTTTCCAACGACGAGCCCTCAAAACTCTTGCGAATGCCCTCGGCGTTGGATGAAAAGCGGGCAAATTCCGGACAAACTTCCAGCACATGGTCGCGAAAGCAGTGCCCGGCACCCAGCAGCAGCATGGTCTCATCTTTGAGCTGCTCGGTCGTCACGCTGCTTTGGCTGGCCAGGGGGTGATGGCTGGGCACAGCGGCCAGAAACGGCTCGTCATACAAGGGCGCCACGGCCAGACCAGCATCGAGAAACGGCTCGGCCAGAACAGCGCAGTCGATTTCACCGGTGCGCAACATGTCGAGCAGCTTGACGGTGAAGTTCTCCTGCAGCATCAGCGGCATCTCGGGCGTGTGCGCAATCATCTGACGCACCAAGGAAGGCAGCAGATACGGGCTGATGGTGTAAATCACCCCCAGCGTCAGCGAGCCCGCCAACGGATTTTTGCCACGTTTGGCAAGCTCCTTGATGGCGGCAGCCTGCTCCAGCACGCTTTGCGCCTGGCGCACAATCTCTTCGCCCAGCGGAGTTACGGACACCTCGTTGGCGCTGCGCTCGAAGAGCTTCACCTCCAGCTCTTCTTCCAGCTTTTTGACTGCCACGGATAGCGTAGGTTGCGACACATAACAGGCCTCGGCCGCCTTGCCAAAGTGCCGCTCGCGCGCCACCGCCACGATGTATTTGAGTTCAGTCAGGGTCATGGGCTTATTTTCTTACATTCGCGAAAGCCTATGTGCATCTGGCCGGGTTCAGCGCGGCATCCAGGCACCACAGGCCCAGCACTGCTCGAAACCGCCCTCCACAAGCTCACCACAGGTGCAAAACCAACGGCGTTGCGGCGGGTGCTGCAGATCCGACAAGAGCTGCTGCGCCCTGACAAACTGGGCGGGCTCCGTGACCCAGACCTCGGGCAGACACTGATCGGGAGGCAGTTCACCGGCCCCGCCACTCAAATACTGACGCTGGATGCAGGTAGTAATTCCCTCGTTGCGAAGCGCATCGGCCCACAAGGTGGCCATGGCCAGATTCGGTGCTTGGGTGAGACGCTGCATGATGACCCTGAGCATACGCGCAGGCGGTCAGGCCACGGGCAACCGTTCTCAAGCTTTCAAAAATTCCGCCTTGCCACCGAGCCAGCGCTGCACATGCTTGGCGGCAAGTGCCGGATGCTGATCCAGCATCACCGGTGCCAAGGCACGTGCCCAGGCCAGCAGAGCGGCGTCTTCCACCACATCGGCAAAGCGCAACAAGGCCGCACCGGACTGGCGCGCGCCCATGAACTCACCGGGGCCGCGAATCTCCAGGTCACGCCGGGCGATCTCGAAGCCATCGTTGCTCTCGGCCATGGCACGCAGTCGCTCACGGGCGGTTTCGCCAAGGCGTGGCGCATCGCCGGTGGAATACAACAGCACGCAGGCCGAGGCCGCTGCACCACGTCCCACCCGCCCTCGCAGCTGGTGCAACTGACTCAGGCCAAAGCGCTCGGCGTGCTCGATCACCATCAGGCTGGCGTTGGGCACGTCCACGCCCACCTCAATCACCGTGGTGCTGACCAGCACCCCCATCTGGCCACCAGTGAATAGGCTCATCACAGCTTTTTTCTCGGCCACCGGCATGCGTGAATGCAGCAGCCCGACCATGACACCGGGCAGGGCGGCACTGAGCTGGGCGTGGGTAACGGTTGCGTTGCTCAGGTCCAGCGCCTCGCTCTCTTCGATCAGCGGGCAAACCCAGTAGATTTGCCGCCCCTCGTCGATCTGGGCTCGGATACGCTGCACCACCTCACCACGGCGCGCGTCGTTGACCACCTTGGTGATGACGGGTGTGCGCCCCGGCGGCAGCTCGTCAATGGTGGACACGTCCAGATCGGCGTAGTAGCTCATGGCCAGGGTGCGCGGAATCGGCGTGGCAGTCATCATCAGAAGATGCGGCTCCATCGCATCCACCAGCTTGCCGCGCAGCGCCAGCCTCTGCGCCACGCCAAAGCGGTGCTGCTCGTCAATGATGGCCAGCGCCAGTTTGCTGAACTGCACCTTGTCCTGAATCATGGCGTGGGTGCCGACGACCAGTTGCGCCTGGCCGCTGGCGATCAGTGCCAACATCTCGCGCCGCTCTTTGGCCTTTTGGCTGCCGGTGAGCCAAGCCACGGTGATGCCCAGCGGGTGCAGCCAACCCACCAGCTTGGCAAAGTGCTGTGTCGCCAGGATTTCGGTGGGTGCCATCAAGGCGCACTGCCAACCAGCGTCGATGCACACGGCGGCGGCCAGTGCGGCCACCACGGTTTTGCCAGAACCCACGTCGCCTTGCAACAACCGGTGCATGGGCACGTTCTGGTGCAGATCATGGGTGATCTCCTCGCAGACGCGGCGCTGCGCGGCGGTCAGATCAAACGGCAAAGCGGCCAGCAGACGCTCATGCAAAGTTGCCTGGCCCACCAGCGGCGACAACGCTGGCGCCCGAAGCGCCGCCCGCTCCCGCTTGGCCTGCAGCTGCGAGAGCTGCTGTGCCAATAACTCCTCAGCCTTCAGGCGCTGCCACGCCGGGTGGCTGTGATCTTCCAGCGTGGCCAGCGTCACCTCGGGCGTTGGGTGATGTAAAAATGAGAGCGACTTGCGTAGGTTCCATAAGGGCTGCAGACCAATTTGATGTAAATATTCCTGAGGAATGGTGTCACTCAGTTCAGCGCGCGTCAGGCCGCCCTCCACGGCCCGGCGCAGATACGCCTGCGGCAAACCGGCCGACGTTGGGTATACCGGCGTCAGGGCGTTGGGCAGTTCACCACCGGCGGGGTGGAAAGCCGGGTGCATCATCGTCAGCCCGGCAAAGCCGCCACGGATTTCGCCGCGCACACGCAGCCGGTTGCCCACCGCCAGCGCTTTTTGCTGCGACGGGTAGAAGGTGAAAAAGCGCAACAGGCAAGTGCCGGTGCCGTCGTCCAGCGTCACCAGCAACTGGCGCGTGCCACCGAGTTTGACCTCGCTGTGTTTGACGGTGCCCTCCACCTGTGCCACATCGCCCTCGCGTACGTCGCGCAAGTGGACCAGGCGGGTTTCGTCCTCGTAGCGCAGCGGCAGATGCAGCGCCAGATCAATGGCACGATCCAGCCCAAGCTTGTGCAGGGCTTTTTGCGGCCCGGTCAGGGGCTTGGCAGGGGACGGTGCGGCAGCGGCGGCATGCATGGGGTGATTGTGGCCCAGCGCAGCCAACCACTTGGCCTCATGGGAAACCCCAACTCTCACTGCCCGCGCCCCTTGTTGACCTCACACCCTTAAGAAAAATAAGGCCCCAGCCCCCGTCACTCAATGATTAGTAGCTATAGTATTTGTTGCAAAGATTACTTCGCCGCTGCACGCTCGGCCAAAAATATCTCAATACGCCGGTTCTTGGCCCGACCCGCCTCCGTGGCGTTGTCGGCGATGGGCTCTCTGGAGCCCCGGCCATCAATCTGGATGCGGCGCGAATCGACCCCGCGCGAGGCCAGGTAATCGCGCGCGCTGGCCGCACGGTTCACCGACAACGGGTTGTTGATGGCATCCGAGCCCGTACTGTCGGTGTGACCAATGATGCGGATTTCGGTATTGGGTTGGCTGGAGAGGCCTTGGGCAAACTGGTCCAGGATCGGCTGCAGATTGGGCTTGATGCGGCTGCTGCCGGTGTCAAACGAGATATCGCTCGGGATGTTGAGCTTGAGCTGGTTATCGGCCGTTTGCGTCACCGCCACTCCCGTACCAGCGGTGGCCTTCTCCATGGCGGCTTTCTTCTGGGCCATCTGGTTGGACCAGATGTAGCCACCCAGTGCGCCTAGGCCTGCGCCAATGGCGGTTGACTCACGGCTATCGCCCACGGCCACGCCCGCCAGTGCGCCAATACCCGCGCCAATGGCCGAGCTGCGTTGCGCGTCCGACATGTTGGCGCAACCACTGATCAGCGCAGCGATCACACTCAAGCCAAGGGTTGCCACGCGGGCAGAGGATGTCAAGTTTTTCATAGCTTCTCCATATACATGGTTGTCAAAATGGGCGTTATATCACCCGGACACCTCGCGATTCAAAGCCCCAACGAATCAAATAGATACGAAAAAGGGATTTATCGACAAATCTCCTGCCCAAACGTCCTGCCACAATCTATGCCCTGTTCCACTTGGCACGGGGCTGTCCGCCCCTCAAGCACCATGATCGCATCAAACCCTGACACCCCTCGCGTCTTCACCCTGTCCGACTTTGACTTTGAGTTGCCACCCGAGCTGATCGCTCAGCATCCCTCCCCCGAACGCAGCAGCTCGCGCCTGCTTGATGGCCGCACCAGCGTGCCTGTGGACCGTATTTTTCGTGACCTGCCCACCTTCCTGCAAGCCGGTGACTTGATGGTGTTCAACGACACCCAGGTCATGAATGCGCGCCTGTTTGGTGAAAAAGCCACGGGTGGCAAGCTGGAATTGCTGGTCGAGCGGGTCCTGGGTGGCAATCAGGTGGCGGCGCATATGCGAGTCAGCAAAAAGCCCGAGGTGGGCGCTACCGTGCGACTGACCCCGGCAACGGGTTGCACGGACAACCCGAGCGCCACACTACTGGGGCGTTGGCCGAACGAGCAAGGCCAGTTGTTCCGATTTGTACTCTCCAACGACGCGGGCGACGACCCCTACACGCTGATGGCACGCCACGGCCATGTGCCGCTGCCGCCCTACATCACGCACGGCGACTCAGCCGAGGACGCCCGGCGCTACCAGACCGTGTTTGCCAAGAACCCCGGCGCAGTCGCCGCACCCACCGCAGCCCTGCATTTTGATGACGCCCTGCTAGCACAGATTGATGCGCTGGGCGTGCAGCGCGCGCATGTCACGCTGCATGTGGGCGCCGGCACGTTTCAGCCCGTCAAAACCGAGAATCTGGCCGAGCACCAGATGCACAGCGAGTGGTACGACGTGCCCGTCGGGACGCAACAAGCCGTGGCCGATTGCCAGGCGCGTGGTGGCCGCATCATCGCCGTCGGCACCACCAGCGTACGCACACTGGAAAGTTGGGCACAGACCGGCCAGAGCACCGGCGACACCCGCATCTTCATCACGCCGGGGTTCGAGTTCAAGTTGGTCGATGCGCTGATCACCAACTTTCACCTGCCAAAATCAAGTCTGATGATGTTGGTGAGTGCTTTTGCGGGCTTTGAGCACATCGGGGCGTTGTATGCGCATGCCATCCGGGAGAAGTACCGCTTTTTCAGCTACGGTGACGCTATGCTCCTTCGCCGACGTTGACGTGGCATCTTGAGTAAAGAGGCTTGAGCGATGAACACCTTCCAAAAACAAACCGCTCTTCGTATCGCTGCGGTCAGCCTGTTGCTCGCCTCGCTGGCCAGCCCGCTGGCCTGGTATGTCACACGTGAACATGCTGAAGAAAGCATCGTGTCACTGGCCAACGAGGAATCCGGCCGATTGCTGCGTCAATATGACGCCATTGATCTCTCGGGTCCGCTGGCGGTAGAGCATGCCTCCCGGGCTGCAGCCACCATCTCAGGTGGCATGTTTGATATCGCCGAAGTTTATGATCGCAGCGGAAAAAAGTTAGCCGAATCCATGACCAATGCCGGACAAACGGTGGAGTCATATTTACCCAAACACCACGCACCCAACTACAGCACTGCGTCCTATGAAAGCATGAAGCTGCCCAACCAGCTTTGGATGCTGCGCGTATTTGTGCCGCTACGCAGTTCGGCGACAGACCCGAAATCCCCCATCACCGGCTACTTTGAGGGCATTCGCGTCGTTCCGCAGTGGCAGCGCGCACAAGTCCTGGCCAATGCCATGACGATGGCCCTGATGGTGTGCCTGTCATCACTGCTGTGCGGGGCAACGCTGTATCCAGTGATGGTTCACCTGTCTGCCGACAATGAACGCAAGGCGCGCGAGGTACGGGAGTCACATATTTCGATGGTGGAGGCGCTAGGGCGTGCCATTGCCAGACGCGACTCCGATACCGGTACCCACAATTATCGGGTGGCCTGGATTGCAGCCAGGATTGCCGAGACGATGGGCATCGCTGACTCAGCCATGCAGTCACTGATTGCCGGCAGTTTTTTACACGATGTCGGCAAGATCGGCATTCCCGACGCGATATTGCTCAAGCCAGGCAAACTTGACGAGGCCGAATTTGCCATCATGCGCACCCATGTCACCCAGGGTGAACAAATCGTCACCGGCATGGGCTGGCTGGACGGCGCGAGCGCAATCGTTGCAGCTCACCACGAAAAGTGGGACGGCTCCGGCTATCCGCGTCAATTGGCTGGCGACGGCATTCCGTTGCATGCCCGGATTTTTGCCATAGCCGACGTGTTTGATGCGCTGTGCTCCAAACGCCCCTACAAAGAGCCAATGAGTTTTGAGGCCGCCATGGCCATTCTTGAAAGAGACACCGGAAGCCACTTCGACCCGGCAGTGATGAAAGTATTTCACCCCATGGCGCGCAGCATTTTTGAGCAGTTGCGGGGCATCAGCGAGGTGGATGCGCGTCAGTTGCTCGAAGACCGTGTGCGCCATCATTCTGAGTGATAGATACCTGGTGCCAGCAGCCAGGAACAGACATTGACCAACGGTCACGCACTGCCAAATTTGGTGTCAAACTGAATACCGATTTTTTGCAGCAATGGCGTCGGAAGCAGACCGCCTGCACACACGATGACGGCCTCATTGCGATGTTGCTCCAAGCCCTCTTCACCTTCAATCTCGACCGCATCGGCTGAAATCGACTTGACCGTGGAATTGAGCATGACTTTGATGCGCCCCTCTTTTTGCAGCTCGCCAAGGCGTGTACGGTTTTTTTGCTTGACCCGGGAAAAAGCGGCACTTCGATAAGACAGGATGACATGTGTGCCCTTTTGCTCTGCCACAGCGATGGCTGCTTCAAGGGCACTGTCACCACCACCCACCACCAACACCGACAACCCCTCATATTGCGCGGGGTCCACCAGCCGATACACCACCTTGGACAGATCTTCGCCAGGTACATCAAGCTTGCGAGGTGTGCCTCTGCGCCCCATGGACAACAACACCGCCTTTGTGGTGTATGAACCCTTCGATGTTTTCACCACGAAATGTTCGCCATGCTTCTCGATGGCCTCCATGCGCTCTTTGAACGATATCTTCAGTCCAGTTTTGGCGACCACGTCCAACCAGAATTCGAGCAACTTTTCTTTTTGGACCTCAGTAAATTTGACTTTGCCGATCACCGCCAGATCAATGGGCGCCGTCATGGCAATCTTTTGCCGGGGATAGTGGTACACCGCACCACCCAACGAGTCTTCCTGCTCAACAATTTTGTAACGCAAGTCACTTTCGATGGCCGCCAGACCGGCAGAAATGCCAGCGGGACCACACCCCACAATCACCACATCGAAATCCCCCCCCGGACCGGCCTTCTTGCGGATAGTCTCCATGGCCTGTCGGCCCTGTTCTGCTGCCTTGCGAATCAAGCCCATGCCGCCCAACTCACCAGCGATAAAGATGCCTTTGACATTGGTTTCGAACTCGGGGCTGATGTTCGGAATTTCCATACCCCGTCGCTCGGTGCCAAACACCAGCTTGATCGCCTCAACCGGGCATGCGGCCAGGCAGGCGCCATGACCAATGCAATGGGCGGGGTTGATCAGCACGGCTTTGCCGTTGACAACACCCAATGCCTTTTCGGGACAGGATTTGGCACACGCGCCCGAGCCCATGCACTTCGTGAGATCCACCACCGGGTGCAGAGACGGTGGCTCCACCATGCCAGTCTGAACTGCCTCCTGCAACACAGCGCGGTCGGCACGGTGCACGCGGCTCTGACGCCGGATGTATAACAGCATCACAACGCCAATAACAGCACCGTAAAGATAAAGATAGTTCATCGCAATAGCTTTGTAGCAGCCCCAAGGGCCATGCTGGCCGATGGCCAGGGTGTCAGACAGACTATGGTTTGACTGCGGTATCTATTTCAATCTTGAGGTCTTTGGTACCCACCGCTACAGGAGCGGATTGTCCGACAACATCACCCATGGCGGGGGCGGCGTTGCCGCTTTTACTGACGCGGGCCATCACCACGACCTTGCCAGCCGTAGAAAGCTTGGCAATCGGAGACATGCTCGTGCTGTCATCCAGCACAAAGTGCAGCGGCAGATCCTTGACCTGTTTACGCAAAATGGCCAGCGGCATGCGGGAACCTTCCTGCGGGCGAGCCAGAACGAACAATGTGTCTTCGGGTTGGACGCTTTTCTTCAATGCTGCTGACAAGGTCACCGTGCCGCTGACACTGGCTGACCCGGTTGCCGTCGGCAACGGGGTCGTCTCTGCCAGGCTCACAGAGGCGCCGACCCCGCTCGCCTTCTCGTTGTCACCCGCTTTGGCGACCGCCTTCGCATAATCCGCCTTCAAATTCACATCATCTGGCAACAGTTCCAACGCTTTGGCATAAGCTTTCAAAGCCTCCGGAAGGTTGCCCAGCACATCATAAGACCGCGCCAATATGGCCCACCCCTGTGGATCGTTAGGCTGCTTTTGCAATCTGGCGGCGAGTTTGTCAGCCATGATCGAAATGTCGTCTACCTTCGCACCATGTGGCGACTTTGCATTGTCCGCACCACCAAGAAACGGCTGCGCTGCCGAGACCGCACCACTGACATTCATCGTTATATTGGGCAAGCCTGTCGACTGAGCTCGCCAAAAGTAAACACCGCCCACTGCGAGGGCGACCACCACTACACCAGCGATAGCAAGAACTCCTTTGTGCATGCGGGCTAAAGTCGAATTTTCTCTAGAAGCCTCAACAGTTGATGCACCATCTCCAACCGCCGGTGCACCATTCGGTGTCGCCGAGCTAGCAGCCGACAGCGTGGCGGCGTTGTTGAGGACCCAGTCCAGCAGGCGTCGCTCCAACGCACTGCGACTATCGTTATAGGTCTGCTCTGTCACATTCCCCGCTTCGTACTGCGCCTTGAGTTGCTCAAGCTGCGTTTTTATCAAAGCAATTTCATTACTCGCTTGTGGCACTGTTGTAGTCATCAAGAATTTCCATTGGTTTCAGTTTCTTTGGCATGCACCCGGATTAAAAATCAGCACGTGCGCCGAGGTAGTAACTTATTCGCGTCGACGTTTGCTTGTTTGCTGTAGCACTTGTCGTTGACATTGTCGTACTGGCTATGTCAGAACGCTCATAGGTCAGTTCGGACTCCAGTGACCATCGGCTGCGAAGTCGATATGTGACCCGAAGGCCCGTTCCCCAAAGCGTGTTGCTATTGCTACCCGTGATACCCGCCGTAGCGGTGTTGCCACTCTGTGTGTAGTACTTCAAAGACGGCTCAATTTGCCATTTGTCGTCGAGACTTGTGAGATTGTTGTAGGTCAGCAATGTGCCGTGGTAAAGGGGCCCACCCAGAAAGCTGACATTGAAGACGTGGGTGTCACGCGCAGAGTAAAGATTGGTGCCAATCAACTGCGTGCTAACGCCCCAGAGATTGCCGGTGGCAGCCTGTCCATCCGGTAGCAGCAAAGCCACAGGTTTGATCGCGTCCACGCTGGTCAAGCTGAAATCTGCGCCAACCTGCCACTTCGGCGTTAGCACTTTGGTTCCACCAACCCGGAACTGGTTCTGGTAGGCGGTTAGTGCCTTGACCTCATCACGCAGAGTTTCAATAGGCGTAGTGCCCAGAAGTTCCGAAATCCGCTTCGCTGGCGTGGCCAGGTTGGGATCCTGAAAGAACAACACGTTGCCCAGTGACAAAAAAGGCGTGGTGCGACGGTCCAACATGGCGTTCAACGCGATATCGTCGGAGTACTGCCAGTATGATTGAAACGCTGCAATGTTGACTTTCCGGAGCATTGGATCGTAGTCAAATTGTCCGTTGGCGGACAGCCCCCCCTTGAAATAGCGTACTTCGGTCCCGACGCCACGCCTATCGGTCACACCATCAATGACCTGCTCTATCGCGTACACGCTGCCGCTGAGTGATTTCGTCAGGGCTTCTGCATCAATTGACATTCCATAGAACGTGCGCCGGGTGTCCAGCAAGTCGTCGGACGGCTTACCCAGTACCCCATTGATCCTCCACTTAGGTGCAAATTTGTAACCTGCTTGAATGCCGTCAAATCGATACATCACGCCGCCGCCATTGGGAGACTGACGACCGACACGGATGTTACTGCCCAGCGCCAATGACCGGTAATCAACATAGAGTGCGCTCAGACGCTCTCTGTTGTTTCCCTTCAGATAGTCATGGGTCAGCGAATCCCGCACAACAAAGCGCATGTCTTTGGCATCATCGCGATAGCGCCAGTTCATATCGAAGCCGGTTTGCATTTGCTTTTGATCCGTGCTCGACAAGGTATTGTCTGACTGCAAGACGGGTAGTCCGGCAAGCGACGAGTCCAGAAAATCCTGAGAACGGGTATCGGACTTGCCACCGTAATAGTAGGTAGATAACGATCCATTGACCGTGGATGTCGCTTCAACAACTGCCTTGGTTTGGCTTGCGGTCACGGGGCCAATTGTCGGCAAGGACGCCAAAAGTTGGCGGATGCGATCACTGTCTTCTCCTGCAGGATAGAGCTTTATAAAGAGCTCAAATTCAGTCGCCGCACGAACCTTGTCACCGGCGTTTAGACGCGCCAAGCCAATCATTTCCTGTGCCTTGCGAGATGAGCCGTTCGGTGGCAAATTCAAAAGCTGGTTCAGTGACTCTATGGCACCGTTGTAATTACCACCATCGAAGGCCGATTGAGCTTTGACAAGCAGCGCTGCTGCAGATGCATCAGTTTCAGCGGCTGCCTGCGTGGTTGGTGCAGTCGGCGTCACTGTAACGGATGCCCCTGGCTTAAGAGGGAGGACTTTTGATTTCTTGGCCAACACCGCCTGCACAGACTCACCCAATCCAACCAAGACAATTTCTATGCTGCGGACATCCTTTCCGGGTCTCACAGTGAACTTAAGCGGCAGACCAAAGCTCACCAGAAGTTTTCGGTTGATACTATTTGGCGTCGTGGAGGCAGCCGACTCGTCCCGAACTGTAATTTCTGGAATGCTGCCCCCCCCCGGCAGTCGCCGCTCACTCCTTTGCAGGTTGACAGATTCTCGCGTTGGCAAAACAGTGTAAAAAACCTGTACCAAATCAGATGCTCGGGCAGACACCGAATTTGAGTATTGAACAGGTGTCACGAACTTGACGACAACGACGGCGTTGCCTCCTTCTTGCCTCAAATCGACATCGTCGACAACCTGCGCATGTGCAGACGCTGCAATTGCAGAGAATACACAAACAGTCAACGGGTTCAGCAAATGGTTTTTTTTGATGGACATGGTGCTGTTGCGGTAGTGATGTAATGTCATTGAATAGACAAAACCTGAGTATTTCAAGTTTGCCAACGTCTGTATTAGTCCCAAGATGAGTAGGCCTTTCCCTTTTTGCCCAGCGGCGCATGGCAACTGGAGGTTGAACAATCGGGTTGCCCTGATTTCTGGTGCGATAGAGATTTCTTTTGCATATTGCCCAGGTACGATGTCCCCGTCTGGTGACATGCCGTGCAATATCCCGACCCACTACCCATGCTGGAGTTGTGATTCATCTTTTCTGTGGTCCAGGACGTGGTGCTGCTATGGCAGGAGTTGCAGTCCAAGGTGGAACCACCTTGCAATTGAGCCTCGGGGATGTGATTGGTTGGTTTGGCCAATGCCCCGGTGCTCCCCTGCGACACATAAGTACCGCTATGGCAGGTCTTGCAGGCCGTGGCGGTGACCACCGTATGATTCATGGTCACGGCCGTGGCAAAGCTCACCTGAGACTTATGGCAGGAATCGCATTTGGAAACTCCGGTCACCACTGGAATGTGCGTCGCTGTTTTCGACACCGCCGAGGTAGATCCGTTGTGGCAGGTGTCGCACGTCCCTGTACCAACTGCGTTGGCAGCCGAGTGCGCGAACACCACGCCTGACGTCCACGAGCTGGTCGAGGTGTGACATGTTTCGCACACCGTCACGCCAGTGTGCGTAGAGTCATTTGGCTTGGCGGTCTGACCATAAATCGTTGACGCATGGCAGTTGGCGCAACCCGTCACTGTCACTACGTTGGCGTGGTATCTGCCGGGTACCCAGGTTGTAAACCCACTGGTGTGGCAAGTGATGCAGTTAGCCGTTGACGGAATATGGTTGGCCGTTTTCCCTGTGGCGTCAGTTCCGTTATGGCAACTTGAGCAGTTGGTCGCTACAGTGAAGGTGCTGTGGTCCACCTTGGCACCGGTCCAGGTGCTGGTGGATTTGTGGCAGGTCTCACATACCGTCACACCGTTGTGAACGGTGGTGTTGGGCTTGGACGTCAGACCATAGGCTGCTGTCGCATGGCAAGTGGCGCAACCCGTCACCGTCACCACGTTGGCGTGGTATCTGCCGGGCACCCAGGTTGTGAATCCGCTGGTGTGGCAAGTGATGCAGTTAGCCGTTGACGGAATATGGTTGGCCGTTTTCCCTGTGGCATCAGTTCCGTTATGGCAACTTGAGCAGTTGGTCGCTACAGTGAAGGTGCTGTGCTCCACCTTGGCACCGGTCCAGTAGCTGGTGGAGTTGTGGCAGGTCTCACATACCGTCACACCGTTGTGGATGGTGGTGTTGGGCTTGGACGTCAGACCATAGGCTGCTGTCGCATGGCAGGTCGCACAACCTGTGACCACCGACACATTGGCGTGGTATTTGGCGGGCAGCCAGCTCGAGAAGCCACTCTTGTGGCACGTCATACATGTCGTCAGAGAGGTCGGGATGTGGTTAGCGTCTTTTCCGGTGGCATCCGTGCCGTTGTGGCAGCTTGCACAGTTGGTCGCCACCGTGAAGGTGCTGTGGTCCACCTTGGCACCGGTCCAGGTGCTGGTGGATTTGTGGCAGGTCTCACACACCGTCACACCGTTGTGAACGGTGGTGTTGGGCTTGGACGTCAGACCATAGGCTGCTGTGGCGTGGCAAGTGGCGCAACCCGTC
>JARLJH010000058.1 GCA_031291305.1 Rhodoferax sp. | reverse complement strand
CCTGATAGAAAAAGAAGCCAAGAGAAACCAAGCCCAAAAACCGGGCACCGTAAACTTCCAGCTTTAACCCGGTCAAGCCACCAGTCAGAAGTTCTCAACTTCCTCCGCCTTCAGGCTCATACCTGGATTGGAAAATACTGCATGCTGAGAGTTGAAAATTGACAGGCTGTCAGTCTGTGATGTGGTCATGGGAGTTGAGTCTGCTTCTTGATTTGCGGGTGCATTTAGCCAAACGGGTTCACGATGCTGACACCCGTCATGCTTTCACCGGTATTCAGACCTTCGCTGAAAGGCACGTTACAACCCGCAATATGGGCGGCGGCGATGATCAGTGCATCATAAAAAGCAACACTGTGTGTCTGGTGTAGATTCAATCCCGCGCGAATCACAGCCAGTGTGACCTGAACGACTTCAAATTGCGCGTAAAAATCAAGTTGTGCGCGAACCTGTTGCGCAGGTAGTCTGAGTTTTTTTGAGCGCCACATCGCAAGTTTCCGCATAGATCAGCACGCTCGTATCAAAAAACTTCTAGTAGCCATCAGGTCAACGCTCATTGGTCTCATCGTGGTCGAAGTGTCAGTCACCTAGCTGGCCGTTCGACTGCAAACTGCGTCCATTGTTGGCAGCCTCCGAGTTGACCACTTCTTGGCTGCAACCCGGTCTTCGGGCAGAGCTTGTCGGATGGCTATAGTGCTGATGTCTACGGCCAGGTGACAAAAATTGTCAGTTGATACGATTTAGTGACAAAAAATGGGTGCAAATTTCCGGACTTTTGACCTCGAACGCATGTAATTTATGTGATGGCTGGCCAAATAGGCGGCTAAGATGCCTGGCACGGAAGCTGCTGACAGGTCAGGGTTGCCGTTTTTTATTCTTAACCTCAAGGAGCTATGTATGAAGCGTTCTATGCAAAAGGGTTTTACCCTGATCGAGTTGATGATTGTTGTGGCGATCATCGGTATTTTGGCGGCGGTGGCGTTGCCGGCTTATCAGGATTACACGGTGCGGGCGAAGGTTTCTGAAGTTGTCTTGGCAGTATCATCCCCTAAGTCAACAATCGCGGAATTCGCTCAAGTGAATGCACACATGCCTGCCGCTACAGCTTCATTTGGAACCATTGATACAGCATCGAAGTATGTCTCTTCAGTTAGCTATACATACACAGATGCAACGCATGGTTATATTTTGGCAACCGCGCGAGCAACAAATAATACTGGTGTTGATACCAAATCACTCGATTTGACGGGTACTTACAATACGACCAACGGCCAAGTTGACTGGGTTTGCGGAAAAGATACAACCCATACAACTATCTTGGCAAAGTATCTGCCTGCAAGCTGCAAGTAAGCCTTGTAACTTTTTCAAAGCCCTACCTAGTAGGGCTTTTTTTATTTCTTTGATATGCCAAAGACTAGGTTGATCGGCGCGTGGGCTATTGCTCTAGCAGGTTTTCTCGGGGTAATTTACTGGCCCGGTCTACATGGTGGATTCTTTTTTGACGACGAGCCCAGCATCCTTCTTGCTGAAGGCATCCGCATCACCTCACTCTCACTAGATTCCCTCCACCAAGCCTGGCTCAGCGGCGGCGCTGGCCCCTCAGGTCGCCCGATCGCCCAACTGAGCTTTGCGCTGAACTATTTCTTCAGCGGCTTTAACCCCTTCGTTTTCAAAGCCACCAACCTGGCCATCCACCTGATCAACGGTGGGTTGGTCTTTGCCATCGCCCGGCTGCTGCTCACCGCAGCGCAGCCGCTGGCCAGACAGCGTGACCTGTTGATGACATCCGCAACAGTGGCTGCACTCTGGCTGTTGCATCCGATCCAGTTGCTGCCCGTGTTGCTGGTGGTGCAGCGCATGACCACCTTGTCAGCTCTCTTTTTGCTGGCGGCAGTGTGGCTGCACATACAGGGGCGACAGCGTGGGGGACTTCCATGTGTTTTGATGCTCTTGCCCGCATGGCTATTGCTTTGGCCACTCTCATTTTTAAGCAAAGAAACGGGCGTCCTGTTCCCGGTGTTTGTGCTGGTGTGGGAGCTGATCTTGCACCGCAGCAGTCAGGGACGGCTTGACCGCTTTGCCAGAGTCTTCGCCACGCTGGCGGGCATCTGCGCGGTAGTGGTGATGGCTTATATGCTGTCACCGCGTGCGCAGTGGTTGTGGGCAGGCTTTGAGATGCGGTCGTTTTCCTTGATAGAGCGTCTGCTGACCGAAGGACGCGTACTGTGGTTTTACCTCGGGCTGATGGTGCTGCCGCAGCTGGAGGCGTTTGGCCTGTACCACGACGACATCGCGGTTTCCACCGGCTGGCTCTCCCCGTGGACAACGCTGCCCGCTCTACTGGGGCTGGCAGCGCTGGTCTGGCTGGCCTGGTGGTTGCGCAGGCGCGCGCCACTGGTGAGTTTTGGTATCGCCTGGTTTTTTGTGGGCCACGCGCTGGAATCGACCGTTTTGCCGCTGGAACTGGTGCACGAGCACCGCAACTACCTGCCGTTGTTTGGTGTGCTTCTGGCGGGAGGCTGGGGTCTGCTTCAGTCTTTGCAAAGCAAGGGTGAGCGCAAAACCATGGGTGTGGCGCTGGCGCTTGCGGCGCTTGCTTATTTCCCGTTTGTGACTGCACTGCGATCCAATCAGTTCAGCAATGACGGCTTGCGAACGCAGATCGAGGCGCAGCACCACCGCAACTCGCCGCGCGCGCAATACGAGGCCGGGCGGGTGTTGGCTGGTCTGCCAGATGCCGCATCTGGCAATTCACCCACCTACTCTTTCGCTCTGCGGCACTACCAAATAGCTGGCGAGCTGGACCCGGCCTTCAAAATGGGCTGGCTGGGCATGATCCATTTAAGCTGCCAAGCCGGGCGAACGCCGCCAGAAGCCTGGGTGACTGAACTGGCACACCGCCTGCAAAGCACTCCCTTCGCGCCAGGTGATCGTACCGTACTTTATAGCCTGAAAGAGATGGCTGACGCAGGCACTATCTGCCTGAATCGCTCTGAAATAGATCGTATTTTCGCGGCTGCGCTGGCCAACCCCGGTGTTGGGCCAGGCGTGGCAGCCATGTTGCATTCGTGGCATGCTGACTATTTGTGGCTGCATGAAAAAGACATGCCCGCCGCCCGCGCAGCTTTGGCAACGTCACTCAAACTGAACCCAGGTAACCCCAGCAACCGGCTCAAGTGGGCGCAGCTGATTTACCTGGATGGCGAACGCGACGCGGCGCGACAACTGCTGCTGGTGCTGCGCGACCAAAACTTGACAAGTGAAGAGCAAAACACCCTGAAAGAGCTACTGGCAACGTATACCATTGCCAAGCCATGATCTCTGCACCCAAATACTCTGTTGTTATACCCGCCAGAAACGAAGCCGAGAGTTTGCGTAAGCTTTTGCCAGAATTGGTAGTGCTTTTGCCGGACGCGGAAATCATCGTGGTGGATGACGGATCGGACGACGACACCGCCAGCGTTTGTGCTGCTTCTGAGGTTAAGCAAATCCGGCATCCCTATCCCAAAGGTAATGGCGCAGCAATCAAAACTGGCGCGCGCGCAGCCAAGGGTGGCGTGCTGATCTTCATGGACGCGGATGGGCAGCATAAGCCGGAGGACATTGCCAGGCTGCTAGAGCGCTTCCACGAAGGGTACGACATGGTGATTGGCGCACGTCAATCGGGCTCGCAAGCTGGCTTGCACCGTGCGGTGGCCAATGATGTCTTCAGTCGCTTTGCCAGCTGGATGGTGATGCAGCCCATTGCCGACCTGACGTCGGGCTTTCGGGTGGTTCGCGCGGCCAAGTTCAGGCAGTTTTTGTATCTGCTGCCCAACGGGTTCTCGTACCCGACGACCATCACTATGAGTTTTTTCAGGGCAGGGTACAGCGTGGCCTATGTGCCGATCCACTCGCCACGGCGGGTGAGCGGTGCCAGCCACATTCGCCCACTGCACGACGGCGTGCGGTTCTTTCTGATCATCATCAAAGTGGGCACGTTGTTCTCGCCATTGAAGCTGTTCTTGCCCGTGAGTGCGGCGTTTTTCATGACCGGCTTTGCCTACTATTTGTATACCTATTTGACGGCTGGGCGCTTTACCAATATGAGCGCGCTGCTATTCATTTCTTCGGTATTCACGTTCGTGATTGGCATTGTGTCGGAGCAGATTTCGGCGCTGCATTACAAGAATATTGATACCCAAGACGTTCAGGGTGACTAGCTTGAAAGTCTTGATGACCAGCACGTCGTTCCCCAAGGATGCGCAAGACTGGCAAGGCCGGTTTATTGCCAATATGGCGGCGGCGCTGACGCGACGCGAGGATGTCCAGCTGGCTTTGTGGGCGCCGCCCGGCCAATTGCCTCCAGGGACAGGCGATGCCACCACGTTAACCGACGCACGCTGGTTGCAAGCCCTGGCGCATCAGAGCGGCATGGCGCATCAATTGCGCAGTCGCAAGGGGCTGGCATTAGGGCTGGTTGCCAGCTTGTTGATGCGGCTGGGCCGCGCCTACCGCCGCCAAAAGCCCGATGTGGCCCATGTGAACTGGCTGCAAAACGCACTGCCGCTGTGGGGCACGCGCACGCCAGCACTGATCACCGTGTTGGGCACCGACTTTGCGCTGCTGAAATTGCCGGGCATGAAAGCGCTGCTGCGCGCCATGTTGCGCCAGCGTCGCGCCATTCTGGCCCCCAACGCGCAGTGGATGCAGCCTGCGCTGGAGAAGGCGTTTGGTGACTTGGCCGAAGTTCGGCCTATTGCGTTCGGTGTGGATAACCCCTGGTTTGAGGTGGTGCGCGAACCGTTGGATGGTTATGAGCGCCATTGGCTGGCCGTGACCCGGCTGACACGCAACAAGATTGGTGATCTGTTCACCTGGGGCGAGGGACTTTTTGGCCCACAACGGCAACTGCATCTGTTTGGCCCGATGCAAGAGCAGATGACGTTGCCGTCCTGGGTGACTTATCACGGCGCGACCCACCCGGCGCAGTTGCTGCAAGACTGGTTTCCGAAAGCCTGCGGTTTGATCACCCTGAGCCGACATGATGAAGGTCGGCCCCAAGTCATGTTGGAAGCCATGGCTGCTGGTCTGCCGGTGCTGGCATCTGACCTGCCCGCGCACCGCGACATGGTGCAACACCAGCAAACCGGCTGGTTGGCAACATCACGCCAAGACCTAACACAAGGGTTGAACTGGCTGGAAGACCCGCACAACAACACGATCACCGGTCAGGCCGCGCGTCAATGGGTTCTGCAGACCGTGGGCACCTGGGATGACTGCGCCAGCCGCTACGCCGCCGCTTACCGGACTCTGCTGGAGCCACACCCATGAGCCGCGACGGTGTTTTGCTGCTGGGCGGCGGGGGCTTTATTGGCAGTGCGCTGGCCAAACGCCTACGACTTGACGGTGTTCCGATATACGTTGTTGGCCGGGACAATGGCGACGCGATGGGCGACATGCTGCCGCGCTGTGGAACGGTGGTGCATCTGGCTTCCGGCACCACGCCAGGATCATCGGCTAGGTATCCCATGCTGGAAGAGCAGAACCTGGCGCTCACGCTTCATCTGCTGGAGCTGATACAGACCCAGTCGCCAATGCATTTGATATTTTTCTCGTCAGGCGGCACGGTATATGGCAACCCTGCTACGTTTCCTGTTGCAGAAGATAGTCCGCTCGCGCCGCTGTCCTACCACGGTGCGGGCAAGGCGGCGCAAGAAATTCTTTGTAAAACCCTGACCACGCTGGGTCACACCGTCACTGTGCTGCGCCCGTCCAACGCCTATGGCCCCGGCCAGACGATGCGCCACGGCTTTGGCCTGATCCGCACCATGTTGCAGCACGCCCAGGCAAGCAGCACGCTGGAGATTTGGGGTGATGGCGAGAATGTGCGTGATTACATCTACATTGACGATGTGGTGGAGGCCACCCTGCGCCTGATTGGGCTGCCCGATGACTGCGGCACCTACAACCTGGGCAGCGGCGTGGGCCATAGCATCAACCAAGTGAAAGATGTTGTGGAGACCACTTGCTGTACGGTGTTGGACACCGTTTACCGTCCATCCCGTGGCATGGACGTGCGCAGCGTGGTGCTGGATAACACGCGCTTGCGCGCTACGTTGACATGGCAACCCACCGTGGGTTTGGCCGACGGTATTGTTCGCACATGGGAATCGATTCAAAACCCATGAACCAAAAGCCACCCGTGGTTTCAGTCTGTGTTGCCAATTACAACGGCATGGCGGTGCTTGACGATTGCCTGAAGTCGGTACTGAGGCAACAAGGCAATATTCCCGTCGAAATCTTGCTGCATGACGATGCGTCAAACGATGGCTCTGTCACCCATATTCGCGAACACTATCCGGATGTCGTGTTGATTGAAAGTGACGTTAACGTTGGATTTTGTATAGCAAACAATCGAATGGTGACGAGGGCTAGAGGTCAATTTCTTTTGCTACTTAACAATGATGCTGCGTTGCACCCAGATGCGCTGCAAGCGTTGCTGCAGGAGGCGACCAAATTAGGTCAACCCGCAATCCTGACCCTGCCGCAATACGACGCGACAACGGGTGCACTGGTTGACCGGGGCTGCTTGCTGGACCCGTTTTACAACCCGGTTCCCAATCTGAATCCGAATCGTGCCGATGTGGCCATGGTGATTGGCGCTTGCCTGTGGATTCCCAAAACCCTGTGGGATGAACTGGAAGGATTCCCGGAATGGTTTGGGTCGATTGCCGAGGACATGTATTTGTGTTGCCGGGCAAGGTTGGCGGGGTATGCGGTGCGGGCGCTGGCGGTGTCGGGGTACCGGCATTGGCAGGGGAAGAGTTTTGGGGGGAATAAGGTTACCGCTGGGCGACTTGCCACCACCTTCTACCGGCGAGTCTTGTCGGAGCGCAATAAAACTTTTGTCATGATGATCACTTTTCCTGCACCCTTGGCCATGCTTCTGGTGCCACTCCATTTGGTGTTGCTACTGCTGGAGGGCGCTGCACTATCGCTTCTACATCTGAATGGCAGTTACCTGCAGCGTATTTATCTACCGGTATTGAGCGCTCTATGGCGGCACAGCAGGGAATTGCGTGCGAACCGCTTCTCGGCGCAAAACAGCCGCCGCATCACCAGCGCCGATTTTTTTTCCGCTTTCGATTGCTATCCGCACAAACTGCGCATGCTGTGGCGACATGGTCTCCCGATATTGCAATGAGCTTTGATGCGCAGTGGTGCCAAAGCTAAATTCTTAGTCGACGGCGAAAGAATCGTTTGATTTTGAACCAAGTCATCCGAGGGGAATCGTGTTGTAGCGAAGCCTGTAAAGCATGAGCCAGCTCCAAAACAATCGCTGAATTTAAGTAGCTTTGCGGTCGCAGATACTCTTTAAGCAGCGCGATGCGCAATCCATAGCGCAACCCGTCAGTATTTGTCTGGGTTTGCCCGGCCAACTGTGGTACTTGACTGGAGTCATGTTGGCTCGGTGTTTCTCGACCGCACACCACTGCAGACAGTGCTTCAAAAACATCGACCGGTGCGGCAAAGTTGGCGCAAGTTCTGCCGCCATCGCGACCACAAACTGTTAGTGCATAACAGGGGTTGCAAGGCAGACCGCGCTCAAGACATGCATAGGATGGGCCAGACCGCGCGTTCGAATTCGCTGGCCGAGTGGGACCAAACAGTGTGATTGCGGGGATACCCAACCGATGGACGGCCAGGTGAACAGGAAATGAATCCATCCCCACCATGGCATCTTGAGTCGACAGTAAATCCTTGAATGTTCGGTACCCGTCAAAAGCAACTTCCTGGTAGCGACCATGATCTGCATTTTGCTTTCCCAACACGGTAATCTTGTTGCCAGTTCGAGACAGCATCTCAATTAACTCATTCTGTTCCCTTGCAGGGTATATCTTGAGTGGCCAACCGGCATCGAAGTGCAGCAGAATCCGTTTGCCCGCTAACTCCACACCGTTGCTACGCGATCTTGGAGGCAGGTTGTGCCACAACAATTGACTGGGGTGGCGGGGGCTTGCACCTATCGCAAACGCAAAATGGTCGATTAAATGGAAGTAGGTCGTGTTGTAGTCGCCGTTCGCTCGCATGTACAAAGGAATGCAACCATCTGGTAAAAGTGACTTAACCTGCAAAAAATACGCTTCGTCGCTAATCATCCAACCGTTTCTGTGGGGGCAGCCTCCTTTCAGAATCGACAGCTTTTGCTTCGGCATACAGTCGGTGGCGATATCCGCATAGACCTCATTGACGATTAGCCCGTCGAGTTTGTGATCTGTACTTGATGCGGCCAAACAGGCGAACAGTACATCCCCTGCGTGGTGGGGGTTAAATCCCAGGATAGACGCGTTTGCATTTACGGACAATGCTTCCTCAGCTCTTTGGGATATCCACTTGTAAACATCTTCGACCTGGCAGGTGTGCGGTCGCATCAATCTGCCTGGTGCCTTTTTCCACGGCAGCATCGTTTTTTCGAAAGGTTGCCCGTAAAGACGGGAGAGCAGGCGTTGGTCCAGATCTGCACTTAGCGTGGACAGAAAACTGAGTCGGAAATCGACGTCTATTCCGGCCGGGAATAAATAAGCAACAGGTACGTCTTTACTTGCTGAGAAGACGGTGGCGCTTGCAGGCTGGATATCGTGCGAATCAAGGTAAGTCAACAGTTTGAGGAACGCTAGTTTGTCGAATTCAAAAGCTGGGTTGCAAATGAGAACTGATGTGGCGGCGAATCGCTCCCGAACGCGCACAAACAGTTCGTGGACATAGCGGCCGTTAGTCGCGGCCCAGGATTCTGGCAGAACTGTGTCGGAAAGACTGGTTTTCGAAATGCAAAACTCTATGCACTGCCAGTCATGTGGGAGCCCTTTTCGCAAATCGGGTGCCGTATGGCGAGTGAGCCAAGCGATAACAGTTTTCGCTGTCATTTTGTAGCGCGTTTGCGCGCGATGATCAGCAGCTCTGCTCGATCTGCTTCAGGTATTTGAGCGTTGTTGGATCGTTGCAGTGATCGGCGGCGCAGAACGCTAACGACGGTAGCAACGGCACGCCGATATAGCCCGAAGCGATTGAGAGGCTTCAGACCCCAAAGTGAATCAAGCAGTCGCTGACGACTGGAATGGAGCACATCGGCATGGTAATTGGCATCCCAACGATCATGGTAACTGGTGGATATAACTTCAAAACCCGTCTCCGCAAGAAGTGCGTTCAGGCCATCGGCAGTGAAGTGGAAGATATGAATAAGCGGTGGCTGTGACCATACCCAAGACATGCCGTGTGTACGATAACCGAGGCCTGAGGCATTGGGGACGGCCAAAACCAAGTTACCGTTTTCTTTCAGGTAACCAGACATCGTGCGTAATAAGCCCGCGGGGTTATTGCTGTGTTCGAGAACATGCAAGGCGACGACGCTGTCCCAGGCGTTTGTCTCCGCAGTTTCAGTATTCGTTTTTACCCATGGGTCGTAGGTTACGCTGTGCAGTCCAACTGCCCTGGCCGCAGCGGAGAAATAGCCTACACCGCCGCCGAAATCAAGCACTCGCTTTCCTAACTTCGCCCCTAATTCTTGAATGCGCAGGCGGCCATCTCTAAGCTTGGCATCGTAGTGGTCCTGGTACCAGCGGAAGTCGAAGGAGGTTTTGTATAGTTTCGCTAGCGTGTCATCTTCCGGTGGTGGAACCGTGAAAATAGAACCGCAGGTTTGACATCTCAACAAGTGGTAGACATCTCCATACACCTGCCATTCTTGTTGGCCAAAAGGCAGTGATTCTCCATTTCGGCACATAGGACATAATTTATTCTTTATCGTCATTTAGACCACCTAATCATCAAATTGAATATATTGGATTCAAAAGCGGTGAATTTCAAGAATTGGGTTGAGCCATGCCACACCGCCAAAAAATCTCTGTCCAGTGTTATGGACAGAAAAGAAGTAAGCAAGATCACAACTTTGATAGTTATTTTCAAGATGATCATTGGTGCTTGTTAATGCTGTTGATATTGAATATGTTCCAATCCCAATATTGGCAAAAAAGGAAAATCGGAAAATATAATTGCTGCCCTTTGAAACATTTTTCAGTTCCTGATCGTAGCTCTTCGTATTAATACCGTAAATCTCTTGACCAAACTGATCACGGATGGCGAACCCTAAAATTAAACGGGGTATTTCCTCTTTGCTTTTGACGTGAAACTCAAGAGTGACTTCCTGACCCGGAACTAAGACCTCAATTTCATAGTTCGCATTATCCAGCAGGCGAATACTCTCCACGACAGCCTCTCCTGAACCAGAAAGAGTCTGTGCTTTCCCAAAGTCAGAGTGCGTTTGCCGAACTGCCACTCCACCGTTGGCGGCTATTGTTGCGTAATAGTAGTCCATGACGTCCAACGCCATTGCGTCCATCGCCAAGTGTCCTTTATCAAGAAGAATGCAACGATGGCACATTGCAGCGACGGCATTCCTATCATGAGATACGAGCAGTAGACTGGTTCCAGCATCTCTAAGTTGAAGAATTCGTTTCTTCGACTTGTGCTGGAAGACAACATCACCCACGCTAAATGCCTCGTCTACGATTAGGATTTCAGGTTCTGAACTAATGGCCACCGAAAAAGCCAACCGCATATACATGCCACTCGAGTAAGTTCGTACAGGTTGTTCTATAAATTCACCAATATCGGCAAAGGCAGCAATGTCATCAAAACGCGCATCCATTTCCGCTTTAGTGAAACCCATCACCGCCCCCTGAAAATACACATTCTCCCGCCCGGTAAATTCAGGATTAAACCCAGCACCCAGTTCCAACAGCGCAGATATCCGCCCATTCACATCCACAGACCCCGACGTCGGTTTCAAAATCCCGCAAATCAACTGCAGCAGCGTGCTTTTGCCAGACCCGTTGCGGCCGATGATGCCAACCGTTTCACCCTTTTTGATCTCGAACGACACGTCGTTGAGCGCGGTAAATTCCTTGTGGTACCGCTTTTGCCCAAAAGTCAGCGCCTGTTTGATCCGGTCGCCGGGGTGGCCAAAAATCCGGTAAGTTTTGGTCAGATTTTTGACCGAAATAGCTACGTCAGAGTGCATCGGCAAACTCCTCGCGGCTATGCTGAAAGAAGGCGTAGCCCAGGATGGCGGCTACCAGGCACAGCACCAGCGTCAAGCCCCAAACACCCCAGGCAATCGGCTGGCCAGTGACCACCGCTCGCGTGGTTTCAATCACGCTGCCCAGCGGGTTGACGTGATAGAACGGGCGCAGCCTGGCAGGCACGGCACTCACCGGGTAAAACACGGGTGACATAAACATCAGCATTTGGACAAACATCGGCACGATCTGGGTCATGTCTTTGATAAAAACCCCCCATGCGGCCACAAACCATGACAAACCCAGAGCTAGCAGCAACGCTGGCAGCATCAGCAACGGGAAAAGCAGCACCTGCACATGTAGCCCCCCGACCCAAGTCAACGCAGCCAGCAGGATCAAGTAGTTAAAGAACCCATGCACCAGTGCCGCACCCAGAGGCACCACAGGCAAGATGTGCACCGGAAAGATGATTTTCTTGACAAAGTTGGGGTAGCCACGCACGGCCCCTGGCGCGCGCGACACCGTTTCAGCAAAAATGTTGAAGACGATCAAGCCCGCGTACAGCAGTAGCCAAAACGGTAGGGTGCTGTCCTGCTGCGGCCAGCGCGACTGGAAAATCTGGCCAAACACGTAGGCAAATATCGCCAGCATGAAGAGTGGACTCAAAAAAATCCAGGCCACGCCAAACATGGCACCCCGGTAGCGCAGCAGCACATCGCGCTTGATCAGCTGGCCGAGCAGGTAGCGGTGCTGCCAGACGTCTGCCACCACACGTAGGGGGTTAAAGGTGATGGTGCTCATAGTGCGGCGGTCCCGGCTGACACAGTTACAACCGCCATACGGTCAAGCCTGCGGCGCTGAGCGCGTCCACATCAAACTGCGATTTGACATCAATAAAACACCCCCCAGCTCTTATCTTTTCTGAATACTTTGCTATTGATGTTGCACCGAATGACTGGTGCGCGACTGCCACAACTAGCGCGTCTGCCTGAGGAAGGTCGTCCCACGCCAGCAATGTCACGCCATACACTTGGTGCGCCTCGTCGGCGTCTGCCACCGGGTCGTGCACAGCAACCTCAACACCGTAAGTTTTCAACTCGGCGATCAAATCCACCACCTTGGAGTTGCGCAGGTCGGGCACGTTTTCTTTGAACGTGAGTCCCAGCACGTTCACCCGGGCTCCTTTGATGGCGCTGCCAGCCTGAATCATTTGCTTGATGGTTTGCTCGGCAATATATTTGCCCATGCTGTCGTTGATGCGTCGCCCGGCCAGAATCACGTCGGGGTGGTAGCCCAACATTTCGGCCTTGTGAGTCAGGTAATACGGGTCCACGCCAATGCAGTGCCCGCCCACCAGGCCGGGACGAAATGGTAAAAAGTTCCATTTGGTGCCAGCCGCTTCAAGCACTTCGGTGGTGTCCAGACCCATCATGTTGAAGATGACGGCCAACTCGTTCATCAGCGCAATGTTCAGGTCACGCTGGGTGTTCTCGATCACCTTGGCGGCTTCAGCCACTTTCAGCGACGACACGCGGTGCACGCCTGCTGCGACCACCATTTCATAAAGAGCTGCTACCCGCGTCAGAGTTGGGGGGCTGTCGCCTGCTACCACTTTCACCGTGTTGCGCAATGTGTGCTGCTGGTCGCCTGGGTTGATACGTTCAGGGGAGTAGCCCACGGAAAAATCACGCAGCCAGGTCCGGCCCGACGCTCGCTCCAGAATCGGGATGCACACCTCCTCTGTGGCCCCAGGGTACACGGTGGACTCGTAAATGACGGTGGCTCCTGGCTTGAGATAGGCGCCGACACTTTCACTGGCAGCTGCCAGTGGTCCAAAATCCGGTTTGCGGGCTGCATCAATGGGCGTAGGCACGGCGATGATGACGTAGTCTGCGCGTGCCAGATTGGCGGGGTCAGAGGTATAGGTCAGGTAAGCCGCGGCACGCATGTCTGCGGTGGTGACGGTGCCGCTGGCATCCACATACTGGCCGCACTGGGTGATTTTGGACGCCGACAAGTCAAAGCCAATGGTGGGCATGAGCTTGCCAAACGCCACAGCGAGTGGCAGACCCACATAGCCCAGACCGACCACGGCCACGACTGCTTTGGCAGGTGTTTCAGTTTCATGCATGGGCCTATTATTCATGAACAGGAGCGGCCTCGGATACAAGCATGCCCAGTGTGATTGCTGGCAAGCAGCTTGATGTGAAGGGTATCTGTTTATGCACCACAACTCCCGGCGAAAATATCGCACCGTCGGGCTCCCGCACTGACCCAATCCAGAAACCATGCCAGCTATCGCCACCTTCATCCTTCTGACCCTCCCTTGGCTGAACCCGTTCTCCCCAGGGCCTACCTCTCAGGCTATGCCGCTGTTGTTTGCCTGGGTCTGCACAGCCGGGGTGTTGCTGGCTTTCGCATTTGACCGTCAGCGCGGTGAAAACACGCAAATGGTTCGCGCCATTGTGCTGGCCTGGGCGGTTGCTGCGGGTTTGAGCGCAGCCATAGGTTTGCTGCAGTACTTTGATGCCACTGCCGTTTTTGGACAGTGGGTAGACCACACCGAACTGGGGCAGGCGTTTGGTAACTTGCGCCAGCGCAATCAGTTTGCGACGCTGCTCAATAGCGGCCTGGTGGCGGTCTTGTGGTTGGCGGTAGATTTGCCTGGCGCGTACGCGGCGGCGGTAGTAGCTGCCGTGCTGTTGGGCGCGGGAAATGCCGTGTCGTCCTCTCGCACTGGCTTGTTGCAGCTGGCGCTGATCCTTTTGCTGACGCTGTGGTGGCAGCGCCGCAGCGCCGGGCGGCAAACGGATCAGGCGCGCCGGGTGCAGGCGGTGCTGCTGGCGGCGCTGGCCGCCTATGCGGTCGCGCTGTTTGCCCTGCCATTGCTGGCCGGGCTGGACCCGTTGACCAGTGGGGCTTGGGCGCGCTTGCGCGCGGGCGATGCGGTGTGCAGCAGCCGTCTCACGCTGTGGGGCAATGTTTTGCATTTGATAGTGCAAAAGCCTTGGAGCGGCTGGGGTTGGGGCGAATTGGACTACGCGCATTTCATCACGCTGTACCCTGGCAACAGGTTTTGCGACATTCTGGACAATGCCCATGATCTGCCGCTGCACTTGGCTGTGGAATTGGGCGTGCCTGTAGCGCTGGTGGTATGCGGCGTGGCGCTGTGGCTGGTGTGGCGTGGCCAACCCTGGCGTGAGCGCAACCCGACTCGGCAGTTGGCCTGGGGTGTGCTGGCGGTGATCCTGCTGCATAGTTTGCTGGAATACCCTCTGTGGTACGGGCCGTTCCAGACGGCAGCTTTGCTCAGCGTGTGGTTGCTATGGTGGGTACCACGGCGTGGCGATTTGTCCAGCAGTTGCAAGAAATTTTGGCCTCTAGCCCTTTATTTTTATGCATTGTCAGCTCTATTAATAGTAGCTATTTGCGGCTTTGCTGCGTGGAACTACCACCTGGTCAGTCAGGTGTATCTGGAGCCAGCGCAGCGCGCCCCGGCGTACCGCGATCACACGTTGGACAAACTCAAGTCTGTCTGGATGTACCAGGACCAGGTGCGCTTTGCCGAACTCACCACCGCCGACCTGACGCCCGCCAACGCCGCCTACCTGAACGCGCTGGCCAAGGAGATGCTGCACTTTTCTCCCGAAGCGCGGGTGGTCGAGGTCTTGCTCGACAGCGCCCGGCTGCTGGGGCGCAAGGACGAGGTGGCTTTTTACGCAGCGCGGTACAAGGCGGCTTTTCCGAAGGACTATGCGGCGTGGGCTGGCGCTGCATCAGGGGCTTCAGCCCGCCCGTAGGTCATGCCTGCTCGCCACAAAGCTCCCCGACTTGCCCCCGTGTTTTTCCAGCAGCCTGCAGTCGGTGATGACCATGCCACGGTCCACCGCTTTGCACATGTCGTAAATGGTGAGCAGCGCCACCTGTAGCGCAGTCAGCGCTTCCATCTCCACGCCGGTGGGGCCAACGGTTTCCACGGTTGCTGTGCAATAAATGGCGCTAGCCCTTGTCGCATCTGCGTGAATAACTTCAAATTCAATAGCGACACGGGTGAGCGCCAGCGGGTGGCACAAGGGGATGAGATCGCTGGTCTTTTTGGCGGCCATGATGCCGGCAATGCGGGCGATGCCCAGCACGTCGCCTTTTTTAGCCGTACCGGACTCGATCAGCGCTAATGTGGCTGGTTGCATTTCGATGCGTCCGCCCGCCACGCCAATGCGGTGGGTGGCAGCTTTGGCCGCGACATCGACCATGTGGGCCTGGCCCTGGTCGTCAAAATGGGTGAGGGTGCTCATGACAAATCGTTTCAAAAGAGTGGGGGTGGGCCACAGTGGCTTGACAGAACCTTTACGCGTGACTGGCATCATACGGGTTTGCCAACGGCAGACGCGCGATTACTCTACCATCACCCCACTTGATGTCACCCAGGAAATTTATGAAAAATTGGCTTCCAGCCCAGATACATAAAGGGCGTACAGCTATTCTTTTTATATCTGCTTGCGCGTGCTTGTCAGGCAGCCTGAGCGCCCAGTCTGTGTCCGCAACCAGCACCACAGCTGCAGCGGACAGCGCGGCATCACCGTTGCCGCAGTTGGGCGACGGCAGCGCCATGGGCAGCGCTGATGAGCGCCGTCTGGGTGACAACATTGCACGTGAACTGTTTCGCGACCCCGACTATCTGGATGATCCGGTGCTGGCCGACTATGTGCAGAGCATCTGGCTGCCCTTGCTGGCCGCCGCCCGGCAGCGTGGCGAGTTGACGCCCGAGATCGATGAGCGATTTGCCTGGCAGATCATGCTCGGGCGGGATCGCACGGTTAACGCCTTTGCCCTGCCGGGTGGTTATCTGGGGGTCAATCTTGGTTTGATTGCGGTTGTCAGCAACCGTGACGAGCTGGCCTCCGTGCTGGGCCATGAGCTCAGCCACGTCACGCAGCGGCATATCTCGCGACTCATCGCCAAAGATAGTGCGCAAACACCCTGGATGATTGGCGCGATGATTCTGGGCGCGCTGGCAGCCAGCAAGAACCCCGACGCGGGCAGTGCGTTGATGGTGGGCGGGCAGGCCGTGGCAGCGCAAAGCCAGCTCAATTTTTCGCGCGGCATGGAACGTGAGGCCGACCGCATCGGCTTTGGTGTGATGACTCAGGCTGGGTTTAAAGGGCAAGGATTTGTCACCATGTTTGACAAACTGCAGCAAGCTTCCCGGCTCAATGATGCTGGCGGCTACCCCTATTTGCGTTCCCATCCATTGACCACCGAGCGCATCGCCGACATGGAGGCGCGTCTGCCGCTGGGTGCACCCCACCCGGTGGCCGGTACGCCGACCTTGCTGCACGCCATGATGTCCACACGCGCCAAGGTGCTGTCCAACACCGGTGTCGATGCCTTGCGGACCTGGCAAGCCCAGGCCGACGACCCAGCCTTGCAGTCGCTGCCGGTGGCGCTGCAGGTGGGGACCCTGTATGGTGCGGCAATGGCATCCAGTCAGCTGCGCGAGGTGGCGCAGGCGCGGCAGGATCTGGCGCGTCTGCAAACCCTGGCAGCAGCGGACCCCAGCGCCGCAGCGCCGGTGCGCTGGCTAGGTGCCGAGATTGATCTGGCTGCGCGTGACTTGTCACCGGCGCAGCTCACCGCGCTGGCGGCGCGGCTGGGCATCACGGGTGCCCAAGTCGTGCACGCCGCTGACATGCGCCGCCCGCAGTTGATGCTGCAGGCGCAGGTGGCGCTGCAGCTCAATCAGGCCAGCATGCTCAATGCGGTGGGACAAAGTCTGCAGACCTGGCTGGTCAGCCAGCCGCATGACGCGTTGGCCTGGCAGACCCTGGGCAGTCTGTATACAGCGCAGAGTCAGCCCTTGCGGGCTTTACGCGCACAGGCCGAGGCGCAGGCCGCGCGGCTGGACTACACCGGTGCCGTTGACCGCCTGCGTGCGGCGCAAGACCTGATGCGGGCGAATGAAGCAGCGGGCAGCACGGCCGACCACATTGATGCGTCCATCATCGACACGCGCCAGCGCGAGCTGCAGGCCTTACTTAAACAGCAGGCGCTCAACCACTGAGTCGATCACCAGCCCGAAGACCGAGTAGATCAGCGAACCCAGCAACGCTGCGCCAAAACCGCGCACATAAAAACCCTGTAGCACGCCAGAAGCTGCCCAGAACATCAGCGCGTTGATGACAAACAGAAACAGCCCCAGCGTGATCAGCGTGACGGGCAGCGTCAGCAGCACCAGCACGGGCCGCAGCACCATGTTGAACAGCCCGATGACAAAAGCCGCCATCATGGCCGCGCCAAAGCTGCCCACCACCACCCCGGGGTAGATGTAGGCCACGCACAGCAGGGCGGTTGCGCTGAGCAGCCATTTGATAAGAATCTTCATGACTTGCAGGGTATCACAGGGCCGTTTTCCGAGCGAAAAAAAAGCGGCCACCCTACGGTGCCGCCGTGTTCGTAGCGTGCCACGCGGACACGCTGTCGAGGCTCAGAGCGAAATGCCGCCGGAGACTTCGAGCACTTCGCCGTTGATGTAGCTCGCTTCGTCGCTGGCCAGGAAAGCGTAGACATTGGCGATTTCTTCGGGTTTGCCCAGGCGGCGCAAAGCCACCTTGGTGCTCAGGTCGGCCAACACCTTCTCGGGCATCGCCGCGACCATCGGCGTGGTGATGAAGCCAGGTGCCACGGCATTGGTGCGCACGCCCTTGGGGCCGAGTTCACGGCTCCAGGTTTTGGTGAAACCGATCACGCCAAATTTGGTGGCGGCGTAGTTGGTCTGGCCAAAGTTGCCATACAGACCGACCACCGAGCTGGCGTTCAAGATCACGCCGCTGCCTTGGGCCACCATGCCATCAACCACGGCCTGTGAGCAGTGGAACACGCCACGCAGGTTCACGTCGATCACCTTGTCGAATTGCTCGATGGTCATTTTTTGCAGGCGTGCGTCTTGCGTGATGCCAGCGTTGTTAACCAGCACGTCAATGCGGCCGAACTTGGATTTGACCAAACCGACCACGTCATTGACGACGGCGCGGTTGGTCACGTCCATGACAAAACCTTCAGCCGTTGCGCCCAGCGCGCGACATTGGGCTACGGCTTGCTCGACGCCTTCTTGCTTGACGTCGCAAACAATCACGATGGCGCCTTCCTGGGCGAATTTCAGCGCGGTGGCCAGGCCAATGCCCTGAGCAGCGCCGGTGATGATGGAAACCTTGTTGGTTAGACGTGCTGTCATGATGATTCCGATAAGTTCGTTGGTAGAAACCCTGATTATTCTAGGGTCGGCACATTGCATGAAGTTGACATTGCGCAGCCTATTGGTGCTCACCGGTTTGCTACGTGTGCTTGGCCGACCCAGGTGGGTGTTATCGGGTGGCAGCTACTGACACTAACCGGCATGGTCAAAAGCCACCCCGGAGCATGCAACATGGGTTATCCCCGTAGGGCTGACTTCAGCCCTACGAAAAACCATTTATCACCGTTGCTCGACTTTGGAAAAGCGGTCGAGATTATTCTGCAATCGATTCCAACTGCGCCAAAGGTTCGGACGTCAGTGTCAGCCGAACCGAGGCCAGGTTCTCTCGCAGGTGGGCCACGGACGATGTGCCGGGAATCAAAAGAATATTGGGGGATCGCTGCCACAGCCAAGCCAAAGCCACCTGCATGGGCGTGGCACCGAGTTGCTGCGCGACATTCGATAACTCCGACGACTGCAGTGGCGTGAACCCGCCAAGCGGGAAAAACGGCACATACGCAATGCCTTGGCGCGCCAGATCGTCAATCAGGGCGTCGTCCTCCCGGTGGGCCAGGTTGTACTGGTTTTGCACACACACGATGTTGCAGATCGTGCGGCCTTGTGCCACCTGCGTTGGGGTGACATTGCTCAGGCCAATGTGGCGCACCAGGCCTTGCTGCTGGAGCTCTGCCAACACCGTCAGCGGCTCCTCAATGGAACCTTCGGCCGGGCCATGTACGTCGAACATGCTGCGCAGATTGACCACGTCAAGCATCTCCAAGCCAAGATTGCGCAGATTGTCGTGAACCGCCTGAATCAGTTCAGCACGTGACATGGCGGGTATCCATGCACCATCCGCACCACGCCGCGCGCTGATTTTGGTGACGATGGTCAGATTGTCCGGGTAAGGGTGCAGAGCCTCACGAATGATCTGGTTGGTGATGTGTGGGCCGTAAAAGTCTGAGGTGTCGATGTGATTCACCCCGCTGACAAGCGCCTCGCGCAAAACAGCTAGGGCGGCGCCCCGGTCCTTGGGCGGGCCAAAAACGCCGGGGCCGGCCAGTTGCATGGCGCCATAACCGAGTCGATTGACTAAGCGGTGGCCGAGTTGGTAGGTGGTGGAAAAAGCAGTTGGGGACATGGTCGGCGCTCCAGATGGGTTGATGTGGACAAATGGTAGGAGCCGACCCGTCGTTCCACAATCCATCACAATCTGCACGGGCTGTACGAAATTTCGAACAATGGACGCTGATCTTGGTGACTTAAATGCATTTCTGGCGGTGGCACGTGCCGGTGGTTTTCGTGTGGGTGCGCGGGCCAGTGGCGGCAGTGCTTCGGGCTTGAGTGAGGCGGTGCGGCGGCTGGAAACGCAGCTTGGTGTCAGGCTGTTGCATCGCACCACGCGCAGCGTTGTGCCTACCGAGGCAGGTCAACGTCTGATAGAGCGCCTTGCCCCCGCCTTGACCGAGGTGCAAGCGGCACTTGATGTGGTGAATGGTTTTCGCGACCGCCCCGCTGGCACTTTGCGGCTCAACGTGGCGGTCAGTGCGGCGCGGTTGGTGTTGCCAGCCATCGTTCCAGCTTTTCTCTCCGCTTATCCTGACATCCAGTTGGAGGTGTTTGCCGACGACAGCTTCGTGGATGTGCTGGCTGTGGGATGTGATGCCGGCATCCGTTATGAGGAGCGACTGGAAAAAGACATGATTGCGGTGCCCATCGGGCCGCGCGTCCAGCGCTTTGCCATCGCAGCGTCTCCCGACTATCTGGATCGGTGTGGTCGGCCCCAACACCCCAGTGATTTGCTCAACCACGTCTGCCTGCGTGGCCGTTTCGCCAGCGGTGCGATGCCTGCGTGGGAGTTTGCGCGCGATGGAGAAGTGGTGCGCATCACGCCATCCGGCCCACTCATCGTGCAGATTGGCTCGGCCGTTGACTTGATTGTGGATACTGCTGTGGCGGGGACCGGCCTGGTGTACCTATTTGAGGAGTGGTTGCGCCCACAACTGGACAATGGCACCCTGGAGCCGGTACTTGAGGCGTGGTGGCCACGTTTTTCAGGGCCTTTTTTGTACTACCCGGGTCGGCGGCTTCCACCAGCACCACTTCGTGCGTTCATCGATTTCATCAGAGCATCGGCTGGGGTTCAGTGAAATCCGCTTGGGGTCGATGGTTCAGCGGACCAAGACCTACTTTGCGAAATCGTATTCGACTGTAATCGGCGCGTGGTCCGAAAACTTCTCGGCTTTGAAAATGGTGGTGGTGCGAGCCAACTGGGCCAGTGCCGGAGTCGCCAGGTGATAGTCCAGCCGCCACCCGACATTTTTGGCATACGCCTGACCGCGATTGCTCCACCAGGTGTAGGCCTCGTCGGTGGTGCTGGGGTGTAGTTGCCGATACACGTCCACCAAGCCGCCTTCGTCCAACAGCTTGGTCATCCAGGCGCGTTCTTCAGGCAGGAAACCTGAGTTTTTCTGGTTGCTTTTCCAGTTTTTGAGGTCGATGGCCTGGTGTGCGATGTTGACATCGCTACAGACGATGAACTCGCGCTGCGCCTTGAGCTGTTGCAGGTGCGGGTAGATCAGGTTCAGGAATCGGTATTTGGCCAGTTGGCGCTCCTCGCCCGAGGAGCCACTGGGGAAGTAGCAGCTGATGATCGAGCGCTTGGCAGCAGGTGTGTCAAACCTGAGTTCCAGGTAGCGCCCTTCAGCATCAAATTCGCCGCCATCGAAGCCTGCGATGACATCGGTGGGCTCCGCGCGGCTGTACACCCCGACGCCGGAGTAGCCTTTTTTGTCAGCCAGATGGAAATACCCCTTCAGCCCTGCCAAGTGCTCAAAGCGGTCGGCCAAGTCCGGTGCTTGCGCCTTGATTTCTTGCACGCAAATACAATCCGGTGCACTTTGGTGCAGCCAAGCCTCCAGGCCTTTGCTGGTGGCAGAACGAATACCATTGAGGTTCAGGCTGGTCAATTTAAACAAGGAATTTCCTCATGTCAGAGCGTGTTGAGATCGAAACCTGCACAAGCCCGGCCCAGGACAGCCTGGCGCAGGAGTTTGTGCATTTTGCGCTGGCGGGTGGCGTACTGCGCTTTGGCGAGTTCAAAACCAAGGCAGGTCGGCTGAGCCCCTACTTTTTCAACGCCGGCCTGTTCGATGACGGGGCCAAGCTGGGCAAACTTGCGCAATTCTATGCGCAGCGTTTGTTGGGTAGCGGCATCGAATTCGACATGATTTTTGGCCCGGCTTACAAGGGCATTCCGCTGGGTGCGGCGTTGGCTGTGGAGCTGGCCCGGGCTGGCAAGAATGTGCCTTTTGCCTACAACCGCAAGGAGGCCAAGGACCACGGCGAAGGCGGCACGCTGGTCGGAGCCCCCCTGAAAGGTCGCGTGCTGATCGTCGATGACGTGATGTCAGCCGGTACTGCGGTGCGTGAATCCATCGCTCTGATCCAGCAGGCCGGTGCCACTGCGCATGCGGTTGTGATCGCGCTGGACCGGCAGGAAAAAGCCACAGAAAATGGTTTGGATGTGAACCACAGCGCGGTGCAGTATGTGCAACAGCAACTGGGTTTGCAGGTGTGCGCCATTGCCAAATTGAATGATTTGATGCAGTACCTGCAACACCACAGCGTGCCGGGTCTGGCAGATGCCCACGCACGGGTGCAGGCCTACCGGGCGCGCTATGGGGTGGAGGGGGTATGACCGACAGCCTGGCAGGATGCTATTTGCGGCAAAGCTGGCGCGCTGCGAGAGGGCTTTCGTTGGGCCTGTTGTCAGCGCTGGGCCACGGCGTTGGTCAGTCGCAAACTGCCCCGCAAGTGCAGCTCCCGACTCCCGAAATTTACACCTGTACCGATGCCAGAGGGCATAAGCTGACCTCGGACCGACCGATCCCTGAGTGTCGTGATCGCGAACAAAACATTCTCAACCCCAGTGGTACCGTGAAAGCCCGCGTGGGCCCCACGCTAACCGCCAAGGAGCGCAACGCTCTGGAGGCCAAGGCTAAAGCTGAAGAGGCACAGCAAGCCATATTGGAGGAAGAAAAGCGCCGTGACCGCGCGCTGCTCGTGCGCTATCCCACGCAAAGCGTGCATGAGAAGGAAAGAACGGAAGCGCTGGGACGCATCAGTCGTGTCAAGCAAACGGCCATTGCGCAGGTCACTGATCTGTTGGCGCAAAAGGCCAAACTCTCGGACGAGATGGCTTTTTACGAGAAAGACCCCAGCAAAGCTCCGCCAAAACTCAGACGCCAGATGGATGAGGTCAACCAGACGTTGGCAGCACAGGGGCGTTTCATGGCCGACAAGGATGCCGAGGCTGCGCGTGTCAACGCCCGTTTTGACGCTGAACAGCTACGTCTGGCGCCCCTGTGGCAAATGGCTGAACCAGTCAAGGCGAATTAACTGGCCAGTTTTTTCCGCAGCAGCTCGTTGACCTGCTGCGGGTTGGCCTTGCCCTGACTGCCTTTCATGATCTGCCCCACCAGGGCATTGAGCGCTTTGTCATTGCCTGCGCGAAACTGCTCCACGTTCTTCGGGTTGGCGGCCAGCACGGCATCAACGATCTTTTCCAGCTCGGCGGTGTCGTTCATCTGCTTGAGGCCTTTGGCTTCAATCACCGCATCCACCTGGGTTTGCGGGTCGGACCACAGCGCATCCATCACCTGTTTGGCGGCATTATTGGAGATGGTGCCATCCTGGATACGGGTCACAAGTTGCCCCAGTTGCGTGGGCGTGACTGGGCAGGCGTTGATGTCAGCCTCGGCGGCATTCAGGCGGCGAGAAACTTCACCCATGATCCAGTTGCCAACCAATTTGGGCTGGCCGCAGGCCTGCGTGGCTGCTTCAAAATAGCTAGCTACCTCCCGGCTCTGTGTAAGGGCTGTGGCGTCATAATCTGACAAGCCGTAGTCTTTGGCAAAGCGCGCCGCCATGACGCGTGGCAGTTCCGTCATGCCAGCGCGAACACGCTCGACCCATTCGGGCGCAATCACCAGCGGCGGTAAATCCGGGTCGGGGAAATAGCGGTAGTCGGCAGCGTCCTCCTTGCTGCGCATGGCGCGGGTTTCGCCGGTGTCGGGGTTGAACAGCACGGTGGCCTGCTGGATGGCGCGGCCATCTTCAATCTCTTCAATCTGCCAGCGGATCTCAAAATCAATCGCCTGCTGCATGAACTTGAAGCTGTTGAGGTTTTTGATTTCGCGCCGGGTGCCCAGTGGCTCGCCGGGTTTGCGCACCGACACATTGGCATCGCAACGGAAGCTGCCTTCCTGCATGTTGCCGTCGCAAATACCGATCCAGGTGACGATCTTGTGCAGTTCTTTGGCATAGGCCACCGCCTCGGCGGTGGAGCGCATGTCGGGCTCAGTCACGATCTCCAGCAGCGGCGTGCCAGCGCGGTTCAGGTCAATGCCGGTCTGGCCGATGAAGTCTTCGTGCAGCGATTTGCCCGCGTCTTCCTCCAAATGCGCCCGTACCAGACGCACCGATTTCTTCTCGTCGTCCAGGTAAAACTCGACCGAACCGCCTTGCACCACCGGAATCTCAAACTGGCTGATTTGGTAGCCCTTGGGCAAATCCGGGTAGAAGTAGTTCTTGCGGGCAAAAATGCTGCGCGGCGCAATGTGTGAGCCCAGCGCCAAACCGAGTTCAATGGCACGTTCGACCGCGCCCTTGTTCATCACCGGCAGGGTACCCGGCAAGGCAAGGTCCACCGCGCAGGCCTGGGTGTTCGGTTCGGCGCCAAAGGCCGTGGCGGCCCGGCTGAATATCTTGGACTGGGTGGACAGTTGGGCGTGTGTCTCGAAACCGATCACAACCTCATAACCTCTTATCAATAGGGGATTTTTTGCGACAGATTTTGTATCCATGGTGGTGTTCATTGTCAGATTCCTTGCGGCCGCCGGGTATGCCAATCGGTGGCTTGCTGGAAGCGGTGTGCGACATTCAGCAGGCGCGACTCGGTCAAGTGGTTGCCAATCAACTGCATGCCAACCGGCAAATTTTCAGTGTCAAAACCCACTGGCAGGCTCATGCCTGGTAGACCGGCCAAGGAAGCGGGTAGGGTGAAGATGTCGGCCAGGTAGTCGGCCAGCGGGTCATTGCCGTGACCACCCAGCGGCCAGGCCACCGTTGGCGCTACCGGCCCAGCGATCACGTCGCATTGCTGGAAAGCCTGCTGGAAATCGTCGGCAATCATGCGTCGGATTTTTTGTGCCTGCAGGTAATACGCGTCGTAATAACCGTGCGACAACACATAGGTGCCAATCATGATGCGGCGCTTCACCTCATCGCCAAAACCTTCGGCGCGAGTTTGCTCGTACATGTCGTTGAGGTCTTTGAAGTCTTTGGCACGGTGGCCAAACTTCACGCCGTCAAAGCGGCTCAGATTGCTTGACGCCTCGGCCGGGGCAATGATGTAGTAGACGGGAATCGACAATTCGGTGCGTGGCAATGAGATCGGCACCAACCGTGCACCCAGTGCCTCGTATTGTTTCAGCGCATCATCCACTGCAGTACGCACCTCCGGTGCCAAGCCTTTACCAAAGAACTCGGCGGGCACACCAATACGCAAGCCCGCAATAGGGTCCGTCAGCTTGAGGGTGAAATCCTCGGCAGGCACTTCCAGCGAGGTTGAATCCCGGTCCGGGTCCGGTCCGCACATGCTGGAAAGCAGCAGGGCACAGTCTTGCGCCGTGCGCGCCAGCACGCCGGCTTGGTCCAGACTGGAGGCAAAGGCTACCATGCCGTAACGCGAAGCCCGTCCATAAGTCGGCTTGATGCCGGTGATGCCGCAAAACGACGCCGGTTGACGGATGGAGCCGCCAGTGTCGGTGCCGGTGGCGGCGGGCGTCAGGCGTGCTGCGACCGCCGCCGCACTGCCACCCGAGGAGCCACCGGGCGTACGGGTGATGTCCCAAGGATTTTTCACCGGTCCGAAGGCCGAGTTTTCATTGGCTGAGCCCATGGCGAATTCATCGCAGTTGAGTTTGCCAAGCGTCACCACACCAGCCTCGGCCAAACGTGAAACCACGGTGGCGTCGAACGGTGAGCGGTAGCCTTCCAACATGCGCGAACCTGCCGTGGTGGCGAAATCGCGGGTCACAAAAATGTCCTTGTGCGCCATCGGTACGCCTTCCAGCGGGCCTGCTGTTCCTGCGGCCAGGCGTGCGTCGCAAGCGCGTGCTTGCGCCAGCGTCACTTCGGGTGATTTGTCCAGAAAAGCCCCCAAATGTTGGTACTGCTGGGCGCGGTTCAGGAAATGCTGTGCCGTTTCCACCGCTGATACCTTGTGGCTGCGCAGATGTTGGGCCAGTTCGGCCACCGTCAGATCGTGAAGATCAGTAGATTGCGTCATGATAAAGAAATTGGGTTGTGGGCTTACTCGATGACCTTGGGCACCAGAAACAGGCCTGATTCGACGGCTGGAGCGCTGCGTTGGTTGGCTTCGCGCCGATTAGGCTCACTGACCACATCCTCACGCAAGCGCAGGGCCATGTTGTCTGCCACGTCTACGGGATGTGCCAGTGGTATCACGCCGGATGTGTCCACCGCGCGCATTTTCTCAACAATGTCAAAAAAATCATTGAGTTGCGAGCGCAAGCGTGTGCGCTCGTCGGGTTGAAGGCCGAGTCGGGCCAGATGGGCCAACCGGTCAATGTCAGCAAGGGTCAGAGACATGTTTTTTGGTCGCAACAAGGTGTAAATGAGGGATTGCAGAACCCCTGGACGGGCGTTGTGCATAGGCGATAGGGTATTATCCCGCCTTTGGGCTGCAGCCCGAAACGGCATGGTTTATTGCCGAAAAACCACTATTTTTGAACATATTACAGGGTGACATGCGAGCCGACGCGCCGCTTGTACCCGAAGGGATTTTTTCATGTTTGGAGTATTCCGTCAGTATTTCTCCACTGACTTGGCCATCGATCTGGGCACCGCAAATACCCTGATTTACGTGCGTGACAAGGGCATTGTGCTTGATGAGCCGTCAGTGGTAGCCATTCGCCACGAGGGCGGTCCGCAAGGCAAAAAGACCATCCAGGCGGTGGGCAAGGAAGCCAAGGCAATGTTGGGCAAGGTACCCGGCAACATCGAGGCGATCCGCCCGATGAAAGACGGCGTGATTGCCGACTTTACCGTTACCGAGCAGATGCTCAAGCAATTCATCAAGATGGTGCACCCGCGCTCGGTCTTTCGGCCCAGCCCGCGCATCATCATCTGCGTTCCTTGCGGCTCCACCCAGGTGGAGCGTCGTGCCATCCGCGAGAGCGCTTTGGGTGCGGGTGCCAGCGATGTGTATCTGATTGAGGAGCCCATGGCCGCAGCCATTGGTGCAGGTTTGCCTGTCTCGGAAGCCTCCGGGTCCATGGTGGTTGACGTCGGTGGCGGTACCACCGAGGTGGGTGTGATCTCGCTTGGCGGCATGGTCTACAAAGGTAGCGTTCGCGTGGGCGGTGACAAGTTTGACGAAGCCATCATCAACTACATTCGCCGCAACTACGGCATGCTGATTGGTGAGCCCACGGCTGAGTCCATCAAAAAGAACATTGGCTCGGCCTTCCCGGGCAGTGAAGTGCGTGAGATGGAAGTACGCGGGCGCAACCTGTCTGAAGGCGTGCCGCGCAGCTTCACGATCTCCAGCAACGAAATTCTTGAAGCGCTGACGGACCCGATCAACAACATTGTGTCGGCCGTGAAAAATGCGCTGGAACAAACACCGCCCGAACTCGGTGCCGACATTGCTGACCGCGGCATGATGTTGACCGGTGGCGGTGCCCTGTTGCGCGATCTGGATCGCCTGCTCGCTGAGGAAACCGGCCTGCCGGTGCTGGTGGCTGAAGACCCGCTGACCTGTGTGGTGCGCGGTTGCGGCATCGCCCTGGACCAGATGGAACGTCTGGGCTCCATCTTCACCAGCGAATAAGCGTCAGGAGTCAGCGATGCCTCTGGGTACGCTGGACAGATCTCCGCCCCCGTTTTTTCGACAGGGGCCGTCCGCCTTGTCCAAGCTGGTCTTTTTTGGCGTGCTGGCTGTGTTGTTGATGGTGGCCGACAACCGATTCAGAATCATCAAGCCAGTCCGTGCCGCCATTGCCACCGTGCTTTACCCATTGCAATGGAGCATGTTGCAACCGGTCATCTTGGTGCGCGATGGGGGCAAGTACTTTGAATCGCTGGGTACTTCACATGCCAACGAAGCGGCTGCTCAATATCGTCTGGGCTTGCAGTCGCAGCGCGCTCAACAGGTGGAACAACTCACTTTTGAGAACGCCCGGTTGCGTGCTTTGCTGGATTTGCGCGCGCGCGTCAGTGCACCTGCCCTGGCGGCACAGGTGTTGTATGCCGCAGCCGATCCCTTTACCCGCAAAGTCATTGTTGACAAAGGTGCGCTGGCTGCGGTGCAGCCGGGCTCGCCAGTGTTGGATGAGCTCGGTGTGCTCGGACAGGTGACGCGGGTCTATCCGCTGGTCAGCGAAGTCACCCTGATCACGGATCGCAACCAGGCTATTCCCGTTCTGAACACCCGTACCGGCCTGCGGGCGCTGGCATTTGGTGAGCCTTCCGTTGGAACGGGCTCGCTGGAGTTGCGCTTTCTGGATGCGAATGTGGATCTGCAAGCCGGTGATTTGATGACCACCAGTGGTATTGACGGGGTTTATCCGCCTGGCCTGCAGGTGGCGCGTGTCAGCAAGATTGAGCGTGGTGCGGACTCGGCTTTTGCGCGGGTGCGGTGCGAGCCTGTGGCAGATGTGAACGGTGGGCTGCATGTGCTGATCCTGCAGCCACAGGCTGGCCAGGTGCCAGCCCGACCCGAACCTGCCGAGGACGCGTCGGTTACCAAAACTAAAAAGGCCAAACCATGATGATGCCGCGTGGCCAGCAGTTACTGCTACCCGCCAACCCATGGTTCATCTGGGGCAGTTTGCTGACCGCCCTGGCGTTGAACATGTTGCTAAACATCGGGCTGTGGGAGCGCGAAGCTTGGCTACCTGACCTAGTCGCTGTCACTTTGGTGTTCTGGGCCATTCACCAACCGCAGCGCGTGGGTGTAGGGACGGCGTTTTTGCTGGGTCTGGCGATGGATGTGCACCAGAGTGCTTTGCTGGGCCAGCACGCCTTGATGTACAGCGCCCTGAGTTTTCTGGCCATTGGCATCCATCGACGCATTTTGTGGTTTTTGGTACCCACCCAGACGGTGCAAGTGCTTCCGTTGTTTTTTGCAGCGCATGCTCTGGCACTGGCGATACGTCTGCTGACCGGGGACTTTTTTCCGGGGTGGTCGGTTTTGCTGGCGCCCGTGCTTGAGGCTTCGCTGTGGCCGGTGGTAAGCGTGTTGTTGTTGCTGCCGCAGCGGCAGGCACCTGACCCCGACGACAATCGCCCGCTTTGAACCATGACGGTTATTCGCAACGTTCAGGCCGAACTGTCGCGCTTTCGCGTGCGAGTGCTGGTGGCCAGCATCGTGGTGGTGGTGTGCTTTGGGCTGGTGGTGGCGCGGCTGGTTTATTTGCAAGTGACGCGTTACGACGACCTGTTTGCCCAGGCCGAAAACAATCGCACTGCCGTCGTGCCCATCGTGCCCAATCGGGGTCTGATCCTCGACCGCAATGGTGTGGTGCTGGCAACCAACTATTCCGCTTACACGCTAGAAGTCACACCGTCCAAGGTTGATGATCTGGAGCAGACGATTGACAACCTGGCTCAGGTGATCGAGATCACGCCACGTGACCGCAAGCGATTCAAGAAACTGCGTGAGGAGGGGCGGAGTTTTGAGTCGTTGCCCCTTCGCAGCCGCCTCACTGACCAGGAAGTTGCCAGATTTGGCGCACAGCGCTATCGATTCCCAGGGGTCGAAATCAAGGCGCGCCTGTTTCGCAGTTACCCGTTTGGCGAGTTGGCCAGCCACGTTATTGGTTACATCGGGCGCATCAATGCGACCGAAAAGGATGCTCTGGACGACTCCGAGGACGCCGCCAATTACCGTGGCACCGATTACATCGGCAAGCTCGGTGTGGAGCAAAGTTTTGAGACGCAGCTGCATGGCATCACCGGCGTGGACTTGATGGAAACCTCGGCCGCCGGGCGTGCCACCCGGCGCCTGACCACGCATCCGTCGACACCCGGTGACACCGTCAGACTGTCCATCGACATCAAGTTGCAAAAGCTCATTGAGGATCTGTATGGCGAGCGTCGTGGCGCTCTGGTGGCGCTTGACCCCAAGACCGGTGATGTGCTGGCGTTTGTCAGCAAACCCGACTTTGATCCCAATCTGTTTGTTGAAGGCATTGACCAGGAGAGCTGGCAACAACTCAACGAGTCCATCGACAAACCCCTGCTCAACCGCGCGCTGCGTGGCACCTACCCGCCAGGTTCGACCTATAAACCCTTCATGGCACTGGCGGCACTGGAAACCGGAACACGCTCTCCAAGCACGCTGATCAATGATCCAGGCTATTACATGTTTGGCGGTCACCGTTTTGGCAGCCCTGAGAACGAGCGTGGCGGCATCATGGACATGCGCCGCGCCATCGTCGAGTCCAGCAATGCCTACTTTTTTTCTCTGGCCAATGAACTCGGGGTCGACACCATGCATGACTTCATGGCACCGCTGGGCTTTGGGCAGATCACCGGCATCGACATCCACGGCGAGGTGCGCGGCGTATTGCCCAGTCCAGCCTGGAAACGCGGTTACTTCAAGCGCCCTGAGCAGCAGAAATGGTACGCCGGTGAAACCATTTCACTGGGCATTGGCCAGGGGTACAACAGCTTCACCATGCTGCAATTGGCGCAAGCCGTTGCCACGCTGGCCAACAATGGTATCAAGCACAAACCCAAGCTGGTGATGTCCACTCAGGATGCGCGCACCCGCACAATCACGCCGCTAGACGCCGAACCAGGCGAAAACCTCGGTTACAAACCGGAGAACATGGAGATTGTCCGCAAAGCCATGGTCGGGGTGACGCAGGAGGGCACGTCCAAAGGCGTTTTCGTCGGTGCGGGTTACCTCAGCGGCGGTAAAACCGGCACTGCACAGGCCGTCACGATGGGAAAAAACGAAAAATACAGTGCCATCCGCATGGAAGAGCGCAAACGCGACCATTCCCTTTATATTGCATTTGCACCCGCAGACGACCCCAAAATTGCGCTGGCCGTGATTGTCGAAAACGCGGGGTTTGGCACCGCTGCGGCCGCGCCCATCGCGCGTCGCGCCATTGACTATTGGTTGTTGGGGCAATACCCCAGCGTAGAGGACATGGCTGCGGTGCGCCAGGGGCAGGCCACTGCGCCTATCGGCAAACCGCGCATCGCATCCGAGATTCCGCTGCTTGATGCATCGGGAACCCCAGTGGCACCGGCAGTTGCCGCCAGCGCAGCGGCGTCGCAAGCAGCGAGTTCTGCCGCAGCGCCAGCGTCAAGCCCGACAGTTGCGGCCATCGCAAAACCAGTGGCACAACCGGTATCAGCGCCGAAAACGGCCAGCGACCTCAAGCGCAGGTAATGCGGTCGCGGCCGTCCTGCTTGGACTGATAAAGCGCGCGATCTGCCCGCGTTGTCAGGGCCTGTGCATCTTCATCTTGCCGCAACATGGCGAGGCCGCCAGAGATGGTGATGGTCAGCACAACCGCCTGGGTGCGGCGATCGCGGATTTTCAGTGCTTTGGTGCGTGTTCGTACCAGCTCAGCCAGTCTGAGGCATTCCTCGACCGTGCTCTCCGGGATCAGCATGGCAAATTCTTCGCCGCCGTAGCGCGCCACGCTGGTGGGCGAACCATTGGGAAGACAACTTTTGAGCACCTCACCGACTGCCTGCAAAACGCGGTCACCCATGACGTGACCATGGGTGTCATTGACCATTTTGAAATGGTCGATATCAAACATGATCAGACCATGCAAACGTCCTGGCGGCAGGGGGCGCGCTAGCATGTCGGCCAATTTCTCATCAAATCCTTTGCGGTTGTGCACCTGCGTCAGGGCATCGATCAATGACTCGTCACGCACGCGGGTGAGTTCGCTTTGCAGTCGCTGGATTTCAGACTGGCTGCCCTTAACTTCAGCCTCCAGCGCGTGGGCCGAGCTGCGCATGCGCGCGGTGTCCTCAATGGCCTGGCTCACCACCGACGTCATCAAACCGCCATTCAGGGATTGCAAACCAGCCGCCAGCGACTCCAACTGGGCACTGAACTGATCGGCGTTGTCACCTGTACTGCCTGCGGCACTGGCCAGGGTTGCCAAAACCTTCTGCAGATCATCGCCAATGCGGTGCATTGCTTGAGGGTCCACGTCGGCCACATGCGACTGGTACATCTCCCACATGTCGTCATCCGTCAGGCGCGGCTTGGTTGACAGCAACTGATCCAGTGCGCGGTTCAGGTCCGCGTTCATACCAGCGGCATACTCAAACCAGACGGTGTAGGTCAAGGGATTGAAGGCGGCGTCGTGCTGGCCCATGCGTGCCAGAACGACACGCAGCAACTCCGCGCTTTGTTCTTTGGACTGTGAATACCGCAAAATCAGCCTTCTGAATATGAAGGCGTGATCATATCCATTTAGCGAAAAAATGCGTCATAGCTTGTCTTCAAAATGAGAGCGCTGACGACCAAAAGGAACACCACGCGCACAAAGCCCGTGCCGTGCTTGAGGGCCATACGTGTGCCCAGCAGACTGCCCAGCACATTGGCGATGGCCATCACCAGCACAAAGTGCCACCAAATATGCCCTTTGGCGATGAACAGCGCCAGCGCCGCCACATTGGTGGCCGTGTTGATCAGTTTTGCTGCGGCCGAGGCGTTCAAAAAGTCATAACCCAGCAGGCGCACAAACAAAAACACCAGAAAGCTGCCCGTACCCGGGCCAAAGAAGCCATCGTAGAACCCGATGAGCAAACCGATCCCGGCGGCCACCCATTGCTCATGCCCACCGGCAAAGCGGGGCACATGGGTGCGCCCCAAATCCTTTTTGGCAAAGGTGTAGAGCAGCACGGCCAGCAAGACAAACGGCAACAGTTTGCGCAAGAAGTCAGGCGAGATCACGGTCACCAGCCAGGCGCCGGCAAACGAGGCCACCAAACCCGCTACCGCCGCGGGCCACAACGCAGACCAGCGCATCTGCACCCGGTGGCTGTACTGCCAGGTGGCAAATCCGGTGCCCCAAACGGAGGCCCCCTTGTTGGTACCAAACAGCGTGGCCGGGTGTGCGTTGGGAAAGGTGGTAAACAGGGCCGGGATCAGAATCAGTCCGCCACCGCCCACAATGGCGTCAACGAAACCGGCAAACAGGCTGGCCAGAGAAACAATCAAAAATTCCATGCGTGCATTGTCGCATTGGGCAATGCATGAAAAAGCTACATCTTCTATAGCTTCTAGCCCAGGTGAAATAAGGGCTTAAGGCCAATTTGGCTTGTAAATAGAAAAGGCACCGGGTTGACCGGTGCCTTTTCTTTGTTTTTTATTTGACCGCGTCGGGTCTGTCTCCAGGGGTCACTCGCCATCTACGAGCGTCGTGCCCGTCTGATGCCTAGACTGTACGCCCCGTTCGGGCTCGCAGCCATCGGGATATACCCTTTTCGTGTTTACCCTTGGTGAAGCGTTTTTGTCACGACTTGTTCATGGACAGGGTGTGCGCGTCCGCGATGATCCAGCGCGCCGCTTTCTCTGCCAGCATCAGGGTGGGTGAGTTGGTGTTGCCGCTGGTGATGAGGGGCATGACGCCCGCATCCACCACGCGCAGCCCGGCGATCAGCCCGCCCGGACCCCGCACTCGCAGCCGGGTATCAACCACCGCCAGCGGGTCCTCGTCGCGGCCCATTTTGGTGGTGCCGACCGGGTGGAAGATGGTGGTGGCAATGTCGCCAGCCAGACGTGTCAGTTCGTCATCGGTCTGGAACTGCACGCCCGGTTTGAACTCCTGGGGCTGGTATTTGGACAGGGCTGCCTGGCCGACGATGCGGCGCGTCAGGCGCAGCGAGTCGGCTGCCACCTGGCGATCTTCCGCCGTGCTGAGGTAGTTGGGGGCAATCGCCGGGGCTTGCCTGAAGTCGGGTGAGGTGATCTGCACGCTGCCACGGCTGGTCGGGTTGAGGTTGCAGACGCTGGCGGTGAAGGCGGCAAAGCGGTGCAGCGGCTCGCCAAAGGCGTCCAGGCTCAGCGGCTGTACGTGGTATTCGATATTGGGGTAGGGCTGGGCCGGGTCGCTGCGCGTGAAGGCGCCCAGCTGACTGGGCGCCATGCTCATCGGTCCGCTACGCTTGAGGGCGTATTCCAGACCAATCATCGCCTTGCCCCACAGCGAGTTGGCCTGTGTGTTGAGCGTTTTGACCCCCTGCACCTTGAACACGGTGCGAATCTGCAAGTGGTCCTGCAGATTGGCGCCCACGCCCGGCGCGTCGTGCTGCACGGCGATGCCGTGCTGGCGCAGCAGCGCCGCCGGACCAATGCCCGAGAGCTGCAGGAGCTGCGGCGAACCAATGCTGCCCGCGCTCAAGATCACCTCACCGGCGGCCAGAGCGGTGATGCTTTGGCCGCCTTTGATCAGCTCCACTCCCGCGCAACGCAGGCGGCCATCGGGCTGTTTTTCAATCACCAGCTTGGCCGCCTGGGCCTGCGTCCACAGCGTGAAGTTGGGGCGGTTTTCGCACACGGGTCGTAAAAAAGCCTTGGCGGTGTTCCAGCGCCAGCCGGATTTCTGGTTGACCTCGAAGTAGCCCACGCCTTCGTTGTCGCCCTGGTTGAAATCAAGGGTGGCGGGAATGCCCGCTTGTTGCGCGGCCTGGGCGAAGGCGTCCAAAATGTCCCAGCGCAGGCGCTGTTTTTCGACCCGCCACTCGCCGCCGGTGCCGTGTGTACGTGCCAATTCTTCAAGCTTTTTAGCCTCCAAGCCCTTGTCTATTCTGTGCGAGTAGCTATCTAGTTTGTAGTGACTTTCATGTTGCTTGAAGTCCTCGAGGCAACGCTGCCAGCGCCATTCATCATCTCCGGTGAGTTTCGCCCAGCCGTCGTAGTCGCGCGCCTGGCCGCGCATGTAGATCATGCCGTTGATGCTGCTGCACCCGCCCAGCGTTTTGCCACGCGGGTAGCGCAGGGTGCGGCCGTTCAAACCTCGGTCGGGCTCGGTTTTGTAGAGCCAGTCGGTGCGCGGGTTGCCGATGCAGTACAGGTAACCCACCGGGATGTGGATCCAGCGGTAGTCGTCCTGACGGCCTGCTTCGATCAGCAATACACGTTTGGACGGGTCGGCGCTCAAGCGGTTGGCCAACAAGCAGCCGGCGGTGCCGGCACCGACGATGATGTAGTCGAAGTCTGTCTGCATATGGGGTTCTCAAAGCTTGAAACAGGGCCTGACCTACGCGTTGCTGACACGGTCAGAGTGCCCCGCATTCTGCCGGACAGTGTCGCCTCAGGCCATTGGGGTCTGCCCCGGTCAAACCAAGATGCTGACCAAGACCCGTCGATTCAAAAAAAGCTTGCAGTGCCGGATGGAGTGCCCGAAAACGGGGGTAGCGCTGCGCCAGAAGTTGACTTTGTGCTGGCTTCCTTCCAGCAGACGCGGCATGTGAGACAGGTTCAAACCGCATGCCGCCAGCATCGGTTCGCTCCAACAACGCTGGCCGACTCTCGCTGACGCAAACACCGGTGAGTTCCAGGTGCAGTCAATCTTTGAGTGGTAAAACCTCGTGTAGCCCTTTGACTACATTGGATTCATGCTCTCGTATTCAGAGTTGCATTGGGAGATGAAACCCGGCATCGCCAGGTTGCCGGTGATCTGGCGTGACGGTGGCACCCGGCGTTCCAATTCCTCGCACCTGGCTCCAGGCCCGTGGTGCGGTGGCGCGCCGTTGCGCCACCACAGATTTCAGAGCCTGCCACCATTCGGCAGGGAGTTGCTCGCTCCAGAGGGAGCGGGCGCCGCAGGGTGATGGGCGCGTCCATGCTGGCGTGGACGTGGTGCTGCAGATCCATCAGCTGAAGTGCCAGACCGGGGAGGTGCCCAGGTCAATGCCGAGAGACATGATGATGTTGTGCTTGGGCTGCGGCTTTCAGGCCAAAGCGGCTGGCGGCTTGGCGACGGTAGTCGCTGGGCGTCATGCCTTTGATGTCCAGAAAGCGCCGGTTGAAATTGGCGATGTTGTTGAAGCCCACCTGGTAGCCAATGTGGGTGATCAGCAAGTCCGACTCCATCAGCAACTGGCAGGCGCGACTGACGCGAACATGGTTGACAAAGTCGGTGAACGTATTGCCGGTGGCCCGGCGGAAGAAGCGCGAAAAGGCGCTTTCGCTCATGGCCAGCTCGCGTGCCATGTCTGCAGCCGAGACGGGCTCAGACAGGTTTTCGCTGATGCGGCTGATCAAGGCGTTGATCTGATCAAGCTGGGTGTCGCTGTCCATGCTCTGCATCTGGGTGTTGGACAACAGACGGTAATCGGTACATTGCGCCAAGTCGCTCATCAGATCACAAAACGCCGCAAAGCGCGCCAGCCCCTTGTGGGACTTGATGCGCTGCCAGTGCGCTACCGCTTGCGGGTAGATGTCAAAAAACTCGATCCCATGTTTGGCGCGCTCTAAAATAGGTAGCAATTCACGCAGCTCTGGTATGGATTGGCAGCCGGTTTCAATCGGACCATGCAAAAACTGGATGACCAGATCACGCTCGGCCACGCCGCCTTCGGGCACGTCAGTGCTGACCCAGTTGTGTGGCAGGCGTGGGCCGGTCAGTACCACGTGGCCGGGGCGGAAGTGCCCGATCCAGTCACCCACAAACACTTTGCCCGAGGTGGCGGTGATCAGATGGAACTCGTACTCGTCATGGTGATGCCAGCGCGCCAGTGGCGTGGGAAAACCATGCGACAGGCAACGGATGAACCCGGACTCGTCGGGTGCCTCGTAGCCCAAATCTGTCGAGCGGACGAAATCCTGTTCGAGTTCGGGTTTGAGTTGACGTGGCAGGTGGGACATGGTGACGCTCTCAACACATCAGGTTGGCACCGCTCAACAACGCGTGTTTGTCTTGCAGGTGCGAGCTTGAGTGGGTAGTCATGATCGATGGTTCTTGACAAAAAGACTAACACGGTTAAAGGCCGTGCGCATGGCTTGCACCAGACGTGCATCGTTGGCCAACGGGCCCCACAACACGATGTCTGCGCAGAAGGCGGCAACGGGGTCGCTTGAGGCGCAAATGGCATGCGCCACTTTCGGGTCCATCGCCTGGTCCTCGTAGGTGTAGGGAATCTGCCCGGCATGCCAGCGCTGCAGGTAGGCCAAAAAGAGCGCTGGCAACATGGACACGCTGTTGATCGTCTCGCCGCGCGTCAGCCGGTCACGAACGGTGGGGGCGATCATGGCGGGAATCTTCGAGAACGCATCCATTGCCACGCGCTGGTTGGTGTCGGCAATGGCCGGGTTGCCAAAGCGGTCCAACACCACGTCGCGGTATTGTTCAAGGTCAATCGGGCAAGGCAACAACACCGGGATGGTGTCGTCAGTGACATAGTCATAGGCCAACTGGCGGATCACCGGGTCCAGCGTGCCTTCATGGATAAACCTGTAACCCACCAGTGTGCCCGCCCAGGCAATGCAGCTGTGGGTGGCATTGAGCAGACGAATCTTGGCCTCTTCGTAAGCCTGCACCGAATCCACCATCTCCACCCCAACCGTTTCCCAGGCTGGGCGCCCAGCGATGAAGTTGTCTTCAATCACCCACTGGATGAAGCTCTCACCCATCAGGGCGGCTGGGTCATCGACGCCAGTGGCGGCCAACACCCGCGCACGCACTTCCGGTGTCGGGCGTGGTGTGATGCGGTCGACCATGGCGTTGGGACTGGTGGTGTTGGCTTGTACCCAGACCAGCAAGGCACTGTCGCCAACCAGGCTAAGGAATTGCAGCAACCCGCCGCGCGAACGTTCTCCGTTGTGGCGCAGGTTGTCGCAGTTCAACAGCGTCACCGGGCCTGCGTTGGCCTGCATGCGGGCGCGCAGGAGGGTGGTGAGGGCGCCGTAAAGAGTGCAGACCGGCTCGCCCGCCTTGACGGCTGCCACGTCAGCGCTCAAATCCGCAAAATTGAGGTCGAGGTGGTTTTGGGCATCCAGGTAATAGCCCGCTTCGGTGACGGTGAACGAGATGATGCGGGTGTTGGGGTCTGAGCCGATGGCCACCAGGCCGCTGAGCTCGGCGTCAAACGGCACCACGGTCTGGATGGAGGTGATGCGGGTGTAGTTGCGATCGTTGTGCGGGGTGACGGTTTCCAGCGTGTAGGCACCATCCTGTGCGATCAGCGCGTCGATGGTGTCCATCATGTCGGCGCGGATGTTGCCGCCTGCCAGTGCCCAACGTCGGTCGCCGGATTGCTGCAATTGGTGCATGTAGACAGCTTGGTGGGCGCGATGGAATGAGCCCAGGCCCAGGTGAAGGATGGTGTTCATGGTTTGGCTTCTTCGTAGATTGCGAATGTCAATGAATAGAAAAGCGCCGTGGATGACTGGTTCAGAGGTCGAACTGCGTGGGCATCATCACGACGTCGCGGATCGTCATGCCGCGCGGGCGCGTGAGCATGAACAACACAACGTTGGCGACTTCAGCCGCCTCCAGCAAGCTACCCTTGGCCTTGGCCTCTTCCAGTTTTTCGGCTGGCCAGTCGGCCAGCAGCGCGGTGATCACCGGCCCCGGCGAGATGGCGCCCACGCGGATGCCGTGCTTGAAGACCTGGCGACGCACGGTTTGCACGAAACAGTCGATGGCCCACTTGCTGGATGCATAGACCGGCTCCCAGGGGGTCGGGAAATGCGCGGCGAGCGAGCTGGTCACGATGATGTCGCCGGTGCCGCGTTCGATCATGTGGGGCAGCACGCCGCGCACGTTCTTCATGACCACGTTGATGTTCAGGTTGAGCATGCGGTCGATCGCGTCGTCGTTGGCGTCGATCAGATCGCCACCGACATACAGCCCGGCGTTGGCGTGGAAGATGTCGAGCCGACCGCCGGTCAGCTCCAGGATGCGCTGGGGCATGGCCGCGCACGGCGCGGGGTCCAGCAGGTCAAGCTCCAGCGGCAGGGCTGCGGTGCCCAGTGCATCTCGGGCCTTGATCAGGGCTGATGCGTCGCGGTCAATCAACACAACTTGCGCGCCAGCCGAGATCATGGCCTGGGCACTGGCAAAACCGATGCCCGATGCCGAGCCGGTGATGGCGGCTATCTGGCCGTCCAGGGGAAGTGTTTGGTTCATGAGATGTCAGGTCGTTGAGTCATCAGTGGGTCGGCATCTCATGGGTCTGGCCGGTGCGCGTGATGCGTCCGTTGGCGTCAAACACATGAGCGGTGTCGGTGTCGATCTGGATGCTCACAGCATCCCCGGTGTGCAGCGGTGTGCGTTCGGTTTGGCGCGATACCAGTTGAGCACCTTGGGTGGTGGTCACGTAAATCAGTGTTTCGGCCCCCAGCGCTTCGACCAGATCAACCTTGCCCTGCAGCATGCCCTGACCAGCGGGGTGCAGGATCACGTGCTCAGGTCGCAGTCCAACGAAGCCACCCGCCGGCAGCGACAAGCCAGCGGTGGTCTCCAGCGCCGGCATTTGGGCAGCAGAGACGATGTTCATTTGCGGTGTGCCGATGAACTGCGCCACAAACTGGTTGGCAGGGCGGTCGTACAGCTCCAGCGGCGTGCCAACCTGCTCGATCACACCATCACGCAGCACCACCACGCGGTCGGCCAGTGTCATGGCCTCCACCTGATCGTGGGTGACATAAATGGTGGTGGCGCCCAGGTCGCGGTGCAGCTTGGCAATCTCGATGCGCGTCTGGCCGCGTAGCGCCGCATCCAGGTTGGACAGCGGTTCGTCAAACAGAAACACCTTGGGTGCACGCACAATGGCGCGGCCAATCGCCACCCGCTGGCGCTGACCACCCGACAATTCCTTGGGCGTGCGCTCCAGATACTGGGTCAGGTTCAGGATATTGGCGGCGCGGGCGACCTTTTCCTTGATCACTTCGGTGTTTTCCTTGGCCAGTTTCAGCGCGAAACTCATGTTTTCGAACACGCTCATGTGGGGATACAGCGCGTAGCTCTGGAACACCATGGCCAGGTCGCGCTTGCTGGATGGCAGGTGCGTGATGTCGCGGCCATCCAGCTGCAAGGTGCCCGCGTCAATGTGCTCCAGTCCGGCAATCAGGCGCAGCAGGGTCGATTTGCCACAGCCCGAGGGCCCGACAAACACCACAAATTCGCCCTGTCGGATGTCCAGGTTGAGCCCTTTTATGACGCGGATGTCGCCAAAGATTTTTTCGATGCCGTTGAGTGAGAGGTAAGCCATGTGGGGTCTCCGAATCTTGTTATTTGACGGCGCCAAAGGTCAGGCCTTGCACCAGTTGTTTCTGACTGAACCAGCCAAACACCACGATGGGTGCAATGGCCATGAAAGACGCGGCAGACAGCTTGGCCCAGAACAAGCCCTCGGGGCTGGAGTAGCTGGCAATCAGCGTGGCCAGCGTACCGGCCTTGGCAGCACTCAAGTTCAGCGACCAGAAGGCCTCGTTCCAGCTCAGCACCAGACACAGCAGACCGGTGGAGGCCAGGCCACCCAGAGTCAGTGGCAGCAGCACCATGCGGAACTCCTGCCACAGGGTGGCGCCGTCCATGCGCGCGGCCTCCAGAATCTCACCCGGTATTTCCTTGAACTGCGAATACAGCATCCAGACCATGATCGGCAAGTTGCTCATGGTGAAGATGATGGTCAGACCCGTGCGCGTGTCCAGCAGGCCCGAGTTTTGCGCCAGCACATAGACGGGCACCAGCGCACCCACGGCGGGCATCATCTTGGTCGAGAGCATCCACATCAGGATGTTCTTGGTCTGTTTACCCTTGAAGAACGCCATTGAGTACGCCGCCGGGAACGCCAGCGCCAGGCCGAGAATGGTCGAGGCCACGCTGGTGATCAGGGAATTTTGGGCATACAGCAGATAGTCACTGCGCTCCTGCACGATGGAAAAGTTTTCCAGCGTCGGTCTGAAAAACAGCAACGGTGGCACGGAGATGGCTTGCAGCTCGGTCTTGAAGGCGGTCAGTGTCAGCCAGCCCAGCGGAAAGAACAACAGCAGGGTCACTCCCCAAGCTACCGCGGTGCGAACATAAAGCAAAAAGTTGTTTTGGGTGTTCATGCTGTGCTCACTTGTCAAGGTTTTTGCCAACCATGCGGATCAGGAAAATGCCGGCAATATTGGCCAGCACCACGGCAAGCAGGGCGCCAGCTGACGCCGCGCCAGCATCAAAGTTCAACAAGGCCTGTTTGAAGATCAAGAACGCCAGGTTGGTGCTGGCGTCCCCCGGTCCGCCGCTGGTGGTGGTGTAAATCTCGGCAAACACGCTGAGCAGAAAGATCATCTCGATCATCACCACCACCGCCATGGATCGGCCCAGGTGCGGGATGTAGAGGTAGCGCAGTTGTTGCAGGTAGTTGGCGCCGTCCATGCGCGAGGCTTCCAACTGCTCGCGGTCCATGCTTTGCAGCGCGGTGATGAAAATCAGCGTGGCAAAGGGCAGCCATTGCCAGGTCACGATCAGGATCACGCTCCACAGTGGCCAGTTGGTCAGCCAGTCGACCGGCGTGGCACCAAAGTACCGCCAGACCTGCGCCAGGACACCGTAGATCGGGTTCATCATCATGTGCTTCCACAGCAGTGCATTGACGGTGGGGATGACGAAGAACGGGGAAATCAGCAGGATGCGAACAATATTGCGACCCGGGAACGGCGCATCCACCAGCAGTGCCAGCATGATGCCGCCAATGACGGTGATCAAAATCACGCTGCCCAACAGCAACAAGGTGTTCATGATCGCCGTACCGAACGACGGATCGGTCATGAAGTAGACGTAGTTGTCCAGCCCGACAAAGCCCGTTTGGTCAGGTTGCAACAGGTTGTAGCGGATGACGGAGAAGTAGATCGTCATCACCAGTGGCACGATCATCCACAGAAAGAGGGTGAGCATCGCCGGTGCCAACAGCACGCGGGGAAGAAATCGGTTCATGGAAATGCCCTCGAAAGATGTCAGTCAAAGTACGTCACGACACGTTCGGATCGATGTCGCAGCGCCTGACTGGAAGCGGGCTATCTACGCCGTAGCCATACTTTCATATGGCCAAGGAACATCGGCCCCGGACCAGTTGGCGCAGTCGCCAAACAGGTGTTCCCTGTTTGTCTATTTGTAGTAGCCGGCTCTCGTCATCTGACGTTCGGCCGCCAGTTGCGACGCTTTCAAGGCGGCATCAACGCTGATCTTGCCGGCCAAAGCGGCGCTCATCTGTTGTCCCACGGTGGTTCCAATCGCCTGAAACTCAGGGATCGCAGCATATTGAACACCGACGTATGGACTTTTGGGCAGCGTCGCATCGTTCGGATTGGCGCTGTCGATGGCGGCTTTTTCAGCGGCGGCAAACCTGGCCACTTTCAGGAACTCGGCATTGGTGTAGGTGCTCTTGCGCGTGCCGGTGGGGACGTGGCCCCAGCCCACTTCCTTGCCGATCAGGTTGATGTAGTCCTTGCTGGTGGCCCAGGTCACGAATTTGGTGGCGGCTTCGACCTTTTGGGAGCCGGCGGGAATTGCCAGTGCCCAGGCCCACAGCCAGTTGGCGCCCTTGGGGGTCACGGCGATGGGCGCTTGGGCAAAGGCAACCTTGTCTGCAACTTTGGATTGTTTCGGATCGGTAATGAACGAGGCGGCGATGGTGGCGTCGACCCACATGCCACATTTCCCTTCGTTGTACAGCGCCAGAATTTCATTGAAACTATTGGCCGACGAGCCCGGGGGACCGTATTTGTTCAGCAGGTCCACATAGAAGTTGATGGCGGTCTTCCAGGGTTTGGATTCCAGCTGGGGTTTCCATTTCATGTCAAACCACTGGCCGCCGTAGGTGTTGACCAGGGTGCTCAGGAAGGCCATGTTGTCGCCCCAGCCCGGCTTGCCGCGCAGACAAATGCCATAAACACCATCTTTCGGGTCGTTGATCTTGGCGGCCAGATCCTTGACTTCGGTCCAGGTCGGGTGGTCGCTGACCTTGACGCCGACCTTGTCGGCTAGGTCCTTGCGGTACATCAGCATCGAGCTTTCGCCGTAGAACGGTGCCGCATAGAGTTTGCCGTCAACGGACAAGCCATCACGGATCGCGGGCAACAAGTCATTGACGTCATAGGCCGCATCGGGTTTGATCTCGGTCAACCAGCCTTTCTTGCCCCAGATTGGCGTTTCGTACATGCCGATGGTCATCACGTCAAACTGGCCACCCTTGGTGGCGATGTCGGTGGTGACGCGCTGGCGCAGCACGCCTTCTTCGAGGGTGACCCATTTGAGGGTGATGCCGGGGTTGGCCGCCTCGAATTCTTTGGTGTGCTTTTGCATTTCGATCATGTGGCCGTTGTTCACGGTGGCAATGACCAGTTCGGTGGCCGCGTGGGTCATGCCGCACAGCGACAGAACCAGTGTGGCGGCGAGGGTTAGGCGAACTTTAAGTTTCATGGTGGTGTCTCCGTTGAGAGTGATGTGACTAACGCTGTTCAATGCAGGGTGGGCACTGACAGGGGGTAACGATACTGATGCCGTGATGCGGGTTTGATACTTAAATCGGACACTTTGGTACTTGATTGCAAATGAAGGTCGGTATTTACACCTAGTTTTGTCAAATTTGTATTGCTTCGAGGTCAACCACACATGCTGCGCTCTGATTTATTCAAAATACATAGCTGTAAGCCCTTTATGTATAAAGGCTAGAGGCCAATTTTGTTTGAAAACCTGCGCCAGTACTGACGTCACCTGGACGAGGCGTGCATGTCCGCGCCAGCTTGCCTACACTGTGTCTCGGACCGCTGGCACACTTGCTGGCGTTCAACAGAGCCAATCACACGACTGTTGCCACCCCATTCCAAGAGAACTCACACGATGGACGTTTTGTTACCCGAGTCTGCCCGGCAGGCCACTTCTTCAGCCACGCTGGATGACAAATACACCTTGACGCAGGGACGAGCTTTCATGAGCGGTGTGCAGGCGCTGGTGCGCTTGCCAATGCTGCAGCGCCAGCGCGATGTCCTGAACGGACTGAATACGGCCGGTTTCATCAGTGGTTACCGGGGCTCACCGCTGGGCGGCTATGACCAGGCGCTGGTCGCGGCGCAGGCGCATCTGCAGGCCCATCACATCGTCTTTCAACCCGGCGTGAACGAAGAGCTGGCGGCCACCGCCGTGTGGGGCACACAGCAGGTTGACCTGTACCCTGCCAGCAAGAAGTTTGATGGGGTGTTTGGCATCTGGTACGGCAAGGGCCCAGGCGTGGATCGCAGTTCGGATGTGTTCAAGCACGCCAACAATGCCGGCACGTCGCGCCACGGCGGGGTGCTGGCGGTGGCCGGTGACGACCATGTGAGCAAAAGTTCCACCGCTGCCCATCAGAGCGACCACATCTTCAAGGCTTGTGGGCTGCCGGTGTTTTTTCCATCGGACGTGCAAGGCATTCTGGATCTGGGTCAGCATGCCATCGCCTTGAGCCGTTTCTCGGGCGTCTGGGCGGGCATGAAGACGATTCAGGAGGTGGTGGAGTCATCGGCCTCGGTGCAGGTGGATGTGGAGCGTGTCAAGATCATCCTGCCCGAAGACTTCGAGATGCCCGCTGGCGGCGTGCACATTCGCTGGCCTGATGCGCCACTGGATCAGGAAGCCCGGCTGATGAACGTCAAGTGGTACGCCGCGCTGGCCTATGTGCGCGCCAACCGGCTTAACCACAACGTGATCGCCACGGCGCAGGACCGCTTCGGCATCATCGCCAGCGGCAAAGCTTTCAACGACACGCGCCAGGCGCTGGTGGATCTGGGCCTGGATGACGCCACCTGCCGCCAGTTGGGCATCCGGCTGCACAAGGTCAATGTGGTCTGGCCGCTGGAAGCCAGCATCGCCCACGAATTTGCCAAGGGGCTGCAGGAGATTCTGGTCGTTGAGGAAAAACGCCAGATCATTGAATACCAGCTCAAAGAAGAGCTGTACCACTGGCGTGAGCGCCCCAATGTGGTGGGCAAGTTCGACTGCGACTCGGATGGCGGCGGGGGTGAATGGAGCCATCCCAATCCGGCCAGTCGGGCACTGCTTCGCGCCAATGCTGACCTGTCGCCCGGCCTGGTCGCCAAAGCCATTGCCCAGCGCTTGAGTCGCCTGGGTGTGCCCGCGGACATCCAGGCGCGCATGGATCGGCATCTTGAACAGCTCGCCGCCCGGGAGCAAGCCGAGCTGGCGCTCAACACGGGCTCGGGCGAGCGTACCCCCTGGTTTTGCAGCGGTTGTCCGCACAATACCAGCACCCGCGTGCCCGAGGGTTCGCGCGCGCTGGCCGGTATTGGCTGTCATTACATGACAGTGTGGATGGATCGCTCCACCAGCACCTTCAGCCAGATGGGCGGCGAAGGTGTAGCCTGGGTCGGGCAGCAGCCGTTTTCGACCGATCAGCATGTGTTCACCAATCTGGGTGACGGCACCTACTTTCACAGTGGCTTGCTGGCCATTCGGCAAGCCATCGCGGCGGGTGTGAATATCACCTACAAAATTCTGTACAACGATGCCGTGGCCATGACCGGTGGGCAGCGCGTGGGCGAGCGTGCCGAAGGCCACAGCGTGTTGCAAATCATGCGCAGTTTGCTCTCTGAGGGCGTGACGAAGCTGGTGATCGTCACCGATGCGCCGGACAAATACCAGGGTGTCGTGCTGGCGGACGGCGTGCAAGTGCATCACCGCGACGAGCTGGATGCGGTGCAGCGAACCTTGCGGGAGATCAAAGGCACCACCGCGATCATTTACGACCAGATGTGCGCCACCGAGAAACGGCGCAAGCGCAAGCGTGGCCTGCTAGCCGAGCCCAACGAGCGCGTGGTGATCAACGAGCTGGTCTGTGAAGGCTGTGGTGACTGCGGCGAGCAGTCCAATTGCCTGAGCGTGGAACCGCTGGAGACCGAATTTGGTCGCAAACGGGTCATCAACCAAAGCACCTGCAACAAGGATTTTTCGTGCGTCAAAGGTTTTTGCCCGAGCTTCGTCACCGTCAAAGGCGGGCAACTCAAGAAACCCAGGAAAGACAACGCCAATCGTCTGGGCAGCTTGCCAACGTTGCCCGTGCCGGTCTTGCCCGAGACGGCGCGAGCCTGGGGTGCGGTAGTGGGCGGTATTGGCGGCACGGGGGTAATCACCATCGGTCAGCTATTGGGCATGGCGGCTCATCTGGAGGGCAAGGCCGTGGTCACGCAGGACGCGGGCGGTCTGGCGCAAAAAGGCGGGGCCACCTGGAGCCACATCCAGATCGCTGATTCTTGCCAGACGATCCACACCAGCAAGGTAGATGTGGGTCAGGCTGATCTGGTGATCGCCTGTGATGCCATCGTGGCGGCCAGCAAGGCCACGCTCGCTGTGATGCAACAGGATCGCACGTTTGTCGCGCTCAATACCCACGCGACGCCGACGGCGGCGTTTGTGCATGACACGCAGTGGGCGTTTCCTGAACAGGCTTGCGAGGACCGTTTGCGCGCCGCGGTTGGCGCTGGCGCTCTGGGCCTGTTGGATGCGGAACAGGTCGCACGCCAGGCGCTGGGGGACTCGATATATACCAACCCCTTGCTGTTGGGCTATGCGTGGCAGCGCGGGCAGGTACCTTTGAGCCACGCCTCGCTGATGCGTGCCATGGAACTCAACGGCGTACAGGTCGCCAATAATCAGGCGGCTTTTGAATGGGGGCGGCATTGCGCGCACGATCTGGTGGCGGTACAGGCCTTGTTCCAAGCGGCGCAAGTCATTGAATTCGTTAAAAAACCGTCGGTGGCTGAGCTTGTGGCCAAACGTGTGGCCTATCTCACGGCCTACCAGAATGCCGCCTATGCGGATCAGTACAAAACGTTGGTCGAGCAAACGCAGCGGGTGGATGCGGCCTGGGGAAAAACCGGTCTCAGTGAAGCCGTGGCGCGCTATTTGTTCAAGCTCATGGCCATCAAGGATGAATACGAGGTGGCTCGGCTCTATAGCGACGGCCGTTTTGCCAGCCAACTGGCCAGCCAGTTTGAGGGTGACTACAGCCTGCAATTCCATCTGGCGCCGCCGTTGTGGGCCCGTACCAACGAGAAGGGAGAATTGGTCAAGCGACCGTTTGGCCCGGCCACCATGACCGCCTTTCAATGGCTTTCCAAGCTAAAAGGCCTGCGCGGCACGGTGCTGGATATTTTTGGTCGCACGGCGGAGCGCCGCGACGAGCGCGCGCTGATTGTTCAGTACCGCGCCATGCTGGCTGAATTGCTGGGTGTGCTGTCCAGCAGTTCAGGACAAGCCCATGCGGGCGAGCTATACGCAGTCGCGCTTGAGATGGCGCGTGTGCCTGAGGAGATCCGGGGCTTTGGTCATGTGAAGGCGCGGCATCTGGTCAAGGCCCAGGATAAGTGGCAATCCCTGCGGATCAGGCTTGCGGCGCTGTTGGAGCATTGAAGCGCGCCAAAAAGTGATGCCTGCGGTGCTAGGCGGACGATAAGCTACGCAGATTGGCTTGACCTTGTCTGTAAGGAATTAACTTGATGCCGATGCTTGAAAGTGCGACGATAGCCGTTGACGACTCGTCACGTCAGTTTGACGGTTTGAGTTGTTTCTTGAAAGGATCATCATGTCAACCGCAACACAAGCAGAGATCAGTGCGCAGGAGCAGCGCATCGCCGACATCAAGACCATCATTGCAGACGCCGAAGAGGTGTTGACAGCGACGGCTGATCAGGCCGGGGAGAAAGTTGCCAGCCTGCGGGCCCGCGTTCAAGCCCGCTTGCAGGATGCCAAAGTGCGCCTGGCGCATGCCGAGGAATTGCTGGTTGCCAAGACCAAAGCAGCGGCTAAAGCCACAGATGCCTATGTGCACGAGTCGCCGTGGGCGGCTGTTGGTATTGCTGCAGGGGTTGGTTTTCTGGTGGGTGTGGTCATTGGTCGGCGTTAACGCAGGTCAGCCTGCGTGGGGTTTGCCTGACCGGATGCGCCATGGCTGACGAATCCAGCACCGGTTCGCCGGGGGTGATGGCTGCTCTCAAACGCATGTCAGGCAGTGTGCTGGACCTGTTGCAGACCCGGCTGGATTTGCTGGTCAACGAAATCCAGATTCAAAAATACCATCTTGCGGCACAGATCAGGCTGACGCTGGCATTGTTGGTGAGCTTGCTGTTCCTGATTCTGACGCTGGTTGCGCTTGCGCTGGTGGTCTGGTGGGAACAGCGGCTCTTTGTGCTGGGGTTTTTTGTGCTCGTGTTTTTGGCTCTGAGTCTGTATTTTTTTGTGCTCTTGCGCCGCAATAGTGTGGCGCATGCGCCGGTCTTGATGGTGAGTCTGGCTGAGTTGCAGGAGGATCTGCGTCAGCTCAAGAAAGCTGCAGGTCATGAATCCACGTCTCGTTGACTTGTACCAACAGCAAGGGCGTTTGCTGGAGCGGATCACCACGCAAAGGCAATCGCTTGCCGTGCAATGGGCGCCAGTTCAACGCGCCGTATATGGGGCGGATGCTGTGATGCAATTGCTGCAGCGCTCGGTGAGCTACCTACGCAGTCACCCACTGGTGGTGGCCACTGTAGTGACTGCGCTCGTCATCTTGAAACCACGCAGGGCGTGGGTGTGGAGTCAGCGCGTATTGTTTGTCTGGCGTCGCTGGCGCAGGCTGCAGAACTGGGTTTCCCTGTATCGCCTGTGGCTCTGATGCGGCTGTAAGAATCGTTTCCCGGTAACCCCCATACAATCCCCGCTGCACTTTTTGCCAGCCTAGTCGTGCTTGTTCGCTTGATGGCTGGTCTGTTTTTATTGTTTGAAATCTGGAGTCATCTGTGTTTATTTCTTCTGCATTTGCGCAAGCCGCCCCTGCTGCTGCCGCGTCAGGCGACATGCAATCGTCCCTGATGGGCATGTTGCCCTTGGTTCTGATGTTTGTGGTGCTGTATTTCGTCATGATTCGCCCACAAATGAAAAAAGCCAAGGATCACAAGAACATGATTGAGGCTTTGGGGAAAGGTGATGAGGTCGTCACAGCAGGTGGTGTGCTCGGCAAAGTCACCAAACTGACCGAGAGCTTTGTCAGTATCGAGGTGGCCAATGGTGTCGAACTGCAACTGCAGCGCAGTTCCGTAGTGCAGGTGTTGCCCAAGGGCACCATCAAATAAACCGTCATGAAGCCGGCATAGGCCGGTATTTTGTTCTCTGAAGGGCGGTCATGAATCGTTACCCGGTCTGGAAATACGTGATCATTGTGATTGCGATGGTGGTGGGCGGCCTCTACGCGCTGCCCAATTTTTTTGGTGAAGCACCTGCAGTGCAGGTGTCATCGGCGAAGTCGCTGGTCAAAGTAGATGCTGCCACCTTGGCGCAAGTGGAGGCGGCGCTGAAGTCTGCGTCGATCGAGGTTGATCAGGCTGTTCTGGAGGGAGCCTCCATCAGGGTGCGCCTGAACAGCACGGATGCGCAACTCAAGGCCAAGGACGTGATCCAGAAGGCACTGGTGCCTGATGCCTCAGACCCCGGCTATGTGGTGGCGCTCAACCTAGTGTCGCGGTCACCCGGGTGGCTGTCGGCGCTGCGCGCGTCGCCCATGTATCTCGGCCTGGACTTGCGCGGTGGTGTGCACTTCATGCTGCAGGTGGACATGCAGGCGGCGTTGACCAAGCGTGCTGAGTCGATGGCTGGTGATTTGCGCACCGCCTTGCGCGAGAAAAATATTCGGCACAGCGGTATCAATCGCGAGGGGCAGACTGTTGAGGTGAAGTTTCGCGACGCTGCCACGCTCGCTGCAGCGCAAGCTGTTCTTCAGGATCAGTTCCCTGATTTGCAGACCGTGGAGTCTACCAGTGGCACGGATCTCAAACTGACGGCATCCATCAAGCCAGTGGCGGCGCTACGCATTCAGAATCAAGCGCTCAAGCAAAACATTACCACCTTGCACAATCGGATCAATGAACTTGGTGTGGCTGAGCCTGTCATTCAGCAGCAAGGGCTGGATCGCATCGTTGTGGAATTGCCAGGGGTGCAGGACACCGCCAAGGCCAAGGATATTCTGGGTCGTACTGCCACACTTGAAGTGCGCATGGTCGACGAAAGCGCCGAGGCGCGCGCGGCTGAATCGGGCACGGGCGTAGTGCCTTTTGGTTCCGAGCGCTATCTGGAGCGCAACGGCCAGCCGGTGATTGTGAAGAAGCAGGTTATTCTGACCGGCGAAAACCTGACCGACGCGCAGCCCGGCTTTGACAGTCAGACTCAGGAGCCCACCGTCAACTTGAATCTTGACGCCAAAGGTACGCGAATCTTCCGCGATGTGACGCGAGACAACGTGGGCAAGCGCATGGCCATCCTGCTGTTTGAAAAAGGCAAGGGCGAAGTGGTGACCGCGCCGGTGATCCGCACTGAAATTGGCGGTGGGCGGGTGCAGATATCCGGCCGTATGACCACGGTTGAAGCCAATGACACAGCCTTGCTGTTGCGATCCGGGTCACTGGCTGCACCCATGGAGATCATCGAAGAAACCACCATCGGCCCAAGTCTGGGGGCCGAGAACATTGCCAAAGGTTTCAATAGTGTGACCTGGGGCTTTGTGGCGGTCACTATCTTCATGTGTATTTACTACATGTTGTTTGGCGTGTTTTCAAGTATTTCGTTGGCTTTCAACCTGCTGCTGCTGGTGGCTGTGCTATCGATGCTGCAGGCAACACTGACTTTGCCGGGCATGGCTGCCATGGCCTTGGTGCTAGGCATGGCCATTGACTCTAATGTGCTGATTAACGAGCGCATTCGTGAAGAATTGCGCAACGGGGCTTCCGCGCAGGCTGCCATTCACACCGGTTACGACCGCGCCTGGGCGACAATTTTTGACTCCAACATCACCACTCTGATTGCTGGTCTGGCTTTGCTGGCCTTTGGTTCAGGGCCGGTGCGAGGATTTGCAGTTGTGCATTGTTTGGGTATCATGACCAGCATGTTTTCCGGGGTGTTTTTCTCGCGTGGGGTGGTGAATTTCTGGTATGGACGTCAAAGTCGGCTCAAGACTGTGTCCATCGGGACCATCTGGCGGCCTGACAGTGGTACTGCCGTCAAGGCTGAATAAGGGGAAACAAGGATGGAATTTTTAATTGCGTATTCACAAGTGAATACTTCATTGAAAACTAGATAAAGGGAACATTTCAATGGAGTTTTTTAGAATCAAGCGGGACATCCCGTTTATGCGTCATGCCCTGGTGTTCAATGCGATTTCGCTGGTCACCTTTCTGGCAGCCGTGTTTTTCCTGTTCTCGCGCGGGCTGCATCTGTCGGTGGAGTTCACTGGCGGTACCTTGCTGGAGGTGACTTACGCTCAGCCTGCTGATGTAGGTGTAGTACGCGATACGGTGGATAAACTTGGTTTTGGCGATGTTCAGGTGCAAAACTTTGGCACTGCACGTGACGTGCTGATTCGTCTGCCTGCTCAGAAAGGTGTGAGCTCGGCTCAACAAAGTAATCAGGTGATGTCGGCGCTTCAGGCTGTGGACGCTAGCGCCACAATGCGGCGCACCGAATTTGTTGGCCCGCAGGTGGGTGATGAACTTGCGGCTGATGGGCTGAAAGCGCTGGCCAGCGTGGTAGCAGGCATCATGATCTACTTGGCGGTCCGCTTTGAGTGGAAGTTCGCGGTGGCAGCCATCATTGCAAATTTGCATGATGTGATCATTATTCTGGGTTTTTTTGCGTTTTTCCAGTGGGAGTTTTCGTTACCGGTCCTGGCGGCAGTGCTGGCGGTTCTGGGCTACTCGGTCAATGAATCGGTGGTGATTTTTGACCGGATACGCGAAAATTTTCGTCGCTATCGCAAAATGACTACGGTGGAAATCATCAATAACGCCATCACGTCCACCATCAGCCGTACCATCATCACACACGGATCCACGCAAATGATGGTGCTGTCCATGCTGCTGTTTGGGGGGGCCACGCTGCATTACTTCGCGCTGGCGCTGACCATTGGTATCCTTTTTGGTATCTATTCGTCTGTCTTTGTAGCTGCAGCGATCGCCATGTGGCTCGGCATTCAGCGTGAAGATCTGGTCAAGGGGCCGATTGCCAAGAAGGATATGGACCCCAATGACCCCAACGCTGGGGCGACGGTCTAGCCCGTCGTCTCAATCATGACAGCTTCCCAGCAGACATCCCCACAGATGCAGATGTCTGCGCGGGTGCGTCAGCGCCTGGTGTTCGAGGCAGGGGCATCCTTGAAGTCTTTGCTGGACAAGGTGCAGGAGCGTTTGACCCAAGCGATGGACGAGGCAGCTCCTTCGCGAGAGATGCAGTCGCGTCGTGATGCCTGGATGTCCTACCAGCGAAATAAAACACGCTGGCAGGATGGCACCCTAAGAGCTTGGCAGGAGTCGCTGGCTCCCGAAAAAAAGTCTGTCTTGCCTTCCATCGTTGGCGGGCTTTCCAAAGATTTTGAGCTGGTTGGCACCGACGTGGTGGAGAACAAGATCATTGCCTCGCGCATGGCTTTGAATCTGATGGAAAAAGGTGCTGAGCCGGTCAATGACCTGCGCAAACGGCTCAAGTATCTCAACAACAACCAGGCTTTGAGCTCGCGCGATATCGTGCATCCAGAGGTGTTGTTTCTCCATTTGGTGGAGCAATGGGAGAGTGCCGGTTTGCCGCGTGAAGCCTGGCAACTGGTTATCGGGGTGGTACAGCGCTACCTCAATGAACAACTGGAAAAGGCCTACACCGTCTGTAATGATGAGTTGATCAAGCTCGGTGTTATGCCTGTGATTGAATTTGGTGCTAAGACCAGTGCCGCATCTTTTGAAGATGCCAATGAACCCTATGCGCAAATGCCGCAGACACAGGCACCTGTTGCAGAACCACCGCAGCAGCGCCGTTCGTCGGACCAGTCCGCAGGCTCGCCGCCCGTGGGGCAAAGTCATCGTGGCGGTATGGGGGGGGGGCGTATTGGTTTTCCGACAGGTCGTGCAGGCGGATTTTATGGCCGTGCGCAAGGCCTCATGGAGCAAGTGGGCAGGCTGCTAAGCGGCGCGTTTCTTGAAAGTCCACCGGCTGGCGGCGGGCGTGCCCCGCGCGGTACAGCCAGCGGGCCCGCAGGGTTTATTTCTTCGGGGGAAGGTTTTGTGTCGTCTGGCGGCAGCTTCGTGCCAGCTGGCAGCGGTGGCTACTCTGGGCAAGGATACCCTGGGCAGGTGCTGGGCCAATCTGGAATGATGGAGCCCGCTGCGGCTTTTTACGGAGGAGCTGGTGGACCACAGGTGGCTTATCACGGTCCGTCGGTGCCGCTGATGATGGCTATTGCCCAGCAGCCACGTCTGCCTGATGTCCAGTTTGCTACCTCAGAGGGGGGCGGACAGATTGTGTATCCGGTTGCAGTGGCACAGATGGCTACCGAATTGCGCCAACAATCGTCCGAACTCAAGGGGAAGGCTGAAACAGACAACGAAAAGGCCATTATTGAGCTGGTGGCCCTGATGTTTCAGTCCATCTTGCAGGAAGACCGCATTCCGCCCGGCGCTCGGGTCTGGTTCGCGCGGTTGCAGATGCCGGTGCTGCGTGTTGCCTTGGCAGACCCAGACTTTTTCAACAGACTTGACCATCCGGCGCGTCAGTTGATTGACCACATGGGTTCCTGCGTGCTGGGGTTCGATTCCAGCGGCATCAACGCCGATGATCTTGTTACCGAGATCAAGCGCGTTGTGCAGGTTGTTGAACAGTACCCGGAAACGGGTGACCGCGTTTATAAGCGGGTGTATGAAGAGTTCCAACAGTTCCTGAAAAAACACCTTGCCAAGAAGCCCTCAGCGCAGAAAGTGTTGGGCGTGGCCGAGCAACTGGAGCAGAAAGAAACATTGGCCATCCAGTACACCATCGAGCTGCGCGACCAACTCAAGGACATGCCGGTGCGTGACGAAATCCGCTCCTTCCTGTTCAAGGTCTGGGCGGAGGTACTGGCCGTGTCTACGGTGCGTCAGGGCAAGCAGCATGAGGAAACGCTGCGACTCAAGAAGACGGCGACTGATCTTATTTGGGCTGCAAGCGCCAAACCCAATCGTGCTGATCGCGCTAAGGTGATCAGTGGTCTGTCAGGCTTGTTGCAGAATTTGCGTGCTGGCATGAACCTTTTGGGCGTCGGTCGTTCCGTGCAGGAGACGCATATCAAGATCATTAGCGACACCCTGGCAGACGCTTTCATGGCCAAGACCGAGGCGATTGCCGACGAGCAAATTCAGGCGATGGCGCAGCGACTGGCTGAGCTCGACGACTACATCAGTGACGACGGTGGCGAAGAGTTGCCGCTGGATACCGAGAACATTGAAGAATTGCTGGGTTTTGAAGCCACAGACCTTGATGTGGTCAGTGAAGGCGGTGGTACGGCCAGTGCGGTGATGATGGAGTGGGCGCGCGACCTAGCTTTGGGTTCGTGGTTTGCCTTGGACTACAAATCAAACGTTGTACAGGTGCAGTATGTCTGGCGCAGCCCGTTGGGGCATTTGCATCTGTTTGCCAACAATGTCGGGCACAGCTACTTGTTGCAGACGGCGCGCCTAGCGGCCTACCTGCAGGTGGGCTTGCTAGAGCCGCAGGAAGATGAACCCTTGACCGCCCGGGCGACGCGCTCGGCGCTTGACGAAATCCAGGCAAACCCCGCGCGTCTGCTCAACTGACCCGTACTCAGTTGAGCAGACGATGGGTGTGGTCGTCACACAGTTCGTCGAGGACCAGTGCATCGGGCTCACGCGCAAGGCCCCAGAAAACCATCAGCACAATTAGTTTCAGATCATTCAGGCTGAGCGGTTCCCCAGGAGTTGCCATGGCGCGCTCCATCACCAGTTCCAGTTCATTGTCGGCAAGACTGCCAATCGATGTCAGAAATGCCAGAAACCCCCAGCCTGCTACGTCAATTCTGGCTAGCTCTGCCTTTGTGAGTGCACGCATGGCGGCTGTCGATGAGAGCGCTGGTTTTTCAGCGACTGGGTGCATGGGCAGGCGGTTCGCCGCACTTTTGAGGTCTTCAAGCCACAGCAGGGCCGTTTCCACTTCGCGGGGGGCAAAACCCAGGGTGTGCAAGGTACGATGCAAGACCGGAAGCTCAGGGCATGCATCAAGGTCAAGGTAGTTGTCGTAAACAAATGCGAGGACTTCAAACATGACCTCAATATACTGCGCCGCATTTTTCGCAAACAGCAAAACAGGACTGGAAATCAGACCTTCTGGCGTTGAAACAGTCCACCGGGCAAACGCGCCACCAAGCCATCAAGCTCAAGTCCCATCAACTGCGCCTGCAAGTCGGCTGTCTCCAGACCTGTGCGGGCTTGCAGGGCCTCAAGCCCGACTGGATCGAATCCTAGACCATCCAACAGTTGTCCACCCTGGAGGAAGATGTCTTCAGTTCTTTTGACAACTGGGCTATCAGCTATTGAATTTGAAACGGATGAAAGCCTGCCAGGCCAGGACAACTCTTCCAGCACATCCTGCGCAGACTCCACCAGTTTGGCGCCTTGCTTGATCAGCGCATGGCAGCCGCGAGACTGGGCGGCATGAATCGAACCCGGAATGGCAAACACGTCACGGCCTTGTTCGGCCGTCAACCTCGCGGTGATCAGCGATCCAGATTTGGGCGCTGCCTCCACCACCAACGTACCCTGTGCCAAACCGGCAATGAGTCGGTTGCGCTTGGGAAAATTGGCCGTGAGCGGTGGCGTACCCAGCGGGTATTCGCTCACCAGCAATCCGTGCAGCGCTATCCGGTGCGCCAGGTCGTGGTGCGCTTTGGGATAGACGCGATCCAGGCCGGTGCCAACCACAGCGACAGTGACGACCTGGTGACTGTCGCTGGCACCGTCGAGCGCGCCTTCATGGGCGGCACCATCAATGCCGAGCGCAAGACCACTGACCACTGTTAACCCAGCCTGTGCAAACGATTTGGCAAACAGTCGCGCATTGGCAGCACCTTGCGGCGTCGGATTTCGGCTGCCGACAATGGCTAGGCTGGATACGGGGTTTATGAAGAAATCATTTGCTATTGAAATAGGAGTTGAATACCCTTTATTTTTAAGGGCTAGAGGGTCATATTGCATAAAACTTCCCCTGCCCAGCAGGTACAGCATCAGCGGTGGGTCGTCCAGGTTCAGCAAAGCTTGCGGGTACAACGGGTCGCCCAGTGTGGCCACCTGACGGCATATGCCCTGATCCGAGTCATGGTTCAGCCAGGCCCAGGTCACTTGTATGAGATCGGTAAGTTCTGCGGGTTCGGTTCTCAGTGCCAGTGCCTGAGTCGTGCTGACGACCTGCTGCAAGGCAGCGGTAGATTGTTCAAAAATGGTTTGCGGAAGCCCAAAGGCCGCTAGCAGCTTGCGCGCACTGCTGTTGCCAACGCCTGGTGTCAGCGTCAGTCGCAACCAAGCCGCCAGTTCGTCACGTTCCACGAGGTTCGCGATGGATGACAATAAATGTGAGGGCGGAATGAGGGTGTCTTATTGCGGGTTGATCAAATGATCACCCACCTGGACACCGCTGGTGATGTCCAGGACCAAACCATAAGACAATTTTTCGAAAGTGCTGAACACCATTAGCAAGCCGTTGCGCTCATCGGGAAGCTTTATGGATGGCAATTGAGTGTCGGTTTTATCGACCATTTGTTTTCCAGCTTTCATGATGGCTAATACGTCGCCAACCTCCATGCCATCTCGTTTACCACGGTTGATAACAACGACCTGATTTTGGGCTGCATTGATAACAGCGCTGCCGTAAATAGAGACGATGCGCGCATCGACAGAGTTGCTAGGCGCGTGCGGTACATAGCTTCGTAGCTGCTGTGTCGGCTCGAGGACCAGCCGGTCGCCCACCCGCATTTCCTCTTTGGCCAATATGATGTCTATCGTGGCTGGCACGATGCTTTGCTCGGTGCTGCCATCCTTGTTGGTCGTTGGTTGGGTGGTTTCGCTACGAGCGAGCGTGGCCTTGCCCACGAATTGCGCCTCGTATCCGAGTACATCACCCGTCAAAGGATCTTTTAAGGGCGTCGCATCGCGAAAAACACGGTAAGTCTTCTGTTTCTGGTGCGGGTCATCGATCAACTCTTCAGATGAATTGCTGCGTGCGTAAGCACGATCTCCACGGGTGAGCAGAACCCTGTCGTCCAGCGTGGCCACGATGCGTGGCGCATCCTTGAGTCCCTGCTCGTCCAACACGATGGCTTCTGACAGGAATGGTTCGATCCACTGATTTTTTAGAGTTGGCAGCGCGTCATCCGGTAGGGCCTCACTTCGTGTGCGTGGTGACATTCTGACAGTGGGAATCTCCTCGCCACCTGGCTGCAGGGTCAGCCGTGCCCGCCCGCTGGAGGTGTCCAGATACAGTGTTTGCCCTGGGTAAATCAAATGCGGGTTTTTGATTTCAGCCAGGTTCATGCCCCACAACTCAGGCCAGCGCCACGGTGATTTCAAATACATCCCGGAAATCGCCCACAGCGTGTCGCCGCGTTTGATGGTGTAGCGCGACGGTGCATCAGCTCTGAGTTCGCTCAGTGCCACTCCGCTCTGAGCCACCTGCTCGGCGGTGGCTCGTTGTTGGGCAGTGATGGGGTATTTCTGCGCATGGGCAATCCCGCTGGCCAACAAGCCACACGCCAGCGCGGCGCAAGCCAGTGGGGGGAGAGTTGCCTGAAGAAAAAATTTAGACATCGTGTTTCTTACCCTATTGTGTCGCGTGAGATTTTGCGCCCAAGCCCTTGATTGGACAACGATTCTCGCTCGGTGAATGTGTGGCCAGCCAAAAAAATAGCGAAAATAGCGACATCTCTGAACACTGACTATGGCATTACTCTCAATTATTCGCTATCCCGACACCCGACTGCACACGGTGGCCAAACCCGTGACGGTGGTTGACGAACGCATCCAGACCCTGATCGCTGACATGCTGGAAACCATGTACGAAGCCAACGGGGTGGGCCTGGCGGCGACCCAGATTGATGTGCACGAACGCCTGATTGTCATGGATATCTCCGAGGGCCGTGACGATCCGCTGGTGCTGATTAACCCCAAGATGCTTTGGACTAGTCCAGAAAAGCATCTTAATGAAGAGGGCTGTCTGTCTGTGCCGGGCATTTATGACGGCGTGCAGCGCCACGACACCATCAAAGTTGAAGCGCTTGACCGCGACGGCAAGGCACGCCTGATCGAGGCCGAGGGCTTGTTGTCAGTATGTATTCAACATGAAATGGATCACCTGATGGGTAAAGTGTTCGTGGAATACCTGTCGCCGCTTAAGCGCAATCGTATCAAGAGCAAACTGCAGAAAGCGCAGCGCGAAGGTCGCGTTGCCAACAAGGTTTGAAGCTGGTATTTGCGGGTACGCCCGAATTCGCAGCGGTTGCCCTGTCACAGTTGCTGGCTGCCGGGCATGAGGTTGTCTTGGTATTGACGCAGCCAGACCGGCCTGCCGGGCGCGGCCTCAAATTGCACGCTTCTCCGGTCAAACAGCTCGCACAGCAACATGGCATCACCGTGGTGCAGCCGCGCAGCCTGCGGCTGGACGGCAAGTATCCCGAAGACGCGCTGGCGGCACGGACTGCGCTGCAGGCGGCACAGGCCGATGCCATGGTGGTGGCTGCCTATGGGCTGATCTTGCCGCAATGGGTGCTGGACCTGCCACTGCAAGGCTGTTTCAATATTCACGGGTCGCTGTTGCCGCGCTGGCGGGGTGCTGCTCCCATCCACCGGGCCGTTGAAGCGGGTGACCCGCAAACCGGCATCACCATCATGCAGATGGATGCCGGACTCGATACCGGTGACATGCTGCTGGCTCAAGCGCTGCCCATTCTGGATAGTGACACTACAGGAAGCCTGCATGACAAGCTGGCTGATCTTGGCGGTTCACTCATGGTGCAGGTACTGCAGCAGATGCAGCAGGGCAAGCTCAAGCCGATACCTCAGCCCGCCGAAGGCGTGACCTACGCCGCCAAAGTTGACAAGGTCGAAGCGGCCATTGATTGGGCGCAAACAGCCACCACCATCACCCGTCGGGTGCGGGCTTTCAATCCATTTCCGGGTGCCAATACGGTGCTGGGTGGTGAGTCGCTCAAGGTGTGGGCAGCCAGTGTGGGGCACGGAACACCGCCTGCGGGTCTAACTTGTGGACAAATAGTGGCTGTAGCCCAGACAGGTATTGTAGTAGTAGCTATGGATTCTGTAGTTAACCTGACCGAGTTGCAGCGCCCCGGTGGTAAACGACTGGCGGTGGCGGACTTTCTGCGCGGTTCTGAGGTACAGCCTGGCACCAAGCTGGGTTAGTCGGTGCGTTTCAATCCTTGCGCCTATCGCCACCCGGAGTTTCGGGCCAGGACGATGGACGCGTTGGGCGCCGCACCCGGCCTGGCCGCTTTGGGGTTTGATGACTGGCGTGGTCATGATGAACTCAGGTTTGAGCACTTTCGAGGCACTGCTGATGGGCGTCATCGTTTTTGCCGGAAGTTCCCAGCTGCGCTGGGTATGCGACAGTCCGTCGGATGCTTCTTCATCAGTGCTGAAACTGATGTCGGAACGGTGCAGGTGACCTCGGCTTGACCGTGATCACAGTGTTGACGCGTACGCTGTTTTTTATTTCCGGCAAACCCTGGCAGTTGTCGCGGTGGGCACAGCGTCAGGCGGTGTTGGGGACGATTGTGGAGGGAATGGCGATCTACCTGCCACTGCATCTTGGCTTGGGTTGGTAGACGCGTTGGAAGCCTGACTTAGTTGCAACAGGGTGGGGTTCTAGAATTGCCGTTGCCCGTTCATCTTCCTATTAATGCAGTATCGGCCACCCTTGGTGGTGGTGTTTTTTTGTAGGTAAAGGGTTTGAGCCATGAATAGCCAAGTCGTTGGGACGCAAGTTTTTATGTATCTAGATGTCGAACGTGGTGTGGGCATGATGGGCTCCGAGGCAGCCTTGCGAAAAATTCTCGCTGCCGTGGTGGCCAGCATGTCAGCAGATGTGCCGAGCATTGATGCTGCGCTGCAAGCCGGTGATGTCGTTAGTGCCAACAGGCTGCTGCACGCCATCAAGGGCTACATGCCCATCTTTGGACGTGATGCCTTGATTGAGCGGGTCGTTGCCGTAGAAAAACTCAGCAAGACCGAGTCGGCTGCGGTGGTGCAGGCTCTCTATCGGCAACTCGAGCCTGAACTGCACGGGTTGCTCGCGGAAATACAGCTTTTCTTGAGTTCAGGTCAATAAACTGCTTCCTTGGCCCCTTTGTCTGGGTGCATGCTGCTAGTATCAATTCGAAACATATGCGCTAACAGCGTCTACCTGGACTGATCTGATCGACTTGTCTGTCTAATTAAGAAGTCAAAACAATGAAAGTGTCCCTTGCTCGCATTCTGGTCGTTGACGATGACGAGGTGATGCGCACCTTTGTCGTGAACAGCTTGCGTCGTATCGGTATTCAGGCCATCGAAATTGCTGCAGATGGTGCGAGTGCCTTGCGCACTATGATTAGCTTCAGGCCAGATTTGGTACTCACCGATATTCACATGCAGCCCATGAATGGCATTGAATTTGTGCAGCAACTTCGCAAGCATGCCAACCCGCTGGTGAAAAACATGAAGGTGATTTTTATGAGTGCCGACGCCAGCACCGAGACGCTGGAGCAGGCTTTGCCGCTAGGCACGTATGGTTACCTCGTCAAGCCACCACGACCTGAAATCCTCCAGACTAAACTGGAACAAGCCCTGAAGTAAAACTGTCCTTTCCTTGCCGATCAGGAAGACTCCACCATGAACCTTCTGTCGCCCGCCATCGCTCTGCTTCGGCCACTATCAGGTCGAATGCGTTTCTGGCTGTTGCCATTTCCGATTATCTCGGTGCTGCTGGTCATGGCGTTCTTGGCGTTGACGCAGGCGGTGCCCCTTGAGCAGGAAGGTGCAGTTTTTGTGCTGATTGCTGGAGGTGGTCTGTCAGTCTGGCTGTATTTCCAGTTGGCCTACTTCAGCATCACGCGTGATGAACGTGAACGCATGGATCACGCAATGACTGAGGTGTCCCACGGCAATCTGGCGCAGCAAGTGTCAAGCGGTGAGCGGGCCCAAGGGAGTTTTGGCAGTCATCTGGAACTGATGGTTACCAATATGTCAAGCATGGTGGCAAACATTCGTACGGCGGCGGTGCTGTTGGGTGACACCGGCAAAAAGCTGGTGGATGACACCCGTGGTCTGGCGGAGCGCGCTGAGGCGCAGGGTCAGCATCTGCAGCAGACCTCGGTGCATGTCAAGCATGTCAGCGAAACTGTGGCGCGAAATGCGCAGGCGGCTCGTGAAGTCAGCATGATGACCAGCAACCTGCACAAGGAGGCCGACAATGCTGGCAAGATGATGAACGAAGCCATGCAAAGCATGGGCCCGTTGGAAATCACTTCCAAGCGCATGTCGGAAATCATCGGTGTGATTGACGGCATTGCGTTTCAGACCAATCTCCTGGCCCTAAATGCTGCGGTAGAGGCGGCGCGTGCTGGCGAGCAAGGCAGGGGTTTTGCGGTGGTTGCTGCTGAAGTGCGTAACTTGGCCAAGCGCAGCCAAGGTGCAGCAGCCGAAATCCGTGACCTGATTGCTGAGTCATCGAGCCGCGTGGGCGAAACTGTGCATGGCATCAAGCAAATCAACGCGACCATGGAGAGCCTGATTTCCGGCATTGGAGAGATTGCTACCAATGTCAACGTCATGGCCGAAGGCAGCGCCTCGCAAAGCGCAGCGCTGGAGGAAGTGGTACATGCCGTGGGTGACCTCGACATCCTGACCCAGGAAAACTCTGCATTGGTCAGCCGCGCGGGAGAAAACTCTGATCGCCTGATCAACCAGGCCTCCACGCTGGAGACTTCAGTAGGCGACATCAGTTTGCGTCAAGGCACGGCAGACCAGGCTCGTCAACTCGTGTTTGATGCCATGGGGCACCTGCGCCGTGTTGGCTATGAGCAGGCGGTGCGAGACTTTCATGATCGCAGCCAGTCATTCATTGACCGGGACATGTATATCTTCATCTTTGACCGAGCTGGTATCTACCAAGTGCACGGAGCTCTGCCAGAGAAAGACAATACCGACCTTCGCGTGATTCCTGGGCTGGACGCGGACAAATTGGTGGCCGATGCTTGGGATGTGTGTGACCGGGAGCAGGGTGGATGGGTCAACTATGTGATCACCAATCCGGTCACGCGTGAAACCCAGGCCAAAACCTCTTATGTGGTGCCGCTGGACGAGCAGCATCTGCTGGGTTGTGGCTGCTATCTCAACCCACAATGGCTCAACGTTTAAATACCGACCTGGGCGTTGTTGATTGAGGCTGGTGCCTGCCGGTAACGGCTTGTTGCACCCTTGTAACCGTATCCGTGGGAAAATCATGGAACAAAATTACACGGAGTTACCTACATGTCGCGTCGCGCTACCAAAATTGTTGCAACCCTTGGCCCAGCCTCCAGTGATCCCCAGCTTCTGGAGCAGATGATTCGCGCTGGAGTGAACGTGGTGCGGCTCAATTTCAGCCACGGAACTGCCCAGGATCACATCAACCGCGCGCAGCTGGTGCGAGAAGCTGCCAAGCGTGCTGGGCGCGAGGTGGGCATCATGGCCGACTTACAAGGCCCCAAGATTCGTGTGGGCAAGTTTGCTGATGGCAAAGTGTTTCTGGAGCCCGGTCAATCGTTTGTGCTGGATGCGGCCCGCGTCGATTTGGGTGATGTCAACGGTGTTGGTCTGGACTACAAAACGTTGCCGCAGGAAGTCAAGGTGGGCGATGTGTTGTTGCTCAATGACGGCTTGATTGTCATCACCGTGGATGCGGTCAAGGGATCGGCGATTCACACCACCGTCAAGCTCGGTGGCGAGTTGTCCAACAACAAGGGCATCAACAAGCAGGGCGGTGGCCTGAGTGCGCCAGCCCTGACTGCCAAGGACATGGAGGATATCCGTACCGCCATGAGTTTCAAGGCAGATTTTGTGGCCGTGAGTTTCCCTAAAAATGCTACGGACATGGAAATGGCACGCCAGTTGTGCAATGTGGCAGCCGATGGCGGACACAAACCGGGGCTGATAGCCAAGATTGAGCGCGCCGAGGCCATTCCGCACCTGGAAGAAATCTTGCTGGCCAGTGACGGCATCATGGTGGCACGTGGCGACTTGGCCGTTGAAGTGGGCAATGCGGTGGTTCCTGCACTGCAAAAGCACATGATCAAACTGGCACGCGAGCATGAACGAGTGGTGATTACCGCCACGCAAATGATGGAGTCGATGATCACCAACCCGGTGCCCACGCGTGCCGAGGTTAGCGATGTGGCCAACGCCGTACTCGATGGCACCGATGCGGTAATGCTTTCAGCCGAGACGGCGGCAGGGAAGTACCCGCTGGAGACGGTGATCGAGATGGCCAAGATATGCCATGCCGCCGAGGGGGGGGAATCCTTTAAGCTGGAAGCCGATTTCACTGGCAAGGTGTTCACCAAAATCGCTTACGCGGTCTCAATGGGGGCGTTATTCACCGCCCACCACCTCGGTGCCAAAGCGATTGTGGCCTTGACGGAAAGCGGTTCGTCGGCGCGCTGGATGAGCCGCCACCTGATTCGTGTACCCATCTATGCAATGACCTCCAACATTGCCACACAGCGCAAGATGACCCTCTACCGTAATGTTCGTCCGCTGTTGATTGATGCCAGCATGGATCGCGATACCGCTTTGGCTCAGGCCGAACGCGACTTGAAAGTGCTCAATATTGTGTCAACAGGTGATGTATACGTCATCACTTGTGGTGAACCCATGGGCGCGCCGGGCGGTGCCAATATGCTCAAAATCTGTCAAGTTGAGTAGATTGAAACGTTGTTTCAATGGGTTGGGAGGATTGAAACGCTGTTTCTTGAGCTAGGACAGGTTTTATGCAGCAAGGCTTTGTCACAATACCACGTACTTTTTGCGTACGAACGGTTTAACCAGGAGGTTCAATGAACAAAGCCATGCAGCATGATTCAGCCCACAAGGCCCCCGCTTATGTGACCAATCAACGTCTTATTTCTTGGGTGGCTGACATTGCCGCTCTGGCAAAGCCCGACAGCATCTACTGGTGCGACGGGTCAGAAGAGGAATACGCCCGTCTGTGCCAGCAACTGGTGGACTGTGGCACGTTCAAGAAGCTCAACCCGGTCAAGCGGCCCAACAGTTTTCTGGCCTGTAGCGATCCCAGCGATGTGGCGCGGGTTGAAGACCGCACTTTCATTTGCAGTGAAAAGAAGGAAAATGCCGGTCCCACCAACAACTGGATGGCACCCGCCGACATGCGCGCGCTGTTGCAGACTGGCAAAGACGGCAAAAAGGCACTGTTTGATGGTTGCATGAAGGGCCGTACCATGTACGTGATCCCGTTCAGTATGGGTCCACTGGGCAGTCCGATCGCGCATATCGGCATTGAGCTCTCGGATAGCGCCTACGTGGCGACCAACATGAAAATCATGACACGCATGGGTAAAGCGGTCTATGACGTGTTGGGTGCAGAAGGCGAGTTTGTGCCCTGCGTGCACTCCGTGGGCGCGCCCCTGGAAGCGGGTCAGAAAGACGTTACCTGGCCGTGCAACCCGGACAAATACATTGTTCACTATCCGGAAACGCGTGAAATCTGGAGCTATGGTTCGGGCTACGGTGGCAATGCTCTGCTGGGCAAGAAATGTTTTGCGCTGCGCATTGCATCCAACATGGCGCGTGACGAAGGCTGGCTGGCCGAACACATGATGATTTTGGGCGCCACCAACCCGCAAGGCAAAAAACACTATGTGGCGGCAGCATTCCCAAGCGCCTGCGGCAAGACCAACTTTGCCATGCTGGTGCCACCGGCAGGCTTTGACGGCTGGAAGGTCACCACCGTCGGCGACGACATTGCCTGGATCAAACCGGGCGCAGATGGCAAGTTGTATGCTATTAATCCTGAAGCGGGATACTTCGGCGTAGCACCGGGTACCAACATGTTGACCAATCCCAACTGCATGCGCTGCCTGGATAAGAACGTGATTTACACCAATGTGGCGCTGACCGACGATGGTGATGTCTGGTGGGAAGGCATGGAGCATGACGTTCCCGGCAAAGTGCTGCCCAGTCACCTGATCGACTGGAAGGGCAATGACTGGACCCCAGAAATCGCCAAGGCAACCGGTGCCAAAGCTGCTCACCCGAACTCGCGTTTTACCGTGTCATCCACCAACAACCCGGCGCTGGATCCTGAGTGGGACAACCCGGCCGGTGTACCCATTGATGCGTTCATGTTTGGTGGTCGGCGCGCCACCACGGTGCCGCTCGTGACTGAAGCCCGTACCTGGGTTGACGGTGTTTACATGGCCGCCACCATGGGCTCTGAAACCACCGCCGCTGCGGTGGGCCAAGCCGGTGTGGTTCGACGCGACCCGTTTGCCATGTTGCCGTTCACTGGCTACAACATGAGCGACTATTTCCAGCACTGGCTCACTCTGGGTGCCAAACTGGAAGCCAGCGGCGTCAAGTTGCCGAAGATTTACACCACCAACTGGTTCCGCAAGGATGCGGATGGCAAGTTTGTCTGGCCAGGTTACGGTGAAAACATGCGTGTTCTCAAGTGGATTCTTGACCGCCTGGATGGCACAGCCGCCAATGGCAATGAGTATTTTTTCGGCATTACTCCCACTTACTCGGCACTTAACTGGAACGGGTTGAACTTTTCTGCCGAGCAGTTCAAAACGGTCACCAGTATTGACAAGGCTGCGTGGAAGGAGGAAATGTCGTTGCACGATGAACTCTTTGCCAAGTTGGCTTATCACATGCCTAAGGAACTGGCCGATACCAAGGCCAGAATTGAAGCGGAATTGGTCGCCTAGGTCTTACGCTGCGGTGTTTACCTCTGCCAAAAAGCCACTTTAATGTGGCTTTTTTTATGACGGCCTGAACCCTGATCGTGCCTTATCCGCAGCGGCAAACTACTGGTGGCAACGATGATGTCATCGTTTGATGTTGGTTAAGCTTGTTGCTGACCGGAGTTTTAGAATTTGATCGCGAGTTCACACTCCAAGACCCAGTCAAGGTTGCCAACTTGGATATGTACAAAACGCGAATGCCTGTCTGTGCGTACTGCCGCAGAAAGGCCCGGATATTTTCCTCAACTAACTGAAAAGGATTCGTCGATGTCACAAAAAATTCTGGATGTGGTTAAACCCGGCGTAGTGTCCGGTGATGATGTGCAAAAAATCTTTGCCATTTGCAAAGCCAACAAGTTTGCGATGCCAGCGGTGAATGTCATCAGTACAGATTCCATCAACGCAGTGATGGAAGCCGCCGCCAAAGTCAAGGCCCCGGTGATCATTCAATTCTCCAATGGCGGCGCTGGTTTTGTGGCCGGCAAGGGCCTGAAGCTTGAGGGGCAGCAAGCTGCCATTCTGGGGGCTATTTCCGGCGCCAAGCACATTCACATGATGGCTGAGGCCTATGGTGTGCCCGTGATTGTGCATACCGACCACGCCGCCAAGAAACTGCTGCCGTGGATTGACGGTTTGCTGGATGCGGGTGAAAAGCACTTTGCTGAAACAGGTAAACCCCTGTTCAGCTCGCACATGCTGGATTTGTCGGAAGAACCTTTGAAGGAAAACATCGAGATTTGCGGCAAGTATCTGGCCCGCATGTCCAAGATGGGCATGACGCTGGAAATTGAACTTGGTGTCACAGGCGGAGAAGAAGACGGGGTGGACAACAGTGCGCGGGACTCATCCCTGCTGTACACGCAACCCGAAGATGTCGCCTATGCCTATGAAGAGTTGAGGAAAATCAGCAACCGCTTCACCATTGCCGCCTCATTTGGCAATGTGCACGGCGTGTACAAGCCGGGCAATGTCAAACTCACGCCGAAGATTCTGGACAACTCGCAGAAGTTTGTGTCTGAAAAATACAAATTGCCAGCCAACACGCTGGACTTCGTGTTTCACGGTGGCTCGGGCTCCAGCGCCGATGAAATCAAGGAGGCCATCAGCTACGGCGTGGTCAAGATGAACATCGACACCGACACCCAGTGGGCGACCTGGGAAGGTGTGATGAACTTTTACAAGAAGAATGAAGGCTATCTGCAAGGGCAGATCGGCAACCCCGATGGGGATGACAAACCCAACAAGAAGTTCTACGACCCCCGCGTCTGGCAGCGCGCCGGTCAGCTCGGCATGATTGCCCGTCTGGAACAGGCGTTCCAGGAACTCAACGCGGTGAACACCCTGTAACTTGAGCAAACTGGGTCAAAAAGGGCCGGTGGAAACATCGGCCCTTTTTCATGGTGAAAAATCGGCCCATTGAACCTAAACTCGACCCTTCGCCAGATTGAATTTATTGACTGAAGCACACCGTATGACCACCGCACCTGAATCCACCGTTCACACCTCTTCCTTGACCTCGCTGACCCTGCTGGCGCGCGGCAAGGTGCGCGACAACTATGCCGTGGGCGATGACCGCATCCTGATGGTGGCCAGTGACCGCATCAGTGCGTTTGACGTCATCATGGGCCAGCCGATTCCCGGCAAGGGCAAGCTGTTGACGCAAATGGCCTTGTTCTGGTTTGACAAGCTCGGCCCCAAGGGCCTGAATATTTGCCCCATCCACCTCACCGGCGATTCCCCAGAGAGCGCAGTCACCCCGGCTGAAGTGCCACAGGTTGAAGGTCGGTCCATGCTCGTCAAACGCCTCAAACCGATTCCCGTCGAGGCCGTGGTGCGCGGTTATCTGGCGGGCAGTGGCTGGAAGGAGTATCAGGAAAGCCTGAGCGTCTGCGGCGTGACCTTGCCTGCCGGATTACAAAACGCCAGCAAACTGCCCGAGCCCATTTACACCCCGGCTGCCAAGGCCGAGATGGGCGAGCACGATGAAAACATCACATTTGAGAAAACCGTGGAGATGATTGGTGCCGACCTGGCAGGGCGCATCCGTGACATCAGCATCGCTCTCTACAAAGCCGCCAGCGAGATCGCCGCAGCTAAAGGCATCATCATTGCCGACACCAAGTTTGAGTTTGGTCTGGATAAAGACGGCACGCTGGTGTTGATGGATGAGGTGTTGACACCCGATTCGTCACGCTACTGGCCGGCCGAGAGCTATGCGGAGGGCATCAATCCGCCCAGCTACGACAAGCAGTTTTTACGTGATTGGCTGGAAACCGCCCAGGTTGGCGGCAAGCCGTGGAGCAAGACGCCACCAGCGCCGCACCTACCGCGCGAGGTGATCGAGAAGACAGCCGCCAAATATCAGGAAGCCTTGCAGCACCTCACAACTTGAGTGTCAAAAATGCTTTTAGCCCCTGATTGGCCTGGGCATACTGCTATCAATTATGTATTTGTCCAGGCGGGTCGCAGTGGCCACAAAGCTGCTGACAAGCTTGTACGTCGGCTGGCCTGCCGTCTAATCCATTTCCACTTCAAGATTCTCGTCTGCCTGCAGGCGTTTGATGGTCTGTTTGCGCGAGATCAACATCGGGATGGCCACGCCAGTGGACAGGGCCAGCAACACAAACAAGGCGGACAAACCGTTATTGACGGTTGCAAAAAACAGTTTGCTGTAGAGCTGCGGATCTTTCTGAAGTGTCAGCTCGATCATGCCGACCATCGCCTGGTAGGCAAAAAATCCGGGAATCATCGGGATCACGGCCGGAATGGCAAAAATCATCGGCGGGGCTTTTCGCTTGTGGGCGGCCATCACGCTGAGCACGCCAATCAGCGAAGCGCCGACAAAAGCCGCCAGGGCAGTGACGATACCGTGTTCCACCATGAGCAGTTTGATCAGGCCACCCAAGGCAGCAATTACAAAAATGGTGCCCAGCGCCCGGCGTGGCACATTGAACAGCACGGCAAACCCGATGGCGGCCAAGCCCAGCCAGACGCCTTTTTCAAGATACATCAAGGCATTCATGGTTCAGAACTTGTAAGTCAACAACGCCACCATCAGGCCCAAGGCAATCGCAAACGCCATGATCAGGACGTTGACGCCGCGTGTGACGCCATTGATGGTGTTGCCGTCCAATAAGTCCGAAATGGCATGGATCATCGGCACACCGGGAATCAGGAACAACACGGAGGTTGAAAACGCATGGCTGTAAACCTCGGCCGGGTGGAAGTAGAAGTAAGACCCAGCCACCAGCGACGCTGTGGCAGAGGCAAAGAAAATGGAAACATAGAAATTGAATTTCAGCTTGATCGCTTCCTGGCGCACATACAGTCCACAAAACGATGCGACAAAGGCGGCTACCATCTCTGTCAGATTGCCGCCAAACAGTCTGCAAAATGCGGCACCTGCCAGAGCCACCAAGAGCAACACCACGGTTCTGGGGTATAGCGGCTTCCTGTTCAGGGTCAGCAGTTCCTGGCTGATACGCTCCACCGGCCACTTTTCCAGCACGATTTGCCAGCTCATGGTGCTGATGTCTGAAATCAGGTTGAAATTCAGGTGCATGCCCGGCACCCATTTCACGCTGGTAAACACCTTGTGATTGTCTGGATAGGTCAGCGTCATCATCAGCGCATGATGGGTGACTAGGAGTTCAGCAAAGCAGCCAAAGGCACTGGCGATTCTGTCGATGGTGATTTTGATGCGCGCCGTATTCGCGCCGGATGCCATCAGAAGAGCACCAATCTCCAGTAATGGTTCTCCCAGCTCTGTTTGACTGGGTTTTTCGGCTGCCGGCATGATGGTTGACGTGGGAATATCGGGCCCTTGATTTGCCATCATTTTACTGAGCAGTTGCAAGTTTCATGGCGTAAGTGCATGCGAGGCATTGGATCAGGAATTGTCTGTGAAAAGACGTCGTCAGCAAAATGGATGAAGGCTGTCACAGCCCGCTACCACCACGAAACGCCGCAGAGGTCTAAAAATCGGCTTCCCTTTTTATAACCTAACGGAGACAGACATGGCGGCCAAAAAGATATTGATGATTTGTGGTGACTACTGTGAAGACTACGAAACCATGGTGCCGTTTCAGGTGCTGCTGACCGTGGGGCATGTGGTGCATGCGGTGTGCCCTGATAAAAAAGCCGGGGAGCAGATCAAAACCGCTATCCATGATTTCGAGGGTGCCCAGACCTACAGCGAAAAGCCCGGGCACAACTTCACGCTGAATACCAGCTTTGCAGACATCAACCCGGCAGACTACGACGCATTGGTGCTGCCCGGTGGCCGTGGCCCCGAGTACCTGCGTACCTACCCGGCTGTGGTCGCCATGGTGCAGCACTTTTTTAGCACCAACAAACCGGTGGCTGCCATCTGCCACGGCGCGCAGTTGCTGGCTGGGGCTGGTGTGTTGACCGGGCGCACGTGCTCGGCCTACCCAGCGTGTCGTTATGAGGTCGAGCGCGCGGGCGGCACCTATGCCGACATCGCTATCGATGGTGCATTCACGGAGGGCAACCTCGTCAGTGCTCCGGCCTGGCCTGCGCACCCGGCCTGGATGGCGCAGTTCCTAACCCTGCTGGGCACCCAAATCACGGTGTAGTGTTGGCCGGAGTGCGCGCTCCGGTGTCATGGTTTGCACGGATTGACGCACTCTGTGTCGGGCCGCATCCTGATGGGTGTTGTCATTCACCGGAGTTTCATCATGTGCCAGGTTTTTATCAGCGCCGACCCGCATCTGTATGAGAGTCGGGCGCGCTCTGTGCGTTTGCATGGTGTGGCTACCAGCATCCGGTTGGAAAACCTGTTCTGGAACGTGCTTGATGCCATTGCCCGGCGCGACGGCATGAGCGTGCCGCAACTGTGCACCAAGCTGTATGACGAGTTGATCGAGGCGCGAGGCGAGGTGGAGAACTTTGCGTCTTTTCTGCGCGTCTGCAGCGGGCGCTATCTGGCGTTGCAACTCTCAGGTGGTATCCCGCAGGATGCGTCAATCCCGATTGCCAGCCTGAACGCTCAGCGGGTGCTGGCTACGGAGCACTGGCCGATGGCAGCCTTATCTGATTTGGCTGCAGTGTCGCAACGGGGACTGCTGGCTCAGGCCGCGTGATCGCGTGTGAGTTGCTGTTAATCGCCAGGCGGTGCGGTGGGGTAACCTCGATGGAGCCGGTGGCGTGGTGTGGTGTCGGTGCGTGTGAGCAGCGCGCCGCGTTGCCCTTCCCACTTCACTGGCGTGACGGTGATGGTGAACCAGTGCTGATCCCCGGATGTGTGGCACGGGTAGCTCAGACAGAAGGCCTCTATACGGGCGCTCAGCACGTCACGAATGCCCCGCGCGACCTTACCGGTCTGGTCACCTGAGTCGCAGCACGAGGCCACGTCGAAGTAGTTGCTGCCAACATCCAGATAGTGTGCCGCGCGATTGGCGTGAGGGTTGTCGGTCAGCGCCATCTGCTGCCAGGCGGCGTTGACCATGACAATGATGCCGTTTGTGTCGATAACGGCCATGTTGTCGGTGATCGAGTCCAGCGAGGAACGCAGATGCTCCAAGGTGTTGTCAGAGGTGTCCGCCGATGGCGGGATGTCGACATCAGAAAGCAGTGCATTCACCACAGTTACCCTTTTCGGATTGAAAAACCCGAATTCATTCTATCGGGTGGTCGCGACAACTGTGTGTAACAAAATGTCAGCAAGACAAGGCGCGCCTGCCGCGCTGGGGGGTCAGTTGAGCATCATGCTCAGACGGCGACGGTAGGTGGATACCAGCGCCGCTTGCGGATCTTCGGGTGCAGCGGCCTTGCCCATCACCTCGATACCACCTGCGGTTTGACCTGGCACCGGGGCGGCGGTTTTTGATTTGGGCGGGGTCAGCAGTTCCATGATGGCCACCATGGCCTTGCGCGGGGCTTCGTCGCCCCACTTTTTGTCGCGCATGATGATTTCCAGCAGTTCATCCATGGCGGCGGTCCATTCGCCTGCGGCCATCAGCACGCGGGCTTTGGCAAAACGCGTGTCGAAGTCGCGTTTGTTTTTGGCAATTTTTTCATCAAATTGGCCAATAGTCCAGGTGGAATAAGGGGACTTTGATGCAAAAATAATAGCACTCAACCAGTGGCCAAGCGCCTCAAACCTGAGTGCACGGGGTATTTCGCTGAGCTTGGGCGCCAGGGTGGCTCCGGCTTCTTCCAGTTGGCCCAGGCTGATGAGCAGCTTGATGTAGTCATAACGCGTGTCGTCATTGCCGGGATCGGCGGCCAATGCGTCGGCCAGTTTCTCCAGGGCGGCCTGTGGGTCACCCGCCTGTAGCAGAGACTGGGCTTCGTCGACTTCGGCCTCGGCGATCAACTCGCCCTCGCTGGGCAGGTTCTTGTCCAGAAATGCCTTGATCTGACCAGCACTTTGCGCCCCAGTGAAGCCGTCCACCGGCTTGCCGCCGCTCATCAGAATGCAGGTGGGAATGCTGCGGATGCCAAAGGCCTGGGCCAGTTGCTGCTCTTCATCGGAATTGATCTTGGCCAGCGTGAACCGGCCTTGATAGGCTTCTTCCAGCTGCTCCAGGATCGGCCCCAGCGACTTGCACGGGCCGCACCAGGGTGCCCAGAAATCGATCAGGATCGGCTGGGTCATCGAGGCGGCAATCACCTCGGTCTCGAAGTTTTGCAGGGTAATTTCAATCATGGCAGTGGAGGGGCTCGGGGTTGATCGGGGGCAAACGTAAAATTCGGCTATGAAAAATATCCAAATCGGTGTGCTCATGGGTTCCAGTTCGGACTGGGACACCATGCAACACGCAGTCCATATTCTCCAACAGTTCGGCATAGCGCACGAATACCGCGTGGTGTCGGCCCACAGAATGCCAGATGACATGTTTGCCTACGCTGCATCAGCCGTCGGACGGGGGCTGAAAGCGATCATTGCCGGGGCCGGTGGTGCGGCGCACTTGCCAGGCATGCTGGCGGCCAAGACCACGGTGCCGGTGCTGGGAGTGCCGGTGGCCTCGCGCCACCTGAGCGGGGTGGACTCGTTGCACAGCATTGTGCAGATGCCCAAGGGCATTCCGGTGGCGACCTTTGCCATTGGCGCCTCGGGTGCGGCCAACGCCGCGCTGTTTGCGGTGGCCATGCTGGCCAACAACGACATCGTATTGCGCGCCCGCTTGGAAGACTTCCGTGCCGAGCAAACCCAGATGGCACGTGACATGACGCTGCCCCCGGTGCTATGAGCGGCCCCATTTTGCTGCCGGGCGCCACCGGCGCCAACGGTGACGGCCAGCCCACCACGCTGGGCGTGATGGGCGGCGGTCAGCTCGGGCGCATGTTTGTGCATGCCGCGCAGGCCATGGGCTACTTCACCGTGGTGCTGGACCCCGATGTCATCAGCCCGGCCGGGCTGGTCAGCCACTACCACATCCAAACCGGCTACCTTGACGACCAAGGGTTGGTGCAACTGATGCAGCGCTGTGCCGCCGTGACCACCGAGTTCGAGAACGTGCCCGCCGGTGCGCTGGTCACCCTGGGCGCTGCCCGGCCCACCGCACCCAGTGCTGACGCGGTGGCTATCGCGCAGGACCGCATCAAGGAGAAAGCCCACTTGGCGCGCAGCGGCGTGCCGGTCGCACCCTATGCGGTGATCGAAAGCGCGGCAGACCTGGCCAGCGTGACCGACAACCTGCTGCCCGGCATCCTGAAAACCGCGCGGCTGGGTTACGACGGTAAAGGGCAAGTGCGCGTGCGCACCCGTGAAGAGTTAGCTGCCGCATGGGAAGTGCTGAAAAACGTGCCCTGCGTGCTGGAAAAAATGCTACCGCTGGCAGCAGAGTGCTCGGTGATCGTGGCACGCGGCTGGAACGGCGTCTGCGTTCACTTCGCGCCGCAGCTCAATCTGCATCGGCAGGGCATTTTGGCTGTGACCCAGGCTTATGAAGGAAATATGCCTCTAGCCCAGGCAAATCAAGCGGTAGCAGCTTCAAAAGAAATAGCTAATGAGTTGCACTACGTGGGCGTGCTGTGCGTCGAATTCTTTGTGCTGGCCGAAGGCTCGCCCGAGCGTGCCGCACTGGGGCCTCTGGTCGTCAACGAGATGGCCCCGCGCCCGCACAACAGCGGCCACTACACGCTGGATGCCTGTGACCAGTCTCAGTTTGACCTGCAGGTGCGCACCCTCACCGGCTTGCCGCTGGTGCAGCCGCGCCAGCACAGCGCCGCTGTCATGCTCAATCTGCTGGGCGACTTGTGGGTGGATGGCGTGACGCCGTGCTGGGACAAAGTGTTGGCACTGCCGGGCGTGCATTTGCACCTGTACGGCAAGCTCAGTGCCAACAAAGGCCGCAAGATGGGTCACCTGACAGTGACCGCCGCCACGGCAGACGAGGCCAACGCCACCGCGCTGCAGGCCTCCCGCTTGCTAGGCATCGAAGCGTTTTGAATCCCTTCCTACGGAATCAGGTGCATCTGTGATCTTGCCAGGCAGTGATGCACATTCAATAGCTGCTGGTGCAGACTGCATAAGGGCTGGAAGGCTATTAGGCTTACCAACTGAGACGGTCTATGGCCTGGCGGCCGATGTCGACAACGATTCAGCGGTGGCGCAGATTTTTACGGCGAAAGGCCGCCCGGCCGATCACCCGTTGATCGTGCATGTGGCAGACGCGTCAGCCGTGGACCATTACGCGACCGACATCCCGGACTTTGCGCGTGCATTGATGACGGCTTTCTGGCCCGGCCCACTGACGCTGATCCTGCCGCGTTGCTCTGGCGTGGCCAACGCCGCCGCTGGCGGCAACCCGACCATCGGCTTACGTTGTCCGTCGCACCCGGTGGCGCAAGCGCTGTTGAAGAATCTCTTGGACGCCGGGCCGACACTGACAAACCCGGCACAGCCATCCGGGGGCGTGCGTGTGTGGGGTGTGGCTGCACCCAGTGCCAACCAGTTTGGCCGCGTCAGCCCGACCACGGCGGCGCATGTGCAGGGCGAGTTTGGTGGCGACCTGCTGATTCTGGACGGCGGCGCGTGCAGCGTGGGCATCGAGTCCACCATCATCGACTGCACCCGTGGCCAGCCGGTGCTGCTGCGCCCCGGCGCCATTACCCCAGCCCAGGTGCAGGCCGCTTGCGGGGTAAGAGTGCTCTCAAAAGACGAGCTGCAGGGCGCCGATTTACCTGCCCCCAAAGCCTCTGGGACCCTTGAGTCTCACTACGCGCCACAGGCCACGGTTCGGTTGATGACGGCCGAGGCCCTGCAGACCGCAGTGAAGCTGTTGGGTAAAGACTCAAGCAACGCAGATATCCGCCCGAGCATCGCCCTCTACAGCCGGGTCTCGTTCAAAAAAGCCTCCCCGCATGTGCTGTACCGGCGCATGCCCGCCGATGCCGCCAGCACCGCGCAAGAGTTGTTTGCAACGCTGCGCGACTTTGATGCGCAAGGCGTCAAACTGATCTGGATCGAAACCTTGCCCGATGACCCGCTGTGGGATGGCGTGCGTGACCGTTTGCAGCGTGCCGCCTGCTTTTGAGCGTCTGGCGTTGAACTGACTCCCCCATGGCGAACCCGGCCGTGTGTCGCGGCGAGTTCGATCAGCGGCTCAAGGGGTGTCAATGTCTCATGGGTTTGCGCAACGTCAATTCAATGCTTGCTTCGAAGCACGATACTTCCTTTCGTGAAACTTACACACACCTCCCCGTCTTTGTGACATCGTCAAAAGGCGAAGAGTCTGAATGTGTCGATACGTCCTCTTTCGCAACTAGCTACAAAGGAACTGACATCATGAAAGCAGCAAAATGGTATGGGCAAAAAGATATCCGCGTGGAGAACATCCCCGAGCCGGGGGCGCCCAAGGCCGGAGAAGTCAAGATCAAGGTCACCTGGTGCGGCATCTGCGGATCGGACCTGCATGAATACGTGGCTGGACCGATCTTCATTCCCACCAAGCCGCATCCTTTGACCGGGCGGCAAGCCCCGCTCACGCTCGGGCACGAATTCTCGGGTACGGTGGTCGAAGTTGGCGCTGGCGTCCATTCCGTGCGGGTGGGTGATCTGGTGGCGCCTGATGCCTGTCAGCATTGCGGTGAATGTGCCGCCTGCCGCAGCGGCCACTACAACGTCTGCGAGAAACTGGCGTTCACCGGCCTCATGGCCGACGGCGCTTTTGCCCCGTACGTCAATGTGCCCGCCGAACTCTGCTATGTGCTGCCCGCCAACTTTAATCCTCAGGCGGCAGCCTTGATTGAGCCGTTGGCCACTGGCTTCAAGGCGGTGCGCATGGCTGGCACTATTCTGGGCGAAACGGCTGTGGTGTTGGGGGCGGGCACCATCGGCCTGGGTACGCTGATGTGCGCCAAGGCAGCGGGTGCTGCCCAGGTGATTGTGGTGGAGATGTCCGCCGCGCGCAAGAAGTTGGCCAAGGAGTGTGGTGCCGACGTGGTTCTGGACCCCAAGGAATGCGATGTCGTGGCCGAGATCAAGAAGCTGACCAACGGTTCTGGCGCTGATGTGTCTTTTGAATGCATCGGCAACAAACTCACCGGTCCTCTTGCCGTTGAAGTCATCCGCAACTGTGGCCGGGCCGTGATCGTCGGTATTTTCGAAGAGCCCAGTGCGTTCAACTTTTTCAGCCTGAGCGCGACTGACAAGGTGGTCATTGGGACCCTGGCCTACACCATTGCCGACTTTGCCGGTGTGGCCAAGCTACTGGCCAGCGGCCAGCTCAAGGCCGAACCCATGATTACCGGGCGGATCAAGTTGGATGACATCGTTGACAAGGGCTTTGAGGAACTGCTGCGTAACAAAGACGCCCACATCAAGATCCTCGTTAGTCCGGAATAAGCGCCGCATTCATCGGCGCTCAAAGCTCTGGCACCCTTTCATTTCACGACCCGCAGCCGGTCGCGCGGGTGCCAGCCGGGGCATCGTCATCCAGCTCAATGCTGCGTTGACTGCCTCTGGACTCCGTCCACAGGACAAAACCCAAACCAGTCAGCAGCAAGCCAAGGCCCACAAAAGCGCCCCACTGCGGGCGCTCACCCACCACCACAATCGCCAGCACAAACGCAGTGGCGGGTTCGGCCAGGGCCAGCGTCACGCCGGTAGCACCTGACAAATGCCGCAGCGCCTGGCTGAACAGCAGATAGGCCACCCCCGTGGTCACCAGCCCCAGGTAACTCACCACCACCCAGCCTGCCTCATTGGAGCTGAACGGGCCAGACACCAAAGCTGCCACCGGCACCGCAATGGCCGCCGCCACGGTGAAGGTCCACAGTGTGATGACTGCGGGCGCCACCTGCGCCACCAGCTTCTTGCTGATGAGTGTGTAAGTGGCATAAGACAACCCCGCCAGCAGACACAGCACCACGCCCAGCGGGTCAATCGGCTGGCCCGTGCTGTTGCCAGACACCAGCAACACCGCCCCGGCAATCGCCAGCAGCGTGCCCAACCACCACGCGGCAGGTGGTGGCGTGCGCGACACCACGGTTTGTAATACCCCGGCCCAGATCGGCCCACTGCCAATGGCCAGCGCCGTGCCGGTGGCTACACCCGTGGCTTTGACCCCCGCAAAAAACGTCAGGTTGTAGGCAGCCATGCAGCCGCCCGCCACCGCAATCCATCCGGCCACAGCGCGTAGCTGTACGCTGGCAAACCCATGGCCACGCTGCTGCCACGCCACAAACACGGCAAAAAAGCCGCTGGCCACCAGCAGGCGCAACGCCCCGACCCAATAGGCCGACGTGGCAGCCGGTGCGAAATGCTGCGCCGTGCCCGTGGTGCCCCAAAGTGCCGCCGCCGCCAGCGCCATGGCGGCGGATGTCATCAGTGTGTGTTTCATGGGGGAATGATCACGTGGGTGAGCATGCCAACTATCGAGAAACTCTTGACCTTGAATGGGCGGTGGATGCGGCTTGGCGACGACCGTGTTCACGGACTTCGTCAAGGTGCCCCATATCGTCTACTCGCTGAGTTGGACGTAGGTGGCCAGCAAGGTGCTCTTGTTGACAACGCCTAGCAATACCGGCGAGGCCAAGCTGTCGATCACCGGCAAGCGTTCACCGTGGTGTTCGATGAAATGTTGCAGCGCTTGTGTCAGTGTCATGTCCGAGGTCAACGGTGAGATGTCGTCCACCATCAGTTCAGCCGCGCGGGCTTGAGCCAAGTCGCGCGTGCCGTTGGCTGCGCTGACTTTTGCCAGCGGAACCACCCCAAGAAAACAGCCCTGCACGTCGGTGACATATAGATATTTGACTGGGTACTGCAGAAACAAATGGCTCATCTCTTCCAGCCCCGTATCCGGTTGTACAACGGTCAGTGCCGGTTGCATCAGGTCGCGCATATGCAAAGTGCGCAGACGAAGCTGTTCGTCTCGCTTGGCCATGCGAAACAGGGTGATGTCATACATCGAACCCGCGTTGGCCGATCGGGCCACAAAATATGCCACGACGCAGGCGGTCATCAGGGGCAGCATGATCTCGTAGCTGAGGGTCATCTCAAAGATCATCAGGATGGCCATGATCGGTGCCTGCGTCGCCCCAGCCAGGAACGCGCCCATGCCGACAATGGCATAGGCAAACGGCGCTGAGGTGGCATGAGGCCACAGCAGTTGGACGGCCTGACCAAACAGATCGCCCATCAAGCAACCAAAAAACAGCGCTGGCGTAAACACACCACCAATGGCTCCTGAGCCTACGGTGGACAAGGTAGCTATGGCCTTGGCTGCCATCACCAGAAGCAGGACCGAGATCGACCAGGGTGAATGCAGGACCGAATTCACCACGCTGTACCCATTGCCCCAGACCTCGGGCCGCCAAAGCGAGATCAGTCCGACCACCAGACCGCCCAAACCCAAACGCAGCGGCAACGGCAACGCCAGTTGGTCAAAAAGTCGGCGGCTTGAACTCAGCCCGCGCAAAAACGTTGACGATGCGGCGCCGATGGCCAGTCCCAATACGGCAAACAGCAACACTTCTACGCCGGACACTGCCGGAAAAGACGGCATCACATACGGCGCTTGATAACCAGGAAATTCGCGCATCGTGATATTGGCGACCACCGAGGCAACCATGATGGGCCCCAAGCTCTCCATGGCCATCGATCCCAACACGACTTCTGCAACAAAAAAAGCACCCGCAATTGGCGCACTGTAGGCCGCCGTCACCCCGGCAGCGGCACCACAGGCGACCAGCAAGCGAAGCCGATCAGCCGGGAAATGCAGCAACCGCCCGAGCAAAGAAGCACACAGCGCAGCCAGATGCACCATGGAGCCTTCACGCCCAATCGATCCACCACTGGCAATGCTGATCAATGAAGAGCTGCTGCGAATCAGGCTGAGACGCACCGGTATGCGGCCGTCACCCAGAACCGTGGCTTCCATGTAATCGGTCTTTGCATGCCGCGCAGTGCGGCCCCGCGCCACAGCCAGCATCAACAGAGCACCAGCCAGCAAACCACCAACGGTAGGCACCAGAACCCGCAGCCAGGGGGGAAGGTGGACGGAGATGGCTACCAAGCTGCCGCCGTCTCCCAAAACCAGCCGCTCCAGGTTGAACAGCGCCGAGCGAAACAGCTCGGTGGCCAGTGCTCCCAGCAGTCCCGCCGGGATCGACCACAGCAGCAACACTTGCCAGTCAGAAACACGAAAAACTTCCCGCAACTGTGTACGCAGGGCAAGGATCACGGAAGCGACAGGTTTCATAAGGACAAAGGTAACAACGGCTCAGGGCTTTCAACGGAGGGGCGGACACTCCAATTGTCCTCAATTAGTTTGAAACTGTTTCCCCCGCGGATAGTGGTGTGAGGGATGAAGGCGGAAAATCCCTTGGTAATCACTCACCTCCCCCGCAACAACCGCACACCAGACTGCCGATCCCGCTTCAGCGCAAATCCCAGCGCGCTGGCAGACCGGTAGCCGACTTGCAGCGCAGCGGTTTCCAGCGGCACACCCATCACCAGCAGCGCTTGTGCTCGGTCCAGCCGACGGGTGCGCAGATAGGCTTGCGGGGTTTGCCCGCACAGCTCCAGCAGCCTGGCGTGAAAGCGCTGGGCGCTCAGGTAAAACAGTCGCCCCATGCGCTCAGTGGTCCAGGTCTCATGCAGGGCCGCATCCAGCGCGTCGTTGAGCCGGGTCAGGTCAATGCCACGCCGCGTGGCAATGTCGGGTGCATCCAGCAACTGCGCCAGGGCGTTTGCGGTGTCTGTCATGTGCGTCAGTTGGCGAATTGCCGGGGTGACAGCAAAGCGTTTGAGCCGGTCGGTGCCCGCCTGGGGCGGCAAGTCCATCACAAACATGCGGGTGTGGCGCGGGGCCAGAAAGCCATGCGTCACCCCCGCTGGCACCACCATGCCGCAGGAGGTGTCGACAAAGGCGGCGTGCCCCTGCGCGTCCAGGTCCATGCGGCCATCCAGCGCAAACATGATCTGCACATGGTCGTGGGCGTGGCTGGCGTATTCGCCGCTGTAGCGGCGCACGCTGCACAGCGGTGCGGCGGCAGACATGGCTTGGGTCGACATGCAAACAGTTTAAAGCTGAGCCGCAAAGCCCCTGAAAATAAACGCTTGACTTCGAGTGCACTCTAACTTTTACAGTGGCATCCATGGAACCCTACCTGACCATTACCGAGGTCGCCAAGCACACCGGCCTGAGTGCCTACACGTTGCGCTACTACGAACGTATCGGCCTGATCTCGTCCGTTGCTCGCGCCACGGGTGGACAGCGCCGCTACGCCGCCTCGGACATGGACTGGCTGGATTTCCTGCTGCGCCTGCGCGGGACCGGCATGCCGATTCAAGGCATGCAGGCCTTCGCCAGACTACGAAGCGAAGGGAATGCCACAGCCGGTGCGCGTCGAGAGATGCTTGAAGCCCACCGTTCGACAGTGCTGGCGCAAGTGCGCGTCTTGCAACAGTCCGAAAAGGTGCTGCAAGCCAAGATTGCGCATTACCGGCAGATTGAGCATTCCCTTTCGCAAGATTCACCACTTGTTAAAGGAACACCCCATGACCCAAAGTCGATATGAACGCGGACTGGCCAAATTGGCCGAAATTGACGGCGAGGCTGGCACCAAAGTCATCAACAGCCTGAGCGATATCGCGCCGGACTTTGCCCGCTACCTGATTGAATTTCCGTTTGGAGACATCTATTCCCGCCCCGGCCTGGATTTGCGCTCGCGTGAAATCGCCGTAGTTGCCGCGCTGACAGCGATGGGCCATGCGGCACCGCAACTCAAGGTGCACATCGAAGGCGCCCTCAATGTGGGCGTGACCCGCGACGAGGTGGTGGAAGTGATGATGCAGATGGCGGTCTACGCGGGTTTCCCGGCGGCGCTCAACGGCTTGTTTGCCGCCAAAGAGGTGTTTACCGCAAGAACCGCAGCCGGATTGTCCTGACGGGCCTGGGGTTGCTTGGACGTAAAAAAAAGCCCCGACTCGCGGGGCTTTTATGAACAAGGGTACAAACGATCAGAACTTGTAGCCTACCTCAACACCGAAAGACTCTGGGTCAAGTCCGATATCCAGATGTTGGCCGGTGGAGAAATGAGTGGTGGTACTCAGGTTCGACTTGGTGTAGTGCATGTCGATAAACCACTTGTCGTTGAGGCTGATTGTGGCGCCTAGTTGGGCCGTCACCCCCCACTTGCTATCCACATTCAGTGTGGTAGGTGTGCCCCCGGGATTGGTGGTGGCGGTAAGCTTGCCGCTGCCCGTTTCATCGAAGAAGTAGGCATAGGTGGCGCCCAGGCCCACGTAGGGGCGGAACTTGGCGTTAGCCTCCATGAAACGGTATTGGAAGAAGAGGGTGACGGGTAATGCTTTGACTTCGGCCACCGCACCCGCGCCCTTCAAAGCGCCATCACCAATGATTTGGTGCTTGAAAGGGAGAGCCAGTGGTACGTCGACCGAAAAATGGTCGGTATACATGTAAGTGATACCGCCACTGAGTTGGGTGTCCGAACTCACGTCCGCCTTGGTGCCGCCCATGTAATCAGGTGCCGACAGGTAGCCGCTGGAAACATCCGGTGTGATTTTCATAGCGCCAACACGGGCCATCCAGGTGCCAGCTGACTGCGCAAAGGCGGTGCTGGTCGTCATGATGGCCGCGATGGCCATGAACTTCATTGTTTTTTTCATTAAGGGTTCTCCAGGAAGTTCTAGTCAATCAGAGCCAACCGGCAATCACCAGGCTCTTGGTGACCAGTTGGGCCAAAAGCTTGTAGCCGTAGGGGGTGGGGTGGACGGAGTCGGCGAACAGATACGCACTTGTGTCAACGCCCGTCAATGTGCTGGCCGCAGTACAGGTCAGCGAACTACCCTGAAGCGGGTTAGCAGCAGATGCCGGGTCGCAGGCTGGGGTTGTCACATTATTCAATGCATAGCTTGCGGGGTTGACATGCTGGTTATGGCTGTCGCTGAAGGCATCAACGATGATGACGCCGCTGACGCCGTTAAGTGCGGTTGCCAGTGTCGAGTTGAATGTGGTCACCATCGCCGTGATAAGCGTTCCGGTACCCGGCGTTGTCGCTTCAGCGTCCAGTCCGAAAGGCGTGATGCTGATGTCGGGAACATTGACCACCACAACGTGTTTGGCACCCTTGGTAATCTGTGCTTTGATGGCATTGGCGAGTTCAGTCGCGGTTGTGGCCATTCCCTGTACCGCTGCGGTTTGTGCTGCACCGGCTGCAGTGGCTCCGCCAGCGTACAGCGTTGCCTGCAGCGTACTCCAGTCGCTGCGGCCAGTCCAGCCAGCAATGGTGGCGGCGACGACTGCACTTCCGCCACCAGTGGCTGCACTGGAGACGGCATTGAGGTGCATGAATACATCATTCGCCCCAGCCAGAACAGTGACCAATTCACCGCCGGTGTAGTTGGCAACCTTGGCCATTTGACTCTGAATTGGCAGTGCCATGTAGCGTTGGGGTGCTTTTGCATTCGCGGCAGCAGTAGCCGCCGCCACGATCGCAGGAACGGCTGCAGCCTGCTGCAACGTCAAGTTATTTTGCGTTGCCGCTCCTTGCAGAGTTGCACCATAAATAGTCTGCCAAAGCGCTTCGCTGTAGGGGCCGGCGGCGTTGGTGACTCTAGAGCTGCCCTGCGCGTAATTCAGGCAACTGGTGTGGTCTTGGATATCGTCGGCAGTGGTCTGATACAGGACGGAACCACTTGGCAAACCGGTTTCAGCAGCGCAAGGCGCCGACAAGCCGTACTGAGCCGCCAACAATTCGGTCCAATTTTTCACCGTAGGTGAGTTAACGGTAAATTGCCCTCCACCCAGCGCGGCGACCACACCGACCTTGTAGGTTCCCACATCGCTCAAGCTGTCGCCAAACGAAACCAGCGAAGTGAATTTGACGGCTGGCGCCTGATTGCCATCACCCCCACCACCACCGCAAGCGGCCACCAGCAGCGCAGCAACCAGAGCTGTGCCTATTAATTTGAATTGACGCATTGAATGTCTCCAGAAAATAAACAGCACGCCCGTGCTATTTTGATGACAAATCGTAAACGGAGCTATGTTTTTCGGTAGTCGGGTAAACCCGCAATATTGTTTGCAGTCCGCTCGAATTTGGCACAGGATGCCAGTGGTGCTGGTATGCGTGATTTATATCGCTCAACGATAGCGCAGTTTCATCGCCAGGATGGCGCTGGCCAGCGACAGCGTGATGGCATTGGCGATCACGATCGGCCAGGCGCTCAGCAGCACGCCGTAAAGAAGCCAGCATGCTACGCCGATGGTGAACACGCTGTACATGCCCAACGAAACGCCGCTAACGTCTTTGGTATGGAAGGTGTGCCAGGCTTGTGGGAGAAAACTCGCGGTGGTCAGCACGGCGGCCAGTGTGCCGATCAAATCTATCAAGGTCATGACATCAGGATGCGTGAGTGAATACTGGATTGTCGGTGATGCGCGTGTCAAAGGCCGGTTAACGACCGGCAGAAATGATGATCGCCTTATTGGCTTCGGTCGCCGCCCAGTCCATCACCGCGTCCATGGTCGGGCGTGCGGCACTGGCGTTGGGGTGGTTGATGATGGCCACCAGGCACAGATGGTGGCCGTTGTTGCCATGCACATAGCCGGCAATGGCCAGCACGTCACGCAGGCTACCTGTTTTAAGGTGCGCACTGGCAGGGGCCGCGTGGCTGTGTTTGAGAGTACCGTCTAGTCCCACTACAGGTAGCGATGCCATCAGCTCAGGCATGAAAGGCGACAGATACGCCACTTGCAACAGTCGCCCCAGACCCGCTGCGCTGATACGCGCCTGGCGTGACAAGCCAGACCCGTTGTCTATCAGAGGCACGGGCAGCGTCGGTGGCAGGTTCGCAGATGCAGACGTGACAGGCGGGCTGATGCGCTGCAACCACCACTGGCGTAGCACTTCGCGCGCGGCTTCGAAGGTGGCGGGCACCGGGGGGCTGGTACCTGTGGTGTCACGCGCCAGCGTCAAAAACACCTGCTGGGCCATGACGTTGTTACTGTACTTGTTGATGTCGTGAATCACCTCGGCCAGCGTGGGTGAGACGACTTCGAACGTGGGGCTGTCAGCGGGTGCATGACCGTCGTGCGTGCTGCCTGTGAGTGTGCCGCCCAGGCTGTACCACAGGCCCGCGACCGTGCGAGCGGCAAAGTTGTCTGGATCAACGTAGGCCACCGGCCAGACTTTCTCGCCACAGCCGACGGGATAGCTCCCCATGAAACGAATGCGCGCAGGATCAGAAAAGTCGGCTTTCAGGTCGCCACGGTAGTCGCCGCAGGTCTCTGGTCGGGTGCTGCTGAGTGGCACGCTGCCTGGCAACTGCACGCCCCACAGTGGCGGGTCGATTTGCACGCGCGCCACCTGGTTGGCCGGGTCCGGCACAAAGGTCATGAGGATGGACTTGAAGTTGATCAGCAGCGCGTCTGGACTGGCGTTGTAGGGGCGCATCGGCTCGCCATCAAAGTCGCCGGGGTTGACGCTCAGGGGTGCAAAGGCACTGCGGTCGAGCACGATGTCGCCGTCGATTTTGTGGATGCCCAAACCCTGTACGCGGCGCAATAGCAGCCACAGCTTTTCCAGTGTCATGGCCGGGTCGCCTTGCCCGGCGATCACCAGGTTGCCCTTGAGCACGCCGTCTTTGACACGGCCTTGCACCCATACCGGTGTGCGCCAGGTGTAAGCCGGACCCAGCAAGTCCAGCGCGGCGGCGGTGGTGACCAGTTTCATGACCGAGGCCGGGTTGACCAACGCGTCCGCGCGCCAGCTCAGGCGTGGCGCAGACTGACCATCGGCATTGACCAGCAGCAGGCTGAGGGCCTCTGGGGGTACCTGTGCACGCGCCAGCGCGTTGACAATCTCTTCTGGCAGTGGCCCAGCGGATGCGGTCAGGCCAGACAGGGTCAGCCAAAGTGGCAGCAGCCACGGTGACACAAAGTGCCTCAAACGGGGTAGAAAAATAGGCATGGCGGGATTATGCGAGGTGTCGCTTGCCTGGTGAACGCAGGTCCAGCACTGCATGCATTGATGCTATTGCTGGTGATGGGTGGCATCTTGTTTGGCTTGCGTTTCGCTGTACCAGGAATATCAAAAAATATAGCTACTAGTCCATTTCTGATAAGGGCTAGGGGCTGATTATTTATATGAATGGCAATTACTAAGGTCCCAAGAGGGATGAATCTGACCTTGCCATGAAAGAGTGTGCGCCATTCAGTCTTGCTTGGCGCTTGAGTGGAGCAGTTACGGCGATTGTGGGCAGCGCTCAGTCAGTCAATTGCGCCCGCGCCATCTCCACATCCAGCCGTTCGGTGGCGTCCTGGGGCTTGACCCGGGCGGCCTGCTGGTACAACTGGTTGGCTGTATCCATCTTGTCTTCGCCGTCGAGCATCAGGATGGCGTGTGCGTATTCCAGCAAGCCGTAAGCTGACTCGCCGTGCAGTTTGAGCGCCTGGTCAAACAACTGCAGGCCAATTTCCTTGTTGGCGCCGTAGGCCATGGCCCCAATCAATGAGCCGACCTTGTCAATCACCTCGGCATGAAAACTGCCCAGTGCTACATGGGCGTCGGCGTGTTGGGGTGCGCGGCGAATGACGTATTCCAGGTCCGTCTTGACCTTGGTGCCCAGCCCCTGTGCCAGCGCCTTAGCCACACTGATGCCCTGGCTGTATCGACCCAGCGCATAGGCGCGCCAGTAACGTGCATTGAGGTTATCGGGGTCTTGCTCTGCCAGTTCGCTGGTCTGATCGGCGACCTCCTGAAACAAGTCCAGGCGGCGAATCTCATGCTTTTCAAGGTAGGTGGCATAGACACAAGTAGCCTTGCTGGCAACACTCAGGCCGATCTTGCCCAGGCACAGGCCCATGATGGCAGCTTTTTGAAATTCACCGTTATGGAAGTGCGCCCAAGCCTCAAGAACCGAGTTGTCGCTAGGCAGGGGCTCGAGGTCACCGGCATGCAGTCTTGCCCACTTATTTTTGACGCTGGCAGCGTCAAAACTGTAGTCGCCTGCATACGGGAACGCGGTCCATTTGGCCATGTCGGTCTCCTCTAACCGTTTTTCTTGTCGCTATTCCTTATTGTAGGCATCTGACAAGGCCTGCAAATGTGCTCTTTGGCCGGGTTCCAGGTACGGGGTCATCAGGTTCAACACGTGTTGGGCACCGCGAAGCAAAGCGGTCTGGGCGTTGCTGGGCTCCAGCGCCTTGCGTGGATCACGCACGTACTCAAAGCTCAGCCAGTACGTCAACACCACCACCATGCTGGTGGCCGTGGCTTCTAACTCGCGCGAGTCGATCTGTAGCGCACCGTTGCGGCGCAGCCCATCCAGCAGGGCTTTGACAGCTCGGGTCTTGTTCTTGAGGATGGACTGGAAGTGCGTTTCCAGGCGGCGATTTTTGCTCAGCAGGTCGTTCAAGTCGCGGTACAAAAAACGGTATTCCCAGATCAGCTCAAACAGCGTGTGCATAAAAAACCAGGCATCTTCGACGTTGCGCACATCATCGCCCGCATTCAACAGGTCGTTCAACGTGCGCTCAAAGCGGTCAAACAGCGCGTTGATGAGCTCGTCTTTGGCCGGGTAGTGGTAGTACAGGTTGCCGGGGCTGATGTTGAGTTCGGCCGAGATCAGTGTGGTGGAGACGTTGGGTTCGCCAAAGCGGTTGAACAGCGACAGCGTCACTTCCAGAATGCGCTCAGCGGTGCGCCGGGGTGCCTTTTTTACCATGTGGTTGTGCCCTGCAGCTCAGGGCTCTGGACGACGTGTTGCAAGTTGTCCATCAGGTTGTGGAGTTTGGTCAGCGCCCGGCCCACCCGCACAGTGGGTCGCCTGGGGGCGCACAGGTGACGGTGTTCGTCATCCAGTGCGGCATGGTTCAGGCTGATGCCGTGATAACCCAGTTTGGCGGCCAGATTAGTCTGGCGTGAACGCAGCAATTGGCGGGTTTGCTGGTAAGCGTGTTCGGCCAGATGGCGGCGCTGGCTGTAGCTGAAGGTGTTGGCCAGGTACAGCTCTGGGTCGCGGTGGTCGGGCTCAAACAGCACAATGTCGGTGTTGGGGTAGGCTTGCTCATAGCTTTTCAGGCCCAGTAGCATGCGTGAATGGATCAGCGAGCGAAAGGTCTGGCTCAACACCGCTGGCAAGCCGCCATCGGCAATGTGAGGGATCTGCTCCAATGCTGCCCAAGGGGTCGCGGATGCGTTGGCTGGCATCGGTGCCGAGGCATCAAATGGCACCAGTGGGTTCAGGCACAGCATCAGGTCCACCCCTTCGTCAAGTGCAATCGAGGCGTGCATGGTCTTGATGAGTGCACCATCCACAAAATGCTGGCCGTCTATTTCCACCGGCGGAAACAAGCCTGGCAGGGCGGCACTGGCCTGCACCGCCTTGGAAATCGGAACATGGTCCCAGCCTGGGCGACCAAAGGCGACGGCCGTGCTGCTGTCCAGATGCGTGGCCACCAGCGTCAGGCGAGCTTTGAGTAGGCGAAAGTCGTTGGTGCGTCCGTGGCGGGAGAACAATCTTGCGAGTTCCACGTCAATCTGCGCGTTGGAAAAAATACCCGTGGGCAAGCTCGGACTCAGTCGCTCCAGCGCGCGCATGAGCGATTTGCGCCCCAGCGTGCTGTGCCATGCGCCTTTGATCAGTAACTCAGGCAGCAACATCGAGCGCGAAAAAAATTCCGAAAACGCCGGTTTCAGCAACCAAGCTGGGTCAAACGCCTCGGTCTGATGCTTGCGGTCTTCGATAAACAGTGAAAACAACTGCTGTGGCGTTAGGCCATTGGCCAGGGCTGCCGCAATAAACCCGCCTGCCGACACGCCCACATAGTGTTGCAGGTGGTTGAAGTGAATGCCGGAGAGCGACTCCTGCAGGGCGCAGAGTGCTCCGATTTCATAAATCGCCCCCAGCGGACCACCACCCGCCATCGCCAAGGCGATTCTGGGTGATGGCGGAGAGGGTTTCTTCATGGATCGTCAGTTTACGACCGGTCGTGCTATTTGGCCTCAGGGTTAACCTGAGTCGTAGGAGCGTCTTTCACGGTGGTCACAGCGGCCGCTTTGCGTGGCGCCGATTTTTTGGTGGCTGGCCTGGTCGCTGGCTTTGATGCCGCTTTGGCCGTAGTTTTTTCCGCAACTTTGGCAGCCGTAGCTGGCTTGGTCGACGCTTTGGCAGGTGCTACGGCTTTGGTGGCGCTGAGTTTTTGCACGCTGGTGTTCAACGCGTCAATGCGGGCAATCAACACGTTGATGTCTTTGGCGGACGGCACGCCCATCTTGTTAAGCACCTTGGCCACGCGGTCTTCAAAAATGTTTTCCAGCTTGTCCCACTGACCGGATGCCTTGCTGGAGATGTCGCTGGCCATGCTGGTCATTTTCTGGGCAGCTTCGTTGATCTTTTCTTCAGCGGCAGACTGGGTCTTGCGCTGGAAACTGATGCCTTCTTTCACCAGCGCTTCAAAGGCTTTGGTGCCTTCGGTCTGCGCCTTGGTGAACGCACCCAGACCGGCTTGCCAGATTTGCTGCGCCGAGTCTTTGACCGAGCTGCTCAATGGGCTGTCAGTTTTTTTTGCAGCTGCTTTTTTGCTTGGTGCAGTTTTTTTGGTGGAGGTGGTTTTTTTTGTAGGGACAGTTTTGGTGAGTTTGGTAACCATGAAGTTCTCCAGATAAAGACAAAGAAAAATGATGAAAAGGCTGCTCGGCAATCCACCTTGCATGGACGGCACTGTAGGCCCCAATGTTTGTAAGGTGTAGGTGACGCCTCCTAATTTGAAAGAGCCCGTGTCTCCCGGGCACGGGTTTATGCTGAAGTCGCCAGCATCGTTTTCAGACAAAAATGGCGGCTTGTTTTGGAGGCATGTATGCGTTATTTTGTGACGGGGGCGACCGGGTTCATTGGCAAGCGGCTGGTGAAAAAACTGCTGCAGCGCAAGGGTGCGGTCGTGCACTTTTTGATTCGGCAGGAAAGCGGTGACAAGGTCAAAGCGCTGCGCGAGTTTTGTGGCGTCAGCGCTGCACGACTGGTTCCGGTGGTGGGGGATCTGACTGTCAAAAAGCTCGGTGTGTTGGTGTCAGATATGAAGCTGTTGAAAGGTCAGATAGACCACTTCTATCACCTGGCCGCCATCTACGACCTGGGCGCGGATGAAGCCAGCCAGATCAAGGTGAATATCGATGGCACGCGCAATACGGTTGAATTTGCCAACGCCATTGATGCTGGGCACTTTCACCATGTGTCGTCCATCGCGGCGGCCGGTTTGTACGAAGGCGTGTTCCGTGAAGACATGTTCACCGAGGCCGAGAACTACGAGCACCCGTATTTCATGACCAAGCATGAGAGCGAAAAAATCGTTCGCACGGAGTGCAAGCTGCCCTGGTCGGTATATCGCCCGGCCATGGTAGTGGGCGACAGCACCACCGGCGAGATGGACAAGATCGACGGACCGTATTACTTCTTCAAGCTGATTCAGCGCATGCGCCAGCTGTTGCCGCCGTGGATGCCGTCCATCGGCCTGGAAGGCGGGCGCATCAACATCGTGCCGGTAGATTTTGTGGTGGACGCGCTGGCCGTCATCAGTCACCAGCAAGGTATCAACCACAAGTGTTACCACCTGGTGGACCCGGTGGGCTATCGGGTGGGTGACGTGCTGGACATCTTCAGTAAAGCGGCGCACGCGCCCAAGATGAACCTGTTTGTCAACGCGGCCTTGCTGGGTTTCATTCCGCGCAGCGTCACCAAGGGTTTGATGGCGCTGGCGCCCGTGCGCCGGGTGCGCAACGCCATCATGACCGACCTGGGTCTACCTGAGGACATGCTGACCTTTGTCAATTACCCCACGCGCTTTGACTGCCGCGAGACCGCTGCAGCCCTTAAAGGCAGTGGCGTGGCTTGCCCCAACCTCAAAGACTACGCTTGGCGGTTGTGGGACTATTGGGAGCGTCACCTGGACCCCGATTTGCATGTTGACCGCAGCCTGCGCGGCACGGTGGGCGGCAAGGTGGTTCTGGTCACAGGCGGTTCTTCAGGCATCGGATTGGCAGCAGCCCACAAGTTTGCTGAAGCAGGCGCTATTACTTTGATATGCGGGCGCGACCAGGATAAGTTGGATGCCGCTTGTGCCCAAGCCAAGGAAAAAGGTTACCAGTTCATCGCCTACGCGGTGGATATTGCTGAGCAGGCCACCTGCGAAGCCTTTGTGCAGCAGGTCACTGCTGAGTATGGCAGCGTGGACTTTTTGATCAACAACGCCGGGCGTTCCATTCGCCGCGCCATCGAGTCCAGCTACGACCGTTTTCACGACTACGAGCGCACCATGCAGCTCAACTACTTTGGCAGCTTGCGTGTCACCACTGGTTTTTTGCCGGGCATGGTGGCCAAGCGCAAGGGCCATGTGGTCAACATCAGCAGCATTGGCGTGTTGACCAACGCACCGCGTTTCAGTGCCTACGTGGCCAGCAAAGCCGCGCTGGACGCCTGGACACGTTGCGCCAGCAGTGAGTTTGCCGACCAGGGGGTGAGCTTTACCACCATCAACATGCCGCTGGTGCGCACTCCCATGATCGCGCCCACCGGCCTGTACAACAACGTGCCTACGCTGGCCCCGGAAGAAGCCGCCGACATGATCGCCCAGGCCTGCATCTTCAAGCCGGTGCGCATCGCCACGCGAATGGGCATCTTTGGCCAGGTGATACATGCCCTGGTGCCGCGTGTGGCCCAAATTGCCATGAACACCAGCTTCAGGATGTTCCCCGACTCCAGTGCCGCCAAGGGTGCCAAGCCGGGGGACAAGTTGACCAAGCCGAAGTTGTCACCGGAGGCGGTGGCGCTGCAGCAGATGATGCAGGGGATGCATTTCTGAGGTATCGGATAATCGGACGCTCTGAATGGAGTGGTTCCAGTCAGATTTGACATTGAGGGTTTATGCGTCCAATGATTTACATTGCTGGCCACCGAGGCATGGTCGGCGCTGCCATTGTGCGCAGGTTGCTGTCGGAGGGTGTTGCGCCAGATGACATCCTCACCCGCACGCACGCTGAGTTGGATTTGACCAACCAGCCCGCCGTCCAAGCGTTCTTCGCCGCTGAAAAACCCACACAGGTTTACCTGGCCGTCGCCAAAGTGGGCAGCATCCACGTCAACAACACCTACCCGGCAGACTTCATCTACCAAAATCTGATGATGCAGGCCAACATCATTGAGGCGGCCTTTCCAAGCAGTGAAACAAATTTGCCTCTGGCCCTTTAAATACAGGCGCCAGAAGTTACAAAAAATATAGCAATAGTCATCATGACCGAAACCACCGCTCCCCGCAAAGTTGCCCTCATCACTGGCATCACTGGCCAAGATGGCAGCTACCTGGCTGAATTTCTGCTGGAAAAAGGCTACATCGTGCACGGCATCAAACGCCGCGCCAGCTTGTTCAACACCCAGCGTGTTGACCACATCTACCAGGACCCGCACATTGAACACGCCAATTTCAAGCTGCACTACGGTGACCTGACCGACACCAGCAACCTGACGCGCATCATCCAGCAAACCCAGCCAGACGAAATCTACAACCTGGGTGCGCAAAGCCATGTGGCCGTCTCCTTCGAGTCCCCCGAATACACCGCTGACGTGGACGGCATGGGCACCCTGCGCCTTCTGGAGGCCATCCGCATCCTGGGGCTGGAGAAGAAAACCCGCTTTTACCAGGCCTCTACCTCCGAACTCTATGGTCTGGTGCAGGAAATCCCGCAAAAGGAAACCACCCCCTTCTACCCACGCAGCCCCTACGCCGTGGCCAAGCTGTATGCCTACTGGATCACGGTGAACTACCGCGAAGCCTACGGCATGTATGCCTGCAACGGCATCCTGTTCAACCACGAGAGCCCACGCCGCGGTGAAACCTTTGTCACCCGCAAGATCACCCGAGGCCTGGCCAACATCAACCAGGGCCTGGAAGACTGCCTGTACATGGGCAATATCGACGCCCTGCGCGACTGGGGCCATGCCAAAGACTATGTGCGCATGCAATGGCTGATGCTGCAGCAGGACAAACCGGAAGACTTTGTCATTGCTACCGGGGTGCAGTACAGCGTGCGCGAGTTCATCAACAAGGCGGCTGCAGCCTTAGATATGCCTTTGCGCTGGGAAGGTGCAGGTGTCAACGAGGTGGCCTACTGGCAGGATCGGGCCATTGTCAGGATTGACCCGCGCTACTACCGACCGACGGAAGTGGAAACCCTGTTGGGCGACCCGAGCAAAGCCAAACAGAAGCTAGGGTGGGTGCCGGAGATCACCCTTGATGAGATGGTGACTGAGATGATTGCTGTTGATCTGGCGCAAGCCAAACAACACGCCTTGCTAAGGGCCAATGGTTACAAAATCTCCGTAAGCGTGGAGTAACTGCTTGAATTTCGTTGCCGCCAGCCGCTATTTGCGTCTGACTCCGTTTGATACACGAACCGAGCAAGGTCGCCGCGATGAGCGCTACCGGGTAGCCGCCTTGTCTGTTCTTGCCAACATTTTCAGCCGCGCCGTTGGGGTTGCTTTAACTCTGTTAAGTGTCAGCCTGACGGTTTCCTACCTGGGTGTGGAGCGGTTTGGAGTCTGGATGACCGTTGCCAGTTTTGCAGGCATGCTTACTTTTCTTGACCTTGGTGTTGGCAATGCGCTAACCAACCACGTTGCTCGTCGCGCGGCGGAGGATGATGCCGATTTGTTGCGTCAAACTATCAGCGGCGGGCTTGTCTTTCTGGCACTGATTGGCTTGGGTATGGGTCTGCTGCTGTGGTTGATAGCGGCCAATCTTTCTTGGGGCTCGGTCATCAAGGTGGACCAACCTGGCTTGCTGTCTGAGGCACGGCAAGCTGCAATGTGTTTTGCACTTTTGTTTGGCTTAAACATTTTCACCAGCGGCATACAGCGTGTTTTTGCTGGCTTGCAGCAAGCTTACCTGGGGCATTTGGTTGCAGCATTTGGTTCGCTGGTTGCTTGCATCGGCCTGTGGTTTGCTGCTGCGGCACATCAGGGCATTGCTGTGTTGCTAACCATCATGCTGGGCGCACAGTCTGCTGCCGGTCTTATCTTGCTGGGGTTTTTGGCTCTACGGAAGCAATTCTCACTGCGCGGACTGCCTGGGCTGCTAGCCCTTGAGTCCCGCCAACTTTTCAAGGCTGGTGGGTTGTTTTTCTTGCTGCAAATTGGAACTATGGTCGGTTGGGGCGCAGACAGTTTGATTATCTCCAGTACGCTGGGTGCATCACAGGTGGCGGTGTTCAGTGTGGTGCAGCGGCTTTTTCAGTTTGCCACCCAGCCACTCAGCATTTTGAATGCCCCGCTGTGGGGTGCCTATGCCGATGCGCATGTGCGCCACGACAAGGTGTTCATCAGGGGCACTTTGAGACGCAGCTTGACGACGACGTTGGCAGGTGCAGTCACTGGAGCGGCGCTGCTTATGTTATTCCATTCATGGCTGATTGAAAAATGGACTCATGGCAACATAGCGGCTCCCTTGGTCTTCGTGGCTGCTTATGCTGTCTGGGTGGTTTTGGACGCTTGTGGCAATGCGTTTGCCATGTTTCTGAACGGTACGGGAATAGTTAGGCAGCAGGCGAGTGTTGTCATTCTATTTATAGTACTGGTTTTGCCGATGAAATTAATTTTCATTCAGGATTTTGGTTTAATTGTTATACCGATAGCAACTATCATGGCTTACATGATTGCAAATGGTGGGCTATATGGATTTGTTTTTCGATCAACTATTTTGAATAATCTACTTTTAAAGTAGATAAAATAATATGCGCGTTATTTTTGACCATCAAATATTTTCATTGCAGAAGTATGGTGGAATTTCTCGCTATTTTGCTGAACTGGTGAACCAGCTCTCCCTGGTCAAAGAAGTACAGGTTAGTGTGATTAGTCCAACGTACATCAATGCGTACCTCTCTTCCAGTTTGTCGGATGTCAATGTTGTGGGCACTAGAGCGCCAATTTTTAAAGGATCACACCTCATTTATCGCGCCGTCAACCGGGTTCTCGCCAAACCACTCGCAAACCTGTATCGCCCAGACCTGGTGCATGAGACTTACTATGCCGCGCAAACAATGGCACCAAAAGGTTGCAAGGTGGTACTCACCGTGTACGACATGATCCACGAGCGATTCACCAACGATTTTGCTACCCACGACACGGTCGCAAGAGACAAAGTGGCTGCGGTGCGGCGCGCTGACCATGTCATCTGCATCTCAGAGCACACACGGCAAGACTTGATCAACCTGCATGGTGTAGACCCCGAAAAAACATCTGTCATCCATCTCGGTTTTTCCTTGAGCCAAACCCGCGACCAAGTTGAGTCGCCCATCACCCGCCCCTTTTTGCTTTATGTCGGCATCCGCGCTGGCTACAAGAATTTCGCAAGCTTACTAAAAGCCTATGCGAGCAGCCCGAGCCTGATGAAAGACTACCAGCTTGTTGCCTTTGGTGGTGGGGCATTGACCAGCAGCGAATTGGAGCTAGCGCGGCGGCTTGGCATACCGACTGGGCAACTTCTTCAGATTCCCGGGGGGGATGATGTGTTGGCGGGGCTCTATCGCAAAGCCACAGTATTTATCTACCCGTCGCTTTACGAGGGGTTTGGTATTCCTCCGCTGGAGGCCATGAGCTTCGGGTGTCCGGTGGTCTGTAGCAATACTAGTTCGATTCCAGAAGTGGTTGGTAATGCTGCGCTGATGTTTGATCCCTTGTTGCCCGATCAAATAGCGCAAGCCATCAGCGCTGCGCTGGGCGACGCGGCAACGCGCCAGACCTTGGTTGCGCGGGGCTACGAGCAGGTCAAGCAATTTTCCTGGGCTGCATGTGCTCAGCAAACCTTGTCGGTATATCAACAGGTATTGGCATGAAAGCATTGATTTGTGGTGTGGGTGGGCAGGATGGCGCCTATCTGGCGCAATTGCTGTTGTGCAAGGGCTATAAAGTTTGGGGTAGCTCTAGGGATGCCCAAATGACCGAGTTTCGGAATTTGAAACGCCTGGGATTGGTCGGGCAGATCAGCCTGTGCTCCATGGCACCTACTGATTTCCGCAGCGTGTTGTCGGTGTTAACTCGCTGCGAGCCGGATGAGGTGTATTTTTTGGCCGGGCAAAGTTCGGTTGGGTTGTCTTTTGAGCAGCCTGTGGAGACGTTGGAAAGCATCACGGTGGGTGCGCTCAATATGCTTGAAGCGATCCGCTTTTTGGGCGGCAGGATCAAACTTTACCATGCCAGTTCCAGTGAGTGTTTTGGCGATGTTGGGCCTATACCGGCCAGCGAGCGCACGCCTTTTCATCCACGCAGTCCTTACGCGGTTGCCAAAGCATCCGCCCACTGGATGGTGGCCAACTACCGCGAAGCCTATGGTTTGTATGCATGCAGCGGTCTGCTTTTTAACCATGAATCGCCGTTGCGTCCGGCCCGGTTTGTGACGCGCAAGATCATCGACAGCGCTTTGCGCATTGCTGGCGGATCCGATGAAAAACTGATGCTCGGACAGTTGGCAATTTGCCGTGACTGGGGTTGGGCACCAGAGTACGTTGATGCCATGTGGCGCATGTTGCAACAAGATACCCCTGCCGACTTCGTCATTGCCACCGGTGTGTCTGTGTCGCTTGAAACATTCGTGGCGAGTGTGTTTGAGCGCGTTGGACTGGACTGGCACGAACATGTTGTCAGCGATGCTCAATTTTTTCGTCCATCGGACATTGGCTGGAGCCAGGGCGATGCCAGCTTGGCCAAAACCTGCTTGGGCTGGCATGCGCATATAACTATGCCGGAGTTGGCAAGCAGGCTGGTTGATGAGGTGCGTGCCCAATGACATCAATAAACACTTCGCCCTTAATTAGCATCGTAGTTGCTGTCTATAACTGCAAGACGACATTGCAGCAATGCCTGGACAGTGTTCGCGCTCAGACATACCCGAGCATCGAGTTGATTGTGATTGATGGGGGGTCAACCGACGGCACGATCGACATCATTCAGAAGAATGTGCAAAGTATTGCGTATTGGGTCTCAGAACCTGACCGCGGTATCTATAACGCGTGGAACAAGGCGCTGGCTCGGGCTACAGGGGATTGGATTTGTTTTCTGGGGGCTGATGATTATTTGTGGGAGGCGCAGGTGGTAGCGCGCATGGCTGAGACATTGGCACTGATTCCGGTGAACATTCGTGTGGCTTACGGGCAAATCATGCTGCTTGATCAGAATGGAGTTCCTCTACATAAAGTTGGTCAGCCTTGGAGCGGGGTCAAAACGCGCTTCATGCAAGCAATGAGTATTCCACACCAAGGAGTCATGCATCGACGCAGCCTTTTTGAATTGCAAGGTTACTTCGATGAAAAGTTCAAAATTTGTGGTGACTACGAGCTGCTCTTGCGCGAGTTATTACTTTCTGACGCGGTGTTTTTGGAGGACATCGTAGTTTCTGGTATGCGTGTTGGGGGACTAAGTAGTAGTCCAAAAAGCTCTTTGGCTCTCTTGTATGAAGCTCGATCTGCACAAGTAAAGAACGGCTTGCAGTGGCCAGGCCGCATTTGGCTGCTTGCCGTTGTGCGCGTTTATATTCGATTGGTCTTGTGGCACTTGTTGGGCGAAAAAAAAACCAGAAAATTGCTCGATATGGGGCGGTATTTGATGGGTCAACCTGCGTATTGGACCCGCACGTGATGTCTGTAGATGAGCTAGCTGCAGTCAGCGTCATCATTCCCTGCTTTCGATGCACCAAGACCATCGCTAGAGCATTGACCTCAGTGGCGGTGCAAACGCTGCGGCCGGTCGAGGTCATTCTGGTTGAAGACGCGAGCGGAGATGACACTCGCGCCCTCTTGCATGAATTGCAAGCCCAGCATGAATCAGGTTGGGTCAAGCTTGTTTTATTGGACCAGAATGTTGGCGCAGGCAGCGCCCGAAATGTGGGGTGGGGGGCGGCCACTCAACCGTATATTGCGTTTCTTGACTCAGACGATGCATGGCATCCGCAAAAAATTGAAGTCCAGTTGGGCTACATGGTTGCGCATCCTGATGTTGTGTTGTCCGGTCACGCATCTCGAGTGCTCCAGCCAGGTAGCTCGCCTAAATGGCTCATCAACCAACTGCGCCCCGCCAAGACAGTCCAAAAGTGGCCGATGATTCTGAAAAATCCATTTGTGACGCCCTCGGTCATGCTGCGCCGGGATATTCAACAGCAGTTTCTCGAACGTCAGCGCTACATGGAAGACCACATGCTCTGGATGCGTGTGGTGTGCTCTGGTGAGCGCGTTGTGAAGATTCCCATAACGCTGGCAGCTATTTACAAGAACCCATTTGGAGTTGCTGGACTTAGTTCCAACATTTGGAAAATGGAGCGTGGTGACTTGGGAAATTACCGTCGGCTATATCAGGCTGGTTGTGTGAACTCTGTTCAATTTTCTCTGCTGGTTGTGTATTCGGCATTGAAATATGTCAGGCGTCTCATTATTTACACAGTTTACTTGGTGCGAAAAAAAGACGGTGTCAAATAAATGATGATTTCAATCTCGGTGGTTAGTCATGGACAAATGGGGCTGATCTTGAATCTTATGAAAGATTTGGAGAAATTTTGCTCTAATCAACCCATTGAGTTGATATTGACTCTGAATATTCCAGAAAATATAGAATTAGATAAAGACGTTTTTTCTTATACTATCAAAGTCATCGAAAACAAAACACAAAAAGGTTTTGGTGCCAATCACAATCAGGCTTTTGAGCGTGCACAGGGTGATTTTTTTTGCGTTGTGAATCCCGATATCAGACTACACGATTGCCCTATTTCAGCCTTGATCAGGTGTTTACAAAACGGTGGTGTTGGCACGGTCGCTCCCAGGGTCTTGAGCCCATCCGGTTCAGTAGAAGATAGTGCCCGAACCTTCCCCACTTTTCAGAAAATTGTGCGCAAGCTAGTTCGTCGTGTATATGCCCCGGACTATCCACTTCATGGTGACTGCGTTGATGTCGATTGGGTAGCGGGCATGTTCATGGTGTTTACCCATGCTGTTTTTGATCAAATCGACGGGTTCAATGAGCGATATTTTTTGTATTACGAAGACGTTGACCTCTGTGCCAGGCTCCACTTGGCTGGTTTGCGCGTTGTCGTTTTGCCTGATGTCCAGGTTGTGCATCATGCGCAGCGCAGTAGTCACCGAAGTCTGAAATACTTGCGCTGGCATGCAGCCAGTCTGATGCGGTTTTTAACTTCACCTGAATATCGCCAATTAAAGCGTTTGCACCGTTTATGAAAATCTTGGTCACTGGCGCAACGGGTATGGTCGGCAAAGCCTTGTGTCAGCGTTTGGTTGACGACGGTTTTGCCGTTCGGGCCGCTGTAAGAACCATTGATGCAGAACTGGCTACATCCGATGTGGCCTTTGTGGGCGACATCAACGAGCTGACTGACTGGCAAACAGCGTTGACAGGTGTGGATGTGGTGGTGCATCTGGCCGCACGGGTGCATCTGATGCGCGACACGGCTGAAAATCCATTGGCAGAGTTTAGGCGCATCAACGTTCAAGGTGCACTCAAATTGGCCCGTAGCTCTTATGCAGTGGGCGTTAAACGCTATATTTATGTGAGTTCAATCAAAGTCAATGGAGAGTTCACAGAGTCTGGCCAGGCCTTGACTGAACTGGATGTACCCAACCCACAAGATGCCTACGGCCAGAGCAAGTACGAGGCGGAAGTTGGTCTACTTCAGATCGCAGTAGAGACCGGTATGGAAGTCGTCATCATCCGCCCGCCTTTGGTCTATGGCCCTGGCGTCAAGGCCAACTTTGCAGCGCTGATGCGCGCCGTCCAACGCGGTTGGCCTTTGCCTCTGGGTGCCATTCACAACCAGCGCAGCCTGGTGGCACTGGATAACCTGGTCGATTTCATCACTACCTGCATCAGTCACCCTAATGCTGCCAACCAGACCTTTCTGATCAGCGACGGGCAAGACCTGTCCACTACTGAGCTGGTGCGATGCATGGCGAAGGCCGCTGGTGTGCCTGCGCGTTTGTTGCCAGTGCCAGTGTGGGCGCTGGCGTGGGCGGGGCGCTTGTTGGGGAAAGTAAATGGCGTACAGCGTTTAACTTCTAGCTTAAAAATTGATAGCGGAAAAGCTAGAAATTTGTTGGGCTGGACGCCAAAAATCACGGTGCAAGAGGGGTTGTTGCGAGCAGTCACCGGGAATCCTCAGCCATGAAAAGAGTATTTGATTTTGTTATTGCTGCGTTGGCTGGCGTCATGTTATCCATTCCTGTTTTGCTGGTCGCCGCACTGGTCAAATTTACCTCCAAAGGCCCGGTTTTGTATTGGTCTGACCGCATTGGCCGTAATAACAATATATTCAAAATGCCCAAGTTTCGAAGTATGCAGATGGGCACACCTGCCGTCGCCACACATTTACTTAGTAACCCTGGTGCGTATTTGACGCCTGTAGGCAGTTTTTTACGCAAATCCAGCTTGGACGAATTGCCGCAACTTTGGAGCATTCTCAAAGGTGACATGAGCTTTGTAGGCCCACGGCCAGCCTTGTTCAACCAACATGATTTGATAGATATGCGCACCCATGCCGGGGTGCACCGCTTGACTCCGGGTTTGACAGGCTGGGCGCAGATCAATGGTCGTGACGAGTTGCCTATTCCTGAAAAAGTGGCCCTGGATATTGAATATCTGCACAAAAAATCCCTTATTTTCGATATGAAAATCATTTTCATGACGGTATTCAAGGTGTTGACAAGGGATAATGTCACCCATTAAAAACACGATAAACGTGTGTTCAGGGTTCATCAACACTTTATAGATAGACAGACAACATGACCTCATTGATCGATATCCAAAACCAAATTGCTCAGCTGCAAAAGCAGGCCGAAGAAATCAAAGCCGCCGAAATGGCCGCCACTATGGCTGATATTCTGGCCAAGATGGAAGCCTTTGGCATTACGGTCGATGACCTGGACCGCGCCAAAGGCCGCGCTCGCAAGCCGGCTGGGGCCGCAAAGTCGGGTAACCCTGCTCCTATCAAGTACCGCGGTCCCAACGGCGAGACCTGGACTGGCCGTGGTCTGGCTCCCAAGTGGCTTACTGCGCTCATGGCCCAGGGACAAAGTAAGGAATCGTTTCTGATCTAGGCGCGGCTCCCCCATCTTGTAGAATCCCGCGCATTACAAGAAAAAGCAGGGCGTTGGCAGCTTCATAGGGAGGCCGTCATTTAACTCCCCACGTCAGTTTTGCTTATCAGGTGTGACCTTTTAAGATCGCTGTCGGTGCTTTGATTCTCCAGGTGGGCCGGTGAAGCAAGATGTCGAGGTTGAAAGCAATATACGTTGCCAAACAAGTGGCGGCGGCAAGGTAGCTATCCTTCTCTGTACCTATGATGGTCAGCAGTTTCTGGCGGACCAACTTGAATCTTTTGCGATGCAAACGTACCCGGACTGGGAAGTCTGGGCCTCAGACGATGGCTCGAAAGATGGCACGCACCAAATCCTGCAAGCTTACCAGTCCAAGTGGGGTGCTCGTCGCTTATCCATTCACGCCGGGCCAGCCGAGGGGTTTGTTGCCAACTTTTTGTCGCTCACCTGCAATGCCAATATTCTGGCCGACTTTTACGCATACTCAGATCAGGATGACGTGTGGGAGGCAGATAAATTGCAGCGCGCTGTGGCGTGGTTAAAAAGTGTGCCTGCAAATGTGCCCGGGCTCTATTGCTCCCGAACTCGCTTGATTAACACCCGCAATGAAAGTGTCGGCATGTCGCCGCTGTTCACCAAGCCCCCAAGCTTTTCCAATGCATTGATGCAAAACATTGGCGGCGGGAATACGATGGTTTTCAATGAAGCTGCGCGTCAGCTACTGAAGCATGTGGGGGAGAAAGTCACTGTCGTTTCTCACGATTGGTGGGCATATCTGGCAGTCACTGGATGTGGTGGGCTGGTTTATTACGACCCTTACCCCACTGTGCGCTATCGCCAGCACGTTGCTAACCTTGTAGGTATGAACGACAGCTGGCACGCCCGTATGATGCGAATGCGTATGGTCAAACAAGGCCAGTTCAAGCGCTGGAACGACTGTAATATTGACGCTCTGCAGGCGTTGACGCACCTTTTGACGCCGAAAAATCGAGAAGCTCTGAATCTATTTGCCTCTGGGCGAAGTCAACCCCTTATTCCCCGGCTTGCGCAATTCAAACGCGCTGGCATTAAACGGCAGACTTTGTCAAGTAATGTTGCTTTGTTTATCGCCGCTTTTTTTGGAAAAATTTAAATTTATGGGAATGCCAACTGTGGCTATTAATCCTCATGCTGCGCCCCCCACATCTTTGGTGGCGCTAGGGAAAAGCCTCTGGCGCAACCGCCAGCTCATCGTGCAGATGATCAAGCGTGAAGTCGCGGGCCGCTACAAGGGGTCGGCCTTTGGATTGGCCTGGTCTTTTTTTAACCCGGTTTTCATGCTGGTGGTGTACACCTTTGTGTTCTCTGAAATTTTCAAGTCGCGTTGGGGTGGTGCTGGCGCCGACGGTAGCAAGACTCAGTTTGCCGTAGTGCTGTTCGTGGGCATGATCGTGTTGAACTTGTTTAACGAGGTGCTTAATCGAGCGCCAGGTCTGATTCTGAGCAATGTCAATTACGTTAAAAAAGTGGTCTTCCCGATTGAAATACTACCTGTCGTTGCCATGGGGGCGGCACTGTTTCATGCCTTGATTAGCATTGGAGTGCTGCTTTTGGCCTTTGTTATCTTCAATGGGTACTTAAATTGGACGGTAATTTTCACGCCCTTAGTGCTGTTGCCTTTAGTTGTTCTGACTACAGGTCTGGCGTGGATGTTGGCCTCACTTGGCGTGTTTTTGAGAGATGTTGGCCAAACCATTGGCATCATCACCACTGTACTGATGTTTCTGGCCCCCGTGTTTTACCCAATAACCGCCGTGCCAGAGCGGTTCCGTGGATTCATCATGGCCAACCCGCTGACGTTCATCATCGAGCAGGCGCGAGACGTGCTCGTCTGGGGCCATCTGCCCAACTGGTTGGGACTCGCTGTCTACACCTTTGTGTCTACAGCCACCGCCTGGGTTGGTTACGCTTGGTTCCAAAAGACGCGCAAGGGGTTTGCCGATGTCCTCTGAAGATATAGCCATCTGTGTTGAGGGGCTCAGCAAGCGCTACGAAATCTATGCCAACCCGCGTGACAGGCTCAAGCAGTTTGTGCTGCCACGCCTGCAGCGCTTAGTGGGGCATCAGTCGAAGCAGTATTTTCGCGAGTTCTGGGCTATCAAAGACATTTCGTTTCAAGTCAAAAAAGGTGAGACCGTTGGCATCATCGGACGCAATGGAAGCGGCAAGTCGACTCTGCTGCAGATGATTTGTGGCACGCTCAACCCCACTAGTGGCCGCATTCAAACAAATGGCCGCATTGCTGCATTGCTGGAACTCGGCTCTGGTTTTAATCCTGAATTCACCGGGCGGGAAAACGTATACATGAATGCGTCAGTGTTGGGCTTGAGTAATGAAGAAATCGATACGCGCTTTAACGATATCGTTGCCTTCGCCGACATCGGCGACTTCATTGAACAGCCGGTAAAGACCTACTCAAGCGGCATGATGGTGCGCTTGGCATTTGCCGTTATCGCACATGTGGATGCGGACATTCTCGTAGTCGATGAAGCACTGGCGGTAGGGGATGCGTTCTTTACACAGAAGTGCATGCGTTTTCTACGCAACTTTATGGGAAATGGAACTGTGTTATTTGTTAGTCATGACACGAGCAGTATAAAAAACTTGTGCAGCTACGCTGTATGGCTTGAGAAAGGCCAGGTAATCCAAGAAGGCACGCCGAAGGACGTGTGCGAGCTATACCTTGAAGCGTTTTACGAAGTTGAGCAAGGTAAGAGCAGCACAACAAAGATCAGGACATTCAAGAAGCCAGACGATCCACTTTCATTTAAAGATCAGAGACTAGAGTTCATTAACACCAGTAATTTGCGTAATGATTTACAGATATTCAAGTTTGACCCGGAAGCTGCATCATTCGGTAAAGGCGGAGCGAGAATTCATGATGTTCGACTTCTGAATGAAAACGAACATCCGATGGCCTGGATTGTGGGCGGCGAGAAAGTCATACTTCGAATTAAAGTCACTGTGGCCAAAGCTATCCACTCCCCAATTGTTGGGTTTTATGTAAAAGATCGTTTAGGTCAGACCTTGTTTGGTGACAACACATTTCTAGCCTACTTTGAAAAAGCTACTCATTGTCTTGAAGGAAGTGAACTTCAAGTGGATTTCACTTTCAATATGCCGCTACTACCGTCGGGTGATTACAGTATTTCTACTGCTGTTGCCAACGGTACTCAAGAGGTGCACGAGCAGCATCACTGGATACACGATGCTGTTTTGTTTAAGTCAGAATTCAGTAGTGTTTCAACCGGTTTGGTCGGTATTCCAATGCAGTCAATAAAAATGAGCGTAACAAAAGGTTTGACATGATGGACGAGTATCAGAATTTAGAGCTGACGGGGGAGCGGTTTTTGCCAGGATTTCATGGGAGAAATATTGAAATTGAGCATTTCCATCGGTATTTGCAAGCCTGTGAAGTTGTGAATGGAAAAAATGTATTAGACATTGCCAGTGGTGAAGGATATGGCTCAGCGATGTTGGCAAAAAAGGCCAGCAAGGTAGTCGGCGTTGATATTTCAGATGATGCTATAAAGCACGCACGTAGCCGCTACAAAAATACGAATCTAGAATACCTCGTAGGAAGTTGCTCTGATATTCCTTTGCCAGATTCAAGTATTGATGTGGTTGTGAGCTTCGAGACGATTGAGCATCACGATCAACATGAAGAAATGATGCAAGAGATCAAGCGTGTCTTGCGCCATGATGGTTTTTTGCTGATTTCAAGCCCAGACAAATATCACTACTCAATTGAACCGGGTTATAGCAACCAATACCATGTTAAGGAGCTGTACGAGCACGAATTCAAACAGATCCTTGAGAAATATTTTAAAAATTCTGCCTACTTCGGGCAGCGTGTCATTTACGGCTCTGGAATTTTCGCAGAATCTTTAGCATCTCCTGCCTTAAGTTATTGGCAAGAAAATGACGTCATAAAAGCGGCGCCAGGAATTGTAAAACCTATCTATTGGATTGCAGTGGCATCTGATGCGCAGCTTCCGAAGCTTTCTTCAGGTGTTCTTGAGCAACCTATCAATGACTCCGAGATTATTCAGTCTTGGATTGCGGTTGTAGCCGATCGCGAAAGGCAGATGGCTAACTTCTATGCTGCTGTGGAGGCGCGTGACGGACAAATCGCCAGTCTCAACCAGGCGGTGGCTGAGCGTGACGGACAGATCATGAATCAGAGAAGCGAGGCCGAGAGTATCTTGATCATGAAGGACTCAGAAATTCGCAATGTACAACAGCAACTCAATCAGATTCTTCACTCACGCTCTTGGCGCGTTACGGCGCCTTTGCGCAAGGCCGTATTGGCTATCGGGCATGGAATTCACTCACCTTGCATTTCGTTCTTGGGGAAAACGCCCGAACGCTTACGGATTTGGCGCGACGCTTTTCGCGGGGCCGCTATACGTCAGATCCGCGATAGCTCTCTTTTTGATGCCGAGTTCTACCTGGCCGGTAACCAAGATTTACAGAGTGCTGGAGTGGATCCAGCAAGGCACTATCTGGTTCACGGTTGGCGGGAGCACCGAGACCCCTCTGCCGCGTTCAGTACATCGCAGTATCTTTCCGACAACCCAGATGTCGCAAGAGCGCGAGTCAACCCACTGTTGCACTATTTGCGATGCGGTCGTTTGGAAGGCCGCCCAATAGGAGCACATGCGCATGCCCTTAAGTTAACGTTAGCTTCCGTCCCAGTCGGTCACAAGAAGCACTCAAATGCATCGATCGATGCGGAGGTTGGGGCGATCAAGGAGTCAGGGCTTTTCGACGAGTCGTTCTATAGATCAATGTACCCGGATCTGCAGCCTCCATTGAGCGATGCGATCAGGCATTATTGTGAGTTTGGTTGGCGAGAGGGAAGGAATCCCTCTGACGACTTCAACACCAACTTCTATCTCGCAACTTACAGCGATATTCGCAACGCGGGCATCAATCCTTTCTGGCACTACGTTGTCGCAGGCGCTACGGAAATGAGGCACGCCGTCCCCGATTTGGCCACGCGCCATGAGTATGACATACAGTTTGGTGTCGTGGATACTGACATCAAGCTGCTCGCGTTCTACTCGTCGCCCGACTGGGCAGCATTGCGCAGCGGGCGCTCCATGTTCAAAGGCCACTCGCAGCAGCCTCTCCCGCACGAAGACTTCGGATTCTATGACCCGTCGGATTGGCAGGTACTCAAACGTCAGGCAGAGTTGGCGAAGCGACATGGCCTTTACGGATTCTGCTTTGATCTCGATATTGGCGCGGCTGCTGGCGGCGGACTCGCTCAGCCTGTCGATATCTTCCTCGGTCATGGCGACATCGACTTCTGCTTCTGCGTACAGGCGGAGCTGACTTCGGAATATGTTCTCGCGCCTCTTGTCGCTGCTATCGTACGCGCCGTGTCGGATCGGCGGTATATCCGGATCGCAGACCGGCCGCTCGTTCTCTTCACGATGCCTGGCGAAATGCAGCATGCTGCCAGCGTTCTTCATCAACTTAGGCGTCTGCTTGCCGATCACGGTGTCAGCCGCCCCTTTTTGATCGGCCGTTGGGCGTCGACTGGCCTGGACAGTTCGGGAGTGCCCCTAGCGGACCTGTGCGATGCCGTACTTGATCTACCCAATGCTCCGGTACCTGGCGAAACCGGTGACTTTTTGCCACAGGATAAGAATGGAATCGATGTAGTGCCCTACGGGGTGATTGCCTCCCAGGGCGTTGTTCAGGTTCGCAAGGCGCAAGGTTCCGCGCATCCAATCTTTCACTGTGTCACGCTTGGGCGGGATAACACAACCAGAAAGCCGGGACGCCCGCTCGTGTACACGAGCTTTAACGTAAAGGATTACCGCCTCTGGCTCGATGCAGCAATCTCTGGCGCGAAAGTCGCACATTCAGAAGATCGACGTTTTGTGTTCGTGAATGGGTGGAATGATTGGAATGAGGGCCTTTTTCTTGAGCCAGATCGGCAAGGGGGGTTTTGTCGTGTAAACGAAACAACCCGCGCACTCTTGGGTATCGCCCCCGGTGCGATCACGCCCAAGGTTTCGGTGATTGTGCCGAACTACAACCACGAGCGTTTCCTGCGTCGCCGTTTAAATAGCATCTATGGGCAGACGTACAAAAACATTGAGGTCATTCTGATGGATGATTGTTCGTCCGACCAAAGTCGGTCTATTCTCGATCAATACGCGACGACTCACCCTGAGATTTCGACCAAGCTGTACAACGATAAGAACTCTGGCAGCGCCTTTCGCCAATGGGCCAAGGGGATCAAAGCGGCGACAGGCGATCTTGTCTGGATTGCGGAAAGTGATGACTTCTGCGATGAGCGTTTTCTTGAGGTACTTGTTCGTTGTTTTGACGACGAGGCCGTGCTCCTTGCATACTCGAAATGCGTTTTCGTGGACGGTGACGAAGTCCCCTTGCGAGACGAGTTTAAGATCTACATAAGCGATTTGGATTGTGCGGAGAAATGGAATGGATCGTATGTGGAGACTGCACACAACGAGGTGAAGAGTGCGTTGGGGATCAAGAACACGATCCCCAACGCAAGCGGTGTTCTCTTCAAGCGCCCGATCAATATCCCCCTGCTGGACGACGAATCATGGCTGTCGATGAAAGTAGCGGGAGATTGGGTTTTCTATCTTCATATCATTCGGGGCGGGAAGGTCGCTTACAACACGGGGACCGCAAACTTCTTCCGAAGATATGAAGGCAGTACAGCCGAGGTCACATACAAAAAACGCGTTTTCTACAAGGAAGTAGGGATGGCAAGCCGTACTGTCGCGGCTCTGTATAACGTTCCTTTAAAAACTCTAGAGCAATGTCAAAAAGGCTACAAGTCATTTTACGAGAAGATGGTTGGCCATAGCGATGAGGAATTCGCACTTTGGTACGATTACCAGGCCATTCTCGATGCCCGTGAACGTAGGCTGCCGAACGTCATGGTCTCGACAATGGCTTTCTTCCCCGGCGGAGCCGAAATTCTTCCCATCAGGTTGGTCAACGAATTCAAGCGTCAAGGTCTTTCTGTGTTATTGTTGAACGCGGGCTTGATGTGCCATGAAGATGGAATTCGTCGGATGTTGCGCAACGACGTACCAGTCATTGAGTCGTCCAGCGCTGAGGATGTGAAGGCCATCATCCACGACTATGGTGTGGAAGTGTTGAACACCCATCAGTGGCACATTCAGAAGTATCCGCTGCAAGTTCCGGATGTCTTTGATGAACTACAGGCGCACATTGCATCCCTTCATGGAATGATTGAGCACGGAGACGCTTTCGGCGTCACTGATGAGCAACTTCGCAAGGCAGATAAAAACGTCACCACCTGGGTCTATACGGCAGAGAAGAATCTTGTCCCCTTCTCCGACGTCGGCCTCTATGCCAAGTCTTCGTCCCGGTTCGTCAAGATGCCCAATGGAATGCAGCCTCCTCGCATCATTCCTATACTGCGCGCAGACATGGGCATCCCGGAAGATGCCTTCACGCTTTGCTGCGTCAGCCGTGCCATACCTGATAAGGGGTGGGCTGAAACGATCCAGGTGGTTGAGCGGGCGCGGGCCGTATCGGGCCGAGACATTCGCCTCGTACTGGTAGGTAACGGACCGGTCTACGACGAGTACTGTCGGGTCGGTGTGCCCGATTTCGTCTACTTGGCGGGCTTTAGCGAGAACTCGGTCGGTCACTATGCTGCGGCGGATATGGGGATCATGCTGACCAAGTTCAAGTCCGAAAGCTTTCCTCTGACTATTGTCGATTGTCTCTTTGCTGGGAAACCTTACATTGCATCTGATGTAGGGGATATCAGAAACATGATAACGACATTGGACGACGTTGCAGGTGAAGTGATCGAGTTGGAGGACTGGGAGGTTCCGATTGAAGGAGCCGCGCAAGTTGTCGCGGCTTTCACGACTGATAGACAAAAATACATGAACGCCCTGGCATTGGTGCAAGACGTCGCCAATCGCTATCGAATTGACGTTATAGCATCTGAGTATGTTCGTCTTTTTGAAAATAGCCGTGATGAAAATCGGCTTCAATCTAGTGGGTACCGTAATTGACTGCCTCAAGGTCACGGCAACTGACCAAGCCGCTACGTTTTGTTGGACGGTGGATTCGCGGAAGGTGGGAGATAGCGTTTACGTCATTGCAGCACGCACGTCGACAACTTGCAGCAACCCGCGCCTTGTGTCGCGCGATACCGCGCGCAGTCTCTTTCTATCAAGGTTCGTTGCGGTTGGCCTTTCCCCGTATTTTGGGCGTGTTGAAACGCGAGGGCATTGGTGGTGTGATGCGTCGTGCCAACATTCTCATGCATGGCGTCAGCACTGGCAGGATAAATTCATCAACCGCACTGTATGGCGATGTGCCTTCACAGGCCCCTGGGTTCCAACCCAAAGTTTCAATCATCGTTCCTAATTTCAATCACGCAAAGTACTTGCGGGAGCGGCTTGATTCGATCTATGGCCAGACTTACGGCAACATTGAGGTTATTTTGCTGGATGACTGTTCCAGTGACGAAAGTGTGGCGATTCTGGGCGACTATGCCAAATGCTACCCAGGCAAGACCCTCTGCCGGTTTAATGAAGCGAATTCGGGCGGGGTGTTCAATCAATGGAAAAAGGGGTTGGAGCTTGCAACCGGAGAGCTCGTGTGGATCGCGGAAAGCGATGATTACTGCTCCACAAACCTGGTAGAAGAACTGGTGCGCGGCTTCCAGAACCCAGCCGTCATGCTGGCCTTCGCGCGCACTGAATTTGTACGCGGCACCCCCCCGATGAAGGCGTGGACTTCGGAAGACTATTTATCGGAGCTGGGTCTTGGAATATGGGACCACCCGTTTATCAAGTCAGCGCACGCGATGGTGAAGTCTGGTTGGGCGGTTAAAAACATTGTTCCCAACGTAAGCGGTGCGGTATTCCGTCATCCTGGGAAAATAAGTCTTCTTGATGATGCCCAATGGCTGAACCTGCGTATGTGCGGCGATTGGGTGTTTTACTTGTCGATAATTCGCGGCGGATTGGTTGCCTACAGTCCAGATGCAACGAATTACTACCGCCAGCATTCCCTAAATACATCAGTTAACGCGCAACAGGAAGATCTGTACTACAGAGAACATGAAGTGGTTGCCATGTATTTGGCGAAGCTTTATCAATTGGATCGAGCAGATTTTGAAAAACAAGAGCGACAGCTTTATCTGCACTGGTGCACCAACAGAGGCCCATCACAGCTCGCAGAATTCAGGTGCTTCTACGATCTTGACAAAGTATGGCAACGAACGATTGACAGAAAGCCTAACATTGTTATGGCTGTCTACGCACTCACCGCTGGCGGTGGCGAAACGTTCCCAATTATGCTTGCCAATCTTCTGCGGGATAGAGGGTATGCCGTCACTCTCCTAAATTGCAAAGAGCAGGCTACGGAGCCGGGTGTTCGGCGCATGCTGTTAGGCTGTATTCCCCTGCTTGAGTTGGATCGCATCGAATTGGCGGGCTCTGTCTTCACCGACATGGGCGTTGAGTTAGTCCATTCTCATCACGCTTGGGTTGATGTGTCGCTGTCCACACTGCTGATAAACCATCAGGACATTCGGCAAATCGTTACCATGCACGGCATGTACGAGATGATGCAGCCGACTCAGTTGCAGGTGCTGTTGCCCTTGCTGAGCCGCCGGATTGATCGTTTCGTTTACACAGCGGAAAAAAACTTGGGTGTTTTTTCTTCAGAGTTCCGTCAAGAAAAGAATTTTTGCATTATCAACAATGCCTTGCCGCTAAAAAGCATCACGCCCACATCGCGTATTGAGCTTCATGTAGGTGCCGATGATTTTGTACTTTGCCTGGTTGCTCGGGCAATCCCAGACAAGGGCTGGGAGGAAGCCATAAATGCGGTGGCGTGGGCCAGTGCTCGCTCTTGCCGCAAGGTTCATCTGCTCCTGATCGGTGAAGGACCTGAATATGATAGATTGAAGTCGCAAACGCTTCACGAATTTGTGCATTTTCTCGGTTTTAGATCAAATGTTAGGGATTACTTCGCTGCATCCGACATGGGATTCCTGCCATCTCGGTTCAAGGGCGAGAGCGCGCCTCTGGTCTTGATTGATTGTTTGCTTTCTGGTAAGCCTATGCTCGCCAGCAATATTGGAGAAATCCACCGCATGTTGGATTCAGAGGGGGGATTGGCCGGAGAGTTGGTCTCCTTGAACGATTGGACAATTCCGATTGAGACAGTGGGGCAAGTCATTTTGACGTTGGCCAATGATCCGTTCGCTTATCAGCGTCTGTTGCATTGTGTCCCCCTGGCGGCTGCCAAATTTGATACAGATGTGATGACGGATAACTACGAAGAAGTCTACTGCGAGGTCTTGGGTATCCCAAGCAATGATAGGCTAGGCAACAACGAGAAAACCACGGGAGTAATTGGTTGAGTAATACAGGAATTGAAGTGGCTGGAAAGCCTGAGCGGTGCTTGGTTTTGGGCGGCCGTGGATTCATTGGTTCTCATTTGGTTGATGCCCTGCTTGATCTAGGATATGTTGTGCGCTGTTTCGACCGACCACATGTCGTTCCGTTAGGTAATGCTCATTTAACGAATCCCAATTTTGAACTCCACGAAGGAGACTTTGCTAGCGAAACCGACGTAGATGAAGCGTTGAATGGATGCGATTTCTGTTATCACTTGGTGTCGACAACATTGCCGAAGTCTTCGAATTTGGACCCAGTATTTGATATTGAAAGCAACGTCCTTGGTAGTGTTCATTTGCTTACTCATGCAGTTAAACATCGGCTTAAGAAAATCATTTTTGTATCCTCCGGTGGAACGGTGTACGGCGTGCCAAAACACATACCGATTTTTGAGTCGCATTCCAATGACCCGGTGTGCTCATATGGCATTACAAAGTTGACGATTGAAAAATATCTTGGGCTCTTTTACCAGTTGCATGGTCTTGACTACACAATTTTGCGTTTGGCTAACCCTTTTGGTGAACGGCAGCGTACACATGCAAGCCAGGGGGCCGTCGCAGTATTTCTGGGCAAGGTATTACGTGGCGAATCAGTCGATATTTGGGGGGATGGTTCTGTCGTGCGTGACTACATCCATATCGCTGATGTTGTGGCTGCTCTGTTGATTGCACTTAAAAAAAAGACTGGTGAGCATGTGTTTAATATCGGGGCAGGTCACGGGCAAAGTCTCAACGAACTGCTTGAAGCGATTGAAAAGGTGACCGGGCGACACGCAAATCGCCATTATTTGCCTGGTCGCACATTCGATGTCCCGGTTAACGTGCTGAGTATAGATCGTGCAAGGAATTCACTTGGTTGGTCGCCGAAAGTGGGCTTTGAGCAGGGATTAGGACGGTTTGCAGAATGGCTGATTCGGCATTCCGAGTACCTCAAGCATGGGGAATGACCCACTTGAAATTCATCAGAGCCAGTATTGTTTGACGTATGGATCAAGTTAATATCTTTCTGAGAGTATCGCCAGTGGTGACAGGTTGTACCGATCTTTCCAAAAGAGAAAGACTTCTTTACGAATGACTTGACTGGCCTTCAATATGAATTTTTTCGCTCGCGCCACACCATGATCCGTACAAAAATCTTGGCGTGGCCTCGCGCTGGTAAGCAACTCTCTGTCATTGCACTGGACGTCGTGTTGGCACTTGTCGCCACTTGGTTGGCGTTCTGGTTGCGACTGGATACTTTTTCATGGCCCACAGGTATCCAGTGGAGGATGTATTTCGTGGCACCGCTATTGGCTGTCCCCATCTTTGTCCGGTTTGGGATGTACCGTGCCATTTTTCGCTACACCGGGCAGGCCGCTTTAACGGCCACGGCCAAGGCCGTTTTGCTCTATTCAGTCTTGCTCACCGCGTTGCTGCTATGGCAGCGCTGGCCGATGGTGCCTCGTACGCTTGGGGTTTTGCAGCCCTTGATCTTCTTGTTTCTGGTGGGGTCAAGCCGTGCTATGGCGCGGTTTTGGCTGGCAGGTCTGCATGTTCTTACAAGCTCGCCGCGGGGTAGATTGCTGATTTATGGCGCGGGCACCGCAGGTGTGCAAACCGCCTCAGCCTTACAGGTGTCGGGCAATTTCAAGCTGATTGGCTTTTTGGATGATGATGCAGACAAGGTGGGTCGCAGTGTCAATGGCGTTCCGGTTTTGCCTACCAAGTCCGTCCATGATTTGGTTACTCGGCACCATGTGACAGATATCTTGCTGGCCCTCCCCAGTGCCACGAGAGAGCGGCGCAACGGCATCATTGCCTCGTTGGCTGAATTGCCGGTGCATGTGCGCTCGCTGCCCAGCATGGCAGATCTCACCTCCGGCAAGGTCACCGTGCAAGACTTTCATGAGCTCGACATTGAAGACTTGCTGGGCCGCGAGCCGGTGCCGCCGCGCAACGATTTGCTGGCGCAAGATTTGTCGGACCAGGTGGTGCTGGTCAGCGGTGCCGGTGGCAGCATTGGCAGCGAACTCACGCGCCAAATCGTGCAGCAGCTGCCACGCCAGTTGTTACTGTTGGATCACAACGAGTTTGGCCTGTACACCATTCACCAGGAGCTGCAGGCGATTTGCCGCGCGTCGGAACTGAATGTTGAACTGGTTCCGTTATTGGGCAGCGTGACCAACCCGCAGCGTTTACAGGCCGTGTGTGCACGCTATCGCCCTGCCACCGTCTACCACGCAGCAGCTTACAAACACGTGCCCATGGTGGAGGACAACCCAGGCGAAGGTGTGCGCAACAATGTGTTTGGCACGTTAAACCTGGCGCAAGCCGCGATGCAATGCGGAGCGCGACGCTTTGTGCTGATCAGTACCGACAAGGCAGTGCGTCCCACCAACATCATGGGCGCAACCAAACGCATGGCCGAACTGGTGTTGCAGGCCCTAGCCGCGCAGCAATCGGCCACGACGTTTTGTATGGTGCGCTTTGGCAATGTGCTGGGATCCAGCGGAAGCGTGGTGCCGCTGTTTCGCCGGCAGCTGGCTGCCGGAGGCCCGTTGACGGTGACACATGCCGAAGTCACCCGCTATTTCATGACCATTCCCGAGGCGGCCCAACTGGTGCTGCAGGCGGGTGCCATGGGGCAAGGTGGTGACGTGTTTCTGCTCGACATGGGTCAGCCGGTCAAAATCATGGACTTGGCGCGGCGCATGGTGGAACTCTCGGGCTTGCGCGTGCGCGATGCAGATCGCCCGGATGGTGATATCGAGATCGTAATCAGCGGTTTGCGTCCTGGTGAAAAACTCTATGAAGAACTGTTGATCGGCGACAACCCCGCGCCTACCGAGCACCCGCGCATCATGAAGGCGCATGAAGAACGCTTGCCCTGGCCCGAGTTGCAGGCGCAACTGCACGCGTTGCAGGTGGCCGCAGAGGCCGGTGATGTAGACGCTATCAAGTCTGTGTTGCATGTTTGTGTGCACGGCTATGCCAGCCAACAGGCGGCACTTGATTGAGCTGGCGCTGACATGCGGCACAATTTGCCGCATAACACTGTCCAACCTACGGAAATCGAGCCGCTCATGACCGAAGTCACCCCCATCACTCCGCCCGCTCAGGCGCAAATCCTCGCGCAGGCGCTACCCTACATCCGCAAGTACCACGGCAAGACCATGGTCATCAAATACGGCGGCAATGCCATGACCGACCCGGCGCTGCAGCAAGCCTTTGCCGAGGATGTGGTGCTGCTGAAACTGGTCGGCATCAACCCGGTGGTGGTGCATGGCGGCGGACCGCAAATCGAAGGCCTGCTTAAACGCCTGGGTAAAAAAGGTGAATTCATCCAGGGCATGCGCGTCACCGATGCCGAGACCATGGAAGTGGTTGAGTGGGTACTGGCTGGTGAGGTGCAGCAGGACATCGTTGGCCTGATCAACCAGGCCGGTGGCAAGGCAGTCGGCCTCACCGGGCGTGACGGTGCCATGATTCGCGCGCAAAAACTCAAAATGCTCGACAGCGCCGACCCCAGCAAAGAGCACGACGTGGGGCAGGTGGGCGACATCGTCAGCATCGATCCGAGCGTGGTCAAGGCGCTGCAGGACGATGCTTTCATCCCCGTTGTCAGCCCGATTGGCTTTGGCGAAAACAATGAGAGCTACAACATCAATGCCGATGTGGTGGCAGCCAAGCTGGCTACGGTATTGAAAGCGGAAAAGCTCTTGATGCTGACCAATATCAGCGGCGTCCTTAACAAGGCGGGCGAGTTGCTGACGGATTTGACCGCCCGACGCATTGACGAACTGTTTACCGATGGCACGATTTCTGGCGGAATGTTGCCCAAGATCAGCGGTGCGTTGGATGCTGCCAAGAGCGGTGTGAACGCGGTGCACATCATCGACGGGCGTGTGCCACACGTGTTGTTGCTTGAAATTCTGACCGAGCAGGCGTTTGGCACCATGATCCGTTCACATTGAGTTGCAATCTTATTGGTAGCTACTTTCCTAGGTTTTATAAGGGCTTGAGCCCAATTTCTCATGTAACGGCGAATTTCATCAATGTTAGGGGTTTTCCCTTAAAGACCCTAGAAAAATACCCCTAGAGCCGGATCATAGGAGCACAGCGCGCTGGAAATGCTGCAAAATAGAACGATCGTTCTTTTATGCATCATGTCCAGATCAACTTCTACTGTCAAACCCTTTATCAGCGCCACGGCCACCAAGTCGCGCGGTGAGCGCGCTCTGCAAAAAGGCCAGCATACCAAGCAGCTCATCATTGACGCCGCTTTGGGGCTGGCCCAGCAGATTGGGCTGGAGGGCATCAGCATCGGCGTGCTGGCCGAGATCACCCACATGAGCAAGTCGGGTGTTTTCGCGCATTTTGGCTCGCGTGAAGAATTGCAAATCTCGGTGGTGCGCGAGTATTACCAGCGCTTTTCTGATGAGGTGTTCTTCCCGGCCATGAACGCACCGCGTGGCTTGCCGCGGGTGCGCATGCTGTTTGCCAACTGGATGACACAGGTGGCTGTCGAAATCCAGTCAGGCTGCATCTTCATCAGTGGCGCGGTTGAATTTGACGACCGCACGGGTCCGGTGCGCGATGCCTTGGCCAGCTCGGTTCAGGCTTGGCTCAATGCTTTGTACCGCGCCGTGTCGCAGGCGCAGGAAGAAGGCCACCTGCGGGCCGATGCTGATGCGCGGCAGGTGGGCTTTGAGATCCACGCCCTCATTCTGGCGCTGCACTACGAAGCCCGCTTTCTGAAGAATCCAGGTGCCATAGATCGTGCACATACCGGTTTTGAAAACATTCTGTTGCGTTACGGCATGCCCGCAGCGCCAACGATTCTTTAATTACCCATTTCAAGGAGACCCCCATGGCTACCTATACCCCGCCGCTGCGCGACATGCAGTTTGTCATGCACGAAGTGCTCAACGTCACCGCCGACTTGCAAGCCATGCCGATGCATGCTGACATGGATGCGGACACCATCAACGCTGTGCTGGAAGAGGGCGGCAAGTTTGCCGCCGAAGTGCTGTTACCTTTGAACATCACCGGTGATGCCGAGGGCTGCCAGCTTGATGTGAGCACCCATGCGGTGACCACCCCCAGCGGCTACAAAGAAGCCTACAAACAGTACATCGAAGGCGGTTGGGCCGCGCTGGCCTGTGACCCGGCGTTTGGCGGCCAGGGCCTGCCGATGGTGGTGAACCAGTGCTTCTACGAGATGATGAACTCGGCCAACCAGGCGTGGACCATGTACCCCGGCCTGACACATGGTGCCTACGCAGCCCTGCACACCCATGGCACGGACGAGCAAAAGCAGACCTACCTGCACAAGATGACCAGCGGCGAATGGACGGGCACCATGTGCCTGACCGAACCCCATTGCGGCACCGACCTGGGCCTGATGCGCACCAAGGCCGAGCCGCAAGCTGATGGCACTTACAAAATCACCGGCAACAAGATTTTCATCAGCGCCGGTGAACATGATCTGGCCGACAACATCATCCACCTGGTGCTGGCTCGCCTGCCCGATGCGCCCCCTGGCATCAAGGGCGTGAGCCTGTTTATCGTGCCCAAGTTCATGGTCAACGCCGATGGCTCTCTGGGCGCGCGCAACGGCATTTACTGCGGCGGCCTGGAGCACAAGATGGGCATCAAGTCCAACGCCACCGCACAGATCGTGCTGGACGGTGCCGTGGGCACCATGGTCGGTCAGCCCAACAAGGGCATGCAAGGTATGTTCGTGATGATGAACGCCGCCCGTCTGGGTGTGGGCAACCAGTCGCTGGGCTTGACCGAAGTGGCCTTCCAGAACGCGCTGGCCTACGCCAAAGACCGCATCCAGATGCGTTCGCTGACGGGGGTCAAGGCCAAGGATAAACCCGCTGACCCGATCATCGTGCACCCCGACGTGCGCAAGATGCTGCTCACTGCCAAGGCCTATGCAGAAGGTGGCCGCGCCCTGCTGTGCTTCAGTGCCATGCTGCTGGAAAAAGAGCATGGGCACCCGGATGAAAAAGTGCGCAAGGAGTCTGGTGAGCTGCTGGCCCTGCTGACCCCGATCTGCAAAGCCTTCCTCACTGACAACGGCCATATTTCCACCAACGCCTGCATGCAGGTGTTTGGCGGCCACGGCTTCATCAAGGAATGGGGCATGGAGCAGTTTGTGCGCGACAACCGCATCAACATGATTTACGAGGGCACCAACACCATCCAGTCGCTGGATTTGCTGGGCCGCAAGGTGCTGGGCAACAACGGCGCCACGCTGAAGAAATTCGGCAAGCTGGTGGGCGCGCTGGTGGCCGAAGAAGGTGTCAACGAGAAGATGGCCGAGTTCATCACCCCGATTGCCATCCTGGGCGAACAGATGACCAAGTTCACCACCGAAATTGGTTTCAAGGGCTTCCAGAACCCCGACGAAGTGGGCGCCGCTGCGGTGGACTACCTGCGCGTGGCCGGTCACCTGGTGTTTGGCTACTTCTGGGCCCGCATGGCGCAAGTGGCACTCAAACAGATTGCGGCAGGCAATACCGACCCGTTCTATGTCGGCAAGCTGCAAACTGCGCGTTTCTACTTTGCCAAGCTGTTCCCCGAAACCGCGACATTGATGCGCACCGCACGCACCGGCAGCAAAGTGCTGATGGATACCGATGCGGCACTGGCCTGATGCGTTTTCAACCATAACTAACAGGAGACTTCATATGAAAAATAGACCCCTAGCCCTCATTTATAAAGGGTTGCTAGCTATGTCCATAGTAGCGTCTGCCGGTGCTGCCCTGGCTCAGATGACGCCAGTGGGCAAATGGCACAGCTTTGACGACAAGACGAGCGAGCTCAAAAGCCTGGTGGTCATCAGCGAGGCCAACGGTGTTCTGAATGGTCACGTTGAGGCTTTGCTGCGCAAGGAAGCCGACCAGAAGAAACTCTGCACGGAATGCACCGATGACCGCAAGGACAAACCGGTGCTGGGTATGGAAATCATCCGCGGCGCCAAAAAGGCCGAAGGCAAAGATGTGTGGGAAGGCGGCCAGATTTTGGACCCTGAAAACGGCAAGGAGTACCACCTGCGCCTGACACCCATTGAGGGTGGGCAAAAACTCGAAGTACGCGGCTACATCGGCATGCCCCTGCTTGGTCGTACCCAGACCTGGGTTCGCGTCCCTTAAGGTGAGAGCAACACCGTTGTGGCGCACGCCGTGACGGTCACTTTCACATATATTTATTCAGGAAGCAACATGTCTCGATTCAATGTCAAAAAAGTCGCCGTGCTCGGCGCAGGCGTCATGGGCGCACAAATCGCTGCGCATTTGGCCAATGTCAAAGTGCCGGTCATCCTGTTTGATCTGCCCGCCAAAGAGGGCCCAAAAAACGGCATCGTCACCCGCGCGGTCGAGGGCTTGAAAAAGCTCAAGCCATCACCGCTGGGTGTGCCCGAAGATGCCGCGCTGATTGGCCAGGCCAATTACGAAGAGCACCTGGAGCAACTCAAAGACTGCGACCTGATCATCGAGGCGATTGCCGAGCGCATGGACTGGAAGCTTGATCTGTACAAGAAGATCGCCCCGTTCATCGCGCCGCACGCCATCGTGGCGTCCAACACTTCGGGGCTTTCGATCACCAAACTCAGCGAAGTGCTGCCCGAAGAAATCAAACCACGCTTCTGCGGCATCCACTTCTTCAACCCGCCGCGCTACATGCTGCTGGTGGAACTGATCAACACGCCTACCACTGAGCCGCACATCCTGGACAACTTGGAAGCCTTTGTCACCAGCGCTCTGGGTAAGGGCGTGGTGCGCGCCAAAGACACGCCCAACTTCATCGCCAACCGCATCGGCGTGGCGGGCATGTTGTCCACCATGAAAGAGGTGGAAAACTTCGGCCTGAGTTACGACGTGGTGGATGACCTCACCGGCAAGAAGCTTGGTCGCGCCAGCTCCGGTACCTTCCGCACCGCCGACGTGGTGGGCCTGGACACCATGGCCCACGTGATCAAGACGCTGCAGGACACGCTGTCCATCGAAGCCGACCCGTTTTACGCCAGCTTCGCCACGCCCGAAGTGCTGAAAACCCTGCTGGAGATGGGCAACCTGGGGCAGAAATCCAAGGCCGGCTTCTTCAAGAAGGTCGGCCGCGACATTATGCGCTTTGACCTGAAGAGCAAAGAGTATGTTCCTGCCGGTCAAAAGGCTGACGAGGTCTACGCCCGTATGCTGAAAAAGCCCGCCACCGAGCGGCTGCAACTGCTGCGCAACGCTGAAGGTGCGCAAGGCCAGTTCCTGTGGGCGATTCTGCGCAACGCCTTCCACTACGCGGCCGTGCATCTGGCCGATGTAGCCGACAACGCACGCGATGTGGACTTTTGCATGCGCTGGGGTTTTGGCATGAAGCAAGGCCCGTTCGAGTTGTGGCAAGAAGCCGGTTGGCTCACCGTGGCCAATATGATCAAGGAAGATATCGACGCAGGCAAGGCTTTGTGCAGTGCGCCGCTGCCCGACTGGGTCTTCCAAGGCCCGGTGGCCGACGCGGGTGGTGTGCACACACCGCAAGGCTCCTGGAACCCCAGCACCGGCCAGTTTGTGCCCGTGCGCAGCCTGCCGGTGTATGCGCGCCAGCACTTTCCTGAGAGCGTGCTGGGCGCACAGGCCCCGTCCGCATCAACCGCTGGCAAAACGCTGTTTGAAGACGACGCGATCCGGCTGTGGACGCTGGACGATGAAATTGTCATTGCCAGCATCAAGACCAAGATGCACGCCATCAGCCCCGACGTGGTGGAGGGCCTAGTGCAGGCCGTGGATCTGGCCGAAGCCAGTTACAAGGGCGTAGTGATCTGGTCCAACGACGAGATGTTCTCCGCCGGTGCCGACCTGCAAGCCATGCTGCCCGCCTTCATGATGGGCGGCGCCAAGGCCATCGACGGTGCCGAGGCCGAAATGCAGCAAGCCATGTTGAAGATCCGCTACGCCAGCGTGCCCGTGGTGTCCGCCGTGCGCGGTCTGGCGCTGGGCGGCGGTTGCGAGTTGGCGGTGTACTCGGCCAAGCGTGTTGTCGCCATGGAAAGCTACATCGGCTTGGTGGAAGTCGGCGTTGGCCTGGTGCCCGGGGCTGGTGGCCTGACGTATATTGCACGGCGTGCTGCAGAAAACGCAGCAACGTCAACGGGCAAAGACCTGTTGCCGTTCCTGACCGAAGGATTCACCGCTGCCGCCATGGCCAAGGTCGGCACCAGTGCCATCGAATCGCGCAAGCTCGGCTATCTGCTCGACAGCGATGTGATCGTGCCGCACAAGGATGAGCTGCTGTATGTCGCCCTGTCCGAAGCCAAGGCCATGTCCAACGCGGGCTACCGCGCGCCGCACAAGCGCACCTTCCCGGTGATTGGGCGCAGTGGCGTGGCCACCATCAAGGGCTCGCTGGTCAATATGCGTGACGGTGGTTTCATCAGCGCGCACGACTATCACATCGCCAGCCTGATTGCCAACGTGGTCTGTGGTGGGGATGTCGATGCCGGTAGCCTGGTGACCGAAGAGTATCTGATGACGCTGGAGCGCCAGGCGTTCTGCTCGCTGCTGAATCACCCGAAAACACAGGAACGCGTCATGGGAATGATGTCAACGGGTAAACCAGTCCGTAACTAACAGCGAAACGAGAGACAAGCATGAAACAAGTTCAAGACGCCTACATCGTTGCCGCCACGCGCACGCCCATTGGCAAATCGCATCGCGGATTTTTCCGCAACACCCGCCCGGACGAGTTGCTGGTCAAGGTGCTGCAATCCGCTCTGGCCCAAGCGCCGGGGCTGGACCCCAACGCCATCGAGGACGTGATCTGCGGCTGCGCCATCCCCGAAGGCCAGCAAGGCATGAACATCGCGCGTATTGGCGCGGTGCTCGCGGGCCTGCCTGTCAGCGTGGGCGGTATCACCGTCAACCGTTTCTGCGCATCAGGGGTCAGTGCTATCCAAATGGCGGCAGACCGCATCCGCGTCGGTGAGGCCGACGTGATGATCGCCGCCGGGGTGGAGAGCATGAGCATGGTGCCGATGATGGGCAATGCGCCCTCCATGTCGCCCGCCATGTTCGCCAATGACGAGAACGTCGGTATTGCCTACGGCATGGGCCTGACCGCTGAAAAGGTGGCCAACCAGTGGAAGGTCAGCCGCGAGGCGCAAGACGCCTTTGCGGTCGAATCCCACCGCCGTGCCCTGGCAGCGCAAGCAGCGGGTTACTTTACGGCCGAGACCACGCCGGTGGACGTCATTGACCGCGCGCCGAATCTGGAAACGGGTGAAGTCATTGAAACGAAGCGCACGGTGAGTGCGGACGAAGGCGCCCGCGCCGACACCTCGATGGAAGGTCTGGCCAAGTTGCGCACCGTGTTCGCGGCACGCGGCTCGGTCACGGCAGGTAACAGCTCGCAGACTTCGGATGGCGCGGGTGCGCTGATTCTGGTGAGTGAAAAGGCGCTCAAGCAGTATGGCCTGACGCCGCTGGCACGGTTTGTGAGCTTTGCCGCCCGGGGCGTGCCGCCGCAGTTCATGGGCATTGGTCCGATTGAAGCCATTCCGGCAGCCCTGCGCAACGCGGGTTTGACGCAGCAGGATTTGGACTGGATCGAGCTGAACGAGGCTTTTGCCGCGCAGTCGCTGGCGGTGATCAACACGCTGGGGCTGGATACGTCCAAGGTGAATCCGATGGGTGGTGCTATTGCGCTGGGCCACCCGCTGGGTGCCACCGGGGCCATCCGTGCCGCCACCGTCATCCATGCGCTGCAGCGCACCCAAGGTAAATACGGCATGGTCACCATGTGTATCGGCATGGGGCAGGGCGCTGCGGGGATTTTTGAGCGGGTTTGATCGCCGGGCATTTCACACTTGTCGTTATTGACGATTGACGCGGTTCTTGGCTGGTGCAGCGTTGCTGACTTCTATTGGCGCACGCTGCGTGGTAGTCGGTTGGGGCGCCCCCCTCATACTGGAGTACCAGAAATCGGGGGCCGCCCACAGAGCCCGCCTTGCGGGTACGAGCCCAATCGGTAACTACAAGATACATGGCCACGAGCTGCCCGAAAAAGCCTGTGACAAAATCCAATCAACTATTAGGGGACACAGCATGACCGACTTATTGATCGACACCACCGACCGGGTGATGACCATCACCCTCAACCGGGTGGACAAAAAGAACTCGTTCACCACCGCCATGTACGCCGACATGGCCGACGCGCTGGCCGACGCCCAGGCTGAGGACAACATCCGCGTCGTCGTGATCCAGGGGCACGAAACGGTGTTCAGCGCGGGCAACGACATTGCCGATTTTTTGAAAGCCCCGCCCACCGCGATGGACGCGCCGGTGTTCCGTTTTTTGCGGGCCATCAGCAACTTTCCCAAGCCGGTGGTGGCCGCAGTGTGTGGCCCGGCTGTCGGTATCGGGACCACGCTGCTGTTTCACTGCGACCTGGTCTATGCCGGTGACAACGCCGCGTTTTCCATGCCGTTTGTCAATCTGGGCGTGTGCCCAGAAGCCGCATCGAGCTTGCTGGCACCGCAACGCATGGGCTATGGCCGTGCCGCGGAGGCGCTGCTGCTGGGCGACCCGTTTATGGCCGAAGCGGCACTGGAGATGGGGCTGGTCAGCCGCATCGTGCCACCTGCCGAGGCCAACGCACTGGCTCAGCGCCAAGCGCAACGGCTGGCGGCCAAGCCGTTTAGTTCGGTGTTGGAAACCAAACGCCTGATGAAGCACAGCCATGCCAGCGAAGTGGATCAGCGCCTCATCGAGGAAGCCAAAGTGTTTGGCCGTATGCTTGGTGAACCCGCTGCCCGCGAAGCCTTTGGCGCTTTCATGGAAAAGCGTCAACCGAACTTTACAAATTTATAAGAAATCAGCCTCTAGCCCTTTGCTTATATGCGTAAGCAGCTATAAATAGGAAAGCATGTCGATGTTTTGTCAATCGCTTTTCAAACGCCTGCGCCGGGCGGCTCTGCTGCTTTGTGTCGGGCTGGCGCTGCCGCTGGGCGCGCAGGCGACTCCGGGTGAAGTGCCGGTGGGCAGCATGCTGCGCGAGGCCACGCTGCATGGGCTCAACGGCCCGGACCGCAAACTGTCTGATTTTCGCGGTCGCCCCTTGATCATCAACGTGTGGGCCAGCTGGTGCCCGCCGTGCATCCGCGAGATGGGGTCGCTGGAGAGTCTGGCCTGGAGCGATGCGGGCCAGCAATTCATGGTCATCGGCATTTCCACCGACGACTACCCGGATGCCGCCAAAGGCCTTTTGCGCAAGAACAAGGCCACGCTGAACCATTTCATCGACGAGCGCCTGAACCTGGAAAACATGCTGGGCGCAGACCATCTGCCGCTGACCGTGCTGGTGGATGCCAAGGGCAGGGTGCTGGAGAAGGTGGTCGGTGCCCGCGAATGGGACAGCCCAGAGGCTGTTGGGCATATCCAACAGGTGTTTCACCTGAAAACCACAGTAAAACTACTGGCCAAGCCTTGAGGCCGTCGGTCCTTTAACAATCCTCTGATGCCACACCGCAATCCAACTCCCCCAGACATCGTTTTTGAGGACGAATTCATCGACGGTTTGAAGAAGGTGTTTGAAGAAATGATCGTCTTCAACCACTTGCTCGGCCTGAAGATCACCTCGCTCAAAACTGATCGGGTCACGGCACGCATCGACATGCGCAATGACCTGGTGGGCCATTACGCCTACAACCGTATTCATGGCGGTGTCATCAGCGCCGGGCTGGATGCCATGGGTGGGCTAGCGGTGATGGTCGCCATTGGCGCGCGGCATATGGATGAAGCGCCGATGCAGCGTCTGCAACGCTTTGCCAAGCTTGGCACCATCGACCTGCGGGTGGACTACCTGCGACCCGGCATTGGCGAATGGTTTGAGCTGCGCGCCGAAGTCATGCGCCTGGGTTCGCGTGTAGCCTCCACGCGCATGGAGTTTCTGGGTGCGGACGGCAAACTGCTGTCCACCGGAACAGCGGCTTACATCGTGTCCTGAGGGCTTTGTTGGTTGAAAATGTCCGTCTTGTGTCATAAGGATGACATACCTGCCGGTGCATAGTCGAGGGTTGTTGGATTTCATTTGTTCTGGAGATTTTCTATGTTCACACCTCGTCTCTCTCGTCGCCATGTCCTGGGCATGGCGCCAGCAGCCGGGTTGACAGCCCTGGGCAGCACGCTGCTGCCGCATGGCCTGCTGCACGCGCAAACCCCGGTGTCTGGCAATTTGTCGCTGTACACCTCGCAGCCTGACCGCGACGCACGTGGCACGATCGCTGCATTCAATGCGCAATATCCCAACGTCAAGGTCAACGTGTTTCGCTCGGGCACGACCGAGGTCATGAACCGACTGCGCACGGAAATGGCCGCTGGTAGCCCGCGTGCGGATGTGCTGCTGATTGCCGATGCCATTTCCATGGAGTCGCTCAAAGCTGACGGGCGCCTGATGCGGTTGCAGCACATTGACACCCAGCACATCCCACAGCGTTATTTCGACAATGAGCGCACCTACATTGGCACCAAGCTGATCAGCACCGGCATCGTGGTGAACGCCAAATCGTCATTCAAACCCAAGTCCTGGAAAGACCTGCTCAACCCGGCGCTCAAGGGGCAGGTGATCATGCCCAGTCCGCTTTATTCTGGTGCGGCGGCCATCACCGTGGGCGCCTGGAGCCGTACACCCGATCTGGGTTGGGCCTTCATCGAAGGCCTCAAAGCCAACAAGGCGATGGCCACCAAGGGTAACGGCGCCGTATTGCAGCAAGTCGCCAATGGCGAAAAAATGGCGGGCGTGCTGGTGGACTTCATGGCCCTGAATGCCAAGGCCAAGGGTTCACCCGTGGAATTTGTTACCCCCAAAGAGGGATTGACTTACGTTACCGAGCCTGCGGCCATTCTCAACACAGCCAGCAATATCCCGGCGGCGCAGGCGTTCGTGAGTTTTCTGGTGTCGCCTGAAGGGCAGAAATTCTCCACCACGCTGGGCTATTTCCCGCTGCAAGGCAACATCCCCACGCCAGCAGGTTATCCGAAGGTGGATAGCCTGCGGTTCCTGCCGTTTGACGCGAATGCGCTGCTTGCCGGTGCCGAGACCGACCGCAAGCGTTTCTCGGAGATATTTGGCGGCTGATGATTTGAGCGCACTGGCGAATCGCGGTTCAGTGATCGGGGGCGCTCAAGCGGGCTCGATCACACAAGAGCGCTGGCTGTTGTGGCTGGCGCTTGTTTTTTTGGGCGTGTTTACCCTGATGCCTGTGGTGTACCTGGCCGTCCAGATGGGGCTGGCGCTCATCGGGCCTGCGCGAGCGGCGGTGTGGGCTACCCTGGTGTCGGCCGACGCCTGGCGCGCCAGCCGCCATACGCTTGAAGTCGGCTTGGGCGGCACCGTGCTGGCGCTGAGCTATGGCCTGGTGTTTGCGTTGTTTGTTTCACTGACTCCGGCGCGGCCACGCCAGTGGCTGGTGTTTGCCTTTGTCGTTCAAGCCTTGCTGCCGCCACAGGTGGTGGCGCTGGCCTGGACGCAACTCTGGCTGCCTCTCAAAAACGCCTTGATTGCCCAGGGCTGGGCCAATTGGCAGGCACTCAGCAACCCGTTGCAGTCGCGTGAGGGCATCATCTTGTTGTTGGGCATCCATTACGCGCCGCTGGTGTTTTTGACGGTGCGCGCCGGTTTGCTGAACCTCTCGCCTGAGGTGATTGAAGCTGCTCGCGTTTGCGGGGCCTCGCCACGTGCCATCCTGGTGCGGGTGATTTTGCCGCTGGTTCTGCCATCGCTGGCAGCTGGTGGGGCGCTGGCGTTTGTGTCGTGCATCGGCAACTTCGGCATTCCGGCGTTTTTGGGAATTCCGGCTGACTATCTGGTGCTGCCGACGCTGATTTATCGGGAACTGTCGGGCTTTGGCCCAGAGGCCCTTCCCAGTGCGCTGGCGTTGTCCGCGCTGGTGGCCGTGCTGGCGGCTGCGGGCATGTTATTGCAAAAGGTGTTTATGAAGTCCGGGCGATTTGACGTGATTGCCGCGCGTCTGAAGATGCCGCCATTTCATCTGGGGCGTGCGCAAGCGCCAATCGCCGTAGGGCTGACGCTGTGGGTCAGCGTGCTGCTGCTGGCACCGTTGCTGGCGCTGCTGACCAGGTCTGTGTCACCGGGTCTGGGCATCCCTTTGACGTGGCACAACCTCTCGTTCGAGTACTACGCCTATGTGCTGCTGCAAAACGATGCCACGCTGCGGGCTTTCATCAACAGCCTGAGCCTGTCGATGGGCAGCGCGGTGATTCTCGCGGTGGTGTCGCTGTTTCTGGCCTACCAGATGGAATACCGGCGAAGCCAGCTGTTGCGCAGTCTGATGCCATGGATCGAGGTGCCTTACGTGATTCCGGGTGTGGTGCTGGCCATTGGCATGATCCTGCTCTACATCAAGCCATTGCCGTTGTTGGGCTGGTCGTTCTACAACACGCTGTGGATCATCTTCTTCGCTTATCTGGCGCGGTTTCTGACCATCCAGTTGCGCCCGGTGATCAGCGGTTTCATGCAGATGCCGCGTGAAATGCTCGAAGCTGCAGAGGTGTTCGGTGGGTCGTTTTTCAGCCGTATGTGGCACATCGTCGTACCGCTGATATTGCCTTCGGTCACCGCCGGGGCTTTGCTGGTGATGTTGCTGTCGCTCAATGAGCTGACTGTCTCTGCGCTGCTTTGGTCCACGGGCACTGAAACGCTGGGTGTGCTGGTCTTCGGGCTGGAGCAGGGCGGGGAATCGGCGGCCGCGTCTGCCGTTGGCGTGATGTCCATTGTGTTGACCTTGCTGTGCATGCTGCTGGCATCCAGGCTGGGGCGGCGTTTACCTGAAGGTGTGTTGCCATGGCGCGCATAAAACTGCAGAACGTTCAGAAGCACTACGGTCGCGGTGGCACGGCTTTTCATGCTTTGCGTGGTATCTCTCTGGAGATGTGTTCGGGTGAATTTGTGGCCCTGCTGGGCCCGTCGGGCTCAGGCAAGACCACGCTGCTGCGCGCAGTTGCCGGGTTGGAAACCATTGATGCTGGCAGTATTCACATTGGGGATGACCTGGTGGCTGCGCCAGGACGCCATGTACTGCCTGAGCGACGCAACGTGGGCGTGGTGTTTCAAAGTCACGCACTGTGGCCGCACATGACCGTGTTTGACAACGTGCTGTTTCCACTGCGCGAGTCCGGCCTGACCGAATCGCAGGCCCGCCCGCGTGTGATGGAGGCGCTGGCCCAGGTGGAGTTGCACACCCTGGCACAGCGCACGCCTGGCGAACTCTCTGGCGGGCAGAAACAGCGTGTGGCCCTGGCGCGCGCCATGGTGGCGCGTCCGCGCGTGGTTCTCTTTGATGAGCCTCTGGCAAGCTTGGACGTGGAACTGCGCCGCGACATGATGCGGCACATCGACCAAATGCGCAGCCCGGACTGCAGCATGATGTATGTCACCCACAATCAGGAGGAGGCGCTGGCTCTGGCGGACCGCGTGGTGGTGGTGCATGAAGGGCGCATTGAACAGATTGACACCCCAACCCGGCTGTGCCGAGAGCCACAGACCGACATGGTGGCTCGGTTTGTCGGCTCGGGCAACCTGTTGAATGCCCGACGCCTGAGCGCTACACAGTCAGGCGTGGCGCGAGTGGCCATCGGTGAATACGACTTTCAGGCACGGGATATGGCATCTGCCGATGCCAGTGTGCAGGTGCGGCTGTGTCTGGCACCGACGGCTTTTGTACTTGTCCAGCCCAGCATGCCAGGCCTTTCAGTGCATGTGGAACATGTGTTTTTCCAAGGCAATTCGTTTGCGGTCGACGCAGTGCTGCAGGGCGAATTGGCTGTGCCACTGAGCTTGGTGTTGCCGTTTGAAGCGCAGCCCCGGCGTGGTGAGTTGCTACGGCTGCAGGTGCGCGACGCCTGGGTTATGCCTGAAGTCACACCTATTTCGCAACCAGCTGCTTGAGTTGAGGGTGGGCCGCAAGGCGTGGTAACAACCAACCTCGAAAAGTATTTGTCAACGGTGCGACGCATCATTGTCATAATCCACCGCTTTTTTTATAAAAAACAAGTCGTGGAGATCGCTGGCAATGAAAAAATTCACCGCCGTATTTGTAAGTGCTTCTTTTTGGCACGCCGGTGCGTCGCTGATGCGCGCTTTGCGTTTCAGCCGCAAGATGGGGGTGATCACCATTGCTTTCATGATCCCGATTGTCTGGCTGCTGTCAATCTTCATTCATGACAAGCTTGGCGACATTGCGGTAACCCGGCTTGAGCGTTCCGGAGTGCGCTACGCCAGTGCGATCTATCCGGCTATCGATCTGGCTGGTCGCTGGCGTCAACAGTCGCGCAATACGGCTTTTGGCGAAGGTGGCGGGCAGCTGCAGCAGGCGCGTCAGGACTTTGACGCCATCTATGCCAAATTGCAGGCGCTGGATACGGAATTGGGTTCGCTGATGGCAGCTGACCATGGTTTTGCAGCAGTTCGCGGCGCCGTCGAAACCGCTCGGTCAGCGCAGCCGGAGGCGGGTACCAAGGCCGATCCGGAGGCGATTTACAACGGCATGATCGGGGTGTCGCGCACGCTGTCAGATCTGCTTGATCTGGTGACTGACGGCTCCGGTCTGGCGCTGGACCCCGAATTGGCCAGTTACTACCTGATGAGCGCCAATTTTGTTGAGGCGCCAGACCTGCTGCAGAACACGGTCGAGGTGCGCGGTCTGGTGCGCACCGCCCTCAAAGGTGGCCAGATCACCGCAGACAACATGGCGCGGTTGCAGGGCTATCTTGCATTGATGGATCAGGAGATGGCGTCGATGCAGAAGGCTCTGGACAAGGTGCAGCAGGTTGCGCCAGCGTACCGTGATCGATTGAGTCGAGGTGCCCTGCAGAGCACGAAAGAATTGGTTGCGCAGGTGCGAAGCAGCGTTCCGCCAGGGACTACCGATGTCAAAGACGATTCGGTGGCATTTGTTGCCGCTGCCAACAGTACGCTGGATGGCCAGTTCAACCAAGTGCAGAAAAATCTTCAAGTGCTGGATGCCATGCTTGCCGAGCGGGAAGCAACATTGCAGCGCAGCTTCTGGCTGGCGCTGAGCGTCACGCTGGCTAGCTTACTGCTGGCGGCTTACTTTCTCATGGGATGCCTGAATTCAATGGCGCAAGGTTTTAGAAACCTGCGCCAGCATTTGATCGGCATTTCCATGGGCGATTTGCGTACACCCGTGAAACTGGAGGGCAAAGACGAGATAACCGGCATGCTCAAGGAGCTGGGGTACATGCAGCAGGCCTTGGCATTGACGGTGGAGCAAGTGAAAGCGGCCGCTGAAACCGTGGTTCTGTCCAGTATGGAAATCGCCCATGGAACCCAGGATCTGGCCGGTCGAACCGAGTCGGCCGCTGCCGCACTGGAGGAATCGTCTGCGGCGCTGGAGCAAACCAATTCCACCGTGGCCATGACGGCCGAATCCGTGGGCAAGGCCTCGCAGATCGCCACCGACAACGCCAGCACTGCCAGTCAGGGCGGCACGGTGATGCAGGACGTAGCCAATACCATGGGCCGCATTCAGGTGTCCTCGCAACGCATCAGCGACATCATTGGCGTGATTGACGGCATCGCGTTCCAGACGAATATTCTGGCGCTCAACGCGGCTGTTGAGGCCGCGCGTGCGGGTGAGCAGGGCCGCGGGTTTGCCGTGGTGGCCACCGAGGTGCGTGCCCTGGCCGGTCGCAGTGCCACTGCCGCCAAGGAGATCAAGACGCTGATCACCAGCAGCACCGAAGAGGTGACCAAGGGCTCCGAGATCGTTCACTTGGCGGGTGACCACATGCACCAGATCGTCGACAACGCCACGTCGATCAAGCAATTGTTGGACGAAGTGGCCAATGGCGCACGGGAACAAAGCCTGGGCATCGGCCAGATTGGTCAGGCGGTCCATGAGCTGGACCGCAATACCCAGGCCAATGCGGCCTTGGTGGAGGAAACAGCCGCTGCAGCCAACGCCCTGCAGGGCTCGGCGGTTCGCATGGCGGCGCAGGTCGACGAATTTCAGCTGCCCGGTGCCAAAGCATCCGCGCTGCTGGAAGGCATTGACGTGGATGGCATCATTGACGGCCATCGCCAGTGGAAGGTCAAGTTGCGCCAGGCAATTGAAAACGGTGACAAGGTCGATGTGGCCACCCTGTCGCGTGACGACTGCTGTGGTTTGGGCAAGTGGATTTATGGGGATGGTCAGCGTTTGAGCGGGCGCGCCAGCTTTACGGCACTGATCGACAAGCACGCGCAGTTCCATCAGGTGGCCGGTCAGGTGGGGCAGTTGATCAATGAACGGCGTTACGAGCAAGCAGAAGATGCCCTGGCCCCCAACACGCCTTTCACGAAGGCCACCAGCGAGGTGGTGCTGGTGCTGTCAGCGGCCAAGCGGCTGGGGTTTGTTTGAGGTTGCAAGGAAAATAGCCTTCTAGCCCCTTTGTTACCTTGGCTTATAGCTATTGTTGATATAGCAAATCAGGGCGCAGGCTTGGGCACTTCACGCGGTCTACCGTTCTCGTCCAATGCCACGTAGGTCAGCGACGCCCCGGTGACCTTGGTGTATTGGCCTTGCGCTTGAAAGTGTTCGGCATAGACCTCGACCTTGACCGTGATGGATGTACGGCCAATGCGCACTAGCTTGCCAAAGAAGCTCAGGATGTCTCCCACACGCACCGGTTGCTTGAAGACGAATTCATTCACTGCCACGGTGGCCATGCGTCCGCCTGCCACAGTGGCGGCAATCACGGCACCGGCCATATCCACTTGCGCCATGACCCAGCCACCAAAAATGTCGCCATTGGCGTTCACGTCGCGTGGCATGGGGATGACTTTCAGCACCAGTTTCTCATCGGTGGGTAGCTGCACCAGTTGGTTGGCAGCGGGGCGGGGACTTTCAGACATGGGCACAATCCAGGTTAGTTAATTCAGGAATTGTCACCCATGCGCCGCTCTGGCGAACCTACTCCCCCTCCTACCCTGTTGCCCAACGGCCAAATCGCCCCGCGTTCTGACTGGTCCACCCTGCAGCGGCTCTTCCCCTATCTGTGGCAATACAAGTGGCGCGTGATGCTGGCGCTGGCCTTCATGGTGGGGGCCAAAGTGGCCAATGTGGGCGTGCCGGTACTGCTCAAGCAGTTGATTGACGCGATGAACCCCAAAGGCGGCCTCAATACCCAGGCGCTGCTGGTGGTTCCACTGGGCCTGCTGGTGGCGTATGGGCTGCTGCGCCTGTCGACCACGCTGTTTGCAGAATTGCGCGAGCTGATTTTTGCCAAAGCTACCGAGGGCGCCTCACGCTCCATCAGCCTGAAGGTGTTTCGCCACCTGCACGCCCTGAGCCTGCGCTTTCACCTGGAGCGCCAGACCGGCGGCATGACGCGCGACATCGAACGCGGCACCCGCGCCGTGCACTCGCTCATCAGCTATTCGCTCTACAGCATCTTTCCGACGCTGATCGAAGTCGGCATGGTGCTGACCTACTTGGCGGTCAAGTTTGACGTTTGGTTTGCTGGCATCACCATCATCGCGCTGGTGGTCTACATCAGCTTCACCATTCTGGTGACCGAGTGGCGCACCCAGTTCAGAAAGCAGATGAACGAGCTGGACTCCACCGCGCACAGCCGCGCCATCGACTCGCTGCTCAATTTTGAGACCGTCAAATACTTCAACAACGAAGAATTCGAGGCCAAGCGCTACGACGATAACCTGGAACGCTACCGCAAGGCGGCGCTCAAAAGCCAGACCACGCTGAGCATTTTGAACACCGGCCAGCAGCTCATCATTGCCGCTGGCCTGGTAACCATGCTGTGGCGCGCCACTCTGGGCGTGGTGAACGGCCACATGACGCTGGGCGATCTGGTGATGGTCAACGCTTTCATGATTCAGCTCTACATTCCGCTGGGTTTTCTGGGCGTGTTGTACCGCGAGATCAAACAGGGCCTGACCGACCTGGAAAAAATGTTCACCCTGATGGAGCGCGAGCGCGAGATCGCCGACTTGCCGGGCGCGCTGCCACTGGCGTTGGCCGATCACAGCAGCCAGGCGCTGCACGCCGACGCGGGCAATGCCAGCGTCAGCTTTAGGCACGTGCAGTTTGCCTACGACCCGGCGCGCCCGATCCTGCACGACATCAGCTTTGACATCCCGGCTGGCAAAACCGTGGCGGTGGTCGGCCCGTCGGGCTCGGGCAAGTCCACGCTGGCGCGGCTGCTTTTTCGCTTTTACGACGTGCAAGGCGGCCAGATTCTGATTGCCGGGCAAGACATCAAACAGGTCACCCAGGCCAGCGTGCGTGCCGTTATTGGCATCGTGCCGCAAGACACGGTGCTGTTCAACGACACGGTGGAATACAACATTGCCTATGGCCGCCCTGGCGCCAGCCGCGAAGATGTGGAGGCGGCGGCCAAAGCCGCGCACATTCACAGCTTCATCACCGCCACACCCAAGGGCTACGACACCATGGTCGGCGAGCGCGGCCTGAAACTGTCCGGCGGTGAAAAACAGCGTGTGGCGATTGCCCGCACCCTGCTGAAAAACCCGCCAATCCTGATTTTTGACGAAGCCACCAGCGCCCTGGACAGCGCCAACGAACGCGCTATCCAGGCCGAACTGCAAAGCGTGGCGCGCAACAAGACCACCCTGGTGATCGCTCACCGGCTATCGACGGTGGTGGACGCGCACGAGATTCTGGTGATGGAGGCAGGTCACATTCTGGAACGCGGCACCCACGCCGCGCTGCTGGCCGCCAACGGCCGCTATGCGTCGATGTGGGCGCTGCAGCAAAGTTCGGAGTAGTTGTATGGGTTTTAGGTGTGTAGCCCCTATGTGATAAGGGAAGCTAGCTATATAAGTGATAGTTAATTGGTGGCGAATATTTCCGCTCTGTTGAGGGCGGGTTGGCAGGGAGAGCCCTCAATCACCGGGAAGGTAATAGTCAGACGATACCCGTGCCGACTTGAAGACTGACTGGGCTAGGCGTCAAGGCGCATAGGCATTGGCTGACTGAAAACCGTCGGTCAATGTATTCAGAAAGGCGATGACATCTGCAATCTCACTGGTAGAGAGCGCCGGCGAATCGCCCGGTTTACGATTGAATGGGGCATCTGTGGTGTCGACATTGGCCTGATACAGCGCAGGAATATCGTTGAACTTGAGAACGCTCCCATTGGAATCACGAGAATAAAACTGCTCTGGTGTGATGTCCCGCAACATATAAAACTGCATCACGTCATTGAGTGACTTGTAAATACCGTTGTGGAAATACACCTTGCGTGTGGAGACGTTGCGCAAGGATGGCGTGCGAAACATGCCGCAGTAATTGGTTTGTGCGGTCAAATCCGTCCGTACCGGGCCACACAAACCCAGGTCATAAAAAGTCGGATCGGCATTGGCGGGTATGGCGCTGTTGCGTGGCACGCCAAGGGCTTCGTACTGAAAGTCGGTGAACATCGGTGGCTGGCCGTCAGCGGTTTTTTTATCCAGGTGACAGGCGGCGCAATTGCCTTTGGCAGGGTCTTCAAACAGTTTCAAACCATTGAGCTCAGATGCTGTCAATTGGGTTTTGCCAGCCAGGTAGTAGTCGTACTTGCTGTTGAAGGCATGAAATGACGCATCTTCAAACTCGAAACGTGCAATGGCGCCCTCGGCTTCTGAGAGCAACATCTGTGGATTGCTAAATACATTGCTACCAAATATCTGCTTGAAGTCATCAGCGTAAGAGGACTTGGCGAGTTTGGTGACCAAGTCATTGACGTTGGTATTGGCCATTTCTGCCGGGTTGAAAAGCGGACCATCCGCTTGCGCTTGCAGGGTGTCCACACGCCCGTCCAAAAATAGACCGCCTTGAGGCACCATGGCCGTGCTGGACGCGCTGCCTCCGGCCACTTTTTGTGGAATTGTGGTGCTGCTGCTGGAGGCTGCAACCTGTGCAACATTGATGTTCTCTTGCGTCGAGGTATCCGGCCCAATGCTGAAAATGGGATTGCGGTAAGCATAGGTAATCTGGGGTGCCTGCCGAATGCCAGTAGCAGTCAGCGTTGGTCCACCGAACTGAACAGAGAGGGTGTTGGCCGGACCATAGTGTTGGGCCGGGTCGTGGCAGGTTGCACAAGCAACCTGTCCAGACGCCGAAAGGCTCGGATCAAAGAAAATCTTTTTCCCGAGTTGGGCAATCGCAGACAGCGAAGTGCTGGTCGTCAAGGTACTTGCACTGGTGGAGGTGCTGCCAGTGCTGGCTGACGTGCCCCCACCTGCGCCACCACACCCCGACAGCGACAGCAACAGGCCAAACGACAAAGCGCCACAACCGGGACGCAGACCCATCTTCAACGCTTTGAATTTGGCGAATTTCATGCTGCTTTTCTCCGATCTAACCAAGTTAGACGATCCGGTCGCAGTGAAACCGCAACCGGATCGTCATGACCTCTTACTTCCAAAGAGGTGTTACTTCACCGCGCCGGTACTGGCGTCAAGAATCACCGCTGGTGTGCTGCCACCCGTGGCGAAATTCAACATGCTGTTGAGGCCGCCTGCAATGTTGTCAAACGTCCCAGCGGCAATACGTTGACCGCTCAACCAGTTGTCTTCGATGAATTTCAGGATCGAAGTCTGGTCGGTCACACTGTGATCCACGAAGTTGGCCTTGGCATAGGGCGAAATCAGCAACAGTGGCTGGCGCGTGCCGTACCCGCAACGACCGGCAACCGGATAGCCATCCGGACCTGCCATTACCGTCTTGGTTTGGTCCTTGCAAACTTTCAGAACGTCTGCCGGGCTGTTAAAACCGGAATTCACGATGGGGCCCATGACGTGGTCATACCAGCCATCGGAGTCGTCGTAGGCAACAACAATGAGTGTGTCCTTCCAGAACGGGCTTTGCATGATGGTGTTGATCGACTTGGTCAAGAATTGCTGCTCGTCGGTCGGGTCCGAGTAACCCGCATGACCATCCTGAATGGCAGGTGCCTTCAGGTAGCTGACGGCTGGCATGTTGCCTGCGGCCAGGGCATCAAAGAAGTCGTGTGAGTCGTACTGATGGTTGGCTCCGCCGTCGTTCGCTGTGCCGATAGCAGCGACAGATGAAGGCCGCTTGTGCGTTGGATTTGCGGTCGAGGCATAGTACTGGAACGGCTGGTGATGCGGAATGTAGTCCACATACCCAGTCCCGCCAACGATGCTGGAAACCGATGAGCGCGCGCATCCGGTGGTGCCATTGGCGTTGGTCAAGGTCAGATCGAAGCCGCCTTCGAAGAAGCCCCAGCTAATGCCAGCAGCGTTCAGGTAGTCGCCGACGTTTTTGCCTTTCATGTGGGCATAGTTGGTCGTCGATGAACAAACGTCACCCGTCGGATCCACATCACCAATCATGGTGTAGCCACCCTGGCCGTCAGGCGTCGCGTGATTCACATCGCTTGCCGCCAAGGTGGTGCCGTCATAAACCACACCACCCGTCTGGCCGGAAATCAGGTTGATGGCACCGGGCGTGGAAGGGCCAAATGTGGTGCTGAACGAGTTGTCACTCATGGCGTAGTTTTGCGCGTAGTTCCACAGCGCGGTGACCGTGTTGCCATCGTAGTAACCCATCACCAAGCCCTTGGTGTTGAAAGCGCCACTGCCACCGCTACCGGCAACACCGGTATAGAGCGGGAACAGGTCCATCAGACCGTCATCGAACGCCTGTTGCTCGGGTTTGTAGTTGTGTCCCATGTCAGCGGTGGCAGCCTGTGAGGGGTCCAGACGGAAGGGATTGGCCGCGCCAGTGCCATTGGCGGTGTTGGTGAAGTTAGGGTTATTGGTCAGCAGGGCGCCAGATAAACCATTGACGGTTGGTGTATTGGCTTTTGCGGTAAACGCTGTTTCGCCCGACGGGTTGGTCGCTACTGGATAGGTGGCGAAATAATGGTCGAAGGAAACATTCTCGCCAAAGATCACAACGATGTGCTTGATGGGTGATGTGGTGGCCAACGCGGCTGCCGCATCGGCTACTGCGGTTGTTGTTGGGGTGCTGACACTGTCTGAACTCCCCCCACACCCTTGTAGTGTTAACGCAAGCAAGGCTGACGCGGCAGCCGCTGCCAGAGCGGTTTTTTGAAACATGATCTAACTCCTGAAATACTTTGAGAAACGTTGAATAAATTGCAGCGCACCAAAACAGGCACAAGGTATCTTGCTTGTTCGCTATGACGGTTTGATGAATGACTTCAATGAGGTAAAGCTGTGGTCCTCTGGTTGTATATGCCTGAGGACTTGGCTTGAGGCCGATGCCGACGGAGTTACACCAAGGTTTTTGCAGCGTCGTGCCACTTATGGACCAAATGACGGGTTGGCACGGTCGGCAGATCGCTTTGGGTCTGACCCAAAGGCCGATATCAGCCTGCGGCGATCCCTTGCCGCTGTGCTCAGTTTGACCTTGTCGGGCCGGTTGGCGAAGTTGGCCAGTCTGGGCAGATACAAGTGCTGCAGCAGAGTGCGGATTCCGTTTCCAAATCATTTGTGTCTAGGCAGCAAAGCTGCAGACAGTGCTGGTGCACGGCAAGGCGAAGCCATAACGACACGGACAATTTAGAAATGGAATGAAGCGTATAGAGCCTTTTAGGCCTCTAGCCCTTTAACATAAAGGACCTTCAGCTATCAAATGATAGTTTTTGGGGTGGCGGAACTTCTGTTCTATGGAGGGTCAGGTCAGCAGGGTAACCAGTCCTTCGCAAGGGACATCGATAGAGAAGCCCAACATCTTTCAAGAAAACCGCGTCTTAGCAACGTGCCTGGGCATTCATCAGAAGGTGATGACCTTGTCGGCGGCCAGTGTCCATTCGGCAAGTTCCGGCAAGGTACCGATGGTGACGCCAGGCAGCAGCGCCAGGTCTGCCAGACCACGTGCCATGGCACAGGTGCGGCACAGCTTGATGGGCACGCCTTCCTTCACCAGCAGTTCCAACATGCCTTGCAGGCCGTTGCCATTGCCGTCCACCTGGTTGGGCAGCCCCACAACCACCGCATCCGACATCAAAAACAAGCGAATCTCGGGTCGCTCCATGTCTTGACCAGCCAGCGTGGTGGCGAGGCGCAAAGCGGACAAGCAACGTTCGCTGCCATAGGGCGCCGCGTGGACGATGAATAGAATTTTTTGCATCAGAATTCCCCAGGTTCAAAGTGTTGAAAGCATGGATGTGTCAGAGCGTGATCAAACCGATCATGGCGCAGTGATGCTGCGGGGCGGCGGCGTTGACCAACCAACCGGTTGCGCTGTTGGCACAGCGGATCACGACGGCGTCTGCTGCGCGTCAATACCCAACACACTGAAATCATCAGCGCCGTGCCCCGCAGCGATGAGCTGATCCATGCGTGTCGCCACTTGCGGCAGTACAGCCATGGGTCGATTGACGGCGGTTTCGAGCATCAGCCCAACATCTTTGCGCGCCATGGCCAGCTCAAAGCTGGGAGTGAAGTCGCCTTTGGCCATATTGGCCCCACGACCGGAAGCGATCGCGTTCAAATCGAGAAACTCAAACAGTTTGAGGGCCTCTTCAGCACTCACGTGACTCGCCCGCGCCATGGTCAAGACGTCAGACATGACGGCAGCAACGCCGATGATCATGGCGTTGCCAAAGAGTTTGTTAATAGCGGCCAGGTCAGCGCGCTCACCCATGTACTCCAACCGACCGGTCATCTTCTTGAGCTCAGCCTCGACGCTGTAGAACAGTTCCCTGGGGCCGGCGACCATCATGGTGCCCAGCGCTTTGCGCGCCGCTGGCGGACCCATGAAGACGGGGCAGTGCAGGTAGTGGATGCCTTCGGCCTGGAGTCGTTGCGCACGTGCTGCTGTGAGCGCTGGCAAGGTTGTGGTGTGATCGATGATGATGGCGTCGGCCGACAGACCGGGGCGCGCAGCAGCCAGCACTTCCTCAACGACAACGTCATCCTTGAGGACAAGGTGCACCCGTTGTGCATCTCGCACGGCCTCAGAGGGACTTTTTGCTGCGATGACACCGAATTGGGCCAGCGCCTGCGCTTTGTCTGCCGATCGATTCCAGGCGGTTACCGTGTCGCCGCGTTGAGACGCAGCTTCGGCAAAAGCGCTACCCAGAAGACCGGTGCCGAGAAATGCAATGGTTGCCATGATGTGTGTCCTTGAATGCGGTAAAGAAAGACGACTTGCCGCAGAGTATGACTGCAGTTGGCCGCCACTGCACTGGGAAGGGCTCGGCTAGCTATTTCTATGCCCACTGCGCGTCATTGCTGGCGCCATCTGTCCCAATTTCAACTCGTATGCCACGCAGGACGGGGAGCCGTCGCAGGATGGCAGCTACCTTGTTGCGTCGGGGCTGTGTGGTTGTCACGGCTTGAAAGCAACGGCGGGTTGGCGCTTTGGCAATCTGATTGACGGCACACAGGCTGAGTATGTGCTGGTGCCGGATGCGCAGGGCAATCTTGCGCCCGTTCCCGATGGCTTGACCGACGAGCAGGTGCTGATGTGCCCGGACATCATGTCAACCGGTTTCAAGGGCGCAGAAAACGCCAATATCAGTATTGGCGACACCGTTGTGATTTTTGCCCAGGGTCCGATTGGCTTGTGTGCCGCCGCCGGGGCCCGTTTGCTGGGTGCCAGCACCATCATTGCTGTGGATGGCAACGATCACCGGCTGGACATTTCCAAAAAAAGGGGGCCTACTTGACCTTGAACTTCAAAAACTGCGACGTCGTCGCTGAAATCATGAAGATCGCCCAGGGGCGTGGTGCAGACTCGGCGATTGAAGCGCTGGGCACGCAGCACACGTTCGAGTCAGCGCTGCGGGTGCTCAAACCCGGTGGCTGTCGAGCCTGGGGGTGTATTCCAGTGACTTGAGCATCCGATTTCCGCCTTTGCGGCCGGACTGGGTGACCACCGGATCAATACCGCGCTGTGCCCAGGTGGCAAGGAGCGCATGCGCCGTCTGCTCAATGTGGTTGCCAGTGGCCGGGTTGACCTGGGCCTTTTGGTAACCCACACCTATAAGCTGGAAAACATCGTCGCGGCTTACGACCTGTTTTCTCATCAGCGTGATGGTGTGCAACAAGTTGGTCAGGCCGTGGCCCAAATGGACGAAGCCACCCAACAAAACGCCGCCCTGGTGGAAGTGAGTGCCGCGTCGGCGGAATCCCTCATAGAGCAAGCGCAGCAACTGGTGCACGCCATTTCGGTGTTCCGGCTCGGGGATGACAACACACGTTCTTACGCGGCACCGCAGCTGAGCGCCTGGTCTGACCTGTGCCTGGCCGATGAGCTGGGCTGCAAACGTGGCGCAACACACGAAGGCTTGTTTGCAGGAGTTGTGAGTGTTTTTGACCTCTATGCCTTATAAGCAAAGGGCTAGCTGCTATGGATGTTGATTTATCTCTGCGACCGAGCATGCAGGAAGGTGGCGGAGCACGGCGTAGCAACAGGTGGCGTTGGTGTTTGGCCGAAGCGGCATGGGTGAATGCGAAGCTGGCGCAAAGCATAGACCGAAGTTGCGTGCGTTCTCGTCTGCGTTGTACGAAAGCTTCAAGCTCTGGAGCCGACCTGCGATTGAACCCGTAAGAAAGTCAGTGCAAAGTCGCGTTTATTTGAGGTGGATCTGGAAAAGGCCTCTTTTTTTGGCGCTAAATTGCCTATCTGAAGAATATGGATTTGTTTAAGGAGCGGAGGCTATGAACCTATCGCATTTCAAAATCAGCATCAAGCTGAATATCGGCTTCGGGGTGATGGTGTTTCTGACGGCGCTGATCGGCGTTTTGTCCATGGTGCAGATGGGGCGCATTGATACTGACACCACCGAGTTGTCGGAGAACTGGCTGCCCGCCATCAAGGTAGCGAGTGATCTGCAAGCGTTGTTGAACGACATGCGGCGGGCCGAGTTGCAGCATGTGATTGCGGTTAGTGCCGAAGAGAAAAAACCCGAGGCAGATCGCCTGGCCGCCGACGTGGTCAAGTTGAACGCGCTTGGGCAAGCTTTTGGGAGCCGCCTGGATTCACCTGAAGAGCGCAAGATGTTTGAACGGTACCAGAGAGAAATCAAGGCCTACCTGGCCACCAGCACCAAGCTGGTTGCATTGTCTGATGTTGGCGCGCAAGGTCAGGAGGCCACCGTCAAGTACCTCAAAGATGAATCAAGGACCAGCTTTCGCGCCCTTTTCAAGACGCTCGATGGGATGGTTGCGGCGCACGTCAAAGGGGCTGACCAAGCTGCGCAAGACGGGCACGCTTCGTACACCAGCGCCATGGTCAACGTGGCCGTGGTGTTGGTTGTAGTGTTGGGTACGGCGGTTTTTCTGGGTATGTGGATATCGCGTCAGATCAGCCATCCGATCCTTGCCGCTGTGGTGGCGGCCAGGGAGTTCACCGCGGGCAATCTGTCCAGCCCCCTGGTCAGTACTGGCAGCGACGAGCCCGCCCAGCTATTGGGTGCGCTGGAGGTGATGCGGCTCAATTTGTCAAAAGTGGTGGCGGGTGTGCGCAATGGCTCTGAAAGCGTTGCTACCGCCAGCGCCGAAATCGCGCAGGGCAACAATGACCTGTCCGCACGCACCGAGAGCCAAGCCAGCGCGCTGGAGCAAACCGCTGCCAGCATGGAGCAGCTCAGCGCCACCGTCAAACAAAACGCTGACAACGCCCGCCAGGGCAACCAGCTGGCCATGAACGCCTCATCCGTGGCCGTGCAAGGCGGTGAAGTGGTGGCCCAGGTGGTGGAAACCATGAAAGGCATCAACGAAGCCAGTCGCAGGATTGCCGACATCATCAGCGTCATTGACGGCATTGCCTTCCAGACCAACATCCTGGCTTTGAATGCTGCGGTAGAAGCCGCTCGTGCCGGTGAGCAGGGCCGTGGTTTTGCCGTGGTAGCCAGTGAAGTGCGTTCACTGGCCGGGCGCAGCGCCGAGGCCGCCAAGGAAATCAAGACACTCATCAACACCAGCGTCGAGCGGGTCGAACAAGGCACCATGCTGGTGGACGAGGCGGGCAGCACCATGAACGAGGTGGTCACCGCCATCAAGCGCGTGACCGACATCATGGGCGAGATCAGCGCCGCCAGTGGCGAACAAAGCCAGGGCGTCAGTCAGGTGGGCGAAGCAGTTACGCAAATGGACCAGGTCACACAGCAAAACGCCGCCTTGGTGGAGGAAATGGCGGCTGCGGCCAGCAGCCTCAAGTCACAGGCCCAGGAACTGGTCAACACGGTGGCGGTGTTCAAGCTGGAAAGCTGAGTACCGGAAACGGTTGTGATGCGGTCCTGTCTATCCGGGTTTTACGGAAACCAGGTATGGCGCAGATCGCCGTTGGTGCTTGCCGGGCCAGAGCCGTATGGTGCCTCAGGCCTGCAGGCTGAGCAGCGTCCCGGCCATCTTGTCCTGGGTTTTGAAGACCGCCAAATTGGCCAGAAAAGCGTTTTTGGCCTGCAGTTGCGAAACCATGTCGGTTTCCAGTGACGCTCCGGGCTCTGAGGCGGTGCCCACGCCTGCCGATACGCCGCCTTCGGGTTGGGCGGTCAGCACTACCTCTTGCCGCGAGAACCCTTCGGTGTTGAAGTTGGCGATGTTGTTCGCCGTTGCGTTGAGCTGGGTTTGCGCAGCGTTCATGCCAGAGAGGGAGATCGACGAGATGGAGGTCATGGGTGTTCCTGCGTCGTGAGAGGTGTGCTGAATTTAATCCCCGGATCAAGGTTTTGCAAGCGCTGCGTCAAGGTTCAAGGCCTTGATTTGCTTGATCGCTGCCGCAGCCCGGGCGCGCTTGGTAAAAGGTCCGACCCGAACCCGGGTGCGAGGCCCCTGGCTGCTTTCCAACTCCTGTGCCGTAGCGGGCAAGCCAGCTGCCTTTAGCTGTGTCAGGGTGCGATGCGCATTGTCAGGGTTGGCAAAGAGTCCGGCATTGACATAAAACCCTTCGGCCGGGGCAGGCGCTGATACCGGCAATTTGGCTTTGATCTGTGGAGTGGGTGGGGGCGCTTTCACTTCTTTGATGGCCGTCATGGCCGGTGCAGAAACGGCTTGTGAGCTCGCTTGCGCCGGTGCTGAAGTGGCCAGCAAGGCCTGTGGCGCCGCAGATGCTGAAGCTGCAGTTGATGGCGCCAAAAAAGCGGCTTTGACCGGCGAGCTGGCCACTGACGTCACACCGCTTGCCGGTAGTTCTGTTGCGCTGGCAGCGGGCTCGGCTTTACTGGCGGTAGGTTGTGCAGCAATGGCCGGTCTTGATGCGCTGACCAGTGCTGGCGCCGCATAGGGTTTGGGGCTGACTGGCGCGTTGTTGTCCGACAGCATCACGTAGGTCAAGCTGGCCAGCGCGATCAGTGTCAGGTTTATCACCAGAATGCGGATGAAGCGCAGGCGTGAGCTGGCGTGCTGGCTCAGTTCGGCGCAAGCCTGCACCAGCGTCTTGTTGTTGGCCACGGCGGTCATCATGGCCGAACGGCTGTGGTTGTACAGCAGCGCGTTGCCCCACGCGCCGGGCACCAGAAAGACCAATGCCAGGCACGCCAACAGCAAGCCGTATAGCAGCTCAGGTGGCCAGTTGAACACCAGGTGGCCTAAAGCTATCAACACCAACGCGGTACCCGTTAGGGCTCCTGCCGCCACCAGAGCAGCGCCCCAAAGTCCCCGGAAAAACATCCAGTTCAGGTTGTAGAGGCAGGCGGACCAGTTCCACGACAAGGTGCCTCGTCCGGCGGCCTCAAAGCGTTCGAAGAGGGGAAGGTAATAATCGCTGCCAATGGGGCCAATGGCTGCGCCATACAGCGTGGTCATCGCCATGGTGGGCGATGCGTCCAGTTTGACGGTGTCTTCGGCGCGGTTGGCAGGTTCGGGCATGGTTTATTTTGGCATGCGCGTCCCGTGCCGAATAGGGTCTTTCAGAAACTATTGATTAAATAGCTACAAGTGCAGGTTTAATGAGGGGTAGACGTCTTTTTTATGGAAATTTTTATTGCGGTTTTTGTCATCGGTTTCGGGCTCAACGCGTACACGCAGCGTGACCAGCGGGTGCGCATTGCTTTGTTGGGGACGTATCTGGCCAAATACCAGATCGAGAAGCTGATGGCAAACCTGATTCATGGTTATCTGCGCGCCCTGGGTGAGACCGACCCCGAGCGCCAGGCGTCCATCTGGAGCAACCTGACTACCTCCGAGACCGAGTTGTGCAGCCAGTTCAATGCCTTTGTGTTGAGCTTTGCCAAGGTGAGCGAGCCACAGGGCCGCGTCAGCAAATTGCCCATCGCCCTGCCGTACGCCGCCAAGTGGCTGCCGGGTTATACCTTTGACGCGCGCAAGGCGCTGGCCGTTCACGCCAAGGCCATCACCCTGGCCTCGACCCGCCGTGATGGCCAGACGCGCAAGCAGCAGGCGTTCACCATGATGGCTGAGCTGTTTTTGATGCAGCACACCTGTCACTGGTATTGCCGCTCCAAGCTGGTGGCCTCGGCGCGCCTGATGGCACAGCACAAAAGCCCTTACGCGCAGGTGCTGGACTCGGTGGCACCGCAGACTCGCCAAGCCTATTGCGCCGTGGTGGGGTGCTGAATGCCGGGGCGCAAGCTGCTGAGTCGGCTCAAGACCGTCGTGTTTGGCGTCAAGACGCCGCCGAGCGACTATGAACGCGCCCAGGCGCTGATTGCCGCCGTCGACGCAGGTGGCCTGCCGCTGAATCCAGCGCGGGTGAACGACATTGCACGCCGCCTGGGGCTGGATGTCTCCAGCAAGGCGGCGGTTGAAGATACCATTGAACGCATTCGCGTCGCCCTCAAGCGGCAGGCTCCAGCGTTGCGGATTTAGTCTGTGATCCAAGAGATACATGAAAATCGCGGGGTGCCAAATCAAACCACGATTACCCATGACCCAGGCGAACAATCGCCTGGATCGCATCTATTGCACATCAGCGACGCGTCTCTGCTTCGCGGCGGCAAGCAGATTTTTTCTCATCTGACACTTGAACTCAATGAACATCGTATCGGACTGATTGGCGACAACGGGGCAGGCAAAAGCAGCCTGTTTCGCATGATTTGCGGATTGGACCTGTCCCATTCCGGCAGCGTCCAGGTGCGGGGGCTGGATGCCAGGCAAGTCAGTAGCAAGCGTCCTGGGTTGGTTGGCATGATGTTTCAAAACCCGGATGAGCAAATCATTTTCCCCACGGTCGAGGAGGAGTTGGCTCTGGGCTTGAGTCCTAGCGGCATGTCACGACGGGATGCCATCGCAAAATCGCGCGATTTTCTTGGCGCCAGAGGCTTGGCGCACTGGTCTGAACGCACCATCGGCAGCTTAAGTCAGGGGCAGCGACAACATGTTTGCTGGCTTGCGCTGATGATTGCATCGCCCGAATTGTTACTGCTCGATGAGCCCTTCGCCAGCTTGGACCAGCCAGGCCAGGCACTACTTAGTCGGGACATTGCCCGTGCAAGCCAACAAATCGTCCTGTCCACCCATCTGCTGGATCATGTCCGTCATTTCGAGCGAGTGATCTGGCTGGACAAGGGGCAAGTTCGAGAGGATGGCCCTGGGCAAAGGGTTTGTGACGCGTACCAAGCTGATGTGGCCGGGCGCATTGCAGCGCAAGCCTTATCTTTTCAATAGCAACTCGAGATATACATTGCATGGGAAGTCTTTACAGCGAAGACCAAACTTGGCTACATCGGGTGTCGGCATCCGTCAAATTGCTGATGTTTGCGGTTTTGGGCACTTTGCAATATTGGATGGACAACCCCATGGTGCTCATGGTCGGCACCGTGATGTGTGGCCTGATGTTTGTGTCCCTTGGGCGCGCCATCTTGCCAGCCCGCAAGCTGGTCACGTCAGTCATTCTGGCTTGCCTGCTGATCATGGCATTTCACAGCTATATGCAACATCCTGTGCTGGGGTTGGTCAGTGCCCTGCGGCTGATCAGCGCCTCCATGCTCGGCATCGCACTGACAGTCACCACCCGCACCGGTGATTTACTGACCGTGTTCGAGCGATGGTTGGCTCCCCTGCAGCGGCTAGGCATCAGAACCGAGCGACTGGCCTTGCAGTTGGCGATCATGCTGCGCTTTATTGAGCACTTCTTTACGGCTTGGAAGCGCCTCGATGAGGCACACCGGATTCGCACCGGCAAAGCAGGGGGCTTGCATTTGTTGGCACCACTGACTATCCAGATGCTGATTTCAGCGCGTCGGGTCGCAGATACACTTGAATTGCGCATGGGCGAATGACATTGTCGCTTTGCCCTTTTCTCCAACGAGCATCATTCGCCTTATGAATTCATCGCGTTCCCTTGCCCTGGTTTCCCTATTTGCGGCATTGTTGGCAGTATTTGGCCTTATCCCCAAAATTGATTTGCCATTGGGGGTCCCTATCACTTTGCAGACCCTGGGCGTTATGTTGGCTGGCTGCATGCTCGGCCCTAAAAGGGCCCTGCAAGCCGTCACGCTGTTTTTGTGTGCCGTTGCCCTTGGGTTGCCACTGCTGTCGGGCGGTCGGGGCGGTCTGGGCGTTTTCTTGGCCCCATCCACCGGCTATCTGCTGGGTTGGCCGTTTGGTGCTTTGGTGACGGGATGGGTGATGTCCAAGCTGCCGAGTTCCACGCCAAACCGCGCAGCGATCAGCGCTTTTTTTGCTTCCGGCTTGGGTGGACTGATGGTTGTCCACGCCTTTGGCGTCGTTGGCCTGGTGCGGATCGCCAATCTGACTTGGACGCAAGCGTTCTTTGGCACCCTGGTATTTGTGCCCGGTGACTTGATCAAATGTTTGGTGTGTGCCATGGTGGTTCAAACAATCGCCCGCGGCGTGCCTGACTGGCATTTTGGAGGCCGTGCGCTGAAATGACGCCGGCGCAAGCCTCTGGTCTGGTGCATGCGCCTTTGGCAGATTGGGCACATTCGCAGGGCGAGACCATTGCCATCAGCAACGGCGTTGATTCGCTCACTTTTGCCCAGTTGCATGCGGACGTAGAGCGTCGGGCGCACGCCCTGTCACAGCAACAAGCTGCGGCCACGGTGTTGGTCGATGACTCCCTGCCCATGGTGCAGCGGCTGGTCGATTTTCTCGGGATTGTCGCCAGCGGACGTTGCGCCGCAGTTGGAGACCCGGACTGGTTGCCCGCTGTCCAAAAAACCGTCAAGGAATCTGTGCCAAATGTCGCAAGTGAGATGCCGTCACCGCAGCCGTCAACCCCCTTTTACGTCGGCTATACCTCCGGCAGTACTGGCTTGCCAAAAGGTTTCCGGCGCGATCACCGATCCTGGGCTGAGAGCTTTAGGGTTTGTTTGCAGGATTTCGGTCCGGATGCGGGAAGTCGCATTCTGGCTCCGGGTCGGGATTCGCACTCGCTCTTTCTGTTTGGCATGTTGCTGGGCATATGGACCGGGGCCGGTGTGGTGGTACAGGAGCGCTTTTCCGCTGCCGCTGCGTTGGAGACTTTGCGGCAAGGACTGACGCCGTGCATGATCGCAGTACCCAGTCAACTGATCCTGATGATTGACGTGGCCAAGCACCGGCACATGGCGCCCATTCAAGAGGTTCGCCTCATCTTGATCAGTGGTGCGCGCTGGATGCGCAACCGAACCACAGAATTGCGTAGCCTCTTTCCTCGCGCTCGCATCGTCGAGTTTTATGGTGCCTCCGAGACCAGTTTCATTGCCTGGATGGATACCGACGCAACAACACCGGCGGCAGTGGTTGGCCGCCCCTTCAGCAATGTGGACATTCAGATCAGGCAAGAGCTTGAGGAAGAGTGTGCTGGCTTGATTTATGTGCGCAGTCCCATGCTGTTCATGGACTATGTTGGCTCTGAAAATGACGACACGATTGCCCTACGCGATGGCGATTGGCTATCCGTGCGTGATCTGGGTTATCTGGATGACCAAGGGCGGCTATGTCTGGCAGGTCGGCAAAACCGCATGATCGTCACCCAGGGAAAGAACCTGTTTGCCGAGGAACTGGAGGCTGTCCTGCAAGCACACCCGGCCATTGCCATGGCCTCGGTGCACGGCGTACAGGATGCACGTCGTGGCTCTCAGGTGGTTGCGCTGATCCAATGGGCATCCGGCGTGGCAGATGCATACCCCGACGCCTTGCAGCTCAGCGCCTGGTGCAGGCAACGCCTGGAATCCTATAAAACCCCCAGAAAATACTTTTTGTGTGCACACTGGGCTCATACCATCAGTGGAAAAACAGATCACCGCAGACTGGCTCAAACCCTTCGCGATCACCTCGACGCTGATCTGCAAACGCAGGCGCCATGTCTGACGGCGCTGCACTGATTGCCGCGTGGGCGCGTACCGCGGTTGCGCCGCATGGGGGCGCGTTTCGTACTCTGCATCCCCATGACATGGCCGCACCCGTGCTGCGTTCGCTGTTACAGCGCGCAGCGGTGCCTCCTGAAGCGGTGGATGCACTGATCATTGGCAATGCCTTGGGGGCAGGTGGCAACCCGGCCCGCATGCTTGCTTTGGCCGCTGGCTTGCCGGATCGGTGCGCCGCGTTGTCTGTGGATACCCAATGCTGTTCCGGCCTGGACGCCATATCGATGGCCGTGGGCATGTTGGTTTCTGGCCAAGCCCGGGTTGTCATTGCTGGTGGTGTGGAGGCCTGGAGTCGGTCCCCAATCCGGCAGCATCGACCCATGCATCCGGGGGAGGTTGCCGCCACCTACGAGCGCCCGGCATTTTCACCCGACCCGGCACGCGACCCGGATCTTCTGGAATCTGCCGCAGACTTTGCCGAGAAACAGGGTTTCACACGTCGGCAACAAGATGACTATGCCATCCAGAGCCATCACCGTGCCGTGACCCATCGGCCGCGATTGGCTGAGGAGATCGTGATTGTCAATGGTCTGGATCACGACGCCTATCCGCGCGAAATGTCGCCCGAACGTGCGGCTCGCATACCCGTTGCCGTGCAGCGATCTCCCGCCAGCGCTTGTGCCGTGAGTAGCCTGTCGATATCCTCCAAAGCCGACGGTGCCGCCCTGGTGCTGCTGGCAACACCAGATGCATGTCGAGACCTTGGCATGGCACCGCGGGCGGCGTGGATTGGATCGTGCTCTATGGGCAGCGACCCAAGCAGACCCTTGTTGGCCGCCCAGGCTGCTGCACAAGCGGCCATGTTGCGCGCAGGAATCGGTGCTGGCGGCAACTTGCGGGCGATCGAACTGCACGATGCGTTTGCCGTGCAGGGTTTGAGCTTTTGTCAGGAACTGGGCTTAGCGCCCTCACAGATCAACCGGCGCGGTGGCGGATTGGCGCGAGGGCACCCGATTGGCGCGTCTGGCGCTGTGGCGCTGGTGCGCTTGTTGTCGGACCTTGACCACGATGAAATATCTGGGGCGATGGGACTCGCAGCCATTGCTGGCGCTGGAGGCATAGGCGCCGCGGTCATTGTTGAACGCCTATAAGGTCCGCCCATTGCGTCCATCGAATGTGGTTTAGCCGATGACGCGGAAAAACTCTTCTAACTCACACCGGGTGGTTTTGGTCTTGTTGACCGGGGCCGCATCGTCGGCATAACCCAATGCGATGCCGCAGACGATATTGGTTTTGTCATTCAATCCCAGGCTGCGACGAATTAAACCTGGGTAAGAGGCCAAGGCACCAATGGCGCAACTCGCTAACCCGTGTGCTTGCGCAGACAGCATCAGCCCATAAATGGCCATACCGAGATCCATGTAACCCCCGCTGCCGAAATCGTGATCCATGGTGACCATGAGGGCTACTGGCGCATCAAAGAATCGGAAATTGCGTTCGAATTGCAGATCACGGGCCGCACTGTTATCGCGTTCGATGCCCAGCGCGCCATACAGCGCCCTGGCGGCGGCCACCTGGCGGCGTTTGAGGACTGACGGCATGGGCTTGGGAAAATAGGCGTAATCCTCCACCTCTTGAAGCCCGCCCCTGGACGCCTGAGTGAGTTCAGCAGACAGCTTGACTCGGGCATCACCCCGCACCAGGATGAAGGCCCCCGGTTGCAGATTGGCACCACTGGGTGCGCGGCGCGCGTCCATCAGTATCTGATGAAGCACGCCATCTGACACAGAGGTGGGCAGGTAAGCACGCACTGATTGTCGGTCGGCGACAAATTTTGCGAAGTATTCAGGAAGCAGATGCGTCACGCAGGGCATGGGATGGTTGTACGAATGGCGGATTATCGGTTGCCCCCAAGCCCCCCACGGGCACGTACGAGCTGCGTCTTCTTCAGACAGCATCCATCGGAGAAGCATGGCAATCACGCAAAGGTGTATCGCGCTGTGCGGACGGATTGCCGGGCGTCACGCGGATTGGGGACAATACGCGCCATGACCTCCACGCCTACAACCCTTGAAACCCTGACCCTGACCCGCCCGGACGACTGGCACCTGCATGTGCGCGACGGCGATGCGCTGGCCACCGTGGTTCCGCACACCGCAGCCCAGTTTGCCCGCGCCATCATCATGCCCAACCTGCGCCCACCGGTGACCACCACGGCGCAGGCGCTGGCCTACCGTGAGCGCATCCTCGCCGCCGTGCCCAAAGGCCTGCGTTTTGAGCCACTGATGACGCTGTACCTCACCGACAAGCTGCCCGCTGAAGAAATCCAGCGGGCCAAAGAGGCTGGTGTGGTTGCCGTCAAACTCTACCCGGCCGGTGCAACCACCAACAGCGATGCCGGTGTGACCAACATCCGCAAGACCTACAAGACGCTTGAAGCCATGCAACGCGCGGGCATGCCGCTGCTGGTGCACGGCGAAGTGACCTCGCCCGACATCGACCTGTTTGACCGCGAAGCCGTGTTCATCGACACCCAGCTCATCCCACTGCGCGCCGACTTTCCTGAACTCAAGATCGTCATGGAGCACATCACCACGCGTGAAGCCGTGCACTATGTGCAGGCCGCCGATGCGCGCTTTCAGGCGGCCACGCTCACCGCGCACCACCTGCTGTACAACCGCAACGCCATCTTCACCGGCGGCATCCGCCCGCATTACTACTGTCTGCCCGTGCTCAAACGTGAAACCCACCGCCAGGCCTTGCTGGCTGCGGCCACCAGCGGTGACCCGAAGTTCTTCCTCGGCACCGACAGCGCCCCGCACGCCGTGCATTTGAAGGAGCACGCCACGGGTTGCGCTGGCTGCTACACCGCCCACGCCGCCATGGAGCTGTATGCGCAGGCCTTTGATTCGGTGGGTGCGCTGGACAAGCTGGAAGCCTTTGCCAGCTTTTACGGGGCCGACTTTTACGGTTTGCCGCGCAACACCGGCACCATCACGCTCCAGCGCGAGAGTTGGACGCCACCAGCCAGCTTTGCCTTCGGTCAGGCCGAACTCAAACCCCTGGCCAGTGGCGAGGCGCTGTCTTGGCGGCTGCAAGGCTGAGATTGGCCAGTCTGAATCAGGCCCGACGATCCATGAAGGAGTTCCCATGAATATATTTCTGATTGATGCGGACAACCTGAATTCAGGCGCCTGGGTGGACGAGGCGTTTCGGGTGCTGGAGGAAACCGAAGGCCGTCTGCCGGTGCGCCGCGCCTATGGCAGCGCCGAGAACCTCAAAGCCCTGGCCGACACCTTGCGAGCCTGGGCGGTGCGTCCATTTGTGAACCTGGCTCTGAGCAAAAACACCACCGACATGGCGCTGGCCGTGGATGCCATGGAACTGGCTTGCCAAACGCCCACGCCGGGGCTGATCGTTATCGGCTCGGGAGACGCGGATTTCACGCCGCTGGTGGTGCGTCTGCGTGAACGGGGCATCCGCGTCGTGTGTGTCTCCGAGCGCAGCAAGATGGGCAGGGAGGCCATTCCTGCCTATGACCGGGTGATTCTGGTCGGGCCGGAGTTGTCGCATCAGGACGCAACGCCGCTGGCCAGCCTGGCCACGCCCGCGCGCAAGACGCCACGCAAAACAGCAGCCCGAAAGACTGCCACCAGCCAGCTGTCTGCAGAGCAAGCGCCCTCAGCCAAACCACAGACACCCAAGTCACCAGCAGCCAAAACGCCCGCCAAAAAAACAGCAAGCAAAACAACCTCTCGTAACAAGGCGGTCATTGAACCCACATCCTCTGAAATACCGGCCACCTTGCTGGCGGAAAACGCTGGCAACAACGCACGGCAGCCTGACAAAGCGACGTCCAGGGCGGCCGACCTAGCCGTCAATCAGATGCCGATGCTTGACGTAGCGGCCATTCTGGCGGCGGTGCCTGCGCTGCAAACCGGGCAGCCGCAATCCTTGGCGGCTGTGGCCAAGGCGCTGCTCGACGCCAAATTGCGCGGCAAAAACATGACCGCCACCAAGCTGCTGAAAAAGTTTTCGAACCAGTTCGTACTGGCCCCGACCGAGAAACCCAGAACGGTGCAGTACACCCCGGCACCGTTGGCATCTTGATTGCCACGATCAATTGGCGGGCACCCTGGCTGTCGCCGTGGCGTACGCTGGGTGAGCCCGCAGCCCATCTGGTTTTGGCGGGCATGCCGCAACCCGAGGCGCTGAACAACGTTGCCCAGGCGCTCTGGCCAGCGCCCGGCCAAGCTCCGGTGCGCTTTGTGCCGCAGTCGGACCTGCCGCCGGGCATGGCTTATGAACAATATATTTTTGATAGTGGAGGGTGCCCGACCCGTAAGGGCTTGCACGACTTTTTCAATGCACTGGCTTGGATGAACTTTCCGCTGACCAAGCGGCGGCTGAATCAGCTGCACGCGGCGCAAATCGCCCAGACCGGCATCGCCCCGGTGCGCGGCCCGACGCGCGATGCCCTCACGCTGTTTGACGAAAACGCCGCTTTGCTGCGCGCGCCTGACGCCTTGTGGGATGCACTGGTGGACAAAGACTGGTGCCGGGTGTTTGGTGAACTGCGCCCGCTGTGGCAGCAGTCCCAACTGACGCTGTTTGGTCACGCTTTGCTGGAAAAACTGGTTGTCCCAAGAAAATCGATGTCAGCCCACGTCTACCGGGTGCATCCAGCTACAGATGAAATAGCAGATGTAGACACTTGGCTGGCGGCGGACCTGAGCGCTGACAAGCTGGCGAGCAAACCCTTTGCCCACCTGCCGGTGCTAGGCGTGCCGCTGTGGTGGCTCGGCAATGAGGTGCCAGGGTTTTACGATGACCCTAGCGTGTTCAGGGTGGCCAGACGGACCCTGGCAGCACCGCTCAAATAGCCAGCCACCATGTGGAATTGAGTCCGGTTTGGCTGGCTTTGGCACGGTTCACCCTTACCATTTGAAACATTTCTCGGTTCGTCGGGTTGTGACTTACCGGTTTTTAAAGAAGGAAATCATGAAACGCATCATTCTGTTTGTTCTCACCAACGTCCTGGTGGTCGCGGTGCTGGGCGTGGTGGCCAGTTTGCTGGGGGTTAACCGCTATCTGACCGGCAGCGGCCTGAATCTGGGCGCCTTGCTGGGCTTTGCGCTGGTGTTCGGCTTTGGCGGTGCCATCATTTCGCTGCTGATCAGCAAGCCTGTGGCCAAGTGGAGTTCGGGCGTGCGGGTCATCAACCAGCCCACCAATGTGGACGAAGCCTGGATTGTCGATACCGTGCGCAAGCTCTCTGAGCGCGCAGGTATCGGCATGCCGGAAGTCGGCATTTTTGACGGCGCGCCCAACGCCTTCGCTACTGGCGCGTTCAGGAATTCGGCGCTGGTGGCGGTCAGCACCGGCTTGCTGCAAGGCATGACGCACGAAGAGATCGAGGCTGTCATTGGCCACGAAATTTCTCACGTGGCCAATGGTGACATGGTTACCATGACCTTGATCCAGGGCGTGATGAACACCTTTGTGGTGTTCCTGAGCCGGGTGATTGGCTACGCGGTGGACAGCTTTTTGCGCAAGGGTGACGAGCGTTCCAGCGGCCCCGGCATTGGTTATTACATCAGCACCATGGTGCTGGACATCGTGCTGGGCTTTGCGGCGGCGATTGTGGTGGCGTGGTTCAGTCGCCACCGCGAGTTTCGTGCGGATGCGGGGTCTGCCCAGTTGCTGGGGCGCAAGCAACCGATGATCAACGCGCTGGCGCGCCTGGGCAACATGCAGCCCAGTGAACTGCCCAAGAGCGTGGCCGCGTTTGGCATCACCGGTGGCGTTGGTCAGTTGTTTGCCTCTCATCCGCCATTGGAAGAGCGTATTGCGGCGTTGCAAAACGCGCAGAGCTGAGCCCACGCGTCATCCATCCGCAGGCTTTCCCGGTATGGCAACCCCAGCAGTGTTCAGACCACGCTGGGGTTTTTTCTTGCCTGAGCCAGACGCATTGCATGGAACGCGCTCAATCTCAGGGCATGGCGTCTGAGCGATCAAGTCAGAACTCCTCCATTCGGTGGCGATGTCGAAGGTCGTGCACCCATCAACGGTTAATAGTGTGCACTTGCAGCTATGGTCCAATTGGCGCGGACAGTTGGTATGGGTAAACAACAAAGAGGGGATGACTTGAAAGCGCGCATCAATGACGAAATCACATTTCGTAAGCTGGAGATATTCCTCGCCTTCATGCGTACGGGGAATTTGTCGAAAGCTGCTGAAGCGATGGAGACGACTGCGGTCAGCGTTCACCGGGCGCTGCATTCGCTTGAAGAAGGCCTACGTTGCCAGTTATTCAGCGCCAAGGGGCGGAACTTGGTTGCAACGCCCGCGGCCACAATATTTGAGGAAGCGGCGCGCAACGCTGTCGAGCAAATACTTCAGGGGATCACGCAAACTCGTGCGCTCGCGGGTTTTGCCTCCAATCAAATTCGGATTGGTTCCCTGTATTCATTGACGGCCCACATCGTTCCAAAAATCATCATGGACATCAAGCTGCGGCGCCCCGATCTGCATGTCAATCTCGCTCTCGGCTCAGACGACGACTTACTCGAACAGCTCGCGGCCGCTCAGATCGACGCGGTACTGATGGGATTGCCCTCCAGCAATGGCCAGATTGAAGCCATTCCACTCTTCGAGGATGATATTTTCCTTGCCGTTAACCAGGCCAACTCGATGCGCCTGCCTGACGAAATCGACCTGCGGGACTTAAGCAAAGCCGACTTTGTCTCGCTCAGTGGAGGGTTCATCACCAATCGGGGGTTTGTGGAAGCGTTCCGCGTCGCCGGATTCATGCCGAATGTCGTCACTCAGGTGGGCGATATATTTTCACTGATGAGCCTAGTCGCCGGTGGCGTCGGCTACACGCTGCTGCCCGGACGAGTGCGCCATGTTTTTGGCGAGCGCGTCAAATTGATTCCACTGCAACCACGCTATCGGATGCGCCAGACGATTGGCTTGGTTTTCCTGCGTGCACGCGAGCGCGATCCGAATATTCTTGCGCTCTCGTCTATCTGCCGTATCAGCACAGCGAACTGGGGCAACTCACCGTAGAGCCGGGGCACTGCCACGCCGGACGTCCTCACTGGGGACAAAAACATTCCGCTTTGCGTAACTGAATTGCGCGCAGCTTGATTGAACACGCTCACGCGAAATCCGAAACTACTCCCGTTGAAGAAACACTAGGAGTAGATATGAGTCAGACACGTGAACAGACCCCCGTCTGGAACAGACGTCAAAAAGAGAAGCAGCGCCGGATCGATCTGGTCAAGCCGATCACCAATGGTCGCATCATCCCAACCGCACGCCTGGTCGAGGTTCTTGAAACCCTGATCGTTTCTGGCGACCGAGTGGTATTGGAAGGGAACAACCAGAAACAGGCGGACTTTCTGTCGCGCTCGCTGGCCAAAGTCAACCCAGGCAAAGTCCATGATTTGCACATGCTCATGCCCAGCGTCGGGCGCAGTGAGCACTTGGATTTGTTTGAGCGTGGCATTGCTCGCAAGCTCGACTTTTCCTTCTCCGGGCCACAGAGTCTGCGCATCTCGCAACTGCTTGAAGACGGCCAGTTGGAAGTCGGCGCCATCCACACCTACATCGAACTGTATGCCCGCCTGTTCGTTGACCTGATCCCAAATATTGCGCTCGTCGCTGGTTACAAAGCTGACCGTCACGGTAACCTCTACACCGGCCCAAGCACCGAAGATACACCTGCACTGGTCGAGGCCGCAGCCTTCCGCGACGGGATTGTCATCGCACAGGTCAACGAGTTGGTGGAGGATGACACCGAACTGCCGCGTGTCGACATTCCAGGTTCCTGGGTCGACTTCATTGTTGTCGCTGACAAACCGTTCTTTATCGAGCCGCTGTTTACCCGCGATCCGCGCCTGATCAAGCCAGTGCATGTGCTGATGGCGATGATGGCCATCCGCGGTATTTATGAGCGCCATCAGGTGCAGTCGTTGAACCACGGCCTGGGCTTTAACACCGCGGCCATCGAACTCCTGCTGCCAACCTACGGCGAGAAGCTGGGCCTCAAGGGCAAGATCTGCAAACACTGGGCACTCAATCCCCATCCGACACTGATCCCGGCAATCGAGAGCGGCTGGGTCGAGAGCGTGCATTGCTTCGGTGGTGAACTGGGCATGGAGGAATACATCCGGGCCCGCTCCGACATCTTCTTCACGGGCCGTGATGGTTCACTGCGTTCGAACCGCGCCTTCTGCCAACTCGCAGGGCAATACGCTGTTGACATGTTCATCGGCTCGACCTTGCAGGTCGATGCAGACTGCCATTCCTCAACGGTGACCCGTGGTCGTCTGTCAGGCTTTGGTGGTGCCCCGAACATGGGCCACGACCCGCACGGTCGGCGCCACCCGACACCCGCCTGGCTGGACCTGCTGCAAACCGACAACCCGCTTGAACGCGGCAAGAAACTGGTCGTGCAGATGGTTGAAACCTTCCAGCCGGGCAGCAAGCCGACCTTCGTCGAATCACTCGATGCCATCCAGGTTGCCAAGGACACCGGCATGCCGCTGGCGCCAGTGATGATTTATGGCGACGACGTGACACACGTGCTGACCGAGGAAGGTATTGCCTACCTCTACAAGGCACGCTCGCTCGAAGAACGCCGGGCGATGGTGGCTGCCGTCGCTGGCGTCACCCCGATCGGCTTGCGTCACGACCCCAAGGACACCGCGCGCATGCGCAGCGAGGGTCTGATTGCACTGCCGGAGGATCTCGACATCCGCCGCGCCGACGCCACCCGTTCCTTGCTCGCAGCGAAAAGCGTTGCCGAACTCGTTACCTGGTCGGACGGCCTGTACAACCCGCCTGCACGTTTCCGCAGCTGGTGATGGAGCGAGCCGGGCGCAGGCGTCGCCCCGCTCAATTTTTCAAATATAGAAGGGACATCGAGATGGAAACAATGCAATTTATCTATCCGGCGAGCGCGCCGATTCAGGGCCGTGCGCTGGTTGGCGTGGTGGGCTCCGGTGATCTGGAAGTGCTGCTTGAACCGGGCAGCCAGGATCAGGCGCGCATCACGGTCAATACCTCGGTCGATGGCAGCCGCCACATGTGGCAGGCGCTGTTTGACCGGATTTTCCAAGCTGCACCGATCGCCGCGTTGAACATGGAAATCAATGATTTCGGGGCGACACCAGGCGTCGTGCGCATGCGTATCGATCAGGCTCTGGAAGAAGTCACCTCCCCTGTCACCCACTCACTGAGCTGAGGCTGAGATGTACAAAGAACACTTATTGACAAGCAGAAGTTTTATCGAACTTGGCGCCCGTGAAAGGGCCACCGCTTTGCTCGATGCGGGCAGCATGCGCGAACTGATTGGCCCCTTCGAGCGGATGACCTCGCCGTGGCTCAAGCAGCAGGGCATCGTGACCCAAGCTGACGATGGCGTCATCGTGGCCAAGGGAACCATCGACGGGCAGCCCGCCGTGGTGGTGGCGATTGAAGGCAATTTTCAGGGTGGCAGCCTGGGCGAGGTCGGTGGTGCCAAGATGGCCGGTGCGCTGGAACTGGCCGCTGAGGACAACCGCCATGGCATTCCGACTCGTGCCGTGTTGTTGCTGGAGACCGGCGGCGTGCGCCTGCAGGAAGCTAACCTGGGGCTCGCCGCGATTGCTGAAATCCACGCAGCGATTGCCGATCTGCGGCGTTATCAGCCGGTCATCGCTGTCATCGCCGGTAGCGTTGGTTGCTTTGGTGGCATGTCGGTCGCCGCTGCGTTGTGCAGCTACGTGGTAGTAACCCGTGAAGCACGCTTCGGACTCAATGGTCCGCAAGTGATCGAGCAGGAAGCTGGCATTGACGAATACGACTCGCGCAACCGCCCGTTCATCTGGAGCTTTTCCGGCGGTGAACAGCGCTTCAAGACCGGTCTCGCAGACCGCTATGTCGAAGATGACGTGCAAAACATCGGTGAGACGGTCCGATCCCTCTTTATGCAGGGCTTGCCCGCCACGCATCGCGATGAGCGCGTCGATGAATTTCTTGCCCTGCTCAATCGTATTGACACCACACGGCAGGCCGAGAGCGCCACAGTTCGTGCGGATTTTGGAAAGGAATTGTGATGTCTGAACAAAACGTTTCCGGTCGCGGCCGCGTCTGGTTTACCGCGCTGAGTGCCGGTAGCACACCACTTGAAGGCCTGGCGCCGTCCGTCCTGGCCAGCGACACGATGCTGGGTGCCACGCCAGTGCGCATGATTGCCATCGTTCCCGATGCCGACAATCGTTTTCCGCGTGCGGCACGCGGCGAGGTGGGTTTGCTCGAAGGCTGGACCGTGGCCCGTGTTGTGCGTGAGGTGATCGTCGCCGACAAGGACCAAGCGGTGAAACGCCCCATTGTGGCCATCGTCGACGTACCGAGCCAGGCCTATGGCCGCCGTGAGGAAGCCTATGGCATCCACCAGGCGCTGGCCGCTGCTGGTGCTGCTTACGCCAGCGCACGGCTGGCCGGACACCCGGTGGTTGCACTGATCGTCGGCAAGGCGATGTCGGGCGGTTTCCTGGCGCATGGCTACCAGGCCAACCGGCTGATCGCCTTGAACGATGTCGGGGTAGTGGTGCACGCCATGAACAAGGCGGCAGCGGCACGTATCACGTTGCGCAGCGTCGAGCAACTCGAAGCGCTTGCCGAGAAAGTCCCACCGATGGCCTATGACGTCAAGAATTTCTCGACGCTTGGTTTGCTCTGGAAGCTGATCGACGTGGGCAACCCGGAGCAGCCGTCTGCGGCAGATCTGCAGGTCGCCGAACAGGCGCTGCAGGCCGCAATTGCAGACATCGCAACGACGCCGCGTGATCTCAGCGGACGCCTCGTAGCGACAACGCGCGAGGCCTCACGCAAGGTGCGTGAGCTGCTCAAGGCGCAATGGCATTAGTCACCCCGGACTGGCCTAGCCAGTCCATCGAAATAACACAAATGCATCTCAATCTTTAGGAGAAATTTAATGACGGATATCATCATCAAGGCCCTAGCGCCGATCTTCGTGATCATGCTGCTAGGCTTCTGGGCAGGCAAATCGAAGCTTGTCGATAACAGCAACGTTTCACTGTTGAATATCTTCCTGATGGACTTTGCGCTGCCAGGCGCACTGTTCCTGGCCACAGTGCAGACACCCTGGGCTGGGATTGTCAAGCAGGCTCCGTTGATCCTCATACTGACGTTATCGATGTGGGTCGCTTACGCGCTGATCTACTTCATTTCGGTCAAGGTGTCCGGCAAATCTTCGCAGGATTCGGCCGTTCTCGCGCTGACAGTTGGCCTGCCCAACTACGCTGCGCTCGGGCTGCCGATTCTTAACGGCGCATTTGGGGAAGGCACCGGCATCTCGCTCAGCGTTGCTGTCGCCATCTCCTGTGGAGCCGTGCTGATGACGCCGTTCTGCCTGATGATCCTCGAAGCTGGTAAGGCCAAACAACGCGGCGAGCAAGCCTCGATGGCGACACTGTTGCCCAAGCTCATCTACCTGTCCTTCAAGAAGCCCATCGTTTTTGGCCCACTGATTGGTGTCCTCGGTTCTGCGGTACTCGGTGCTCTCGACATGAAGGCGCCGAATCTGTTGCTCATCTCGCTGCGCCCGCTTGGCGCCGCCGCGCTGGCCGCGGCCTTGTTCCTCACCGGCGTAATCCTCTCCGCTCGTAAGTTGAAAATCAACGGGCCGGTCCTGTTCGGTGCACTGATCAAGAACGTTGCGCAACCTTTTGTCGCCTGGGGCTTGGTTCTACTGTTCGGTATTGATCCGGTGGTTGGACGTGCTGGCATTTTGCTCATTGCCCTGTCTGCCGGTTTCTTCGGGGTCGTTTTTGGCAACCGTTTTGGTGTCCAGTCGCCCGACGCAGAAGGAAGCTTGCTGGTCAGTACCGGTGCCTTTATCTTCACCATTCCGCTGTTCATCATGCTGACGGCGGGCATGGTCGCACCACTCTAACTGGCACCATGTGTTCTACCTCGTCACTGCGCGCACATGACCTGCTCTGGTTTGACACCAGTAGCAGTTTCCAGTGGGCCGAGCCGCTACCTGACTGGGCGGTGGCGGTGCTGCGCGAACAACGCCCGGCGGTTGTACGTCGCGCTGTGGCGAGCAGCAACGAGATTGCCGTCGGACTTCGGGGCTATTCGCGGGCGCAACGGCTGGGAGGGGTTCTGCCAAAGGCTGCCATCGTTCGCGTGGCAACGCCGGAATCACTGCTGCAGCGGCTCGGTGCCATAGACCTGACGTTACCCGCGATCGCAAGTCTGTCCACGCTACGCAGCAGCCTCGCGGATCACTACGCGTGGGGTCCGACCGGCAGTGTTGGTTTCCAGTTGGCAACGGGCTTGCCGGTGGTGCGCGTCGATAGCGATCTCGATATCGTCATGCGCTTCCCGCAAGAACCCAATCGTGTGGAGATAGCTCCTTTGTTGCGCCTCTTTGCCGAACTGCCGGTGCGTTGTGACGTGCAGATGGAAACGCCGTATGGCGCTGTCGCGTTGGCCGAATGGGCACGTGGTGAGCGTCGGATGCTGCTGAAAACAGCGCGTGGCCCCTGTCTGGTGGCCAATCCTTGGCAGTGCGACGAGAAAGAACAACCGTGAGCATCGCTTTTACCTTCCCCGGACAGGGCGCACAAGAGCCCGGCATGCTGCACCGCTTGCCGGCGCATGCGGAAATTCGTTCGACGCTGAGCATTGCCAGCGAGACCCTTGGTGAAGACCTGCTGTCTCTGGACAGCGCTGCGGCGCTTGCTTCGTCGCGCGCCGTCCAGCTTTGCCTGCTGACCTCTGGCGTGGCCTTTGCCCGCATGTTGATCGCGGAAGGTTGTCGACCGGACATGTTGCTTGGTCTGTCGATTGGTGCTTTCCCCGCCGCTGTCGTCGCTGGCGCGCTCGACTTCACCGATGCGGTCCGTCTGGTCAGTCTGCGTGGCAGCCTGATGGAAACGGCATTCCCGCATGATTACGGGATGACCGCGGTCATTGGCTTGGACCGCTATCAGGTGGCAGCGCTTGTTGAGCAGGCGTTCACCGTACAGCATCCGTTGTTTGTCGCCAACATCAATGCCCCCGACCAGATTGTTGTTGCCGGTCACGAAGTTGGCATGCAACGGGTTGCGGAATTGGCGCTGGCGGCGCATGCCTCACATTGCAAGCGCATTGCCATCAGCGTGCCATCACACTGCGCACTGCTGGATGATGCGGCACGGCAACTGGCGCAATCGATCACCGCCACAACGCTGCAGCCCGCGCGTATCTGCTACATCAGCGCCAGTCGGGCCCGTGCTTTGTTCACGCCAGCGGCCATTGGTGACGATCTGGCCTACAACATGGCGCGTCCCGTGCATTGGCACGACGCTTCATCACTGGCTTATGAGCGTGGTATGCGGCTGGCACTGGAGATGCCGCCCGGAGAGGTGTTGACCAAACTCACGTCGCGTTTGTTCGCCGACGACGGGCTGGCGCTGGCGGCAGCGGCCACCCGGCTGGACACCCTTCAGTCCTTGTGTGCACGTGAAAACGAGAACTCCGCTTGAGAGGCCGACAATGAACCCCATCATCCTGAACAGCTCGTTGCCGCAACGTATCGCCGATTTGGCTGTGCGTGCCTTGGTCGATGAGGCTGAACTAACCCCCAAACCAGGGTTGGTTGATCGCCGTGGTAACGGTGCACATCACGACCTGAATCTGTCGCTCATGCTGCGTTCGGCACAGGCATTGCGGCCGGCTTTTGTAGAAATGAGTGCTGTCGCCAGGGGGGCTCGGGCGGACCTGCATTTGCGTGAGGAATTAGGACGCATTGGCAGGGACGCGGAGGTTGCCATGATGGCTGCAACCGCCGGGGTCAACACCCATCGCGGTGCGATTTGGGCAATCGGTTTGCTCTGCGCCGCAGCATCCATGGATCCAGCGGACTGGCAAGCGGCCCATGTTGCGCTTCGAGCGTCTCACATCGCCGAGCTGCCCGATCAATACTGTCTGCCACGGCGCAGCAATGGTGAGAGAGTCCGCGCGCGTTATGGCGTCAGCGGTGCTCGCGGCGAAGCGCAACTGGGTTTCCCCCATGTCATCGACCTGGCTTTGCCGGTTTTGCGTGCCAGTCGTGCCAAAGGCAAATCGGAAACGACGGCGCGACTTGATGCACTCGTGTCGATCATGTCGTCGTTGCCGGACACATGCGTTCTGTCGCGTGGCGGCGAGTCGGCGTTATTTGCTGTGCAGACACTTGCCCATGCGATCGGCGACGCCGGTGGCACAGGTTCACCCACGGGGCGAGAGTTGTTGGCACGGCTTGAACAGACGATGCTGGCACATAACGCATCGCCCGGTGGCGCGGCAGACTTGCTGGCTGCGGCGCTATTTCTCGACGCCTTTGAGTTGGTCATTGGCGACGTTCAGAAAGCGGCGAGTCCGGCTTTAGCGCAAGACCTTGCGTCTGTTGAATGACCACCACTGGCCAGGTGAGCGCCGCACTAATGCTGCATCCGCCCAGTGGCGCTGGTCCAGCAAGCCCAGCAGTGGCCCCGCGATGATGTTTTTTTTTGCCTGGGCTAGACTCAAGCCATGGAACTTTCTACCTGGCTCACTTTCTTCGCGGCCTCCTGGGCCATCAGCATCTCTCCCGGACCGGGGGCCATCGCCTCCATGAGCGCCGGGCTTAACCACGGTTTCAAATACGGTTATGTGACGATCTTCGGGTTGGTGCTGGGCATCTGGTCGCAGTTGCTGATCGTCGGCGTCGGCCTGGGGGCGCTGATGGCCACCTCCAGCGCGGCGTTCACCGTGGTTAAGTGGCTGGGTGTAGCCTATCTGGTATGGCTGGGCATTCAGCAGTGGCGCGCGCCAGCGCGGCCGATGGTGGCGCTGTCAGACACCGGTGAAGTGGTGACCCAGCGCGCGTTGATTCTCAAAGGCTGGATGATCAATGTGGTCAACCCCAAGGGCACAGTGTTTTTGCTGGCGGTGGTGCCGCAGTTCATCAATGTGCAGCATCCATTGACACCGCAATACCTGATCATCGGTGCCACGTTGGCCTTTACCGACATGGTGGTGATGTCGGGCTACACCGCGCTGGCCTCGCGCGTGCTGGGCGCGCTCAAGGAGCCGTCGCACATCCGTGCCATGAATCGTACCTTTGGCAGTCTGTTTGTGGTGGCTGGGTCACTGTTGGCGCTGTTCAAGCGGGCCGTTTGATTTTTCCTGCTTGTTAGCTGGGGATGTAAAGGGTAATGCGAAAGTTATAGCGCATTACCCTTTGTTTATGGGGGCTACAGGCTGATTTTATCTAAAAATCTACCTGGATTGTGCCTAGAACCCCAGGGATTTCATCAGACTGTCGTGGTCTTCCTGGGGCGGTTGGTCTGCTGAGGCGGGTAGCTCGGCGCTCACCAGCATGTCTGAGGTGGTCTGGGCGATCAGTTCATCGGGATTGGGGGCTTCGGTGGCCTCAAAGTCATGCAGCTTGATGAACTCAGTCCGGTCAGTGGCCAGTTCCAGGTAAAAAATGTTGTTGTGCCCGGTGTAAAAGGTCACGCGTCGCACTTCAGGCTGGTCCAGGTGGGTGTCGATGCTCAACAACACCTGTTTGTTCAGCACCAGCATCTTGGGTTGGTTCTGGGTGATGTGGGTTTGTAGTTCTCTGCGCACCTTGCCAGTGAAGTCGCCCACGATCTGGTTCATCAATTCGCCCAGGATGTTGGCCACGTCATCCGAGGTATGCGCACTGGCCAGTTCACTCTTGGGCATGCCCATGTTGAGCATGTAGCTTTCATAAAGCTCCATGGCGGTTTGTGCCGAAAAGTTCAGCACCACCAGGCCCGAGAAACCGCCATCAAACAGCACAAAACAACCGATGTCGGGTTTGAGGCAGGTTTTGGTGATGCGCTGCACCATACCGGAGTAGTGGATGTTGCACTGGGTGGCCACGTTCAAAACCCGGGTGACTGAATTGCACAGGCTGGTCAGCAAGTCTTCGGTGCTGTATACCACGGGACTTTTTTGCCCTTTCTTGGTCATGTTCTATCTCTCCAATGAAAAGGCGAATGTACCGCTATAAGCCATTTATCCACGAGGGCTAGCGGCTTATTTCTTACATTTTCAGGTCAGGTGCTATCGCGCACCACCAGCCGGTAACCCAGATCAATGCTTGGCGAGGGCACGGTTTCGCCGTCCATCAGCGCCACCAGCATGCTGGCTGCGGCACTGCCAATCTCTCTGCGCGGTGTGTGCACGGTGGTCAGAGTGGGCAGCATCTGGTCGCTGCCGGTCAGGTCGTTGAAGCCGGCGATGGCAACCCTCTGTGGAACCTGAAAGCCAAGGCGTAGCGCGGCCAGAAGCGCGCCTTGTGCCAGGTCATCGTTGTTGAAAAAGATCGCATCAACGTCGGGCTGCGCCTGCAGAATCTGCGCCAGCATGTCGCCGCCCAGTGCCATAGAGGAAGGTGCGGGGTTGAGCCACTCCAGTTGAGGCTCGTACCGGTCAGCCCGCGTGAGTTCCTCGCGCCAACCCGTCAGGCGCTGCATCGTGCGGGGGTCGAGCTGGGCACCCGCAAAGGCAATGCGCTTTTTGCCGCGTTGCAGCAAATGCCGCGTCATTTCGGCCCCGGCATCCGTTTGCGAAAAGCCAACGCTGTAAACCCCCTCAGCACCCGATGACTCCATCAGGTGCACGCAGGGCACGCCACTTGCGGTCATCATCTGGCGGGTGGCATCGTTGCGCTCGAAACCGGTGACCAGCAACCCGGCCGGGCGGTGTTGCAGCAGCTCGCGCAACAGGTTTTCTTCTTCATCGGCGTTGTAGTGGGTCACACCCATCAGCATCTGGTAGCCAGCCGGACGTAGCGTGCGCTGCACGGCTTCCAGCACATCGACAAACAGCGCGTTGGACAGCAGCGGAATCAACACCACCACCTGTGCGCTATGACGCGAGGCCAGCGCGCGGGCTGCGGGGTCGGGCACATAGCCCAGTTCATTGGCTGCCGCTTGGACGCGGGCCACCAGCAGCGCGTCCACGGCACGCTCACCGCGCAGCGCGCGGGACACAGTGATGGGGCTCACCTGCGCCAGCCGTGCCACATCGGCCAGCGTGACGCGACCGGTGGCGCGGGATCGGGGGCTTGATTTTTTTGTCGATGACATAGGGTAAATACTAATACGGGGCAAATAAGCTGGCGTTAGGATAGCGCTATCCAAAAGTCATCGTCAAGTCAATCTTAATCACTTTCCCGGGTCCCAAGGGGCCCTTGATCAAGCCTGGCATTCGACATTGACTTTTTATTTAACACGCATGGATAGCGCTATCCTAACAATGATGAACACTTCAATTGTGATCATGGGTGTGGCTGGTTGTGGCAAGTCCAGTTTGGGCGGTGTGCTGGCCCAGGCCATGCACTTGCCGCTGGTGGAAGGCGATGACTTTCACAGCCCAGAGAGTCGCCAGAAAATGAGTCAGGGCATTGCGCTGACTGACGACGACCGCGCGGGTTGGCTGGACCGGCTGTGTGATCAGTTGCGCCAGCACCCTGGTGGCATCGTGCTGACCTGCTCGGCACTCAAAAAGGCTTACCGCGATCATCTGCGTCAGGCTGCGCCCGGCTTGCGCTTTGCCTTTCTGCAGATCAGCCGCGAAGACGCCCAAGCCCGCGTCGCGTCGCGTGGCCAGGCGCATTTCTTCTCCAGCAAATTGGTGGATAGCCAGTTCGCTACCCTGCAGTTGCCGACCGGCGAGCCCGGTGTGCTGACGCTGGATGCGATGGCCCCCCTTTCCCAATTACAAGCCGAGGTCGCAGCCTGGCTGACAACCAAGGAACTGACATGACAACAGAAGTACAGCATCCCGTGACCGAGAGCGCGTTCCGGCGTTTGAGCAGCGCCTTGATGGCCATTTGCCTGGGTGTGATGGCGATGTCGGTGTTTGTCAATGTGGTTCTGCGCTACGGGTTTGGCAGCGGCATAGCGGCCAGCGAGGAACTCTCGCGCCTGTTGTTTGTGTGGATGGTGTTCATCGGAGCCACCGCAGCCTATCCGGCGGGTGAGCACATGGTGTTCACCAGTCTGGTAGGCCTGCTACGCAAAAAACCGCGTGCCATGGCGGGTGTCACTGTGCTGATCCGATTGTTGGTTCTGGGTGCCTGTGTGCTGGTTGCCTGGGGCGCCTGGCAGCAGGTGGTGGTGGGTTTGGACAGTCACTCGGTGGTGTTGCATTACCCCACGGCGTTGCTGCCCTTGCCCGCATTTCTATGCACCACAGCCATCGGCATCATGGCACTCGTTGAACTGATCAAACGCACCCCGTTGCACTTCGGGTTCGGCGCGCAAGCGGAGTAAAGCATCATGACAAGTGAAGGATTGGCATTTCTGGTTTTTGTCGGCGGCATGTTGTCGCTGCTCGGAGTTGGCATGAACATGGGACTGGCGCTGGTGCTCACCGGTGCCGCCATGTCCTATGTGCTGGGCTTTTGGGACACCCAATTGCTGGCGCAAAACCTCGTGGCCGGGGTGGACAGTTTCCCGTTGCTGGCGGTGCCGTTTTTCATCCTGGCGGGTGAATTGATGAACGCGGGCGGCATCAGCCAGCGCATCATCACCATGGCGCAGGCTTGGGTCGGGCACATCCGTGGCGGTCTGGGTTTTGTGGCGATTGGCGCGGCGGTGTTGATGGCCAGTATGAGCGGCTCAGCGCTGGCTGATACGGCAGCGCTGGCGACCATTCTGTTGCCGATGATGCGCAAGCAGGGCTACCCGTTGCAGACGTCGGCTGGCCTGATTGGCGCAGGCGGCATCATCGCCCCCATCATTCCGCCGAGCATGCCATTCATCATTTACGGCGTGACCACCAACACCTCAATCTCGTCACTGTTCCTGTCAGGCATCGTCCCCGGCCTCATCATGGGCGTCGGGCTGATCGTGGCGTGGAAGCTGGTGCTGCGCGGGCTGGATCTGCCAAAAGGTGAAGCCCTGTCCATGCGCGCCCGATTCACTGCAACTCTGAAAGCCTTCTGGGCGCTGCTGATGCCCGTCATCATCATTGGCGGCATGAAGTCAGGCCTGTTCACGCCGACCGAGGCTGCGGTGGTGGCAGCGTTCTACGCGCTGGTGATTTCACTGTTTGTGCACCGCGAAATGAAGTTCGTGCAGGTGTATGACGTGCTGGTTCGCGCTTCCAGAACCACCGCCATCGTGATGTTTTTGTGCGCGGGTGCGCAGGTGGCCAGCTACATGGTGACGCTGGCCGACCTGCCCAATGTGCTGACCGGCTGGCTCGGGCCGCTGGTGGAAAGCCCCAAACTGTTGATGGTGGTGATGATGCTGGTGCTGATCGTGGTCGGCACGTCACTGGACCTGACGCCCACCATCCTGATCTTCTCGCCGGTGATGTTGCCCATCGCCGTCAAGGCGGGCATTGATCCGGTGTATTTCGGTCTGATGTTTGTGCTCAATGGCTCCATCGGCCTGATCACGCCGCCCGTGGGCACGGTGCTCAACGTAGTGGCCAGCGTGGGGCGCATGCCGCTGCACAGCGTGGTCCGCGGCATCAGCCCGTTCCTGATCACTTACATCTTGATTCTGGCGCTGTTTGTGGCGTTCCCGCAGATCGTCACCGCACCCGTGGCGTGGATGCGCTAACGCTTGTGTTTCCGATTTTTCCACGTGTTTGACTTTAACCAACAGGAGATTCACATGTCATTGCTTCGCAGAACCCTTATCGCCGCAGCCAGCGCTGCGGTGCTCAGCACCTCGTTTTCGGCATTCGCGCTAGACATCAAGCCGCACTTGATCCGTTTTGGCTACGGCCTCAACGAGCAAAGCAACCAGGGCCGCGCGGCCAAGGTCTTTGCCGATGAGGTGGCCAAGCTGTCCGGCGGCAAGATGAAGGTGCGTGCCATCGGTGCCGCAGCTCTCGGCCCGGACAATCAGATGCAGCAGGCGCTGATTGGTGGCGCACAGGAAATGATGGTCGGCTCCACCGCCACCCTGGTGGGCATCACCAAGGAAATGGCGCTGTGGGACACGCCATTTCTGATCGGCAACACCAAGGAGGCCGACATCCTGCTCGATGGACCGATTGGCGAGAAGATCAAGGGTAAGTTGCAGGACAAGGGCCTCGTGGGGCTGGTGTATTGGGAAAACGGCTTTCGCAACCTGACCAACAGCAAGCGCCCGATCACCAAGATGGAAGACTTGGACGGCATCAAGCTGCGTGTGATGCAAAACAACGTGTTCCTGACCACCTTTCAGACCCTGGGCGCCAACGCCATCCCGATGGCGTTCTCGGAACTGTTCAGCGCGCTGGAAACCAAGACCGTGGACGGCCAGGAAAATCCGTTCAACACCATTCTGTCGAGCAAGTTCTATGAGGTGCAGAAGTACATGACGGTGACGAACCACGTGTACAGCCCGTGGATTGTCACGGCCAGCAAGAAATGGTGGGATACGCTCACCAAGGACGAGCAAAAGGTGCTGATGGACGCCGCCAAGGTCAGCCGCGACTTCGAGCGTAAGGACACGCGCGCAGAAGCCGCCAAAGCCATGGCCGATCTGAAAGCCAAGGGCATGCAGATCAACGAAATGTCACCCGCTGAATCAGACCGCATGCGCGACAAGCTCACCAAGGTGTATGCCGGGATCGGCGCCGACATCGGCATGGACCTGTGGAACGAAACGCAGGCCGAGCTGAAGAAGATTCGCGGCGGGAAATAAACGCCTTTACAGGCTGGGCAGATGTTGCCCAGCTTCGTAGGGCGAGGGTCGATGACACTGGGGCAAATGGTTCCGCAAATGTCCCCCGCCCTGCGGGCTCCTCCTTGATTTGGCAAAACCCCAAGTCCATGCTGCACCATTCGCCCCAGTGTCGTCGACGGGCGGCGGTGTAGGCGGGAGCAGCGCCGCTTTGGGTCGCCTCTGCGATTCACGGCAGCAATAATCCCAGAATTGATAGCGTCTAGCCATTGTTTTATGAGGGCTGCAGGCGCTTTTATATGGAGTCGACAACGGGCGTTACTAGGCGGCTGTTGCGCCCGAGCCACCGAACACAAATTCCTCCCCCAATGACCGGGCTGTCTCTGTGAGGTGCGCGCTATAGTGATTGCGGACCTCTGACCCTCGCACCTGATCCAGCCAGCGGGACGACGGGGCACATCTGCCCACCCCGCCAGGGGGCTCGGCAACATCAAACAGACCGCGACCTCATCTACGCTCACCCCTCAGGAATTTTCCATCATGGACATCCCACGGATATTTACCATCACTGAAAGCGCGCACCGCATCCACAACCCGATCACCCCCGACAAACTCGCCACCCTGGGTGCGGCATTGCGCCTAACGCCGGGTGCCAGCCTGCTTGACCTCGGCAGCGGTTCGGGCGAGATGTTGTGTACCTGGGCACGCGACCACGGCATCACCGGCACCGGCGTCGACATGAGCCAGCTGTTCACCGAACAAGCCAAACGCCGTGCGCAAGAACTTGGCGTGGCCAACCAAGTTAAATTCATCCACGGTGATGCCGCCGGTTATGTCTCTGAGCAGGGGGTGGATGTAGCCGCCTGCGTGGGGGCCACCTGGATCGCCGGGGGCGTCGCCGGTACGATCACGCTGCTGGCGCAGAGCCTGCGCCCCGGCGGGATCATCCTGATTGGCGAACCGTTTTGGCGCCAGTTGCCGCCGATGCAAGAGGTGGCCAAAGGCTGCCTGGCCCACGCCATCAGCGACTTTCTCACGCTGCCAGAGTTGGTGGCGTCTTTTGGCCAGCTGGGTTACGACCTGGTGGAAATGGTTCTGGCGGACCAGGGCGGCTGGGACCGGTACGAGGCCGCCAAATGGCTCACCATGCGCCGCTGGCTGGACGCCAACCCCGGCGACGACTTTGCGCCCGAGGTGCGCGCCCAACTCCACTCGGAGCCCACGCGCTACACCACCTACACCCGCGAGTACCTGGGCTGGGGCGTGTTCGCGCTGATGCTGCGGTGAGCCCGCCCACCAGCCCAGCATACGTCGCTTTCCGGCTTGGAAACGCCAAGACCGGCGTCCAACCACATCACCAAAGGCCACACACATGCAATATGTCCTCGTGAGTTCCTGCCTGCTTGGCAGCCCGGTTCGCTACAACGATATCCACAAACGCTGCGAAAGCGACGTGCTGGCACGCTGGCAAGCGCAGGGCCGCGTGGTCCCGGTCTGCCCGGAGGTCGCGGGTGGCTTGCCCGTGCCACGCCCGCCCGCTGAGATCAGCTTAGGCGCGGGCGGCGCCATGGTTCTGCAGGGGCGGGCTAGGGTGGTCGACTCACAGGGCAATGATGTGTCGACCGCGTTCGTCACCGGCGCCCAGCACGCGCTGACCCTGGCCCAAGACAAAGGCATCCGTGTGGCGGTGCTCAAGGAAGGTAGCCCCTCCTGTGGTTCGGGCTACATCTACGACGGCACGTTCACAGGCGTCCGCGTGACCGAGCAAGGCGTGATGTCGGCCCTGTTGGAAAGTGCAGGTATCAGGGTTTTCAGCGAGGCGCAGTTTTTGGAGGCAAACGATTTGCTGCTGCGGCTGGAGGCAGGGGAAGCGGCCTGACCCAAAGCCAACACACCATCACGCAGGTGGGATAGATTGGTATGGTATTGATAGCTCTAACCCATGATCTATAAGGGCTGATGGCGCTTTTTCTATCAATGGGTTGAATGCTGAGGTGACACGTCAAACGCGCAGATGCTGCACCCATGTCGCTCGGACGACGCACTTGGCCGTTGCTCCCTCGCCACCGGATGAAAACTTCGCCCGATACAAGTCTGTCTCTTGGCGGTGCCAGCTATAGTGCTTGAGTCCAAATAGCGCACGTAACTCAGATCCAGCAAGCGGGATGGCTGAGCAACATTTCGTTAGGCACCATAAAAGCCACCATGTCACTCTTCTCCTTCAAAGCCGAGTTCGAAGACAACAAAAGCGTCGAGTTAGTGCCGGACTATGTTCGCCCGTTCGGCCCGTTAGAAATTCTTGAACTGGAGGAGAATGAGTCGACCCCGCTGAACCTAGAAATGCGAGGGAATAGTGCACTGCTCAATGGCAAACCAGAGCCAGGTCACGCAACGGTCAAAGCTAAGGTTATTTTCAACAAACCTACCACGATCTTCGCCCTAGTTCCAAACGGCTGGGTTCCGATGCCGTTTGCTATGCCTTCGCGGTTCCTTGTGGATAGGAATGTCGTCATCACACTTCGCAAGATTCGCGAGGGAAAGGTTGCAGCCAATGCCGAGTCCCTGACTTGGTGGTCAGATTTCTTTGCGCAGGGATCCCCTTTGTTTAATCCGCTGCCCTTTGCTTTCGAGGCGAACTTTCAGCGCAAACCAACAATGGATGAGTTTGTGGCTGGCTACGAGGAAGGCGCGGCAGAGTTGTTGCATGCGCTGCCGAAATGCCACGTCATTCATCTATCCGCAGAAGCATATCGCGCGGCATATGCACAGCTCGAAGCATTCGACAGTCGGCCTGCGCAAGAAATTGCATTTCTGCAAGAAGTTTGCCCCACACTTGTTAACAGGCCAAATCGTTTGAACGGATGGAAGCTTGCAAAAGAAGTACTTTGCGCCGCCGATAAGCATCAGGTCAATCGCGCTTCGATAGTCTGTCTTGCCGCCTTATCCTGCCTGTTTGAGCACGACCACGGCAAACCTCCCGCGATCGGTCGGAGAATACTAAAGCCAAAGAATACATACTCCGAAGAAATGGCATTCAATGCATTGAGCGATATACGTCACATCGAACTAGCAGCCGCAGGCCAAGCGCTATTTAAGCAGGAGGCATTTTCCATGTGTACCTGCGATAGAGGCCTCGCACTGATCTGGTCGGCACTTTCACTCAATGGGGAATTCAACGCTCCTAACGATTTTGAGCTCACTTTCAACCTAACCTCTGACCTGTTTCAGCGCCTTCACGAGGCAGACATCCTTCGGCTTCGTGCACTCGTGTGCCAGTGATGCCCAACGCCGTCGCTCGCCCGGCGCCACGCGAATCAGGCACTCAGAAACTGCATAAGTGATAGCTTTATGCCCTTGATATCTAAGGGCTAGAAGCCAATTTAGTCAACAACTTCTCGATCCATCTCCGTCACCAGCGCTCATCATGAAGAAGCAGCGGGCAGGGCAAGGCTGGCGATATTCAGTGCTTTTGGACGCGCTCCAGCATGTCGTGCATGACGATTTTTCGGATCGCCCGCAGCAGCATCAACTCCCCGCCCTGAACTTGTCGCACGGCATCTGGCAAGGGGGTCGCCTGGATGATCGACTCAAAGGCCTGCGTGATCTCGTCAAAGAGCGCGTCCGCCTTTTTTGGCAAGTCGCGCGCCATGGCTTCAAGTTCGCGCACCGCGGTGGCGTGACCTAGCCCCAAAGCTTCCCCGGCGGTGAGCAACTTGTCCCGAGTGACGTCGTTGAAATGGTGTGCGCCTGCCACCGACACCGCCATCTCCACACGGGGCCAGTTCGATGCCTGCGCTGCTCACTCTGAACGAGATGTTCTTGAGGTGGTTGTCGCCGTTACCAACGATCACGTTAAACAGCAGCCACCGATACAGCTGCACTCGGGCGATGGTCTTGGCACGGCATTGCCGGATGGTTTCGCCCAGTGTTTCCAAGTTGGCTTGCTGGTACTTGAACGCTCGGGATTTGTCGAGCAACTGGCAGCTGTCGATGATGTGAAGCCGCTGCACATCTTGGCCACCAGTTCGGTCAAATCGTTCCACGATGTACACCGGTGCCGGGGTGTAGAAGCGATCAACATCGGGCACCTCCAGACCCACGGCGCGGGCCAGGCGCATGATGAAAAACTCGTTCATCACCGACGATGGGTAGTCTGGCGAAAGTGCGTTGGGTTTGAGAATGTGCGTGGATGGCGTGCCCGCCAAAGGCTCATACAGATCGTCGCCGGCCTTGATCACCACCATTTTGTGCTGGGCACCGGCCAGCGACATGCGTTTGGGGGCGCCGCTGCTCAGGCTGGCATGCGGCAGGTTGTTGATACGCTTTTGCAGGTCGGCACGGGTCAGTGGCTTGCGGCCACGTTCGGCTGGCGCGGCACCGGGCTCAAGCAACACGAGGGAGCCCGCAGACTCCGCGCCAAGGTGTTGGAGCAAGCCGAATGCGTCGAATTTGTCGATGCGGGCCTCCTTGGCCAACACATCTCGCAGGCCTTCTTCCGGCAGCAGATTGTCAAAATACCATTGCACGCGCCGCATCGATGAGCCGTCGGTGTGCAAGGTGATTTCCCTAGGCAAACCAGGTGCCAGGCTGAACGCATCAGAGGCTTGTTGCCAGCTGGTCGCGTATTCAAAGGACCAGATGTCATCGGCTTCATGGAGCTGCCCGACTAGGCGCTCATTCACGAAGACATCCAGCACACGTGCTGTCGTGCTGGTCATGATGTGGCGTCCTTAGCCGGTTTGGCTGGACGGCGTGAGGCTCTTTTGGGCAGCGGGCGCAGGCCAGTTTCCTGCAACTGCTTGAAAAGGGGCAGGGCCGAGTCCGGTACATCCACCTGGAGTCGCAAACCCATCTCCTGCAAAAGCTTGAGCGCCAAATCAAATTGCACACTTTCCTTGCCGCGTTCGAACTCCCCGGCAAACACCGGGCCGACGCCTGCTGCGCCCGCCGCATCGTCCAGACGCACGCCCTGGGACTTGCGTGTGGCACGCAGCATCATTCCAAGTTCAGAAACTGTCGTCACGGGAAGAAGCATGGCAGCTCTCCTTAAATATATGCAATTGAATATATTTTATGTGTGCTTGCAGGTTTTGAATAAGAATATATACGTTTGCATATATTTCTGGATGAAATGGTTAAGCCTACAAGAAATCTATCTAAACGCATAGATTTTCTACCTTGTATGTGGCAGCGTCAAAGCGTCGAGTCGACGGCCTGGATCTCTCCACCCAACAGCGCATCCCAAACCGTTGAAGGCGAGTGGTGGGGTAACCGGGCGCAGAACCCATTCGCGTGATGAGACAGCTGGCGCACCACCACCAGACGCGACACCCGGTAAAAGGTTCGCTCAAGCCGCTTCCCGCGAGGGGGCCGGAGAACGGTTACCCCGCCGCTCGCCTGGCGCCGCGCATACCAAACAATCAAAATAAACGATAGCTACAGGCCCTTGATATATAAGGGCTACAGGCCAATTTGATCAACAACTACCCAGCCACTTGCCGCGCTAGCGCCTCCGCCAGCTTGATGCCATCCACCGCCGCCGACAGGATGCCGCCCGCGTAACCGGCACCTTCACCACCCGGGTACAGCCCCGCCGTGTTGATGCTCTGGAAGTCCTCACCACGTGGCATGCGCAAGGGCGACGAGGTGCGGGTTTCGACGCCGGTTAACACCGCGTCGGGCATGTCAAAGCCTTTGATCTTTTTGCCAAAGGCGGGCAGCGCCTCGCGCAGTGCGGCAATGGCGTAGTCCGGTAGGGCCAGGTGCAGGTCACCGAGTTTCACACCGGGTTGGTACGAGGGCAGCACGTGGCCCAAGCTGCTGGACGCCTCGCCGTGGATGAAGTCACCCACCAGTTGCCCGGGTGCTTCGTAATTGCTGCCACCCAGCACATAGGCATTGGATTCGAGCTGGCGCTGCAGGTTGATACCTGCCAGCGGGTGCACAGCCTGTCTGTCATTTGCTCTAAATTCAAGAGCTTCTTGCGCATATTTTTCGCCGGTTGCAGGCCCAAAAGCCGCAATGAATGCGGCGCTGTCCTGCGGGTAGTCGATGGGTTCGATACCCACCACGAGACCTGCATTGGCGTTGCGCTCGTTGCGCGAATACTGACTCATGCCGTTGGTGACGACCCGGCCGGGCTCACTGGTGGCCGCTACCACGGTGCCGCCTGGGCACATGCAAAAGCTGTAGACGCTGCGGCCGTTCTGGGCGTGGTGCACCAGCTTGTAGGCGGCGGCCCCCAGCACCGGATTGCCCGCGTGGCGGCCCCACAGGGCACGGTCGATCAGGCTTTGCGGGTGCTCGATGCGAAAACCAACGGAAAATGGTTTGGCCTGTGTGGCCACGCCGCGCGAATGCAGCATCGCAAAAGTGTCGCGTGCGCTGTGGCCCAGCGCCAGAATGACCTGGTCGGCGCGCAGTTCATAGGTGTTGCCCGTGGTCTGCTCCAGCACGGTCAGGCCGCGCATCTGTCTCTTTCCGTCCGAAACCTCTACTTCGACATCCATCACCCGCTGTTCAAAACGAATCTCGCCGCCCAGGGCGATGATGCGTTCGCGCAGGTTTTCCACCACTTTGACCAGCTTGAAGGTGCCGATGTGCGGGTGCGCTTCCACCAGAATTTCGGGCGGCGCGCCAAAGTTGACGAATTCGGTCATCACCTTGCGGCCCAGATGGCGCGGGTCCTTGATCTGGCTCCACAGTTTGCCGTCGGAAAAGGTGCCGGCGCCGCCTTCACCAAACTGCACGTTGCTCTCGGGGTTGAGCACGTGTTTGCGCCACAGACCCCAGGTGTCTTTGGTGCGCTCGCGCACTTGGCGACCACGCTCCAATACAAGGGGTTTGAACCCCATTTGCGCCAGAATCAGCGCCGCAAACATGCCGCAGGGGCCAAAACCCACCACCACCGGGCGCAGCGCCTGGTCTGCTGGCGCGGTAGCGACCAGCGGATAAGCCATGTCGGGCGTGGGCAGGATGTGCGGGTTGGCCTTGAACCGCTCCAGCAGCGCGGCCTCCAGCGCCGGGTCGGTCAGGCGGATGTCCACAATGAACACCGCCAGCAGCTCTGCCTTGCGCGCGTCAAAGCTGCGTTTGAAGATGTGTAAGTCGGTGATGACTGCCGGGTCCACACCCAGCGCCTGGGCGCTCAGGCGTTTGAGGGCGTCAAACGGGTGAATGATGGGTGCGCGGTCGGCATCGGTTTCAGCAGGCGCATCGGCGGCGCGGCGGGTCACCACCGGCAAGGCGGAGAGGGGAAGTTTGAGTTCGGACAGTCTGATCATGGTGGGCTCGTGTTTATCAAGCAGGGGGGTGATGATAAATCGCGCCAACAGTCTCACTCGCTGCATTGCTGGTCTTGACAGGGCCGGTGACCAGCGCAGCCGTTTGCAATCTGACGCTTCAGGTTTGTTCTGCGTTGACAATGTCGGCCATGACGCCCACCTCCAACCTGCCCGCCAACCCGGAAAGCGCCGGGGCGTCAGACTGCCAGCGTGTCCAAGCGGCCATGCGGGCGCAAGCCGAACCCGAGAAAGCGAAGTTCTTGGCCGGATTTTTCAAAACCGGGCCAGGTCAGTATGGTGAGGGAGACCAATTTCTGGGCATTGTGGTGCCTGCCGTGCGGCAGATGGCCAAGCAGTTTCGACGGCTACCACTGGTTGATTGTGAAACCTTGTTGGCATCACCTTACAACGAAGAGCGGTTGCTGGCTTTGTTGATTCTGGCCGGGCGGTACCAACAGGGTGACGTGGCTATCCAAGACAAGGTGTACCAGTTGTATTTGGCCCATCGCCATCGGGTCAACAACTGGAATCTGGTGGACAGCTCGGCGCCCAACATTGTTGGCGCGCACTTGCTGACGCGGGATCGGGCGTTATTGGTTGAACTGGCGCAGTCTCGCAGTCTGTGGGACAGACGGATCGCCGTGCTGGCCACGTTGACTTTCATTCGGGCCAAGGATTTTGCCGACACCTTGCGCCTAGTCGAGATGCTGCTGGCTGACCCGCAGGACCTGATGCACAAGGCCTGCGGCTGGATGCTGCGCGAACTGGGCAAGCGCGACGCAGCGGTCTTGGAAGACTTTCTGAGCATTCACCAGCAGGTCATGCCACGCACCATGTTGCGCTACGCCATTGAGCGTTTTGCGCCCGACAAGCGGGCCGCTCTGCTGGCGGGAACGTTCAGGTCGGCAAAAAGCCTTCCACCGACAGATAGCGTTCACCCGTGTCGTAGTTGAAGCCCAGAACGGTAGCACCTGCCGGGATGTCGGGCAGTTTTTGCGCAATGGCGGCCAGTGTGGCACCGCTGGAAATGCCTACCAGCAGGCCTTCTTCAGCCGCGCTGCGCCGGGCGTATTCACGTGCGGGCTCGCCTTCCACCTGAATCACGCCGTCGAGCAATTCCACATTCAGGTTCTTGGGAATGAAACCCGCGCCGATGCCCTGAATCGGGTGCGGTGCAGCTGCGCCACCCGAGATCACCGGCGAGGCTGACGGCTCCACGGCAAATACCTTGAGCTGCGGCCATTGGGTCTTGAGCACTTGTGCCACGCCACTCAGGTGGCCGCCCGTGCCCACGCCGGTGATCAGTACGTCAATGCCATCGGGAAAATCCGCCAAAATTTCTTGTGCGGTGGTGCGTGCATGCACTGCCGGGTTGGCCGGGTTGTCAAACTGCTGGGGAATCCACGAACCTGGAATCGTCAGCGACAACTCTTGGGCGCGGGCAATGGCGCCTTTCATGCCTTTTTCACGAGGTGTCAAATCGAAACTGGCGCCATAGGCCAACATCAGTCGACGGCGCTCGATGCTCATGCTGTCGGGCATGACCAGAATCAGTTTGTAGCCCTTGACTGCAGCCACCAGCGCCAGTCCCACGCCAGTGTTGCCGGAGGTGGGTTCAATGATGGTCGCGCCGGGTTTCAATTCGCCTGATTTTTCTGCAGCTTCAACCATGGCCAAAGCAATGCGGTCCTTGATGGAGCCGCCCGGGTTGCTGCGCTCGGATTTCACATACACCTTGTGCGTGTCGCCAAACAGGCGGTTGATGCGGATGTGCGGTGTGTTGCCAATGGTTTGCAAGACGTTGTCGGCTTTCATTTGTGCTCCTGAGTTGCTTACGCGGGGTGGATGGATGGAGTCATTTTGAACCAGTTGTTGTGCTCATCTGGTTATAAGCTTATGTCGACGGGCAGGCGCGGCTCGGGCAAGTTGGCGCAGGAGTGGATGAGCGCTAGAGGATTGCAACGATAATCAGAGCGTGAAGCCCGCCAGACTGCCGCTGGTGCAATTCTGGAAACAGAGCACTGGAGGAACGTCCGGACTGCATAGGGCAGCGTAGCAGCTAACGGCTGTCCACTGAAAGCCTGAGCCGCAAGGCCTGGGTATAAGGTGAGGATCAGAGCAACAGAGACGAGTCGGCGTAGGTATCCTGTTTCGGGTGTTCTATGTGTGTAGGTTGGCGCAAGCCAGCCCCCGGGTAACCGGGAGCGCATAGCCATCCATAGCGGGCTCTGCCTGCAATGGGTGAAACGGGCAATCTCTACGCGCAGCAATACCAAGTAGGCCAACGTTGACGGGGCCCCCGGAGTTGGCGGGTAGGTAGCACCGAGCCACTGAGTGATCAGTGGCCCAGATTAATGGCAGTCACGCCTGGGGAAACCCGGGCGCACAGAATCCGGCTTATCGGTGGGCTTCACACTTTTTATAGCAGCTAGCCCAGGTTTTATAAGGGATAGCGCTGAATTAGCTGCGTACCAGCAGCGATTGACCCAGTGCAAACACAGAGTTCGGCGCATTGGTGCGCACGGTTTGCAGGCTGGGCTTTTTGAACACACCCCGGTTGGGCGCAGGTTTTTGTTCGATCTTCACGCCTTTGGCCAACTGCTCCAGCACCAAGCTGCGCAAGGTGACGGACTGCATGAACTCAAACACCTTGGCGTTCATCGAGTCCCACAAATCCTGCGCCATGTCCTTGCTGGCCGAGGCGTCGGCTGTCTTGACTTCGGGCGTCGCGTCCTCCACTGCGCCAATGATGTCGGCGACTGTGATGGCATCGGTGCGATGGCCCAAGGTGTAGCCGCCGCCGGGGCCACGGGTACTGTGCACCAGACCTTGCTGGCGCAGCTTGCTGAACATTTGCTCCAGGTACGACAGCGAAATCTGCTGGCGTGCGGAAATGTCAGACAGCGGCACAGGCCCCAGTTTTTCACGCAGGGCCACATCAATCATGGCGGTGACGGCAAAACGGCCTTTGGTACTTAAACGCATCTTTCTTACTCCTGTCAGTGTCTGTGAAGATGACACGGATCAAACTATAAAGTTCAACTCACTTCGTGAAAATTCGTATTTAAGACATTTAAACTTCGGAAAAATCGAATTATTCTCTGCATAAATGGTGCCGGTTCAATGAATTTCAAGCATCTTTATTATTTTTGGGTGACCGCGCGTGCTGGCGGCATCATGCGTGCCGGTGAGCAACTGCACACCACGCCACAAACGATTTCAGGCCAGATCAAACTGCTGGAAGACTGGCTCGGGCACGATCTGTTCCGCAAAAGTGGGCGGCAGTTGGAGCTCACCGAACAGGGTCGTCTGGCGCTGGGTTATGCCGACCAGATTTTCAGCCTGGGACAAGACCTGGAGAGCGCATTGCGACAGGTTCGCGGGGCACCGAAGCGGCTGGATTTTCGCGTTGGTGTGACAGATTCGGTGTCGAAGTCGGTGGCGTATCGCTTGCTGGAGCCTGCGCTGTCATTGGATCAGCCGGTCAAATTGCTGGCCCGCGAGGGCACATTTGATGATTTGCTGGCCCAACTGGCTCTGCAGCGTCTGGATTTGGTGATCGCCGATGAGCCGATGCCAAAGCGCGTCAGCGTCAAGGCATTCAACCACGCACTGGGGCGCAGCGACATGAGTTTTTTTTGCTCGCCGGGACTACAGCCCCGCATCAAAGGGCAGTTTCCAGATTGTCTGGATGGTTTGCCGATGCTGGTGCCCGGGCCCACCTCGTCGGTGCGTCGGCAACTGGATGGCTGGTTTGCGCGACATCAACTGACCCCGGTGGTGGTCGGTGAGTTTGACGATGCTGCGCTGATGAAGGCGTTCGGCCGCGAAGGCCAGGGTGTATTCATGGCCCCCAGCGTGCTCGAAAAAGAAACCTGCGCTCAGTATGACGCTTTGGTCATTGGCCGCACCGACGAGCTGGAGGAAGAGTTTTATGCGGTTTCTGTGGAACGGCGTATCAGCCACCCGTGCGTGCTGGCCATCACCGATGCCGCGCGGGGGCAATTGTTCAATGGCTAACTTGTCAGCGAATCAGCCAGGATAATTCCAACCCATGCCCCTGCAAGAAATCTCCCACCCCGCCATTGATATTGAACTGCGCTACGCCACGCCTGACAACATCACCGGCACCACGATTTACGACCACGCCCTTGCTTTTTTGCACAAGGATGCGCTGACTGCACTGGTGTCGGCTGCAGAACAGGCAGCGGCCCAAGGCTTGCGGTTGCGCGTGTTGGACGCGTACCGGCCATCCGCCGCACAGTGGCGGTTGTGGGCGGCACTACCCAATCCGATGTTTGTGGCCGACCCGCGTGTGGGCTCGATGCATACCCGTGGTGTGGCGGTGGACCTGACGCTGTGTCAGGCCGACGGCACGGCGTTGGACATGGGTACCGAATTTGACGAAATGACCGAGCAGTCCTGCCATGGCCGCACCGACGTCAGCCCGCAGGCGCAGCGCAACCGCAGCCTGCTGCTGGGGTTGATGACCGATGCGGGCTGGGCGCACCACCCTCATGAGTGGTGGCATTACAACCTGCCCGAGCCGACCCGCTACCCCCGACTCAGTGACGAGGTCGAAGGGGAAAGCCTGATGCATACACAGGCTGACCCGGTGCGCCTCTAAAACCGTTCGTGCGTGGCCAGATAGCGCCATTGCCCTTCGGGCAGATGCGCCAGCGTGACCCGACCGATGCGCAGACGCTTCATGCTCAAAATCTGTAACTCGGCGCGCTCACACAGATAGGCTGCCAGCCCTGGGTGCGCGCCCTTAACGGCAAAGCGCAGGCGGGTGGACGTCTCACCGGTGCTGTTGATGCTGACCTTTACAGGTGGCAGTGTGTCGCGTTCGCTGGCTGGCGGCGTGTTCAGGCGATGCAGGGCGTCGACCGACACCTCGCCTTGCACTTCCACCACAAACTCATGTTCGATGAAGGCGGCGTCTTCGGTCAGCTTGCGCAGCACACGCCAGTCCTGGGTGAATACCACCAGTCCGCTGGCAGCAGTTTCCAGCGGCACAGCGGCGGTGAGCTTGGCGAAGTGGCGCTTCAGCACGCGCTCGTCCGACTCGTCCTGCGCCCAGTGCGTGGCGTTGGTTAGCAATGCCTGCGCCGGTCTGACGCGTTTGTTGGCGGCGCCCAGCGGTGCCATCGCCTCCCAGCCGGGCGGCTTGTGCAGCAACAGGGTGACCTCGGTCAGCGCCATGGGATTGGCTTGCGGGTCTACCACCACGGCCTGGTCCAGCACCCGTGCCATGGGTTCCTCGATCACTTGGCCGTTGACCTGCACCCAGCCGCCTTCGATGATTTGCTCGGCCTCGCGGCGAGAGCAGTTGATCAGCGCCGCCACGTGTTTGGACAGGCGCACACCTTCCTGATCCGGTTTGACGGGCCGATTCTTGGCGGGCAGGGGTTTGGCAGGTTTGATCATTGCGGGGGATGTTAACCGTGCGGCGTGGCCTTGGGCCTTTGTCGTCTTGCGTCCTGGGTGGAAGTGGATGGGCTATGGGGTCTCACCTCAGACGCGCTTCGCTTTGCGACATCGGCGATCCCCCATAGCCCATCCACTGCTGCAAGCGCTTCAGTTCGCAGGCATTCAATACCCGGACTTCAGACTGCGTGATGATCAAGTCCGTGCCAGTTCATTGCGGCCAAGGCAGGGGGCCGATGTCGCAAAGCGTAGCGCGTCTGAGGCTTCCTGCCTTGGCCGCAATGACCTATCAAAGGCGCTAGCAGACCGACAAATGACTCCCTGACTTTCAAAGTTCACATGGCCAGATCAATAAGTCCGCTGCGACGCAATGCGCGCCACATGCGCCAGCAGCGAACGTTTGGCCACTGGCCACATACGCTCGGGAACATCGGCGTAAGCCAGCGCCAGCCAGTCGTCCGGTGTGCCGTCGGGTAGCGCCTGCATGGCAGCCATGACTTTGGCTTCGCGCTGCAGGCGGTGTGCTTTCAGGCGCGCGATGGCGGCCTGCGCTTCGTTATCTGGCCCGCCCATCACATAGCCGTGGGCGGGCAGGATGAACTTCACGTCGTGCGTCGTGCAGATCTGGCTGAGCAGATCCAGCGAGGCGAGGTAGTCGTTCATGTCGCCATCGGGTGGGTCCACCACTGTGGTGCTGCCGTTCAGAATGTGATCGCCGGAAAACAGCAAACCGTCTTGCAGCAGCACTAGACACAGGTGGTTGGCCGCGTGGCCGGGGGTGTGGATGACTTCCAGGGTGTGGCTGAGTTCATATGCAAAATCGCCCTCTAGCCCTTTTGGAATAAGGGCAAGCAGCTCTTTATTTTGTAGAGAGCGATCAGGTTTGAATTGGCTGGCAGTACGGGCGGTGGGGGCGCTGGGCAGGCCCAGAATGGGTGGGGTGGCAGACGGCTGTGCACTAGCATGGGCCTGGCACATCGCTTGCAGGGGCTGCGCACCGGGTGAATGGTCCGGGTGCGAATGGGTGCAGACGATCATCCGGATGTCTCCGCCAGCGGCGCGCCAGAGCTTGTCCAGATGCTCGGGGTCGGCTGGGCCGGGGTCGATGACGATATAACCCGTCAGCGGGTCGCCCACCAGATAGCTGTTGGTGCCGGGGCCAGTCATGGCGCCAGGGTTGGGCGCGGTCAGGCGTTGCACGTTCTTCAGCAGCGGCACGACGCGCTCGCTTTGCCAATCTAGTGGGTGCGCGATCTGGCCGTCCGGGCAAGTCAGCGCCAGTTCGCCAAACGGCATCTGGTGTTCCATATAGCGCGTCTCGCGCCCGGCCAGGAGTCCGGTGCGTGGGCAACTCGACCACAGCGGCTCCTCGGTCTCGGCGCAGGCGCGCAGCACTGCGGCGACATCGGCAAAGGCCAGCAGCCGTTCCAGCGTGCGAATTGTCGGGAAGATCATGAAAAACGTGCCGACCGCGTGGCGCTCCAGTGCGTCGCCCGGGCGCAGCCAGACCGGCTCAAACTGCTCCGACTCATCGGCTACTGGAGTTTGGCCGTCAGGCATGCGCGCCACCAGAAACGGCACGTCAAAACGCTTGGGCAGGTCGCGGTCGGTGATCCAGCGGGCCAGCACAAAGACCTCGTCTGCTGCCAAAGTGAGCCCGCGCGCGCCGCATTGGGCAAAAAAGTCAGCTTGGCGGTCCAGCGCCTCAATATCAGCCTGAGTGGCCCAGCGGCCATCGGAATCGCGCGCCAGCAACACACCGAGTTCTTCCAGGCTTTCGCGGATGGCCGCGATGGCCTGCGTCAGATGCTCGTCGCACTGTCCGGTGCGACGGGTTGCCAGGTGATGGTGCTGGGCATCCGCCGCATCCACACTGCCACCGGGGAACACATAGGCACCGGGTGCAAAACTGGCGCTGGCCGAGCGTCGCGTCATCAGCACTTCCAGACCCTGTGCGCCGTCGCGCAGCAGCAAAACAGTGGCCGCCAGACGAGCGGGTGAAGGTGTGCGTGCGGGGTGCAGGAGTTGGGAGAGGCGTGGCATGGGCAAATTATGCAGTGGCGGGACTTGGCAAGGTCGGCGGCTGCTTCTGATGATCTGGCCCCTGTACCTCGCCCGCTACCATCCGTGACACAACGACTTCACTGGATGGAATCCATCAAACGCCGCCACCAACGCCAGGCTATGCTCTTTATGAAGAAACGTGGATTTGCAATGCGAGCTCCATAGATAATCCCAGTCATGCGCATCCCCTTTACCAAAATGCAAGGTGCCGGCAACGACTTCGTGGTGCTGGACGAAACCCAAACCCGCTACGGCCTGACGCCCGAGCACTACCGCTTTCTGGCTGACCGCCACTTCGGCGTGGGCGCAGACCAGATCCTCACAGTGCGTACCTCCAGCACCCCTGGCATTGATTTTTCCTACGTCATCCACAACGCCGATGGTGGCGAGGTGGAGCACTGCGGCAACGGCGCACGTTGCTTCATGGCCTTTGTGCGCCGACAGGGGCTGGCCGACAAAGACCTGGTCACGGTGCAAACCATGAACCGCGTGCTGCAACTGCAAATGCAGTCAGATGGTCGCGTCACGGTGGATATGGAAGCACCGGATTTTGAGCTGGCGCACCTGCCGTTTGATGCCACCGGTTTGCATGCTGAGTCTTCAGGTTTATGGTCTTTTTGGCCTCTAGCCCTTGATGTACAAGGACAGGGAGCTATTGTTAGGGTAGCGGTGTTATCCATGGGTAACCCACACGCCGTGACGCTGGTGGATGACGTGGATAGCGCGCCGGTGCTTACCCAAGGCCCGCTTATCCAAGGCTTGAGTGCCTTTCCGCGCAGCGTGAATGTCGGTTTCATGCAGGTGCTAGACCGCAGCCACATTCGCCTGCGTGTGTATGAGCGTGGCGCGGGCGAGACGCTGGCTTGCGGTACCGGAGCCTGTGCCGCCGTCGTTGCCGGTATTCGCCTCGGCCTGCTTGACGCGACGGTGGACGTGCAGATGCATGGCGGCACGCTGACCATTTCCTGGCAAGGTGAGCAAAGCCCGGTGATGCTGACTGGCCCGGCCACCGTGGTATTTGACGGCGATATAGAACTTCCCAACTGAAGGTAAGCATGACTACTGCACCCCATTTTCCCAGCGCCATCGGCAGCCCGATCACCGAAGACGACATCGCCAACTATCTGGCCAATACGCCTGACTTTTTCGAGCGCCACGCCGAGCTGCTGGCGGCCGTGCAACTGAGCAGCCCGCACAGCCAGCGCGCCGTCAGCCTGCAGGAGCGCCAGGCCACCCTGCTGCGCGAAAAAATCCGCATGCTTGAGCAGCGCATCATGGACATGATCCGCAACGTCAACGAAAACATGGTCTTGTCCGACAAGCTGTTGCAATGGGCACGCACGCTGTTTTTGAACGCAGACCCGCAGACGCTGCCGCAGTTGATTGCCGATGAGCTGGCGGATCAGTTTTCTGTGCCGCAGGTTGGCATCAAGGTCTGGGGCGTGGCCCCGCAGTACCAAGGCTGCAGCTTCGCCTGGGGGGTGAGCGACGATGCCAAGTCCTTTGCCACCTCGCTGACTGAACCGTTTTGCGGCGTCAACACTGGGCTGGAGGCCATCAATTGGCTGCCCGAGCCGCAGGCAGCGGTCTCGCTGGCGATTCTGCCGTTGCGTGGTTTGCCTGAAGCGGGCGGGACGCAAGGCAGTGTGACTCCGGCGTTTGGTTTGCTGGTGCTGGCATCGCCCGATGCGCAGCGCTTCAACAGCACCATGGGCACCGAGTTTCTGGCACGCATAGCCGAACTGACCAGCGCAGCGCTCTCCAGGCTGCGCTAGAGCCAACTGGCCGGGCACGGTATGACGGATACCCTGGTTCAGCGTTATCTGGACCACGTACGGTTTGAGAAACGTCTGGCCGAGCGCACCGTGGCGCTGTATGCCCTGGACCTCGAGAAACTCGCCAGCAACGCAGCCCTGGCCGGTGTTGAGCTGGCGCAGGTGCAGTCCAGCCACATCCGGCGATGGGTGGCGCAGATGCACAGCGGTGGGCGCAGCGGTCGCGGCATCGCGCTGATCCTGTCGGGCTGGCGCGGTTTTTACACCTGGCTCGGGCGCGAAGGGCTGGTGGCTAGCAACCCGGTGCAGGACGTGCGTGCGCCCAAGGCTGGAAAGCCGCTTCCCAAAGCCTTGAATGTGGATGACGCGGTGCAATTGGCCCGCTTCCACAATGAGAGTGCCAACCCCTGGCTGGAAGCGCGTGACGCGGCTCTGGTTGAACTGCTGTACGGCGGTGGCCTGCGTCTGGCCGAGGTCACCGGGTTGGATGTGCTGGCCAGCAGCCATGCACGCGGCTGGGTGGATTTGCAGGCGGGTGAGGCGCACGTGCTGGGCAAAGGTAGCAAGCGGCGCATCGTGCCGGTGGGTGCCCAAGCCGTCCTGGCCCTACAGCGCTGGCTGGCAGTGCGTGATCAAGGTTTGCCGCCCCCGCAGTTGACCGGCACTGCCGCTCAGGCCGCAGAAGCAGAGCCGCAAACCGCGCTGTTTATTGGCCGCAACGGCACGCGCCTGTCGGCGCAGTCGATCTGGAAGCGTCTGCAGGGGCGCAGTCTGCAGGCCGGGCTGCCGGTGCCGGTGCATCCGCATATGCTGCGCCACTCATTTGCCAGCCACCTGCTGCAGTCCAGCAGTGACCTGCGCGGCGTGCAGGAATTGTTGGGCCACGCCAACATCAGTACCACCCAGATTTATACCCGGCTGGACTTTGGGCACCTCGCCAAAGCCTATGATGCGGCGCACCCGCGGGCACGCCTTAAGCCGGGTGGTTCAAAATAACGGGTTTTCTACCATTCGACGGGTGACTTATGCAAAAGCAAATCAGCGTGGTGTTGGACAAAGGGATTGAGTTCACCTTTCATGTGTCGGACGGTACGCCGCTGGCGCACGATGCGGCGCGCGCCTGGCTTGACAAGCAATTCATCGACTTGGAGTGTGAGCCCCTGCGCGCCAGTGGCAAGGTTCTCACCGCTGACAAGGTGCTGGTGGTGACGCAGGCGGCGGGCCCGACGTTGTTCAAAGATACCCAATGGGTGGCCGGCTATGTGGCAGCGGTCAGCTCGGCTCTGGGCAAGCCGATGATTCGCGTGGACGTGCCGTCCATGACGATCACTTACTGATGTTTGCGGGACAGACCAAGAGTTACGCGCAGCGAACTTTGCTCTGTCCCCAACTGATTAAAAGATGAAAACCATCCGTTTGCGCCCCGGCAAGGAGCGCTCTCTCCTGCGCCGCCACCCCTGGATTTTCGAGTCTGCCATCGCCAAAGGCAGCGGTGATGCGGGTGAAACCGTGCGTGTGGAGGCTGCCGAGGGCCAGTTTCTGGCCTGGGCGGCGTTCAGCCCGGCCTCCAAAATCCGCGCCCGGGTCTGGAGCTTTGATGAGCAGCAGCGCATCGATGCATCGTTTTTCATAGCTTCTTGCGCAGAATCCATAAGGGCTAGAGGCAGATTTGACATACAAAGCAATGGTGTGAGACTGGTGCATGGCGAATCGGATGGACTGCCCGGGCTGATCGTTGATCGCTACGCTGACACGCTGGTGGCGCAATTCACCTCGGCGGGCGTGGAGCGCTGGAAAGACGAGATTGCCGATGCCCTGCTGGCTGCCACCGGGCTGACCAAGCTGTATGAACGCTCTGACGCCAGCAGCCGCACGCTCGAAGGCCTGCCTGAGGCCACCGGCTGGCTGCGCGGGCAGGGCGATGTCGAACTGCTGCTGCAGGAGCATGACTGGCAACTGGCGGTGAACATCGCCGAGGGCCACAAAACTGGGTTTTATCTGGACCAGCGCGACAGCCGTAAGCGCTTTCATAACTACGCGAAGCGGCTTGGATTTCAACGCGTGCTCAACTGTTATTGCTACACCGGCGGCTTCACTGTGGCCGCGCTACAAGGTGGTGCGGCGCATGTCACCTCCATCGATTCATCGGGCCCGGCGCTCGAAAAGGCCGCCGCCAATGTGGCGCTGAACGGTTTTGAGGCCAGTCGCGTGGACTTCATGGACGCCGATGTGAATGCCTCGTTGCGCCAATTTGTTGAGCAGGGTCGAAGCTTCGATGCCATCGTGCTCGATCCGCCCAAGTTTGCGCCGACCGTGGCCCATGCCGAGCGCGCGGCGCGCGCCTACAAAGACATCAATCGGCTGGCTTTCAAGTTGTTGGAGCCGGGGGGCGTGCTGTTTACCTATAGCTGCTCGGGTGGCATCAGTGCCGACCTATTCCACAAAATCGTCGCCTCGGCCGGTTGCGACGCCGGGGTGGACGGCTATATTCATGAACGCATGGGTGGCGCGCCGGACCACCCGATGACGGTTTACTTCCCGGAAGGCGAGTACCTCAAAGGCCTGGTCGTCATGCGCAAATAGGGACCGACAGGCGATCATCGTTACACTCGCTGCCTTCCAACACGTCCGCATCATGAGTCTTATACCCGCCACCATCCTCACCGGTTTCCTCGGCTCGGGGAAAACCACGCTTCTCAAACGCGTGTTGTCCGAGGCGCACGGCCAAAAAATCGCCATCATCGAGAACGAGTTTGGCGAGGAAAACATCGACAACGACATTCTGGTGACCGACTCCAAAGAGCAGATCATCCAGATGAGCAACGGTTGCATCTGCTGCACCATCCGTGAAGACTTGCGCGAGGCCCTGCAATTGCTGGCCGCCAAAAAACGCAAGGGCTTACTGGACTTTGACCGGGTGGTGATCGAGACCACCGGGGTGGCTGATCCGGGGCCAGTCGCGCAGACGTTTTTCATGGACGACGAGATTGCCGAGAGTTATTTGCTGGACTCGATCCTGACGCTGGTGGACGCCAAACACGCCAACCAACAGCTCGATGATCGCCAGGAAGCGCGCCGCCAGGTGGGTTTTGCCGACCAAATCTTCATCAGCAAAACCGACCTGGTGTCTGCTGAAGAGGTGGCGGACCTGCAGCACCGCTTGAAACACATGAACCCGCGCGCACCACAAAAAGCCGTGCATTTTGGCGAAGTGGCTTTGAGCGAGGTGTTTGACCTGCGTGGTTTCAACCTCAACACCAAACTCGACATCGACCCGGATTTCCTCAAGGAAGACGACCACGACCATGATCATGCGGGGCACAACCACGCGCCCGGCGAGACCTGCAATCACCCGTCGCACCAGCACAGTCACCACCATGCCCATGACGACGACGTGAAAAGCTTTGTGTTTCGCTCCGACCGCGCGTTTGACCCCGCCAAGCTGGAAGACTTTCTGGGGGCCATTGTCAACATTTATGGCCCCCGCATGTTGCGCTACAAAGGCGTGCTGTATATGAAAAGCACCGACCGTAAGGTGATTTTTCAGGGAGTGCACCAACTCATGGGAAGCGATCTCGGGCCAGCCTGGGCTGCCGGGGAAAAGCGTTGTAGCAAAATGGTGTTTATCGGTATTGATTTGCCCCAGGACATTTTTTTGCAAGGGATGGAGCAGAGCCTTGTCTGAATTTGTCTTTTAACCGTGCCCCGGATGGATGATGTTTGTCTCGCTTTTGCAACTCATGGGTTTTTCAGCGGCTGCGCCAGTACACTCGCGCGCCGAAGAAAAGGCGCCAGCTGACAAGTTGGCAGCATCCTGCTCACATTCCCAGACAGAGAAAAAACCGTCAGGAGACAACCCGTGAAAGCGCCAGCCGTCAAACCGAAAGCTGCACCCGCCAAGGCGATTGCCGCTGTCAAGTCAGCCTCTACCGTGAAAGCCGCAGCATCGGCGCCGATCAAAAAATCGGATGTGTCTCCCAAATCTGTCAGCAAAATCGCAGCCAGTCCTGTGACGAAGTCGGTTGTTAAACCACCGGAAAAAACAGTCGCCAAGGCGCCAGTAATCAAAAAAGTGGCATCGGCAAGAGAAGCCGAGCCTGCCCGCGCCATGCCGGCCTCTCAGCCGGTTGCGCCTCGTACAAAAAAGAAGTCTGACCCCGTGCCCACCATTGATCCAATTGAAACCGTGATGTCCTCTGTTAAAACCGCCAAAGCTAGCCAGTCCGTGGAAGCTGTGACCGATTCAAAAACTTCATCTGTCGCACCTCCCATGACTTCGCTGGGAGTTCCCGTGCGTTCTGGCCGCCCCTCGTCGCGACTGGCTCAACTGACCGTGCCATCAATGGCGCAGTCTGTTGCTTCCACTGCTGCCAAAGCCAGTTTTACCCAGATGACCACGGTGCAACCCATCGTGTCGCCACTGGCCTCGGCAATCAAAAAAGACCCGAAACTGGCTAACAACTGGAAGAAGAAGTCGGTGGCTGAGCTGACGGATGCCGAGGTTTTGGCCATGTCGGACGACGACTACATGAATGACACCCAGATGGCGTTCTTTCGCCTCAAGCTGGTGTCGCTCAAGAATGATATTTTGAGCAATGCCGGTGAAACTACCGAGCATCTGCGCGAAGACACCGTGGTGGTGCCAGATCCAGCCGACCGTGCCACCATCGAAGAAGAGCATGCACTGGAGCTACGCACACGTGACCGTGAACGCAAGCTGCTCAAGAAGATCGAGCAGTCCATCAATCGCATTGATGCAGGCGACTATGGTTATTGCGACGAAACCGGCGAACCCATCGGTGTCGGGCGCTTGCTGGCGCGGCCTACCGCCAACCTGTCGTTGGAAGCGCAACAGCGACGCGAACTCAAGCAAAAGATGTTTGGGGACTGATGCTGTGCGCCGGTAGGGTGGCTTGCACAAGGTGAATTGATGGTGACCAAAGACACTCCATCCGGATTGTTGGCAAAAGTTGCCAGTTTGGTGCGTAGTCCACCTGCCAACTCCAAGTTGAACAGCGTCTCCGATGCGCCCGATGAAGGTGTATCTGGTAAACAGGCGATTAAGCGGATGATTGCACGCAAGGCGCACAACGACGCGGTGCGTCAGCGTGAATTCAGCCAGTTGCGTAAGCTGCGCGAAGCTTCGCCCGATGCGTTGTCCGAACTGGCGGCTCGTCCTTCGTTTTATCAGGACACATCAGGGTTTGCGGCATCCGGAGGACGTCAGTCTACATTGAAGAAAATTGATGAGATTGAGGCCCAGATGTCCAAACAGTGGTGGAAAGGGCAGCAGAGCAGACCTACCGAGACCGTGTCACCTAGTAAGCCGCAGCCAGTGCCTGCATCCGAGTCCGGTGCGTCCCAGTTGGATACATGCAACACTTTTGCGCCGACCATGCAGACCAATTTGGGCGAGTCGACGTTGACTGTGCGCAGCAACGCCCCGCCAGCCCATCGCGCGGACAAATTAGCAGACAAGTCACGAAGTCAAACATCACGCCATGCTGGAAATTCCGTGATGGGTAGCGGCTTTTCAAGTTCCATGATGGAGTCGATCGACATGGGGCAGTCTCTGTCAGATCCGGTGCTGGAAGATGCCGCCATCCGTTTTGCCAACGGTGATGACGAGGGCGCTGAGTCGGTGCTGACTCTCGCGCTCAAAGGTAATGCAGAACAGGTGTCAAGAGACATCTGGATTACCGCCTTGTTGGATATGTACCGAACCACCGGCCAGCAAACCAAATACGACCAACTGGCTATGGACTATGCTCAACGATCAGGTCGTGGGGCACCCAGTCTGATTTCTGTACAGCAGCCCGTTGATGCTGTCATGAGCATCCGGTCTCCAGCTCAGCCTTCTTCGGCTACTGCAGGCTTTGTCGTGTGGCATTCTCCGGCGGTGCTTGACATACCTTCGGTGGATCGGTTGCAGGCCTGTGTGGTCACCGGTCGCCCGCATACCCGGCTGGATTGGCAGGCGTTGAAAATCATCACGCCGGAGGCAGCTGAGGCATTGTCCAGCGTGATGGAGGGGTGGTGTGATCAACCCTTGACCCTGCAATTTGAGAACCTTGAGATGCTTGACGGATTGTTGCGAGTCAACACCCCGGTAGGTGACCGACAGGTGGCGCAGTTTTGGTGGCAACTGCGAATGAATGCGTTGCGTGTTCTAGGATCGCAGGAAGAGTTTGAACTGGTGTCGATGGACTATTGCATCACTTACGAAGTCTCTCCGCCCGCCTGGCAAAGCGCGCGCTGCCATCGCGCTTACGGGTCATATCGGACCTCACAGGTGATGGACTGGGCGAAAGACGACAACCAGCAGAACACGGTATCTGAAAACTTGACGGAGGCCATGCCATTTGTGAATGCCAGCGCCAATCGGGTCGAACTCGTCGGTGACGTACTGGGTACCGTTGCGGCTGAGTTGACACCGCTGCAATCTGCCTTGCAGTTGGACGGAGACCTGCTGGTCAGTTGCGAAAGTTTGGTCCGAGTAGATTTTTCGGCGGCGGGCAGCATTCTTAATTGGGTTGCCAGTGCGCAAGCCCGCGGGCAAAAAATTGAGTTTTGCTGCTTGCCGCATCTGGTGGCCGCGTTTTTTAATTTGATCGGTATTAACGAGCACGCGCGAGTCACGGTGAAGGCCAACTAGGAAACCCTACAGCGTCATGGAACAATTTCACGGAACTACGATTATCAGTGTGCGCCGCCAAACGCCTCAGGGTGTGCAGGTGGCCATTGGCGGTGATGGGCAGGTGACGCTGGGCAATATCGTGGTCAAAGGCACAGCGCGCAAAGTGCGCAAGCTCTACCATGGCAAGGTGTTGGCGGGTTTTGCCGGGGCCACGGCCGACGCCTTTACCCTGTTTGAACGCTTCGAGGCCAAACTGGAAAAACATCAGGGGCACCTGGTGCGCGCCGCCATTGAACTGACCAAGGACTGGCGCACTGACCGCGTGTTGCGCCGCTTGGAAGCCATGTTGGCGGTGGCTGACCTGGAGGCCTCGCTGATCATCACCGGCAATGGCGACGTGCTGGAGCCGGAAAACGGCATTGTGGCCATTGGATCGGGCGGTGCTTATGCGCAGGCCGCAGCTATCGCCATGCTCAACAATACGGAGTTGTCGGCCACCGAGATGGTCAAGAAATCGCTTGAAATTGCCGGCGAGATCTGCATCTACACCAACATGAACCACACGATTGAGAGTCTCTAATCTTTGCGGGACAGACCAAGAGTTACACGAAGTGAACTTTGCTCTGTCCCCAACATTTCGTCGGATGTCCGGCTGTCCACCTTGCGGGACAGACCAAGATTTTTTACCCCAGACCGACACTATCCTCAACTGATCCATAAATGTCCTCTTTGACCCCCCAGGAAATCGTCTCCGAACTCGACAAACATATCGTTGGTCAGCATCAGGCCAAGCGGGCTGTGGCCATTGCGCTGCGCAACCGTTGGCGCCGCCAGCAGGTGGACGGTGATCTGCGCAGTGAAATCACCCCCAAGAATATTTTGATGATTGGCCCCACGGGTGTCGGCAAAACAGAAATCGCCCGGCGTCTGGCGCGCCTCTCGGATGCACCCTTTATCAAGGTCGAAGCCACCAAGTTCACCGAAGTCGGCTATGTGGGCAAGGATGTGGATTCGATCATCCGCGATTTGGCCGATGTGGCGGTCAAGCAGACCCGTCAGACCGAGATGCACAAAATGCGCTCGCGTGCCGAAGACGCTGCTGAAGAGCGGGTTCTGGATATTCTGATTCCCATGCCACGCCAGGAATTTGGCGTATTGGAGGCCAAAGAGCCTGAAAGCGCTGCGCGCCAGACTTTTCGCAAAAAACTGCGGGAAGGCCAGCTCAATGATCGGGAAATTGAAGTGGATGTGGCACAGGCTGCCCCGCACATGGAAATCATGGGCCCGGCGGGCATGGAAGAAATGACTGAACAATTGCGCGGCATGTTCGGTCAGCTTAACCAGCCCAAGAAGCAGACGCGCAAGCTGAAGATTGGCGAGGCGCTGAAATTGTTGACCGATGAAGAAGCCGCCAAGCTGGTGAACGAAGAGGACATCAAGACCCAGGCCTTGCACATGCTGGAGCAAAACGGCATCGTTTTCATCGACGAGATTGACAAGGTCACCTCGCGCGCGGAAAGCGGCAGCGCTGAAGTGTCTCGCCAGGGCGTGCAGCGCGATTTGCTGCCGCTGGTGGAGGGGACCTCGGTGTCCACCAAGTACGGCACCGTGAAGACCGATCACATTCTGTTCATTGCCTCTGGGGCATTCCATCTGAGCAAGCCCAGCGATCTGATTCCCGAGCTCCAGGGCCGGTTCCCGATTCGGGTCGAGTTGTCCTCTCTGTCCGTCGAGGATTTTGTGGCGATCCTGACGCAGACTCACGCCTCTCTGGTCAAGCAGTATGAGGCTTTGTTGGCGACAGAGCAGGTCAGCTTGGGTTTCACTGATGAAGGCATCACGCGGCTGGCGCAGATTGCATTTGATGTGAATGAGCGCACGGAAAACATCGGCGCGCGTCGACTGTCCACAGTGATGGAGCGCCTGCTCGAAGAAGTGAGCTTCAATGCCAGCGGCCTCACCGGTCAGAGCGTGCAGGTGGATGCCGCGTATGTGGAGTCGCGCCTGGCTGAGCTCAGCAAAAACGAAGATTTGAGCCGTTACATCCTGTAAGGCTGATCCGGCATCCGGCCGTCATCCGGTAACTTTGCACACTTTTCGGGGAATGCTTGCCATCCTCGCGCATCACTTTCAGTGCCTGCGCTAAGTGCTTCATTTAGAACGGTTTTGTCGCTCTTTGGCCTTCAAAACCCCTTCTAAGTCGTTGATTTCATTGTAAAAAATTGTTGGCTGTCAGTTTGCAGGGTGCAAATTTGCTGGTACAGTGCAAAAAAGTGCAATTTAGTGGTGAAAAGTGCCTTTTTACTGATGCTCGTCGAACGAGCCCAACCCACAAAGGTGATTTCGAGTGTTTCAAGGGGCTTCCTCATTGAGTCTGGATGCAAAGGGTCGGCTATCTGTGCCAACCCGGCATCGTGACGTCTTGAGTGCCACTGCCAGCGGACAGCTCACCATCACCAAACATCCGCACGGCTGCCTGATGATTTTCGCCCGGCCCGAGTGGGAGAAATTTCGCGAGCGCATCAACAGTTTGCCGATGTCTGCGCAGTGGTGGAAGCGCATTTTTTTGGGCAATGCGATGGACGTGGACATGGATGCCACAGGACGGGTTTTGGTCTCTCCCGAACTGCGCGCCGCTGCAGGCATTACCAAAGAATCGGTGTTGCTGGGCATGGGCAGCTATTTCGAGCTGTGGGACAAGGCCACCTACGACGCGCAGGAAGCCCAGGCCATGCAGGGCGACATGCCCGATGTTTTCAAAGACTTTGCGTTCTGAAGGCAGTCGGTGGAAAACGCATGGATACACACCACCGTGTTGTTGGGTGAAGCGGTTGACGCTTTGCTCGGCCAAGCGGGCGACGGGCGCATCAAGGGCGAAGCTAGCCCGGTCTACGTAGATGCAACCTTTGGGCGCGGTGGTCACAGTCGCCTGATCCTGTCGCGCATGGCGTCAGACGCCCGATTGATCGCCTTTGACAAAGACCCGGATGCGCTGGCTGAGGCGGCCAACATCACAGATCCGCGTTTCGCCATTCGTCACCAGGGCTTCAAACAGTTGGGTGAGTTGCCTCAGTCCAGCGTGGCGGGAGTTTTGCTGGACCTGGGCATCAGTTCGCCGCAGGTGGACAACCCGGCGCGGGGTTTCAGTTTCAGGTTCGAAGGTCCTCTGGATATGCGCATGGACACCACGCGGGGCACCTCGGTGGCGCAGTGGCTGGCTCATGCCGAGGTAGATCAAATAACGGAGGTGATTCGTGAATATGGCGAAGAACGGTATGCTGGCCCCATTGCAAAGGCGATTGTTGCGCGCCGACAGGCTCGGGGCCCCCTTGTCACCACCACTGAATTGGCCCAGCTCGTGGCTGACACGGTCAAAACCCGCGAGCCGGGCCAGAACCCTGCAACGCGCACATTTCAGGCTTTTCGGATTTTCATCAACGCCGAGCTTGAGGAGCTGCAACAAGCGTTAGAGGGTGCGCTCAAGGTGCTGCAGCCGGGTGGACGGCTGGTGGTGATCAGCTTTCACTCCCTGGAAGATCGCATTGTCAAACAATTCATTGCGCAGCACGCCAAAGAGGTCTATGACCGCCGCGCGCCATTTGCTGCGCCACAGGTGATGCACTTCAAGGCCTTAGGCCGCAGTCGCCCCGGCGCTGCTGAAGTGGCCGCCAACCCGCGCGCTCGCAGCGCCATCATGCGTGTGGCAGAGCGCACTGCTGCCGCCATGAAGGTGGCCGCATGATGCGTCTGAATATGCTGTTGCTGGTGGGTGTGGTGCTCAGTGCCCTGTTCCTGGTGAATGTGCAATACCAGTCGCGGCACCTGTTCTCGGAACTCGACCATGCGCGCGCTGAGGCTCACAAACTTGAGCTTGAAAGTGAGCGCTTGCATGTGGAAAAACGCGCCCAGGCCACGTCCGCACGCATCGAGAGCCTGGCAAAGTCACGCTTACAGATGCGTCCGGCCAATCCGGCTATCACGACGTATGTGACCTACACGGCCGAGACGCCGGGTGGGTCAGAGGCCGGCGCCAAGCCTCAGAATGGTGGACGGGTCAAATGAGCCGCAGCATCGCCTACAACTCCAGCCCCTTGCTCGCCAGCCCGACGCCGGTGTGGCGCAGCAAGTTCATCGTGGCGGCCATCGCGCTGGCTTTTGTTGGTCTCGCCGGGCGCGCGGTGTATATCCAGGTGATTGCGAATGACTTTTTTCAGCACCAAGGGGAGGTGCGCTTTGCCCGCACGCTGTCTTTGCCTGCCAATCGGGGGCGTATTCTTGATCGCAATGGCGTTGTTCTGGCATCAAGCATTCCGGTGCCTAGCATCTGGGCAATTCCGGAGGACGTGGACCGCGACCCCGTCAATCTGAAAAAACTGGCCAAGCTGCTGGACATGCCGATGGCGGATTTGAACCATAAACTTGAAAATGAAGACAAGAGTTTTGTCTGGCTCAAGCGGCAGGTGGATGAATCGGTAGGCAAGGAGATCGAAGCGCTCAAGATCAAAGGCATTTACCAGCGTAAGGAGTACAAGCGCCAATACCCTGAGGGTGAGGCCGCCGCCCACGTCGTGGGTTTCACCAATGTGGAGGATGTCGGCCAGGAGGGCATGGAGCTGACTTTCAACAAGGACCTCGCTGGGCGTAACGGTTCGCGGCGTGTCATCAAGGACCGCATGGGGCGCGCGGTGGAGGATGTGGGTGAGCAGGTTGCCCCTGTGGATGGCCGTGACCTGCAACTCAGCATCGACAGCAAGGTGCAGTTTTTTGCCTATGAGTCCATCAAGGACGCGGTGATCAAACAAAAAGCCAAAGCGGGCGGCATTGTGGTGCTGGACGTTCACACCGGCGAGGTGCTGGCGTTGGCCAATTACCCCAGCTATGTGCCGGACAAGCGGGTCAATCTCAGCGGTGAGCAATTGCGCAACCGCACACTGACTGACAGCTTTGAGCCTGGCTCAACCATGAAGCCCTTTGTCATCGGGCTGGCGCTCAACACCAAACGCGTGACGCCGGAGACACAGATCCAGACAGCGCCTGGGCGTCTGACCATCGGCAGCGCGACGATTTCCGACTCACATGCGCATGGCATGCTGACGGTCAATGAAGTGATCCAGAAGTCCAGCAACATTGGCACCGCCAAAATCGCCTTGCAAATGCCTGCGCGTGAGATGTGGGAGATGTACAGCAGCATCGGTTTTGGTCAGAAGCCGCAGGTGCCATTCCCAGGCGCAGTCAGTGGCCGCTTACGTCCGTACAAGAGCTGGCGCCCGATCGAGCAGGCCACCATGAGCTACGGCTACGGCCTGTCGGTGAGCCTGATGCAACTGGCGCATGCCTACACCATTTGGGGGCGCAACGGCGACCTGGTGCCGCTGTCCATGCTCAAGGTGTCCGGGCCGGTGGCCGGTCAACAGATCTTCGATCCCAAGGTGGCCGAGCAGGTGCGCTACATGTTGCATCTGGTCGTCGGCCCGGGAGGCACTGCTCCCAAGGCGCAGACCATGGGCTATTCGGTGGGCGGCAAGACCGGTACAGCCAACAAGCAAGAAGGCCATGGCTACGCGGCCAAGAAGTACCGTGGTGTGTTCGCCGGGCTGGCACCCATTGATGCGCCGCGTATTGCTGTGGCGGTGATGATTGACGAGCCTACCAACGGTCAGTATTTTGGTGGCGATGTCGCAGCGCCGGTTTTTAGCCAAACCGTGCAGCAGACGCTGCGGGTCCTTGGCGTGCCACCCGACATGACGGTTAAGCCCCAGGTGGTGACCGATGCCGTGGAGGATACGTTCTGATGCAGCAACTGCACACACCTCTGGAAGCTGCGCACTGGCTGCAGTCGCATGTCACGGGCGCATTGCGCACCGACAGTCGCAAGGTTCGCGCTGGCGACGGTTTTCTGGCCTGGCCGGGTGCAGCGGTCGATGCCCGTGTGCATGTGGCGGGTGCGTTGGCGGCAGGGGCTGCGGCCTGTCTGGTGGAGCTGTCCGGCGCGCAGGCGTTTGCGTTTGACGACCCGCGCATCGCCTGTTACAGCGGCTTGAAGGCAGCCAGTGGCCCTGTTGCCAGCCACTACTTTGGCGAGGCCAGTCGCGCTTTGCAGGTGCTGGCAGTCACCGGCACCAACGGCAAGACATCCACCGCCTGGTGGTTAGCGCAAGCGCTCTCCAGCTTGAAGCAGGTGGCCCAGATTCCATGCGGGCTGGTGGGTACTTTGGGTGTTGGTGTTCCACCGGATGTCATCAGCACCGGCCTGACCACGCCGGACCCGGTAGCTTTGCAGGCAGCATTTGCAACGTTTGTGGCGCAGGGTATGCAGGCCTGCGCGATTGAGGCTTCGTCCATTGGCATCGAAGAGCACCGGCTGGATGGCACGCAAATCCATACGGCGATGCTCACCAATTTGACGCAAGACCATCTGGACTACCACGGCAGCATGGAGGCCTACTGGCAGGCCAAGACGAGGCTCTTTGCCTGGCCGGAGCTGCGTGCTGCGGTGGTCAACGTCGATGACCCGTATGGTGCTGAGTTGGCAGACACGCTGGTCAGCGCCCCAGCGGGCGCCGCCGCGTTGGACCTGTGGACCGTGTCAATGCAGGTTGGGTCCGGCAACCATGCCCGGCTGCAGGCGCAGAGCATTGACTATGCGTCGGGTGGCGTGTGTTTTGACGTGGTTGAAGGTGCGCAGCGCGTGCCCTTGATCACCCGCCTGATCGGCGACTACAACGTTGCCAATGTGCTGGGTGTGGTCGCCGCCATGCGTACGCTGGGGGTGCCGTTGCAAGCCGCTGTGCAGGCTTGTTCTGCGTTGACACCCGTGCCCGGGCGCATGGAGTGCGTCAGCCTGGCTGGCCAGCCTCTGGTAGCGGTGGATTACGCGCATACGCCGGACGCACTGGCCAAGGCGCTGGACGCGCTCAAGCCCGTGGCGGCGCAGCGCGGCGGCAAGCTCTGGTGCGTGTTTGGCTGTGGCGGTGATCGCGACACCAGCAAGCGCCCGCTGATGGGCGCCATCGCCGCCGACCACGCCGATCAGGTCATGGTCACCAGCGACAACCCGCGCAGTGAGGCTCCTGACACCATCATCAGCCAGATACTGCTTGGTCTGGCCGGTGTGCCGGGGGTTCGCGTCGAGCCCGATCGTGCCTTGGCCATCAAGCAGGTGCTGGCGCAGGCGGCCCCCAGCGATGTGGTGCTTGTGGCAGGCAAGGGCCATGAGGACTATCAAGAGATTTCCGGCAAGCGACTGCCTTTCTCGGACATGGCACAGGTTCAACAGGCGTTGGCGCAACGCCGCCCGGGTGATCACATTGAGGTGAATGCATGAGTGTCCTGATGACGTTGCAACAAGTCGCCGCCTGGCTGGTTCAGGCGCAAGCCGTGGGCATGGACGCTGCGTTGCCGGTGGCCATCGCCCGCGTGCACACCGACACCCGCACGCTGCAGGCCGGAGACTTGTTTGTCGCGCTGCGCGGCGAGCGCTTTGATGCGAATGCTTTTCTGGCGGATGCCAAGGCCAAAGGTGCGGTAGCCGCCATTTGCCAAGGCGACAACGCTGCCGAACAACTGGTGCAGGCAGGCTTGCCAGGCTTGGTGGTGCCCGACGCCCGTTTGGCGCTGGCGCAACTGGCCACACAACATCGCGCGCAGTTCAGCTTGCCCTTGATTGCGGTGACCGGCAGCAATGGCAAGACCACGGTGACGCAGATGATCGCCTCGATCCTGCGCGCGCACCAGGGAGACGCCGCGCTGGCCACACAAGGCAACCTGAACAACGACATTGGCGTGCCCCTCACCGTGCTGCGCCTGTCATCGGCGCACCGGATTGGCGTGGTGGAACTCGGCATGAACCACCCCGGTGAAATTGCCACTCTGGCGGCCATCGCCCAGCCCACCGTGGCGCTGGTGAACAACGCGCAGCGTGAGCATCTGGAATTCATGCAGACCGTCGAGGCGGTGGCGCAGGAAAACGGCACAGTCATCCGCGCTTTATCGGCTGACGGCGTGGCCGTGTTCCCGGCAGATGATGCCTACAGCGCTATCTGGTCAGCGTTGGCAGGTTCGCGGGCGACGCTGCGCTTTGCGGCTGAGGCGCAGGCAGACGCGCAGGTATTTGCCCGGCAAGCGACTTGGGCGGACGCCGCGTGGCAGGTCGTTGCCAGCACCCCGGCGGGCGATCTGCGTTACACGCTGCACATTGCAGGTGCCCACAACGTCAAGAACTCGCTGGCCGCTGTGGCCTGCGCGCTGGCGACGGGGGTTCCGCTGGCGGCCATCGCGGCCGGTATGACGGCATTTGAGCCCGTCAAAGGCCGCAGCCGTGCGTTGAACGTGTCCTACCAAGGGCGTTCGCTCACTGTGGTGGACGACACCTACAACGCCAACCCGGACTCGGTGCGCGCTGCCATTGATGTGCTGGCTGCCTTGCCAGGTCCGCGTCTGTTGGTGCTGGGTGACATGGGCGAGGTGGGCGATCAGGGGCCGCACTTTCATGCCGAGGCGCTCACCCATGCCCAGCAAAAAAATATAGAAAAAGTGCTTGTGACCGGTGTGCAATCTGGACAGGCAGCTATTAATTTCAATAATGTAAAGGCCTACGTCGAGATGATTGATTTACAAACCGCCGTGGCTGCTGCGCTGCCCGGTGTCGCCAGCGTACTGGTCAAGGGGTCGCGTTTCATGAAGATGGAGCGGGTGGTTGACAGCATCGTCGCTGCTGCACAGGAAAGCAAGGTGGCCACATGCTGATCTGGCTGGCGCAATGGTTGCAGACGCTGTCGCCCGAACTCGGGTTTTTGCGCGTCTTTCAATACCAGACTTTCCGCGCCGTGATGGCCGCCATGACGGCGCTGCTGATGGGGCTGGCCGCTGGCCCCTGGGTGATTCGCCGCCTGACCGCGCTCAAAATCGGCCAGCCGATTCGCGGCTACGGCATGGAGTCTCACCACGTCAAAAGCGGCACACCGACCATGGGCGGGGTGCTGATTCTGCTGAGCATCTCGCTGTCCACCCTGTTGTGGTTTGACTGGAGCAACCGCTTTGTCTGGATCGTGCTGCTGGTCACCCTCGGGTTTGGCGCCATCGGCTGGTCAGACGACTGGCGCAAGGTCGTCAACAAAGACCCCGAGGGCATGCCCTCCAAGGAAAAGTACCTGTGGCAGTCGCTGATTGGCGTGGTGGCGGCGCTGTACCTGGTGTTCTCCATTTCTGAAAACTCCAACTACCGGGTGCTGGAACTGTTCTTCACCTGGGTGCAATCGGGCTTCGATTTGAGCCTGCCGCCCAAGGCTGGGCTGATGCTGCCGTTTTTCAAGGAAGTCAGCTATCCGTTGGGCGTGCTGGGCTTTGTCATCCTGACCTATCTGGTGATCGTCGGCTCCAGCAATGCCGTGAACCTGACCGACGGTCTGGACGGCTTGGCCATCATGCCGGTGGTCATGGTGGGCGCCTGTTTGGGTATTTTTGCCTACGTGACGGGTAACTCGGTGTTTGCCCGCTACCTGTTCCTGCCGCACATTCCCGGTGCCGGTGAACTGATGATCTTTTGCGCTGCCATGTGCGGTGCTGGTTTGGCATTTTTGTGGTTCAACACGTATCCGGCGCAGGTCTTCATGGGCGATGTCGGCGCGCTGGCGCTCGGCGCGGCACTGGGCACCATCGCGGTGATCGTGCGCCAGGAAATCGTGCTGGCCATCATGGGCGGCGTGTTCGTGGTCGAAGCGCTGTCGGTGATGTTGCAGGTGAGTTGGTTCAAGTACACCAAGAAACGCTCAGGCATCGGCCAACGGCTGCTGAAGATGGCGCCGCTGCACCACCATTTTGAGAAAACCGGCTGGAAAGAAACGCAGGTGGTGGTGCGGTTCTGGATCATCACCATGCTCTTGTGCCTGGTAGGTTTGAGCACCCTGAAGCTGAGATAAGGCCATGACCACCCCGACGCTCACCATCACACCTGCCGCGCCGCTTGGCGACGGTATGCAGTACCTGCAAGATCAGCAGGTGCTGATCCTCGGTCTGGGCGCTTCGGGTTTGGCGATGGCACGCTGGTGTGCGCGCTGCGGGGCACAGGTGACGGTGGCGGACACCCGCACGGCACCGCCGCAACTGACCAGCTTGCAGCATGACGTTCCGTCGGCGCGTTTTGTCGCCGGCGCGTTCGACGCGGCGTTGGTGCAGGGCACGGAGGTACGTGCGGTGTTCAAGAGCCCGGGCCTGAGTCCGGCCGAGGTTGCTCCTGTTTATGAAGCTGCTCGTCACGGTGGAATCTGGGCTGCAGGCGAATTGGGCTTATATGCTCAAGCCTTGAGGCAGTTGCAGACGGCGCGCGGCTACAGCCCCGCCGTACTGGCCATCACCGGCACCAATGGCAAAACCACCGTCACCTCGCTCACCGGCCAACTGGTGGAGCGCGCAGGCAAAACGGTCGCGGTGGCAGGCAACATTGGCCCGACGCTGCTCGACACACTGACGCAGCATCTGGACAACGACACCTTGCCTGAGGTCTGGGTGCTGGAGTTGTCCAGCTTCCAGCTCGACGGCGAAACCAGTTTCGAGCCCACCGCCGCCACTGTGCTGAATATCACGCAGGACCATCTGGACTGGCATGGTTCCATGGCGACCTATGCGCAAGCCAAAACTGCCATCTTCGGCCAGCAAGGCCTGATGCTGCTCAACCGTGACGACCCGCTGGTGATGGCGATGTTGCCCGCGCCGGTGCGCGTCAAGCTGCAGCGCCCGCAGGTTCGTCAGCACCTCACGTTTGGCGGCGATATGCCCACGCGCCCGGGCGACTTTGGCATTGAAAGCGTTAACGGCATGACCTGGCTGGTACGCGCCCTGGAAGCCGACGAGACCAAGCGCAAACGCAACGAAGCCGCTGAAGACCTGCACATTCAGCGCCTGATGCCCGCCGATGCGCTGCGCATCCGGGGGCGGCACAACGCCATCAACGCCTTGTCCGCGCTGGCGCTGGCCAGCAGTGCCGGTTGCCCGTTGGCCCCCATGCTGTACGGCTTGCGCGAGTATGCCGGTGAGCCACACCGGGTACAGCCCATCGGCACGTTCAGCGGTGTGGAGTATTTCGACGACAGCAAGGGCACCAACGTGGGCGCCACCGTTGCCGCACTCCACGGGCTGGGCGCCGACCGCAAGGTGGTGGTGATTCTGGGTGGCGAGGGCAAGGGGCAGGACTTTTCGCCGCTGGCAGATCCGGTGGGCCGCTATGTGCGTGCGGTGGTGTTGATCGGGCGCGACGCACCGTTGATTCACGCCGCTTTGGCCGACACCGGCGTGACACTGCTTCAGGCCAGCTCCATGCCCGATGCGGTGGCGCAGGCCAGCGCTCAGGCGAAGTCCGGAGACGCGGTGTTGATGTCGCCCGCCTGCGCCAGCTTTGACATGTTTGACAACTACGAGCACCGGGCACGCATGTTCGTGCAGGCGGTGACTGACCTGGCGACTGAGGCCGGTGTCATGCTGGAGGGCGGCGCATGAGCCATCGCCAGCCCAGCTTCATCCAGCGCCTGCGCCAGCGTGGCATGGGGCTGAGCACGCCAGCGGGTGACGTGCTGCCGGTGCGCCTGGGCGCGACCCGGCTGGCGTCCACCGGTTCTGTGCCCATGCGCGCACAGGGGTTTGACCAGCCGCTGTTCTGGGTCACAGCGACGCTGTTGCTGTGGGGGCTGGTGATGGTTTATTCGGCATCCATTGCCATGCCGGAAAACCCGCGTTTTGCCAACTACACCCCTACCTACTTTCTGATTCGCCACATCATGTGGTTGCTGATCTCTTTTGTCGGCGCGCTGCTGGCCTATCAGGTGCCGCTGAGTGTCTGGGAAAAGATGGCGCGGCCACTGTTTCTGATTTCCATTGCCTTGCTGGTGTTGGTGTTGATACCGCATCTGGGCAAGGTGGTGTACGGCGCGCGCCGCTGGATTGGCTTGGGCCCGATCAGCTTTCAGCCGTCTGAGCTGGCCAAGTTCACCGTGCTGCTGTATGCCGCTGACTACATGGTGCGCAAGATGGATGTGAAAGAGCGCTTCTTCCGCGCCGTGCTGCCCATGGGCGCTGCGGTGGCGGTGATGGGTGTGTTGCTGCTGGCCGAGCCCGACATGGGTGCCTTCATGGTGATTGCGGTGATCGCCATGGGCATCCTGTTTCTGGGCGGCGTCAATGCACGCATGTTCTTTTTGATTGCTGCGGTGTTGCTGGTGGCTTTCAGCTTGATGATCGCCTCCAGCCCATGGCGGCGCGAACGCATCTTTGCCTACCTGGATCCGTGGAGCGAAACCAATGCGCTGGCCAAGGGCTACCAGCTGACGCACGCGCTGATCGCCATCGGGCGTGGCGAGATTTTTGGCGTCGGCCTGGGTGGCAGTGTGGAAAAGCTCAACTGGCTGCCTGAGGCGCATACCGACTTTTTGCTGGCGGTGATCGGCGAGGAATTCGGCCTGGTTGGTGTGGTCATCGTGATTGCCCTGTTCTTGTGGATGGTGCGGCGCATGATGTCCATCGGCCGCCAGGCGATTGCGCTGGACCGTGTGTTCGCCGGTTTGGTGGCGCAGGGTGTGGCGGTGTGGATGGGGTTTCAGTCCTTTATCAACATGGGCGTGAACCTGGGTGCACTGCCCACCAAAGGCCTGACCCTGCCGCTGATGAGCTACGGCGGCTCGGCCATCCTGATCAACTTAGCCGCCATCGCCGTGGTGCTGAGAATTGATCAAGAAAACCGCACTCTCATGCACGGAGGCCGTGTATGAGAGTGCGGTTTCACCAAAACGGAACCTATGCGCGTAGCGCGACAGGGCGCGTCAGCGGCCTGGCTCATGCACGGAGGCCGTGTATGAGAGTTCTGTTTCACCAAAATGGAACCCAAGCGCGTAGCGCGACAGGCGCGTCAGCGGCCTGTCTCATGCACGGAGGCCGTGTATGAGCAAGTGCGCCTTGATCATGGCCGGTGGCACCGGTGGCCACATCTTTCCAGGCCTGGCGGTGGCGCAAGCGCTGCGTGACAAAGGCTGGCGCGTGCATTGGCTCGGTGGCCGTGGCAAACCAGGCCAGCCCAGCATGGAAAGCCAGCTGGTGCCGCCGCAAGGCTTTGCATTCGAGTCGATTGACTTTGGTGGCCTGCGCGGCAAGGGGGTCATCACGCTGGCGCTGTTGCCGCTGCGCCTGCTGAAGGCGTTTTGGCAGAGCATTCAGGTGTTGCGCCGTGTCAAGCCCGATGTGGTGGTGGGGCTTGGCGGCTACATCACCTTTCCGGCAGGCATGATGGCCGTCTTGCTGGGCAAACCGCTCCTCCTGCATGAGCAGAACTCGGTCGCAGGGCTGGCCAATAAGGTGCTGGCTGGCGTGGCAAGTCGGGTTTTCACCGCTTTCCCCAACGTCCTCAAGGGCGCTCGCTGGGTGGGCAATCCACTGCGCGCGGCATTTTTGAACCAGCCGCTACCTGAACAGCGCTTTGCCGGGCGCAGCGGGCCTTTGAGGGTGCTGGTGGTCGGGGGCAGTCTGGGCGCCAAAGCGCTCAACGAGATCGTGCCGCAAGCGCTGGCGCTGCTGCCCGCTGAGCAGCGCCCCAGCGTGCTGCATCAAAGCGGTGCCAAGCAAATCGATGCGCTGCGTGCCAACTACGCGCAGGCAGGTGTGGCGGCCGAACTGACCCCGTTCATCGACAACACGGCGCAGGCTTTTGCCGATGCTGATTTGATCATCTGCCGCGCTGGCGCAAGCACAGTGACCGAGATTGCCGCCGTAGGCGCGGCGGCTTTGTTTGTGCCGCTGCCGTCCGCCGTGGACGACCACCAGAGCGCCAACGCACGCTTCCTGGTAGATCAAGGGGCTGGCTGGCTGGTGCCGCAGACTGAGTTGACACCGCAGTCGCTGGCAGAAATGCTACAGAATATGAAGCGTACTGTACTTATGAATAAAGGGCTAAAGGCCAAAATGATGCAAAAACTTGATGCCACTGCGCAGATGGTGACGGCCTGTGAGGAGCTTAGTTTATGAAGCACGCCATCAAACATATCCACTTTGTCGGCATCGGCGGCTCGGGCATGTCGGCCATTGCCGAGGTGCTGTACACGCTGGGCTACACCATTTCCGGCTCCGATATTGCCGACGGCGCCGTGTTGCAGCGTTTGAAAGGCCTGGGCATCACCACGTATATCGGACATGCACCGGCTCATGTTGAAGGCGCTGACGCGGTGGTCACCTCCACCGCCGTCAAGGCCGACAACCCCGAGGTGCTGGCAGCCCGCGAAAAACACATTCCCCTGGTGCCCCGCGCCCTGATGCTGGCCGAGCTGATGCGCTTGAAGCAAGGCATTGCCATCGCTGGCACCCACGGCAAAACCACCACCACCAGTCTGGTGACCAGCGTGCTGGAAGCGGGTGACCTGGACCCGACCTTTGTGATTGGTGGGCGCCTCAACAGCGCCGGTGCCAACGCCCGCCTGGGCAAAGGCGACCACATCGTGGTCGAGGCCGATGAGTCGGACGCGTCGTTCCTGCACCTGTTGCCGGTGATGGCGGTGGTGACCAACATTGATGCCGACCACATGGAAACCTATGGCCATGACATCGAGCGGCTCAAGGGCGCGTTTGTCGACTTTCTGCACCGCATGCCGTTTTATGGCACCGCCATCTTGTGCACCGACGATCCTGGCGTGCGCAGCATCCTGCCCAAGGTGACCTGCCCGGTCACCAGTTATGGCATGGAGGAGGGGGCTGAAGTTCGGGCGGTCAATGTACGCGCTGTGGGCGGCCAGATGCATTTCACGGTGCAGCGGCGCAATGGTGTCACGCTGCCCGACATGGATGTTGTGCTGAATCTGGCGGGCCGTCACAACGTGCTCAACGCCCTGGCGGCGATCAGCGTGGCGGTGGAGCTCAATATTCCAGACGAAGCCGTGCAGCGTGCGCTGGCCAATTTTGGCGGCGTCGGGCGGCGCTTTCAGAGCTATGGCGACGTGCCTGCGCTGGGTGGGGGCACGTTCCGCGTCATTGACGATTACGGTCACCACCCGGTCGAAATGGCAGCCACCCTGGCAGCCGCGCGTGGTGCTTATCCAGAGCGGCGTCTGGTGCTGGCGTTTCAGCCGCACCGCTACACCCGCACGCGGGACTGCTTTGAGGATTTTGTCAAGGTGATCAGCGTCGCTGACGTGGTGCTGCTGACCGACGTGTATGCCGCCGGCGAGGCGCCGATTGTGGCCGCCGATGGTCGCGCCTTGGCCCGAGCATTGCGGGTGGCGGGCAAAGTGGAGCCGGTGTTTGTTGACAGCATTGCCGCCATGCCGCAAGCCATCATCGACAACGCCCGCGACGGTGACCTGGTGTTGTGCATGGGCGCGGGCTCGATTGGAGCGGTGCCTGGGAAACTGGTTTCGATGCTTCGGAATACAGAGCATGTTATGCAGGAAGGACGGGGCTATGAGTGCATTTGATCTAAAAACCGAGAAAGTCGCCGTTCTCATGGGTGGACAGTCTGGCGAGCGCGAGGTTTCGCTGATGTCGGGTACAGGTGTCTTGCAGGCCTTGCTTGAAAAAGGTGTCAATGCCCATGCCTTTGATCCGTCTGAACGTGACTTGAGCGAGCTCAAGCGCGACGGTTTCACCCGCTGTTTCATTGCCTTGCATGGCCGATTTGGGGAAGACGGCACGGTGCAGGGCGCGCTGGAACTGCTGGGCATTCCCTACACCGGGCCGGGTGTGATGGCCTCCAGCATGGCCATCGACAAGATCATGACCAAACGCCTGTGGCTCTCTGACGGCCTGCCAACCCCTGCCTGGCGAACCGTGACCAGTGCCGCCGCTACGCAAGCCGCTTATGCCGAGTTGGCGGCCCCCGGCCAGACCATGATCGTCAAGCCTGCGCGTGAAGGTTCCACGCTGGGTCTGAGCAAAGTTACCGCTGCCGATCAATGTGCCGCTGCCTACGCTCTGGCGGCCGGCATGGATGACGAAGTCCTGTGTGAGCAGTTTATTGCCGGTGACGAGGTCACCATCCCGGTGCTGGGCAGCGGTGCTCAGGCGCGGGCCTTGCCGGTGATCCGCATCGTCGCGCCCGATGGCAATTACGACTACCAGAACAAATATTTCACCAACACCACCCAGTATCTGGTGCCTGCGCTGTTGCCGGAGGGCGAAGAAGCGGCCATCCAGCAATTGGTGCTGCAGGCGTTCAAGAGCCTGGGCTGCCGTGGCTGGGCGCGGGCTGACGTGATGATTGATGCCACCACGCGCAAGCCCTATTTGCTTGAAATCAACACCTCGCCGGGCATGACCAGTCATTCGCTGGTGCCGATGTCAGCCAAGGCCGCTGGCATCAGTTATGCCGATTTGTGCCTGCAGATCCTTGGATCTGCCACCCTGGATTACGCCACTGCATGAAAACGCCTGAGCCCCTGCCCATGGATGTGCGCCTGATGCACGCCACAGCGAATTTGCTGTTGGTCGTGGTGGCGCTGCTGTGCGTGGGCGCACTGCTGGGCTGGGGCGCACGCCTGCCCGCGTTTGCCATCAGCGGCGTCAGCGTCACGGGTGACGTTAAACACTACAACGCCATCACCTTGCGCGCCAATGTCATGCCGCGCCTGCAAGGCACGTTTTTCACGTTGGATATCAATGCCGCGCGCAAAGTGTTTGAGACCATGCCCTGGGTGCGTCAGGCCATTGTGCGACGTGATTTCCCGAACCGTTTGAAGGTGCAATTGCAGGAGCATCAGGCCATGGCTTTCTGGGGTGAAGAGGGTGACTCACGCATGGTCAACAGCTTTGGAGAAGTGTTCGAAGCCAATGCGGGCGAGCTTGACCAAGACAACCTGCCGCGCCTGATCGGCCCGGAAGGCCAGTCGGCGCAGGTGTTGGCCATGCAGCAAACCTTGCAACCCCTGTTTGCCCCCATGGACCTGACGATCGGCCAGCTTGAACTCACGCCGCGTGGTGGTTGGCGGGCCCAACTGGATAGCGGGACTGAGATCGAATTCGGCAGTGGCAGTACATCTGATTTGGTGGCACGCGCGCAGCGATTTTTGAAAACAGTGACACAGGTCACGGCCCGGTACCAGCGCACGCCAGAGCAACTGGCGTCGGTGGATTTGCGCCACACGGACGGCTACGCCATTCGGCTGGACGGGGTGACCACGCTGGACGGTATGGACGGCAAGAAACAGTAATGCAAGACAACAGGTGACATCATGGCAAAAGAGTACAAGGATTTAGTCGTCGGTCTGGACATCGGCACCGCCAAGGTGATGGTGGTGGTGGCCGAAGTTATGCCCGACGGTCAGCTCAAGCTGGCTGGTCTGGGCGTGGCGCCCAGCAACGGCTTGAAGCGCGGCGTGGTGGTGAATATTGACGCCACCGTGCAAAGCATTCAGCAGGCACTCAAAGAAGCCGAGTTGATGGCCGACTGCAAGATCACCCGTGTCTACACCGGCATCACCGGCAGCCACATTCGCGGCATCAATTCGCACGGCATGGTCGCCATCAAGGACCGTGAAGTGTCAGCCGCCGACGTGGCGCGGGTGGTGGAAACCGCCAAGGCCATCAACATCTCCACCGACCAGCGCCTGCTGCTGGTGGAACCGCAGGAATTCATCATTGACGGCCAGGATGTGAAAGAGCCGATTGGCATGAGCGGCATCCGGCTGGAAGCCAAGGTGCACATCGTCACCGGTGCCCAAAGCGCTGCTGAGAACATCATCAAATGTGTGCGCCGCTGCGGACTGGAAGTTGAGCAACTGATGTTGAATCCGCTGGCCAGCAGCCAATCCGTGCTGACCGAAGATGAACGTGAACTCGGTGTAGCCCTCGTGGATATTGGCGCGGGCACTACAGATTTGGCTATTTTTACCAACGGCGCGATCCGCCACACCGCCGTCATTCCGATTGCCGGTGACCTGATCACCAGCGACATCGCCATGGCGCTGCGCACGCCAACCAAGGACGCTGAAGAAATCAAGGTTGAAAACGGCTGGGCCAAGCAGTTGCTGGCCGACCCGGAGGCGCAGGTGGAAGTGCCTGGCCTGGGCGACCGCGGCCCGCGCATGCTCAGCCGTCAGGCGCTGGCAGGCGTGATCGAGCCGCGGGTGGAAGAAATTTTCAGCCTGGTGCATCAGGTGATGCGCGAGTCCGGCTTTGAAGAGATGCTCTCCAGCGGCATCGTGCTGACTGGCGGCAGTTGTGTCATGCCCGGCATGGTCGAACTCGGTGAAGACATCTTTTTGAAACCGGTGCGTCGCGGTGTACCCAAGTACACCGGCGCGCTGTCTGACATGGTGGCTCAGCCGCGTGCGGCCACCGTGATGGGCCTGCTGGAAGAGGCTCGACTGGCACGACTGCGCGGCTTCAAGGTCGCACAGAAGAACGGTTCCATGAAAACCGCCTTCAGCGGTATCAAGGACTGGTTTGTGGGGAACTTTTAAGCATGAAACACCCCATTTGGCTCAGCCGAGGCGGCCCACCCGGGCGATGGCGATGCGTTGACCCGCCACCACACCCAACCCTATTCAACCGCAACCCTTTTGATTTATTTTTTACCCATTCACACCCAAGGAGCACCCCATGAGCATTGAACTAATCGACGAAGAAGCTTTCAACCAAGGCACCCAGATCAAGGTGATCGGGGTAGGCGGCGGCGGCGGTAACGCCGTAGCTCACATGATCGCCAGCGCTGTGCAGGGCGTCGAGTTCATTTGCGCCAATACCGATGCGCAAGCGCTCTCCACCAGCGATGCGCACCGTGTCATCCAGCTCGGCACCTCTGGTCTGGGCGCGGGCAGCAAGCCCGAGAAAGCACGTGAAGCCGCTGAAGTGGCTGTTGATCACATCCGCACCGCCATTGAAGGCGCGCACATGTTGTTCATCACTGCGGGCATGGGTGGAGGCACCGGCACCGGTGCTGCGCCGGTGATTGCTCGGGTGGCGCGTGAGATGGGCATCCTGACCGTGGGTGTGGTCACCAAACCGTTTGAGTTTGAAGGCAAACGCCGCATGGACAACGCCGACGGCGGTCTGGCCGAACTGGAGGCCAATGTTGATTCATTGATCGTGGTGCTCAACGAAAAACTGCTCGAAGTGCTGGGCGACGATGCCACACAGGATGAAGCTTTTGCCCATGCCAACGACGTGCTGAAAAACGCGGTGGGTGGCATTGCCGAAATCATCAATGTGCCCGGCCATGTGAATGTTGACTTTGAAGACGTGCGCACCGTCATGGGTGAACCCGGCAAGGCCATGATGGGTACCGCCGTAGCTGCAGGTCCAGACCGTGCCCGTATCGCCGCCGAACAAGCGGTGGCCTGCCCGCTGCTCGAAGGCATCGACCTGTCGGGTGCCAAGGGCGTGCTGGTGCTGATCACCGCAGGCAAGGGTTCCTTGAAGTTGAGCGAATCCAAATTGGCCATGAACACCATTCGTGCCTACGCATCGCCCGATGCGCATGTGATTTACGGCACGGCCTACGACGACAACCTGGGCGACCAGATTCGCGTTACCGTGGTGGCCACGGGTCTGTGCCGCCAGGGCGCGCGTCCAAAGTTGGTAGTGGCCCCGCCACAACAGCAGGTGCAACTGCGCACCGGAACCCATGACGTGCCGTTCAATGTGCCTACGCTGGACAACCCTGCCAGCTCCAATCAGGTTACTGGTTTGATGCCTGGCGCAAGCCTGGGCCGCAGCCAGCCCGATTACGGTGCCATGGCTACCCCCAGCGTCTGGCGCACACGTGACCGCACGACTGCAGCTGCCAAGGTCGACGCCTTGTCCAGCGGCGGCATGGATGACTTCGAGATCCCGGCGTTTCTGCGCAAGCAGGCGGATTGACGGGCTAGGGTGGCCGCCTGTGACCAGAGGTTGCAGGCTGGCAACCGCCCACAGGGGTGCGCCTCACTTTTCTTTAGATACGCCATGCCGACAGATTCGTTGTTGACTCTAAAACTTCCAGAAGGCTACTCTTTTGCCGATCTCAAAATTCGGCGCTGTGAGACTGATGCCATCGATTTGGACATGGATCTCGTCAAATTGATCTGCAGCATCAATGGACTGGATTTTGGCAAGGTCTGTCAAAACCCAGGTCCCGTGGTCACGACGATCCTGACGGTTTGGTACAAAAAGCATCTTGCGGAGGGTGGGCAACCCGACGCACTGATGGAAGAGCTGAAATCCCCGGGCCGACGATCCAACTGATCGGATTCGACCCCATGCCTCAAAGCAGCGTACGTCGGCTTTTTGCCTATCGACAATTCATACGGTTCTGGCTGGCCAGGCTCATTGGTGTGAGCGCCAATCAAATGCTGATGGTGGCGGTGGCCTGGCAAATGTATGACATCACGTCCAGCGCCTGGGATCTTGGCCTCGTCGGCCTGTTCCAGTTTGTGCCCGCTCTGGTGTTGATGTTGCCCGCCGGGCACGCGGCTGATCGCTTCCATCGCGCCCGCATTTTTGCCTTCTGCATGGGCATTCAGGCGGTGGCTGCACTGGTGTTGATTCTTGCCACCCATTACCACTTTGCCTCGCGCGAATTGATTCTGGGTATCTCGGTACTCCTGGGAGTGGCGCGTGCCTTTCAGATGCCAGCACAACAGGCATTGACGCCTCAGCTGGTGCCGCAGGATATGCTGCAAAGCGCGGTGGCCTTGAGTTCCAGTGGGATGCAGGTGGCCATCATTGGCGGCCCGGCCATTGGTGGCATGCTGTACACGACCGGCGCGACGACGGTCTATGTCACTTGCGCAGTGCTGCTTCTGATATCAGCCGCTCTTGCCTTGCTGGTGCGCTACCTTCACCAGGAAGCCCACCTGGCTGCCACTTGGCAGACGGTTCTGGCCGGATTTACTTTTGTTTGGCACCGCAAAGTGTTGCTGGGGGCCACCTCCCTGGACTTGTTTGCGGTTCTGCTCGGAGGTGCCACAGCCCTGCTACCGATTTATGCCCGTGACATCCTGCATACCGGGCCGCTCGGGCTGGGAGTGTTGCGATCTGCTCCGGCGGTAGGTGCATTGGCAATGTCCCTGGCCATCATGCGCTGGCCATTGACCAGAGGCGTGGGCCATCGGTTGTTGGCAGCGGTTGCCGTTTTTGGCATTGCCACGATTGTTTTTGGCTTATCCAGAAATTTTGGACTGTCTCTGGTGGCGCTGGCAATTTCAGGGGCGGCGGACAGCATCAGCGTTGTGACCAGATCAACCCTTGTTCAGTTGGAAACACCCAACGAGATGCGCGGAAGGGTGTCGGCGGTCAACGCCATGTTCATTGGCGCCTCCAACCAACTCGGCGAATTCGAATCAGGCGCCACGGCAGCGATGTTTGGTGCCGTGGGATCGGTAGTGTTGGGCGGTTGCGGCACGGTCTTGATTGCAGCCGGATGGTTCAAACTGTTCCCCGCTCTTGCCAAGCGGGATCGGATGGAACACCATGTTGCGCTGTGATGGCGCTGTTCACAGTCATGACCCGGACAAGGTGCGGGTGTGCCCAAAAAAGTAAAATTTCCTCGTGCTTAAACAACGAACTCTCAAAACCCTGACCCGCGCCGTCGGAGTGGGCTTGCACAGCGGGCAGCGGGTGGAAATCACCCTGCGTCCGGCGCAGCCCGACACCGGCATCGTCTTTCGACGGGTCGATTTGCCGCAGCCGGTGGATATTCCGGTGTCGGCCTTGGCCGTCACCGACACGCGCATGGCATCCACCATCTCGCATGGTCAGGCCAAGGTGCACACCGTGGAACATCTGATGTCGGCGTGCGCCGGTCTCGGGGTGGACAACCTGTATGTCGACATTACTGCCGAAGAGGTGCCAATTCTCGATGGCTCGGCCGCCTCGTTTGTCTTCCTGCTGCAAAGCGCGGGCATCGAGATGCAGAACGCACCGCGCCGTTTCATCCGCGTGTTGAAGCCTGTGGAGATACGCCAGGGCGAGGGCACCAATGTCAAGTGGGCGCGACTGGCGCCCTATCACGGCTACCAGCTCAGTTTCGAGATCGAATTCAGCCACCCTGCCGTGGACTCCACAGGCCAGCGTGTGCTGTTTGACATGAGTACCGGTTCCTATTCCAAAGACATTGCCCGCGCCCGTACCTTCGGCTTCACCAAGGATGTGGAGATGATGCGTGCCAACGGCCTGGCACTGGGCGGCGGCTTGGACAATGCCATCGTGATGGATGATTACAAGGTACTCAACGCTGGTGGCCTGCGCTACGACGACGAGTTTGTCAAACACAAGATTCTGGACGCCATGGGCGACCTGTACCTGCTGGGCAAGCCGCTACTGGCCGCTTACAGTGCGTTTCGTTCGGGCCATGCGCTCAACAACTTGCTGCTGCGCGAATTGCTCGATCACCCCGAGGCCTGGGACGTGGTGACATTTGACGACGACAAGAAGGCGCCGCAAGGCTTTGCCCAACTGGCGCGGGCCTGGTAGCCATGCTTCTGTTTCGCTGGGCTATTTTGATGCTATTGCTGTCTGCGGTGGTGTGCTTTACGTTTTATATCGGCACAGGACAGCGTCGCTACAAACAGTGGGGTTTGAAGGTTCTGAAGTGGACCCTCACGGCTGCGTTTGGCTTTTTTGCTGTCTTGATTTTGGAGCGTTTGGCCTGAGGGTGGGGGTGCTATGCTCTGCTTGTAACATATTTTACAATTCGCGAATTCTGTCAGGGACAGGTCGCGGATGGAAATTCAACAATTACAGCATTGACACAATCACCCCCTCATGCGTCGGATTATTTCGCTGATCGCCCTGTTGTTGCTCACCGCTTGCGCAGCGCCGAAATTTACGGTGGATGATGGCCGACAGGTCAATGAGGTGCTGCTTGGCAATATCCGAACCTATGGCGTGGGCGAGCAGGCGTTGCGTCCAGCCATTGCCCGTACTGCAGCCTTGAAAGACCCCGAGTGCGACACCCAGTGGGAGTTGCCCTTTTCTGTGGCCAGCAGTGACGCCTGGAGTCCGGACGACCGAGTGGCCTGGGTTCGTGGCTTAGGTGTTGACGAGCGACTGACCGTGATTGCCGCAGCGCCGGGCAGTCCACTGCAACTGCGCGATAAGCTTCAGAAGATTGATGGCTATCACAGTGACACCGCAGAAAAAATGCTGACCAAGTTGGCTGACCTGCGTGACGATGGCGAGCCTTTCAATGTCACCCTGAGTACCGGGAAAAAGCTGCGCGTGCAGCCTTTCAAGGTGTGTCGTGGTTATGCCCGTCTGGCTCCTCCCAACAGCCCCAAAGCCCAGGACTATCACTGGTTGATGAGTGTGCATCCTTTGGAGGTTTCGCAGGCCAACATGGATGAGGATGAGGCGCTGTGGCTGGTGCTTTGGACACAGGGTGTGTCCGAAGAGGGTGGCGCCCGCATGAAGACATATCACTACGGCAAGCAGATTGTTGGCACGCTGTACAACATCTTTACCGTGGCATCCGGCATCAAGGGTGCAGCCATGGCCGCTGATGCCGCTATTTCGGCGGCCCAGCAGGCGGCTGCAAGCGTAGCGACCGATGTTCTCAAGCAGCAACTTATTGCGCAGGCCACGGCGCTCGCCTCAGAAAAAATGCGCGATCAGGCCGTCGACATCGCGCGCAAACTCACGCAGCAGCAGGTCATTGGAGCCATGCAGAATGCTGCGGCCAACCGGGGGGCTCTGACTGGTGTGGCTTGGGTCGCCTCGACCATTTTTGAAAAGGCCGATGTCTGGGCTTATACGCGTCTTGAAAAACTGCGGGCCAATCCGTTGGCGGGGTTCTCCTTGCATGAAAAATTGATTGAACGCGGCTTGACAAGCAACTCCATGGTGTTCGACCCGGAAAGGCTCACCGCTTTGAACAAGATGGCTGAAGAAAAAGGTCGCCGAGAAGATGTCGTGGCGATATTGCAGGGAATTCGCCCGGAGGAGTTGGACTTCCCCATCGCTGACATGCCTTTGGCCTCTGCGCCGGTCGGTTTTTCATATGACGATGCGCGTGACCAAGCCAACCCAAGTCAGCCCTTCGCCAACGGGCTTGTGGACGGCATGCTTGGCATGCCTGTAGCGTCAGTTTCGTCACCGTAAGGTATTTTCATGCATTCATTCACGCCCGGTCGGATTGCTCTGTTGTTAATGCTGGCCTGTACCGGGCGTGCCGGTGCCCAGACTGTGGCCACCTTGCAGGTGGCGACCCCTTACTCACAGTCGGGCCTGCCCGCAGTGGCCGCCGCCTCTGCGCCTGTTTTGGCAGAGCCTGCAGCAACGCTGCCTGCAGGGGATTTGCAGCCGCTGGATGCGGTACCTGCTCCCAAAGCCGAGCCAGCGGTTATGCAAGGGTGTCGCCCGTTGACGGATGAGGCCATGACGGCAGACTTCCAGGCGGTGACAGCGCAGGCTGGCAAGAGCGATCTTGCAGCACAGGCCAAACTGCTTGAGCAAGCTGTGCAGCTATGGACCAAAGCTGCTGCGCAATGTGAGGGTCACGCCAAAGACCGTGCGCTGCAAAGTCTGGACGATGACAGCAAGATGTTGGTACGGGTGTCAGAAAAGCTGGATTCCGGGCCGCAGTGTGCTGCTGCCCACAAAGATGCGTCGGCGCTGCAGGACATTGCTCGCCAGGCGCTTTCTGAACGTCGTTGGCTTGATGCGGCCCGCCTGTTTCGCAAGGCGGAAAACATGTGGGATTACGCGACGGAACGCTGTTCTGGCAGTCAGCAAAATGTTGCCATGGAACACCGCTCGCAGTCCGCCACCGATGGTCACAACGCCGAGTTTTGTGCCCCAATTTTTGAGTCAGCGCGCGAAGCTACGCAGAGATTGCGAGCTGGTGCCGGTACGTTATCGCACGAGCAGAAACAAACCGACTCGCTGGTGGCAGAAACTCTCTGGCGTAGCGCCAGGGATAGCTGCCAGGGCGCTGCTGTCAAGGATGTTGCCAGTAGCAATGCCGCAGCACTGGCACGCCAGCGTGGCACGCCGTGGGTAGCAACGGTTGCGGCGAGAGACCCGGGCCTCACAGCCGTTGCTCCTGGGGCTGCAGCGTCAGTGGCCGTTGGCTCAGACGTTGCCAAACTGGGTACCACGCCTGTCGCCGCTCCAGCGGTACTGTTAGCTACTGCGACCCCGGCGCCTGCAGCTGCAAGCAAGCGTGATGCTTCAGAGTTGAGCGCCGCAGTTGTGCGTACTGCGGTGGTGTCGGCCGCTGTGCCAGAAGTCACTCCGACCCCCGCGCTGCCAACTGGCGTTCAGATGGCTGGCACAACCCAGTTCATTGGCGGGTTTGTCCGCGATGTGAACGCATTGACTTTTTCTGGTACGGGCAAGGTGGCTTGGGCGACGGGTGACGTTTTTGAAGGCACGTTGGTGCTGGGCAAGCGCCAAGGTAAGGGCGTCATGGTGTGGGCCAATGGCCAGCGCTATGAGGGCGACTGGCGCGACGACCAACCAACAGGCGTGGCGAATATCCGGTTCGTCAATGGCAATCAGTACGAAGGGCAGGAGGTCGACAGCGTTCCCCTGGGCGAAGGTCATATGCGTTATGCCTCTGGCGACACTTACACAGGCCATTTCACGAACGGCGAACCCGATGGACAAGGGGTTTACGTCTGGACCAATGGCCAGAAGTACGAGGGGCCATGGCGCAACGGTCGGCCCAACGGCGCGGGTAAGTTGAAGTTTGCCAATGGCAACTTGTATGAAGGCGTTGTCGTCAACGGTACACCCAATGGCCAGGGAAAGATGGCATTCGCCACGGGCGAGATTTATGACGGTGCCATGGTCAATGGCTACCCAGAAGGCGAGGGCACTTTCAGTTGGCCCTCGGGTGATCAATATATCGGGCAATGGAAGGCCGGCAAAAAGCATGGTAAGGGCGTGTTTACATGGAAGTCAGGCCAACGCTGGGAAGGCATCTATGACAACGACGTCCAAGGTTCTGCCGTTGATGAGGCCTCACCCAAGAGCTAGTGACTGCGCCCGCCCTTGTAAGCGGCTTTCTGCGTTTGCTGCTGCACCCCGCCAAGCCCTTTGGCCTGCGCCAGACGGGCGATTGAAGTCGCAGCGTGCGCATGGGTGATGGCCAAACCCAGCGCATCGGCCGCGTCGGGCCCAGGCAGGCCGGGTAGAGCCAGCAGGCGGCGCACCATCTCCTGGATCTGGGTTTTGTCGGCTCGGCCGTAGCCCACCACGGCCTGCTTCATCTGCAAGGCGGTGTATTCGGCCACCGGCAGGTCGGCAGACACCAGCGCAGTCACCAAGGCACCACGCGCTTGCCCCAGCAGCAGGGTGGACTGCGGGTTGACGTTGACAAAGACGATCTCCACTGAGGCGGCATCCGGCTGGTAACGCGCAACCACTTCACGCACGCCGTCAAACAGCACTTTCAGGCGCGCGGGCAGCTGGTCTTTTTCAATATGGATGGTGCTGATGGTGCCGCTGGCCACATAGCTCAGGCTGGAGCCGTCCACATCCACCACGCCAAAGCCGGTGGTGCGCAAGCCTGGGTCAATCCCGAGGATTCTCATAGGCTTCCAAATAAATAGCTATAAACGCTTTATAGACGGGGGCTAGAGGTCAAAATACCATCTAACAGAATGAAAGAACACGGGCGCCGCAAAGCACAACGCGTCAATGCGGTCAAGCATACCGCCTGCGCCGGTAATACCCCGACCCTCACCGCGCCACATGGGGATGCCCCGATCACGTTTCAGGGCCTTCATCACCAGGTGTCCCATGGACCCGGCGGCACAGGCAATGAATGACAGCGCAAACGCTTGCCCCGGCACAAAGGGGGTGATGCCGGCCAGCAAGCCACCCAGCAAACTGCCCGAGATCATGCCAGCCCACCAGGCGCGCCAACTGAAACTCTGGCTGATGGCAGGCAGTGTCGGCAGTTTGCCCAGTTGCATCAACCGCCGCGACACCAGATGTTGGGTCACCATGCAAGACTGCACCACCAGCACCAAAAACAGCACCAGGAATGCGTTCTTCTGGCTGTAGTGGGGAAACTTCAGCAGCAGCAAGGCGGGAACATGGCTCATGCCGTAGATGCACACCATGATGCCCCATTGCAGCTTGGCATTGCGTTCCAGGAATTGCTTGGGGTCATTGCTCAGGGCGCTGGTCACGGGCAAAGCCAGAAACACGTACACCGGAATAAACACCGTGAACAGATTGAAATGCTCAGTGCCCACCAGCCAGTATTGAAACGGCAGCACCCCGAAAAAAGCCAGCACCAGGCTGCGGTGGTCGCCATGGCGCGTGGGTGACAGGGTCATGAACTCGCGCAGCGCGAAAAACGAGCCGGTGCCAAACAGCACCAGGCGAGAGATGTCACCCGCCAGCCAAGCCAGCCAGAAGACAAACAGCAGCATCCAGCTGGTTTTTAACAAGCGTGACAGGTTGTCGATCTCGTCCTCATGGCGTGCGGCCTGCTGGGGGTCTTCGTAGTCGCGCATCGAATTCAGAAAAACCACCAGCCCGGCCAGCAGCAGCAAGCCAAAAACAAGGACGAAAAGCGCCCCAATCTGTTGTGTCGGGGTGAGGTTTTTCAGGGTCTGGTACATGCTGTTGCCCGGTCAAACGTCCCGAAGCGCGATCACGGCAGTCCGGGCGCGCTGCAAAAAAACGTGGCAGTCTTCACCGGGCAACACCTGCATTGGCACGCCAAATGTCACCGAGCACAGCACCGGAACGGGCACCACCTCGCCCTTGGGCATGACGCGTTGCACGTTGTTGATCCAGGCCGGTACCAGTTCCACCTCTGGGAACTTGAGCGCCAGGTTGTACAGCCCGGCCTTGAAAGCCTGAGGCTCGTCGGCAAAACCGCGCGTACCCTCGGGAAACAGGATCAGCGAGTTGCCCGCCTGTAAGGCCTCGACCAGCGGCTCCAGCGGGTCTTCATCGGCCTGGCGGGCGCGCGAGACATAAATCACGTTAAACACGGCGCTGGTGAGCCAGTGCCTGAACGGTGTCTTGGTCCAGTAGTCGCGCGCCGCCACGGCGCGGGTGTTGTGGCGCAGTTCCTGAGGCAGGGCCGCCCAGATCATCACCAGATCCGCGTGACTTTGGTGGTTGGCAAAGTAAATGCGCTGCAAGGCCTTGGGCGGGCAGCCCCACCAGCGCGCCTGCGAGCCAGTCAGGATACGGATCAGGCCGAGCAGAAAGTAGCTCACCAGCACCGCAGCCCAGTCAAGCAGCAGTAGTTTCAGCCGGGATGAAGCAGCGGACATGTGCCGTTGGGTCTCAAGGAAGTTCGGCGCTTTCAAGCCGGTTGGCGATGATCCCGGCTCGTCCGGCCACATAGCTTGAGTTGGGTAATTTCTCGAAATACTTGGGCCGTGGCAATATCACCGCCAGCCGTGCGGCTTCATAGGCACTGAGTTGGGCGGCGGGTTTGTGGAAGTAGTGCTGTGCTGCAGCCTCGGCGCCAAAAATGCCTTCGCCCCACTCCACGCTGTTGAGGTAAATCTCCAAAATATGCTGTTTGCCCAGAATGGCTTCGAGCATCATGGTCAGCGCAAACTCCTGCCCCTTGCGCAAGAACGTGCGCTCGCCCGACAAAAACAGGTTCTTGGCCAACTGCTGGGTGATGGTGGAGCCGCCCACCACTTTGGGTGCTTTCACCGGTCTGGGCGGCTGTGCGGTGGTCTTGGCAGGTGTCCTGGATTGCTGCCTGGCTGCTTGCGCTCGTACTTTGGCCAGCCGCTCTTCGGCCTGGGCGTTCTTCTGCCAGGCTTTCTCGAGTGCGTCCCAGTCCACACCGTCGTGGTTGACAAAGCTGTCATCCTCGCTGGCGATCACTGCGCGTTTGAGGTTGTTGGAGATTTTGTCGTAGGGCGTCCACTGCTGACGCCAGCGTAATTCACCCTTTTCGGTGAGAACCCGCCAAGCCTCGGAGCGCTCAAACGCGGTGGACTGCGGATCGATCACCAGCATGGCCGCAATGCGGGCGGCAAAAAACAACTGCAGCAGCAGCCCCGCAAGCATCACCAACACCACCCAGCGCCAAACTGCTTTCATGGCGATCAGCCGCCTAATTTGGCACGCAATTCAGCCAGTACCTGGCCTGCGGGCGGCATCACGCCGCGCCAGATGAAGAAGGCCTCGGCGGCCTGACCCACCAGCATGCCCAGGCCGTCGCGTGGTACGGCGCCGTGGGCGCGCGCCCAGTCCATGAACGGCTTGGCTCCGGCCCCATACATCATGTCGTAGGCCAGCGCGCCGGGCTTCAAAACGCGGGCATCCACCGGCACACCGTGACCACCCAAGCTGCTGGCTGTGCCGTTGATAATGATGTCAAATTTGCCTTCTAGCCCTTTCAAATCATGGGCTTTCAGCTCTACATTTTGTAGTGATGCGATGGGCAGATGGCGATCAACCAGCAACTCTGCGCGGTGCAGCGTGCGGTTGGCCACGCTGATGTGGTCGGGCTGCGCGCTGATCAGCGGGCCCAGCACGCCAGCGGCAGCACCGCCAGCCCCCATCAGCAAGATACGTTTGCCGTGCAGGCTGATGCCTGCGTTTTGCTCGATATCGTCCACCAGACCCAGGCCATCGGTGTTGTCGGCCTCAATGTTTCCACCAGAGAAAGTCAGGATGTTGCAGGCCTGGGCCAACAGGCCGCGCTCGCTGGTATGGGTGGCCAGCGCTGCGGCTTCGAATTTGAAGGGCACGGTGATGTTGCAGCCGTGTCCGCCTTCGTCAATGAAGGCCTGCACGCTGTTGGCAAAGTGGTCCAGCGGGATCTCGCGCTTGGTGTAGCTGATGTCTTGCCCGGTGAGTTCGGCAAAGCGGGTATGGATCCAGGGCGATTGGCTATGCGCGATCGGGTGGCCCATGACGCAGTAAATGTCAGTGCTCATGGTGGTGAAGTCTTTCGTGGGGCATACAGGGGTATCAGGAAGGGGCGTTGTAGTCAAAAAAAGCGGGTCAAGGCGCGTTGAGCCGGGTCTGCAAGGTGTCATCACGGGTAAATTTGAAGCGTGACACCACCGCGATCTGGTCAGCCTGACGGCGCATCTCACTGTTGAACGTGCCAAAGGGGCCTGCGCTCCTGGCAATTGCCTGGGCGCGACGGTCCAATAGCGGCTTGCCCGAACTCTGTACCACTTCGGTGGAGAGCACCCGGCCGTCGTGGTTGACAGTCACGATCATGGTGAGTTCGCCATACAGTTTTTGGCCATTGGCTTCGGGGAAGTCTTCGGTGCCCTTGTCTTCAATGGCGTGGCGCAGATGGTCATAGTAGATGGCGTAGACCGCCTCGCGCGTGGCCGGGCTGATGTAGTGTTTTTTAGGGCGCTCGTTTTCCATCTGGATGCGCCGCTCAATCTCGGCCAGCAGCTCAATCAACTGGCGGCGCTTTTCCTCGCGCTGGACGTCGTCCGGGCTGAGCTTTTTCTGCAGCGGGTCGGTCGGTGGCATGGCAGCCAGCACTGTCTTGACCTTGGAGAGCAACACTTTTTGTTGTTCCTGCATCTCGCGCAACTGGCGTTCGCGGTCCTTCTCGCTGACTTCGCCCTGCATCGACACCTGCGCCCGTGGCAAAGGACTGGTCGCCCGGCCTTTGTCTGCGTTGCCGCCGCCTGCCATGTTGGCCTGGGCGATGGCGCGCGCCTTGTCTGGCTTGTCAAAGGTCTTGGCGTTGACCAGAATCACTTCGAGCGGGGTGTCCTCAAACACGCGGTTGAAGGCTTCGGGATCGACAAAACGAATCGTCAGCAGTGCCGCGTGCACGGCAATGGAGACGCCAAGCGCAATTTGAAGGGTGCTGAATGACCGCAAGTTCACGGGGCGGGATTATCACCGGGTGCAGCAACGCTGGGCGCTGCGTCGCCGTCGTCAATATCCATGGCAATGGCAATCGGGCCGGACAAGGTGTCTTCGTCGTCCTCGCTGCCGTCGGCATCGCCCGCAGATTTGTCGTCGGGCCCGCCATCCAGCCGTTCGGTGACGGTGCCGTGGATGTCCAGCGAGACCTCGTCGATGTCACCCAGGCGCACCATCACTTGCGCCCAACGTGGCAGGCCCTGGGCGCCTGCCACGGGCAGCACGAGCGGCAGGTGGTCGGCGCGCACCAGGTTGTCTTTGAACAGCGTCGCCGGTACCTCGGTGATGCCTTGCTGCTGCACATATTTGAGTATCCAGAAGCGCTCCATGGCGTTCTGGAAGCCGTTGTAGGCCGAATAGGCCGCATCAAAGCTGGAGATGATGGCAAACAGCTCCACATCCTTGGGTTTGAAGGGCGCCGCCAGCGCAGCCGTGCGGCCATGGCGTGCACAGGCAATGATCTGCCATTGGTTCACCAGATCGGTATAGCGGCGCAGCGGCGAGCTGCTCCAGGCGTAGCTTTTGACCCCCATGCCGGCATGGGGCAGCGCCTTGGTGCCCATACGCACTTTCACGCCGGGTGCCATGCTGGCCTGGCTGCGGTAGATGCCGGGCACGCCCAGTTCGGCCATCCAGCCGCCCCAGGTGCTGTTGGCCAGGATCATTGATTCGGAGACGATCAGATCCAGCGGCGCGCCGCGCTGGCGAACGCTGATCTGCACCAGCTCGGAGCCGTCGGGCACGGCGCCGTCGTTTCCAACCAATCTATAGTTGTAATCTGGCCGGTTGAAGTTTTCTGGTTTGCCACGCACCACCTCGCGCTTGGCTTTCAGGTCTTTTGCCAATCGGTATAGAAATGAGAGCTGCTCACGCTTGTAAAATAAGGGCTGCGGGTCGATTTCATGGGTAAATGTTGGATCTTCCAACCAGTCGGTGGTGACCACGGCATCCAGCTGATCGTGGCGCAGATTGGCGTTGATGAACACGCGCTCCAGGCGGGTTTCGGTGGCTTTGATCTCCAGCGTGGCTTCATCCAGTGTGACGTACAGCGACACGGCGGGACAGTCTTTGCCTTCCATTAGCGTGTAGGCCTGCACCACCTCGTCGGGCAACATGGTGATCTTGTAGCCCGGCATGTAGACGGTGGACAGGCGCGCGCGGCCCAACTGGTCGATGGCGCTGCCCGGCTGGATCGCCAGGCCCGGTGCGGCAATGTGGATGCCCAGCACCACCGTGCCGCTGCCCAGGCCTTGCACCGACAGCGCGTCGTCAATCTCGGTGGTGGCTGAGTCGTCAATCGAGAACGCCTGTGCGCTGGAGAGCGGCAATTCTTCGGTGATGAGCGGTGCCTCCAGCTTGGGGAAGCCCGTGCCCTTGGGGAAGTTTTCCAGCAAGAAACGCCGCCAGTGGAACTGATACGGCGAGTCAATAGCGCCCGCTTTGATCAGCAGCTCCAGCGGGCCCAGATGCGTGGCGCGGGAGGCTTCAACGACGGCCTTGTATTCCGCCGCGTTCTTGTCGGGCTTGAACAGAATCTTGTACAACTGGTCGCGAATCGGCTGCGGGCAGGTGCCTGCGCTCAAATCTTTCACCCAGTCTTCAATTTGCAAGGCGATCTGTTTTTTCTTTTCAATCGCGGCCAGCGCCTGGGCCAGGATTTCTTTGGAGGCTTTGCGAAAGCGCCCCTTGCCCGCGCGGCGGAAATAGTGCGGCGCCTCAAACAGCGCCAGCAGCATGCCAGCTTGTTCGCTCAGGGTGGCTTGTTCCGAGAAATAGTCACGCGCCAGGTCCACAAAGCCAAATTCTTCTTCCGGGGCGAATTCCCAGGCCATGTCCAGCTCGATGCCGCTGGCCACCGTCTGAGCGGCGGCCATCAGTTGGGCGGGTTCGGGTTTGTCAAACTTGAGCAGGATGTTGGCGGCCTTGACCTTGACGCGTTTGCCGCTGTCGAGCTCGACTTGCGCCGAGGCGTCGGCCTCGGACAGTATCCGGCCAGCGAGGAATTTACCGGTTTCTTCAAATAGTAGGTGCATGCACCGGATTGTCCCATGGGTGCTTGCCCCCCGGCATCAGACGCTTGCCAGCGGGCCGCCGGCGGTTATATTGCAAGCTCGTCAAGGGCGTTTGTAAAAGCAAAAGGGCAAGCATGAATGATCGCATTGGCCAGCTTCTGGCACAAATGGCCGCTTTGGAGGCCGAACTCGTCACCGCCATGCATGAGCAGGAAAAGCGGGTGTTTTTCCAGATCAAGGGCAAAAAGGTCGAGTTTGAGACCTCGGTCAAGGCCGCCCACCGCAAGCTCAAGATGAATTTTTTCCGCTGGGTGGTCAGCTTTCGCCCGCAGAACCTGATCACCGGCCCGATCATTTACGGCATGATCGTGCCGTTGATGCTGGTGGATGCCTGCGTCACGTTTTACCAGTGGACCTGCTTCCCGATCTACGGCATCACCAAGGTGCGCCGTTCGGATTACCTGGTGTATGACCGTGCCCAACTGCAGTACCTGAACTTCATCGAAAAGTTTCACTGCACTTATTGCGAATACGGCAACGGTCTGATGGCCTATATGCGAGAAATTCTGGCCCGCACCGAGGCCTATTTTTGCCCCATCAAGCACGCCAAAAAAGTCATCGGCACCCACGCCCGCTACAAACAATTTCTGGATTACGGCGACGCTGCCGACTACGAGGCCCGGCTGGAAGCGATTCGCGTGTCGCTGGGCAAGCTGAAATAGGCTGCATCGCCTCCGAGGACGCCTTAGCCCAAAATGCCCTACCGAAACATCTCTTTATGTCTGATGGAATCTGACAGGTTTTGGCCCACGGTTTTTTGCCCTGACCACTACGCTATTCGCCAATTTGTCATGCCACCCTTGGTGCCGGTTGTCAAAAGCAATCCATAGCAGACCAAGCCCAAACGGTATCAAAGATACAAAATAGGCGAGATATCTTCCCAGACTTTGCATACCTGAAAGAGATGCACCGGTTTCCGCGTCTAAAACACGTAAGGACAGCACCTGCTTCCCTGGGGTGGCTTGCCGTTTCACCCAAAATAAAATCACCGCTACGGCTGGCAGCACCCATGACACCAGAAAGTCAGCAGGACCTGCCACTACCTTTTCATATGAGAAATACTTCCATCCATAAATGGAGACAAGAAGCGGTAATGTAATCATCAAAATCAGCAATGTGTCGATGATAGTGGCTAGTACTCGTATCCAAAAACCTGCATATTCAAGTTCAGATTCATTCATGAGAGTCAGCAAAGTGTATATATTTATCTGAGAGAATCTAGAGTATAGAATCCCAGTAGGTTATGTTGTAAAAACTGAACCTGTTAGTTGATCCGTTTGAGACGAAACCCTTTTCCCTGCATGCATAACCGAGAAAGTTCGGCCTGCTCAGTGCTGGGCGTTTTATTCAGTCGAATTTGGTACTGGCATTCAGACTGTGCATCCACGCGTTGCTCCTCGGATGCACCTGCTTTTACATAGCCATATTGGGCGGGTGCGGCGCAAGCAGTGAGTAGTAATGCGGCAATAGTTGTAAGTAGTTGCTTTTCCATAAATTAGATGAGTTAAGTGGGTTATTTGTTCTTGAAGAATAATGTTGCTGTGTGTATGGCTTATTGTTGATGTAAAAAATTCATGAATTTGTGTTAGTTGTCATCTATTGGCTCAGTTGGTCTGGGTTTTTTGTAAGATGAATATTATATATTTGTGGTGTCTTTAGATGGTTCTTGAGTGTTGTTAGTTTTGGTATTTTTGTGGTATGGGCGCCTGAAATTCTATGGCCATGCATTTCTTAAATTTTACTTTTTCCTGGCTTGATTTGTGTCAATTTAAGTTTTCAGTGTTGAATGCTTTCGATGGGATTCTATAAGTCAGCGGTCTAATTGGGTATCCCCCAAATGGGGGATATAAGACAAAAAGTGAGGCATCTCCCATGTCAGAATCGATTTTTATACCTGCTCCACTGAGGAAGATTTGCGCGCAGCAACGCATTTGTGGATGTTGGGATCGACAGGTCATTTATCATCTGGCGCGGAGCAGTGAAGCTTCAGGTGATTGTGTCAATCACCATGCGGTATGCGTTGACGTTGGTTGCTTCAGCCGTGAAGAGCGTTCAAGTTCAAGTTCGGCACGACCAAGGTTTGAATGCTCGGGTTTTCGGGCTCTGCGTGGTTTCCGCGGTATGCACACCGGAATCAGCTTGGCTCGGTAAACACCGCTGGCAGCTTGGTGGGCGCGGTGATGCGCAACTGCTTGTTGACGTTTTCCTGGCCAAACACCACTTCAATGGCCGACACACTCACACCAAACAGTGGCGCTAGAAAACGCACCATGTGGTCGGTGGCCTTGCCGTTCAATGGTTTGGCGGTGACGCTGATCTTGAGCTGCGTGCCTTTGGGCTTGCCGATGGCGTCTTTGGCAGCGCTGGGCTTGCCCAGGATGTTGACCACCAGCACGTCGCCATCCCAGGCGAAGAATGAGTCGCCGGTAATGTTTTTCACCTGCCCACGGCTCATGGTGCAAAACCCAGCACCACGCGGCGCGTCATGGCGGATTTTTTCTCGATCTTGGTGACTATCACCGCGCCAATCTCTGTGGTGTTGGCCACATGTGTGCCGCCGCAGGGTTGCAGGTCGATCAGGGTGTCGTTGCCGATCTGAATGGTGCGAATCTGCCCGCTGCCACGTGGCGGCTGTACCGACATGCTTTTGACCAGTGCTGGATTGGCATCGAGTTCCGCATCGGTGATGGCACCCACCGTCACCGGGTGCCCGGCGGCTACCAGTTGGGCGATGGCCGCGCTCAAGGCTTCCTTGTCCAACGGCTCGTCCATGTTGAAGTCAATGCGCGCGTAGTCCGGCGTGATCGAGCAGCCGTTGACCAGCTTGGGCACGATGTGGCACAGCAGGTGGCTGGCGGTGTGAAAGCGCATCATGCGGTGTCGGCGCGCCCAGTCGATACGGGCGGTCACCGTGTCGCCTACCGCCAGCCTGATGGTGGATGAATGCTCTAAGTTCAATAGCTGTTCAAGAAGGTCAGACGGGGGCTTGAGGCATATTTCTTGTGTAAATGTTCCATCCTCTGCTTTGCCCTTGCGGGTGTCGATGATGGCGATTTCGGAGCCATCGGTCAGCGTCAACGTCCCCGTGTCACCCGCCTGCCCGCCACCGAGCGGGTAAAACACGGTGCGGTCCAACACGATGCCTTGCGGCGTGATGGCTGTCACCGTGGCGGTGCATTCGGTTTGGTAAGCGTCAGAGCGAAAGAGGTCTTGTGTCATGCTGGCTATTTTGCCTCTCCGGTGGCCGATTCACTCGTTCAAACGATCACGGTCTGGCGTGGCACTGGCAAATCTAGCCGCGCTCGTACACTTGGCGCCTGAAAAATTCTGATTCGTTTCACATTTACACCATGTCCACTTTACCCGCCTGCCCCCAATGCACCCTTGAAAACACCTACCCGGACGGGGATAACTACATCTGCCCGGACTGCGGTTTTGAGTGGCCTCAAAAGGCTGCGGCGGAAGAGGGCGAGGCTGCCAGCGGCCCGGTGGTCGATGCCAATGGCAACCCGCTGGCCAGCGGCGACACGGTGATTCTGATCAAGGACCTGAAGGTCAAAGGCTCGTCCATCGTGCTGAAAAAGGGCACCAAGATCAAAGGCATCCGCCTGCCCGAAGGCGCTGGCGACCATGAGGTGGACTGCAAGACCGACCAGGGCGCGTTCATGCTCAAGGCTGAATTCATGAAGAAGGCCTGAGCGGGCGACGATCTGGCCACTGCGCGACGGACCACTTCAAAAACAACGTTCTTTCTGCCGGAGGCGTCACCATGACCTCACCCTCACGCTATTGGGCTGATCTGAGCACGCTGGACTTCGCCGTGCTGCAAGCCAGCGGCGAGGCGGCGCGCACCATTGCGGTGTTGCCGGTGGCCGCCACCGAACAGCATGGTCCGCACCTGTCGCTGTCGGTGGACACGGTGCTGGTGGATGGCGTGGTCACAGCGGCTTTGCCGCACTTGGCCGCTGAACTCAAGGTGCTTGTCCTGCCGACTCAGGCTGTGGGATTGAGCCCTGAGCACGCCCGCTTTCCCGGCACCTTGACGCTCAAAAATGAGACCATTCTTCGGTTGTGGACGGACATTGGCGAGTCGGTGGCCGCTGCGGGCGTGAAGAAGCTGGTGTTGTTCAACGCCCATGGCGGCAACGTCAGTGTGATGGACCTGGTGGCGCGTGACCTGCGCGCCCGCCTGGACATGCTGGTCTACAGCGTGAGCTGGTTCAACCTGCCGCTGCTGGATGCACAGGGGCAGGATGTGAATGCGTTGTTCAGCGCCGAGGAACATCGCTTTGGCATCCACGCGGGTGACGTCGAGACCTCGATGATGCTGGCGCTGAACCCGCAGCACGTGGAAATGGACCTGGCGCGGAACTTCGCTTCGACCTCACAAGTGCGCGCTCAACAGTTCGACATCTTGGGCAATGGGAAAAGCGCCAAGCTGGGCTGGCAGAGTCAGGACTACAACCTCGCTGGCGCTGTTGGCAACGCTGGCGCTGCCACGGCAGACAAGGGGCGTGCCGTGGTGGATGCCGCTGGCCGGGCGCTGGCCCGGCTGCTGGCGCAAGTGGATGCCTTGCCCCCGGATACGCTGGTGTCACAGCCGCAGATGGGTTGATGAGATGACGGTTGTCCTGTGCCACGCCGTCCGGTGGGCTGAAATTTTCGTTGTGCGTTCGTGATGGCGGTGCAAGACCTGTTTGCACTGGGTGCAGCCGCGTGCTGGGCGGTGGGCAGCATGATGTCGGTGACGCCGTCGCGGCATTTGGGGGCGTTTGCCTTCACCCGCTGGCGCATGGCCATGGTGGCGGTGATGCTGTGGACGGTGGTTGCCGTGACCGGGGGCTGGCGTGGTTTCGAGACCAGCTACTGGGCCGTCATGGCGCTCAGTGGCCTGATCGGCATCTTTGTCGGTGATACGGCGCTGTTTGCTGCCATGAACCGGCTCGGGCCGCGTCGCGCCGGTGTGCTGTTTGCCACCCATGCGGCGTTCAGCGCAGGGCTGGGCTTCTTGTTTTTGAGTGAGCGGATGAGCTTGCAGGCGTCAGCGGGAGCCGCGCTGACCATGGCCGGTGTGATGACCGCCATCATGCTGGGGCGGCGCAAGGACGAAACCCATGATTGGGAGGCTGACCGCGGACACGTGGGCATGGGGGTGGCGCTGGCGCTGCTGGCGGCGCTGTGTCAGGCGGTGGGTTCTCTCATTGCCAAACCGGTCATGAGCTTGCAGGTGGACCCCATCATGGCGTCTGCGGTGCGCGTCACCGTGGCTACCGCAGCCCATGGTGTGCTTTTGTTGTCGGGCTTTCAGGCAGCACGCGCGCAGCAGGCACCAAATGCGCGCGTGCTGCTGCAAACCGGGCTCAACGGCTTCATCGCCATGGGCGTGGGCATGACATTGGTGTTGCTGGCGCTGGAAAAAGGCAAAGTGGGTCTGGTGGCCATCCTGTCATCGGTGTCGCCCATTCTGGTGCTGCCGCTGCTGTGGTTTCAACTCAAACGTGCGCCTGCACCAGCGGCGTGGCTCGGTGCGGTGATGACGGTGGTGGGTACCGGGCTGATCCTGTGGCGGTAACGGTCTTGGACAGGCTCAACGGGTTCTAGAGTCACATCCCTAGCTTTTTTGCTGCACTGCAGCAAAAAACGCTTGCATCCCGGTTTCATCTCCCTATAATTCATTCATGCTGCACTGCAACATAAGCGAGTGAAGCAGACGCCAAACCCAACACCAACCTCTGAGAGAACCACCATGATGATGACCATTGACCAAATCACCGCCGCCACCAAGTCCAACATGGACATCGCTCGCGGCTTGTCCACCAAGTCCTTCGCCGGGTTTGAAAAGATGGTTGAACTGAACATGGCCGCTGCCAAGGCGATCATGACCGAGTCGTTCGAACACGCTCAAACCCTGATGGCTGCCAAAGACGTGCAACAAGTCATGGCCCTGCAAACCGGTCTGGTGGCTCCGTTGGCTGAAAAGGCTGCTGCTTACGGCCGTCACGTGTATGGCATCGCCATTGAAACCAGCGCCGAGTTCACCAAGGCGATGGAAGGCAAAGCGGCTGAAGGCCAGAAAGCCTTCACGCAAGTGATGGACACCATGGTCAAGAACGCACCGGCCGGTACCGAGTCCGCCGTTGCAGTGCTCAAGAGCGCCCTGGCTTCCAGCCAAAGCGCCATCGAGTCGGCTCAAAACACCGCCAAGAAAGCACTGGCCATGGCCGAAAGCAACGTGACTGCCGTGACTGAGCAAGCACTGAGCGCTGCTGCTGCCGTCAGCAAGAAGGCCTAAGTTTCTCCGCAACGCTGCCAGGCAGCGACTGCAACAAAAAGCACCTTCGGGTGCTTTTTTTATGGGTTGGTAAGTGTCCTTCGGAAACCCGGTGCTGGTAAGGCTGGCGGCAATTGCAGCTTGAGCCAAGTTTTTTGAATCAGGGCTCGCAAAAACTTAGGACGACGTAGCACTCAACTCTGCGACTGTCCCCAGCCCTTCGGGCTCCTCCTTGATGCCGCTACGATGAGACAGGATTCCATATGGTGCAGATTGCCTCTCCTGTGCACAATGGAGCCAAGTCATACACTACCCGACCACTTCCTTGAACCTCAACCTATGGCCAACTTTGCTCAACAGATTGCTGATCTGCGCAACTACCTGTTGAAGTTTGCCCGTTTGCAACTGCGTAACGACGCCTGGGCTGAGGACGCTGTCTCGGAAACCATCCTGGCAGCGTTGGTCAAGCCTCAGTCGTTTGACAACCGGTCGCAACTCAAAACCTGGCTGGTGGGTATTCTCAAACACAAGGTGGTGGATGCTTTGCGCCATCACAAGCGCGAAGCCTGTACGGTCGATGATGGCCCGGACGGTGAGACAGACCCACTGGATCACATCGCGTTTCAAGCCGATGGTCACTTTGTTGAGCGGCCCGCAGACTGGGGCAATCCCGAGCAGCAGCTTCAAAGCCTGCAGTTTTTTGAAATCCTGGAAGCTTGTACCGACAAGTTGCCTGCGGTCCAGGGGCGACTTTTTTTGATGCGGGAATGGCTGGAACTCTCCAGCGAAGAAATTTGTAAGGAATTGAGACTGACACCGACCAACCTTTACGTTCAGTTGCATCGAGCACGACTGCGCTTGCGGGAATGCCTGGAGCTCAACTGGTTTATGAAAGCACCTGCACCATGACCTTCCTGAAACGCACCTGCCGGGAAGTCGCTGCCATTCTGGTGGCGCGGGAAGACCGTGCCTTGGGCCTCGCCGACCGCATCGCTTTGCGCCTGCATATGACAGTGTGCGACGCCTGCCCGAAGTTTGAGTGTCAGATTCTGACCATGCGCAACTGTATGGCCCAGTGGCGCAATTACGCGGCAACGGATGACGCATTGGACCGATGACGCCGCTGGCAGCAGGGCCTTGCCGCTTTGGATAGCCCTGATGCTGCGAAAGGCATCCATCACGCCATGACGCAAACACAGGTGACCCTTCTGAACTTGTGGCGCCGATACCGGCACCTGATTCTGGTGCTGCTGTTTTTGGCCATGGTTTTGGCCTTGGTGCAATGGACCGGGCTACGCCAGAATTTCAATCTGGATGCATTGCGACGGCAGCTGTCGGAAAACCGCTGGCAAGGGCTGGGCGTTTTTGTTTTGTTGTTTGCACTGGGCAATGTGATTCAAGTGCCGGGTTGGATATTTTTGGCCGCTGCCGTCTTGGTGCTGGGCAAGTTCGCTGGGGGTACCGTCACTTACATCGCTGCCAGCGTGTCATGCGCCGTCACTTTTTTGGCTGTTCGCTGGGTCGGTGGTGATGCGGTACGCCAATTGAACAACCAACTGGCCAACAAGTTGATGGCGCAACTCCATGCCCACCCCATTCGCAATGTCGTCATCCTGAGAACCCTGTTCCAGACGCTGGCGGCGCTGAACTACGCTCTGGCGTTGTCCGGGATCGGGTTCAAAAAGTACATGCTTGCCACCCTGCTTGGCTTGCCCGTGCCGATTGCCCTTTATTGCCTCTTTTTTGACTACCTAGCGCGGGTGACACATCTGACGTGAGATCCTAGTTAGGGTTGAACCAAAACCGGTTGCTCGCGGTAAAGCGCAGGCATCATCGACTTCAAATTGGCGAGTTTGGGAAGATCAAAGCGTGCAATGTAACTGGCATTCGGGTGCAGGGTAGCGTAGTTCTGGTGGTATTTCTCTGCCGGGTAAAAGCCGTGGAGCAGGCTCACCTGAGTCACGATCTTGTCCGGAAATACCTTCGCGGCATCAAGCTGAGCGATGTAACGCTCGGTGACCAGTTTCTGGCCGTTGTCCTGATAAAACACCGCCGAGCGGTATTGGGTTCCTGTGTCCGGATACTGCCGATTGAGTTGGGTCGGATCATGGGCGACCGAAAAATAAATCTGCAACAACTGGGCATAACTGACCTGACGAGGGTCAAAAACAACTTGAACCGCCTCGGCGTGGCCGGTGTCACCCGAACTGACTTTTTCGTAGTCTGCATCTGCCAATGAGCCTCCAGCGTAACCCGAGATGGCGCTGAGCACGCCTTGGGTGTGCTGAAAGACCGCCTGTACACCCCAAAAGCAGCCACCAGCGAGAACAATGGTTTCGGTCGGCGCCGTGACAGGTGGTACGCCTGCCAGCACCTCCTGGGACGCCGCTGGCAGGGGAACTGCCTTTTCTGCCGCCGCGTTGGGGCTCAGGTAAAGCACCGATGCCATGACGACAGACGCCAAGAGCAACAGCGTTGTTTTGCTCAAGTCAAAGCGTGAATGGGAAGAAGTCGGGGTTGCTTGGTTCATGGCAGTTCCTTCATGGGCAGCATAGGGCAAGGGAGAAACTCCTATTCCCGGTGGGGTTGGTCAAGCCCATTGGTCGACGCCGCCACGCCGTTCTTACATCCCGGCGCGTTTTGAAGCCGACGCCGTCAAGGCTGCATTGGAGCAAAGAGATCAACTTATTCAGGAACTCGAAGCAACGATTGCGAAGTTGCTTCATGTGGGCGGCGCTTGACTTCAGACCTGCACTCACATGTTGTCGAAAAAAAATGACGCTTGTCTTGTAAGAAGTCGGTTCAGCGACCGACAAACCAACACAGCAAACGAGCTGAACCTGTGTACCGACCGCAATTCCACCGAAATCAAACCAACGAGGCACATCATGGACAACGACATAGGCACTATTCATCCAGCCTGGTTGCGCCTGACGCATTGGGTGAACGCGTTGGCCGTGGTGATCTTGGTCATGAGCGGCTGGAGAATCTACAACGCGACGGCCTTTTTTGGCTTCGCGTTTCCCAAAGGGCTTACCTTGGGAGGTTGGCTGGGTGGTGCGCTGCTATGGCACTTCGCTGCCATGTGGATTTTGGCAATCAATGGCACCTTGTACTTGTTGCTCAATGCGCTGACCCGCCGCCTGTTTACCAAGTTTTTTCCGATCTCGCCAAAACAGTTTGTCTCGGATTTTCTGGCAGCACTGAAGGGCAAACTTTCTCATGCTGATCCGCAGCAATACAACACCGTCCAGCGTCTGGCTTATCTGTTCGTGATGCTTGACAGTCTCTTACTGGTTTGCTCTGGCCTGGTGTTGTGGAAGTCAGTGCAATTCCCCTTGCTGGGCAGCTTGTTGGGCGGCTACGAAGGCGCACGCCGGGTTCACTTTTTTGCCATGTCCGCGTTGGTGTTTTTTGTTGCCGTGCACCTGGTGATGGTCCTGCTGGTACCTCGGACATTGCTGACCATGGTTCGTGGACGTTAAGGAGTTAGCGATATGAAAATCAAATCCCCTGTGCGCTTGCCTTTGGACAGCCAAGCAGTTCTCGAAGAAGCCGTGGATCGCTTGAGACACGCCAACCCGTCCATGTCGTCTTCACGACGCCACTTTCTGCGCAACTCATTGACGCTAGGGGGCATGAGCTTACTGACGGGTTGCACCCTGGTTGACGACAACAGTGTCGAGTCGGCCCTGACCAAGATCTCGCGCCTTAATGACCGGGCGCAAGCCTGGCTGTTTGATCCGCAGCGTCTTGCGCCCACTTATCCAGAGTCGATGATCACCCGTCCATTCCCGTTCAACGCCTACTACAGCGAGGATCAGGTGCGTGAAATTGATGGCGGCAGTTTCCGGCTGGAAGTCACCGGTCTGGTGGCGGACAAACGTCGATGGAGTCTGCCCGAATTGCGGGCCATGCCCCAGATTGAGCAGGTCACCCGCCACATCTGTGTGGAGGGGTGGAGCGCCATCGGCAAATGGGGTGGTGTGTCGTTTGGCCAATTTTTGCGTCAAGTGGGCGCGGATCTGACGGCCAAGTACGTCGGTTTCAAGTGTTCGGATGACTATTTCACCAGCATTGACATGCCCACGGCCTTGCATCCACAAACCACCTTGGCCTTGACTTATGACGGGCAACCGTTGCCCCCCAAGTATGGCTTTCCGATGAAATTGCGGATGCCCACCAAGCTGGGCTACAAGAACCCCAAACACATTCAAGCGATTTTTGTCACCAATACCTACCCTGGCGGCTACTGGGAAGACCAGGGGTACAACTGGTTCGGAGGCAGCTGAGTTCACTCAGGTGCTTCCCAACATCGGCAACTCTGCCACTCACTTCAATCACTTACCTACCTTTTAAGGAATCATCATGAAAAATTTGACTGCAACTCTCCTGGCCGGCTGCATGCTTTTGGCGAGCGCTGGTGCCATGGCCGACGATATGAGCAAGGACGCCATGAAAAAAGACGCTATGGGCAAGGATGCGATGGCCAAAGACTGCATGGGCAAGGACACAATGTCCAAGGACTGCATGAAACAAGACACGATGAAGAAGGACTCCATGGCCAAAGACGCGATGAAGAAGGATGCCATGGGAATGGATGGCATGAAGAAATAACTTGGCGGCTTTGCCTGGCCGGACAGGAGACTGCATATGCCAGCATGCAGTTCGGAACGGCCAGGCCTGTCCAATTCGAGATTCACGACACAGCGCTCATCCACAGAAATTTCGCCGGTTAAAGCATTGGCCTTCAGTTAAGTTCGGAATTGGCTGCCCCGAGAGCTTTCCGTGGCGAACGGCAGGTTCCGCTGCAAACCCGACTGCCACTACCCGCGCATTCAAGCCAACCAAAAACGCCCAGAGCCCATTCAGGCGTGGGTTATCCAGCTATCAAATTCGACAGAATCCAGATGCGGGAGGGTGTTGTAGGTTTGCAGTGCCAAGCGTTTGGGTGTAACGCTCAGCTCCGTCACCGAGGTGTTGCGCAGGCGCATGTTGAGTTCCACCGTGGACTCGGGCGGTATGGCCAGCACATGGCTGATGGCGCAGGCAATCGGGCCGCCACTGGACACCAGCAGGACGTTTTGCGCGTCACTGGCCTGAAGTTGCCGTAGCACATTGACCACGCCGTGGCGAAACTCCTGCCAGTTCGGCATGCCCACAGGCTGGGTTTTGTCTAGCATCCACTGCAGCAAGCCCTGGCGCAATTGCCGGAAGTGGTACCGATAGTGTTCGGCTGTGGTGGCATCGGTCAGCGGCTCGGGATGAATGGCGGCAATCAACGCTTGGCCGTCGTACTCGTCCAGACCGGGCCAGGGAGTGGCAGCCAGTGGTGCTCCCAGCCCCTCGCTGATGCCTGCCAATGTTTGTGCATGGCGTTTGAGCGTACCGGTAACCACAGCGTCAAAACTCAGGCGCCGACTAGCAAAGTATTGACCCAATCTCACACTCTGGCGAAGCCCCAAGGGGCTCAACTGGTCGTAATCGGCCGCGCCAAAAGAGGCCTGAGCGTGTCGGACGAGATAGAAGGTTGCCATGGACGGGATTACAACATCACCGAACCATCCACGCAGGTGACCGAGTTGCCACCCACCCAGACCTGACCGCTGTCGTCTTGCGTGATGTGTACTTGGCCGTGTCGGCCCAGACACGTGCCTTGCGTGGCAAGGTAGCTTTTCGGCGCCAGGCCGTCGGCGATCAGCCACTGCGCCAGGCTGGCGTTGAGGCTGCCGGTGACCGGGTCTTCATTCACCCCAATGGCGGCTGCAAAAGCACGCACGGTCAGTCCGGGGGCGTTCTGTTGGCTGGCGGTGATGCCGCCGCGTTGCCCAAAGGCACGCGCCTCACGGTTGGAGCGCGCTACCAAGTTTGTATCTGGCTGCCCAGGTTCTATGTGGGCTAGACCCACTTTTAATCCCAAAGTTTTCAGGCGCAAGTGGTCAGGCTGCAGAGCCAGCAAAACCTCCGGACTATCGATCAGCAAACCCAGCCACACCGGGCCGTTGTCCAGCAGTTGGCTGGCCAGTATGTGGCGGGGATTGAGTCCGAGTGCCGCAGCCACGTCAACCAACAGTGCCGGGTCGGGTTGGCTGCGCTGTAGCAGCGGCGCGGCAAATGCCGGTCTGCCCGCATTTTGGCGAATGGTGATCAGCCCCTTGGCGCATTCCTGCACGATGTGCTGGTCCGATTTCGGATTCCCACCGGCTTGCAGCCAGGCGTGGCAACTGCCCAAGGTGGGGTGGCCGGCAAAAGGCAACTCGCCACCGGGCGTGAAGATGCGAACGCGGTAGTCGGCACCCTGCGCGGCAGCTTCAGATGTGGGCGGCAGCAAAAAGGTGGTTTCAGACAGATTCGTCCAATGGGCGAAGTGCTGCATGTCCTCGCTGTCCAGCCCGTCGGCGTCCAGCACCACAGCTAGCGGGTTGCCCAGGTAGGCGGTGTCGGTGAAGACGTCAACTTGTTTGAACGGGCGTGTTTTCATAGATGCTGGATCGGATGGCAGGTGTCAGGACAGGGGCTGATCCAGCACGCCTTTGACGGCGGGTCGCGCCAGGATGCTGGCGTACCAGCGCTCCAGATGCGGCAGCGCCGGGCGCGGTTGTGGCAAGCCAAACCAGCGGTGCATGTCGCAGGCCACCGGAATGTCGGCCATGGTGAACGCAGCGCCGCCCAGATAAGCCCGACTGGACAGGTGCTGGTCCAACATTGCCAGCAAAGGGTTCATGGCCGCCACCGATTTGGCGATGATGGCCGAGTCGCGTTTGTCCTCAGGTGTGCGGATGAGCTGGATGAAGGCGCCAACGCCCGCCGGGTTGAGGGTGGTCTGCTGCCAGTCCATCCAGCGCTCCGCATCAAAACGCTCCGCCAGATCCTGCGGGTACAACGCGGGTGCGTATTTGGCGCACAGGTAACGCACGATCACGTTGGACTCCCACAGCACCAGTTCACCGTCCTGCAGGGTCGGCACCAGTGAATTCGGGTTGAGCCGCTGGTACTCCGGCGTTTTGACCACGCCAAAAGCCAGACCCGCATCGGTACGCGAGAACGGCACGCCGGTTTCCTGCGCAGCCCAAACCACCTTGCGAACATTGAGTGAGCTCATTCGCCCCCATATTTGCATCATGTCAGTTTCCTTGTTGTTGCCGGATGGCGCTGGCCAGCGCCGCCACCCCGCGATGGATGTCCTCCACACTGGGGGTGACGAAGGATAAACGCAAGCTGCGTTCGTCGCCATGGTCGGCATAAAAAGGCGCACCGGGCACAAAGGCTACCCCCTTGTCCACGGCCAGGGGTAGCAGGTCTACCGCGTTCATGCCTTTGGGCAGGCGTGCCCACAAAAACATGCCACCGGCGGGGGTGTTCCAGGTCAGCGATTGATCCGGCTGGCTGGCTGAATGCGGGAAGTGCTGCGCCAATGCCTCCAGCATGGCGTCGCGCTGGGCCTTGTACAGCGTGCGGATGGTGGGGATGTGGCGATCCAGAAAACCGCCCTTCATGACCTCGGCAATCATGCGCTGGTTGAAGCCCGGGCTGTGCAGGTCGGCCGCTTGCTTGGCTTGCAGCAGCTTGGGGTACACCGCTTTCGGCGCCACCATGAAACCCAGGCGCAAGCCCGGTGCCAGCACCTTGGAGAACGAGCCGAGGTAGATGCAACCCTCGGGGTTGCGGGCGGTCAAAGACGCGGGCGGTGGCGCGTCAAACCACAGGTCGCCGTAGGGGTTGTCCTCGATCAGCGGCAAATTCAACTCGGCCGCGGCGCTGCTCAACGCTGCCCGACGTGCCTCGCTCATGGTGTTGCCGGTGGGGTTCTGGAAGTTGGGCAGCACGTAAAGAAAGCGTGCCCCGGCGGCTTTGGCGCGCAGGTCCGTCATGACCACCCCGTGCTCGTCGCTGTCCACACTCACCACTTCGGGTTCCATCGGGATGAAGGCAGACACCGCACCCAGATAAGTGGGCGACTCGACCAGAATCCTGCTGCCTGCGTCGATCAGCACCTTGGCCACCAGGTCCAGGCCCTGCTGGCTACCAGTGGTGATCAGCACCTGATCGGGGTCCACGGCCCAGGTCAGGCCAGCGGCTGCGGCCTGGCTGCGCAACTGTTCGGCCACCATGGCGCGCAGCGGGCCGTAACCCTCGCTGGCGGCGTATTGCAAGGCTCCGGCTGCATCATCCTGGAGAACCTTGGCGCAAGCGGCTTCAAACTCCGCCACTGGGAACGTCTTGCTGGACGGTAGACCGCCGGCAAAACTGATGATGCCGGGGCGCTCGGTGACCTTCAAAATTTCACGGATGACCGACGGGTTCATGCGCGCAGCGCGGCGCGCCAGGGTCCAGGGAGAGTGCAAGCAAGCTGCTGCGGGTAGGGGGGCGTTCATACAAATTCCTTCGAGGTGCGTGGGAAAACAGGGGCAGGTGCAGGCGCAGAAAAGCGCTTGCCCAGGAAAACGGTGGCAATCACGGCCAGGGCAAAGCCCAGCGTGACGACCTCAAGAGGCTCGCCCAGCAGCGGCACGGCGGCCAGGATGCTCAGAAAAGGTTGTAGCAACTGCGTTTGGCTGACCTTGAGCGCACCGCCCATGGCCATACCGCGGTACCAGGCAAAAAAACCAGCCCACATGGAAAACACGCCCACATACAGCAGGCCCAGCCAGGACGTGGTGCGGATGCTGTGATCGGGCCAGGTCAGCAGCGCACCGGGCAGCGTCAACGGCAGGGCCATCACGCAGACCCAACAGATTACCCGTTCGGCACCCAGTGCATGCGTCACCTGTGCGCCATAGACATAGCCCACGGACCCGGCGAGCACGGCGCCCACCAGCATCAGGTCGGCCCATTCCAACCCAAAGCCGTTGCCTTGCTGGTAGGCGCGCAACAGCGAAAACGCCACCACCAGCGCGCTGCCCAGCGCCGCAAATACCCAAAACCCCAGCCGCGCCCGCTGGTGCAACACCAGCGCCGCGACGGCTGCGGTGGTGAGCGGCAACAGCGCGGTGATCACCGCTGCATGGCCGGATGTGACATGGCGCAGCGCCAAGCCCAGCAGCAGCGGGTAACCCATAGCATTGCCCAGCAGCGCGATGGCCAGCGGCTTGCGCTGCGCGGGTGTGGGCAGCGCCGAGCGCGTGGTCAGCAGAAACACCAGCGACAAGCCACCAGCAAGTGCCGCACGGCCAAAGGTGACAAACCAAGGCGAGAGCTGCGGCGCAACAGCCGTGCCGGTGGCCAGGCGCGTCATCGGCAGGGTCAGCGCAAAGATGGCGACTCCCAGCACGCCCAGCCACATGCCTAGCGTTTCGTGGTGTGTGGATCTGGCGTTCAAAAAGCGGTTCTCACGACAGGGCCCACTGCGCAGCACTGCGGGCGTGCAGGGTCGCGGTGTCAAACAGGGGCAGGGTGCAGTGCTGCGGCTGGATCAGCATGGCAATCTCGGTACAGCCCAGAATGATCGCCTGCGCGCCTTGGGCCTGCAGGTCGTTGATGATGCGCAGGTAAGTCTGGCGCGAGGCATCGTTCACCTCGCCCAGGCACAGTTCGTCATAAATGATCTGATGGACCAGATCGCGGTCCGCTGGCGGCGGTGTCAGCACCGTCAGGCCATGCTGGGTTTCCAGGCGGCTGCGGTAGAAGTCTTGCTCCATGGTGAAACGGGTGCCGAGCAGTCCGACCTTGCAAAAGCCCGCCTGTTTGATCGCCAGCGCGGTCGGGTCGGCAATGTGCAGCAGCGGGATGTGGATGGCATCTTGCACGGTATCGGCGACCTTGTGCATGGTGTTGGTGCAAATCACCAGCGCGTCGGCCCCGGCGACTTCCAGGTGGCGGGCGATACCCGCCAGCATCGCGCCTGCTGCAGCCCACTGGCCGCTAGCCTGCAGGTGTTCCACCTCGGCAAAGTCCACGCTGTACAGCACGATCTTGGCTGAATGTAAACCGCCCAGCGCCTTTTTCACCGTCTGGTTGATGTGCTGGTAGTAGGGGATGGTGGATTCCCAACTCATGCCGCCAATAAGGCCCAGTGTTTTCATTGATTTACTCTTAAATTGATAGTTGAATGCCAAGGTTCTATGCGGGCTATAGTGTGATTTGTCTTACAACATGGCCATCCAAGCAGCGGTTGCCGCCAGCACCGTGGCCATGCTGCGATTGAACCAGCGCAGGCGCCGCCCGCCGTGTTCAACGTCGGCCAGCCATTTGCGCAGCAGCGTTCCCATCAGCGCATAGGTGAAGTTGCTGGCCAGGCCAAACAGCAGCATGATCGGCAGCACAACGGCAAAACGGTTGGCAATGTCCTGGCGCCCGGCCAGCCAGCCGGCCACCACAGTCAGCGCCAGCATCCAGGCCTTGATATTGAGGAACTGCAGCATCACGCCTTGCCGGAATGTCACCTCAAGGTGGCTGGCATGGGTCGGGCTGAGGTGATGGGTGTGCCACAGTTTCCAGGCCAACCAAAGTAAATAGGCAATGCCGCATGCGGTGATGCCCCATCGCAGCGGCGGCAGACTCACCACCAGCGCACCGATGCCGCTGGCGCATAGACACAGCAGCAGCCCCCAACCGAGTGCCACCGACAGTACAAAATGCGTGGCGCGTTTCAGTCCGAAATTGACCGCCAATACCGTTGACAGATTGTTGTTGGGGCCGGGCGTGAAGCTCATGGCGGTGCACAACAGCAGCAGCGCGGTGAGTTCAGTGCTGTTCATGGGGTGTTGGGCGGAAGATCATGGCCTTGAATGTATCGCGAAAAGCAATACACATACAGTACACATTGGCGGACGTTATCTTGAACTGTGTGGTCCGGTGAATCGACACAGTGAACCTAGTCTACGGCCCACGATTGGCTGGGTCTTGCGTCTGCAAAGGCTCAGCGCCGCCAGCGAAGCGGTCTCGATACGCCAGATAACTCAGGCAAATACGTTGAGCTTAGCCGCAGCCTGGCGCAGGCTTCCAAAGGCACTTGCCAATTTGCTGGCAGATACTTGGTTGAATGATGCAGCGTCAGGCCCCAATGCGTCCGTTTTGCCTTGTTCCAGATCATGCATGATGCGCACTGCCGAGGCCACAAACTGCTCTGCCGGGGTCTGGTTGAGGACCAGTGGAGACCTGGCTGTCGTGCTTGCAGCGGCGATGCTTTCGAGACTGTATGTGTTGCTTGTATCGGCCTTCTGGTTGACGCTGAGTGTCAGCGTCACGCTGGGCGGGATGTCCTGCGTGGCTTCAGATGTGGGTATATCACTGGCCGCCGACGAGGGGTGTGCCACGGTGGCTGCGCCGGACGAAAGGGCCTGGGTGTTGCTGTCAACAGATGTATCCGACACCTCCAGTGCCGAAGGTTTGGCGGTGGCAGTGGTGCCAGGCAAGAAGATGTGGTCAAGTCGATTGATTTGCATGGCAGCCCCCGAGATGGCGAAGTACAGCTCAAGTGTCGTCACAGGCGGCATCAAGCAGCCGCGAAATAAAGCCGGAAAAGCAGGGTATTTCAGGCAAACAGGTCAACCCATGAGTTCAGTGTGGGGCCTGGGTGGGCCTTGACTGACTGCGCAGGACCTGGAACAGCACAAAAAACAATACACTTAAAGCACACTTTTATGGACAGTTTGTTTCACAGTGCGGCGAGCTTGAGCCGCCCCTCTGATGCAGCAAGGAGGATCGCCGTTGTTAGTCAAAACCGCTTCACAAACCCTGGCCGGGCAACTTGCTGCGCGCTTGGGCGAACGCATTCAAACCGGTTTGCTGGCGCCGGGCGCACGTTTGCCATCGGTGCGGCAATGTGCCCAGCAACAGGGGGTAAGCCCCAGTACGGTGGTGGCTGCTTATGACCAGTTGTTGGCACAGGGCTGGGTGGAGGCGCGTAAAAATCGCGGTTTTTATATAAGAAATCGCTCTGTAGCCCAGATAAATACTGGATCTATAGCTATTAAATCAGTAACTGGCAACCCTGCGGCTGCCCAGGCAGGGCATGGCTTTGAGGCTGAACATATGCCTGTCAACGCCACAGCCTTGATCCGGGGCATGTTTCACCGTGGCAGTGACAAACCGCAGCCGGGTCTGGGGGCGTTCCCGCCCGATTGGCTGGAGACGGGTTTTTTGTCGGCAGCTGTTCGCCGCGTCACCAGTGGTGCGCAGTTGCAGGCGATTTCCTTGCAGTATGGCGAACCGGCGGGAGATATGGGCCTGCGTTCGGCACTCGCAGCTCGGCTCAGTACGCTGGCCATACCGGCGAGTGTGCAGCAGATCATCACCACGGTCGGAGCCACCCACGCGCTGGACATCGTCAGCCGCACGCTGCTGCGTGCTGGCGACTGTGTGATGGTGGAAGAGCCCGGCTGGGCCATCGAATTTGCCCGGCTTGACGCGCTGGGCATGCACATCCTGCCGGTGCCACGCGGCCCGGACGGGCCGGACCTGGCGGTGATGGCACGCTATTGCGAATTGCACCAACCCAAGCTGTTCGTCAGTGTGAGTGTGCTGCACAACCCGACCGGCTATTGCTTGAGCCCAGGTAGCGCGTACCGGCTGCTGCAACTGGCCAATCAGTATGACTTTCACATTGCCGAGGACGACACCTACAGCCATCTCGCCCCAGAGCACGCCACGCGTCTGAGTGCGCTGGATGGTTTGCAGCGCACCATTTATGTCAGCGGGTTTTCCAAAATCTTGGCGCCGGGCTGGCGCATCGGCTACCTGGCGGCCCCCACCAGCCTGTACGAACGATTGCTTGACACCAAGCTTCTGGCTACGCTGACCACCCCCGCATTGCTGGAAAAAGCGCTGGCCTGGTGCATTGATCAGGGGCAGTTGCGCCGTCACGCAGAAAAAGTCCGTGCCAGGCTCGATCTGGCGCGCGGGCGCAGCGTGAAACTGGCATTGACCGCCGGATGCACCTTCGCGGCACCACCCACGGGACTATTTGGCTGGGTGGATACGGGTGTAGATACCGACTTGCTGGCGCAGCGCATGCTGGACCTGGGCTACCTGCTGGCGCCTGGCTCGCTCTTTCACGCCAATCGACAGCCGGGTACGCTGATGCGCATCAACTTCTGCACCACGCAGGATGCGGCGTTCTGGCAGGTGTTTGAATCTGTTCGTGCCAGTCTGTAAGGCATGGGAGATTCATTGGCCTTTTTCCTGTTGCCTAGGGTAAGTCCGCATTGCTTTGTATTGAAAATTAATTAACAATTAATTAATTCGAGCGATACCTGTTTGCGCGAATGAACCTGCGCCCCCGGTTTTCTTTTGTGGGGTGGACACTTTAGGAGATCACATCATGAAACTTTCTCACATGGCAACCGCAGTGGCATTGGTGGTGGCAGGTTCTGCCGCAATGGCTGGCGAGGTTGAAGTGCTGCATTGGTGGACATCCGGCGGCGAGGCCAAGTCGGTCGGCGAGTTGAAAAAAATCATGCAGGCCAAGGGTGATACCTGGAAAGACTTTGCGGTGGCCGGTGGTGGTGGTGACAACGCCATGACCGTGCTGAAGAGCCGCGTGGTGGCTGGCAACCCGCCCGCTGCTGCGCAGATCAAGGGCCCGGCGATTCAGGAGTGGGCGGCTGAGGGCGTGCTGGCCAATCTGGACCCGATTGCCAAGGCCGAAAAATGGGACAGCCTGCTGCCCAAGGCCGTGGCCGATGGCATGAAGTACAAAGGTAATTACGTGGCCGTACCGGTCAACGTGCACCGCGTCAACTGGATGTGGGCCAGCTCTGATGTGCTGAAAAAATCCGGCGTGAAGAGCATGCCCACAACCTGGGACCAGTTCTTTGCTGACGCTGACAAGATCAAAAAGGCTGGCTTTATCCCGGTAGCCACCGGCGGCAACGCCTGGAATGACTTCACCACGTTCGAGCCCGTGGCACTGGGTGTTGGCGGTGTCAAGTTCTACAACGATGCTTTCGTTAAGCTGGACCCAAAGGCGCTCAACAGCCCCGCCATGAAGAAGTCGCTGGAGACCTTCCGCAAATTGAAGGGCTATATCGACCAGGGCGCTGTAGGCCGCGACTGGAACCTGGCCACTGCGATGGTGATTCAGGGCAAAGCAGGGTTCCAGTTCATGGGTGACTGGGCCAAGGGCGAATTTGTGGCTGCTGGCAAAGTTCCGGGCAAAGATTTCCTGTGCGCTGCCGCGCCGGGCAATGCCGGGTCATACACCTTCAATGTGGACTCATTTGCCATGTTCAAGCTGAAAGATGCCGCTGCGCAAAAAGCCCAGGCCGATCTGGCCGTGGCCATCATGAGCCCGGAATTCCAGGAAATCTTCAACCTGAACAAGGGGTCGATCCCGGTGCGCCTGAACATGGATATGTCCAAGTTTGACGACTGCGCCAAACTGTCGGCCAAGGAGTTTGTGGAAACCGCCAAATCGGGTGGTCTGGTGCCTTCCGTGTCGCAAGACATGGCGCTCAAGCCCGCCATGACCGGTGCCTTGAAAGACGTGGTCAGCCAGTTCTGGAACGACGACAAGATGACGCCTGAAACGGCCATGACCAATATGGTGAAAGCGACGTCAAATCAGTAAGTTGCGTTGGGTGCTTGTCAGCTGCGACTTGATCCGTGAGCTGCTTTTTGGGTGGTCGTGAGAGGTGTTTGTGGTTAGTACCAGCAGCTTTGGGCGTTACCCGCAGCAGGGCTGGGGTACATGCCGCCGCTCATGTCCCCCGCCCTGCGGGCTCCTCCTTGATTGAGCTCTGGCATGCACCCCAACCCTGCTGCTGGACGGTGTTGGCTTTCAGCTGTTGGGCACCAACCGTATCGGGACCAGATGGGTCGGGTGTTTCCCGCAGTGAGGTCAAGGAGGAGACAGAAAGCCGGGAGGCTTTCTGTCGGGGGACACGAGCGGAGGGAAATACCCGGCCCGTCTGGTCCAACTTCAAGCGCAGGTGTGCCAAAAAGGGTTCCCTGGTTTTAAACCAAAGGCAAAGTGTTTATGAAATCCTTTGAAAATGTGTTGCCCAAGGTGGTGATCGCGCCAGGCTTTGTGCTTGGCTTCGCCTTCATCTATGGCTTCATGATCTGGAACGGCATCTTGTCCGTGACCAATTCGCACATGCTGCCCAATTACAGCGAGTTTGTCGGGCTGGACCAATACACCCGCCTGTGGAAGATGGACCGCTGGTACGTGGCGCTGAAAAACCTGGGCATCTTCAGCGTGCTCTATGTCGGGGTTTCGATGGGCCTGGGCATGGTGTTGGCAATCTTTCTGGACCAGAAGGTGCGCGCCGAAGGCGTATTGCGGACCATCTATTTGTACCCGATGGCGCTGTCGTTCATCGTCACCGGTACCGCCTGGAAATGGATTTTGAACCCCAGTCTGGGCCTGGAAAAGCTCATGCATGATCTGGGCTGGGCCAGCTTTCATTTCGACTGGCTGGTGCAAAGCGACACCGCCATCTATTGCATCGTGATTGCTGGCGTCTGGCAGTCGGCAGGCTTTGCCATGGCGCTGTTTCTGGCTGGGCTGCGTGGCATTGACGACAGCATCATCAAGGCCGCGCAGATCGACGGTGCCTCGTTGCCGCGTATTTACTGGCGCATCATTTTGCCGGTGCTGCGCCCGGTGGTGTTTTCGACCATCCTGGTGCTGTCGCACCTGTCCATCAAGGCGTTTGACCTGGTGATGGCCTTGACTGCCGGTGGGCCCGGCTACGCCACCGATGTGCCCGCCACCTTCATGTACACCATGAGCTTCACCCGTGGCGAGATTGGCCTGGGTGCAGCGAGCGCCACCATGATGCTGGCCACCGTGGCGGCCATCGTGGTGCCGTATTTGTACAGCGAATTGCGCGCCAAGCCGCACGAGAGGTAACAGCCATGAACACAAAATTATGGGGTCGGGTGGCGGTTTACAGCGTGTTGCTGGTGGCTGCGTTTTTCTTTCTGGTGCCGCTGTATGTGATGGTGGTGACGTCGCTCAAGGACGGTGCGCAGATTCGCGCTGGCAATCTGATGAGTTTGCCCACGTCGCTCAACTTCGACTCGTGGAAGCTGGCCTGGTCCACCGCCTGCACCGGGGTCGATTGCCGGGGCTTGAAGCCCTACTTCATGAACTCGGTGATGATGGCCGTACCTGCCGTGTTGATCTCCACCGCCTGGGGCGCGCTCAACGGGTACGTGCTGTCCATGTGGAAGTTCAAGGGCAGTGACCTGCTGTTTGGCTTCATGCTGTTTGGCGTGTTCATGCCCTACCAGGTGGTGTTGCTGCCGATGAGTCAGGTGTTGGGCTTTTTGGGAATCTCCAGCACCATTGGCGGACTGATTCTGGTGCACTGTTTGGCGGGCATGGCCAGCACGACGCTGTTTTTTAGAAACTACTACACCGCCATTCCGCGCGAGCTGGTGAACGCGGCACGCATCGACGGCGCGGGTTTCTGGCGCATTTTCGTGCGCATTGTGTTGCCGATGTCAACGCCGATTCTGATGGTGACGCTGATCTGGCAGTTCACCAACATCTGGAACGATTTCCTGTTTGGCGTGGCCTTCAGTGGTGCTGACAGCAAGCCCATCACCGTGGGTCTGAACAACATGGCCAACACCACCAGCAGCGTCAAAAACTACAACGTTGACATGGCCGCGGCCATCATCGCCGGTTTGCCGACCATGCTGGTGTACGTGGCGGCCGGTCAATATTTCGTCAAAGGTCTGACTGCCGGTGCGGTCAAGGGATAAAAGGACAACCTCCATCATGGCAGCATCACTCCACATCGCGGGCATTCGCAAGGTTTTTGGCAAGGGCGACAAGGCCGTTGAGGTTCTCAAGAAGATCGAGATCGACGTCGCGCCGGGCGAATTCCTGATTTTGGTCGGGCCCTCGGGCTGCGGCAAATCCACCCTGCTCAACATCATTGCCGGTCTGGAAGAGCCCACCGAAGGCGAACTCAAGATTGCCGACAAAAACGTCATTGGCGTGCCCCCGGCGCAGCGCGACATTGCCATGGTGTTTCAGAGCTACGCGCTGTACCCGACCATGACCGTCGCCGACAACATCGGCTTTGCCCTGGAGATGCGCAAAGTGCCGCTGGACGTGCGCACGAAACGCATCCATGAGGTGGCGGCGATGTTGCAGATCGAACACCTGCTGGACCGCCGCCCGGCGCAGCTCTCCGGTGGTCAGCGTCAGCGTGTGGCCATGGGTCGCGCTCTGGCGCGTGACCCGAAACTGTTCCTGTTTGACGAGCCGCTGTCCAATCTGGATGCCAAGCTGCGGGTGGAGATGCGTGCCGAAATCAAGCGATTGCACCTGTTGTCGGGCATCACCACCGTGTATGTGACGCACGACCAGATCGAGGCCATGACGCTGGGCAGCCGCATCGCCGTGATGAAGGACGGCATCCTGCAGCAGATCGGCACGCCAGACGAGATTTACCGCCTGCCTGCCAACACCTATGTGGCCGGCTTCATTGGCTCGCCTACTATGAATTTCATAACTGGAACTGCAAGCGGGACGGGGGCTGCAGGGCAGTTTTCCTTTGAAGGTGGAGCTTTGCAGTTACCTGCGCCGGTGTCGGGCAAGGTAACGCTGGGCCAGCGTCCAGAGCACATCCACCTGCATGATGATGCCGCCTGGCGCGGCGAGGTCACGCTGGTCGAGCCCACGGGTGCCGATACCTATGTGGTGATCAAAACCGCGGCGGGTTTGGTGACGGTACGCACACCGCCGAGCACACAGGTCAAGGTGGGCGACAACGTCGGCATGACGGTCAGCAGCAACCACAACAACTGGTTTGACGCGCAAAGCGGGCTGAGGCTGGGCTAAGCCAAATCGGGGCGGGCAGGAACTCAGATCGACCAGTCGGGCTGGTCGGCAGTTCCAATCAGATGCTGGCGAATGCGTTCAAAGTCGGCAGCTGGCACGGGTCGTGAGAACAGGTAGCCCTGGCCGTAGTCGCAACCCGCTGCGGCCAGCAGCGCGCGCTGGTTTTCCGTCTCGATGCCTTCGGCGATGACCTTCATACCCAGTGCATGGGCCATCACAATGATGGCTTGGCACAGCGCCAGATCGGTGGAGCCCTGAACCAACTGGCGCACAAACGACTGGTCAATCTTGATGAAGTCGATATCAAATTTTTGCAGATAGGCCAGCGACGAGTAACCTGTACCAAAGTCGTCCAGCGACACGGCGATGCCATCGTCGCTCATGGTCAGCAGTTGTTCAACCACGCCCTCGCTGGAGGACAGCAGCAGGCCTTCGGTGATTTCCACCACGATGCACTCGCCGCACAGACCACGTGCGCGCAACTGCTCAATCCACGGCAAATCCAGCGGGTTGGGGTTCTCAAACTGGACGGGTGATTTGTTGATGCTGATCTGAAACTGCGGGTGCAATGTTTTACGCCAGGTATGCACCTGATTGACCGCTTGCTGAAACACCCATTCGCCCAAGTTCACAATCAAGCCGCTGGATTCGGCCACCGGGATGAATTCGCCTGGGCTGATCAGCCCGCGTACCGGGTGCTGCCAGCGCACCAGAGCCTCGGCTTTGTGGATGGCGCCGGTGGAGAGTTCCACGATGGGCTGGTAAACCACCCGTAACTGTTGCTCAGTCAGCGCGTTGCGCAAATCGCGTGTAAGCTGGGCGCGCCATTGCGCCGCTTCCTGAAGCGCCGGGGTGAAGAAGCTGTAGCGGTTTCGCCCGGCACCTTTGGCTACATACAAGGCCTGGTCGGCGTTCTTCAACAGGTCTTCAATCTCCTGGGCGTCGCTCGGGTAGACGGTAACCCCAATGCTTGCCGAGATGAACACCTGGTCCAGTTCGAGCTGAAACACGGCGCCCAAGACGGTCAGCAGCTTGTTCAGCACCACGGCCAGGTCAGCCACCTGGGGCAGTTCGGTAACGATCACCATGAACTCGTCGCCACCCATGCGTGCGACGGTATCAACCTCGCGCAGGCAGGCACTGATGCGCCGGGCAGCCTCGGCCAGCAGCAGGTCGCCCCGGTCGTGGCCCAGGGTGTCGTTGACCTCCTTGAAGCGGTCCAGGTCAATGAACAATAGCGCCAGTTGCAGGCCGTCGCGACGGCATTTCTTCATCTCTTGCGCCAGGCGCTCGCGCATCAGTCGGCGGTTGGGCAGGCCGGTCAGCGTGTCAAAGTGGGCCTGCTGCCAGATGGTGGTCTCAGCCGCCTTGCGCTTGCTGATGTCGGTGTGGGTGCCGATCATGCGCAAAGGTTTGCCTTGTGCGTCCCGGCTGATGACCATGCCGCGCGACAGAACCCACTTCCAGCTGCCATCCTTGCATAACACGCGGTGCTCATTGCTGTAGGTGGTTGTGAGTCCGTCCAGATGGGCCTGGCGGTCACGCTGCACGCGCTCAATATCGTCAGGGTGGGTATGTTTGTCACGGTCATTGATACTGGGGTTGAGGTCGCCTTCCTCAAAACCGTACATGCGCAACAGGCCAGGGGACAGGTATTCTTCGCCGGTTGGGACGTGGAGGTCCCACACACCATCACCGGTACTCTCCAGTGCCAGCTTCCAGCGTGCCTCGTTGGCCTGCAGGGCTTTTTGGGCCAGGATGTAGTCGGTGACATCGGCAAAGGTGCGTACCATGCTGCCGTCTTCCAGCAGCTTGGATTTGACTTCCAGCAGGCGTCCGTTGGGCGTTTCGCGCACGTAGTGGGGTGGCGGGTCGCCCATTCCATCGCCAATGGCGTAGCTGCGTGCAGCTTCGGCGACCAGACTGCCGTCGGGGCCAAAGTCACCTCTGTTTCTTTGCAGCTCGCTGAGCTGCCCCAGCGTTGGGCGCGCCACCAGAAACTCGGCAGAAACGTCCAGCAGTTCACACACCTGCGGGTTGAAGCCAATGATGTGCTTGCCCGTATCCAGCAACAAAATACCCTGACTGATGTTGGCCAGGGTGGTCTGCAGCATTGCAGATTTCTCGCTCAGTTCAGTGTTGAGATTGAGCAAATCCTGTTCCGCCTGCTTGAGCTGGGAAATGTCGTGGTGGGTGCCGATCATGCGCAACGGTCTGCCACTGGCATCGCGGCTGATGATCATGCCGCGGGTGGCGATCCACTTCCAGGAGCCATCCTTGCAGCGCAGGCGTATGTCTGCGGCAAAGTTGGGGGTGAGGCCTTGTTGATAGGCCGTCCCGGCGGCCTCCAGCCTGGGCAGGTCCTCAGGGTGGATGCGTGAAACAAACTCTTCGTAGCCGTTGGTCAGTTCCTGCCCCGCAAAGCCGATCATCTGCTCCCACAGCTCGGAATGTGTTTGTGCTCCGGTGGCCATGTTCCAGTCCCAGATGCCTGCGCCAGAGCCCTCCAGCGCCAGGCGCCACGGGTTTTCTGCTTCCTGGGGCAGGCCTTCGACCGACCCAGCAGGTGCGCGCGCACATTGCTGAGGATCGCCATGGATGGCGGCAGTCTGATGAGGCGGGGTAGGGACGGCGTTTTTCACTTTACAAGGGTATTGCAGCAATCCTGCTAAGCGTACAAACGGATTCGTAACATGGCAAATCAGTATCTCATGACTCAAGCACAAGCCGTGGACCGCTTGCGTTATTGCCGACCATTCAGCTTTTGGGCGCCTGCGTCGTGTTGATGCGCGGCAGCAGCAACTGCACCCGCAGGCCCTGGGGGACAGCGGGCAGCACGACGGCAATACCACCATGACGCTGGGCGATCTCATTCACAATGGCCAGGCCCAGGCCGCACCCGCCGGGCACGTCGCTGGCACGCCAGAACCGTTCAAATACGTGAGGCAGATCCTGTGGGGAAAGCCCGACGCCGTTGTCGCGGACCTCCAGCACCACTTGGTCCTCGAAGGTCCGGGCGCTGAGCGTGACCTCACTGCCAGGGCCCGCGTAGGTCAACGCGTTATCAATCAGGTTGTTCAGGGCCTCACCCAGCAGCAGGGCTTCGCCTGCCACCATCAGGTGGTCAGCGCCTTCGAAACCCAGATCAATGTTGTTTTTCACGGCCTTGGGTGTCCAGTCGCGCGCCACGTCGCGAACCAGTGCGGCTACATCCAGCGGTTGCAGTTTGACGTCGACTTCGTTACTTGCCAGCGACAGCAACTGATGTACCAGATGGGCGCTGCGCTGTGCGCCCGAGAGCACCTTGTTCAACCGCGAGCGCAATGCCTGCGGGTCGGTCTCGGTCAGGGCCAGCTCGGTCTGGCTGATCAGGCCCGCCAACGGTGTACGCAATTGATGGGCGGCATCGTTCAAAAACCGTTTTTCCTGTCCCAAACTGCGCCGCACGGCAGACAGCAATTGGTTGACCGCGGTTGCCAGCGCGTACACCTCTTGGGGGGCTTGCGTGAGTTCAATGGGCGATAGGGCCGACAAGGTGGGGGAGTGCCGGTCACCCAACTGCGCCTGCAGTCGGATCAGTGGCTTCAAACCACGCGAAATGCCGCTGTACACCAGCACACTCAGCAAGGCCCCCAGCAGCAACAGCGGAAGCAGCATGTCGGCAATCAGTTGGGCAGTCAGGCGTCGCTGCACCGCCAGGCTCTTGGCGACCTGCACGCGCATGCGCTGCGGCGAATCGGCCTCACCGTAAGCAAGCTCCAGCAAGGCGATGCGCATTGGCTTGCCGTCGATCCGGGTGTTGTACAGCATGGCCTCGCCCGTGCGGATGACCAGGGGCTCGGCAGGTCCTGGCAATTTGGCATTGCCAAGCAAAAAGCTCCCCGGCGGGCTCGATACCATGTAGCTGACCCTGTCTGTGGGGTCCTGTTCAATGATGTCTTGTGCGGCGCGGGGAAAGTCAATCAGCAGGCCCGAGCCGATCGGCTTGACCTGACGCGACAGTGATCGCACCGATTGGGTCAGTGACTGGTCAATGGCCTTTTCGGCGTATTTGAGTGCCACGCGATAGGCCAGCGCACCGCCCACCAGCAGCAGCACCAGTTGTGGCAGCAGCAGCCACAGCAAGAGCTGGCGTTTGAGAGACAAGCCTTGCCGCTGCGGGCTGGCTACCGCGGTCATGGCTGGGTGGTTTCCAGCATGTAGCCCAGGCCACGCACATTACGGATGTTCAGGCCCGAGTCAGCCAGCTTGCGTCGCAGGCGGTGGATATAGACTTCAAGCGCATTGGAGGCCACACCCGTAGCGCTACCGCCTGCCATGTCGCCGGGTTCAACCACTTGCCAGACTTCCAGCACATCTTCACGACTGACAACCCGCCCGGCATGGGTGACCAGCAAAGACAGCAGCGCCCACTCACGCTGGGTGAGTTCCAGCGCCTCGTCACCCAACCAGGCCTGTGGCAGCTTGGCATCGACGCGCAGGCGGCGGGTCATGCTGCTGGGAACTTCCAGGGTGCCGCCAAAAGCGGGCAGGCGAGAGCGGCGCAACATGGCGCCGAGCCGGGCCTGCAGCTCGGCCATGTCAAACGGTTTGGTCAGGTAATCGTCGGCCCCGGCGTTCAGGCCTTGCACGCGGTCATCGATGCCGTCGCGTGCCGTCAGGATCAGCACGGGCAGCGCTGGCAGGCGCTTGCGAATCCAGCGCAGCAGGTCCATTCCGCTGATTTTGGGCAGGCCCAGATCCAGGACCACACCATCAAAACGGTTGGTTTCGAGCAGTTGCTGCGCTGCCTCGCCGTCGGCCGCTGCCGTGACCCTATGGCCAACCTGCGAAAGCTGTGCGCTCAGGCCATCGCGCAGCAGTTCATCGTCTTCAATTATGAGCAAACTTGACATGATGCAAGCATAACTGAGAGCCGGACTTTCCAGCCTCCGGTGGTTTAACCCGCAAGCGCTGCCTGCACTGCCGCGACCCGTGCCTGGTGGATGATTTCACCGACTTTTTGACCGCTAGCCCCCGTGCTCATTGCGTCATTAGCTATTTTTTTTGTATCCACGGTCTGCATCACTGCCAGTACTCCCAGCAGCCGCTGGCGCTGCGGGTAGAGGGCCTCGGTATGGCCGAGCCTGCCACGCGCATCGCCTTCGCAGGCCAGCAGGATGTCCGCCATGCGCTGCGGCTTGCGCAGTGCGTCGCAGCGTTCCAGCAAGCGCACCAGCGCGCCAGCGCTGAAGTCGGCGCTGCGGTGAATGTTGCTGTGCTCGCGGGCCACCACGTCGGCCAGTTCGCGGCACTCGGTGGGTACGCGCAGGCGCTCACACAGGCCTTTGAGCAATTTGGCGCTGCGCTCTTCGTGGCCCAGATGGCGGGGCAGGATGTCCGCTGGCGTGGTGCCCTTGCCTAGGTCGTGGCCCAGGCAGGCAAAGCGCACGGCCAGTGGCGCATCCAGTCGGGCGGCCATGTCCAGCACCATCATCAAATGCACGCCGGTGTCGACCTCAGGGTGGTAGTCGGCGCGCTGGGCCACGCCCCACAGCCGGTCCACTTCTGGCAGCAGGCGCTTCAACGCGCCACAGTCGCGCAGCACCGCCAACATGCGCGACGGCGTGGCCTCCATCAGCCCGCGTGCCAGCTCCTGCCAGACGCGCTCGGCCACCAGGTGATCCACTTCGCCCGAGTCCACCATCTCACGCATCAGCGCCAGGGTTTCCGGGGCCACGGTGAAGTCGGCAAACCGCGCCGCAAACCGCGCCAGGCGCAGGATGCGCACCGGGTCTTCCCGAAACGCCGGGCTGACGTGGCGAAACACCTTGCGCTGCAGGTCTTGCACGCCACCAAACGGGTCGATCGCATCTTGTATGTCAAATTGGCCTGTAGCCCTTATGTTTTCTTGGCTTATTGCTATTGAATTAATAGTCAAGTCGCGTCGCGCCAAATCGTCTTCCAGCGTCACGTCGGGGGCAGCGTGAATCGCAAAGCCGTGGTAGCCCGGAGCGGTTTTGCGCTCGGTGCGCGCCAGGGCGACTTCCTCGTGGGTCTGCGGGTGCAGAAACACCGGAAAGTCTTTGCCAACGGCCACATAACCCTGATCAAGCAGCGTCTGTGGCGTGGCACCCACCACCACCCAGTCGCGGTCCTGCACCGGCAAGCCCAACAGCGCGTCGCGCACGGCACCGCCGACCAGGTAGGTCTGCAGCTGGGTCATCGGGTGGTTTGACATCGGGGCAGCGCGCGCCATCTAGCGATGCAGACGATACGGCTCCTCAAAGTCCAGAAAATCCTGCTCGGCACAGGCGTCCATGATCCACGCCTGCACGCCGGGCAAGGCGCAAACGCGCTGGACGTAGGCCGCGATGTCGTCGGGCAGCGGCAGCGCGTAGGTGATCAGGCGCGTGCAGATGGGGGCAAAGTAGGCGTCGGTCACGCTGAATTCGCCAAACAGCATCGGCCCGCCATGCGCTTGCAGCAGGGTTTGCCACATGGCGACCAGCCGCGCCACATCGGCACGCACGCCAGCCTGATCGCGCCAGATGAGCGCGCCGACCTCGGGCAGGCGCGCTTCGATGTTCATGCCGCAGTGCGAACGCAGGCTGCTGAAGCCGCTGTGCATTTCGGCACAAATGCTGCGCGCCCGGGCTCGGGCGGCCTTGTCGACGGGCCAGAGGTGCTTTTCAGGAAACTGCTCGGCCACATACTCGGCAATCGCCAGCGTGTCCCAGATCACCAGATCGCCATCCACCAGCACCGGCACCTTGCCGGTGGGCGACAGGGGTTTGAGCACGGCTTTGAACTGTGACTCCGGTGTGAAGGCGTCAAAGCGAACCATGATCTCTTCAAATTCAATCTCTGCTTGTTTGAGCAGCACCCAGGGCCGCATCGACCAGGACGAGTAATTTTTGTTGCCGATATAGAGCTGCATCATGGTAGTTCGCTGTTGTCAGGTGCCGCTGCTTCACGCGGGCCAATCAGCCCAAGCCGGGCTTTGAGGGATTGTGTCTGGCCGGTGATCATGGCGGCGTACAAGGTGGTGTTGGCCAGCACCTTTTTGACATAGTCACGGGTTTCGTTGAACGGGATGTTTTCGGCCCAGATGGCGGCTTCCAGCACCGGGCTGCCAGCGCCGCCGCGCCAGCTGCGCGGGCGACGGGGCCCTGCGTTGTAGGCCGCAGCCGCCATCGGCATTGAGCCGGCAAAGTCGTCCAGAATCAGCTTGAGGTAGCCGGTGCCCAAGGTGATGTTGGTGTCCTGATCACTGAGCTGGTGGGCCTTGTAATCGGTCAGGCCGATTTTTTTGGCGGTCCAGCGCGCGGTGGCTGGCATCAGCTGCATCAGACCGGAGGCGCCAACGCCAGAATGGGCGTCGGTCACAAAGCGGCTTTCCTGGCGGATCAGCCCGTACACATAAGCTGGGTCCAAGCCGATTTCACTGCTGTGCTCGACCACCGCCTGGCGGTACGGCATGGGAAATCGCTGCGCCATGTCGATGAAGCTGCGGGTGCGTTCGCTGGTGTTGATGCAGCGGTCCCATACCGCATGCTGGCAGGCCAGGTCGGCGGCGGCCAGCAGCTCGCGGTCGTTCATGCCGCCGGGGATGTGCATATTGGTGCTGTAGTTCCATTCGCGCACGCCTTCGCTGCGCAGCCCCAGGTCGATGGCCGCCAGGGCGCGTTGCAGGCCGGGGTTGGCCAGGGCGCGCTGTTTCTCCTCGGCGGTCAGGGGTGCGGGTGCGGGCGGCGGTGTGATCTGTTGCCCCAGCTCCTCTTCTGCCAGCAGGGGGTAAAACCCGCGCACACTGGCCATGTCCTGCAACAACTGGCGTGCCTGTGCGCGATCAGCATCGCTGCGACCGGGTTGCATCAGGGCCCTTGCGTGCCAGTAAACCCAGGTGCTGTCGTTGGCCACATCCGGACTCATGGCCTGGATGGCATTGAGCACATCGGTCCATTGGCTCTGGCGCAATGCTGCTCTGACGCGCCAGGCGAGCTGATCATCGGTCATGGCGCTCGGGCTGGCTTTTTGAAAATAACCCAGCGCGTTGTCCGAGAGCTTTTGTGCCGCCTGCTTGCCAATGGCACCCCAGGCCCAGGCACGCTGGGCGCTGCTGAGCTTTGAGCTCCAGCGCTCGTCCAGCGCCTGGGCGGCGCCGTCGGGGTTGCCGTCGGCCCAGCGAATCAGGGCCAGCACGGCCAGCTCCTGTGCCAGGCGATGGCTCGACGGCGGGCGTTTGAGCAGAAATTGTTCAGGCTTCTTCAAGGCTTCGGTCAGCAGAGCGCTGGCATCGGGGGCGACCATGGCCACCACCTGCCGGGTGGCGTCCAGTTGACGCGCTTCCACGGTCAGACGCGCTTTGGTCCAGATGTCTGCCTCGGTGAGCTGGCCGGCTGAAAAATGGCTCTGTGCGGCCAGTGTGCAGCCATCACCCGCAGCTTTTTCGGCATACCACTGACTTTTAACCTCATCTGCCATGTTGACTTTGGCCACGATGTTCTCCATGGCCAGGGTGTAGCAGCGCACCTCGCGGTCGTCGTTCATTCGGAAGTCCTGGGCTACCGTCGCATATTGCGTCCAGTCCCGGCGCTTGCCCAGTAGCAGCAGCCAATCATTGCGCAGGCGGTCTTCCTGGTAGGTGCCAGCGTAATGGTGCAAGAAAGCGGAAATCTCGTCGGGTGTGGCTGTCTCCAGCCGTGCACTCAGCGCCCAATACGCTGCCCAGGGTTCGAGCCGACTACCCTGTGCCAGGGGCAGCAAAGTAGCCAGGCGCTCGGCGTCACCTCTTCTGTAAGCCTGCTGCATCTGCAGCAAAACGTCGTCTGCTGCAGTTTGTGCGCTGGCCAGCGGCGCGGCAAGCGCGCCGGTGAGGCCAATCAATGTCAAAATCGTCTTGAACTGCATGTGGAGATTATGAATAACTCTGATGAACAACGTGCGCAGGCCAAAAAGGCTTTGCGCCAGCAACTTCTTGAGCAGCGTCTGCACCTCCCTGATCGCGAACAGCGGGTGGCTCTATTGCGCCGCGTCATGCGTATCTGGCTGGTGGGGCGTCCCGACACGGTGATCGGCGCCTACTGGCCCATCAAGGGAGAGTTCGATCCACTGCCAGCGCTGCACCGCTGGAAAGAAGACGGAGAACTGGTTGAGCGCCCGCAACTGCGCAAGATTGGACTACCCGTGGTGGATAAAGTTCATAAAACCATGACTTTTCACACGTGGTACCCCGGCTGCCCTATGGAAGACGATGCTTACGGCATACCTAAACCCAAAGATACCGAGGTCATCACGCCAACCTTGCTGTTTGTGGCCTGCGTGGGCTACGCCGCTGGTGGCTACCGGTTGGGCTACGGCGGTGGCTTTTATGACCGCATGTTGGCTGGCCTGAACCCCCGACCATTTACCGTGGGCCTGGGCTTTGGTCCCGACTTTCTGCCAGACTTTGAGCCTGAGCCGCACGACCTGCCGTTGGATGCCATCCTGAACGACAACGGCGTCGTCTGGCCGGTCTGATCTGAGGCAGCCGCAGGCCTGGTGCTGCAGGGGGTGCAAGGGAAATTGACCTTAAGCCCTCATTGGAAAAGCGCTTGCTGCTATTTAATTGAAAGCAAATCGGCACATGTTCCCGTTGCTAGATCCGCTCATCGATCACACTTTCAAAGGCTTTCCGCACAGCAGCGTGCCGTTGCATCTAACGCACATCGGCACGCAGGGCTGGAATGTCCTGAACGGTGACTTGCCCTTGCCGCTGGCGGTGATCAAGCGCGACGTGATGCAGCATAACCTGGCCTGGATGCAGGACTTTGCCGCCAGCCGTGGCCTCGGTCTGGCGCCACACGGCAAAACCAGCATGTCGCCCCGACTGTTTCGCCGCCAACTCGACGCCGGTGCCTGGGGCATGACCTTTGCCACGGTCACGCAGGCGGGCATCGGCGTGGCGGCAGGCACTCAGGCCTGCCTGATTGCCAATCAGGTCTTTGCCGAGGTGGATTTGACTGCCATCAACACCATGAAACAGACCAACCCTGAGCTGCGGGTGATCTTTCTGGTGGACTCGGTGGCGCAACTGGGATTGATTGAGGATTGGCGGCAACAGCACCCAGTCGCCCCGGCTTTTGAGGTGCTGCTGGAAGTCGGTGTGAGCGGCGGGCGCACCGGCTGCCGCACGCTGGCGCAGGCGTTGAACCTGGCCGAATGGCTGCATGAGAGCGCGGCGGTGCATCTGGTGGGTATCGAATGCTACGAAGGCCTAGCCGCCAGCGGCCAGAGCGCGGAAGACGAGTCCTATGTCAGCCATCTCATGGAACTGGTGCAAGCCGTGGCGCGCGCGTGTGACGCGCAAGACCTGTTTGATACCGATGAGGTGCTGCTGACCGCCGGGGGCTCGGCCATTTTTGACCTGGTGGTGCCGGGGCTGAAGCTGCAACTGAATCGCCCTGTCACCGGCCTGCTGCGCAGCGGCTGCTACGTCACGCACGATCAAGGCAGTTACCAACGCATGATGAGCGCCGTGGCGCAGCGTACCGGCTGCGGTGCCGGGCTGGAGGCGGCGCTGGAAGTCTGGGCCAGCGTGCAGTCCTGCCCCGAGCCGGGGCTGGCGATTCTGGCGGTGGGCAAACGCGACGTCTCTTACGACGTGGATCTGCCCACGCCGCTGCTGGTCTGTCCGCGCGGCACGCGTGAGCTGCAGGCGGTGCCTGCAGACTGGCGCATCACCAAGCTTAACGACCAGCATGCCTATCTGCAGGGTGACGGGCCGCTGTTACAGGCGCTACAAGTGGGCGACCGGGTGTGCCTGGGCATCTCGCACCCCTGCACCACCTTTGACAAATGGCGCTGGATGCCGCTGGTGGATGTGGATTACAACGTGGTGGATGCGGTGGCGACTTTTTTTTGAGAGGAACACACCTGTGGCTTCAGCGCTCTTGATCATTGATGTTCAGCAGGCCCTGTGTTGTGGTGACGATGCCGCCTATGACATTGAGCTGGTCATTGACCGCATCAACACCATGTCGGCTAAGGCCCGAGCGGTAGGTGCACCGGTGATTCTGATTCAACATGAGGACGATGGGTCACTGCAGTTGGGCACCGACGGCTGGCAGCTGGATGCACGCTTGCAGGTGAGTGAAACTGACTTGCGGATTCGCAAAACCGCTTGTGATTCGTTCCACCACACCGATCTGCAGGAGGTACTGACTTCGCGCGGTGTGGATCGCTTGATGGTCTGTGGCTTGCAAAGTGAGTTCTGTGTGGACACCACCGTGCGTGTGGCGCTGGCTCGGGGCTACCCGGTAACGCTGGTGTCAGATGGCCACAGCACCGTGGACAACGGTGTGCTGTCCGCTGCGCGGATTTCAACCCACCACAACACCACCTTGGCCCATCTGGGCAGTTTTGGCCCGCGTGTGACAGCGATACCGGCGGCCGAGGTGTGCCTGAACGGCTGAGCCCTCAGCACTCGACCATATTCACGGCCAGCCCTTGCTGACTATCGGCCTTTGTCAAAATTCAACGCGTACTGATGGTTTAATTTGAACGCTCGCCACGATCAGGATCTTTTTCCCATCCCCCACCCAGCGCCTTATACAGTGTGACCATGTCCGATGCAGCGCTGGCGCGCGACAGAGCGAGCCCGGTCTGCTGATCGGCGAGTTCACGGTCGGCGTCGAGCGCGTCGGCCAGGGAGACATCGCCGAGTTCATAGCGGCGGTGTGTGGTCTTGGCGGCGCGCGCCGTGCTGGCGATGGCGGTTTCCTGTGCCGCGATGGTTTGCAGTGCGTGCTGGTATTGGCTGAGCGCTTTTTCGGCGTCGGAGAGCGCGGCGAGCACCGCTTTTTCGTAACCGATGGCGGCGGATTTCTGGCGTGCCTCGGCAGCGCGGATTTCGGCGCGTACGCGGCCGCCGTCGAAGATGCGCCAGGAAATCAGCGGCAGGAGCGAACTGCGCCGACTGTCGCTGTCGATAAGGTCGAAATCGCTCAGGGCGCGAAAGCCCGCGCTCGCCGAGATCGTCAGTTTGGGGAACAGTTCGGCGGTGGCTGCGCCGGTGTCAGCGGTGGCCGCGGCTAGCTTGCGTTCAGCGCTGGCAATGTCAGGTCGTCGGCGCAGGATGTCGGCGCGTTCGCCAACCGGTATGGCGTGCAGAACAAGGTCGCTGCCGGGCGAGGTCGTGAGCGAGCGTTGCGATTCGGGCAGACCGCCGGTCAGCAATCCCAGTGCGATGGCCGCTGCTTCACGGCGTGCTTCGATGTCTGGCAGCAGGGCGCGTGCTTGATCGAGCCGCGCCTGAGCACGTTCAACCTCGGCCGTCGACAGGTCGCCAGCCTGCTGGCGCTTTTGCACCAGTGCAAAGATGTCTTGCAATGCCTTGGCCGAGGCTTGCCGCGCCACGAGCTCGCGCTGTGCACCACGCAGGGTGAAATAGGTGCGCGCCGTTTCGGCGGCGAGACTGGTGCGCAGGGCGGTGGCATCCGCCTCGCTCATCTGCACGGCGGCCTGCGCCGATTCGCGCTGTCGGCGCAGCGAACCGAAGAGGTCGATTTCCCAACTGGCGTCGAGCCCGGCGTCGTAGACGGTCTGATTGAGTGAGCGTTGTGGGTTGTACTCGGGGCTGTTCAAGCTGGTGCGGTAACGTTGCGCGCTGCCCTTCGCCGTCACGACGGGCATGGTGTTGACCTCGGCGCGACCGAGTTGTGCGCGCGCTGCTTCAATGGCCAGGTCGGCCTGACGCAGATCGAGGTTATTCGCCAGCGTCTGTTCGACCACGCGTTCGAGATCGGCGTCGCCAAAGCTCTTCCACCAGGTAGCGAGGGCGGCAGTATCGACGTGGCCTTGGGCGGGTGATGTCCAGCCGGAACCGGTGGCGACCACTGGTACTTCATGCTCAGGGCCGACAACGGCACAGGCAGCGAGTAGCACGGGGATGGCGAGCGGAAGAGCGGTTGCCGTCAAGCGGCGGTGCATGCTAGAGAATAAACAGGATTCCATCGTGAACCTCATTGGAGCTTGCTGCGGACGAACAAGGTGGCCAGCGTCAGCGTGACGGCAGCAATGACGGCCATCGGCCAAGCATTGGCAAACACGTCGGCGGGCGGCAGTGCCTTGAGAAAGCTGCCTTGCAGGATGATCAGAAAGTGCTTGAGCGGAATGCACTGCGCCAGCCATTGCAGCGCGACCGGCATGTTTTCGACCGGCGTGGCAAAGCCGGACATGATGATGGCCGGGACGACGATGGCGAAGGTGCCGAGAATGGCCTGTTGCTGCGTCGAGCAGATCGACGAAATCATCAGCCCGATGCCGACCAATGAGAGGATGAAGAGCATCAAACACAGGAGCAGCAGGCTGAACGAACCGGTGAACGGGATGCCGAACAGGAAGACGCCAGCGCCCATCATCACCAGGGCAAGCGCAGTACCAACGAGGAAGGCGGGGATCGCCTTGGCGACGATGATCTCAGTTGGTGTGCAAGGCGAAACGAGCAGTTGGTCGAAGGTGCCGAGTTCGCGCTCGCGGGCGATCGACAGCGCGGTGATCATCAGTGCAATCAGCGTGACGAGGATGCCGGCGAGACTGGGCACAACGTACCAGCGGTAGATCAGGTTGGGGTTGAACCAGTGGCGCACAGTCGCCAGTTCGCTGCCACTGGCTGGCCTCAGCGTGGTTGCGACATTGCCGGTGATTGTTTGTAGATAGCCGAGCGCGATTTGTCCGGCGTTGGCCTTGCGGCCGTCGACGATGATCTGCACCGTACCGCTCTTCCCCTGCGCGATATCGCGCGAGAAGGTTTCGGGAATGACCACGCCGGCCAATACCTGCTGCGTGTCGATCATTGCGGCCAGCGCGCGTTCGCTGCCAGCAACCCGTATGCTGTCAACGAGATCGGACGCCTCGATCTGCTGCACCAGTTCGATGGCGGCGCCACCGGTATCGCGATTGAGCAGCGCGACGTCGACGTGTTTGACTTCCAGTGTGACGGCAAAGGAGAACACCAGCAACTGGATGAGCGGCGGTCCGATCATCACCATGCGGCTCTTTGGGTCACGCAGCAGGCACAGCAGTTCCTTGACGATCTGGGCGCGCAGGCGAATAAGTCTTTGCATTGGGGCGTGCATGTCAGACCTCCAGACTCTTGCGCGTCTTGCGTACGACGAGGGCAAACAGAATCAGGCCGAGCAGCAACATGGCGCCGATGCACGGCAGGATCAGTGACCAGACATCGCCAGCGAGGAAGACCGTCTGTAAGCCGGCATTGAAGTAGCGCGCCGGTACGATATACGTGAGGATCTGGATGACGCGCGGCATTGAACGGATCTCGAACAGGAACCCGGAGAGCAGGAAGGCGGGCAGGAAACCCGAGATCAGCGCCAGTTGTGCGGCGATGAACTGGTTGCGTGCGATGGTGGAAATCAGCAGCCCCTGTCCGAGTGCCGGGATCAGGAAGACCGAAGCGAGCAGCAGCAAGGTCAACACCGAGCCGCGCAGCGGCACGCCAAAGACCCAGACGGCGAGCATGGTGCTGACGCTGACGGCGATCAGGCCGAGGCAGAAGTAGGGCAGCAGTTTGCCGAGCAGGATTTCGAGCACCGTCGCTGGCGTCGAGAAAATGCCCTCCATCGTTCCGCGCTCCCACTCGCGCGCGACGACCAGCGCCGTGAGCAACGTGCCAATGATGGTCATGATGATCGACAGCGCGCCGGGGATCAGCGCGCGCCGACTTTCCATCTCGGCGTTGAACCAGAAGCGCGGCTGGATACCAATGGCCGGCGCGACGCCGGCGATGTGTGCCGTCGCCCAGTTGCTGACGACGCCTTGGGCGTAGTTGGCGACGAAGGTCGCGGTGTTCGGTTGCGTGCCGTCGGTGATGATCTGCACCAGTGCATTCCTCTGGCCGCGTTGTAGGCGACTGGTGAAATCCTGCGGAATGACCACAAAACCGCGCAGGTGGCCAGCGATCACCTGCGACTCGACCTCGCGCCGGTCGCGCGCGGGCATGACCGAGAAATAGCGGCTGCCGGAAAAAGCAGCGGCCAGTGACTGTGCTGCTTCGCTATCCGATTCGAGCACGACGCCGATGCGCACGTTGCGCGTGTCGAGCGACACCGCGTAGGCAAACAGGAACAGCATCACGATCGGCAGGACGAAGGCGACGAGCAGTGTCGATGGGTCGCGGAAGATCTGGTACGTCTCTTTGCGTGCGATGGCAACGAGGCGGCGTAGTTTGATGCCGGAAGAGGGCGATGTGCTCATTGCTGATCCTCGGCGTCGACACGTTCGATCAAGCCAATGAAAGCGTCTTCCATCGTTGGCTCGTGACCATCATGCGAGACGACTTGCTGCTTCAGCGCATCGGGTGTGTCGAGCGCGATCAGCTTGCCACGGTACATGAGCGCGACGCGGTCGCAGTATTCGGCCTCGTCCATGAAGTGCGTGGTGACCATGATGGTCACGCCCTTGCGTACTAGGCCGTTGATATGCGTCCAGAATTCGCGCCGCGTGATCGGGTCGACGCCGGACGTCGGTTCGTCGAGAAAGAGTACCGGTGGGCGGTGCATGAGCGCGCAGGCCAAAGCCAGACGCTGCTTGTAGCCAAGCGACAGATCGTCCGGCGCGGCATTGAGAAAGCGCTGAAGTTCGAAGGCCTCGATCATCTCGTCGATGCGCTCCTTTTTGTCGGCGCCTGAAAGGCCGTAGACGCCGGCCGAAAATTCGAGATTCTGGCGTACCGAGAGCAGGCTGTAGAGCGAAAACTTCTGCGCCATATAGCCGAGCTGGTTCTTGGCAGCGCTTGCCGCCTTGGCGAGGTCCAGTCCGACGACATGCGCCGAACCTTCACTCGGTTTGAGCAGACCGCACAGCATCTTGAAAGTCGTCGATTTGCCTGCGCCATTCGGCCCGAGCAAGCCGAAAATTTCGCCTTGGCGCACGTCGAAACTGACGTGGTCGGTGGCGGTGAAACTGCCAAAACGGCGCGTCAGGTCGGCACACGAGACAGCAATGTTGCTCGCCAGCTGCACCGGCTCCATCAACTCGGCGATGGCTGAAGTGCCACCGGGACCGCCGCCGAGCAGATCGACGAAGGCATCTTCGAAACGCGGCGCAACGGTGGCCACTTGTGCGCCGACTTCGGCGGCCAGTGCGCGCACCGGTTCAATTGATTCGCCAGCACGCGTCACCAGTCGTACCGAGTGTCCCTGAATGGCACCGTCACTGATAGACGGCAAGTCAAGGGCGCGCGCCAGCAGATGTCGGCGGTCACCCGCTGGATCAACGATGCGATAGCTGCGCCCTTCGAGGGTACGTGTGAGTTCCTGCGGCGGGCCGGCGAATTCCAGCTTGCCTTCGTTGAGCAACAGCACGGTATCGCATTGCTCGGCCTCGTCAAGGTAGGCGGTCGACCAGAGGACGGCCATGCCGTCACTGGTGAGTTCTGCGACCATGCGCCAGAGGTCTTTCCGGCTGACCGGGTCGACGCCGACGCCCGGTTCGTCGAGCAGGAGCACCGGCGGCCGCGCCATCAGGGCGCAGGCCAGCCCCAGTTTCTGTTTCATGCCGCCGGAGAGCTTTCCGGCAAGGCGCGCGGTGAACGGGCCGAGCCGCGTGAACTCGAGCAGGCGGTCGAACAGCGCCTTGCGTTCAGTGGATGGCATGGCGCGCAACTCGGCATAAAGCGTCAGGTTTTCCATCACCGACAAATCTTCGTAGAGGCCAAAGCGCTGCGGCATGTAACCAACGAGATGGGCGAGCTCACCCTGGTTGCGCACCGTGTCGCGTCCGAGGATGCTGATTGAACCCTCGCTCGGGTGCAACAGTCCGGCCATCAGCCGCATCAGCGTTGTCTTGCCGGCACCGTCTGGCCCGACCAAGCCGGTCAACCGGCCGGGCAGGATGTCGGCGCTGATGCCGACGAGTGCGAGCACGCCAGGGAATCGCTTGACGACGCCCTGGACGACGATGCTCGGCGCGGGGCAGGAAAGATCAGACATGGTGATATGGCAACAGCGAGATCAGTGCCCTGCTTCGTCAACCGTGACCGAAACCGGCATCCCCTGCCGCAAGGCGTGCGCCGCACCGGGGAGCACAACGCGCACGCGGTAGACGAGGTCGGTGCGAAGCTCGGTTGTCTCGACCGATTTGGGCGTGAATTCCGCCTTGGGTGAGATGAAGCCGATGGTGCCCTTGAAGCGTTCGCTGGTACCGTCTGCCGTGACGGTGACCGCACCACCGGGTTTGATCTTGGTGAGTTGCGGCCCGCTCACGTAGGCGCGCACATAGACCGGGTCTTGCAGCGACAGCGTGTAGATAGGCGCAGCGTTGCTGACCATGCTGCCGACTTCGCGCACGCGTACTGAGACCAGTGCGTCGGCGGGTGCGATGAGCTGCGTGTCGGCGAGCGCGGTTTCGGCTTGTGTCCATTGTGCTTGTGCGGCGGCGAAGCGGGCTTCGGCGGCGGCGATGTCTTCCTTGCGCGAACCTTCGCGGCGCAGGCCGAGGCCTTGTTCCGCCGAGCTGAGCGCGGCCTGCGCCTGATCGCGTGCGCTGCGCGCCGCATCAAATGTGCGTTCGCTGGCGGCGTCGCTGTCGGCGAGTGTTTTTTGACGGGTGAAATTCCGTTCGGCTTCGGCCAGCGCGGCGGTGGCTTGGTGTACCGCCGCATCGGCCTGCGCGATCTCCTGCTCGCGAGAGCCGTGTCGCACCTTGTTCAGATCGGCTTCAGCCAGCGCACGATTGGCCTTGGCGACGGCGAGTGCATCTTCATAAGGTTTGGCGTCGAGTTCGGCCAGCAACTGGCCTTGCTTGACCGCTGCGCCCTCGTCGAAATACAGCTTGGCGAGGCGACCGGGCTGGCGGAAGGCCAATTCGACTTCGCGGATATCGACGTTGCCGTGCAGGGTGATCTCGTTCGATGCGCCTGCTTGGCGCGTCAGGACGAAGTAACTGCCAGTGCTGACGACGAGCAGTCCGATTACAGCAATTGCCACCAGTTTCTTGTTCATGGGTCAGTCCTTTGAATGAAGCATGGCCGTCAGGTTGGCCTTGATTTGCTTGAGGATCAGGTCAACTTGGTCGGGGCCGACATCTGGCCACGTCATGTGACGCAGGAGCGTGGAGCGCGCGACGCGAAAGACGAGGATTTGCCCGAGGATGGTGATCACGCTGAGCGCTGCTTCGTCGCGACTGAGCTCCGGTCGCAGGCGCAGGATCAGCTGCGTGACGATGCCGAGGTAACGGCTCATGAAACCCTCGAAAAGGATGTCGAAGGCTTTTGTCGGCGATTGCTGTTCGCGCAGGATGAGTTGCGCCCAGGGTTTTGCATTCGGATCGGTAAACATGCGCGTCATGCCTTCAACGAGTCGCATGAGCAGGGCGACGCATTGTTCGCGTTGTGGCATTGTCAGCGCACCAAGATCTTGAAGTTCGGCTAGATAGGCCTCGATCGGGCCGACGGCCATGCCGACACGCGCCTGGATCTGCTCGCTGATGAACTGAAAGACCGCCAGATAAAGGCCTTCCTTGCCGCCGAAGTGATAGCCGATCAAGGCCTGGTTGGCCTCGGCGCTACGTGCGATCTCCCGAGTGCTGGCCGCATGAAAGCCATCGCGGGCAAATTCGGTAATAGCGGCTTCGATGAGGGCACGTCGCGTGCTGTCACCGCGATCGCCGCGTTCTGCAGGGGGGGATGTAGGGCTCATGCAGCCTATTTTTACTTAACCGAATGATTTAGTCAAATGATTAAATTTAAAAGTGAGCAGAATGCGCACCGACATGGTTTCGGTGATGTCTCGATTTCGCTGGAAGACTGTTGATTCGGTCTTGTGAGGTTTGAACTTATCTGCAGGCTTCCCCGTGGGCAACGGCAATCAGAGACTCATGACTTCACCACGCCTGAGCGTTGACTTTAGAGTTGCCTGCACCAAGGTCTGTCAATGGTCTGGCGTATGCGCTCACTGGGATTGGTGTTGTCTTCGGGTTGGTTTCGAAACCTGTGACTTGGCGTCCACATGCATCATCGGGCTTGAGCGGTCCCGTCAGGCATAGCAATCCACTGCTTTGGCGGTGTAGGTGGGGTACTGCAAACCCTCTGCTGATAAGTAGGTGGTGCGAGGGCGGGTCACGTAACCCACATCAGCATTCCACAATATTCACCGCGAGTCCGCCGCGAGAGGTTTCCTTGTACTTGGTCTTCATGTCAGCACCCGTCTCGCGCATGGTTTTGATGACCTTGTCGAGGGACACCACATGCTGGCCGTCGCCTTGTAGCGCCATGCGGGCGGCGTTGATGGCTTTCACAGCGCCCATGGCGTTGCGCTCGATGCACGGCACCTGCACCAGGCCGCCGACCGGGTCGCAGGTCAGGCCCAGGTTGTGTTCCATGCCGATCTCGGCGGCGTTTTCCACCTGGGTCGGGCTGCCACCCATCACCGCAGCCAGGCCCGCTGCCGCCATCGAGCAGGCCACGCCAACCTCGCCTTGGCAACCTACTTCGGCGCCGCTGATGGAGGCGTTGAGCTTGTACAGGATGCCGATGGCCGCCGCCGTCATCAAAAAGGTGCTCGCCATGTCGTCGTCGATGCCCTGTCCGGCGCGGCCGCTGCTGTGCATCACAAAGCGGTCGCAGTAGTGCAGCACCGCTGGGATCACCCCGGCGGCGCCGTTGGTGGGTGCGGTGACGACGCGGCCACCGGCGGCGTTTTCCTCGTTGACGGCAAAGGCGTAGACGTTGACCCAGTCCAGCACGCTCAAGGGGTCGGCCAGCGTGCGTTCGGCGCGTTCGCGCAACTGCGCCGCCAGCAGCGGGGCGCGGCGTTGCACCTTGTATGGGCCGGGCAGGGTGCCGGGGTGGCTTAAGCCGCGCTGCACGCATTCGCGCATTACGCGCCAGATGGTTTGCAGGCCGCTGGCGATCTCGTCATCGCTGCGCCAGGTGCGTTCGTTGGCCCACATGACCTGGCTGATGCTCAAGTTGTTCTGCTTGCAAATAGCTAGCAGTTCCTCGCCACTGGTAAAGGGGTACGGCACTTTTTGATACTCGGTCAGCACGGCCTCGTTGGGGCTGCCGGCGGTGACCACAAAGCCGCCGCCCACGCTGAGGTACTTGGCGAATTTGAGTTCGTGGCCTTGTGCGTCCATGGCGGTGAACTTCATGCCGTTGGGGTGTTCGGCCAGCGCTTCGCGCCGGTACATCAGCACGTGGTCCCGCTCGACAAAATGGATGGCGTGAATGCCCAGCAGCGCCAGCGCGCGCTGGCTGCGTGCCTGCGCCATCATCAGTGGCACGGCCTCCACATCCACGGTGTCGGGGGCGTGGCCCATCAGGCCGAGCATCACCGCCACGTCGGAGCCGTGGCCTTTGCCGGTGGCACCCAGCGAGCCGTAAAGTTCGCAGGTGACCTGTGTCGTCTGTTGCAACAAGCCGTCACGCTGCAAGGCCTGTGCAAACAGGCGCGCAGCGCGCATCGGCCCCACGGTGTGGGAACTGCTGGGGCCGATGCCCACTTTGAAAAGGTCGAAAACGCTGATGGCCATGGCGCGATGTTATGCGGCCTGGGCCGCGATAATGCGCAAAACTTGAACCGATTCAAACGGAGGATGGCATGGCAGATTCGCAAAAACTATTTTCAGACGCACCGCTGGACGTGGTGATCATGGCGGCGGGCAAGGGCACGCGCATGAAAAGCAAGCTGCCCAAGGTGCTGCATCTGCTGGCCGGGCGTGCGCTGTTGCAGCATGTGGTGGACACTGCCGCCGAGCTGCGGGCGCGCCAGGTGACGGTGATTACAGGGCATGGCGCTACTGAAGTTGAAGCTGCTCTCGCAGGTAATACGGGGGCTGCAGCCGGATTTGATATCAACTTTGTGCGGCAGGAGCCGCAGCTGGGCACCGGCCACGCCATGCAGCAGGCGGTGCCGGTGCTGCGCGATGATGGCGTGGTGGTGGTGCTCTCGGGCGACGTGCCGCTGACGCAGCCTGACACCTTGGCACAGCTGATTGCCGCCTGCGCAGGTGACAAGTTGGCGCTCCTGACCATCGACTTCGCCAACCCCAACGGCTATGGCCGCATCGTGCGCAAAGGCGACGTGGTGCAGGCCATCGTCGAGCAGAAAGACGCCACGCCAGCGCAACTCAAAATCACCGAGGTCTACAGCGGCATCATGGCCGTGCCCGCCAAGCCGCTCAAAACCTGGCTGGCGCGGCTGGATAACAAAAACGCCCAGGGCGAGTATTACCTGACCGACATTGTGAAGTTCGCTGTGGCCGATGGCTTCCCGGTGGTGGCGCACAAGATTCATGACGCCGCGCAGGTGGCGGGCATCAACAGCCCGGTGCAGCTGGCTGAGCTGGAGCGCACGTTCCAGCAGCGCGTGGCGCTACAACTGATGGAGCAAGGCGTGCGCCTGGCTGACCCGGCGCGCCTGGACGTGCGTGGCACACTGACCTGCGCGCAAGACGTGTCCATCGACGTGAATTGCGTGTTTGAAGGCCAGGTCAGTCTGGGCGAGGGCGTCAAGATCGGCCCCAACTGCGTCATCAAGAACGCCAGCATTGCCGCCGGTGCGGTGATCCACCCGTTCACCCACATTGAAGGTGGCGAGCCTGGTAGCAAAAACGCCATCGAGGTCGGCGCGGGTGCGTTGATCGGGCCGTTTGCCCGCCTGCGCCCGGGGGCCAAGCTGGGGGCCGAGGTGCATATCGGCAATTTTGTCGAGGTCAAAAATTCCACGCTGGCCAAGGGCGCCAAGGCCAACCATCTGGCCTACCTGGGGGATGCGACGGTGGGTGAGCGCGTCAACTATGGCGCGGGCAGCATCACCGCCAACTACGACGGTGCCAACAAGCACCGCACCATCATCGAGGCTGATGTACATATCGGCAGCAACTGCGTGCTGGTGGCGCCGCTGACCATCGGCGCCGGTGGCACGGTGGGCGGTGGTTCCACCGTGGTCAAAGACGCGCCACCATTGGCGTTGACCGTGGCGCGGGCGCGCCAGGTGAGCATTGCCAACTGGAAGCGTCCGAGCAAGAAGTGATGCTGACTTGCTCCAGCGGTTTTGGTCCGCCCCGCGTGGAAACCGTTGGGGGCGGCCACCTCATACTGGGGTACCAGAAATCGGAGTCCGCCCCCAACGGTTTCCATGCGAAGTGTTGGATGGGCGACGGTTCGAAAGCAAATGCAAAATGGCCGAAATCTCGTTAGCTGAAACCAGATTGGCGCAACTCCAGCGTGAGCTGGATGCCGCGCGCGCGGAGTTGCAGGACTTCACCTCCACCGTGTCGCACGACCTGCGTGCGCCGCTGCGGCACATCACCTCTTTTGCGCAAGTCATTGCCGAGGATTGGCCCGACATGCCCGATGAGGTGGCTGGGCATCTGGGCACGATCCGCGAGGCAGCTCAGTTGCTGAGTCGTCAGTTGGACGGGCTGACGCAACTCTCGCGGCTGGGCACGCGGGCGTTGGATATTCAGCCGGTCAACGTCAGCGCGCTGGCGCAAGCGGTGGTGGATGAACTGGGGCCGCAGGCCGGGCCGAACGTTCAGTGGCAGATAGCCGCTGACGTGCCGCTGGTGCTGGCCGATGCTGATTTGCTGCGTCAGGTGTTGACGCATTTGCTGGACAACGCCCTCAAATTCAGTCGTGGCCGGGCGTCGAGGCAGATTTCATTGGCTTGGACGAACGTAGAGGGCCAGTCCGGCAGCGTGCAAGGTGCCGAATCGGGCGTGGAACATGGCGCGGACGCGGCGACCTGTTGTTTCAGCATTCGCGACAACGGGGTGGGTTTCAGGCCGGAGCAAGCGCAGAGGCTTTTCAAGGTATTTGCCAAGCTGCACCCAGCGCGCGAGTTCGAAGGCCTGGGGCTGGGCTTGGTGACCTGCCGCAAAATCATCGGGCGCCTGGGCGGCTCGATCCGCATTCAGGGCGCAGCGGACGCAGGTTGCCAGGTCATGCTTTGGCTGCCAGCGGCTCCTGCATGTTCTTGAATATATAGCTACTAGCCCTTTATTTATAAGGGCTAGCGGCCAAAATATCATGTAACTTTATAGTGCTGCGGGTAAGGGCACGCGGGCGCCAAACTTGCTGCGCTTGACGCTGAAAAAGCTCTTGACGTTGCGCACATTGGCATCGGCCGTGAACAGTCGCTGCGTCAGGGCCAGGTAGTCCGGCATGTCGGCGGCGTGCACTACCAGGCAAAAGTCCGGGCCGGGGGATACGCGGTAACACTGCTGCACAGCATCTTCATTGGCGACACGTTTCTCAAACGCTTCCAACGCGCCTTGGTCCTGGCGGTCCAAGGTGATTTCCACCACCGCCGTCAAACCGTGGCCGATGCTGCTGGCCAGCGTGTCGGTGCTCAGCACGGCAATTTCACGCTCGATCAGCCCCACGTCTTTCAGGCGCTTGATGCGGCGCAGGCAGGTTGGCGGCGAAACATGTGCCCGTTCAGCCAGCGCTTGGTTGGACAAAGATGAATCGGATTGCAGTTGACCCAGCAACAGCAAATCGGTGGTGTCCAGGGCGAGTGGGTTCATGGTGTTGGTGTGGTTCATTTCAGCTTTTGAGGCGTTTGAGCAGCAAGGGCCACAGCAGGTTCAGCGCCAGTCCGGCCATCACCAGCGCTGCCGCGCCGAGCTTCCAGGCAGGCAGGCTCTCACCCAGCCACCAGGCCGAGCTGCCCATGCCAAACAGCGGTACCAGCAACGCCATGGGGGTGATGGTGGCGGCGTTGTAACGTGACAGCAGCCAGCCCCAGGCGGCGTAGCCAAAGATCGAGTTGCCCCAGGCCTGCCAGGCCACTGCCGCCCAGGCCATGCTGTCGGCCTGCTGCACGCCAGCCACCAGCGCGGGCCAGCCTTCGACCCAGATCGACAGCACGGCCAGCGGCGGTATGGCAAACAGGCTGGACCACACCACATACGCCACCATGTTGATGCGCCCGGCCGAGCGGGCCACCAGGTTGCCACCCGCCCAAGACAGGGCGGCCAGCAGCACCAGCCCCAGGCCCAGCGCGGTGGTGTTGCCGTCGGTGTGAGCCACGATGACGCCCAGGCCAGCACCCGCCAGCGCCAGTGCCATCCATTGAACCCGTTGCAAGGTTTCGCCCGCCATCGCCATGGCCAGCCCGATGGTGAAAAACACCTGCACCTGAATCACCAGCGAGGCCAGCCCCGGCGAGATGTGCCCGTTCATGGCCACAAAAAGCAGCCCGAACTGCCCCACGCCGATCAGCAGGCCATAGGCGGCCAGATTGCGCCAGGGCACGGGCGGGCGGGGCAGGATAAACACCATCGGGATCACCACCACGCAAAAGCGCAGCGTGGCAAACAGCAGTGGCGGCATCTGGCCCAGCGCCAGCTTGATGACCACAAAATTGCTGCCCCAGACGGCGACCACGGCCAAGGCTAGCAAGAAATGGCGCAGCGAGAGTGATTGTTTCATTCAGTAATGTTTGTTATATGAAATATTCCAACGTATCATTAAATTATTGAAATAATAATTCAAATACTATAAAAAATAGATCACTTATTTCAAATTAGAGCTTCTACGATTCTGACCTCAACAACGGAGCAGCTTATGTGTGGCATTGTCGGCGCAGTATCCAATCAAAACATCGTCCCCATTCTGGTGCAGGGTCTTTCAAGACTCGAATACCGGGGGTATGACTCATGCGGCGTGGCGGTGTACGCGAACGGCTTGCAACGTGCCCGCAGCACTGCGCGCGTGTCAGAACTGAAGGAGCAAATCGCCACCACCCATCTGCAAGGAACCACCGGTATTGCCCACACCCGCTGGGCTACGCATGGCGCACCCGCCGTGCACAACGCGCACCCGCATTTCAGCCATGGCCCTGGGGCTGACGCCTATGCTCGCGCGGGTCGTATCGCTCTGGTGCACAACGGCATCATCGAAAACCACGACGAACTGCGCGCCAGCCTTCAGGCCAAGGGCTATGTGTTTCAGAGCCAGACCGATACAGAAGTCATTGCTCACCTGATTGACAGTCTGTATGACGGTGACCTGTTTGAAGCCGTCAAGGCGGCACTGGGTTCACTGCGTGGCGCCTACGCCATTGCAGTGTTTTGTAAGGACGAGCCGCATCGCCTGATTGGCGCGCGCGCTGGTTCGCCGCTGATTCTGGGTGTCGGGCCAGATGGCCAGGCGCACTACCTGGCCAGCGACGCCATGGCCTTAGCCGGTGTCACTGACCAGATCGTCTACCTGGAGGAAGGCGATGTGGCAGATATTCAGCTGGGCAAATACTGGCTGGTGGACAGAGCCTTCAAGCCGCTCACGCCCGAGCAGCGCCCGGTAAAAACCGTGCATGCCCACAGTGGCGCGGCAGAGCTGGGACCGTATCGTCACTACATGCAGAAGGAGATTTTTGAGCAGCCACGCGCTATTGCCGACACCTTGCAAGGCGTCGACAACATCCAGCCGGAGTTGTTTGACGGTGCGGACGCCAGCGCCGCACGCGTGTTCAAAGAGATTGACTCGGTGTTGATCCTGGCCTGCGGCACCAGCTACTACAGCGGTTGTACCGCCAAATACTGGCTGGAAAGCATCGCCAAAATCCCCACCCAGGTTGAGGTGGCCAGCGAATACCGCTACCGCGACTCGGTGCCCAACCCTCGCACGCTGGTGGTCACCATCACCCAGTCGGGTGAGACGGCTGACACCCTGGCGGCGCTGCGTCACGCGCAAGGCCTGGGAATGACCCACACGCTGACGATTTGCAACGTGGCCACCAGCGCCATGGTGCGTGAGTGCGAACTGGCCTACATCACCCGCGCCGGGGTCGAGATTGGTGTGGCCTCCACCAAGGCGTTCACCGCGCAACTGGCCGGGCTGTTTTTGCTGACGCTGGCGCTGGCGCAGTCACGTGGTTTGCTCAGCGATGCCGAAGAGGCGCGTCACATCAAGGCCTTGCGCCACTTGCCCGCGGCCTTGCAGGCCGTACTGGCACTGGAGCCGCAGGTGATCGCTTGGGCGCAGGACTTTACCGCCAAGGAGAACGCCTTGTTTCTGGGGCGCGGCCTGCATTACCCGATTGCCCTGGAAGGCGCGCTCAAACTCAAGGAAATCAGTTACATCCACGCCGAGGCCTATCCGGCCGGCGAGCTAAAGCATGGTCCGCTGGCGCTGGTGACTAGCGCTATGCCGGTGGTGACGGTAGCGCCCAACGATGCACTGCTGGAAAAACTCAAGAGCAACATGCACGAGGTGCGCGCCCGTGGCGGCGTGCTGTATGTGCTGGCCGATGCCGACTCCAAAATTGAAAGCGATGAAGGCCTGCACGTGATCCGCATGCCCGAGCACTATGGCGAGTTGTCACCCATGCTGCACGTGGTGCCGCTGCAACTGCTGGCCTATCACACCGCCTGCGCTAGAGGCACCGATGTCGACAAGCCTCGCAACCTTGCCAAAAGCGTGACGGTGGAGTAAGGGTGTTCAGCGCATTTTGATATTGTTCCGTGCAATTAAAGTCGTAAACAGGTCATTAAAGTCGTAAACACACCTCGAGCATCCATGCGGGTTTGTGGCGCGTTGGATTTTTGAGACGAATTTATAAAGTCGTAAACAAGTGTTAATTGACCCGAAAGCTCATTACTTCACCCCCTTGAAAGTCACCTTAAATGTTCACTTACAAACTACTCAAAAATCACGCTGGAATCCTCCTTTGCGGGGACTACAACACTCTCAAGTCACTTCAAGAAGTTGTGTACGAGTATTTTCCAATCCAGGTATGAGCCTGAAGGCGGAGGAAGTTGAGAACTTCTGACTGGTGGCTTGACCGGGTTAAAGCTGGAAGTTTACGGTGCCCGGTTTTTGGGCTTGGTTTCTCTTGGCTTCTTTTTCTATCAGGCCCCCGCCAGGCCGCCGGAGGCCCCCCCTGGTGTTTG
>JARLJH010000057.1 GCA_031291305.1 Rhodoferax sp. | reverse complement strand
GGCCGCGACACTGGCTGTGGTCAGACTGGCGATCTGGTTGGTCTTGAGCGCCTCAATGTCGGAGGTCTCGATGGCGGCCACCTGATCGGTGCTCAAAGCTGCCAGTCCGGCTGTGGTCAGCGCCTGGATCTGTGCGGTTTCTATAGCAACGATCTGATCAGTGGTCAGGGCTGCAACCTGGTTGGTCTTCAAAGCAGCAATGTCGGCGGTGGTGACTGCCTGGATCTGTCCGGTGGTCAGGGCGGCCACACCGGCGGTGCTAAGGGCTTGCAACTGATTGGTCTTGAGAACGGCGATATCGGCGGTCTCAATGGCGGCCACCTGGTCCGAGCTAAGGACAGCAATGCCTGCCGTGCTCACGGCTTGTACTTGATCCGTGGTCAGAGCCACCACCTGGTCGGTGGTCAGGGCCGCGACGCTGGCTGTGGTCAGACTGGCGATCTGGTTGGTCTTGAGCGCCTCAATGTCGGAGGTCTCGATGGCGGCCACCTGATCGGTGCTCAAAGCTGCCAGTCCGGCTGTGGTCAAGGCCTGGATCTGTGCGGTTTCTATAGCAACGATTTGATCTGTCGTCAGGGCTGCGACCTGATTGGTCTTCAGGGCGGCGATGCCTGCTGTGCTTACTGCCTGGATCTGATCGGTGCTCAGCGCCGCCACACCGGCGGTGCTGAGGGCTTGCAGCTGGTTGGTCTTGAGAACAGCGATGTCAGCCGTCTCAATGGCAGCGACCTGGTCAGTATTCAAGGACGCTATTTGTGCAGTATTGAGCGCCTGAATTTGGTTGGTCTTAAGAGCAACAATGTTGTCAGTGCCGAGCGCAGAAAGCTGCAGAGTAGTCAGCGCCGCAATATCCGCCGAGGAAAGGTGTTGGATTTGGGCAGTTGTTAACACCGCGATCTGCGCTGTCGTGAACCCAATAACAATGGATGCCATACCTTTACCCCACAATATTCAGTTTCTTGCCGGAAATGCCTACGGATTTTGACCGTAACGTTTGTTACGACAATTTTCAATAAAACTTGAGCCGCTATTTTTGGTGCTCACTGAAAGTGGCATTCAGGGCCTCGTTTGATGAGGGCGACTGTGATTGCCTTGCCAAGCCATGGCACGTCGATTGGCCTCAAGAATCTGCATGCGACCCAACTGATCTTCTGACCGCTTGACGTTGACTTGGGCAGCAGCATCACCCTTGAGACTGGCCAGCATCAGCCACTTGTGCCCTTCGATCGGATCTAACGCCACACCATCGCCAGTGACATAACGTAAGCCGAGCTTGGACTGCGCACTCGCTACACCTTGCTCAGCCGCTTTGATCAACCAGTCCAGCGCCAACTCTGTATCTCGATCCAGCCCCAGCCCTTTTCCATAAGCCACCGACAAGTTGTATTGAGCCTCCGGATCACCCTGTTCAGCCGCAATACGCCACCACTCAACGGCTTTTTCAGGTTTTTTCATTTTGGAAAAAAGAATGCCCAGAGTCGCCTGTGCTGGCACAAAACCTTGGTCAGCCGCCTTTTGACACAACAAAAAAGCTTGCTTGAGGTCTTTTTTGACCACGCCAGAACCATCTATCAGCATCAAAGCCAGATTCCATTGGGCTTTGGCATCGCCTTGTTCTGCAGCCTGAATAAACCAATCCCGGGCCTGCGCCTTGTCGGGCGGCACTTCTCGGGCGCCAAGATAAAGCAGTCCCAAGGCTGTTTCGGCCTTGACGTGCCCTTGATCAGCCGCACGTTTAAGCCATCGAATCGCATCCGCCTCAGACTGCCCCGACACAAACAGCGCTTCGCTGTCTTGGCCCAATGCGTACTGCGCGTCCGCAAAACCAAGGTTGGCCACTTGGTGCAGACAAGCACGCCGAATCTGGTCAGGCGCGTCAACCGCCAGCTTGCCCAGCATGGCAATCGCTTGCACATCACCCAGCGCAACCGCGCGCATCGTCCAGACAAGCCCCAGAAAGGCATCAGCCGATGTGCCAAGGCCATGCCAGTAAAACCGCCCAAGCACCGCACAGGCTTCGGGATGATGCTTGTCGGCAACTTTTGTATACCAAGTCAATGCGGCTTGAAAATCACCTGAGGACTCCAACAGCTTCGCCAGCGCCAACTGTGCGTCAGCATGTTCCAGCTGGGCCGCCGCTTCCAGCCACACACGCGCTTGGTCGTTGTCTTGCACTACAGCCCAACCGTTAAGAAACATCAGCCCCAGGCAATACTTGACGTGAGCGTCACCAAGCTCAGCCTGCTTTAGCCATCGGCTGGAGTTGCGACGCCGCTCGGCTGCCTCAACACCGGGATAGTCTGGATCACCACTCAGCCCTCGGCCGAGACCCATCTCGTCAAGCCCGGCCAGAGCCACCTGGGCAGGCGCGAAGTACTGATGCGCAGCCTTGCGGTACCAGGCGCAGGCCTGAACCACGTCCATTGCAACACCCCGCCCCTGCAAGTACATCTCCGCGACCGCGAACTGTGCTTCGACCACGCCCTGCTCTGCCGCCTGAAGACACCATGAAAAAGAGTCGTTAACCCCTTCGAAATCTTGATGTAAAGCTACATTTTCAGTAGCCAAATCAAATTGAGCCTTTGGCACCCCAAGTTTGGCCGCCGTCTGGCATAAATCACGCGCGGCTTCTGGATGTGGTTCAGCGTAAAACCGGGACAACTTGTAAATCGCCTTCGGATGCTCCTGCTCTGCCGCCTTCATGTACCACTTGAGCGCCTGGTGATGATCTTGCTCGACGACATCACCGCTCCCATAGCTTGTAGCCAATAAATACTGCGCGGGCGCGTGCCCTTTTTCAGCGGCTTGGCGTATCCAGTAGATGGCTTGTACGAAATCCTGCGCCACGCCAACACCATTGGCATACATCAAACCCACCTCGTACTGGGACTCGCGGTGTCCTATGCGGGCTTCCTTGACAGCATTATTGAAACTGCGCTTGTCTTTGGCTGCGTTTCTGGTTGCCATCACCCCACCTCTCCCTGGCCACCACCCAAGGCTTTGTACAACTGAACATTGGACTCCAACTGTGCCAACCTGACCTGGGCTGCCGTCTGCAAGGCGGCAATGACTTCCCGTTGCGCGTCCAGCACATCCAGATAGCCACCAACACCCGCATCAAATCGCCCCTTGGCAATTTCAAGACGTCGGGCAGACACCTGAACACGAGCGTTGGACGATTTCACTTGTTGCGCCAATGACGCACGAGCAGACAGTAAATCAGCCACTTCCCTGAACGCGACTTGGATAGAGCGCTCGTACTCGGCCACCGCAATGACCTTGCGTGCCTGTGCCAGGTCCAGGCCTGCGGCTGTGCGCCCACCGTCAAACAAAGGCATGGTCAGCGAGGGCATAAACGACCAAGCCCGCCCCGCGAACAAACTCAGAAGCCCCTCACTGGCCGCGCCTAAACTTGCCGTCAGGACGACTTTTGGGAGAAATGCGGCTCTGGCTGCATCAATATTGGCGTGTGCCGCCATCAGCCGCTGCTCAGCCGCCATCACATCCGGGCGCAGCAGCAATACATCGGCGGGCAGTCCAGCCGCCAGCCCAAAATCCGGTCCGATATCATCCAGTGTCGCGCCCGTTTTCAGGTCAAAAGATGCATCGCCCAATAGAAAGTTGAGTTTGTTGCGGGCTACGTTTTTTTGATGCTCATAACCGGCCAACTCCGACTGTGCGGACTCCAGCATGCCCCGCGCCTGCTGATACTCGAAATCATTAGCGCCCCCCAAGTCCTGACCTTTTTTAATGATATTTAATGATTCGTCGCGCAGAAGCACGGTTGAGCGCTCCAGATCAATGAGTTCACCCATTTGGATCACCGTCAAATAGGCCTGCGCCACATCTGCAACCAACGACAGATACACCGACCGACGTGACTCCTCCGTAGACAGGTACGACATGCGTGCTGCCTCTGTCAGGTTGGCGACTCTGCCCCAAAAATCGACTTCAAATGAAACAGCCGAGACCGATAGATCAAAACGACGGCTGGTGAGCGGCATACCGGTGCCACTCAAATTCGCAGGATATGTGGTCAGATTGCCCGACCCCATGAGGTTAAAAGTTGGCCCCAGATCGGCCCGAGTGATACCGAACTGGGCTCGTGCCTCTTCCACCCGACCTGCGGCGATGCGCAAGTCCCGATTATTTTTGAGTGCAATGGCAATCAGCCGTTGTAGTTGCGGGTCAGAGAAGAAAACCCGCCAATGCGTTTTTGTGGCATTTTTTTGGTGTGGCGCAAACGCATCATCCCATTGATTGGGAACAGGCAGGGTGGGCCGTTCATACTTGGTGGTTTGTGCACAAGAACACAACCCTAGCAAAGCGGCGAGCAACAAGACTTTGAGCATCAAACCAGAACCCAAATTAGGAAATGAGTTCGAGTCTATTCAACAAAGCTTGTTTTAAAACCCAAAAAAGAACGCCTTAAAGCGGCCAATGCACTGGCTAGCTACCCATGAACGCGGTGGTGCATGGCCGATTGCCGAAAAGGTCAATGCAAATAAGCCCGTTGACCGTCCTGCGAAATCAGCATGTCGTCTAGCAAGGGCTCCGCCAAATAACGGATCTCCGCGTCATTTTGCAAAATTCGTTGCATGATGCGAGATTTTTCAACCTTAGCAGCAGGCTCTAACTGTTGCGTTGACGCCAAGCCACGCAGTTGCTCTATCAAGATCGCACAGACACCTTCGTAGCGCGCAACCTGCTCCCAATCTGACGTTTTGGCAGCGGCCAGCATTTGTTGGCTGCTGGTCTCGATCGCTTTGTAATAGTCAATTAACAGTTGACTCATTTTTTTCTCCTCACGATGCATCGTATGTACGCACAGCGGCATCGCCCTTGATCTGATGCCAACTATCAGAGATGGGTTTGATCAGGCTGACAACCTCATCAATCAAAGCCGGATCGTTTCGCAAATTGGCCTCAACGATTTTCAGCAATGAATAATCGTACAAACTGCATAAATTCTTGGCCAACTCACCACCACGATACATATCTAACGCCGACTTCAGGCCTTCGTCAAGAAGTCGTCCAGCCCGCCCAATGGCCTGCCCTTTGGCCGCGATGTTGCCGGTGATCATTGTTGACTTGGCAGTGGCTAAACACCGCAGCAACTCGTCAAAAAGCAAACTGATCAACTGATGCGGATTGGCTTCGGAAACCGAGGTTTCCACATCTACAGCGCGGTAAATTTTTGCAGAGCGCATACTGACTGAGGTAAACATTTTGACTAACTCCTTGTGTGCCTGATACTAGATATATCGGCATTCAGGGAGAAAAATCAAATCATTATGAAGTTGACTTGTTCCAAGTAGCAAGCTGCGCAGTCACATACGAACTCAGACTCGACATTGTGGCCATCTGAGCATCCAATGCAGAGTACTGTTTATTCAGATTGTTTTCCACCTGAGTCGCACGCGCATTGACGGCATCCTGGTCCGATTTGTTTCGGGTGATATCACCTTGCAGGCTGGTGGTTTTGCTATTGAGCTGCCCGTCATAACCCAGCATGCCAATGGCAAAGTTGCGAACCTTCACACCAAAACCACTGGTCGTTGCATCCGTGTTGGTAACCGTGAACAATTTCTGCAAATCGCTCATGTTCGTCATAGCACTGGTCAGCTTGGTTTGATTGATCGTGATTGATCCATCCTTCTGTCGCTCCAAACCAATCGACGAGAGGGTGGAATAGGTCGAGCCGGTGCTATTGGAACTCATCATGCTGCGCAGCGAATTGAGCAACCCCACCGCAGTGGAATCCCCTTGCAGTGGGCCAGCTATCTGCGTCGACGAATCGTATTTGGTGGCATCCGACAGGGTGCTGTTGACCGCGTTATAGGCGTCCACAAAACTTTGAATATTCTTTTGAATCACCGTCGAATCAGTAGTCACTGCCACCTCCACCGGTGAAGTGGTGACTTGCGACAGCTGCAAAGACACGCCAGGCACCACATTTTTCATGCTGTTGGTGGACGACACCAAGGCAACGCCGTTCACTGTCAAGTTGGCATCTTTGCCAACCTGCCCCATGAACATACCTGTTGCCGATGCGCTGGTACGGGTTGGATCGGCAAAACCAAATGATGCCAGACTCCCGCCGTCATTGGCGTCAGCTGAAGTTGTAATGCTAAACCCGGCTGCCGATCCAGAAGCCGTTGAGCGAACAACCAAACGTTGATTGGTGCCATCACTCAACACCGTCGCAGTCACACCTGCATTGGCTGTATTGATTTTTCTGGCAATAGAGCTGATGTTGTCGGTGGTATTGATGCTCACGCTCACCGCCGAACTTGAACCAGCCGTGAACTGATTGCCTGACCAGGCACCCATCTGAATCGACAAGGTACCGCTGGCACCGATGTTGGCATCCGTCGCAAAACCCTGCGATGCGGTCGATTGAGCCTGCGCCAGTTGCGTCACGTTGACGGTCAAGTTGGTCGGCGACGCTGTTGAATCTACAGCCACACCGACAGCGGCACTGTTGGAGGACGTAGCCGTCTGTGCATTCCAACCGCTTGACAGCGCCAGCGTGCTTGCTGCGTCCTGCAAGGTGGCCATTTGAGACTTGACCGTACCATAGGTGCTCAGTTCGGTCTGGTAACTCGTGGCCTTGGTCTGGAGCTGCGTCAGCGGTTGTTTTTCAATGGCAACCAGTGCCGACACAATGCTTTTCACATCCAGACCGCTCCCAATGCCCACCGAAGAAAGGGTGCCGGTGGATGACGAAGTAGTTGATAAGGAAATAGTCATCATGTGCTCCTGTTGCAAACCAAGTCTAACCAGATCCCTGACTGGTTAAAAGCCAAAAAAGCGGTAAAGACTGTCAGCCTTTACCGCTTTGAAATCATATTGATGCGCTACCCGCGCCAACGATCTCGTCTTTAGCGCAACAGCGTCAACACACCTTGCGGTCCCTGATTGGCTTGGGCCACCATCGCTGTGCCAGCCTGTTGCAATACCTGGGCGCGTGACAAGTTGGCGGTTTCCTGCGCGTAGTTGGCATCCACAATGCGGCCATGCGCTGCGGCCGAGTTTTCGGAACCAACTTGCAAGTTGGAAATCACCGTATTGAAGCGATTTTCCACCGCACCCCATTGTGATCGGGCGCTATTGACCGTATTGATATCGGCATCCAGCTTAGTGATTTGAGCAAAAGCGGTACTGGTAGTCGTCCCCAAATCAGTGGCAGTGCCAGAGAATTTGCTTCCGGTGACCGCGATTTGATCCTCGGCCGCCACGGCATTCGCACCCACCTGGAATGTGAAGGTGGTGGAAGCGATCACATTTTGCCCGTTGAATTTGGTGGCTGCGACAACCCGTATATTTTCGTCTGACAGCATCTTGTACTCATTGTTCAGCGATGTAATGTCGCTTGAGGTATTCGTGCCGTTAGAGGCCTGCACAGCCAGTTCACGCATGCGCTGCAGGTTGTTGGTAATAGCACCTAACGCGCCATCGGCAGTTTGCGCCATGCCAATCGCATCATTGGCATTACGGATAGCCACATTCATGCCGCGGGTTTGCGCGTCCATGCGTTCCGATATCGACAAACCAGCAGCATCATCAGCTGCACTGTTGATGCGCAAGCCTGAAGAAAGGCGGGCCATCGAGGTGGCCAAGGAATTCGATGTGCTGGCCAGACTACGCTGCGCATTGATCGAATTGATGTTCGTGTTGATGGTGGTTGTCATGGAAGGCTCCTTAAAAACTATAAATCCGGCATCACTGCCGATCTCAACGTCAGCCCGAGAGCTGACCACTGTGACCGGAGCACTGAAATGTGCTAGCCGGACGACGAGCGCTGTTGCAAACCCGTTAAGCTAGTTTTCGGGTTACCAGTACAAGAACTTAAGGCAAGAATTAAAAAAATTGTTTTGGACAGCTTACAAACGAGTGAACTGAGGGCGTTTTGTCCGGTTTTTCGGCTATTTGAAATGCTTGCGCGTCAGCAGAATTCCCATACCGCTTTCAAGTCAGCAAGGAGCTGACAACGATCGGCAGCAAAGCCAATTTAAGTCAGCTTTAAAGGAGATTTCAAATGCCCACCACCATCAACACCAACATGATGTCGCTCAATGCGCAGCGCAATCTGGCCAACACCTCAAATTCCCTGGCCACCTCGATGGCGCGCCTGTCTTCGGGCTTGCGCGTCAATAGCGCTGCTGACGATGCAGCCGGCCTGTCCATCGCCACACGCATGGATACACAAACGCGCGGCATGAATGTGGCTATCCGTAATGCCAATGATGCCATCTCGATGGCACAAACTGCCGACGGTGCGCTAGGCGCCATCACCAACAACCTGCAACGCATGCGCGAACTGGCTGTGCAGGCCTCTAACGGCACTAACACCACAAGCGATATTGCGTCGCTGAACAATGAGTACAAGATGCTGGCACAGGAAAATGCGCGGGTTGTCGGAGCCACCAAATTCAACGGGCAAAATGTGATCGCTTCCGCCACCTTCACATTCCAGGTGGGTGCGAATGCCGTGGCGTCCCAAGATCAAATTTCGGTCACCGGTAGCAGATTCTCTGGCACGGCCACTGATTTGGGTGCAACTACCAGCACTGCTTTTTCCCAAATCTCTATGCTGGATAAGGATATCGAGTCAGTCAATAACGCCCGATCACAATGGGGTGCTGTGGAAAATCGTTTCAATACGGTGATTTCCAACTTGCAAGTTAGTTCTGAAAATTCGGCCGCAGCGCATGGCCGCATCATGGACGCCGACTACGCAAAGGAAACCGCCAACTTGTCACGCGCCCAGGTATTGCAACAGGCCGGCACAGCGATGGTAGCTCAAGCCAATCAAATGCCTCAATCGGTATTATCATTATTGAAATAATAATAATCTGAGAAAGTAGATTTATAAATATTGGCTAAGCGACAACGCCAGATAATAAGTATGCAAACACTGGACAACGAAAATGTCTATGAGACTAACTTATCCGCGCTCAGAGAACGTTGGCCACTGATTGCGGATAAAGTTGACCAAGCCGAATTAAGTAGTTATAAATTCGAAATAACTCTTGGGGACACGGCTACAGTCTCTGTCAATGGAAAGCAACTAACCAGCAGGCATAACGCAGTTGCTGAAGCAGAAGTGCAAGCCTCTGTGATTCCTGCTACTAAAGTGCTTCATCTCTATGGTTTTGGTCTAGGATTCCTAGCGGATCATTTACTTAGTACACGCCTCGATTTGCAACACCTTGAGATCCGACTCACAAATTTAGCTATTTTTAAATTCGTTATCGGCATATTGAATGTTTCTCACATTTTAAGTCACCCAAAAGTAAATATAGGTTTAGCAAGCCTTGAAAGGCAAGTTATATCACCATATTTTGCACTGCCAGAGAGTTTGTCACTATGTGATGACGACACGCTGAAGATGAGAGATCACATCCATCATGCTGTCAGACTGGCTTACGTCAATAACAAATTCTCTAACGACGAAGCGCTAGTACAGCGATCCAAGACATTTGAATTTCATGTCAATGGTAAGTCCAAGGCAGTGAGTACACTTTTTAAACTCAAACGCCCAGGAAAAGCATGCGTCATTGCCTCTGGCCCTAGCCTGGAAGACAACATCGAAAAACTAAAAAAAATTCTCGCCAAAAGCGCCAAAAATATAACCATTGCATGTGACACTGCTGTGGCTGCTTTAAATAATCATGGAATAACTCCAGATTTCGTTGTCACCATCGATCAACGCATTGGCAAGAGTTACTTTAAAAACATCAATACAAAAAAAACCGCCTTGGTTTTTTTCCCCACCACCTCTAAAGAATTTATTGATGACTGGGAAGGTGCAAAATATTATGCTATTTCTACATCCTTTCTCTTTGATCACTTAAAAGACACAGAGTCAATCAATACCCTAATTGCTAACGGCAGCGTGATTCATCCAACGATAGATCTTAGCATCGCCATGGGATACAAAGAAATTATTCTTTTTGGCGCAGATTTTTCTTTTATAAAAAATAAAACCCATGCTTACTGGCCAAGTGGTCAGCTTGGTGGAAATTTAAAGAGCGAATACTTCATTCACAATGGCAAAGGTGAAAAGGTGGTATCTGAGCCAAACATGGCCAGTTACTTACTTACCGTCGAAACTCTTATATTTAAAAATAAAGACGTAAAATTCTACAATACAAGTTTAGACGGCGCACTAATTGCCGGCACCACACATATATAAAACGTCATGACCACTCAAATTGACGACTTGGCAAAAGATCTAAAGTTACTAGCAACCCAGCTTAGAACTAATGATGATTACACTGCACTCGACAACATTCAAGATGTTTTATCCAAATTAACATCCAATCCTGATATCTTAATTAATTGCAACATAAACATGATAAGCAATATTATTGCAGCCATGCAAGAATGCCAGGCAAAAAGGGACTGGCTTGGTTTGGCGGACTATCTTGAATATGACCTCATCCGAGTCATCAACCCACAAACCAAGATTAGCTAGACTTAGCGAAAAAATCACTCCTGCCAACAGGTTGATTCTTTGAAATACTTCTTGCGGCAATAGCCCCAACAACGGTTGGATAAAATTTGGGAGCCAATCCGAATCCCGGCCGAACACTGCGCACGGCATCCTTCGTAATCAATTCTCCTGCTTTCAAATCCTTTACAAAATACAAGGATCGACGAAACTTGACATTTTCCTTTTCGCTGGATTTACAGCCATAGTCAACGCACCCCATCGCTGACCAAGCAGTTCTAGTATCCTGACACAACGCGGCCAATTCAACCGGTTCTAACGAAAAACTGTCATCCGGTCCGCCACCGCTGCGGTCAAGCGTGAAGTGTTTCTCGATGATGGATGCACCCATTGCCACGCTGGCGATGGCGGTGATGTTGTACAGGGTGTGGTCTGACAAGCCGGTGACCAGGCCAAAGCGTTGGATCATGTCAAACATGGTGCGCAGGTTGTAGTCTGCAGCCGGGGCCGGATAGCCGCTAACGCAGTGAAGGACAGCCAGGTCTTTGCAGCCACCTTCTCTCGCGGCATCGATGGCTTCTTGAATTTCTTGTGCATCGGCCATACCGGTGGAGATGATCATGGGCTTGCCGGTGCTGGCGGCGTATTTGATCAGCGGAATGTCCACCGCCTCGAACGACGCAATCTTGTAGGCCGGAGCGTTCAAGTCTTCCAGCAAGTCAATAGCGGTATTGTCAAATGGCGAACTGAAGAGTGTGATGCCCAATTTGCGGGCATATGCAAACAACGGCGCGTGCCATTCCCACGGTGTGTGAGCTTCTTCGTACAGCTCATAGAGCGTTCGTCCATCCCACAAGCCACCGTGTATTCGGAACTCTTCGCTGTCGCAGTTGAGAGTGATGGTGTCCGGCGTGTAGGTCTGTATCTTGACGGCATCGGCGCCCGCCTGTTTGGCAGCTTCAACGATTTTGAAAGCAGTCTCGATGTTGCCATTGTGGTTGGCGGACATTTCGGCAATGACGTAGGGAGGCTCGTCAGCGCCTATTCGGCGGCCCGCAATGATGACGCTGGGGTGACTCGACATGGTGTCCTTTCATGTGTTCTATGTGCTGAGTAGCCATTCGTGGGACAGCAAGCCAAAGCAAATGACGTGGTGATAGCAATTGCCATCAAAGTACTGGTCGCGCAACGTACCTTCCTCCTTAAAACCCAGAGATTGGTGAAACCGGATGGATCGCTGGTTGTATGCAAGGACTTGTCCACAGACTTTATGCAATTGGAGTTGTGCGAATGCGTGGTGCAGTGCTGCTTGGCCAAGTTGTCGACCACTGCCTTTAGGCGCATCAGGAGCCACCAAAAAACCCCAATCGGCAACGCCGCCACTTCCTGTTTCGTTGAAATTGATATAGCCCAGTGGCTGTTGCTCCACTTCAAATATCAGCAATGTTCTTTTGGAATCTGACAGAGCGCGTTCAAACCAGCGCTGATGTTCGTCCAATGTAATTTCATGCTGCGTGTACATGTTGCAACGAACGTCTGGGTGGTTGCGCCAAAGCAGCACTCGCTCCAGATCACCATGAACCATGGAGCGAATTTGTGATGATAAATGGGGTGGTTTAGACATTAACTGCACCCATAGACTGAGTGATTCTCTTAACTCCTTGCCCGTCACTGACTGCACTTGCTGCCTGGCTCATGCGTATCTGGCACTCCCAATTACTCAATTCAAGGACAGCCAAAGGCAGCTGCATCGCAATGTCGCTATCGATCCCAATCAAGCGGACTGCGTGGGTGGCCTCAAGGGCTTGCGCACCAGGCTCTTGGTTTGTAGCCAGCACCACCATCAACGTTGGTAAACCCAAGCAGCACCTCTCCCAAGACGTACTTCCCGCCGCACCTATAGCCAGATCGCTGTCGGCCATGCGCTGTGCCATGTCGTTGACGTTAACCACCACATCAGTAGGCCAGGGCATCTGCGCGGCTAGTTCCTGAACATTTTGCAACCAAGGCGCGGTCAGCCCCATCACCACAGTGATACGGCAGTCGCTTGGCAAAGTGCAGGTTTTCAGGGCTTGCAGCACTTGCCCTGTGGCATTGTCTTGATCAACACCGCCCATGGTGATGATCAACTGACCAATAGTGGTTTGTGCTCGGCGCCGCTGCAGGCTGTAGGGTCGCAGCTCAGCAAACTCTGGACGCAACAATGCGTAGTGTGGGCCGGTGAACACCTGGCAGTGGACTGGTACCAGAGTTGCATAGTCTTGCTGATGGCGGCCCAGGTTTTGATCCAGCAACACATCGCAGCAGTGGGCGCGGTCTGCCAAATCGTCAATGACCAGCAGTTTTTTGTAGCTAGGTGCTAGGGCCGCTTCCCAGCGTTGATCCAGCGCATAGTGGTCCACCACCAACCAGTCGGGTTGCAGATTGTTCAACAGATTGGCGGTCTCCTGCGCATCGGCTTGCCAGGTGCTACCCAGCCACGCTGCGTGAGCGGGCTTTTGTGGTTCGATTTGTTGCGTATTGCCGCCTATATCAGCATCAATTTTAATAGCTGGTTGCGCTTGCTTCACGTGGGCTTCAAGGGTATTTACCTTGTAACCACGCTGTTGAATCAACTCCAGCAGATGACCTGGGTGCGCGCGACTGACAAAGTGGCATTGCGCTCCGTGTGCCGTTAACGCATCCGCCAGCGTCAGACAGCGCATGACGTGACCGCTGCCCATTTGCAGAGACGCATCGGCACGAAAAGCGACCCGCATAATTAACTGATCCCAATGCGTTTTTCCATCAAAAACCAGGTCGTGTCATCCTGCGGAAAGTTTGGGTCATGCCGGTAGACAAAGCCGTAGTCAACCAGATGCATCTGCGGATGGCGCGCCATGATCTCGCCAGCAAAGTCGCGCTTAAACAAGCGATCTGCGTGACCACGGTAGGAAACGCTGACTGGTTGCGGGTTGTAGTACTCAGCCACCAGCAAGTAGCGCCCACAGGTGGTAACCAGCTTATCGTAAACCTGCGGCAAAGCTTCTGGGTTGATGTGAATGAGCACGCCTTTGATCAGAACCAAATCCCAGGTTCGCTGAGACTGAAAGTTCAGAATGGATGTCTCGTAAATATGTTCGACGGGCAGTACCTTGGCCAACTCCCTGGCCGCATCTGCATTGATTTCAATCGCATGCTGCACTTGTGTCGGGTACAAAAGCTGGAGCGCCTTCATGTTCATGCCAATGTTGGCGCCAAACTCGATGGCTGATTGGATACCCCGTGCTGCCTTCAACGCGTTGACGAAGAATGACAAGTTCGAGGCCAACAAGGCATCGCCCTGATTGCGCCGAATATATTCGCTGCCAAACTCGCCAGCCCAAAAGTTTTCCTGCTCTGTTTCGAATGTCATAACCTTGCTTTCGCAAATTCTTCCTGCGCGCTTGCCTCTAGTTTCATAGCACGAAACAGATACTCTGCCAACTGCCAATCTTCAACAGTATCAATATCTTGTACACGGTGACGAGAAAGCATGACCGGCGCCGAATCTCTTGAAAATATTGGTTTATTCGCCATCCAAGCTGGTGCACGCCCCCAATAAAACTGCCCAGCGTCATGAAAAGCTTCGATCAAGTCCTGTGATCGAACGTTGAAATACTCAGGTTGGAACATATCAACCCGCCCATCTACAGTCAATTTGAGCGCACGTTGAATTGGGGATGGATAGCGAGTGACTGAAAACGCGAAGTCTGCACCGCTATCCGTCAGAATAGCCAGCCCCCGCTGCAGATCAGGTACCGCAATAAATGGAGCTGTCGCATAAATACAGCACACCAAATCGGGCTTGTAACCATGCTCGTGGTACCACCCTATCGCATGCGCAACAACGGGGGTTGTCCCGGTGTGATCATCTGACAGCGATGCTTGACGCATGAAGGGCACCACCGCCCCATATGCCTTAGCCACCTCTGCAATTTCGATGTCGTCTGTCGAAACAACAACTTGATCAAACAGACCGCTAGCCAGCGCAGCTTCAATGGACCAAGCGATCATGGGTTTGCCACAAAATGGCTTGATGTTTTTACGCGGTATGCGTTTGCTGCCACCACGTGCGGGAATAACGGCCAACCTCATACCCAAAGCGCCTTCTCTATTGCAGCAATAACTTGGCTCTGTTGAGCATCTGTCATTGACGGATACATCGGAATGCTGATCGTCGCTTTATGGTACTGCTCCGCCTTCGGACAATATCTCTCCCTGAATCCCATGCGCTCGTAATAGGGCTGCCTGTAGACCGGAATGTAATGCACGTTAACCATAATGCCTGCAGCGTGAAGAGCCTCATAGACCTGTCGCTGGCACAACCCCGTGTTATCAAGTTTCAGAAGAATCGGATACAGGTGATAACTTGAATAGCTGTGCGGGTGCTGCCATGGAGTCTGCAGTGGCAAACCAGCCAGTTCAGCGTCATATCGCGCGGCAATCATTCGACGTTTTTCAACAAACTCCGTTAACCGAGTCATCTGACTCACCCCCAAGGCAGCCTGAATATCCGTCATCCGGTAGTTGAAGCCCAAGTCGAACTGTTGGTAGTTCCAAATTTCATCTGCAGGTCGGGCCAGCATTTTGGATAGGTCACTGGTAATGCCGTGGCTACGTAATTGCCGCATACGCAAGGCCAGTTCAGGATGATTGGTCAGCGCCATGCCTCCTTCGCCCGTGGTAATGATCTTGACGGGGTGAAAGCTGAAAACGGTGATGTCACTGTATCGACCATCACCAACGGGCTCACCCTGGTACTTGGCCCCAATCGCATGCGAAGCGTCTTCAACAATTTTGAAACCAAATTTCTGACCCAAGGCATAAATAGCGGCCATGTCGCATGGTTGGCCGCACAAATGCACAGGCACCACCACCTTGGGTAGTTTGCCGGCCCTCTCGGCTTCGATCAGTTTGGTTTCGAGTTTTTGGGGGCAAAGGTTATAGGTGCGAGGATCGATATCCACAAAATCGACCTGCGCTCCGCAATACAAACCACAATTGGCCGAAGCCACAAACGTGATGGGACTGGTCCACAACCAGTCCCCTGGACCCAAACCCAGCGCCAGGCAAGCAATGTGTAACGCAGATGTCGCGCTATTAACGGCTACCGCATGGGTGGCCCCGCAATAGGCTGCAACTACCTGCTCAAACCTGGGAACCACGGGCCCTTGGGTCAGATAGTCCGACTGCAAAACCGCCGCGACCGCCTCAATGTCTTCTTCGGAGACCGATTGACGACCGTAAGGAATCATCGAGCTCACCGTTGCGCCACCAGCACGCGAATGGCCGCCACATCCAAAAACACCGGGTTGCTGCCGGAACTGTATTCAAACCCACCAGCCACTAGTTCCCCGGTCTCACCAAGTCGGTTCTTTTCATAGTCAACCTGTCGCGCAAACGAGATAGATGGCTTGATCACAAAATGATCATGAAACTCCAACGTCAAACGGGAATCATCGAACGGGCACATGACTTCATGCAACTTCTCGCCTGGGCGAATGCCGATGATTTTGTGCGGCAAACCGGGTGCAATGGCCGTCGCCAGGTCAGTGATGGAGGCCGAAGGGATTTTTGGAATAAAAATTTCACCCCCTTGCATCCGCGCAAAATTCTTAATCACAAAATCGACCCCGTCTTGCAGAGTGATCCAGAAACGCGTCATGCGCGGGTCCGTAATCGGCATTTCGGTGGCACCTTCCATCAATAATTTTTGGAAAAATGGAATCACCGAGCCACGCGATCCAACCACATTGCCGTAGCGCACCACAGAAAAACGTGTGTGGCGCTCACCCACCATATTGTTGGCAGCCACAAACAACTTGTCAGAAGCCAGTTTGGTCGCACCATACAGGTTGATCGGGCTGGCAGCTTTGTCTGTGGATAACGCAATAACCCGCTCAACGTTGCAGGCAATGGCTGCCTGAATGACGTTTTCGGCACCATATATATTGGTCTTGATGCACTCCATGGGGTTGTATTCAGCCACCGGAACGTGTTTGATCGCAGCCGCATGAATGACATAGTCAACACCATCCATGGCTTGCTTGAGGCGCGGTTGATCTCGCACATCGCCAATGAAATAACGCATTTGTGGTGCGCCAAAGGTCTGTGCCATCTCATACTGCTTCAATTCATCGCGTGAAAAAACGATGACTTTTTTAGGCTGAAAGCGTTTGAAGATCGTTTGTACAAACTGCTTGCCAAATGAGCCGGTTCCGCCAGTGATCAAAATGGTCTTGTTGTTGAGCATGGCATCTTTCCTGAAAGTATCTGAATTGAAACGCTATTGGAGCGCGTCCAAGGGCTGAAAAACAGGGCATTTCAAGCCGACTTTAACGGATCAGCAACCCGTCATCTCCTGGAAATTCACCACAACATCGGAACAAAGCTAAAGCAGCATAGGAATTTCCCTTACAAAGCCGACTCAGACCACTGACAAACGGTACATCCAAATGCTGATTCAAGTTTTTGGACTTGGCTTCCAGAATCGCTCCCAAGGTGATGAACAAGGCAATTAGGCCCCAAACACCATCCAATTAACAGAACCCTTTTTCCGGAGCACACCATGAACGACGAGCAACTCTCCCAGGAAATTCGCGATGCCAACCTCACCTACCTGATGCTGGCGCAAAACGTGATTCGCAAGGACAAGGCCGGGGCGCTGTTCCGGCTGGGCATCTCAGAGGAGTCTGCCGATATGATTGCCACGCTGTCGCCAGCGCAGATTTTGAAGATTGCATCCAGCCCGATGCTGCTGTGCCGCTTCCGGGTGGATGACGACATGGTCTGGGGCCTGCTAACCAACCACACACCCGCAAAAGTGGATAACGACGCCACCACCAAGCTGCACGCCAGCATACTCATGGCCGGCCGTTTTGGCGAAGCCATGTAATTGCGCAAGAGGAGACACCACCATGGCAACCGCATCGACCAAAAGCGTTTTGAATGACTCCAAGCAAGTGGAGCGCGCCGTTTCACTGATCCAACTCGGTGCCCGCCTGCAGGTGCTGGAAAGCGAGACCAGCCTGTCCTATGAGCGCTTACTGCGTCTTTACAAAGAAGTTGCTGGCAAATCACCTTCCAAGGGGCAATTGCCGTTTTCGACCGACTGGTTTTTGACTTGGCAACCCAATATCCATGCCTCGCTGTTTTTGAATACTTATGAGTACCTGAACAAGGTCAGCGCGCTAGATGGCATTGACGCGATCATGAAGGCATACAAGCTGTATGCTGAACAGATTGCCGCCTGTGGCGTGGAACCGTTGCTGTCCATCACCCGCGCCTGGCGGCTGGTCAAGTTTGTGGACAACAACATGCTGGCCATGACCAAGTGCAGCAAGTGTGGCGGGCATTTCGTGAGCGAGCCGTATGAAAATTCCCGCCACTTTGAATGCGGCCTGTGCACACCTCCAGCACGGGCGGGCAAGGGTTCAGCAGGTGGCGGCATTTTGTTGCATTGATACTAGCAATAGAATAGCTGATAGTCCTTTTAATATCTGGGCTAGAAGGCAATTTCTTATAAATCTTTAAGACTGCCGCTGTGGGGACGATATGATAGAGACTGGTCCACGCGGTGTGGACTCTTCAATTTTTGGAAGCGCGCGCTTCCCCTGACTCGCTCAATCTATGTTTGTTATTGTTGGTTGGCTGATCGTGATGGCATGCGTCTTTGGCGTATTCATCGCTCACGGCGGCAACATTCATGTGGTGCTACACGCGCTGCCGTTTGAGTTGATCACCATTGGCGGAGCAACTGCAGGCGCGTTTGTCGCCAACAACCAGATGAAGGTGATCAAGTCCAGCATGAAGGGCCTGGGCACCTGCTTCAAGGGCAGCAAGTACACCAAAGCACGTTACATGGACTTGCTGGCGCTGATGTATGACATCTTGCAAAAAGCGCGCAAAGAAGGCCTGATGGCCATTGAAAAAGATGTCGAAGACCCGCACTCGTCCGAGATTTTCAAGAAACATGGCGCCGTGGGCAGTGACCACCACGTGACCGAGTTCATCACCGATTACCTGCGCATGATGGTCTCTGGCAACCTCAATGCCCACGAGATCGAGTCGCTGATGGACAGCGAAATCGACACCCATCACGCAGAGGAGCACGCGGCTGTCGCAGCGCTGCAGCGGGTTGCCGGTGGCTTGCCCGCTTTTGGTATTGTGGCTGCTGTGCTGGGGGTGGTGAACACCATGGGGTCGGTGGGGCAACCTCCTGCGGTATTAGGTGGCATGATTGCATCGGCGCTGGTGGGTACCTTTCTGGGCATTTTGCTGGCCTATGCCTTTGCCGAACCTTTAGCGGGCCTATTGGAACAAAAAGTGGAAGAAGCCGGCAAAGAGTTTCAGTGCATCAAAACCACCCTCTTGGCCAGCATGCAGGGCTACAACCCGGCCACAGCCATTGAGTTTGGTCGCAAGGTCTTGTTCTCCACCGAGCGACCCACTTTTGGCGAGTTGGAAACCTTCGTGAAGAAGAAGTAAGACCGCACCAAGCGCACCATGGCCACCGAAGCCAAAAAACTACAGCCGATCATCATCAAGCGGGTCAAAAAGCCCGCTCATGTGGCGCACGGTGGTGCCTGGAAGATTGCCTACGCAGACTTTGTGACCGCCATGATGGCGTTCTTTTTGTTGATGTGGCTGCTGGGTAGCACGTCTGAGGGCGACAAAAAAGGCTTGTCTGATTATTTCCAATCGCCGCTCAAAGTGGCCATGCAGGGCGGTAGTGGTGCGGGTGCCAGCCAAAGCGTGATCAACGGCGGCGGCAACGATCTGACGCAAACCGCTGGCCAGTCCAAGCGCGGCGATGGAGCCAACGCTCGGGCCAGAAAGCTCTCTGGAGACAAAGACAAGGTGGCGCGTGCCCAAAAGGATGCCCAGCAACTCGCCAAGCTAAGTCAGAAGATCAGCGCACTGATATCGCAAGACCCCAAACTGGCCGCGTTCAGCGATCAGATCAAGCTCAAGATCACGCCCGATGGGCTGCAGATCCAGATTGTGGATGATCAAAAGCGGCCCATGTTCGACAGCGGTAGTGCCAGCGTCAAGCCGTACATGCGCGATATCCTGCAACAAATCGGAGCTGCACTGGCAGACGTGGACAACAAAATCAGTGTTGAAGGACACACCGACCAGACGCCCTATGGCAACGGTTCTGCTCGGGGCTACAGTAACTGGGAACTGTCTGCAGACCGGGCCAACGCCACCCGACGTGAACTAGTGACTGCTGGTTTGCCAGACGACAAAGTGGCGCGCGTCATGGGTCTGGCATCCAGCGTTTTGTTCGACGAAGAAAATCCGCGCAGCCCGTCCAATCGTAGAATCAGCATTACCATATTGACTCGCGAAGCAGAAGAGCGTTTGTTGGGAACCAAGTCGGTGGAGAGCCCCCCTGAAGCGAGCCCCGCTTCTGTCGATCCACCCACCGGTGCGGCGAGCTCAGTCAAGCCCTGATAGTTTCGTGACATCGTGATCGGAAATCACTTTATGACAGTTTCAGTTTGTGCCATAGAAAGGCTGCCTTATGGCCAATGATCTCAAGTTTTTGGTGGTTGACGACTTCTCCACCATGCGCCGTATCGTGCGCAACCTGCTCAAGGAAATAGGCTACTCGGAGGCTGACGAGGCCGAAGATGGCGTAGTGGCGCTCCACAAGTTGCGCAATTCCACATTCCATTTCGTGGTCAGTGATATCAACATGCCCAACATGAACGGGTTCCAGTTGCTCAACGAGATCAAAAAAGATGAGAAACTCAAGCACCTGCCAGTGTTGATGGTGACGGCCGAGGCCCGCAAAGAGGACATCGTGATGGCCGCCCAACAAGGTGCGGCTGGGTACATCGTCAAACCGTTCACCAAAGCCACGTTGGAAGACAAAGTGAATCTGATATTGACGAAACTGGGGCTCAAATGAGCGAACAGACATCCCCCGATTCTGTGGCATCGGCAGCGGCAGTGACTGACCTGTCACAGGACGTCCACCAGCGCCTTGGCATGCTGACCCGCCAATTGCACGATTCCTTGCGCGGATTGGGTTTGACCGACAAAGTCAAAACCTGGGCCGGTGAGATTCCGGATGCCAGAAGCCGTCTAACCTACATCGCACGGCTCACCGGCGAAGCCGCAGAGAAAGTACTCAACAATGTTGATCAGGCCAAAGCGCACCACGACCACATCGCCTCTGAAGCCCGCCGCATTGGCGCCCTGATCGTCAAGGACCCCGTAGCAGCGGTGGCCAAGGGCCACGTGATGAACTTCGTCCATGATGTGGAAGATGCGACCAAGCATATCGACAAGAACCTCACCGACATCATGATGGCGCAGGACTTTCATGACCTGACAGGTCAGGTGATCTCCAAGGTGGTGACCTTGGCCGCCAGCATTGAAGAGCAATTGGTACAGCTGCTGATCGTGACAGCGCCGACCGAGCCGGTCAGCAAACCCGCAGAGTCCGGGGTCAAAAATGTTGCGCCATCTGCAACAGACTTTGTGATCCATGAGCACCCGGTTCTTCAGGGGCCAGTGGTCAATCCAGAAGGCGACCCAGACGTGGTGAAAGGCCAGTCCGAGGTGGACGACCTGCTGGCGAGCCTGGGCTTCTGACGCCCGACAGAACAAGCGGGGAAAGCCCCCGCTTATTGCGCTTTAGTTCCGGAAGCGCAAAAAGACAATGGGAAGAACACAAGATGTCTTCCCAATATGGAATCCAGCAGTCAAGATCGCAACTTACCCGCGTCTGAGCGCAAGCTTCAAAAAGCCCGCGATGACGGTCAGGTGGCACGTTCGCGTGATTTGTCGCATCTAGCCGTATTGGGTGGCGGGGCTGTGGCGCTGATGGTGCTTGCACCATGGATGTTTGAGCATCTGAAAATACACCTGGGTTCGCAGCTACTTTTTAATGCACAGAGCCTCAAAGACCCCATGATCATGATCAACCGCTTGGGTGTCATGACGGGGATTGGCCTGGCAGCATGCGCGGTTTTTGCGGCCATCATCAATGTTATTTCCATCCTCAGCGCAGTAGCTACTGGTGGCTGGGTGACCAGCCTCAAACCCATCACGCCAGACTTCAGCCGATTGAACCCATTGACAGGGTTTGGGAGGCTATTTACCAAGGACAAGGCAACTGAAATCGCCAAAATGACTTTCATTGCCTTCATGCTGCTGCTGGTGGGGTTCAATTACCTGAAAGGCGGCCTCAACACATTAGGTTCCCTGGTGCTGCAGCCTTCGGCAAAATCGATCTCACATCTAGCAGACTGGCTGACAACTGGCATGGGGCTGATGCTGCTGGTGGTGCTGGTGGTCGCCATGATCGATATGCCCTTGCAGTCCTTTCTGCATAAATCGCACATGAAAATGTCGCACCAGGAAATGAAGCAGGAAAGCAAAGAGTCTGACGGCAACCCGCAGATGAAGGGCCGCATGCGTCAGCGCCAACGCGACATCGCCCATGGCAACAGTGTCAAGGCAGTACCGAAAGCCGACTTCGTGCTCATGAACCCCACACACTACGCGGTGGCCATTCAATACGACGACAAGACCATGCATGCACCGCGCGTGATCTCCAAAGGCGCTGACCTGCTGGCCTTCAAGATCCGCGACATCGCCAAAGAGAATGCGATCCCCGTGCTGCAGTCGCCCATGTTGGCGCGCGCGCTATACGCCAATGCAGAAATTGACCAGGACATCCCCACCAGCCTGTACACCGCCGTGGCACAAGTGTTGGCCTACATCTACCGGCTCAAAGCCGCCATGCGCGGGGATGGGCCTTTGCCGGACGAGGTGCCCGTGCCTTTTGTGCCACCTGAACTCGACCCCCTGTCGAAAGTGATTGCGGCTGAAACACCATGAACGCAAGCTTGAACTCTTTCAAAAGCTGGTTTGGCAACAACACCGCGCTGATGCAGGGTGCCGCCGCACCAATGCTGGTGGTGGCCATTTTGTCGATGATGGTGTTGCCGCTGCCACCATGGATACTGGATACCTTCTTCACTTTCAACATCTCGGTGGCGCTGATGGTGATGATGGTGGCTGCCTACATGCTCAAGCCGCTGGACTTTGCAGCCTTCCCTTCAGTGTTGCTGCTCACAACCTTGATGCGTCTGTCGCTGAACGTGGCATCCACCCGTGTCGTGCTGCTCGAAGGTCATTCCGGACCGGGGGCTGCGGGCGCGGTGATTGAGGCCTTTGGCCATTTCTTGATCGGTGGTAATTTTGCGGTAGGTTTGATCGTTTTTTCGATCTTGGTCGTTATCAATTTTATAGTTGTGACCAAAGGTGCAGAGCGGATTGCAGAGGTTTCTGCCCGTTTTGCTCTGGATGCCATGCCCGGCAAGCAGATGGCCGTGGACGCCGACTTGAATGCGGGCCTGATTGATGAAAAGGAAGCCAAACGTCGGCGTGCCGAGGTGTCTGAAGAAGCTGATTTCTTTGGTTCAATGGATGGCGCGTCAAAGTTTGTACGCGGCGATGCTGTGGCTGGCATCCTGATTTTGCTGATCAACATCTTTGGTGGTTTCACAGTGGGCGTGTTGCAGCATGACCTGACCGCATCACAAGCCGCTGATACCTACATTTTGCTGGCCGTTGGCGATGCACTGGTGGCACAGATTCCAGGCCTGTTGATTTCCGTGGCTGCGGCCATGGTGGTGTCGCGCGTGGGCAAAGAGCGCGACCTGAGCGGACAAATTGTCACTCAGATGTTTGTCTCGCCCCGAGTGTTGGGCATCACCGCCACTATCATGGGCACCCTGGGTGCCATACCGGGCATGCCACACACCGTTTTCATTGGCATCGCCATGGTGCTGGGGTATGGCGCCTGGGCGCTGGCACATCGGCCTGCGCCTGTTGCAGAAGTGCCCGCGGCCCCCGTGTCAGCATCAGAGGGCGAAGCCAGCTGGGACGACCTACAGCCTGTTGACCAGTTGGGCCTGGAACTTGGCTACCGACTGATCACATTGGTGGACAAAAACCGCCAAGGCGACCTGTTGACACGCATCAAAGGTGTGCGGCGCAAATTCGCCCAGGAAGTGGGCTTCTTGCCGCCACCCGTGCATGTGCGTGACAACCTGGAACTCAAGCCCAGTGGCTACCGCATTACGCTGCGCGGCGTGATTGTGGGCGAAGGCGAAGCCTTCCCGGGTATGTTTCTCGCCATCAACCCCGGTGGCATCAGCACGCCACTGATCGGCACCCCCACCACCGACCCAGCTTTTGGGCTGCCAGCACACTGGATTGATGCCCAGCAAAAAGAAGCTGCACAAATGGCCGGATTTACCGTGGTTGATTCTGAGACTGTCATGGCCACGCATTTGTCACACTTGATGCAAGTGCAAGCAGCGAAATTACTCAGCCGGACAGAAACCCAACAACTGGTAGAACACGTGGCCAAACAGGCGCCCAAACTCATTGAAGAAGTCGTCCCCAAAATGGTACCCATTGCCGTTTTTCAGAAAGTACTGCAGCTCTTGCTGGAAGAGTCAGTACACATTCGGGACATTCGCACCATCATCGAATCTTTGGCCGAGCACGCAGGCGCCACCACAGACCCGGCCGAACTGGCCAAGCGTGTACGTGTGGCCCTGTCACCCGCCATCGTCCAGCAGATTTACGGCCCAACCAATGAGCTCAATGTCATTGCCATCGACCCGGCACTGGAACGCTTGCTGGTTCAGGCCTTGGGAAACCCTACAGGCCAAGGCCAGGCACTCGACCCCGGCGTGGCCGACATCCTGACCAGAAAAGCAGCCGAAATGGCGCTCAAGCAGGAAGAAATCGGCATACCCGCCTGCCTGCTGGTGCCTGACCAGATCCGCAGTGCCATCGCACGCTTGGTGCGTCGCGTGGCCCCGCGCCTGCAGGTACTGGCACACAGCGAAATACCTGAATCACACACGATCCGAATTGGTCCCATCCTTAAAGGTGCAGCATCATGAACATTCAACGCTTTACTGCCCCCACCGCCCGTGAAGCACTTGCCAAAGCCCGCATGACTTTTGGAGATGGCACACTGATTCTTTCCAATCGTCCCACGGCCTCTGGCGTTGAAGTGGTCGCCACCGGCGAAGACACCCTGGAAGCGCTGGACCGCGACGACCAAGCTCGCCAAGGCCAGCGGCAGCTGGAGGCAAAACCCGCTCCTGCGATGACCGTCAACCCAAACAGTCAAGTGACAGAGGACACTGCGCAACTGGCCATGAGCACCTTGTCCTTTCAGGATTACGTGCGCGAACGCATGCTGCGCAGGCGACATGAATCCATGGCCGTGAACAACACACCGCCGCTGACGCCCGAGCGCCTGGAGAATGCCTTGGCAACGCGTGCGCCGTCACTTGATGTGCGCGCCACTAGCCCAAAACCAGAAATTGCCCCCATCCAGGTAAAAAAAGCAGCCCCACGGGCGCCATTGGTACAGCCCTCCGTGGCTCCATCGCAAGGCATTGTGGATGAACTGCACGCCATGAAGGCTTTGATTGAAGACCGATTCAACACACTCACCTGGATCGGGCAAGCCCGACAAAACCCGATCCATTCCAACCTGATGCTGAAGCTGATCCGCTCAGGGTATTCGCCCGCGCTGTCGCGGACCATCATGGAGCGCATGCCCGAGGACCTGAATGCCGGCGAGGCCGTCCGCTGGGTAACGGATGTGCTGACCCGCAATTTGCGTACAGACTCTGCATCAACCGCCATCCACGAACAAGGCGGCACTTACGCACTGGTAGGTGCCACCGGTGTGGGAAAGACGACAACCGCCGCCAAACTCGCCGGGCTGTGCGCCCGCACCCATGGGCCTGCCAGCGTCGGCCTGATCACACTGGACACCTATCGTGTGGGTGCGCATGAGCAACTGCGAGCCTATGGCCGCATGCTGGGTGTGGTGGCCCATCTGGCACATGACCGCGCTGCGCTGCAAGACTTGCTAGGCCTGCTGGCCAACAAAAAAATGGTATTGATTGACACCACGGGCCTCGCACCCAACGACACACGCAAACGCGACATGATGGACATGCTGAACTTGCCTGAAGTCAATCGTCTGCTCGTACTCAATGCTGGTGCTCACGGCGACACGCTGGACGACATGGTCAGCTCCTTCAAAACCGCAGGCATGCAACAAACCATTCTGTCTAAAACTGACGAGGCAGCCAAAATCGGGCCTGCGCTGGACGCCGTCATCCGCCACCAATTGGTGCTACGTGGTGTAACCAATGGACAAAAGGTCCCCGAGGACTGGGAACGCGCAGATGCCACCAACCTCATTGCCATGTCCATGCGAGCGCCCTCCAAGTCAGCGTTCGATCCTCAAACAACCGATCTGGGCTTCTTTTTTGCCCAATCCACCCCGATGAAACCAGGACAGCTCCATGCTTGAGCCTTGTGCCAATCAGGCGGCAGGCCTGCAAAGCCTGGCTTTGCAATGGGTCCCACGGCTTGTTGCAGTTGCCAGCCATGGCCAGCAGCAGGCTGAACTACCTCTGCTCTGGGGTTTATGCACGCGCTGGGTGGCCATGGGATTGACTGTGGTGGTACTAGACGGTCACACTACAGAAACTCCGAAAAATCGAGGCTTGCTGCAGTGTCTCGCCAATCCACTGGCTCTCACCTCTGAAGAGGATGACATAGCATCATGGTCGGTGATTCCGTCAGTCCAAGGTTTCGCTGAACTATCAGCGGGCGGACTGTTTGCGAGCTCATTGGGCGAATTGTTCAAGAACTACGCTGTGGTTCTGGTTTATGCACCTGCAGATTGCCTGACCAGACTCCTTAAAGGCGGTTCACTAGCGCCATTGCTGGTCGTGCCGCCCACCATGTCCTCTGCGATCACCGCTTACCAAGCCTTGAAACAATTGTTGATGAATGGTCAATTGCATCCGACTGTTGCTAACATCGTGCTTGAAACCACCATGATGATGCCGAAGCCTATGTCCACCCCTGCCCAAAAAGTGATGGATTGCGCCATCCATCATTTGGGATACGACTTGAAGGCGCTAACCATTACAGCCAGCGCCAACACCGACCGTCAGCAGGACGATCTGGAGAAGCTGGCCATGCAATTGCTTGAGAACGCCGTGCCGTTGCAACGACACCCCACCGAGAGGGTTCACTGATGTACACCGCCAAGGGCCAATTGGACCGCAACGCCCTGATCCGCCAATACCAGCCGCTGGTGCACAAACTGGCACATCACATGATGGCCAAGCTGCCAGCCAACGTGCAGGTGGACGATCTGATTCAGGTCGGCTTGATGGGCCTGTCAGAGGCACTCACACGGTTCGAGGCGACCCAGGGTGTGCAGTTTGAAACTTTTGCAACCCAACGCATCCGTGGAGCCATGCTGGACGAATTGCGAGAAAACGACTGGGCATCGCGGGGCACCCGCAAGAGTCAGAAAGAAATCGAGGAATCCATGCGACGCCTGGAGCATCGCCTGGGCCGCAGCCCTCTGGAGAGCGAAATTGCAGCTGACCTGGGCATGAGCTTGGTCGACTACCAGAGCCTGCTCGGCAAGGTCCGGGGAACTCAACTGGTTTATCTGGAAGACATGACCCGCGATTCGGACGACGAAGACAGCTTCCTGGACCGACACATGGGTGATGAAGAGGCGGACCCGCTGAACATGCTGCGCAACCAACGCCTTCGTGAGGCACTGGTTGCAGCCATCAACAACCTGCCCGAGCGTGAGCAATACATCATGAGCATGTATTACGAGCAGGACATGAATCTAAAAGAAATTGCCGCCGTTCTGGATGTGACCGAATCACGCATCTGCCAGTTGCACAGCCAGTCCATCGCTCGGTTGCGGGCCAAAATGCGCACACACTGAATGGTTTGCTGGCACAAGAACCAGTGCCAGCCATCAATCACCGTCAGCAGTCGTAACTACCTCCGTCAGGCGCTGGTCGCCCTGAACTCACCACTTTGACGACCTGCACTGCCGTATAACTGGCGGGCGTATTGGTTTGCCGCTGGCGCATAGGTGTCTTGACGGGTTGCGGGCATCAGTGCGCCTAGCGCACCTTGGGTGAGCGCAGCGCGGCGCGCCAGACTTTCCCGACAAGAGGCCAGAGAAAGAGAGGCTTTGCGCAAGCGCGCCTTGAGCGATGGGTCGGCATCCAGCTTGGCCGACTTTTGTTGCGTCAAGCTGGAAAGGGCAAGCACCGCCGATTGCAATGCGGCGCATGCTGGCGTCAAATCGGATGAAGCAGAACTTTGCAACAGTTGAGCGACGCTGTTGATGTGAGTTTCGATGGTCTCCAGATGAAACTGAAACAAACTGCTAGTCATGTGATCCTCCCTGATCAGATGTCAGGGTAGACCAACCACCCAGCGTTAACCGCTGCTGCGTTGCAGCATTTCCTGTGCGTTGGACAATAATTTGTCGGCAATCACGCCAGGGTTGACCTTGTAGCTGCCATCTGAAATAGCTTGCTTGACGGTATTCACCTTGGCCATATCGACGTCTGCAACCTGGTCCGAGCCACCCACATCCATTGATCGTGCGAGACTCGACACAGACACGGCGACACCTGCCGTTGGCATACTTTTTGTCGGAACCGTTTTCGCTTGCACACCAGCCGTTGACCCACTCTTGGGAGCCAAAGATGCTGCATTGCTGCTGACGGCGACAGAATTTTCGGAAGGTGGGGTGATTTTCATGGTGTGCTCCAAAACTACAGTTAACGTAGCCTCGTAGGATCACTTTCGGCAGAAACAGTCCCAACTTTAACCTTTTTTGCAAAACAGACAGATCGCTCACAGGAGCAACCTCACTGTACGCGGGTCCGATACCGTGCCACTAACAACCTGGCCGTTGTCCATCCGCACCTTGGCGCTCTGGCCAACCACACCTGCAGTCAGCGCCTGTGCCCGGCCAACGATCTCAAACCCGACACCCACCGCCACCACCCGGACTTGCGCACCGGACTGAAACACCTGAGCGTCCTTGACCATCTCCTGGCGTAAGGGCTGCCCGGCGGACAACATACGAGTGGCCGTCTTTCCCACCCAATCTTCCTGATTCGCCACGATCGGGCTGTAGCTCTCGGCCCAGTCCACCTCTTTGGCCATGGCATCTGTCACTTCCAGGGTGGCGCCCTGTGTCACCTGACTCTTGATGACCCAGGCTGGCCCCCAAGCTTTGATGGTGATCGGCAAAAACACGTTCCACTTGACAGCCCCTTGGACGCAACGCAAGCCCAGACGTGCCCGCCCCCACAAACGCACATTGGGCGGCAAGTAGGGCTGGACATGTTGGCAAGGCGCCAGGGTGAGTCGCCTGTCGAGTTGACCCACCTCGACCTCCATACGCAATGGCAGGTCACCACGCTGCTGCGACAGCGACTGGTCAAGCCAGGACTTTGCAGCCGCATACACATCATTGTCCGCAGGCGCGGGAGCAACCGACTGCGCGTTGGCCGCGACCAGCACCAGCCCCATCGACCACGCTGCACCGACAAAGAAACATCGAACCAAACGAATGAGTTGAATAAGCATGACGCACCCCCACACAATGACAGTCACTTTAAACGCGGCGGCGCGGATAAAAAAACATAAGTGAACGGCGTTTCCCCCTCTATTTAGGGTTTAGAAAAATACCGGTCTTTTCATAATCTGCCGGACAGACATCAGTCAGTCCCCAGAAAGCAGAGGTGTTGCATGTTCGCTAACTTGACCAGCGGTTTGGACTTCCAATCCAAAGCTTTGGTGCTGCGCGCTGAACGTCAGCGTGTGCTGGCCAGCAACATCGCCAACGCCGACACACCTGGTTACGTGGCACGCGACTTCAATTTCAAGGAAACCTTGAGCCAACAGACACAAACAAGTGATAGTGAACTATCAAAAGCAGGCAAGGGCTTGAGCCTGGCAAGCAGTACGAGCGAGGCAGATCCCAGGCATCTACCCCTGTCCGGTCTGAGCAATAGCGAACTCAGTGGCGCCGATGCCATGGGCTATGGCGTGCAAACCGAACCCAGCGTGGATGGCAATAGCGTTGATATGGACCGAGAACGTGCAGCCTTTGTCGACAACTCGGTGCGTTACGAATCAACGTTGCGATTTATCAACGGTCAATCGAAAACCATTTTGAGTGCCATTCAAGGGCAATAGCCTGAAAACCGAAGGACAGCACCATGTCAATGTTTTCAATTTTCAATGTCTCGGGCAGCGCCATCAGCGCACAGTCGCAAAGGCTCAACGTTGTCGCCAGCAACCTGGCCAACGCCGATGCTGTGGCTGGCCCAGACGGCCAGGCCTACAAGGCTCGGGAGGTGGTGTTTCAAACCACGCCTATGGGTAACGATGCAGCAGTTGGGGTCAAGGTCAGCGCCATCACGGAAAGCAACGCACCGTTCAAACGTGTTCACGACCCAAACCACCCCTCAGCCGATGCAGATGGCTATGTGAATTACTCCAACGTCAACCCGGTAGAGGAAATGGTCAACATGATCTCGGCTTCGCGCTCTTACCAGAACAACATCGAAGTCATGAACACCGCCAAATCCCTGCTGCTCAAGACGCTGCAGATGGGCCAATAAACCAGGACACCACCATGCTGACCTCTTCCACCTCCGCCACAACTTCCAATGCCCTGACCGCGGGCACTTCCACAACAGGCAGCTCAACCACCGGGACAACCAGTGCCGCATCGCAACAGGACCGCTTCATGAAGCTTCTGGTTGCACAGCTGAACAACCAGGACCCCATGAACCCGATGGACAACGCGCAAATGACCAGCCAGATCGCCCAGATCAACACGGTCTCGGGCATCCAGCAGGTCAATGACACGCTCACGAATATGGCGGCACAACTGAATGCCATGCAGGTCATGCAGGGCTCCAGCAGCCTGGTTGGCAAGAACGTCCTGATTGGCAGCAATACGCTGACCGTCAGCAATGGCGTTGCCAGCGGCGGCATGGATCTGGCCGCAAGTGCAGAAAGCGTCAAGGTTGACATCATGTCACCAGGTGGTCAGGTGATTGATACGCTCAATCTGGGTGCGCAGGAAGCGGGTCGCCACACATTTGACTGGGACGCTTCCTCATATAAATTTACAGGGCAGCCCACCTTCAAAATCACCGCCACCACAGGTGGGAAGGCCATCAGCAGCACCGCACTGGCTGAGGACAAGGTCACATCCGTTAGCAGCAGCAACGGTGCCATGACGGTGCAGTTGCAAGGTCATGGCTCCGTCGCCTACAGCGATATCCAGTCCATTCTTTAAGTCTTAGCCAGTTATAAGGAAACCATCATGTCATTCGAAACGGGACTCTCTGGACTCAATGCCTCCAGCCGCAACTTGGACGTCATCGGCAACAACATTGCCAATGCCAATACCACTGGCATGAAGTCCTCTCGTGCCGAGTTCAGTAACTTGGTCGCATCCTCATTGGGAGTGGGCAGCACAAGCGGTGCAGGCATCGGTGTCAATGTGGCGGCTGTATCTCAGCAGTTCAACCAAGGCAACATCTCAACCACCGGCAATACCATGGACGTGGCCATCAACGGGGGTGGCTTCTTTCAACTCACCCAACCCGATGGTTCACTGGCCTACACCCGAGATGGCGCCTTAAAGTTGGACAAAGACGGCTACCTCGTGACCAATAGCGGTGCCAACGTGATGGGCTTCCCCACCGACAATGTCGGCACCGTCACCAGCGCCTCCATCCAAAAACTCCAGCTGCCCACCAACGCGCCCATCAACGCCAACGCAACCACAAAAATCACCGCCGAATTCAACCTGGATGCCCGTGCACTGGACGCGACCCAAAGTGCTGCGGCAGGCAAGACAGCCGCACCCAGATCCACCTACGGAACCTCGCTTGATGTCTACGACTCCCAAGGTGTGGCGTCCCCTGTCAAGCTCTATTTTCAAAAGACCGATAACGTCGCGAGCTCGTGGGACATTTATGGTGGTATCGACGGCGTACCGCTGGCCACCGATGTCTACCCCAAGCTGGGAACCATGACGTTTGATGCCGCAGGAAAAATCGTTCCCAGCGCCCCCCCGGCCACCGGCTTCTCGATCGACCTGGCCGCAGGAACCATACCTTCATCCAACCCAAACGATGCAGTCAGCGCGGGCGGCACCGGTTACTTGACCCAGGCCATCACCCTGGATTTGAGCAATGTGACCCAATACGGCACGGCCTATTCGGTCTCGAGTCTGACCCAGGACGGTTACACCGCTGGCGAGCTCACCAGCGTTAGCATCGGCGAAACCGGTCTAATCACCTCAAAATACTCCAACGGTCAATCTCAATACACCGGGCAGATCACGCTGGCTGACTTCCGCAACGTACAAGGTCTTGAACCGATCGGCGGCAACGCCTGGACGGCAACCTATGCCTCGGGGATGCCGGTTCAGGGCGCGCCCGGCAGTGGCAAATTTGGCGCCTTGCAGTCTGGCGCACTGGAAGACTCCAACGTCGATTTAACCTCGGAACTGGTCAACATGATGACAGCACAACGCGCCTATCAGGCCAACGCGCAAACCATCAAGACGCAAGACCAGGTCATGTCCACGCTGGTGAACCTGCGCTGATTTGCCGCGTGATGCCCGTTGACCAGGACCCAGCATGGACAAACTGATCTACACCGCGATGACCGGGGCCAACGCCGCCGCCTACCGGCAGGCCGTGCTGGCCAACAACCTGGCCAACGTCTCCACCAACGGCTTTCGCGCCGAGTTATCCACCTATCGGGCAGTGCCGGTGCGCGGCGATGGCTCCGCCACCCGAGTGATGGCACTGGAAGCTACTTCAGGTTTCTCTGACCTGCCGGGCGCACCCCAGCACACAGGCCGTGGCATGGACGCCATGACCACCGGCAACTCATGGTTTGCCGTACAAGGGTCGGACGGCACAGAAGCCTACACACGCAATGGTTCGTTTGAAGTCGATTCCGAGGGCACCCTCAAAACCAATAACGGCTTGACCGTTTTCAGCGATAGCAGTTCACCCATCACCGCGCCACTAGGCGCTGAAGTCACTCTGGGCAGCGACGGCACGCTCACCGCCAAGGTCGGCAACCAGCCCCCCACAGGCATTGGCCGACTCAAACTGGCCACGCCCACGGCGGACGACCCACTCAAACGCGGTGACGACGGTCTGTTTCGCACCACCTCAGGTGACCCCATGCCCAACGACACCACCGCGCGGCTGCAACTCGGAGTCATTGAAGGCTCGAACGTGAACGCTATCGAAACCATGGTCGGCATGATCCAGACGGCGCGTCAGTTTGAGGCACAAACCAAGTTGATGCAGACCGCCGAAACCAACGACCGCTCCGCCGCCCAGTTGCTCAACATGCAAGGCTAATTTTTCAAGGACAGCATCATGATCAACTCACTATGGATTTCCAAAACCGGCATGGAAGCCCAGCAAATGCAGCTGGACGTGATCTCCAACAATCTGGCCAATGTCTCCACCAATGGTTTCAAACGCGCGACGGCCGTGTTCGAAGACCTGATGTACCAGAACCTTCGCCAGGTGGGCGCCAATAGCACCGAACAATCAACACTGCCCACCGGCCTGCAAGTGGGCCTGGGTGTGCGCAGCGTGGCCACCAGCCGCTCGTTTGCCCAAGGCAGCATGCAGCAAACCAACAACAAGCTCGACGTCGCCATTCAAGGCGATGGTTTCTTTCAGGTCACCATGCCCGATGGCACCACCAGCTATACACGGGACGGCTCCTTTCAGGTCAATTCAGCGGGCGCACTGGTCACCGCAACGGGATTGCCGATCGCCAACGGTGTTACCGTGCCAGCCAATGCCACGACCGTAACGATTGCGGGTGACGGTACCGTAACCGCAACGGTTCCCGGCAACACCACACCGCAGGGCATTGGCACCATCGCCCTCGCAAGGTTCATCAACCCACCGGGACTGACCCCCCTGGGCGGCAACCTGTACGCAGAAAGCGCCGCGTCCGGTCAACCCAACTCGGGCACACCGGGTACCGACGGCATGGGTTCACTGATGCAAGGCTACGTGGAAACCTCCAACGTCAATGTGGTGCAGGAACTGGTTTCCATGATCCAGACCCAGCGCGCCTACGAAATGAACTCCAAGGCGATTCAGACGTCCGACCAGATGCTGCAAAAGCTTGGCCAACTTTAAGCTTTGAGGTGCATCATGCATCCTTTACAAAGAAATCACTCTTCAGCCCTTTTGCACAAAGCAAAGGTAGTTACATATTCAATAGCAGTCCTGTTATGCACGGCATGCAGTTCAATGCCCAAGCCGGTCAGTGTGGACTTTCCGGACAACACGCCTGTAAAACCGATTGCCTCCGTCGCGCCGCCTGCAGGTCCGGGCACAGGAAGCCTGTTTCAGCGTACGAGCTACCGGCCAGGATTCGAAGACCCGCGGGCACGTGCAGTTGGTGACAACATCACCATCCAGATTGTGGAAAACGTGACCGCCAGCCAAGTCTCCGACTCCACGGCCAACCGCACCACTTCAGGATCAACCACGGTTGGTGCTATTCCATTTTTTGGTGGGCAGGATCTGGCGCGGCTGAACACCAGTACCGGCTCAAAGAGCGATTTTTCCGGCAAGGGCGGCACGGCAAGCACCAATACTTTCAATGGCACCATCACAGCAACGGTGATCGACGTGCTGCCAAATGGTCACCTGATGGTGACTGGCGACAAACAAATCGGTGTCAATCAGAATGTCGATGTCATGCGTTTTTCTGGCACCGTTGATCCACACCTGATTCAGCCCGGCAATATTGTCAACTCGACCCAGGTGGCCAACGTCCGCATCGAGTCCAAGGGACGTGGCGCCCAAGCAGAAGCGCAAACAGTTGGCTGGTTAACCCGGTTCTTTTTCAGCTTTCTACCGTTCTAAAGCTGCGCAGAATCGTGCCGAGGGGTAAACCAAATGCACGCCACAGTCAAATCATCACCGTCAGTCATTTCCACGCGCCGCCCAGGCGTGTGGTTTCTTATCGGGCTGGTGCTGTTTCTGGGTGCTGCGCTGACGGACCTGGCGCATGCCACCCGCATCAAGGAAATAGCCGCCGTTGACGGCGTGCGCAGCAATCAGCTCACCGGTTTTGGCTTGGTAGTGGGCCTGGACGGCACGGGAGATCAAACCACGCAGATGCCCTATGCCACGCAAGGCATCAGCAACTACCTGCAGCAACTCGGCATCACGCTGTCAGCAGCAGCCGCTTCGCAGCTACAAATGAAAAACGTCGCCGCCGTGCTGGTCACGGCGGAACTTCCTGCGTTTGCACGTCCCGGACAGGCCATTGATGTGACCGTGTCCTCCATGGGCAACGCCAAATCCATCAAGGGCGGCATGCTGATTTCCACCCCGCTCAAAGGCGCCGACGGCGAGATTTATGCCGTCGCGCAGGGCAGTCTGGTGGTGGCCGGTGCCGGGGCAGCGGCTGGCGGGAGCAAGGTACAGGTCAACCACCTGAGCGCTGGGCGCATTCCCAACGGTGCCCAAGTCGAGCGCATCGTCCCAACGCCCCTGCAAGAAGGCAATGGCATCACCCTGGGGTTGGAAGCCTCCGACTTTCAAACCGCTCACGACGTGGCCCAAGCCATCAACCAACGATTTGGCGAGGGGCGGGCGCACGCACTGGATGGCCGCACCATCCGGGTCGCCGCGCCCGTGGACCCGGATGCACGGGTCACCTTCATCGCTGAAATGGAGGAATTGACCATTGCACCCTCTGTGCCTTCTGCCAAAGTGGTCATCAACTCACGCACCGGCTCCATCGTCATGAACCAGGCAGTCAGTCTGGGGGCCTGCGCTATCGCCCACGGCAACCTGTCGATCAGTATCAGCACCACACCCAGCGTGAGCCAACCCAATGCCTTGTCCTCTACCGGACAAACGACAGTGACGCAAAAGTCAGACATCCAAATCAAGCAGGAACCGGGCATGCTCATCCAGCTGCCAGCGGCCCCGCAACTCTCTGACGTGGTGCGTGCGCTGAACTCCTTGGGGGCCACGCCACAAGACCTTCTGGCCATTTTGCAGGCCATCAAGGCCGCGGGTGCGCTCAATGCAGATCTCGAGGTGATCTGATGAGCCTCGGTCAATCCAGTTCGCTTTCCAACACGCTGGCAGCCGATGCCAACGCGCTGGGCAAGCTCAAACTGCAGGCCGGGAAAGACAGCCCGGCGGCCATCAAGGAAACCGCCAAGCAGTTTGAATCACTCTTCATGCGTGAACTCATCAAAAGCATGCGACAGGCCACCATGAAATCCGGCATGCTCGACAACGCGGGCAGCGATCTTGGCACGGATCTGCTTGACCAGCAGTTCGCCGTGCAGATGTCAGGGCAGCCCGGCGGCTTGTCAGACTTGATTGCCGCACAGTTATCACGCCAGATGGGAGTGACAACACCCGACGGGCAAAGCACCGCAGGCAAAGTGTCAGACCAGATGAGCGCATTGCAAAAATCTGCCTCTCTGGCAGCTTACAACGCCAACGCCGTCCAACCAACCAGCAACCAAAGCGACTTTGTCGATCGCCATACCGCTGCTGCCATCCGCATCGAAAAAGAGAGCGGCATACCCGCAAGTTACATGGTTGGGCAGGCAGGACATGAAACCGGCTGGGGCAAGCACGAAATCCGTATGCGCAACGGCCAGTCAGCCAACAACCTGTTTGGCATCAAGGCCGATTCCAGCTGGAAAGGCAAGGTGGCTGAAGTCACCACCACTGAATACGTCAACGGTGTGCCCGAAAAAAGAGTGGCCAAGTTCCGTGCTTATGCCTCAACGGACGAGTCTTTCCGGGATTACGCTCGCTTGATTACCCAGTCACCCCGCTACGCCAAGGTCTCCCAGCAAACGGGATCGGCTTATGCGTTTGCCAGCAGCCTGCAAAAAGCCGGCTACGCGACGGACCCCCACTATGCGACCAAGTTGAGTCGCGCCATTGAAACCACACAACGCCTGCAAGCACGCATGCAGGTTGTGGCGCAAAGCGTATGAGCGGCCTACTCAGCGTTGCCACTGGAGCGATGACCGCCAACCAGGCGATCCTGCAGACTACGGGCAACAACATTGCCAACGTCAATACCCCAGGGTATTCGCGCCAGACTGCCGTTCTGCAAACGGTTCAAGGGCAATTTACCGGCGGCGGCTACATTGGCAAAGGTGTAGCGCTCACCACCATCCAGCGCAACTACGACGCTTTTCTGACGACCCAGTCGGCCCTCGCCAGCGCCACCAGTGCGGGTGACACCGCCCGTTCCGACAAGCTCACGCAACTTGAAGGCATTTTCCCGGGCGGCACTGACGGCCTGGGCGCAGCCGTCAGCAATCTGCTCAACTCATTCTCGGACGTGGCGAGCGCCCCAACGGATCTGACAGCGCGCACGGTGACATTGACCCAGGTCGATGAAACCGCGTCTCGCCTGCGTGCTGCCTCGCAAAGTCTGGATGACCTGCAATCGAGCACATCCCAGGAAATCTCCCAGAATGTTGCTGCGATCAACACGCTTGCGACCAATATCGCCAGCGTCAATGACCAAATTGCCCGTGCGCAAGGCAGTGGACAGCCACCCAACGACCTGCTTGATCAGCGTGACCAACTGGTACGCGATCTCAATCAATATGTTCAGACCAGCTCGATTGCAGCCAGTGACGGCACAGTAGGTATCTTCATCGGCGGCAGTCAGGCACTGGTTCTTGGTACCACCGCAGCCAAGCTGAGTGTCACCTCTGACGACTTCAATGACCCATCCAAGACCAAGCTCGCGCTCACGCGCAGCGGGCAAAGCGTCACCTTGGACGAAAACACAATGGGTGGAGGTTCGGTGTCTGGCCTGCTGCGTTTTCAAAACACCGACCTGACCGAGGGACGCAACCTGCTCGGTCGGCTGACCCTGGCAGTGACCACCAGCATGAATGCCCAGCAAAAACTGGGGCTGGATCTGAATGGCAATGTGGGTGGCAACCTTTTCTCGCCTACGGACATCTCCAACAATGTTTCTGGCGCAGTCACCAATACCGGCTCCGGCAGTTTGACCCTGGGTATCAGCGATATCACAAAATTTGCGGCCTCGGACTATGAGGTCGACTTTACCGGGTCCGGCGCTAGTACAACGGGCACCATCAAACGTCTTTCTGACGGTGTGATCACCAATTTTTCGTCCCTACCGACCACGATCGACGGCCTCACCATTTCCGGGTCAGGCTCAGCCAATGGAGGAGACCGTTTCCTGCTCAAACCCTTTAGCACTGCTGCCGGCAACCTCTCTTCCCAGTTTTCCACCCCGAGTGCTTTAGCAGTAAGCAGCCCCATCTCTGTGGCGGCTGCCACGAGCAACAATGGGTCCCTGGCGGTAGCCAGCCTGAAAGCCCAAACCGTGGCATCGACGTCGGCAGCACCGATGGACAGCTACAGCATCAAGTTCAACGTGGTGGCAGGCGTCACCACCTACGATATCGTCGACACGACGGTTCCACCCACCGACCCCAATACGCCGCCAACTGGGCAGCCTTATGTCGCCGGGACACCGATCACCTACACCCCGCCAGGGTTGCCAGGTTTTTCCCTGTCCCTCACCGGCGCAGCGTCAGACGGCGATACCCTCAACATCCAGCAAAATGCCTACGCAAACCTCAATGGCGGCAATGCCACCGCCATGATGAATCTTCGGGACACGCCCATGTTTGACGGCTCAGCGCTGACCGATGGTTACGCCGGTCTGATTGCGCAAATCGGCGTCCGGTCACAAAGTGCCACCTATTCGGCCAATGTGTCGAGTTCAATCGCTGCGAACCTTGAGACACAGCGCACGGCTGTATCAGGCGTGAACCTTGACGAGGAGGCCTCCAAGCTGATTCAATACCAGCAGGCCTATCAGGCCTCGGCCAAAGTCATTCAGATTGCACAGAGTCTTTTTACGACTTTAATTCAAACGATGGGCTGACAAGGCAACGTTCAGGACTCCACACCATGAGCACATCCATTCGCAGCGGTTCTGCCAACACCTACGATGCCAGCTTGCGCAATATTCTCTTGCGTCAAGCTGACCTGGCCACCATGCAGGACAAACTGACCTCCGGCAAGAAGATCGTACAAGCCAGCGACGACCCCACGGGTGCAGCCAACGCCGAGCGGGCCATGACACGAATCAACCGCATTGCCGCCGACCAGCGTGCCCTGGCCGCACAACGCGACACCATCACACAGGCGGAAAGTACCTTGGGTGACGTGACTGATGCGCTGCAGAGCTTCCGGTCGCTTGTCGTCAGCGCGGGCGATGGTGCCAACACTGACGCTGACAGACAGACGATCGTGAAGCAATTGCAGGGACTGCGAGACCAGATATTTTCGATGGCCAACCAGAAGGACACCAATGGTCAGCCGCTATTTGGTGCGCTAGGCAGCGCACTCGCCCCCTTTGTCGGGCCGCAAGCGACCGCGCCTGACTACACCTTCCAAGGACTGCCCGGACAGGTAGCCAGCAGCGATGTATCTATCCCCGCGGCACTTGACGGTGATAGCGCGTTCATGCTGCATCCCGGGCGAGATGCAGCCTTCAACATCCAGACCACTCTTTCGGCCAGCAACGGTACGGCCAGAACCACCCCCGTCACTGTGGAAACTGCAGCAAACTCCGCCACAGCGGCGGCGGCAGGCACCACGTTCAAAGCCGACAGTGCCTACACCGTCACCATCGATACCGTGGGACTGAAAGATCCCGCAACCGATCCCAATACGGGTGTTGCCACCTACACCATTACCGGCACAGCCCCGGACGGTTCGGCCGTTTCCGTCTCCGGCAACGCAGACTTTAACTACAACCTGCCCGTCACCATCAACATTCCCGATGCAACCAACTACCCAGGTCAGGTCGGTGTGCAAGGGCTGCAAATCAACTTGAAGGGGGACGTTCGTCAGGGCGATGCCGTTACCGTCACCCCTGTTGTCAGTGTTTTCAGCGTGCTGGACAACGCCATTCGAGATATTGGCAGCGCGACCAGCAGCGCGAACGCGGCGCAACCGGTCAGCGAGGCACTCAACAACATCGACATCAGCATGGGTCGTATCTCCGCCGTCCGCGGCCAAGCCGGTGCCCTGCTCAATCGCGCTGACAGCCTTTCATCGAACCAGGATCAACGCAGCACCCAGTTGCAGGCGGACAAATCAAAGGCCGAAGATCTCGACATGGTCAGCGCGATTTCCGAGTTCCAGAACAAGCAAACGGGCTATTCGGCCGCACTACAAAGCTACGCCCAAGTGCAAAAATTGTCGCTGTTTAACTACCTCAGCTGATGCCACGGGGGTTAGCCGAGTGAACGATGCACCGCAGACTTACCCGCGCCAGTGGAACATGGTGACCCTGGCGACAGACGCTATCAAGCCACCAGCGCCAGCGCACCAAAGTCACCCACACGCTCACCCAGCCCAGCGCTGACCAGTTCGCAACCATCCGTCAGTGGTGGCAACTTGCCGTGCACTACAGAGCGCAGACGCGGCAGCAGGTAGTCGCGGTGGTGCCAGTAAACGCTGCCGCCAATGCTGATGCGCGACAGATCCAGCGTGGCAATCATGCTGTAGAGCATGCGCCCCATCACCTGGCATACATCATCAATAATGGCTGCAGCCCCCGTATCGCCTGCATAAGCAGCTGCAAATAGTGCAGCAGCATCCGGATAGCCCGCAGGTGCAAAGCGCCGCGCCAGGGCGTTACCGGCGACCAGCCCTTCCACGTCGCCCACATTGCCGCAGCCGCACAGCGCGTCGCTGTTGTCGCTGACAAAGATGTGTCCGGCGTGCCCGGCGTTGCCGTTCTTGCCGCGCAGCACATGGCCGTCCACACACAGGCCAGTGCCGATACCGGTGCTCCAAGTGACGTAAGCGCAATTCGCCAGCGACACGCCACCATCTTGCAGTGCGCCCCAACGCCGCTCGGCCTCCAGCGCGCCAATGCCGTCGTTTTCGACGCGAACTTGGCCGAAAGCGGCACGCAGAGGCGCTTCGAGCAAGGCAGTTTTCCAGTCGTTGGGCAGGCCACGCGCGGGGCCAGCCTGGCCACCGCAAATGTTGGGTGCGGCCAACTCCACCAAGCCCTGGTTGAGCACGAATGGTCCGCAAGAGGCCACGCCGACCTTTGCAATTTCGTCTAGGGCCACGCCCGCAATAGCACAGCTTTGTCCCACCAGTCGAATGATCTGCTGCGCCAGCGCATCATTGGCACCAGATACTGCCGTGGGTTCGGCCAGTTTGCCGCGCACACCTTGCGCATCGACGATGCTGACGGCCACCTTGGTGCCGCCAATATCGACACAAGCCACCGGCGCGGTGCCAACCGGCAATTTGAAGCTGTCAAGTGAGACCATGGATACGTTTGAGTTCATGCTGGGTGCCTTCCAAAGCGAGGGGAAGATTGTCAATGACGGCCGTAATCATCGCTGAAACGGACAATGTCATCTTCGCCCAGGTAGTCGCCAAATTGCACTTCGACGATTTCCACCGGGCCGCTGGTCTGGTTGGCAAGCCGATGAATCTGACCCAACTTGATATCGCAGGACTGACCAACCTCCAAATCGAAGACCCGGTCGTCCAGGGTGACATGCGCTATGCCTTGCACCACGACCCAATGTTCGGCGCGATGCCGGTGCTTTTGCAGGCTGATCTGCTGCCCCGGTGCCACGCCGATGCGCTTGATCTTGAAACCGGGTTCTTCTGAAACGGTTTCATACCAACCCCATGGACGCTGCGTTCGCGGGTTGTCGGTTGGGTTCGGTTGCATCATGCTTCATACCCTTGGTTGACGAGGCCCTGATGCTAATCCTTTGCACGGGGCAGGGTTACCAAGGAATTTCACTAACCTCAGGGTGTCAAAGTTATCACGACGATTTCAGCATGCGCCGCGCAGCGGCAAATTGGACTGCGTCCAGCGCACGATGTCTGCGGCACCCATGGCGCCCGCCTGGCGCGCCACCTCGCGGCCACCGACAAACAGCGCCAAGGTCGGGATGCTACGGATATTGAAGCGTGCACCGAGGTTCTGGTTGGCTTCGGTATCCACCTTGGCCACCCGCACCTGCGGCTCCAGCTGCTTGGCAGCCTGCTCGTACCCCGGTGCCATCTGGCGGCATGGGCCGCACCAGGGAGCCCAGAAGTCAACCAGCACCGGAATGTGGTTGCGACTGATGTGTTTGTCAAAACTCGTCTCGTCCAGCGCGGTGGAATGCGCCTCGAACAACGGTTGATGGCAACTGCCGCAATCCGGCGCGCTGCCCAGATTGGCGCGGGCCACGCGGTTGGTGGCGTGGCAATGGGGGCAAACAATGTGCAGTGAGTCAGTCATGATGAAACCTTTCTCCCCGTCATATATCGCTGAAGGCTGAAATATCAAGCCCTTCGGGTCTTCACAAAAACTTTGAAATCCCGGCCGCCACCAGACTCAGAATGATGGTGGTGGCAAAAGGCAGAAAAATCTCGCGGCCAAAGATTTTGAAGCGCACATCGCCCGGCAGGTGCCCGAAACCGAGCTTTTGCAACCAGGGCGTGACGCCGTTGAGCACAATCAGCGCCAGCAGCACCACAATCAGCCAGCGGATCATGGTCGGCCCCCGTGTATCGCGATCAAGGTGTTTTGAAAAATAGTCATGGTGTCAAAGCGTGTGCGTCCGGTCGCCCGCGGCAAAACCCAGCGCCTGCCAGGGTTCGCCCTTGTAAAAGCCAATGACCTTGAAAAACTCACCCATTTCATGCTCCATGATCAGTTTTTGCGCCATCACCCGCGTTGGCAGGTCAGCGGCTTCCATATAGGTCAGCAGGCCGCAGTTCATCAAAAACCGCGCCTGGTTGCAGTAACCCAGCACGTCCAGCCCGGCATCGTTACCGGCCAGCGCGATGCCGGTGAAATTGACGTGGGCGGTGATGTCTTTCTGGCCCACCGCCACCAGCGGATCGCTGTCCACCTGATGCGCCTGGTGGCACATGACCGTGCCCATGTGGCGCTGCGGATGGTAATACTCGGCCTCGGGAAAGCCATAGTCCAGCAAAAACACCGCCCCAGCCGTCAGTTTGTCGCCCAGTGTGCGAATGAAAGACTCTCCTTGCGGGTGAATTTCAGTCAGGTAATCGTGCGCACCGGGGATGCCCAACGGGGGGCGCAAATCCGTGGGGCGGTCCTGCCAGATAAACGTCGGCGTGCCGTCTTCTGCTGCATCACCGAGCGCCACACCGCGCTGGTGCCAAACACCCTGGACACGGGCCAGCAGCTTGACCGGCATGGCGTCCAGCAACTCATTACCCAGCACCACGCCTTGCAATGCATCCGGCAGTGCATCGACCCAGCGCACCTGATCGGCAAACTCGGCCAGTGTGGCCTGCTGGCGCGCACGCAAGCTGCCCGAAATATCCACAATCGTGTAAGTCGATAGCGGCACGCCCTGCTCTTTCAACGCCTGCAGCACTTGCAGGGCCAAAGCGCCTGAGCCCGCGCCAAACTCCCACACCTCATGGGTGCCGGTCACTTGCAGGGCCTGCGCCACCTGGTTCGCCAGCGTCCAGCCAAATAGCGGCGTCATTTCCGGCGCGGTGACAAAATCGCTGCCCGCCACGCGCGCGCCGTCCTGCGTGGTGTAAGGCAGGGCTCCGAATTTGGCACTGCCGTGGGCGTAGTAGCCCAGACCCGGCTCATACAGCGCCTGGCTCATGAAGGCGTCAAAGCCCAGCCAGCCTCCGGCGTCCAGAATGCCTTGCGCGATGCGCTGCGCGAGCGTGGTCGTTAAACTTGTGGATGTTGTCATAACCCGCAGATTGTCCCCGAATGTCCACCGATCTCACCCCTGCCCTGCGCCAACCGACGGTGCTGATCACCGGCGCGGCCAAGCGCCTGGGGCGGGAAATCGCCCTGACGCTGGCCAAAGCTGGCTGGCGTGTCGCGGTGCATTACCGTGACTCTGTCGAAGACGCTTCGAAAACAGTAGCTGATTGCCAAAGACTGTCGGGGGCTAGCGCCTCTTTTCGTGCAAACCTAGCAAGTGAAACGGCGGTACGCAACCTGCTGCCCACGGTGATCGAAGAATTTGGCCATGTCGATGCGCTGGTGAACAGCGCCTCCACGTTTGAGCACGACACCGCCGCCACCTTCACCTTCGCGGCGCTGGAAAAGCATGTACGCAGCAACGCCGGTGCCGCCATTTTGCTCAGCTACGCGCTGTTTGATCACCTGAAAACGCAGGGCGACGCCGCCCGCGGCACCATCGTCAACCTGCTGGACCAGAAGCTTTGGAACCCCAACCCGGATTTCATGAGCTACACCCTGTCCAAGGCCGCACTGGAAGCCGCCAACACCATGCTGGCCATTGAACTGGCCCCGCGCCTGCGCGTGGTTGGCGTGGCGCCAGGCCAGACCCTTTCCAGCCATATGTTGAGTCCGGAAAAGTTTGGGGCCTTCAACAAATTGTCTCCTTTGGGACACACCTCCACTGCCGCTGATGTGGCCGCGACGGTGGCCTTTGCCTTGAACAATCAATCGATCACGGGCACCACCATTCTGGTGGATGGTGGCCAGCATTTGGTGACCACTGACGTCCGTGCGCAAAACGCGACATCACACCAATAGCGCCCGCAATCAAAATGAAGCCGTTGTCAAACCGTTCGCTTTCACTGTTCAAGAAAAACTGCCCATGAACGACGACTCGATGAAAGCGTCCAGCGACCTCATTCGCTGGCTGAAGATGCTTGCAACGGTGATGCTACTGACGCCTATCAGCGCATTAGGAATGCTGGTGTTGGGTGATGGTGGATCCAGAAAACTCGCCGAGTTGACCAAACTTGGCCTTTTTTGTCAGGGCGCTTTTGAGCGTCGCCTCACAACATGGCTAGAAGCGTCTTAATCACCGGTGGTGCGCAACGGCTGGGCAGCATGCTCTGCCGCTGTTTCGCTACAGCAGGCTGGGATGTGTGGTGCCACTACCAGCAATCATCTAGCGCGGCCGAGCTACTGCGTAACGAGTTGGAACAGCAAGGCTTCTCGATTCACACCATTCAAGCCGATTTGGCCGATGATGCACAGCGTCGGCAAATGATGATCCACATCACGGCGCAATCAGGGCCACTGGACTGCCTGGTCAACAACGCGTCCAGCTTTGAGCCCGACAGTGCCCGGGACTTTGACATCAATGCGGCGCGCCAACAACTTGAAGTCAACCTGCTGGCTCCCATGGCCCTGTCTGCGTTGATGGCCCAAGGCGTTTCCGGCAGTGATACTTCCGGCGAGCGAAGCATCATTCATGTTCTGGATCAAAAAGTCTTCAATCTGAATCCTGATTATTTTTCTTACACAACATCCAAACTGGCTCTGGAGCGACTGGTTGCGCTGCAGGCTCAAGCGCTGGCACCCCAACTCCGCGTGTGCGGCGTCGCCCCTGGCCTGATGTTTTTGAGCGGACCACAAACCCAGGAAAATTTTGACAAGGCCAGTCGAATCAACCTGATGCGCCGCCCCACGGCCCCAGCGCAGGTTGCCGCAAGCTGCCTGTTTCTCGCCAATAACCCATGCGTCACCGGGGTAACACTGACCGTGGACAACGGCCAACATCTGGTGCCACTGCCGCGGGATGTGATGTTCTTGGTTCAAGACCTGTTGAAGGATAGCCAATGAATCCCACCGACGTCGCCAATTTGGCGCTGACCTGCCGCAAGCTGTTTTTGCGGGACCACATCGTCGAGGTGATGATCGGTGCACATGACTTTGAAAAAGACCACCCTCAACGCGTGATCTTCAATGTCGAATTGTTCGTACCCTATGACGGCTCTACCCCTCAAGCAGACCAATTGACCGAGGTCGTGGACTACGACTTTATTCGCGATGTCATCAGCCAGCGCCTGCGCTCTGGCCACATCGTTTTGCAGGAAACGCTTTGCGACGACCTCGCTGCTGTGTTGCTCGCGCACCCACAAGTGATGGCGGTACGACTGTCCAGTTGCAAACCCGACGTTTACCCAGACTGCGCGGGTGTGGGTGTTGAAGTGTTTCGTACCAAATAAGACCCCTGATGAGCTCCAAACCCCCTATGACCACCAACACCACAGGGCTGCAAACCCTGACCCTGACCGGCCTGCGCTTTGATGCCAACCTGGGCATTCTGGAAGCCGAAAAGACCGCCCCACAACCGATTCAGGTCGATGCCGAACTCAATCTGGGTCCGCAGCCGCTGCTGCCCCGCGACGACGACATCACCCACGTGCTGGACTACCGCAAGGTGCGCAAGATCATCATCGACGAGTGCACGGCCGAGCACGTCAACCTGCTCGAATCGCTGATCGGCAAGCTGGCCAATCGACTGATGCAGTTGCCCAACGTGAAAGGCGTGCGCGTCAAGATCGCCAAACTGGAGATTTTTGCCGACTGCGAAGTCGCCATCCGCATGGAAACCGGGCAATGGTGAAAGAGAAACCTATGACGACAACTTGGACCGATCCATTGACAGACTTACCTGACAGCCTTACCTTGGCCGACAAGCCGCACGCGCCCGACGCCACCACCTCACGCCAACCATCCGGCCACGAAGCCGCTGTGCGCGCCGCGCGCGAAGCCCACAAACTCGAAAAACGCCTCTGCCGCCAAGTTGGCCAAGCCATCATCGACTTCAACATGATCGAAGAAGGCGACCGCGTGATGGTCTGCATCAGCGGCGGCAAGGACAGCTTTGGCTTGCTCGACATTCTGATCAAGCTGCAAAAGCGTGCGCCCATCCACTTTGACATCGTCGCCGTCAATCTGGACCAGAAACAACCCGGCTTTCCGGCGCACATCCTGCCCGAGTACCTGAGCAAGCTGGGCGTCGAGTTCCACATCGAGACGCAGGACACCTACAGCATCGTCAAACAAGTGGTACCCGAGGGCAAAACCATGTGCAGCCTGTGCAGCCGCCTGCGCCGCGGCATCCTGTACCGGGTGGCGGACGAGCTGAAGATCACCAAAATCGCGCTCGGCCACCACCGCGACGACATGCTGCACACCTTCTTTTTGAACATGTTTTTTGCCGGCAAGCTCAAGGGCATGCCACCCAAACTGGTCAGCGACGACGGCGGCCACATCGTCATCCGGCCATTGGCCAACGTGGCCGAAAAGGACCTGATCGCCTGGGCCAAACACCGTGAGTTCCCCATCATCCCGTGCAGCCTGTGCGGCAGCCAGGAGAACTTGCAACGCCAGGAAATCAAGCGCATGATGCACCAGTGGGAGCGCCAGTGGCCAGGCCGCACCGAGACCATGTTCACGGCCTTGCAAAACGTGGTGCCCTCACACCTGATGGACCGCAAACGCCACGATTTCCAGAACATCCAGATCACCGGTCAGGCCGATGTCGATGGCGACAGAGTGTTTGACGAAGAGGAATTCCCCATGGCCGCACGACCCGGGATTCCCGTGATAGCCACCAACATTTAGATTAAATTGACCTCTAGCCCCTATGAACAAAGCGCTAACAGCTCTTGTTTTCGTAGTATTGGTACTCACCGGATGTGCAGGTGTGCGGCTGGTGGACAGCCAGGTCATCAGCTTTGCGCCAGCCCCCGTGCCGACTGGCAGCCGCTACCGCTTTGAACGTCTGCCTTCGCAACAGACCAACCCACAGGCGCAGGCGCAACTGGAAGCCATGGCCGAACAAGCCCTGAGCAAGGTCGGCATGACGCGCGATGACGCGGCCGCGCGCTACAGCGTGCAGGTGTCGGCCACCCAGAACGCACAGCAGGAGGTGCTGGACCCTCCTGGGCTGGGCTGGCATCTGGGCTGGAGAATGGGGCGCGGCGGTATGGCGTTCGGCCATGGCAGCCTGTTTCCTGGTCTGGACGCACGCACCACTTACTGGCGCAAGGTCAGCCTGATCATGCGTGACCGTAGCACACAGGCCGTGGTGTTTGAGTCGCATGCCGTGCACGAGGACCCATGGTCTGACAGCGAGGCCATACTGCCCGCCATGCTGGATGCCGCACTGCAGGGCTTTCCCAACCCGCCCGCAGGCGAACGTCGCGTCGACATCGAGATTGCGCGCTGATCTCCGGGATGGCAACGGCCACATACATGTAACTGCCACGTGCAAATGCGCCTTGGGGCATTGTTTCGTTTGTATGATTGGGCCAACCAAAAAGATTAGTCGTTGACAGGTATTCCCAGCGTGTTCACTGTTTTCCACCCCCCCATGGACGAAGCCCGGTCAGAAATTATTGATGTCGAACAATTGCGGCCCGGCATGTACATTGAGCTTGAGTTGGGCTGGATGGCGCACCCGTTCCCCACGAGCAGCTTCAAGATTAGTTCCGACAAACAAATCGAGATCATTCGTGGTCTGGGGCGCCAGCAGATTCGCTACGTCCCAGCCAAAAGCGACCTCCCTGATACAGCTGGGGTTGAATCCGCTGCGACAGACTTGCAGCCCGCACAGGCGCAGAAGAATGCGGAGCAACTGCTGCGCCAACAACACGCCGAAAGGCTAACTGCCCAGCAACGTGACCTAGCCATGTGCGAGCGTCGTTTCGGCCAGACCGTGCGGCAATACAAGCAAGCGCTGGAACAGGTTCGCAGCCACCCTAGCGAGGTGATGTCGCAATGTCAGGCAATGGTCAACGGCTATGTCAGCGAGATGCTTACCACGGGTGAATCTGCTATCCGCCTGCTGTCAGACGGCATGGGCGACAGACTTTCCATGCACCCGGTCAACATCAGCATCCTCTGCATGCTATTGGGCAAGCAGATGGGCCTGGGTGAAACAGAAATGACCGATCTGGGTCTGGCTGCGTTTTTGCATGACATCGGCAAGCTGGAGTTGCCAGATCGGGTGCGTTGGCAGGAAAGCAGTTTTTCTGCACCTGAAACCAAAGCCTTCCAGGCACACGTGGCGCAAAGTGTGATGCTGTGCCAGCGCATGGGGTTGCCACCCGGTGCCTTGCAGGCCATTGCGCAACACCATGAAATGATGGACGGCAGCGGTTTTCCGGCGCGGCTCAAGGGCGACGCGATCACCCTGCCCGCCAGGATTCTGGCGCTGGTTAACCGTTATGACGATCTGTGCAATCCGAGCCGTCCAGCCGCTGCGCTGACCCCACACGAAGCCCTGGCACTGCTGTTTGCGCAGTCAAGATCCTGTTTTGACTCCACCGTGCTGAGCTCATTCATCCGCATGATGGGCGTATACCCGCCTGGCTCGGTGGCACAACTCAATGATGAACGCTATGCCATGGTGGTGTCCGTAAACTCTTCACGCCCTCTCAAGCCACGCGTCATTGTTTTTGACGCCAAGGTGCCCAAGCACGAGGCGTTGATTCTGGACCTAGAAGCCGCGCCAGAACTGGGCATCAAACGCAGTCTCAAGCCCTCCGGGCTGCCAGACGACGCACTGAACTACTTGTCGCCCCGACAGCGCATCTGCTACTTTTTTGAGCCAGCGGTGGACCTGCACCCGCACGAGGTGGCACCATGACGCGCATCGTCTGGCGCCCCCTGCTGGAAGGTTTGCTGGAGTCGGTCTGGCTGGTGAATCCGGTGGACCTGCGTATTCTGGCCGTCAACCAGGCAGCTTGTGACCTGCTAGGGCTGCAGCGCCAGGACATGGTGGGCAAACCCGCCATCGAACTCACTGCCACTCCGGAAGACCAATTTTTCTGGGAAGACGTGGCGTCCGGACTCACCGAGAACATCCATTCCGAGACCCTGCTGCGCGGTGCCGACGGGATGGCCGTGGCGGTGGAGCGGCGGGTCAGCCTGGTCTGGCCCGAGGCCGATCGTTCGGTGTACCTGGTGGGCCTGCGCGACCTTCGTCGACAACGTAGTACCGAAGACGAGCTTGAAAAACTGGTAGCAGAACTGCGTGCCACACTGGAGTCCACCGCCGACGGCATCCTGGTGACGGACCTGAATGGTGGCATTCGCAACTACAACCGTCACTTTGCCGAACTGTGGTCCGTACCCGAGGCGCTGCTGCTACGCCGTGACGACACCGCGATCTACGCCCATCTGGCAAACCAGGTCAGTGATGCACAGCACTTCCGGCAACGTCTGCAGGAAATGGTTGACAACCCCTTGCTGGAAACGTCCGACATGCTGGTTCTGACCAGTGGACGTGTACTGGAGCGGGTTACCCGCCCGCAGTACAGCCGTGGCCAACCCACCGGGCGAGTAGCTTCGTTTCGCGATATCACCCAAAGCCTGGCGGCGCAATCCCAGCTCAAGCTGGCCGCCAAGGTGTTCGAGTCCAGCCTGGAATCCATCTTCATCACCAGCCCGGATTTTTTCATCCTCGCTGTCAACCCGGCTTGCGAAAGCCTGATGCAGTGCCCGTCGGGCAAGCTGCTGGGGGCCTTGCCGCAGGATATCTTTTACGATCCGCAAGATACCGAACTGATGCCTGGCCTGCCCGCCAAGCTGCAAGAGCAGGGTTTCTGGCGCGGTCAGCTCTGGATCCGCCAGCAGGATCTGCGCGCCTGTGCTGTCCAGATGTCCTGGGTCTTGCTGCGCGACGAAGTGGGCCAGGTCACCCACAGCATTGGCTTCTTTCGCGACCTCACTGAAGAGCATGAGGCCCAGAAACGCATCGAACAGTTGGCCTACAACGACGTGCTGACCGGTCTGCCCAACCGCCTGCTGCTATCACAACGCGCCGAGTTTGCCCTGCGCGTGGCCGAGCGCAACAACGGTGAGTGCGGCGTGTTTTTCATCGACCTGGATCGCTTCAAGAACATCAACGACTCCATGGGACACACCTTTGGCGACCGGGTGCTGGTGGATGTGGCACAGCGCCTGAAAGGCTGCCTGCGTGAAACAGATACCCTGTGCCGCCTGGGCGGTGACGAGTTTGTCATTTTTCTGCAGGAAATCGATGCGCGCGGTGCCGAGGTTCTGGCGCAGCGCATTCTGGAGGCCCTGGGTCAAACCCTGCACATTGACGACATGCAGTTTTCCATCGGCTGCAGTATTGGCATCTCGCTCTACCCGGAAGACGGTAAGTCGCTAGACACGCTGATCAAGTGCGCGGACACGGCCATGTACCTGGTCAAAGCGCGCGGCCGAGGAAGCTTTCGCTTTTACCAGCCGCAGATGAATGTCAACCTGCTGTCGCACCTGAAGATGGACCACGCCATGCGCCAGGCCATGGACAAAGGGTTGTTCCGACTGCATTACCAGCCGCAAATTTCCCTGACCAACGGCAGCCTGTTAGGGGCCGAAGCGCTGATTCGCTGGACCGACGACGAGCTGGGCAGTATTTCGCCCGCGATGTTCATCCCGCTGGCCGAAGAATCAGGCTTCATCACCACCATTGGCACCTGGGTTCTGGAAGAAGCGGTGCGCCAAGCCACGCTGTGGCAAAACCGAGGCACCCCCGTCACGGTGTCCATCAATGTGTCGGCGCTGCAGTTTCAGCTGCCGGACTTTGTAGAAACGGTTGCGGCGGTGATCCGCATCGCCGGACTGAAGCCTCAACTGCTGGAACTGGAACTCACCGAGTCGATCCTGATCCAGGACGCCAACGAGACGCTCAGCCGCCTTCACGCGTTGGCGGCTCTGGGTATCGCGCTATCGATTGATGACTTTGGCACCGGCTACTCCAGCCTGGCTTACCTGAAGCGCTTTCCGATCTCCAAGCTCAAGATTGACCGCTCATTTGTCACCGGCCTGCCCGACGACGAGAGTGACCGGGCCATTGTGAGTGCCACCATTGGCATGGCACGCGGGCTCAAGCTCAAGCTGGTGGCCGAAGGTGTGGAAACGCCCGCCCAGCGCGACTACCTGGCCAGCCTGGGCTGCGAGTCGTTTCAAGGATTTTTGTGCGCGCCTGGACTTGCGGCAGACAAGTTTGAGGAACTGATGGCGGGTTTGCCAGCCAGCCAAGATTGAACGCCTGTCGTCGGCGCGTAGGCTGTGCGCCAGGCCCTTGCATCCGTTACAATTTCTTAAGGAAAATAGGGCTATAGCCCCCGTATTTCTTGCGCTAATAGCTCTATTATTAATAGCATTTTTCTGCCAGAGATTGTCCACATGCAAGCCACCCGCATCATCGCCATCCGCCACGGGGAAACCGCCTGGAACGTAGACACCCGGCTGCAGGGCCACCTGGACATCCCGCTCAACGAGTTGGGCCTCTGGCAAGCGCAACGTGCAGCGCAGGCCCTGGTGGATGAGCCCATTGATGCAATCTATGCCAGCGATCTATTGCGCGCCTGGCAAACCGCCCAGGCCATCGCCGACATGGCGGGCTGCCCACTCATCCCACTCGCAGGTCTGCGCGAACGCGGGTTTGGTGAATTTGAAGGCATGACCTACGCCGAGATCGAAGCTACCTGGCCCGACATGTCATTGCAATGGCGCAAGCGCGTCCCCGATTGGGCACCTCCGGGTGGCGAGTCGCTGCTGGTCATGCGCGAGCGGGTGTTGAGCACCGTCACCGGCCTGGCGGAAAAACACCTTGGCGACCAGATCGTCCTGGTGGCCCATGGCGGCGTGATGGACATGCTCTACCGCCTGGCCACCGGCCAGGACGTGCAGGCACCGCGCACCTGGAGTCTGACCAACGCCGCCATCAACCGGCTGCTGTGGACGCCCGAGGGCTTCACCCTGGTGGGCTGGGCTGATACTGGGCATCTGGAGACTGACAGCCTGGATGAGGCCACAACCTGATATCCAAATCCCCTCAGTTGGGGTCACGCACTGCCCCATCGGCCAGAGCGACCGTCCTTCAATGTCGTTAACCCACGGCAACTGGGCGTCAAAGAACATAACCCTTTCTGGGGTGTTGACCCGAGAGAGATTAAGCACCCTATAAGTCAGACAGCGCATACTCTCTCCAGCGCACAGCTCCGTGTGCCTTGCAAGTCATTTCTCAAAAGGTGAACAAATGAAAATTGGCATGATCGGACTCGGGCGTATGGGTGCCAGTATGACGACACGGCTATTGCGTGGCGGCCACGACTGCGTCATCTATGACCACCAACCGGAAGTCGTCGAGCGACTCGTTGCGCTTGGTGCAACCGGCACGACGTCGCTGCAACAAATGATCAACTCGCTTGAGCGACCACGAGCCATCTGGTTGATGGTCCCAGCGGCCGCAGTTGACGACCTCATAAAGCAGCTGACACCGCTGCTCGACGCGGGAGATATCGTCATCGACGGTGGCAACTCCTATTACCGCGACGACGTCCGCCGCTCAGCGGTATTGCACGCTTCAGGCATCCACCACGTTGACGTCGGTACGAGTGGCGGCGTAGCCGGACTAGAGCGCGGTTTTTGCCTGATGATTGGTGGCGCTGATAGTGCGGTAAAACAACTGCTACCCGTCTTCAAGACGCTGGCACCTGGCCCCGACGGCGCCAAACCAACGCCCGGGCGCAAGCAGGACAGCGGCAGCGCCGATCAGGGCTGGCTGCACTGTGGTCCGCACGGTGCCGGCCACTTCGTCAAGATGGTGCACAACGGTATTGAGTACGGCATCATGGCGGCGTACGCAGAAGGTTTGAACATCCTGCGCCATGCCAACATTGGCCAGCAAGCGCAAGAGATTGACGCGGAAACCACGCCACTTCGCGATCCCGAGATGTACCAGTTTGAGATGAACTTGCCGGAAATTGCCGAGGTCTGGCGCCGGGGAAGTGTGATCGGGTCGTGGCTGCTTGACCTCACGGCCACGGCGTTGGCTGCAGACCCCACGCTCACCGGATTTGAAGGCCGCGTGTCTGATTCCGGCGAAGGCCGCTGGACAATTCAGGCAGCCATCGATGAAGCGATTCCAGTGCCGGTGTTGAGTGCGGCGCTGTATGCACGTTTTAGCTCGCGCGGCGATGCAGACTTTGCCAACCGCGTGCAATCTGCCATGCGGCACGAATTCGGCGGCCACATCGAAAAACCCGCTGCACCACCGGAAGTGGGGAACTGAGATGGAGCCACACGCCACCGAATCAACCCAGCAAGCTGCCGATGCCCTGGTCGTCTTCGGTGCCACTGGCGACTTGGCATACAAGAAGATCTTTCCAGCGCTGTATGCGATGGCGTTGCGCGACACACTGAAAGTCCCCGTGATTGGCGTGGCGTCTTCGCCCTGGGACGTGGAACAGTTGCGCGCCCGTGCCAAGGCAAGCGTGGAGCAGGAGGTTACTGACATCGCCCAGGATGGCCTGGACCGCTTGCTGCCAGCGCTGCAGTACGTCTGTGGTGACTATCAGGATACCGCCACCTTTGAGGAACTTCGCCGCCATCTATTGACTGCGCAACATCCGGTGTTTTACCTTGCCATTCCGCCGACGCTGTTTCCCACGGTGATACGCGGCCTGGGTGCCGCCGGATTGGCAAAGGGCGCACGTGTCATCGTCGAGAAGCCTTTTGGCCGTGATCTGGCCTCGGCACGCGAGCTCAACCAGGTCGCGCTGGAAGCCTTCCCGCAAAACGCGATTTTCCGCATCGACCACTTCCTGGGCAAGGAAGCGATCATGAATATTCTGTATTTCCGCTTCGCCAACTCCTTTCTCGAGCCGATCTGGAATCGTCACCACATCGCCAGCGTGCAAATCACGCTGGCCGAACAATTTGGTGTCGAAGGCCGTGGCGCCTTCTATGAAAGCGCGGGCTGCCTGCGCGATGTGATGCAGAACCACCTATTCCAGATCGTCGCGCTACTGGCGATGGAGCCGCCCGCCAGCCGCGACTTTGAGGCTGTCCACCGCCACAAGGCCGATGTATTCGCGGCAATGCGACCGCTGGGCCCGGACGACATCGTTCGCGGGCAATATCTGGGGTACCGAGACGAGCCACAGGTAGCGCCCGACTCTGATGTCGAGACCTTTTGCGCGCTGCGTGTCCATATCGATTCCTGGCGCTGGGCAGGGGTACCCTGGTACCTGCGCTCGGGCAAGTGCCTGCCTACCACGGCCTGCGAAGTGGTTGTCAGGCTGAAACCTCCGCCACAAAACCTGTTTGCCGACTCGGCAGTCCCTGAAAGCTCAAACTATCTGCGCTTTCACCTGTCACCACATTCGACGATCGCGCTGGCGGCACGGGTGAAACGGGCCGGCAAGGAATTTATCGGCGATCAACGTGAGTTCTCGCTGCTTGAAGAAGAACCGGGTGAGCAATCTCCCTACGAACGCTTATTGACCGACGCGATGAACGGCGACGGCGCGCTGTTTGCCCGTGAAGACGCCATCGAAGCGGCCTGGGCAGTGGTGGACCCGGTGCTTGTTGAACATCCTGCTGTCAACGTCTATGAACGGGGTTCTTGGGGTCCGGCGGCGGCCGATCATTTCATCAACGCCGATGGTGCTTGGTATAACAACGTTGCGTAGCGTCACTCCTTGTTTTATTGCTCTGCTTGCCATGCTCAGGACAGCCCCAACGCCTGCAGACTGGCTTTGAGGCGGCGCACCTCGTGCTGCAGGTCCAGAATCAGCGCGGCAGCATCCAGAGAAACGCCAAAGTCGCGCTGCAGGCGGCTGGCTTCAAGTGCGCATTGCAGGTCGGCACTGTAAAACCGTCCTTGCCGCGCCTGATCGGGGTCAGACTGCCCGGCAATGCCCAAGGCCACCAATTCATTCACCCAGGCCAGATCGGCTCCGCAAGCGTGCGCCAGGTCGGCCGCCGACAGCGGTTGGGCGCTGCTGATGATGGTGGTGGCCACCACCGTTGTGATGGAGGTCGTGGCCTGCTGGACGCGACTTGTCTTCAAAATCAGGCTCATCTTCAGGCTCCCAGGTGCTGGCGCGGGTTAAACGGTGCGGCTTTGGCCAATTGCGCGTAGGCCTGACGGGCCGCCTCGGTGTTTGCGGGCGGCAAGGAAATTTCAAGCAATAGATACAAATGACCTGGCGGCTTGCCAGGCAGGCCACGCTCTTTCAGCCGTAGCTTCAAACCACTTCTGGCGTTGGGTGGCACAGTGACTTCAACCCGGCTGCCCGCCGGTGTCGGCACCTGCACCTGTGCGCCCAGCGCGGCCTCGGTCGGTGTCACCGGCAGCGTCATATACAGGTCAAGCCCATCGACGCGATAAAGCTGATGCGGGGCCAGGCGCACCTCCAGGAACAGGTCACCAGGCGCACCGCCGCCCTGACCGGGCATGCCTTGTCCGGCCAAACGGATGAACTGCCCCGGATGCACGCCCGCCGGAATTTTGACGTGTAGCGTGCGGTTGACAAACACCGGCTGGCCGTGGGGGTCGATTTCCATCGCGCGCAGGGTGATCTCGCGCTCGCTGCCATGCAGGGCGTCTTCAATGCTGATCTCAATGGCGGCGTGGTGATCTTCGCCACGCAGGCTTTGCGGTTGACTCTGGCTACGCTGGTGCGCTTTGCGCTGCTGTGCCGCGCCAAACACCGACGAAAAGAAGTCGCTGAAATCGGCCTGATCAGCGGGCCCCTGGCCTGGGCCGCGATGAAACTCAAAGCCTTCATCCCAACCCGGCGGTGGCTGGAATCCACCACCCGGCTCAGCCGAGCCGCCACGCGCCACACGTTCAGCCAGCGCGTCATAGGCGGCGCGCTTTTCTTTGTCGCGCAGCACATCGTTGGCCTCGTTGAGGTCACGCATGCGCGCCTGCGCGTCGGGCTCCTTGCTGACATCGGGGTGGTACAGCCGCGCCAGCCTGCGGTACGCCTTGCGCACCTCGTCCTCGGTGGCGGTACGCTCCAGCCCGAGCGTCTTGTAATAGTCCTTGAATTCCATGGTAAGCCTGGTGGGTTGGTGTGTGAGGCACAGTATGCGCCTATGCCGTCTCCCGAAGCAAATTCCCTTACAAAACAAGCCTTCTGTGAAGCAGTCGTTCAAGGCGAACATGCGCTGCGAAGCAACTACACTCCCCGCAGCTGATGCAAGCTGCTTAACCTCCCAAGGCATTCGCCTTACCCACCACTGTTGGAGAATTTTTGTGCAACTCGTTTGTCTTGACCTTGAAGGCGTGCTCGTCCCCGAAATCTGGATTGAGTTTTCCAAACGCACTGGCATCCCCGAGTTGTCGCGCACCACGCGTGACGAGCCTGATTACGACAAGCTGATGAGCTTCCGCCTGGACCTGCTCAAAAAGCACAAACTGGGCCTGCCCGACATTCAAAAGGTGATTTCCGAGATGGGCCCAATGCCCGGCGCACGCGACTTCCTGGACGCCCTGCGGCGCGACTACCAGGTGATCATCCTGTCGGACACGTTTTATGAATTTGCCATGCCGCTGATGGCCCAACTGAACATGCCCACCTTGTTTTGCCACAAGCTGGAAGCCGACGCCGAGGGCTTCCTGGTCGCTTATCACCTGCGCATGCCGAACCAGAAAAAAGAGGCTGTGCAACGCTTCAAGGAACTCCGCTTCCTGGTCATTGCAGCTGGCGACTCCTACAACGACACCGCCATGCTGGCCGAAGCCCACGCTGGCATCCTGTTTCACCCGCCGCAAAACGTGATTGACGAGTTCCCGCAGTTCCCGGTCACGATGAATTACGCCGAACTGCGTCAGCAGATCGACAAGGCAGCCAAAGTCATCGCTGCTTGAGCCGTTCAAACAGCCCTTTGCTGTTTGGAGACGCTGGCGGCGATGCGCTCGCGCGGACTGCGGGCGCTACATCATTTGCCAAGCTTGCAGGATCTGGCCACGCGAGAACTCAGGACGACGCGGCACTCAGCTACGCGGCTGTCCCCCGCCCTGTGGGCTCCTCCTTGATGCCGCTACGCTGAGTGCCACGCCGTCCTGAGTCAGCCAGCACCTCTGGTATTCATACAGGGCACAGCCGCATCGCTGGCGAGGACCAGACACGATGCACTCGTCGGCTGGCTTGAGCGAATGTTTGCTCCCGCTGCGGTGCGGGTGCCCGTTTCAGGCTGTTATGCACAGTTCCCAGTTATGAACAGTTTGTGGTTGCAGTTCGCTTGGAAGCCGCGCAGATATTGACTCTTGCCGGATTTCACGAGGTTCGTTCTCACCATAATTCTGTTGCTTTGCGCACCCCAGAATCTTC
>JARLJH010000006.1 GCA_031291305.1 Rhodoferax sp. | reverse complement strand
GGTGTATGAGTTCATCAAGGATGACAGTGGTACCGACAAGCTGCAGATCAATGCACAGAACTGTGTGCATTGCAAGACCTGCGACATCAAGGACCCGACGCAGAACATCGTCTGGGTAACGCCCGAGGGCGGTGGCGGGCCTAACTATTCCAGAATGTGACTGGTCCCCTTGATTGGCAGGCATATACATCACGCTGCGGACAGAATACGGGGAGCTCAACGGGTGTGGTGTGCACGTACGTTGGATTCAATCATCTGCAACTTAAAGGAGTGAAACAATGACCATACTTGTGGCTTATGTGCCGCGCCCCGAGGGGGAAGCGGCTTTGGACAAAGGCATCGAAATTGCAAAGCGCCGAGATGAACACCTGCTGGTGGTCAACGCGTCGCCCGGTGGTGGGAAAGCTGACCCCTCTGCGGTAGATGGTACCGATGCTGAACGTGTGCAAAAGGCGCTGAAGAACTCGGGTTTGAACGCGGAATTCAGACAGTTGGTTCGTGGCAAAAACGCTGCTGATGAAATCGAAGCTTTGGTCGATTCTATGCGCGTGTCCGTGCTGATTATCGGCCTACGAAAGCGCTCAGCGGTTGGCAAACTCATCCTGGGTAGCGTCGCCCAGGAGCTGCTTCTTTCCGTATCCTGCCCGGTATTAGCCGTGAAGGCCGATAGTTGATTTGATTTCAGGTCGATGTTGTACATAAGTGCCCATTGCGGCCAGTTTGAATGGCGGCGGTAGGCCACCAAAACTCCAAGATTGATCCGTCATAGAGCTGCCCGTGATGAGCAGCAGCAATGCGCAGCACAAGAGCCGACCAAGACCACCTTCCACTTCTCCAGGCTGAACGGGCGGTATTGAGAATTCGATTCGTTCAATGACTGTCATCGGGCAACTGGTCCCAATGTCGGCGACCTAGTCGCCAAGCAAAGTCCTCTATGCAGATTGAGCTTCCCTGAAGCAGGCATCCGTGGCCTGAACTCGAGTGCACATGAATGACCGCTTTCAGGCGACCCATTCATCGGTCTCTACGTCAGCAATGGGTCGAGCCTTGCCGATGGTCGTCGAGAGTCGAATGTTGCTTTCATGTCTTAAGTTGATATCCGCCACCCCGAACCCATCCCCGCCCGTTAAAAGCAGGTGACGGTTGGCAGTGAGTCACGGGCCAAGGGCCACCCAACGCCCACGCCAGCAAGCAAACCGGCAAACGCCGACCCCGCCACTCACCTGGCATCACGAGCACCAACGGCCCCAGCAAAACTATTGAATGAATAGCTATATGCCCTTATTACAAAAGGGCTAGCGCCTGATTTTCTATTCAACCTTTGTGCCTGCACGGTGACCCACTTCGTCCCCTGGTTGGGCAAAGCACGTTGGTGGAGCGCATCCTGGCGCAGCAAGAACGCATGGCCGCGCTGGCGGACGGCATGCACAGCACCGCGGCCAGGCGCAAGCAGCCGCTGTTCAGTGAGGGTGATCTGGCGGGGTTGCTTCAATCACTATATTTTTGAGAGCTACTTGTCCGCGTATCACCTGGGCTAGAGGGCTAAAATGCTTGCAAATTTCGAGCGCAACCATGGGCATGGTGGTGTTGATCGGCTGCTGTTTGAGTGACCAGCTCCCCATGCATTGGCAAACGGAATCAGCGTTCAGCAAATCCTGGGGAGCTGTTCCCCAGCCAGCCAGTCCACCACGCGGCGGCCGCCCAGTTTGGTGGTCATCTGCACAAAGCCGTGCGCATCTTCCTGCACCTCGCCGATGATGGATGCGGCGCTTGCCAGCGGGTGCGCACGCATCACTTCCAGCAGGCGCGGTGCATCTTCTGGCGCGCAGATGGCGATCAGCTTGCCTTCATTGGCCACATACAGGGGGTCCAGCCCCAGGAACTCGCAGGCGGCTTCCACCGGCTGGTTCACCGCGATGGCGGACTCCTGCAGCATCATGCCCACGCCGGATTGCTTGGCGATTTCATTGAGCGTGGTTGCCAGCCCGCCGCGTGTGGGGTCGCGCAGCACGCGCAGCTTCACGCCGCTGTCGAGCATGGCTGCAACCAAGCCATGCAGGGCGGCGGTGTCAGACACGATGGGGGCGGAGAACGTCAAGCCCTCGCGCTGCGACAGGATGGCCATGCCGTGGTCACCAATCGTGCCCGACAGCAAAATCTTGTCGCCCGGCTGCGCCAGATCGCCTGAGAGATGGATGCCGTCGCGCACCACACCCACGCCAGTGGTGGTAATGAAAACGCCGTCGCCCTTGCCTTGCTCCACCACCTTGGTGTCGCCGGTGACGACGGGCACACCGGCCTCGCGCGAAGCCTTCGCCATCGATTCGACGATGCGTTTCAGGTCGGCCAGCGGATAGCCTTCTTCAAGAATGAACGAGGCCGACAGGTACAGCGGCGTCGCGCCCATCACGGCCACATCGTTGATGGTGCCGTGCACCGACAGGCAGCCGATGTCGCCGCCTGCAAAAAACAGTGGCGACACCACGTGGCTGTCGGTGGCCATCACCAGCCGTCCCTGCTCTGCGGGCAGCAACGCGCCGTCGTTGCCCTGTGCCAGGTATTCGTTGTTGAAGGCGCTGGCAAACAGCTCGGTGATCAGCTGTGCCATGGCACGGCCACCGGAGCCGTGGGACATGTCCACGCGGCCATTTTTGATGTCAAGGGCGCGGGTGCAGTTGGGTTTGCCGGTGCTCATGTCGCCGCTTCTCTAAATCGTCCATAACTGTAATGTGCGGCACACGCACCCTCAGAAGACACCATGCAAGAGCCAATCGGGTTTTCCGGCGTGCACACGGTGCCAAAAATCTTGCATTCCTGTGGGCGCTTCTGGCCGCGAAGGATGGCGGCGCATTCGCAGGCCTTGTTGTCCGGCACGGCGACGTAGTCCACCGCGAACTTCAACTCTGCGTCAAACGCGGCGTACTTGGGCCGCAGCTTCAACGCGCTGTGGGGCACGCTGCCCAGGCCACGCCACTCGAACGTATCGCGCAACTCGAACACTTCTGCCACCAGTTCCTGCGCTTTCAAATTGCCGTCGCGTGTGACGGCACGGGTGAATTCGTTCTCGACCGCAGCGCGCCCGTCATTGACCTGGCGCACCAGCATCAGGATGGCCTGCATCACGTCCAGCGGCTCAAACCCGGCAATCACCACCGGCTTGTGGTAGTCGTCGGCAAACGGTTCATAGGGCTTGCTGCCAATGACGGTGGACACATGCGCGGGGCCAACAAAGCCGTCAATCGCCACGCCACCTTCCACGGCCAGGATGGCATGCATGGCCGCGGGGGTCAGCACGTGGTCGCACAGGATGCTGAAATTTTTAAGGTCGGCAGCGGCAGCTTGCTGGATGGCCACCGCCGTCGGGGGAGTGGTGGTCTCGAAGCCGATGGCGAGGAACACCACTTCACGTTCAGGGTTGTCACGGGCGATCTTCAATGCATCCTGCGTCGAGTAGATCATGCGCACATCGGCCCCCTTGGCCTTGGCGCGCATCAGCGACAGGTTGTCGGAAGCAGGCACCCGCACCGTGTCAGCATAGGTGCACAGGATCACGCCCTGTTCACGTGCCAGGCGAATGGCCTGATCGACACGGCCAATAGGCAGCACACACACCGGGCAGCCGGGGCCGTGGATCATGCGCACATTCGACGGCAACAGATCAGCAATGCCATAGCGCGAGATGGCGTGCGTGTGGCCGCCGCAGAATTCCATCAGACGGTAGCTGCGCTTCGGGTCAGCCTCACGGGCGATGTTGGCGGCGATGTTCTTTGCCAATTCACCGTTGCGGAATTCGTCGACGTATTTCATTGAACATCCAGCTCGCTGCGCAACTCGTCGATTTGCCCCATCTCGGCAAACATCTCCAGCGTGCGTTGTGCTTCTTCCGGGTCGAGTTTTTGCAAGGCGTAGCCGACATGCACGATGACATAATCACCCACAGCCGCGTCATTGATCAGTGCCAACGAAATTTCTTTGCGAACTCCACCCAGGTTGACGATGGCGTTGCCCGGAGTCGTCAGCTCTTCGATGAGAGCGGGTATGGCGAGACACATGTTTTTCTCCTGTCAAGGATTGCAATTATCCTCCTATGCTCGTCTTTCTGCGGCGAGGGTAAGAGCCAGGGATTAGGAAATCTTCAGCAATGCGATGCAGGCTTGCCCGAGCGAGATGGCCCCATCGTTGGGCGGCAGCTGTTGCGCGATCAGCACGTTCAAACCCTGTGCCGACAAACTCTCGGTCAATGCCTGCGTCAGTACGCTGTTGAGGAAGCAACCACCACCCAGTGCAACGTGCTTGATGCCACTTCGTCGGGCCGCACGCAGCACCCATTCGCCCAAGCCCTGGGCCAGCGTGGCATGGAACAGCGCGGCACCAACAGCAGCATCCTTACAGTCGGCAAGGTGGGCCAGCAGCGGCAGAAAGTTCAGATCGTTCTCGGCGGTGAAGACATAACCCGTAGCCAGCGCGGCGACTGTGCCGTGGCGCTCGGCCCGCCCTTCCAGCAGCATGGCGGCCTGCCCTTCGTAGTTCTGCAACTCGCACACGCCCAGCAACCCGGCTGCCGCATCAAAGTAGCGCCCCATGCTGGTGGTGGCCACGCAGTTCAGCTGGCGTTGCAACATGCCCGCCATCATTGCCGCACCGGCCTGCTGCGGAAAACGGCGCGCAATCTCGTCGCCGCGCTGCATCTCAAACAAGGCCGCTGCCGCCATGCGCCAGGGTTCACGCGCCGCACGGTCTCCACCGGGCAGCATCAAGGGTGTGAGGTGACCAAGGCGCTCACATTGCGCACCCACCACCCGCAGCAACTCGCCACCCCATGCACTGCCGTCTGTGCCCAAGCCCACGCCGTCCAGCGCCAGCCCGAGCACTGGTTCTGTGATGCCATGCTCGGCACAGATCGCGGCAATGTGTGCATGGTGATGCTGCACGCCCACCACCGGCAAGCCGCGTTGCGCAGCGTAGGTCTGTGCGAACTGCGTGCTGTAGAAATCCGGGTGCAAATCGTGCGCCACGATTTGCGGCCGCACACCCAGAATGTCGCTCAAGTAAGCAACCGTCTCATCCATCATCTGCCGCGTGCCCGCATGGTCAAGGTCACCGATGTGTTGCGAGACAAACGCCTCGTCACCGCGCGTGAGGCAGACAGTGTTTTTTAACCAGGCACCGCAGGCCAATACCGACGGCCCGGTGAACGGGAGCTTGATGCGGCGCGGTGTGTAGCCGCGTGCGCGGCGCACAAAAGTGGCGGCATGGTCCTGCCACTTCATCACGCTGTCGTCGCAGCGATGCAGGATGTCGCGATCATGTGTAAGGAAGGCATCGGCCAGACCAGACAGCGATGCCCGCGCCTCGGTATCGTCTTTCACCAACGGCTCGCCACCAGGGTTGGCGCTGGTCATTACCAAGGCCAGCGGCGTGGCCTGTTGCAACCAATCCGTGCCCTCTGGCTTGCCGAGCAATTCATGGAACAACAAATAGTGCAGCGGTGTGTAAGGCAGCATCAGCCCGATGCTGGACAAGCCTGGCGCAATGCCTTGCAACTCCCTCTCACAAACATCTGACTGATGCAGCAACACAATGGGGCGCTCCGCCGACTCCAGTAAGGCCGCTTCTTGCGCGTGAAACTGTGCATAGAGCCGCGCTGAGGCGGCGTTCAGCACCATCACCGCGAATGGTTTTCCTTCGCGCTGCTTGCCACCACGCAACCTGGCCACTGTTGCCGCATTGCACGCATCGCACACCAGATGAAAGCCGCCGATGCCTTTGATGGCGACCACCTGCCCGGATTGGATGCGCTTTGCCGTAGCAGCGACCGGATCGTCTGTCAAAACAGACTGCCAATCGGCGTCAAACAAACTCAAACGCGGCCCGCACGCTGGGCAGGCGTTGGGCTGGGCATGAAAACGGCGCGTGGTGGGCAAGTCGTATTCGCTTTGGCAAGCCGGGCATTGCACAAACTTCGCCATGCTGGTGTTGGCCCGGTCATAAGGCAGACCGGCCGTGAGGGTGTAGCGCGGGCCGCAGTGGATGCAGTTGATGAAGGGATGTCGATAGCGGCGATCCAGGGGGGCGAACATTTCCTTCAGGCAATCCGGGCAGATCGCCATGTCGGGCGCAATACCCGTCAGCACCTTGCCGGACTTGCTTGGCGTGATGGTGAAGCCGCGCAATCCCGTGGTCGGTTGAGTCAGGTCATGGGTAACACTTTCCACCCGCGCCAAGGCAGGCGGCTCAGTTTGCAAACGCTCCATCAAACGCATCACCTGTGCCCGCTCGCCCTCCACAGCGATTTCTACCCCTTCGCTGTCGTTGCGCACCCAACCCGCCAGACCGAGCTCAGTCGCAAGTTTGAAGACAAAAGGCCGGAACCCGACCCCCTGCACCTGCCCGGAGACTCTGATTTGCGCGTGGATTGTTTTGGTCATTTCTTTAAGTTGAACATTGGGTAGTGACCTGCCACGGCAGCGACGCGACTTCTTTCACCAGACCCTACTATCGGGATGGAACCTCTTCGCTGGCTCGGCCTTGTATCGGCAACCAGACGGTAAAGGTGCTGCCTTGCTCCGGCTTGCTTTGAACGCTGATGCTTCCACCATGCTTATTGATGATGCCATAGGCGATTGAGAGTCCCAGCCCGGTTCCTTTGCCCACCGGTTTAGTGGTGAAGAATGGGTCGAAAATTTTGGTTAGCAGCTCCGGATCGATGCCTTTCCCGGTATCGGTGATTGACACCCAGACCTTGTCGTCGGCATAACCGCTGCGCAGCGTGATGGTTCCGTGCTCCGTGATGGCTTGGGCCGCATTGAGTAGTATGTTCATGAAGACTTGGTTGAGCTCCGCCGGGCAGCATTGAACCTGTGGGAGCGCGCCGAATTCGCGAACGATGTCGACTTTGTATTTGAGCTCACTCCACACGACATTGAGCGTGCTTTCCAGCCCGGCGTGCAGGTCCACCCACTGCCATTCAGAGCTGTCGATGCGTGAAAAATTAAGCAGGTCTTGCACGATGCGGCGCACACGGGCCGTGCCGTCGATGGATTCGGTGATGAGCTTGCCGATGTCTTCGCGCAGATACGCTAGGTCTGCTTTCTCATAAGCATCCTGCACGCGTCTGTGCAATTCGGCGTCGGCCAGCAGCAGGTGTTGGCCGGTCTCATAGGCATCAACAATCCTTAGCAGGTCACCAACATAGGCTTCCAACGTGCTGAGGTTTGATTTGACAAAACCGATCGGATTATTGATTTCGTGCGCAACGCCTGCGGCCAATTGACCGATGGAGGCGAGTTTTTCTGACTGTAGAAGCTGGTTATGCGCCTCTTCCAACTTTTTGATCAGGACCTGCTGCTCTGCCCTTTCTTGCTGCAGGGATCGGTTGATCTTCTCATTTTCTCGCACCGCCACTTCCAGCGCTTCGGTGCGATTTCGCACTTGCTGTTCAAGCATCACTGTGGCCTGGAACATCCCAAAATCAGACGCCTGAGCGCTGGCGCTTCTCTCGGCACGATTCATCAACGCGGTGACCACTTTGTTAAGGCGGGTGATTTCGTCACGCAGTGCCTTCTCGGTCGATGGCGCAGCAGACAAGATGGGTTCAGACATCGCTTAACTTGTCCTGCGGGGCGCCAAAAGCAACGCCGGTGAGCGTCTGATTGATATGGACACCGCCGTACTGCTCGCCGTAGGTGCTGAAGCCAACCACGTTGTTGCGCCTGAAAAGGTCAGCAACACTTTCTTTCAGCCCACTCTGCGTGATTTCCAAGTTGCGCAGAATGCAATCGCAGGCAAGCACGGCCTGCGGCGGTCCAATTTCAGCAGAAAGCGTCGCAAAGGTTTTATTCAGGTTGCCCATCAGGTCGCTCCCATGCGCCACGCGCAGTACCAAGCCTTCATCAATGGCGCAGTAAAACGTCAGACTGCCATCAGCATTGGCTCGCTGGATTGAGCGGACATAGTCCGTTCCGTCGATGGTCACGACGACCGGTGAGTTGGCAAAACTCTGGGAACCAAGTTCGGACACCGTCGATCCGACCAACCGGGCGTATTCTTCAGTGGCAGGCAATCCGTTGATTTCCTTGACGATCCGCAGGGCTGGGTCTGCTTCGGTAACGACGAGTCTTTCTTTGTCGTTGACAAAGTGTTGAGTTTTAAAAATTCTGAAAGGCAGTGCGGTGGCAAGGAGGAGCAATACAGCGCTATCGTTGTGAAAGGCTCCGTCGTGAAATACCCTGGTGTTGGCAAACTTGAGGTCGTCGCCTGCCGATCCTCCAACCAACGGGACATTGCCCAATACATTCTGGAGTGTCCGGACGACGGGTTCTTCACGCACGGACAAGCCGTCGATCATTAGAAAGGCCAGGTAATCCTTGGTTTCACTGTTTGGCGTCTGAACCTCTATGCGTTGCAGCAGGCTATTGGCGAAGACTTGCCCCTTGGCGATGTTGAACTCTTGCAACTGATCCAACAGACCGCTGACAGCGGTGAAGTGGGCTGCGGGAAAGCTCGCACCGGAGAGGCTGGATTCACAGTAAGCGGCGGGGCCAATTTCGCCAGCTGTCGTGCAGCCAACGACATGGACACCGGTAAACAGAAGACGCATTTCGTTGGCCAGCACATCGAGGTTGTAGTGGCTTGAACAGAAAAAAATAACCACCGCCATGTCTGGTTGATGTACGCCAGCATAAAACTCCTGTACTGCCAAGCGTGCATCGGCTGCTCTGGACTGTGCGGTCCGAATCGTGCTCTTGGTATTCATGTTTTACCCATCTTTCATGCTATTGATAGTACTCTTCTGGTGGAAATTCGGGGCGATTCGCTAGAGAATTCGAACAAGCGTTTGGCAAGCCGTTTCCCCAAAAAGTCGGCACCACCGGAAATGAGGATTTTCACAGCAGCCCTGTTGCCCAGCCAAGTCCATCTTCGGTTTTTCCCCGTGGTCGGTATTCGCAGCCAACATACCCTGCATAGCCCATGTCATCGAGCAACTTGAACAGGTGTGGATAATTGACCTCGCCTTCATCGGGCTCATGCCGTGCCGGAACACTGGCAATCTGGATATGACCAATGCCATCGAAGTTATTCTTGAAGGTCATGGACAGGTCTCCTTCCATGATCTGCGCGTGGTAAAAGTCCATCTGCACCTTGAGGTTAGGCTCGCCGATTTTCTGACGAATGGCGTGCCCCTCGGCTTGCGTACTCAGAAAGTAGCCCGGCATATCACGTGTGTTGATGGGTTCGATCACCAGTGTCAACCCATGCTTGGCCAGCTCCTTAGCCGCCAGGGCGAGGTTGTTCACGTAGATCGAACGATGCCATTGGCGGTCAGCGCCGTCCGGGATCAACCCGGCCATGGCGTGAATCGTCGGCGTGCCCATGGACAGCGCGTAGCCGATGGCTTTATGCACGCCTGCCATGAATTCTTCTTCACGTCCGGGAATGGACGCCATGCCACGGTCGCCGACGCCCCAGTTGCCAGGTGGCATGTTGAAGAGTGCACTTTTCAGATGGTTGTCTTTCAGCCAGCGCGTCACATCCGCGACCGGGTAGTCGTACGGAAACAGAAACTCAACGGCTTTGAATCCCGCCTTGGCGGCAGCGGCAAAGCGCTCTGGAAACGGCACTTCGTTGAACATCAACGTCAGGTTGGCAGCAAAGTTGGGCATGTTGATCCTCGCAAAGATCCGTAAAAAAAACACACATTTGAGTGCCCCAATTTGAGCCGAATTCAAGTGATTTTCTGGTGATGGTATTTTTGGCAATAAACACTAGAATTTCCACCCGTGTTGCGCGGCGCCACGGTTTTTTCTTCTCGGGAAAGTTGGCTGTGGCTCTGCGGACATCACATCAACGCATTCACACAGGATGCATAACGAGGCAAATCACCATGAACTTTGTCATCATCGGTGCCGGTTCCGCAGGCGTGCGGGCTGCAGAAACACTGCGTGAACACTCACCCGAAGCCACGATCACATTGATCAGTGGCGAACCCGGGGAGCCCTATTCGCGCATGGCCATTCCTTACATCCTGAATGGAGCCATTGACGAGGATGGTGCACGTCAGCGTCGATCCCACCACTATCTGCAGGAGCTTGGCATTCGCTATGTTCATGGCAAGGTGATTCGGGTGCGTCCGGGACCAGATGGCGGTCAGGTCGACATGGAGGATGGCTCGCAACTCGACTATGACCAGCTGCTGGTGGCCACAGGCTCATCCCCCTCTTTGCCACCCTTGCCGGGTACCGATTTGCCAGGCGTGGTGACTTGCTGGACGCTGGAAGACGCGCGCCAGATCGCGGCCAAGCTGGTGCCGGGTGCGCGGGTGGTCATGCTGGGTGCCGGTTTTGTAGCCGGCGTGTGCATGAAATCGCTGGTTGGCAGCGGTGCCAAGCTATCGGTGATAGCGGGGCGTTCCGGACAAATTTTGCGCTCGATGATGACGCCGGTGGGCAGCTGCATGCTGCAGCGCTGGCTGGAGGGCCGAGGTGTGGAGGTCATCACCACCGGGCGCAGCCTGCGCATTGAGCCTGGCCCCAAGCTGGTCATGGACACCCGCACCATCGATGCGGACTTAATCATCCTGGCCACGGGTGTGACGTCGAATGTGTCGTTTCTCGAAGGAACAGGCGCAGAAATCCGCAGTGGCGTGGTGATCGACGAGCACATGCGCACCACCGTGCCGCACATTTACGCTGCTGGTGACGTGGCGCAAGGGCGTGATTTTTCAACCGGGGAATGGGTCGTGCATGCCCTGCAGCCTACCGCCACCGAGCATGGTCGCTTCGCCGCGTTGAACATGCTGGGGCAAAACGCCGCTTATCGCGGCAGCTTGAGCATGAACGTGCTGGATACCGTGGGACTCATTTCCCACACTTTTGGGTTGTGGCAGGGTCTGGAGGGCGGCGACAACACCGAGGTGGTGGACGAGGCCAATTTCATTTATACACGCCTATGTTTTGACGAGGACCAACTGGTGGGTGCCATCACCATCGGCCATTCGAACCATGTGGGTGCCATTCGCGGGCTGATCCAATCCCACCGCCATCTGGGGGTTTGGAAGGAGCGGTTGATGGCCAATCCGCAGCTGGTTATGGATGCTTTTGTTGAATTGAACCTGGGTGGCTAGGATTCTTTGACGCAGCTGTTTCAGTGGCCGCGTGTGGCTGAGTCAACTTGAGAGCGAGAGTTTGCGGACAGCCACGCGCCCTTACACTGGCTGCGTCGGGGCGGCTGTTTGCCAAAGCCCTGTGTTTGCGCTATCGAGAGGAATCACCATGTCTGCCACCATTCCCGTCACACTGATCCCCGGCGACGGCATCGGCCCCGAAATCATGGATGCCACCCTGGCCGCACTCGATGCACTTGGGTCACCTTTCACCTGGGAGCGCCAGATTGCCGGGCTTGAAGGTGTCAAGGTAGCTGGCGACCCGCTGCCCATGGCCACTTTGGATAGCATCCGGCGCACCTGCCTGGCCCTTAAAGGCCCGTTGGAAACACCCTCTGGCGGCGGTTACCGCTCGTCCAACGTGCGCCTGCGCGAAGAGTTTCAACTTTACGCCAACCTGCGTCCGGCGCGCACGCTCATTCCTGGCGGGCGTTTCGACAAGATTGACCTGGTGGTCGTGCGCGAGAACCTCGAAGGCCTGTACATCGGCCATGAGCACTACATCAAGATCGACGACGATCCGCAAGCCGTGGCCATGGCCACCGGCATCAACACCCGCGCTGGTGGCCGTCGCCTGCTTGAATTTGCCTTTGACCACGCCGTGGCGACAGGGCGTAAAAAGGTCACCATCGTCCACAAGGCCAACATCATGAAGGCGCTGACGGGCATCTTTCTGGACACCGGCCTGAAGCTCTACGAAGACAAGTACAAAGGCAAATTCGAGCTCGATACCGTCATCATCGACGCCTGCGCCATGAAGCTGGTGCTCAACCCCTGGCAGTTCGACATGCTGGTCACCACCAACCTGTTTGGCGACATCCTGTCAGACTTGGTGGCTGGCTTAGTTGGTGGTTTGGGCATGACGCCCGGTGCCAACATTGGTGCCGATGCAGCCATTTTTGAGGCGGTGCACGGATCTGCGCCGGATATTGCTGGTAAAGGTGTTGCCAATCCGATTGCTCTGATGCTGGCGGCAGGGATGATGCTGGACCACTGCAAGCTGCCAGACCTGGCCGCCCGGCTGCGCACCGCCATCGCTGAAACGCTCAATATTGACAAGGTTCGCACGGGCGACTTGGGTGGCAAAGCGGGCACCGCAGCGTTCACCAGTGCCCTGGTCAGCCGTATTCGCAACGGCTAGGGGCGTGGTTCCACTCACGCAGTCAGTTCAGTAGAGTGCTCTGTATTAGATAGCTGCTAGTCTTTTAAATATAAGGGCTTGAGGCATATTTTCTATGTAGATGTCGGCTCGCTATTGGTTTTTTGGGTGAGATGCTGACGCACAGGGATTCATCCGTTGCCGCGACTCGAAGACACACAGTGTCCCGCGTGCTGATCTGGGGTTGGGGCGCAATCAAAGATGGCAAACGGCTAAAAAATATACACTGCCTGCTTTTCCCATTGGTCCATTTGCAATTAGCGGGGTTTTGATGTCGTCTGCTTCCATTCCGGCTGGTACGCCCGAGTACCGGCGACTGATGACGGTTTTGTTTATCGGTGTCTTCATGGCTGCGCTGGATACAGCCATCATCGCTCCAGCCATCCCTGCGCTTCGCGAGGCCTTTCACATCGACAACCGTCGCGTTGGTTTGGTGATGATTGCGTTCATCCTGGCCTCGCTGAGCAGCACGGCGCCGCTGGCCAGCCTGGGTGACCGCTATGGCCGCCGCCCGGTGTATCTGCTCAGCATCTCGCTGTTCGCCCTGGGTTCACTGATCATTGCCCTGGCGCCGACGTTTTGGGCGGTGGTGGCTGGCCGGGTCGTTCAGGGTATCGGCGGTGGCGGCATCATTCCAACCGCCAGCGCTGTTATTGCTGATGCCTTACCTCCCAAGGAGCGGGGCCGGGCACTCGGCTTGATTGGTGCCACCTACGGTATGGCCTTCGTGCTGGGCCCGCCCCTGGCGGGTGTGGTCATGGTGACCTTGAGCTGGCATTGGATCTTTCTGGCCAACCTGCCGATTGCCGCATATGTGCTGTTTTTGGGCGTGCGCGCATTGCCGGTACAAACCCGATCAGGCGTGTTGCCCGCGCTGGACTGGCGTGGCATTGTGGTGCTGTTTTTGCTGCTGGCCTCACTGGTGGCCTCAGCCACGCGGGTGCTGGACGATATGACTGGGGTGGCGCTGTGGCCAATGACGCTGGGTGCCATGGTGGTGCTGTTTCCGCTCTTTCTGTGGGTGGAGAAACGTGCCGCGCAGCCCTTGATTCCGATCTCGATTTTTGCCAACCGGCAGCTGTCCTTGACTTATTTTCTGACCCTGGGTGCCGGGTTCGGGATGGGCAGCGTGATTTTCCTGACCTCCATTGCCACCCTGGCCTATGGCGTGGCTCGGGAGCATGCCGGGTTTGTGCTGTTGCCGATGGTGGTGTGCTCGATCTTTGGCTCAATGGGCGCTGGCCGTCTGCTCAACCGCCTGGGCGCCCGTACGCTGATCGTCAGTGGTTTTGCCTTGCTCGCCGTGGGCTATGGCGCCAGCGCCTTCACCCATTTCGGTTTGTGGGGTTTTCTGGTGGCGACGATGCCCGTCGGCTTGGGCGTGGGGGTGGTGGTCAGCGGTGCATTGCGCACCATTGCCATTGAAGAGGCGCCTCTGGCGTATCGCGGCACAGCGCAGGGCTTGATCAACATTTGCACCAGTATTGGCACGCTGCTGGCCGCTGCGGCCATCGGCGCTGTGGCTGACTTTAGCGGCCATGGTGCGGCGGGTTTCAGCGTCGCTTATGAAGTCGTTGCCGTGTTGATGGCTGTCATGTTGTTGCTGGCTTTGGGTCTGCGCAAGAACGGGGCTGTGCTCAAGACGGCCAGCGCCTGAGGCGCCTGTAGGTCTTTCCCATGCTCTCAGTGTCGATTGGGCCACTGGCCTTGCCGGTGGCACCCCTGATCGGGATGCTGTCGGTGTGGGTGGCGACCAGCGTGGCGGGTCGGCTCGCCGCCAAGGATGACCGGTCCAGCGCTGAAAACACGCTGTGGGGCGCCATCCTCGTGGGCCTGCTGGCGGCCCGCGCGGCCTACGTTTTTCAATATCACTTGGCCTATGCCGCTACACCGTGGGCCGCGCTTGACCTGCGCGACGGTGGCTGGTTTGCCCCTGCAGGGTTGGTCGTGGGTGGGGTGTGGCTACTCTGGCGGGTGTGGCAAAAGCCTGCGTTAAGAAGGCCAGTGGGGCTGGCGGTAGTGGCTGGCGCTGTACTGTGGTCTGCGGCGATGGGCGCTGTGATTTGGGCGGATAGAGGCGTTGAGGTTCAAGCGGGCGTCCCTGACGTGGTTTTGATCGATAGTTTGACCGGACAGCAACGTAGCTTGGCCGCCGTTTTGTCGGGCCAACCTGCGGTAGTCAATTTATGGGCCAGTTGGTGTGGTCCGTGTCGCGTCGAGATGCCTGATCTGGCCGCGGCGCAGCAGAACAACCCAGACGTGCAGTTTGTCTTTGTCAATCAGGGAGAGTCGGCGCAGGTGATCAAGGCCTATCTGCAGCGTTCCGGGTTGAATTTGCAGCATGTGTGGATCGACACCAACCGTGCCTTGGGTCCTGCCGTGGGCTCGAAGGGCTTGCCCACAACGCTGTTCTTTGACGCCAAGGGCAAAAGGGTGGATGCTCACTTCGGGGTCATCAACCCAGCGGCTTTGCGGGCCAGACTGCAGGACCTGCGCAACGCGCCATAGTTTTGGGGGCGGTTCAGCTTGAAGTTGTGTGTTGGCGCTGGCAGCCAGCGCGTTCTCTGGTGTTGCCATGGGATGTCATGAGGAGTGAGTCCTGGGCGTTGAGCAGTCCGTATCGGCGTATCAGCGTATCGGCGCACGGCGCGGCGACTGGGTCAGGTGCATGCGGTTTTGGGGTGAAAGCACGCGCGGGGCAACGTAACAGTATGCGAAACCCCAAGACGCGCGCATTTCACCCCAAAGCCCGGTCACCTGACCCAATCACCACGCCTTATCGGTTTTTGACGCCGCACAGGATCAGAAGAAAGCCGGGAAACCCAGGCAACGCGGGCAACACGAGAAAATATGCCTCTGTTTTGATAGCTGTAAGCGCTTGTCCTATATGGGCTTGAGGGTGTTTTCACTACAAAATCCGTCAAAACCGGCGCTGTTGAGCCAGGGTGATTGGGCTAGGCGACCGGGCTTTGGGGCCAAAGGCGCGCGTCTCCGGGATTGGCGTACTGATCGACACCGCCCGCGCGTGATTTGGTCCCAAAACCGCATGCGCCTGGCCCGGTCGCCCTGGCGTGCTGAGAGAAGGTTTTCTATCGGAACACATCCGTTTGAATCGCCCCCCAATAGTTCAGCAAAGCTGCCGTCAACGCTCACCCAATGGCCACCGGAATGCGCTGTCGCCCGAAGTGTCCAGCCGCCGCATCAAAGCGCCCAGCCAGCGACGCGCCGCAGGCGGGGCAGCCGCCATCAGCAGTCAGTCGGTAGCTTTTGATCTCATACCAGTCGCGAACGATCAGCGGCACATGACAGACCGGGCAGAACGTGGTGTCACCCTCGGTGTTGTGCACATTGCCGGTATAGACATAGTGCAAGCCCGCTTGGAGGGCGATGCCACGCGCGCGCACCAGCGTGGTCGGGGGCGTGGCAGGCACATCGCGCATCTTGTGGTCCGGGTGAAAGGCAGAAAAATGCAGCGGCACATCCGGGCCCAGCTCTTTCGCGACCCACCCAGCCAGCGCGCCAAGTTCTTCATCCGAGTCGTTACGACCGGGGATCAAAAGTGTCGTTATCTCAAACCAGACCTGGGTTTCATGCTTCAGATAAATGAGCGTATCGAGGACCGGTTGCAGGTGCGAGCCGGTGAGCTGAAAGTAGAAATCGTCCGTAAACGCTTTCAGGTCGACATTGGCGGCATCCATCTTGGCAAAAAATTCGCGCCGCGGCTGCGCATGAATATAGCCGGCCGTGACGGCCACCGTCTTGACGCCCAGGGCATGACAGGCATCAGCCGTGTCCATGGCGTATTCGGCGAAGATCACCGGGTCGTTATAGGTAAAGGCGACGCTTTTGCAGCCGTATCTGGCGGCTTGTGCCGCGATGCTTTGCGGCGAGGCCTGATCCATGAGCCGGTCCATGTCACGTGACTTGCTGATGTCCCAGTTCTGGCAAAACTTGCAGGCCAGGTTGCAGCCCGCCGTACCAAAGGACAGCACGCTGCTGCCTGGATAGAACTGATTCAGCGGCTTCTTTTCGATCGGGTCAATGCAAAAGCCCGAGGACCGCCCGTAGGTGGTCAGGATCATCTGCTCGCCCTGGCGCATGCGCACAAAACACGCGCCGCGTTGGCCCTCATGCAGTTTGCAGTCGCGCGGGCATAGGTCGCATTGCATGCGGCCATCGGGCAGGGTATGCCAGTAGCGTGCCGCGTAGTTGGAGTCCGTCATCATATTCATGCTCTGGCTTCATGCCATTTTTGGACGGTGTAGCGTTGCAGCCTGACGCCATCCGACCAGAAGTCTGCAGGCAAACCAGCCTTGCGTTTGAGCTGCGCCATGAATGCGTCAGGCGTGGGTAACTGCTCCCAGACCTGCGGCAAAAACGTGCTGCGGTGGGTACCATGCGTGAAGACCACACCGTCCACACCGGGTCGCAGTTGCGCCAGCGCAGCGGCCTCGCTGTCAAAGTGCAGGGGCTGCATCGGTGACAGCACCGACACCTCGATGTCGGTGTCGGCCAGTTCGGTCAGTCGCAGCGGCGCAAAGCGCGTGTCTTGCAGCGCCGCGGCCACCGCATTGGCCTTGACGTCTTTCAGCAGAGGGCGCCTTGCCTCCAGCGAGCCGATGCAGCCGCGCAACTCGCCGCGCTGCGTCAGCGTGACAAAGCAGGCACCTGGCACCTGCAGCCTGGCGTCATCTTCAGCCGCCTGCGCTGGCTGACCCAGCGCCGTTGAGATGCTGGCCCGGGCAATCTGCAGCAGTCTGTCGCCCAGATCGTCCGGCACCGCGGGCGTTGTACCGGTGGTGCTAGTGAACATGTGGTGCCTCCTGCGTAAAGGCGACGGCGGCGTAGCCCACGACGCGGTTTTTGTCGCCTGCCGTGTCTCCCGAATTGCATTGCCCCAGCAGTTCTGGCTGCAAGCCATGCTGGCGCGCAGCCAGCAGCAGGCCGTTGATGGGCGTGCCGCCACAGGCTTGCTGGTGCGTCAATCTATCGTCAAGATGGAGAATGGCTTGTGTCGTGAGGCTGTCCACCTGCTGCGCTGTGCTGTAGGGCAAATAGTGCGACAGGTCCGAGCTGATGACCAACAGGGTCTCCGGTCCGCCCCACAGCAACTCCAGAACCTCGGCCACCTCTTTGGGGGTAGCGTCGCCCACCACCAGTGGCACCAGCGTGAAGTCGTCAAGCACGGCTTGCAAGAACGGCAATTGCACCTCCAGCGAATGTTCCTGGGCATGCACGGCGCGGCTTACCACCACCTGCGGCAATTTGACCAATTCGGTCACTGCAGCCTGATCTACCTCCAGCTCGCCCAGCGGTGTCGCCAAGTAGTCATCACCCGGTAACGCCAGACCACGTACCGGCACCCGATGCGCAGGACCGAGCAACACCACCCGCCGGATACTGTGACGCGCCGCGGTTAGCTGGGCATAGGCCAGCGCCGCAGTGCTACCAGAGTAGATGTAGCCGGCATGCGGCACGATGATGGCTTTGGGTGTCGTGGCTTGGTTGTCTGTCTGACCCATGGCCTGTGTCAGCAAGGTTCGGATATCGCGCAGCAACTCTGCTGCCTGGCCGGGGTAGAAAGCACCCGCCACTGCGGGTTGACGGACAGCGTGCATAAAAAACTCCCATTGAAAGGACTCTCATCGCACATCAGGCCGGGTTGGTGGATATCAAGAGGGTTTGCGCCAGACCACGCCCACGATGCTTGCGGCCAGCATCTGCACGACCACAATGGTCATTACCGAGCCACTCCAGCCCCAAGATTCGAACGTCACACCTGCACCCCAGGCCCCCACCGCGCCACCTGCGTAGTAGCTCATGTAGTAGATGCCGGTGGCCAGGGATCGCCCCTGAGTCACATTTTTGGCTATTGCGCTGATGGTCGCAGACTGGCACAAAAATACGCCGCTCGAGCATATGGTCAGGCCCACCACAATCACCGGCAGCGAGGGCGCCAGCGTCATCAGCAAGCCGCTGGCTGACAGCGACAGAGCCCAGAGCAGCGCTTTCATGAAACCCAGCCGCTCGATATGACGGCCCGCCAGCGGCGTCACCAGAACGCCGACCAGGTACACCGCGAACACATTGGCCAGCCCGGCTGCGGACAGGTTAAAGGGAGCCGCCGCCAAGTACAGGTTGACGTAAGTGAAGGTGCCCACCAACGAAAACAACACGCAGAAACCCACGGCACACGAGGCCATCAGCCGCCGGTTGTGCAGATGCCGCCACAGCATGTTGAGTGCGCCCTGAACGTTGCGGTTGGCCACGAAGTGACGTGAGGCGGGCAGCCGCCACCAGACCAACAGCGTCCCAATCAGATTCATGGCGGCCAGCAGTACAAACGCGCCACGCCAGCCCAGCAAGTCCCCGGCATGCCCGGTGATGAAGCGTCCGCAAAATCCGCCCATCACGGTGCCGCCAACGTAGATGGACATCATGCGCGCCACGCCGCCACCGCGAAACTCCTCGCCAACGTAGGCAATCAGCACCACCACAATGCCGGGCACCGCCAGGCCTTGCATGAAGCGCAGGGCGATCAGCGCGTTCAGACTGTGGGTGAGTGGAATCAGCGCGGTGGGCAGGGTCAACGCAAATAGCGAGATGCAGATCACGTTCTTGCGGCCCAAGGCGTCCGACAGCATGCCGATGAAAGGCGATATCAACCCCACCGCCAGGACCGTGGCCCCGACGGTCAGCCCGGCTTGCAAGGGGGAGGCATGGAAGTCTTCCATCACCATCGGCAACACCGCCTGGATGGAGTAGACGTTCAAAAAAGCAAAAAAACCGATCACCCAGACGATTGGGCGGGAAGCCTGTACGCCGTCACCCAGAAAAAAGAGGCGCAGGGTGTGGGTAGACATCCGGAAATTTTAGACAACGCGGCGTGACCTGACCGGCATAGGCTTATTGCCAGCATGTCTGCCTCGCTATCATCCCCGGATGACTTCAAATACGACAAGCGCCGCCGCCCAGCCACGCGGCTGGCTGACCACCCTGAAGGTGTATCTGGAACCCGCTTCGGTGCGTATGCTGCTGCTGGGTTTTTCCGCCGGGTTGCCGCTGCTACTGGTGCTTGGCACCCTGAGTTTCTGGCTGCGTGAGGCGGGAATTGACCGCACCACCATCGGTTACCTGAGCTGGGTTGGGCTGGCCTATGCCTTCAAGTGGGTTTGGGCACCGTTGGTGGACCGCTTGCCGATTCCGCTGCTAACGCGCTGGATGGGGCGTCGACGCAGTTGGTTGCTGTTGTCGCAATTGGCGATTCTTCTCGGGCTGGTGGCCATGAGCTTCAACGATCCGCAGGTGGCGCTGACCCCGGTGGTGTGGGGCGCGCTGGCAGTGGCTTTTGGCTCCGCCACGCAGGACATCGCTCTGGATGCCTTCCGTATCGAGTCGGCCGACATCAATCGGCAGGCGGCGCTGGCCGCGTCATATCAAACGGGGTATCGCCTGGCAATGATCTGGGCTGGTGCCGGTGTGTTGTGGGTGGCCGCGCGTGCGCAGGTGGTGGGTGTGGTGGGCTATCAGCACGCTGCCTGGCACACGGCCTATTTGGTGATGGCCGCTAGCATGATGTTGGGCGTGCTGACCGTGCTGTTTTCGCCCGAGCCGCTGCGCCGACCCATGCCACCCAGCAAGAATGTGACAGAGTGGCTGCGCGGCGCGCTGATTGCTCCCTTTGCCGATTTTCTGACCCGTTATGGCTGGCAGGCGGTGCTGATTCTGGCCTTGATCGCCACTTACCGCATCAGCGATGTGGTGATGGGCATCATGGCCAACCCGTTTTATGTGGATATGGGGTACACCAAGGACGAGGTAGCCGCAGTCACCAAGGTGTTTGGCGTGATCATGACGCTGGTGGGCGCGTTCATTGGCGGCGCGCTGGCGATGCGCTTTGGTGTGATGCGGGTGCTGATGCTGGGTGCCGTGCTGAGCGCCGCCAGCAACCTGTTGTTTGCCGGTCTGGCCACCCGCGGCCATGATGTAACTGGGTTGATCTTCGTCATTTCTGCGGACAATCTGTCCAGCGGTATCGCCTCGGCGGCGTTCATTGCCTACCTGTCGAGTCTGACTAACGTGAACTATTCAGCGACGCAATATGCCCTGTTCAGCTCCATGATGCTGTTGTTGCCAAAGTTTCTGGCGGGCTATTCAGGGCGCTATGTGGACAGCTTTGGTTATCAGAATTTTTTTACGGCCACCGCTCTGTTGGGTGTGCCCGTACTCTTGCTGGTATGGTTGGCTTCTCGGACAAAATCCGCTTCTAGCCCTTATAAATAGAAGGCATGTAGCTCTGGATAACATAGTATTTACGAATGTGCATTTACCTAACTTTACGCGTGCTTCAAGCCTTTGATGCGCTGACCCGCTAGACTGAATTCCATGAACCAACACCTGTTGATGATCGAAGACGATGCCCGCCTGGCCCACATGGTGTGCGAGTACCTGGGCCAGTCGGGCTACACGGTAGCGCACGCTGGTGATGCCAAATCTGGCCTGACGGCTTTGCAGGACAACCCGCCACATCTGGTCGTTCTGGACTTGATGCTGCCCGACATGGACGGCCTGGAAGTGTGTCGCCGCATCCGTGCCTTGCCGGGGGCACTGGCTGCCACGCCTGTGCTTATGCTCACCGCCAAGGGCGACCCGATGGATCGCATCATTGGCCTCGAAATGGGTGCGGATGACTACCTGCCCAAGCCGTTTGAGCCGCGTGAACTGCTGGCACGCATTCGCGCTGTGCTGCGCCGTCATGTGGAAGGTGCTCAACCTGTCGCCACCAGCCAGTTGCGTTTTGGCTCACTCGATATTGACCGGGACGCTCGAGTTGTGACCGTAGCTGGTCAGGCTTGTGAGCTGACCTCTTACCAGTTTGACCTGTTGGTGGCGCTGGCTGAGCGCGCGGGCCGAGTGCTCACGCGTGACCAGATCATGGAGGCCGTTCGTGGCCGGGAGCTGGATGCCTTTGACCGCTCGATTGATGTGCACATGGGTCGCATCCGGGCGGCCATTGAAGTGGATGCCAAAGCGCCCAAACGCATCCTGACGGTGCGTGGTGTGGGTTATGTGTTTGCCCGGCAACAAGACTAAGGATGTGGCAAGAAATAACTTTCCCCATTTGCCCTGTCGGATTCGGGCGCCTGGCATCGCATCCCAACTCCTCGGGGCAAACAGGGGTGTTATTCCTCGCCACATCCTAAGGGCTTGCCCACAATTCATGGATAAGCCCTAATGTTCCAAAAACTCTACATTCGCATCTGGCTGGCCGTGGTCATGGCCCTGGCTGTGCTGATCTTGCTGGTGGGCTGGATCTGGCGCTTGGCGGCTGAACCTCCCTTGCGTGATGTGGTGGTACGCAACGAAGCCGGGCAGATCATTGGGCGTGGGCGCTCACACCGGAGCGCAGAGGGCGAAGAGCGCCCTTGGGAAGGACTGCATGAACTTGAGCGTCTGGGGCGCTCACCCGCAGGACCCGCTTCCCTAACCAATGGCCCTTTGACCGTTCCTGCTGTGCCAGAACCTACCGAGGGCGTGGCCGCCAATCCAACTGTCGACCCAGACCGTCCCTCTGTCCCCGAATTTTTGGTGCGCATGCATGACGGACATATCATGCGCATGCGGTTGACGCGGGCGCCACCGTCCTTCTGGAGTCGGCCACCTTTTGGCTTCGCATGGATGTTGGTCTGGGTGGGTTTGGCGGTGGCTTTGGCCACCTATCCGATTGTGCGTACCCTGACGCGGCGTCTGGAGAGGCTGCAGGACGGAGTGCAGCAGTGGGGCGAGGGTGATTTGTCCACACGTGTGCCAGAGGTCGGCACGGATGAAGTCGCTTTTCTGGCCAAGCGCTTTAACCATGCTGCAGAGCGGGTTGAGACCCTTGTCAAGTCGCATGAAGCACTGCTGGCCTCGCAAAAGTCTTTGTTGGCCAATGCCTCGCATGAATTGCGCTCACCCTTGACCCGTATTCGCATGGGGCTGGAACTGTTGGGCCCCGGCGCCTCGACCGCCTTCAAGAGCGAGATCGCCCGCAACATCAATGAATTGGATCAGTTGATTGAGGAAATCCTGCTGGCCAGCCGACTCGATGCGCGTGAGAGCGACCTGGGCACAGTGGAATCGGTTGATCTGGTGGGGCTGGCTGCCGAGGAATGTGCTCGTGTTGATGCCGATCTCGATGTACAGCCCGGTTTGCCTCCTTCGGCAGACGCTATGGCGTCGCAAGAACTGGCAGTTCAAGGCGTGAATAAGTTACTGCGCCGCGCGGTGCGCAACCTGCTGGAAAATGCGCGTCGATATGCTGCTGGCGAGATCACGCTTAGCTTGTGTCAAACGTCGCAGCATGTAGAAATTCGGGTCTGTGATCGTGGCCCAGGCGTGCCGCCCGAATTGCGGGAACGCATTTTCGAGCCGTTTTACCGCCTGCCCGGCGCCACCGAGCGTGACGGCGGTGTCGGCTTGGGTTTGGCGCTGGTGAAATCCATTGCCGAACGCCATGGCGGGCGGGTATTTTGTGTGGGCAGACCCGAGGGGGGGGCCTGTTTCGTCATCGAATTGCCTCTGCAGTCGCCAAAAAACTAACATTTCCTTGCAAAAAATGCGGGTTTTCTTGAAAAAACCCGCCAATATCCCCCAAATGGGGGATACCCAAACTTTCAAGAGGCCATTACAGTTGCTTCCGCTGCTGTCACAGCGATGAAGCAAAAAATATGGGATAGGTTTTCAACGCAGTTTTCAAATTTGCAAGGTTTCCAACGACGTTCCCCTTCGGGGGAACCTTTAAAAGCCACCCTCGGGTGGCTTCTTTTTTGGGAAAATTGGCTTCCAGCCCTTGCCTGTACTGCCTGAGTTGCTACAAAAGCGAAATCACGTGCGCAGCCGAGATGTCGTTCAGACAACGTGTGTGCCCCAGCGGGCAGACGCGCTCGAAACACGGAGCGCAATCCAGTGGTGGTTGGTAGCTAGGGTCATTCTTGAGCCACAGCACATGGGCGGCCTGATTAAGTGGCGGCGTGTGCAGCGGGCTGCTGGAGCCAAAAATGGCTACCTGCGGCACGCCAAAACCGGCCGCCACATGCATCAATCCAGAGTCATTGCTCACAATGCTTTTTGTAGCGCTTATCACGCATAAAGCTTGAGCTAGAGATGTTTTTCCTGCCAGATTGATGATGTGCGGCAGGGGGATGGACCCAGCGGCGTTGGCGCTTGGACAAGCTTGTTCAATTTCGGCACACAAGTCAGCTTCTTTGTCTGAACCCAGCAACACCACGGGCAGAGCCAGTTGACGCGCCAGTTCGGCGAAGTGGCTGGTGGGCCAGCGTTTAGCAGGGCCATACTCTGCGCCTGGGGCCATCACGTGGTAGTGGCCACGTTGCAAACCCAACTCGCGCACCGTTGCATCGGCCATGGCGGCGTCCAGTTGCAACTGCGGCCTGTCCTGGTCAATATCCGTTTCTCCGCTGAGTGCCGAATAAAACGCCACCATCGGCGGGCGCTGGCCTTTGGGTGGATTTTTCAGGCGGTGCGTCAGCAGGCCAACACGGGCCTCGCCCAAGTACCCGACGCGTTTCGGAATGCCCGCCAGAAACGGCAACAGCGCACTTTTCAAAGAGTTGGGGCAGATGTAGGCCACATCAAACTGGCCACCTACTTGCCGCGCCAAGTGTTTGCGAGCACGCAGCTGCAGCCCGCCGTGTGCAAAAGGGAATTCAATGACTTCGGCCACTTGTGGCATGGCGCGGTATACCGGAGCCACCCACGGCAGCGCGCCCACAGTGAGTCGCTCGCCCCGCGCGTGTAAGCGTCGCAGCAGCGGCTCGGTCATCACCGCGTCACCAATCCACTGAGGGGCAACGATGAGCGAACGCGTCACGGCATGCGTTGAAGATAGTGAAGGAACGCGTGAGAGGGTCAGGTCTGCCCCCAGCACGGGTCAGTGGCCAGCGAAATGCTCGCCGTCTTTGAGTTTGTACACCGTGCCACAGTAAGGGCACTTGGCTTGGCCGGTGCGGCCTACATCCAGATACACCTTTGGGTGGGTGTTCCAGATCGTCATATGCGCCAAAGGGCTGGGGCAGTAAACCTCACCCTCATGGTTGAGGTCTTTGGCCAGGAGTTCGACGGTGGCGTTGGTCATGATAGTTTGAGTTGCAAGGTGTCTGGTTAGTTGGGGGCGAGCTGGTTTGTTTCGCGTAGCTGCCCGTCCTGCAATGCTTCAGATTTTCGTCAACCAATGCGCGTACTTGGGGTTGCGACCATTGACGATGTCAAAGAATGCACTCTGGATTTTCTCGGTGATCGGGCCACGGCTACCCACATAGTCGCCCTTGCCGAGTTCAAGGCGGTCGAGCTCGCGGATCGGCGTGATTTCAGCCGCAGTGCCACTGAAGAAGGCCTCATCGGCGATGTAAACCTCGTCGCGGGTGATGCGTTTTTGCACCACGTCCAGACCCAGGTCTTTGCAAATGTGCAGCACCGTGTTGCGGGTAATACCGTTGAGCGCACCGGCTGAAAGATCGGGTGTGTAGACCACGCCGTCTTTCACAATGAACAGGTTCTCACCGGCGCCTTCAGACACGAAGCCGCTGGCATCCAGCAGCATGGCTTCATCGTAGCCGTCGTCGGTGGCTTCCATGTTGGCCAAAATCGAGTTGGTGTAGTTGCTGACCGCCTTGGCCTGTGTCATGGTGATGTTGACGTGGTGGCGGGTGTAGCTGGAAATCTTCACGCGGATGCCGCGTTTCATGCCTTCTTCGCCCAAGTAGGCGCCCCACGGCCAGGCGGCCACCATCAGATGAATGGTGTTGCCCTTGGGGGATACACCGAGCTTCTTGTCGCCGATCCAGGTCAGCGGGCGCAGGTAGCCGGAATCGAGCTTGTTCTCGCGGATGACGGCTTTTTGCGCTTCGTTGACTTCTTCTTTGGTGAAAGGAATCTTCATGCGCAGAATCTTGGCGCTGTTGAAGAGCCGGTCGGTGTGCTCTTCGAGGCGGAAAATTGCCGGGCCATTGACCGTGTTGTAAGCCCGGACTCCTTCAAAAGCACCGCAGCCGTAATGCAGCGTGTGAGTCAGTACATGGATCTTGGCATCGCGCCAGTCCACCATCTGACCGTCCATCCAAATTTTGCCGTCACGGTCAGACATCGAAGGGGGTAGGGGGCTCATCGGTTTTTCCTCGTAAGTCAGCGCATTGCTGAAGGTCAAATCGTACATTCTAAGTAAGTCGCACCTGCGACCACGCGTGGTCTCAGACTTGGACACGTTTTGTCACATTTGGATGTGTGAAACTTTCGTGGTTGCCGTTATCCTCGCAGGTTTTGGCTATGCCACTCAATCAATCTGTTCTGGAGAACTTCATGCTAAGTAAACACCGTTTTCAACGTCTTGCACTCGCTTTGCCCAGCGCTCTTTTGGTGATGCTGGTCAGCGACCACGTGTTAGCGCAAACCACTTGGTCGTCGGATCCGGCGGTAGAAACCAAGCAAACCGCCAAAGCACGCTATGACGCCGACAAGAAGCTCTGTGCCGATGAATCATCGTCCGAAGCCCGACTGCAATGTCGCCGCGATGCGCTGAGCGTGTATGACAAGGCATTGGCCTCCCTGCGCAAAGGTACCTACAGCACCAAGTCCTCGGCGGCGGCTTGCGCCGACTGTGGCAAGGTGACGGCAGTGCATGTGGTCGACAAACAAGGTGACAGCAATGCAGTGGGCTTGATCGCTGGGGGGGTCGCTGGTGCCGTGCTGGGTCACCAGATTGGTGGTGGCATGGGCAAGGATCTGGCCACCATTGCTGGTGCGGCAGGCGGTGCTTATGCAGGCAAGAAAGTGCAAGAAAACATGAATACCACCAAAGTCTGGCAAGTCAGCGTGACCTACACCGATGGAGGCACTGCCAAGTTTGATTTTGCGCAAGACCCAGGTTTCAAGGTGGGTGACCCGGTGAAAAAATCGGGCAACACGCTGGAGCGTAACTAAGGGCTCGCAAAGCAATAACTTGTACTTTTGCCTGGTCATCTTTGGGGGTATGGCGCTCAGCGCTGCTTCCCAAATCTGACCGTCAAAATGTCCAACTTATTCCTTGACGAGCCCTGAGCTGGCGGCGAGCTGTTCACAGCCCGCTCTGCTGGTTGTCAGTTGCCGGGATAAACCAGATCGGCCCGGCGGTTTTCGGCATAAGCCGCTTCATCATGCCCAGGGTTGCGGGGTTTTTCCTTGCCATAGCTGATGGTTTCGATCTGTTGGTCTTTGACCCCCAGAATCTTCAACGCCTTGGCCACAGTATCAGCCCGCTTTTGGCCAAGCGCCAAGTTGTATTCGGAACCACCGCGTTCATCGGTATTGCCTGCAATTTTGATGGCCACGTCCGGATGGCTGGCCAGGAAGTTACCGTGCAATTGCACCAGACCGTCGAACTTGCTGGCGATCTCAGATTTGTCGTAATCGAAGTAAACACTGCGCTCTTTGGCCAGCGGGTTTTGCGGATCCAGATAAGGGGGGACCTGCTTGACCGCCAAATTGGCTGGGGGCGCGGGCTGGGTATTGGCCTGATTCGTCACGGGCGCGGGAGTGGCTGTCGTCACAGGAGCGGGTGGTGTCAATGGTGTGCTGGAGCAGGCGGCAAGAAAAGCTGAGCTCACCAAAGTGGCGGTCAGTGCGAAGCGGTACGAATGAAGCATGTTGTATTCCTGAAAAAAGTGGCTTTGGTTTCTACGTTTCTGGGTGCAGACGATCGTCAAACAAGCCTTGCGAGAGAGCCGGACACAGTATGGAAACTCTAGCTTAGGCGATTCTTAAAACACCCTTGTCGTGCATCGTATACCAAGTTAAGTCTTGCCTAAGTCTGTTGCCGCACCATGACGGTGTGGTGTTTGTCAAGGTGCTTGATCCTTGAATGTACTGATGACAATCATTTTGATAAAAGTATCTTCTAGCCCATATTTTAAAATGGCTTATAGCTATATATTTTGTAGTAAATGCTTTACCCAGATCAAACCAGGAGATCGGTCATGTTGAAGAAAGTTTTACTCGGCGTGAGTTTTTTTGTGGCAGCCGCCTTCACCAGCGTGTCGGCGATGGCCGCTGCGGAGCCCACTATGCACGAGGTTTATCAGGCCGCGCAGGCCGGTCGTTATATCGAGGCGCAGGACATGATGGACCAGGTGCTTAAGGCGCACCCCAATAGTGCCAAGGCCCACTTCGCAGAGGCTGAGCTACTGGCCAAGCAGGGCAAACTCACCCCTGCGAGAGCCGAACTCGTCACCGCTGAACGCTTGCAACCCGGTTTGCCCTTTGCCAAGCCCCAGGCTGTGAGTAGCCTCAAGACGCTGATCGAGTCTTCCCGCGCTCCAATGAATCCGGTGACGACTAGCCCGATGGGTCAGCAAGTCAGCCTTACTGGCGGCTCGGCTCCCAGTCGCGGTTTGCCCTGGGGGCTGATATTGGGCGGTATGGGTTTGCTGGCGTTCATCCTGTTTGCCATGCGGTTCATGCAACAGCGAACAAACGCACCCGTGCCTTACTATCCGGGGGGCTTTGGCAATCAGGGCGCTGCGCAACCTTTCGGCGCGGGTATGAGTGGTGGTGTGGCGCCAATGGGCATGGGTGGTTCGGGCCTCGGATCGGGCATCATGGGTGGCCTGGCCACTGGTGCCGCTTTGGGTGCGGGCATGGTGGCAGGCGAAGCTTTGATGCACCATTTCACCGATGGTGGGCAAACCAACGCGGGCCAAGTCTTGCCTAGCCAGACCAGTTTTACCGACAACTTGAGCAACAACTGGAACCTTCCAGCCGATGACATGGGTGGCAACGATTTTGGAATCAGCGACAGCGCTTCCTGGGATTCAGGGGGTGGATCTGACGATAGTTGGGGTTAAATGCTGACGGTTGCACAATCAGGCCTTTCACTCAACTTCACTCTTTCACATCATGTTCATCAATTGTCAAACCTTCTTACATACAAAAAGCACATTTATTCGCTGGGGTACCGGCCTGGCATTGGGCACCTTGCTGCTGGGTGGCACCGGCCTTGCGCAAGCCGCTGACTTCTCTGCCAGCCGCATTGGTTTTGTCAATCTGGAACGCGTATTGAAAGAATCTGCACCGGCCAAGGTCAGTCAGAGCAAGTTGGAAAAAGAATTTTCAACGCGTCAGAAAGATATGGTTGCAGAAGACAGCACCTTCAAGGCGGCGGTGACCAAGTTCCAGACCGATGCACCAGTATTGGCAGAGGCCAAGCGTGTGGAGCAGCAGAAGAAGCTGATGGATCAGGAACGCGAACTTCAACGTACACAGCGCAATTTTCAGGAAGACCTGAACAAGCGCAAGAATGAGGAACTGCAAAAACTGATCGCCAGCACCAACAAGGTGGTCAAGCAACTGGCCACCACTGAAAAGCTGGACTTTGTGCTTCAAAACGCCGTGTTTGTCGATCCGAAAAACGATCTGACCGACCGGGTTCTCAAGATGCTGGAATCCCCAGCCGCTCAATAAGCCAGGTCACGCACCACGGCCATGGCCTCTTCCACGCGCTCAACGGCGTGGATGGTCAGGCCCTCAAAGTCCTTGGACTTGAGGTTTTTGGGCAGGTTGGCCTTGGGCACCAGGGCCACGCTGAAACCCAGTTTGGCGGCTTCTTTCAGGCGCTCTTGCCCGCGCGGTGCCGGGCGCACCTCACCAGCCAAGCCTATTTCGCCAAACGCAAAAAATCCTTTCGGCAGCGGCTTACCACGCAGGCTTGACGTAATTGATAGCAGTACAGCCAGATCTGCTGCGGGTTCCGATATTCTGACGCCTCCAACCGCGTTGACAAACACATCCTGATCCATGCACGCAACGCCCGCGTGACGGTGCAGCACCGCCAGCAGCATCGCCAAGCGATCCTTATCCAGACCGACGCTCAAACGCCGTGGGCTGGGGCCTCCGCTGTCCACCAGCGCCTGAATTTCGACCAACATCGGGCGCGTGCCTTCGAGCGTGACCATGACGCAACTGCCGGGCACTGGCTCGGCGTGCTGGCTCAGAAAAATGGCGCTCGGGTTGCTGACGCCCTTGAGCCCCTTTTCCGTCATGGCAAATACGCCAATCTCGTTGACCGCGCCAAAACGGTTTTTGATGGCGCGCACCAGCCGAAAGCTGCTGTGCGTGTCGCCTTCAAAATACAGCACGGTATCCACCATGTGCTCCAGCACGCGCGGCCCGGCCAGCGCGCCCTCTTTGGTGACATGGCCGACCAGCACGATGCTGGTGGCGCGTCCGCGCGTCACGCCATCCATCTGGCCGCTGGCTTTGGCATAGCGTGTCAGGTGCGCGGCGCATTCCCGCACCTGTGCCACCGATCCGGGCGCCGAGGTCAACTGGTCGGAATACACGGTTTGAATCGAGTCGATGACCGCCACATCCGGCCGTGTGGCCTCCAGCGTGGCCAGTATTTTTTCCAGCCCGATCTCGGCCAGTACCCGTACTTGTGAGCCGTCCAGCCCCAGGCGTCGAGCGCGCAACGCCACTTGAGCACCGCTTTCTTCGCCGGTGACATACAAGGTGCTTTGACCACTGCGCTGCAGCGAGTCCAGGGCCTGCAACAGCAAGGTGGATTTGCCAATGCCGGGGTCGCCGCCGATCAGCACCACCCCGCCTTCAACCATGCCGCCACCCAGTACGCGATCCAGCTCGTCGTGGCCGGTGGGGGTGCGTGCCATGTCCACCGCGTCAATGTCACCCAGAATGGCGACTTCGGCAGTTTTAGCCAGCGAGGCAAAGCGGTTTTTGGTGGGTGCGGTGCTCTCGGGTGCCGATTCGATCAGCGTGTTCCAGGCGTTGCAACTCGGGCACTTGCCCTGCCATTTGGGGCTGACGCCGCCACATTCGGAGCAAACGTAAACTGTTTTTTCTTTAGCCATGGATGAATATTACTGTATAAAACATCAGATGTGGCGGCGTGGCTGGTGTGCGGTGCGATTCAAATGATGTGGTGTGTTGGCGCAGACCGTCAGGCCGCCAACGCTGTCTCTTGGGTTGCTCATGGGGATGAGTCCCGGGCGTTAAACCCGCAGCATCGACGTACGGCGTGGCGACTGGGTCAGGTGCATGCGGTTTTGGGGTGAAAGCACGCGCGGGCGGTGTTGACTAGTGCGCCAATCCCTGAGACGCGCGCATTTCACCCCAAAGCCCGGTCACCTGACCCAGCCACCACGCCTTATGGGCTTTTGAAGCCGCGCGGGGTCAGAAGAAACCCGGACAACCTAGGGAACAAGGGAAATATGGGAAAAATGTGCACCAGTTTTGATAGCTTCTAGCGATTGTCCAATAAGGGCTTGAGGCTGTTTCTCTACAAAATTCGTCAAGACCTACACGGTTGAGACAGGGTGGCTGGGTCAGGCGACCGGGCTTTGGGGCCAAAGGCGCGCGACTCAGGATTTGGCGAACTGATGGTACTGCCCCGCGCGTGATTTGGCTCCAAAACCGCATGCGCCTGGCCCGGTCGCCCTGGCGTGCAGAGAGGAGGTTTTCTATCGGCACACATCACTTTAAATCGCACCCGATAGTGTGTTTTTGACAGCCATGCGTTTATCCTGCGGTTCTTTAAGTCACGTCTAAGCTGGCACTGGCACGATACTGAAGAAGTGTTGCCTGAACGGTTGTGCAACGCGCCGCACCCGACTGGAAAGCCCGGCTTTGACGGATATCACTCTGGTCTAGGAAAACTGATGCGACTACTTCTGGTTGAAGACGATGTGATGATTGGCGAAGCTGTGCTGGACTTGCTGCGTGGCGAGGGCTACGCGGTGGACTGGGTCAAGGACGGCGAACTGGCCGACAAGGTGTTGCAGGAGCAGAGCTATGACTTGCTGCTGCTGGATTTGGGTTTGCCCAAATGCGACGGCGTGACGGTGCTGGAGCGTCTGCGCGCCCGCAAAGACCGTGTCCCCGTGCTGATTGCCACGGCGCGTGACGCGCTGAGTGAGCGGGTGCAGGGCTTGGACAAGGGGGCTGACGACTACATCATCAAACCTTACGAGTTTGATGAATTGCTGGCGCGCATACGGGCTCTGCTGCGCCGCGCGTCCGGGCGCGCCGAACCCACGTATGAACACATGGGTGTGAGTATCGACCCCGTGACCCGCGAGGTACATGCCCACGGCCAGCCTGTTGTCCTGTCGGCCCGCGAGTGGTCGGTGCTGGAGCTCTTGCTGGCGCGCCCAGGCATGGTGTTATCGCGTAAACAGCTCGAAGACAAAATTTACAGCTGGCGCGACGATGTCAGCAGCAATGCGGTGGAGGTGTACATCCATGGCTTGCGCAAAAAGCTGGGAGCCGATCTGATTGAAAACGTGCGTGGCGTGGGTTACATGATTCCCAGGGGGAAGTCTTGATTCTTCCTAACCCCCATTCGTTGCGCGCGCGGTTGCTATGGTTTTTGTTGATGGCCGTGGTCGCCACGGCCCTATTGCAAGCCAGCATGGCGTATCGCTCGGCATTGGCAGAGGCTGACGAGCTGTTTGACATCCAGATGCGCCAGATGGCCTTGTCCCTGAGCCCAGGGATTCCAGTGGGTGGTCAACTTGCCGGGAACCCCGACCGTGCCGACGACGATCACTATGACTTTGTTATCCAGGTTTGGACCGTCGATGGACTGAGCCTGTTTCAGTCCACCGCACGAGCGGCCTTGCCGCAGCGTGCTGTGATGGGTTTTTCGACCGTCAAGGCGCGGGGCACGACCTATCGTTTGTTTTCTTTTGATACCGGTTCGCAAGTGATTCAGGTGGCGCAGGATGAGCGCGTGCGCCAGACCATGGCCGCCAAACTGGCTTTGCGCACGGTCATTCCCACGCTGGCGCTGGTGCCGCTGCTGATGGGCCTGGTGTGGTGGGTGGTGAGCTCCTCGTTGGTGCCGGTCAGGCGGGTTCAGCAGCAGGTGGCAGCGCGCGAGGTGGATGAATTGGGTGAGTTGACCGAAGAGACCTTGCCCGACGAAATTCGTCCCTTGGTGCATGAGTTCAACCTGCTGTTCAGGCGGGTTACACAGGCCTTTGATGCGCAGAAAAACTTCGTCGCGGATGCTGCGCACGAGTTGCGCACGCCCCTTGCTGCTCTGAAGCTGCAGGTGCAGGCACTGCGGCGGGCGGGGGATGAGGCTAGCCGTGACACGGCCATCCAGCGACTCAACGCTGGCATTGACCGCGCCACCCGGTTGATTGAGCAACTGTTGGTATTGGCGCGCCAGCAGTCTGGCACTCAGGCGACGGCTGACGCCAAATCCGTGGACTTGGTCGCGACGGCGAATGCCGTGCTGGTGGAGATGGCACCACTGGCCGAGTCCAAGCAACTTGAACTGGGCGTCGATCTTCACGGCAACGAGTCGGCGTGGGTGACCGGTCAATCCGACGCCTTGCGCATTCTGGTGCGTAACCTGATTGACAACGCCATCAAGTACACCCCGACCGGCGGTCGTATCCGCGTGACGCTGGATACCCAGACGGGGGCAACCCGGCTGACCGTTGAAGACAGCGGCCCCGGCATTGCACCTACTGACCGTAGCCGGGTACTGGACCGCTTCTACCGCGTGGCCGGCACTGAGGTGAGTGGTAGCGGCCTGGGCCTGGCCATCGTCAAAACCATTGCTGATGCGCACCAGGCCAGTGTCACACTGGACGAATCTGGCACTCTGGGCGGCTTATGTCTGACGGTGCAGTTTCCACCGAAGGTCTGACTCGGTGCCAGTTTTAAGCCCCCTCTAAGCGGATTTAAGTCCGCTCTAAGGCCGGGCTTGCACACTGAGGTTGTGTCCAACAACCTTTGTGGAGATCCTGAAATGAACCCCAAACCCCATATAGCAAGCCGTGTGTTTTTGTCCCTTTTGGCAGGGGGTGTTCTGGGTGCAGGCGGCATCACAGCCTTGAACACGACACATGCCCAGACAGCGCCTCTGATGGCGACTGCAGCTGCCACATCCGCGTCTGTTCAAACCACTGGAGTGGCTCTGCCGGACTTCTCCCAAATTGCGCAGCAGCATGGTGCAGCTGTGGTCAATATCACTGTCACCTCTCTGAAAAAGGTATCCAACGAGGGGGACACCGTGGCATCACGTCAGCGCGGCGTTCCCGGTATAGACCCTAACGACCCGTTCTATCAATTTTTCCGGCGCTTCCAGGGCCAGGGCGGCATGGGGCCGGATGCCTCGCCCACGCCCACGCGTGCTGAGGGTTCGGGCTTCATCATCAGTCCGGACGGCCTGATCATGACCAACGCGCACGTGGTGCGCGACGCCACCGAGGTGATTGTCAAGCTGACTGACAGGCGTGAATTCACCGCCAAGGTACTGGGCTCCGACCCCAAGACCGATGTGGCGGTGCTGAAGATCGACGCCAAGAACCTGCCCACCGTGCCGTTGGGCAGTACGAAGGACCTGAAGGTTGGCGAATGGGTTCTGGCTATTGGTTCCCCCTTTGGTTTTGAGAACAGTGTCACGGCGGGTGTGGTCAGTGCCAAGGGACGCTCCCTTCCCGATGATGGTTTTGTGCCCTTCATTCAGACCGATGTGGCTGTGAATCCAGGCAACTCGGGCGGGCCGCTGTTTAACACGCGCGGTGAGGTGGTTGGCATCAATTCGCAAATCTACAGCCAGTCCGGTGGTTACCAGGGCTTGTCCTTTGCCATCCCGATTGAACTGGCTACCAGGGTCAAAGATCAGATTGTGGCCACCGGTCACGCCAGCCACGCGCGCTTGGGTGTCGCCATTCAAGAGGTCAACCAGACCCTGGCCGACTCGTTCCACCTGCCACGGCCCGAAGGTGCCCTGGTGTCCAGCGTTGACCCCGGCGGCCCTGCCGACAAGGCCGGACTCAAGAGTGGTGATGTGATCCTGAAAGTTAACAACAAGGAGATTGTGGACTCCAGCGATTTGCCCTCCTTGATTGGTGCGGCAGCACCCGGTGAAAAAGTGGACATGGAAGTCTGGCGCCAGGGCAAGGTGGAGAATTTCAATGCCCGGCTGGTCGACGCCAGCGACAAGACCGAGAACCTTGCCTCCACGTCCGGCTCTGGTGTGAAAGGGCGTCTGGGTCTGGCACTGCGCCCCTTGCAACCGCAAGAAAAGCGCGATGCAGGCGTGACCTCGGGCTTGCTGATCGAGGACACGGCAGGGGCTGCTGCGCTGGCTGGCGTTCAGGCGGGTGATGTGTTGCTGGCTGTCAACGGCTCGCCGGTGAACAGTCTTGATCAGGTTCGCACACTGGTGGCCAAGTCTGACAAGTCGGTGGCGCTGCTCATTGAGCGCGATGGCAACCAGATCTTTGTGCCGGTGCGCCTGGGCTAAGGGATCGCCAAATCATTTTTGGGGCATATGGCATTGATCCAAAGCGCTTGTTTGTGCTTTGATCAGGCTGCCATCAATTCTGGTCGGTGCTTGCGGTGGTCGCGCTGACCGCCTGCACGATCAGACCGCCGCCGTCTTGACAATCGGACAGCGAGAGAGGAGAATCAAATTTGCTATTGTGAATGTAGCTAAATTCCCTTATTGAACAAGGGCTACAAGGCAAATTTATGCATAACGATGAGCCTCGTCTGCCACCCCCGAAGATCGATTTGGGGCGAACGGGGCTGAGTGCGGCCCAAGCTACCCAGCGCCTGCAACAGGACGGCCCCAACGCCTTACCCACCGATCAGCAGCGCGGCCTGCTGGCCATTGTGCGTGAAACCCTGTCAGACCCGATGTTTGCCCTGCTATTGGGCGCAGGAGCGCTGTACCTGGTGCTGGGTGATTTGCAGGAGGGGCTGATCCTGTTTGGCCTGGTGCTGGTGGTGCTGGCGCTCACCCTGTACCAGGAAGGCAAGACCGAGCATGCGCTGGCGTCGCTGCGAGACCTGACCAGCCCGCGCGCGCTGGTGATGCGTGATGGCGCGGCCCAGCGCATTGCCGGGCGTGACGTGGTGTGTGGTGATGTGCTGATCCTCGCCGAGGGCGACCGGATTGCCGCTGACGCGGTGCTGGTTCAGGGCACCGAGGTTCAGGTGGATGAGTCGCTGCTGACCGGCGAGCCGATACCGGTGGACAAAGTGCCCGAGGTGCAGGAGACCGACACTGGGCCGTCGGACGCAGCCCCATCGCAGCTATTTTCTGGCACGCTGCTGGTGCGTGGTCACGGCATGGCACGCGTCACCGCCACGGGCGCGCGCAGTGAAATCGGGCGCATCGGCGTGGCTCTGGAGAGTTTGACCGCCGAGGCCTCACCGCTGCGCCTGCAGACCGCGCGACTGGTGAAGGTGCTGGCCGTGATTGCAGCTGTTGCCAGCCTGTGTCTGGTGGGTGCTTTGGGGCTTCTCAAAGGCGATTGGCTGGATGCGCTGCTGGCAGGCATTGCGCTGGCGATGGCCCTGCTGCCACAGGAATTCAGTGTGGTGCTCACCGTCATTCCTGCTCTCGGCGCATGGAGACTGTCCAAACACAAGGTGCTGACACGCCGCATTGCCGCCATCGAAACGCTGGGCGCCACCAGCGTGCTCTGTGTGGACAAAACCGGCACGTTGACAGAAAACCGCATGACCGTGGCGCGCTTGTATGCTGAATCGGCCGCGAGGCAGGCTGGCGACTTGACGGTACAGGGCGATAGTCTGGCCATTGACTACGCCACCACCACGGAGCTGCCTGAGACCTTTCACACGCTGGTGGAGTTTTCGATTCTGGCCAGCGTGACCGATCCATTTGACCCGATGGAGAAGGCTTTTCACCGCCTCGGACAGCATTTTTTGAAGGATACCGAGCACCTGCACCGCGACTGGACGCTGATGCAGCAATACGGGCTGACGCCGGAGCTGCGTGCCATGTCACACGTCTGGAAAGCCCTGGACGGTCAGGCGCATGTGGTGGCTGCCAAGGGCGCGCCGGAGGCGATCATTGATTTGTGCCACATGGACGTGGCTGCCCAGGCGCGTGTGGCCGATGCGGTTCAGGCCATGGCGGCCCAGGGCCTGCGCGTGCTGGGCGTGGCGCGCTCGCGCTTTGAAGGCATGGATTGGCCCGCCGCGGAGCACGACTTTGAGTTTGAATTTGTCGGCCTGTTGGGCCTGGCAGACCCGCTGCGCGCAGAAATTCCAGAGGCCGTCAAAGAGGCGCGCAGCGCGGGCATCCGGGTAGTGATGATCACCGGCGACTACCCGGCCACTGCGCAGGCCATCGCGCTTGCTGCGGGTTTGCCCGTGCCTTCCCCATCCAGCCCGGTGTTGGCGAACGCAGGAGCCCTTGCAGCGAACGGACGCGCACCCGCCCATGCAGATGGAGACTGGCTGCTGACGGGCGATGTCATGGCACAACTGGACGCCACCGCCTTGCAGCAGCGTATGGCCTCGGTCAGCGTTTGCGCCCGCATTGCGCCAACGCAAAAGCTGCGCATCGTGCAGGCCCTGAAAGCCAACGGCGAAGTCGTCGCCATGACCGGCGATGGGGTCAACGATGCACCTGCCTTGAAGGCGGCGCACGTCGGTGTCGCCATGGGCGAGCGTGGCACCGACGTTGCGCGCGAGGCCGCCTCCATCGTCTTGCTGGACGACAACTTTGCCGGGCTGGTGCAGGCGGTGCGGCTGGGGAGGCGCATTTTTGACAACCTGCGCAAGTCCATGTCCTACATCCTGGCGGTGCATGTGCCGATTGCCGGCATGGCGCTGCTGCCGGTGCTGCTGGGCTGGCCGACGGTACTGTTCCCCCTGCACATCGCGTTTTTGGAATTGGTGATTGACCCGGCATGTTCAATGGTGTTTGAGAACGAGCCCGCCGAATCCGGCTTGATGCAGCGCCCGCCGCGTGACGTCAATCTCCCACTGTTTGGTGGCAGGACGCTGGTGTGGGCCTTGTTGCAGGGGCTGGGGGTGCTGGCTGTGGTGCTGGCGGCCACTTGGTGGGGCATGGGCCATTTGAGCGAAGGCGCAGCGCGGGCTTTTTCGTTTGCCGTCATCGTGGCCAGCAATCTGGCGCTGATTCTGTCCAACCGTGCCCGCAATGCGTCCGTCTTGCAAAGTCTTCGCGTGCCCAACCGCACCTTGTGGTGGGTGTGCGGTGCCGCGCTGGGGCTGATGGCGCTGGCGCTGTATGTACCCTGGTTGGCGGCTTTGTTCAAGTTTGAACGGTTGCCGATGGCCTGGTTGGGGGGCGCTCTGGGCTTGGGTTTGCTGGTGGTGCTGGGTTTTGAGATTTTCAAACCCCGTGCAGCTGACGCAGGCGCATCACCTTGTCCGCGATCACCTTGACCTGTACCGAGTGCGCCGCCACCGGTGCCTGCACCGCCATGCCAGGGGTACTGGTGTCGCGGTAGCTGTACAGGCTGACTGGCATGCCGCTGGCATTGATGATAGTGGCGACATGCGGGCTATTGGCCTTCTGGCCACGGGCAATGACCACGGCCGTTTCGCCGTTGGTCAGTTGCACATAGCTGCCGGGTGGGTAAAACCCCAGCGCGGCTGCCATGGCTTGGCGCAGATTGGCCGTCTTTTCTGAGCTTTGCATCACCAGACTTTTGGTGGCAACCAGCGGCAGCATGGCACGGCGCACTTCGCGCGGCGACATTTTGGCGATCAGCGTGTCGGCCAGATACAGCACGTGCAGCAGCGTCCAGGCGGTGCCCTCACCGCTGAACAGGTCGGGCGTATGGTGCCACTGCACCATGTCCAGCAGGGTGGCATCCTGGATGTGCAGACTTTTCAAAATGGTCACGCCCAGCGCTGCGTGGTCGTCAATGTCCTGTTGCTGTGTCGGGTTGGGGGCGGCCTTCTGGCGGGCCAGGTTGTCTTGCAGGCGCGCCATGCCGATGTTCATCACTAAAGCGGCACGCATCAGAGTGGCGCGTGCGCCTGGTGTCAGTCCCAGTTTGTCGGCGGTGAGCACGCTGACTAGGCCAGAGAGCAGTGAGTGGGTGGCGCAGTAACCCAGGCTCAAGTCGGGCAAGGCCTGGAAAAGGATAAACAGGCCTTCATCCGGGTTCTTTTTCAGCAACGCCATCGCCCTGTCTTCCAAGGCTTCGAGACGAGGCAAGGGACTGACCGCCGAGACACCCTGGTACAGCAGGCCACGCAGCACGTCCTGCACATCCATCCAGCCGCCGTTGACCTCATGCCCCGGCAAAAAGTCGTCTTCCGCAATCTCACTGGGCAGTGGCAACTGGGTGAGCAGCGACATGTCTGCGCCCTCGTTGTACAGACTGCGCATGAGCCGTTCCAGGCTTTTCTGCCAGGCTTTGGCGTCGATTTCAGTCATGCAGGCATGGTGGCTGGCGAGCATTTCGCGGTGTTGCTCGGAGCGCAGAATTTGCGCGCGGCGTAGCAGCAGACGTCCGTCGGGGCTCCAGATGTCCACCGGCAGCGGTTTGCCGAGTTGCACCCGCTCCAGTGGCACCGGGACGTAGTGGGTCATCAGTCCTGCACCTGCACCGGTACGCGTTGCGCCAGTGCACACATCAGCTCGTAACCCAGGGTGCCTGCCGATTGCGCCACCTCGTCAATGCTCAAAACAGCGCCGTTGCCAGCGCGGCCCCACAGCGTCACTTCGCTGCCCATGCCCACGCTCAGGCCGCCAGCGAGCAATGGCGTCAGGTCCACGATGAGCATGTCCATGCTGACGCGCCCGACCAGCCGGGTACGCTGTCCTGCCACCAGTACCGGCGTACCGGTGGGGCACACGCGCGGGTAGCCGTCAGCATAGCCACAGGCGACGATGCCAATTGTCATTGGGTGCTCTGCCACAAATGTGGAACCATATCCGACGCTAGCCCCCGTCGATATTGTTTGAGTAGCTATTATTTTTGATGATAGCGTCATGGTTGGCAGCAGCCCCCAGTCTGCGCTGGTGTGCTCCGGGTAGTCTGGCGCACTGCCATAGAGAATGATGCCGGGGCGAATCCAGTCTGACACCAAGGCGTCATCGTCGTCCAGTGCAACGCTGCCCATGTGGCGCAGGGTGGCGGCGCTGTTGCTCAGCGATCGTTCGCCGGGCAGGTCGCGAGTGACCTCGTTGAAAATCCGCATCTGGTGGTGGATGCCACGCGCACCATCGGCATCGCTGAAATGCGTCATGAATGAAATCTCATCGACTTGCGGCAGCGCGTTCAGCCGTGTCCAGGCGGCGCGGAATCGCTCGGGCGTGAAGCCCAGCCGATTCATGCCCGAGTTCATTTTCAGGAATACCCGATGCGGTACATGGGTTTTGTGCGCCGCCAGCATGTCGATCTGCTCGTCGCAATGCACGGCGTGCCACAGTTCCAGTCGCGAGCACAACTCAAGGTCACGGGCTTCAAAGACGCCTTCCAGCAGCAGGATCGGGCCGCGCCAGCCCAGGGCGCGTATACGTTGGGCCTCGTCCAGGTCAAGCAGGGCAAAACCGTCGGCGCTGCGCAGGGCCTCAAACACCCGCTCGATGCCGTGACCGTAGGCGTTGGCCTTGACCACCGCCCAGGCTTTGGCATCGGGGGCGGCGGCGCGACTGCGCGCCAGGTTGTTTTGCAAGGCGGTGGTATGAATGCTGGCAAGAATTGGACGGGGCATGGTGCTTGGGGGCAATAAAGATGGGCCGATTTTGACATCGCCGCGCCGTGCTATAACTCCCGCCTGTTCGGAGACAACCTATATCGATTGGAGCCTGGCTACCAGGCGTGTTTATTTCCTGATGAAACGCGGCTTTTACACCATCATGGCAGCGCAGTTTTTCAGCTCGCTGGCCGACAACGCTTTGTTCGTAGCCGCCGTGCAGTTGCTGCGTTCGCACCATTCACCGCAGTGGCAGCAGGCTGCCTTGGTGCCGATGTTTGCCTTGTTTTACGTCGTTCTGGCCCCTTATGTGGGTGCTTTGGCAGACTCCATGCCCAAAGGCCGGGTCATGCTGATGAGCAACTTCATCAAGGTCGGGGGCTGCCTGTTTATGCTGTTTGGCGCGCATCCGCTGATGGCTTACGCCTTGGTGGGCCTGGGGGCCGCGGCCTATTCGCCCGCCAAGTACGGCATCCTGACCGAATTGCTGCCGGCGTCGCAACTGGTCAAGGCCAACGGCTGGATTGAGGGGCTGACCATTGGCTCGATCATTCTGGGCGTTTTGCTCGGCGGGCAACTGGTGGGGCCGTTGATCGCGCCCAAACTACTGGCGTTTGACTTTCCGATCATTGATACCGGCGTCAACAGTCCGCCTGAGGCCGCCATCACTGTGCTGATTTTTGTGTATTTGCTGGCGGCGTGGTTCAACACGCGCATTCCGCTGACTGGTGTGCTGATGCGGCCGCTGCCCAGCAATATGATCTCTTTGCTGCCTGACTTCTGGTCTTGCAATGCGCGCTTGTGGCGCGACAAGCTGGGCCAGATATCACTCGCTGCCACCACCTTGATCTGGGGGGTTGCTGGTAATTTGCGGTTTATCGTGCTGGCCTGGGCGGCAGCGGCGTTGGGTTATGGCGTGACCAAGGCCTCTGCTTTGCAGGGGGTGGTGGCCATCGGCATGGCGGCAGGTGCCGTGGTGGCTTCGATGCGCATGCGTCTGGAAGACGGGCCGCGCGTGATCACGCTGGGCATTGGCATGGGCTTGCTGATCATCATGCTGATCTTCATCACCAATGTGTGGGTGGCGGCGCCATTTTTGATTTTGCTGGGTGCTCTGGGTGGCTTTCTGGTGGTTCCGATGAATGCATTGCTGCAGCATCGTGGTCACAACCTGATGGGCGCCGGGCGTTCCATTGCTGTGCAAAACTTCAACGAGCAGGCTTGTATTCTGGGCTTGGGTGCGCTCTACAGCCTGTTCACGGGGCTGGGTCTGCCCACATTTGGCGCAATCACTATGTTCGGTTTGGTGATCGCCGGTTTCATGCTGATGATCAAACGCTGGCACGCACACAACTCAATAGCGCACAAGGCTGAGGTTGACCGCCTGCTGGCGATTGCGCGCAGCGACAAAGCCCACGGCTGATAGCAAGGTTCATTTGGCGCGAACTGTTCTTGCGCCGCTGTGCTGCAGCACTGCCCGCAGCGGTGCATTTCGCCTTGCAATGAATAAGCCTTGAAATTTTGTGTCTTTGTGAATGTGAGAGAGTCAGGTCATGACCACTGTGTATGACTTTGATGCGCTGTCCATCGACGGCAAGCCGGTATCGCTGAAGCACTTTGCAGGCAAGGTGATGTTGATCGTCAACACCGCCAGCGCCTGCGGCTTCACGCCCCAATTTGCCGGGCTAGAGGATCTGCACGAGACCTATGCCGACAAGGGGCTGGTGGTACTGGGCTTTCCGTGCAACCAGTTTGGCGCGCAGGACTCGGGCACCAACCCCGAGATCGCCCAGTTTTGCCAGTTGAACTACGGGGTGAGTTTTGCCATGATGGCCAAGATCGACGTCAATGGCAAGGACGCCCACCCGCTGTACCAATGGCTGTCGAGTGAAGCGCCTGGCCTGTTGGGCAGCAAGGCCATCAAATGGAACTTCACCAAATTTCTGGTTGGCAAAGACGGTGCGGTGATCAGGCGATACGCCCCGACCGACACGCCCGCGAGCCTGAGCAAAGACATTGAGGCCGCGCTGGCGGCCAGCTAAACATCCGTCTGACGATGGGGTTGGCGGGTCAAGCCCGCCGTGACATGGCTCGCCTTCAGTGTGTTCGGCCGCGCAGCCGCTGAGCCGCATCGCGCAAACCGGCTTCGGTGGCCTCCCAACCCAGGCAGGCGTCGGTGATCGACACGCCGTAGCGCAGGTCGGCCAGCTTGCCCAGCTTCTGGTTGCCCTCGAACAGGTTCGACTCCAGCATCACGCCCTTGATCGAGCGGCAACCGTCCACGATCTGGCCGACCACGTCTTTCAGTACCAGGCTTTGCAGCGCGTGGTTCTTGCGGGAGTTGCCATGGCTGCAGTCGACCACGATGTTGGCGGGCAGCTTGGCCGCGACCAGTTCGGCCTCGGCCTGCGCCACATTGACCGAGTCGTAATTGGGGGTGGCACCGCCGCGCAGGATCAGGTGTCCGAAACCATTGCCGCGGGTGTGCGTGAGGGCCACCTGACCGAACTCGTTGATGCCCAAAAATGCGTGCGGTTGCGCGGCCGACAGCATCGCGTTGATGGCCACATCCAGGCTGCCATCGGTGCCGTTCTTGAAGCCCACCGGGCTGGACAGTCCACTGGCCATTTCGCGGTGCGTCTGGCTCTCGGTGGTGCGTGCGCCGATGGCGCTCCAGGCGATCAGGTCACCCAGATATTGCGGCGTGATCGGGTCCAGCGCCTCGGTACCGCAGGGCAGGCCCATGTCGTTGAGATCGACCAGCAGTTTGCGCGCGATCTGCAGGCCGTCTTCGATGTGAAAGCTGTCGTCCATCTGCGGGTCGTTGATCAGGCCCTTCCAGCCCACGGTGGTACGGGGTTTTTCAAAATACACCCGCATCACGATGAAGAGCTGGTCTTGCACCTCATCGGCCAATGCCTTGAGACGCTGCGCGTAGTCCATGGCGGCGGCAATGTCGTGAATCGAGCAGGGCCCCACCACCACCAGCAGGCGCTTGTCCTGGCCGCTCAGGATGTTGGCCACCGTCTGGCGGGCACTGCTCACCGTGCGCATGGCACGCTCGCTGGCGGGCACCGCGTCGTGCAGGGCAGACGGCGGTAGCAGCGTTTGCTGCGACAGGATGTTCAGGTTTTCAAAGGCGTTGGGGAAGGTCATGATGTTTATGTAAGAAATGGTGCTCTAGCCCTTATCTTACCTTGGCTAGAAGCTATTGTTAATGTAGTGACTTTCATCAGACTCGCGCCGCTTGTGGCGGCGCTTCGATGGTGATCCAGGCCTGCAGGCCCCCACCTGGGCGCGCTTGCAACTGTACCTGCCAACCATGGACGCGCGCCAGCTCGCGCACAATCGCCAGCCCCAGCCCTGCGCCGCCAGTGGCCCGGCTACGTGAGGTTTCCAGCCGGTGAAAGGGTTCGAACACCGCGTCCAGATGTTCCGGCGCAATGCCCGGACCTCGGTCCAGCACGCCCAGTCGCACGCGGGTCCGGCTCACATCGCCCACCAGTTCCACCGGCTGACCGGGCGCATAGCGCAGTGCGTTTTGCAGCAGGTTGCCCAGGGCGCGGCGCAAGGCAGCGGGCGCCACCGCCAATTGAACCGTTGGGCAGTTCACCAAAATGGGGGTGTCCGTGCTGGCATGCTCGTCAGCCAGTTGCTGCAACAAGGCCGCCACATCGGTGGGCACGCTCGCTTCATGCGCCAAGCCGCGCGCCAGATCGAGCACCTGGCCAATCAGCTGGTTCATCTGTTCAATATCGCGATCCATGCGGTCAATCAAGCCGGGGTCGGGCTTGTCCCTGAGCATCTCCAGCGCCAGACGCATGCGCGCCAGCGGTGTGCGCAGGTCGTGCGAGACCCCGGCCAGCAGGGTGGTACGGGTGCTGAGCAGGTCACGCACCTGCTGCGCCATGGCGTTGAAGCGGCGGCTCAGGCGCACCATCTCCAGCGGGCCGGTTTCAGGCAGCAACACCGGCATGCCGCCTTGGCCGATCAACGCGCTGGCGGCTTCGAGTTGTGCCAATGGCTGTGTCAATCGCCGCGCCAACCAGATGGATATGCCTACAGCCCCCGCAAAACCTACAAAGATTGCTACAAAAAAGGCAGTAACTGGCTGGCTGTCGATGCGGCTGGCCGACAGGCCCACGCTGAGCTGGCCGCTGCCTGCAGGCACACTCGCCCAGTACCAGGTGCCGGTATCGAGTTCTTCCCTGACCAGATGCTGGGCATGCCCGGTGCGCCGTGCCAACGCGTCTTCCAGCAGATAAAAGTAGGGCGGATGCCATTCATCTCGCGCCACACCCGGCGGGTCGGCTCGCAGCACCAGGGCGTGGCTTTTGAGCAGTTCGACCTCGAAGGCGGGTCGGGTGGCCGGTGGCAACTCAGCCCAGGTTTGGGCTGACAGCACCATCAGACCGGCCAGATCGTCTGCCGAGCGCCGGGCCAGCGGCAACACCACCCAGAACGCGAACAGGCCCATCACGATCAACTCCAGAAGAACAAACGCCACCGCCAGAAGCCGCGTGTTCTGCTGCGCCAAACTCGGTGGCGGGTCTGGCGGGGCTGGGGTTGCTGGGGTGGGGTTCACGGCTGATGGCCGCGCGGGTTGAACAGATAACCCTCGCCGCGCACGGTGCGAATATAGGCGGGTGAGGCAGGCTCGTCCTCGATCTTGCGGCGCAGCCGGGTGACGCGGTTGTCGATGCTGCGGTCAAACGGATCGCGGTCGTAGCCGCGCAGCAGGTCCACCAGCATGTCGCGTGACAGCACCCGGTTGGGATGCGCCACCAGCGCGGCCAGCAGGTCGTACTCGGCGCCAGTGAGGGGCACCTCCTGACCGTCGCGCAGCAAGCGTCGGCTCAGGGTGTCGAGTTGAAACGGGCCAAATTGCGGCAGCGCTGCATCGGCATCGGGCTGCACAGGCTCGGTCGGGTTGGCATGGCCCCGGCGCAAGAGCGCTCGCAGGCGGGCCAGCAGCTCGCGCGGACCAAAGGGTTTGGCCAGGTAATCGTCGGCGCCGACTTCCAGGCCAATGACCCGGTCCAACTCTTCGCCACGTGCCGACAGCATCAGGATGGGTACATCGGATTTGGCGCGCAGCGCGCGGGTCAGCGCCAGACCATCTTCGCCGGGCAGCATCAGGTCGAGCACGATGGCGTCCGGCATGCCTGCGGTCAATGCGGCCCACATGGCCGCACCATCACTGGCGCTGGATACGCGCAGACCATTGTTGCCCAAATAGCTACTCAACAGCTCGCGCAGGTCGGGGTCGTCGTCAACAACAAGAATGTGGGGGGCTGTGGGGGTGTTCATGGCAATGTGCCAATGCAGTTTACGGCACGCCCCCCGTTTTTTGACTACTTTGACACCCGGCGATACCCTTGGCGACAAACGGATACACAGCGCGGCGCATCGGACATCCTGCGGCGACAGGCGCGCCGCACCATACACCTACCCCAAAACAAACATCATGAAAGTTCTTCCCTTCTTCTTCTTGCTTTTTCTGAGTGTGAGCCCACTGGTGAGCGCACAAACCGCGCTCTTGCAGACGGACGCATCGGTGAAGCGGCCTTTGAACCTGTCGGTTCGCAAGCATTTGGCCCCAGTGACCGATGCCACGGTGATTCTGATTGACCCCAAGGTGCAGGCCACGGATGTCGATGCCAGTCTGCCTTATGGCAGCGGTTTTGAGAGTCGGCAACAGGGCAGCACCTCTGCAGGCAACGGCAACAGCGGCAGTTCTGGACGCGGAGCAAGCTCCGGCGGTGCAGGAGGCTCCGGAAGTGGTGGAGGTTCTGGCAATGGTGGTGGTAGCGGGGGCGGCTCAGGCCGCGGACGTTAGTTACTTTTCAACCATCTGGAGTGTCATCATGAAAACATCATCTTTAGTGTTAGTCGCCTTGGCGAGTGCCTTGACCTTGGGTAGCGCCGCCTATGCGGCGGGCCCCCATGGCGGCAACGCCGGTATGTCTGCGGGCAACAGTGCTAGCGCTGGTGCGCAGTCACGTGCCGGCAATCCTGGCGTGGGCACCGCCACCAGCACGCAGACCCAAACCAGGACCCTGACGCCAACGCAAGACCGTGATCAGGACAAAGATCAGCTTCATACCCGGCTGCAAACACCCACCGCCGATGGCGTGCCTGCTGCCGGTACGGGCACGGGCACAAGTGCTGGCGCAGGCACGGTTGGCCCGAAGGGGATTCACACTCCGGGCACCGGGCTGACCACAACCAGCACGGACACCACTACCCAATAAGTCCGTGATTTGGCGCGTGCGCCGCTCATGTTGGGCTGCGTGAGCGGGATCTGCATGCCTATCTTTACAAGAAGTTGCAGAACTTGAAGGTACTTGGATGCTCAAATACGCATGTATCTTGAGAAAGGCTTCATCATGAAGAAACTGATTCTTGTCGCAGCCATCGCCGCAGCCAGTAGCACAGGTTTTGCCCAGGAAGTGGGCCGCGTTCTTTCCGCCACGCCGATCACCCAGCAAGTGGGCGTGCCGCGTCAGGTGTGTACCACCGAACAGGTAGCGGTGGCGCAGCCCAAGTCGGGTGCGGGAGCGGCCTTGGGCGCGATTGCTGGCGGCGCCATTGGCAATGCCTCTACCCACGGCCCAGGTCAGGCGGCGGCCACCATGCTGGGCATCGTTGGCGGCGCGGTGTTGGGCGATCGCATTGAAGGCCCCGGTAACACGCAGGTGCAAGACGTACAGCGCTGTTCCACTCAGACGTTTTATGAAAACCGCACGACGGCCTACAACGTGGTGTATGAATACGCGGGCAAACGGTACACCGTGCAAATGCCGCAAGACCCAGGGCCGACACTGCAGTTGCAGGTGACACCGGTGGGGTCATTGCCCGCCACCTCCAACGTGACGACACAGGCGCCAATCTATGACGTGCAGCCCGCACAGGTCATCGTGACCCAACCCGCGTACCCGGTGTACTACCCGCAGCCTTATTACCCGCCCGTGTCCTTGAGTTTCGGCTTGGGCTACTGGGGTGGCAACTTCGGTCACGGGCATGGGCACTGGCGTTGATCTGATACCGGCATAGATAGGCTCCTGGTAGGCTGGTTCAGCGCGCTACTCGGTGGGTGAGACTGGGTCGCGGCTGAGGAGCCGCAAGGTGCTGATCTCGCCGGGTGTATGCCCACACCGCGTGCACCTTGCGTGAAAGCGACGATCTGCGCTTGCTCAGTTGTCAAGTTGTTTTTTTGACTGATCGCTGACGGGTTTCAAAGCAGCGTAACCCGAACTTCATCTAGGCAGCTATAGGGAAGTTCAATAGTTGAGCGGTCGGTGCCGCTGAAGACCTTTGAATCACCTTTTCGCCCATCCTGGTCGGCGGCTCAGTTCAGCGTGATGCTATGACACACGCCGATTCGTCGAGGACCTTATGGGGTCACGCGGCGGCAAGCACGAGGCCAAGCATAGCGACCAGTGAAACACAATGTTGAGCCAAATACACCCCTTCAATTATGGCCGAGGACCATTGTGGCAGTCGTAGCAACCGATATTTTGACCAGCTGCGAAACTTTGCGTGCGGCCTTCAATGGAATACGTACGCGCCACTTTGACCTGCGCCAGTGGGCTTCCGCGGTAATCGACACCATGACACGCGGCGCAATTCGTCGTGCCGCTGGAGCCGACCATGTCGCCATGCTGGCTGACCCAGCTCGAGCCGATGGTATGCATGCCATGTGGGCCACCGGTGGCCGTCATCGGAGTCGTGCTGTGGCAGACCGAGCATTCGCGCACCGTACCGGCATAACCCTGCAAGGCGATGCTTTGCAGGTTGTCATTGACGTGAGAGCTCGGGTATTCGGCGTGCGTCGCACCGTGGCAGGACTCGCACTGCATACCGCCATGACCCTTGCTGAAACGGAACAGGCTGAAACCCTTGCTTGGCATGTCGGGAGATGTTGCAAAGCGTGTGTCCGTTGGTTTTACCAAGTTACCGGCAGCGTCCACTGCGCTGGTGGTTCGCTGGCCGTTGTAGTGACAAGCTTGGCAGTTTGGCTCTTGCAACCAGCCGACCCGTGTCGGATCACCAACCTTGGACATATTGCCGTGGCAGCTTTGGCACCCCATTGTTGCATTGCCACTTGCATCGACAGCGTTACCCATGGCGCCACGCAAGCACTTGGTCACCGAGCCCGGATGGCACAGGTAGCAGGAATTACGGTTGGTGCTGGAATCCAATGTCAACAGGTTGGTCGGGTCGAGCGCGGTGCTGTGCTTGGTATGCAACGCACTGGTCATTGACGAGATGCCAGTCACGCCAGTTCCTGGCAGGGCATTGGAGGCGTGGCAAGAGGCACACAGCGTCGGTGTTCCCGCCAATGCAGAGGCATACAGTCCGTTTGGCATGCCCTTGCTGGCCAAAGCGGCCATGTACACCGCGTTGCCAGACTGTTTTTCGTCATGCAGGCGCAGGATGTTCTTCTTCCAGTCGTTCTCAAGATTGGAGTCATTGACCCAGCCGACCGCAGGCTTGGCAGCCAGACGGGCTTTGTTGGTCTCGGTGACGGGACGCGATGCATGGCAGGCGGCACAGGTGATTTCGTCGCTGACCGGCAACACAGTTATGGTGCTGGCCAACACCTTGCCAGTTGTATCCTTGGCGACCACCTTGACGGTGGGATAGTAGTTCTTCGCACCGGCGTCGTCGTAAGGCGTCATCGGCAGGGCGGTGGCCTCGAACCAACCATTGACTGCGCTCAGGGCCATCGGTTTGGCAATGATCGAAGGCACGGGGTTGCCGGTCAGGCCAACATCGGATGCCGGGCTGGCACCGTACAGGACCTTGGACCAGGACCAGAAATTCGTCTTGTGGACACTGCTGGTGTTGATTGAGCCCGAGGGGTCTGCGACAGCTTCATACGTCAACGTGACACCCGTGGTTACCGCTTTGCCGGTACCAGCGTTGACCAGTTGCGCATGCAGGTTGTTGTATGGCGGCAAAATTGAGAACATCGAGTAATCCTTGCCATCCATGCAGTGCATGCCAAGGTCGTTCCAGGCCAGCAGCGAGAACTTCCCGCCACTCGTGGACGTGCCTGAGGTCACGGTGACCGGTACATTGACCGTTGTCCTGCGGTCTTTTACAGACACCAGCGTGCTGCCGGGGGCAATGCCTCTGACAGTTACTACGTTGCCGCTCACTGAAACCGTCGCCACGCCGGTGGCAGAGGAACTGGCGGTGAGCGTGCCCGAGACTTTGCTCGCCGTGAGAATTGCGTTGGATTTCGCGACGACGCTCAACGAAGTCGGTGACACCGTCATCGCATTTGATCCGGAGACCGTGACTGCCACGCTGACAACATGAGAACGGGCATCGCGCACACTGACCGTGGCGCTGCCAGGACCATTGCCAAATACATTCAAGGTTGCGCTGCTGTTACTGACGTTCGACAGCGACACCGAGGCTACAGCTGTATTACTCGTCTCTGCCTGAATTTGGCCACTGGCGCCACTGATTCGAGCCGTGACGTAAGTGCCAGCGGACAGAGCGACCGTGGTGGGGGACACGCTGAGTGCTGCTGACGCTTGTCCAGCAAATGCGCACAGGAATAACAGCACCCAGGCGGCAAACGTGCGAATGCTCCCGTATGTAACGTACCCTGCTATAGCTCTTTGCATCACATGTCTCCTTGTTGGCGGCTAATCAATAACCATCTTAAAATTAGGGATAGTTTCCCGTAAATTTACGAAAAACAGCAATTCATATTTTGTAACAGTGCGTAAGCTGAACTGGCGAGCAGTTAGTTCTATCAGTCGTGGTGTCTGAATCGACCTGCCGTGGACTGCTATGGCGGCTGATCAGATTGATCAAATCATCGCTACATTGCTGCCAATTCCCCGGTATCGCCGAACGGCTGCTCTGGAACGTGCAGATCGGAAAGTTGTGTGACAGCAGTCAGCCTAAACCGGGCTCCTGCGTCACAGCGGAAGCGAACATTTTCCTAAGCCAGCCGACGAGTTGCATCGCATCTGGGCGTCGCCAGCATCGATTGGTAAGCGCAGCGTCGTCCTGAGTTCTTGCGCGACCAGATCTTGCAAGGTTTGCCAATAACGCTTCAGCGGCCTTCAGATTGATCAACAAATCTGCCAGCCCTTAAAGATAAACGGCTTCCAGCTAGCATATCCATATCTAAGCTTGCAGCGCCTCATCCAGCACTTCCACCCAGTGGCGCACCGGTGTGGCGGTGCCGCTCTGCAGATGTGTGATGCAGCCAATGTTGGCCGAGACGATCTGGTCGGGTTGGCCGCCGTCGAACGTGGCGTTTAGGTGGCCGAGCTTGCGGTCGCGCAGCTGGTAGGCGATGTCGGGGTTGAGCACGCTGTAGGTGCCTGCCGAACCACAGCACAGGTGGGGTTCGCAGCCGGTGATCTTCAGGTTGAAACCCAGCTCGACCATGTATTTCTCCACGTCGCCCTTCAACTGCTGGCCATGTTGAAGTGAGCACGGCGGGTGCCAGGCGATTTTGCTGGCGCGGGCCTTGACATGTGGGCGCAGCGTCTGGCTGAGTTCGGGCAGCCATTCGCTGATGTCCTGCGTCAGCGCGCTGACACGCTGTGCCTTGGCTGCATAGGCTGGGTCGTTGCGCAGGATGTGGCCGTAATCTTTGACGGTGGCGCCGCAGCCCGAGGCGTTCATGACGATGCCTTCCACGCCGGGTTGGCCACCTGCGCCTTCGATGTAGGGCCACCAGGCATCGATGTTGGCGCGCATCTCGGCCATGCCGCCTTCGTGGTCGTTCAGGTGGAACTTGACCGCGCCGCAGCAACCGGCCTTGGGCGCGATGATGGTCTGAATGCCAGCGGCGTCGAGCACGCGGGCGGTGGCGCTGTTGATGTTGGGGCTCATGGCGGGCTGCACGCAACCGGCCAGCAGCAGCACCTGTCGGGAGTGTTGGCGTGTTGGCCACATCCCCGCGTCCTGTTTGGTCGGGACCTTGTTTTTCAGGGCATGTGGCAGCAGTCTGCGTGTCAGTTGGCCCAGTGCCATGGCGGGGGCAAACAGCGGCGAGGGCAGGCCTTCTTTCAAAACCCAGCGCAGCGCTTTTTCACCGTTGGGACGCGGCACCTGTTCATCCACCAGCTTGCGGCCAATGTCGAGCAGGTGGCCGTATTGCACGCCGCTGGGGCAGGTGGTTTCGCAGTTGCGGCAGGTCAGGCAGCGGTCCAGATGCAGTTGGGTTTTGCGCGTCGGCGGGGTGCCTTCGAGCACCTGCTTCATCAGGTAGATGCGGCCACGGGGACCGTCCAGCTCGTCGCCGAGCAGCTGGTAGGTCGGGCAGGTGGCGGTGCAAAAGCCGCAGTGCACGCAGTTGCGCAGAATGGCTTCGGCGGTCTGGCCGTCGGGCGTGCCTTGGTATTGGGGGCTGAGTTGGGTCTGCATACTGGGGCGTGACGCTCAAAGAGCCGCAATCAGGCGTCCGGAGTTGAAGATGTGCGCCGGGTCAAACTCTGCCTTCAGGCGCGCATGGATTTGGTCCAGCGGAGAAGTTAAAGGTTCAAATGTGCCTGTAGCCCTTGTATTACCTTGGCTAGTAGCTCTGAAAAGCGTAGTGGATCCACCAACTTCCCGGGTCTGCTCGCGTAGCGTGGCAAGCGCCGACTCGGGAGCCCATAGCCAGCGCAGGCCACCGTGCCATTCCACCAGTTGCGACCACGGCAGATTCAAGACGGGCGCGGTTTGCGGCACGCTCAGGCGCCACAGCGCTTCGCCGGGGTGATTGGACGCATTGAAAAAAGGCAGCGTCTGGTCGCGGCAGGCCTGCCAGTCGGGTCCGGCCTGGGCGTTGTCGATGCGTTGACCCGGCAGGTCTTGCAGCATTTTGGCGATGGCCGAAGCCACCGCCGCCGCGGCGCCACGCAGGCGCACAAACAGCAGCGCGGGTGCGCCGGGCGCGGTGTCGTCACGCACCCAGCAACTGGCGTTGAGCGGTAGTGGCTGGCCGCCCCAGCGGTGGAGTTGCTCCAAGGCTGGCGCCTGGTCGATCTCGAACACCAGCGTGGCCTCGGCAGGCGCTACCGGCAGCACCTTGAGCGACACCTCGGTCAGCACGCCCAGAATGCCCAGGCTGCCGACGGCGAGCCGGGTGACGTCATAGCCCGCCACGTTTTTCATGACCTGACCGCCAAAGGTCAGGTGCTCGGCGCGGCCGTTGATCATTTGCACGCCCAGCACATAGTCGCGCACACCGCCCACGCTGGCGCGCGCCGGGCCGCTTAAACCGGCGGCCACCATGCCGCCCACGGTGCCGCGGCCTTCAAATCGGGGTGGTTCAAACGCCAGGCACTGGCCTTTCTCGGCGAGGGCGGCTTCGAGTTCGGCCAGCGAGGTACCGGCCCGCGCGGTGATGACCAGCTCGGTCGGTTCGTAGCTGACGATGCCGCTGTGCACGGTGGTGTCAAGCAGCTCGCCGTGCAGCGCGCCGCCAAAAAAATCTTTGCTGCCATGGCCACGGATGCGCAGTGGCGTTTGGGCGGCGGCAGCGGCGCGAATCGGGTCAATCAGGGCTTGCAGGGTGTCGGTCATGGCGGTCCGGGCTGGAAAGGGGGGTCCATGTTAGGGCCAAGCTAGCCGGGAGCGTTTGAATTTTTTGAAATCGCCGTGTTCGCAAATTTGTGCTTGACTATCAGGACCTGCCTGCGGCATGCAGCAAAAAAAACGCTGCAAGCCGGGTGGCCTGCAGCGTCGCAGTGCGTGGCGGTGCTCAGTTGGTGTCGTGCAGCGGTGCTGGACGCCACTTGGCCAAGCGGTTTTCGATGATCGTCATGATGTATTCAGCCGCCAGCGCCACCACCATGATGATGACGATGGCAGCGTACATGCCGGCAGCGTCAAATGACCCCTTGGCAATGTTGATCAACAGGCCAATACCATGGCGCGCGCCGACAAATTCGCCGACGATGGCGCCCACAATGGCAAAGCCGAAGCTCACATGCAGCGAGGCAAAAATCCAGCTCATGGCCGATGGGATGACCACGGCGCGTGTCAATTGCCAGCCTTTGGCGCCCAGAATCTGGGCGTTGGCCAGCAGGTTGCGGTCGGCCTCACGCACGCCCTGAAAGGCGTTGGAAAACACCACAAAGAACACCATCACGAACGACAGGGCGACCTTGGAGGTCAGACCCAGCCCAAAGAACATGATGAATATCGGGGCCAGCACCACCCGGGGCACCGAGTTGATGACCTTGATGTAGATCGAAAACACGTCCGACAGCATGCGGTTGCGCCCCAGGGCGATACCGGCCACGATACCCGCAATGGCACCGCTGAAAAAGCCCAGCAGCGACTCTTCCATGGTGACCCACAGGTGAAACCACAACGGCCCTTCCGAGGTGCCTTGGGTGGTCCACTCCCAGAGCCGGGCCACGATGGCACTGGGACTGGAAAAGAAGAACTCGTCAATCAGCTTGGCTTGGCTGAGAAACTCCCAGCCACCCAGCAGAACGATCAGGATGGCATAGCGCCAGAAATAAACCGCAAAGTGGCGTTTGCGCGCGGCCTGGGCGGCGGCGGCCTCGATCTCGGCGTCGGAGGTCCCCGGTTGAAAAACAATTTGTTGAGAGAGTGTGATATCAGTCATGGTGGCTTCCTTCAGGCAACCAGCGCTTCTTCTCGCGCGGCACCGCGTTGAACTTCGTCGCGCAGGTCTTCCCAGATGGTGTGGGCGATGTCGATGAATGACTTTTCATAGCGAATTTCGCTGACGATGCGTGGGCGTGGCAAATCAATGCTGTACACCGATTTGACGGTGGCCGGCCCCGATGTCAGGACGTAAACCTTGTCGGCCAGCGCAATGGCTTCTTCCAGGTCGTGGGTGACAAACACCACCGACGCGCCAGACTGCGACCAGAGCTGCAGCAGTTCCTCGTGCATCAGCACGCGGGTCTGCACGTCCAGCGCTGAAAACGGTTCGTCCATCAACAAAATCTTAGGCTCGTTGATGAAAGTCTGCGCCAGCGACACCCGTTTGCGCATGCCGCCCGAGAGCTGGTGCGGGTACTTGGTTTCGTGGCTGCTCAGGTTGACACGCGCCAGCCATTTGCGCGCACTAGCATAGGCCTGTTCTTTGGGGACGCCTCGAAACAAAGGCCCGGCCACCACGTTGTCGATGACGCTGCGCCAGGGAAACAGGGCGTCGGTCTGGAAGGCAAAACCAATGCGCGGGTCGATGCCGTTGACCGGCCCGCCCATCACCCGCACCTCGCCGCTGGATGGTTTGGCCAGGCCGGTGACCAGGTTCAAGGTGGTGGATTTGCCGCAGCCGGTGGGGCCAACCACAGCGACGAATTCGCCACGCGCGACCGACATGTTGAAGTCGCGCAGCGCGGTCATGGACTTGCCGTCCGGGGTCAGGAAGCGCCGACTCACGTTGATGAGCTCAATGGCGGGGCTGGATGAATGGGCTGTGTCTGGCATACGTGTCCCCATGCCAACCACCTGGTTGGCATTGTTGTTGGTGAAAGTCAGTGGGTCAGGCGCGCACTCATAACGCGACCCAACCCCTGGGTGTGCTACTTGGCGTTTTTGACGAATTCGGTGGTGTAGGTCTTGCTCAGGTCCACCGTCTTGCCCTTGACGTTTTTGGAGAAGCCCGACAGCACAGCCAGGACCGTTTCAGGTCCACCGGCGGGCATCACGCCGTCCGGGGTGAACATGCCCTTGCCGTTGTCCAGCGCCTTGATGTAGCCTTCCTTGTCGCCCACATAAAAGTCTTTGGGCATCTTGTCGGCAATTTCGGCGCCCGTGTGGGTGTTGATGAATTTCAGGGTCTTGACGAAGGCATTGGCCAGCTTTTGCACCGTGGCTTTGTTCTTTTCAACCCAGTCGGTGGACATGTACAACGATGCTGCCGGATACGTGCCACCCAGTGCCTTCTTGGTCTGCTCCATGCTGCGCATGTCGATCAGCACCCGGGCTTCGCCGGTTTTCAGAAGCCGGGAAATGGTCGGCTCGGTGGTCATGCCCGCCTGAATCTTGTCCTGCTGCATGGCGGCAATGAAGGTGGTGCCTGCACCCACTGGCAGCGAGGTGAATTCACCCAGCGGTACCCCGGACTTGACCATCAGGTATTGCGAGAGGAAGTTGGTCGATGAACCCAGGCCGGTGACGCCCAAGCTTTTGCCGCGCAGGTCGGCCATGGATTTGATCTCGGGGTGTTTGGTGGAGATCAGCTCGACTTCGCCCGGTGCTTGGCTGAACTGCACCACCGACTCGACAAACTTGCCCTTGGTTTGCAGGTCCACACAGTGGTCATAAAAGCCGACCACGCCTTGCACCGCGCCGGAGAGCATTTCGTTCTCGGCTTCCACACCGGCGCCCTCGTTCATCAGTTCAACATCAAGCCCCTCGGCTTTGAAGTAGCCCAAGCTTTCGGCGAGTTTGGCGGGCAGATAAATCTGCTTTTCGTAGCCGCCGACCATGATGGATATCTTGTCGTTGGCGAAAGCCGGTGCCGCGATCATGCAGGTGGCGGCCAACACCGAAGCGGTTAGCACGGTGCGTGTAAAGGATTTTGGATTCATTTCATCTCCTGGTTGTAATGGGTTGGGCGGCCAAACTATCGGAATTGCCCGGTGGTCCGGTTCGCCTGCGCCGAAGATTACCGAGAGTCTGCTTTCTGTTCGCTTTCAGTTTTTGAAACCTAGGGAAAGTACGGGGGTGAATCACCGGGGAAAAGCAGGAGAGACTCAGAGGTAGTTCTTTTTTTACGATGAAACGGGTTACAGCATGCGAATTTTGCTGGTGGAGGACAACAAAACATTGGCCGACTGGTTGGGGCGTACGCTGCGCAAAGAGCGTTACACCGTGGATTGGCTCGACAACGGTGCGGACGCTGACTTCGCCCTGCGCAGTGAACGCTACAACCTGGTGATTCTGGATCTGGCACTGCCCAAACTGGGTGGCAATGAGGTGCTCAAGCGCCTGCGCGCGCGCCACGACAGCACGCCCGTGATGATTTTGACCGCCGACAACACCATGCATAGCCGGGTCAGCAAGCTCGATCACGGTGCCGATGACTACATGGTCAAGCCGTTTGATGTGCAGGAGCTGGAGGCACGCATTCGTGTGTTGCTGCGCCGCGCCTCCAACATCTCCAACCCGCTGGTGACCTGCGGCGACCTGTGTTTTGACACCAACACCAAGGCCTTCACGCTGGCCGACGAGCCCTTGTCGCTGACGCCGCGTGAGCGCGCCGTGCTGGAGCTTTTGATTCTCAAAATCGGTAGCACGGTGCCCAAGCAAACATTGGCTCAAAGCTTGTTTTCAATGGATAACGATGTGTCGCCCGATGCGATTGAAATCTACGTGCATCGGCTGCGCAAGAAGCTCGAAAAGAGCGCTGCCAGCATCGTCACGCTACGCGGCTTTGGCTACCTGCTGCGCGAGGTGGTTCCCGATGCCGCAGGCCACTGAGCATGCGTAGCCTGCGCGCCAGGCTGCTGGTCTGGGTGCTGCTGCCTCTGGCTTGCACAGTGGCGGTGGCCGCCTGGTTGAGTTATCAGCGTGCCGCAGAGACTGCCATGGTGGTGCAGGACCGCCTGTTGCTGGGTTCGGCGCGCAGCATTGCCGAGCAAATTCGCTTTGAAGATGGCTCATTCGTGCACCAGATTCCGCCTGCGGCATTGGAGCTGTTCCAATCCACCCAGCCCGATCACATCTACTACCGCGTGACCACCAGCGCAGGCCGCTTGTTGGCGGGCTATTCGGAGTTGCAGCGTCCCGCAACATCCATATTCACCCGTGAGCCGTATTTTTTCAACTCTGTCATGCGCGCCAGCCCGGTGCGGGTGGTGGCCTTGTTTCAGCCGGTGGCTGGCGCCCCGAACGCTGGCCCGGTTATGGTGCAGGTGGCGCAGACATTGGTGGGCCGCCAGCAAATGGTCGCCGACCTGTGGATGCACGCGGTGGTAGAGCAGCTTTTGCTGCTGCTCCTGGCCGGTGCGCTGATTCTGTTCGGGCTGCATCGGGGTCTTCAGCCCCTGCTGCAATTGCGCGATGCGGTCAATGCCCGCGTACCCGGCACCCTGACGCCGATGAGCACCGAGGCCATGCCGATGGAGTTGGTGCCATTGGTGGCCTCGCTCAACGACTACATTCGCCGCCTGGAGGCACACGCCGGGGCACAAAGCATCTTTATCCAGAACGCCGCCCACCAGTTGCGCACGCCCTTTGCGCTGCTCAATACCCAGTTGAGCTATGCGGTGCGTGCCAGCACCGAGGCAGACCGCACCGAGTCAGTGGGCGCGGCGTACCGCACGCTGCAACAGGCGATTCGCCTGATCAACCAGCTGCTGACACTGTCGATGGCTGAATCGTTGGGTGCAGATGCGAGCACGGATGCGGACGCGGACATTGATATGGTCCAGCTTATTCAGGAAGTGTTTGAGAGCCTGGTGGCCCAAGCGCAGGGTAAGGCCATCAACCTCGGGTTTGATATGCCTACCGCCGTGCCCACGTTGTGCGTCAACCCCTGGTTGGTGAAGGAAATCTTCTTGAATCTGGTGGACAACGCGATTCGCTATACGCCACGCGGTGGGTCGGTCACGGTGCGTCTTGAGGTGGTGGCAGGTCAAACTACGGTGGTGGTGGAAGACAACGGTGTGGGCATTGCCCCACGCTATCGTGACAAGGTATTCGAGCGCTTTTACCGTATCCACAACACCGACTCGAACGGCAGCGGCCTAGGCTTGGCCATTGTTCGTCAACTGGCTGATCGCATTGGTGCTCAGGTGCAGCTGACCGACGCCAGCGGTGGTGCCGGGTTGGCGGTACGCGTGACATTTGCAACCCTGCCTTCCAGACCAAAAAATGCGGCCATGCTTCTGCTTTGAAAAGTTTTTGTAAAGATACGTAAATAGCCGGGTATTTCACCTTTTTCAATGGATTTCAATAAATCGGCGCCGATATCCAATGATGCCTTCCACTTCATCAAAGGATCCATCATGAGTGTCAGCGGCATTTCATCCTCCAGTTACGTCGCTCCGGCGGCATTCACGCAACCTGCATCACAAATTAGCGGCGCGTCCGATTCGGATGGCGACGGCGACAGCGGGGGCCATCGCTCGCACAAGGCTCGCGGTGCGGGCGGTCAAATGCAGAACGCCTTGATGCAGGCCTTGCAGAGCCTGGGCTTGTCCGTGCCGCAGCAAGCTACCGCCACAACTTCCACGTCCGCTAGCGCATCTACCAGCCAGACCGGCACAGACAGTGATGGCGACAACGATGGCTCAACATCAGCCACCAGCAGCGTCAAGAACGACATGCGCCAATTCATGCACGCCCTGTTTCAGGCGGTGAAATCGGAAAACACATCAGGCACTTCAGCGACCTCGAGTACAGACTCGACATCGACGGATCCGAAATCCAATTTCGCGGCAGGTCTGTCGGCTCTGATTTCACAGGTGAGCAATGGCACCGCACCGGCTGATCTGCAAAGTGCTTTTGCCAAGGTGGCCGCAGATTTGCAGCCAGCCTCAACGACCTCGACAAGCACTGATACGACCAGCACCGGCACGTCGTCGTCTACGCCCCAAGCGACGCTGCAGGCCTTGCTGACGCAATTGCAGCAAAACCTGGGCTACGGTGCTTCCAGCAGCACGGCAGCAGTAGGCAACTTTCTCAGTACCCAAGCCTGATTGGGTTTTGCCAGGCAGACTCACGGGAGGGGTGTTCGTGCCGGAAATGTGGCACATTAGCCGCGATGTTTGTCAGTCTTTTTCGCGCAAAACCCGCCCTTTGGTGGGGCGTACTTCTTCCTGTCAGTGCAACCCTGTCCGGGATACTTGCTGCTCTGCATTTGCCTGCCGTCGTCCTGTTGGGCTGCATGTTTGCAGGCATCTTGCTGTCGTCCAATAACGTCAGTCTGAAGGTTCCACCGGTCTATTTTGCGCTGGCGCAAGGCGTGCTCGGTTGTTTGATGGCGCACAGCCTGCAGCCAGCGGCGCTCGCCAAAGTGGCGGTTGACTGGCCCATCTTCCTGCTCGCGACCAGTTCGATCATTGCGGCCAGCGCTGTGCTGGGCTGGATCATGATGCGCCGACAACTCTTTCCCGGAACCACTGCGGTCTGGGGCCTGGCACCTGGGGCCGCTTCGGCCATGGTGCTGATGGCGGAAGACTATGGCGCCGATGTGCGTCTGGTGGCGATCATGCAATATTTACGGGTGGCCGTGGTCACGGCGGTGGCTGCATTGGTGGCTGGCATCTGGGCGCCGCACGTGGCCTCCGTGGCTCTGGGCGGGGTATCCTGGCTTGCGGTTTCCAACCCCGGCAATGTTGCGCTGACGGTGCTACTGGCCGTTGTTGGTGCCCTTATTGCGCGGCGATTGCGCATTCCGGCGGGGTCCATGGTGGCGCCCCTGGTGGTTGGTTCCGCCTTGCAGGCCACCGGTTACCTGGTGATCGAGTTGCCACCTGTCCTGCTGATGGTCGCTTATGCTTTTATCGGGTGGAGCATCGGTTTGCGCTTCACGCGGGCCATTTTGCTTTACGCCCTGCGTGCGCTGCCGATGGTGCTGGGGTCGATTTTTGCCTTGATGGGCGTTGGCATCCTGATTGCCGTGGTGTTGTCACATCTGACAGGTCTGGACCCGCTGTCAGCTTATCTATCCACCAGTCCGGGCGGTGCCGATTCTGTGGCCGTCATAGCCGCAACCAGCGCCGTGGACACCGGGTTTGTCATGGCGATGCAGCTGGCGCGGTTCTTGATGGTGCTGGTGTTGGGCCCGCAGGTGTCCAAATTTGTTGCGACGCGCGCTGTCTGAGGCCCCTGGTTTGAACGTGGCGTCAGGCCATACCGTCTTTGAAAAACTGTACCGGTAAGCCCGGTACATTGACCCGCATCGACAGTACCGCCCCTGAGAGTGGGTAGGCTGCCAACTCTTCGGCGCTGCGGTGGTGGCTGGCGCTGGTGACGTAGAGGGTTTTCAGGTCTTCGCCGCCCAAACACGGCATGGTGGGGCACATCAGCGGGGTCGGGATGCTGGCCAGCAGCGTGCCATCTGGCGCAAACTGACACACACGCTGGCCCTCAAACATCGCCACCCAATAATTGCCTTGCACGTCGACGGCTGCGCCATCCGGGCGACCGCCGTAGGCCGCCATCTCCGCCTTGGCAAGGGCTACGTCAGGAGAGGCCGCTGCCAAGGTCGGGCTTTGCCAGCCAGGTGGTTTGGCCGCAAACTTGGCAAACACACGTTGACGGCTCATGCTGGCGCTGTTGACCTCAAAGTCCCACGCCCAGACCGTGTGGCTGGGTGTGTCGGCCCAATAGAGGGTGCGGTTGTCGGGGCTGAAGGCCAGGCCATTGGCGGTGGTCATGCCGCTGGCTGGGCTGATCTGACACACCACCTTCGGTTGGCCGGACGGGTCCGAGTGGCGTGCATCGATGCTGTACAGCGCGGCGTTTTTCAGCTGCTTCGTTTCATCGATGGTGCCAACCCAGAAGAGGCCTTGTGGGTCGCATTTGCCGTCGTTGGCGCGCATGGATGTGGGGTCGTAGTCCAGCGTGGTCAACAGGTGTAGCTGGCCTTTCCACGCAGTAGCGCGAAAGACCCCATGGCGCAGCGCGATGACCAGGCCACCCTGGGCGGCAGGTGCCATGCAGCCGGGCTCGCTGGGCATGTCCCAGGTCTCCACCGTGCCCATGTAGACGTTGGCTCGCAGAATTTGCCGACCCGAAATATCGAGCCAGTACAGCATTTGTTCGTCCGGGTGCCAGAAGGGTGATTCGCCCAGGGCGCAGCGGTGCGGGGTCACGCATTGCCAATGGTCTTCAGGGGAAGGCGTGAGCATGTTCATGGGCTTGCAGAGCGTCAAATTGAAAGCCGCCATTGTGCCCGTGCCTTCGCACAGGGTTGCTTCAGCTTGCAGGCGGTTTGATCAGGATGGCCCGAAAGTCGTTCACATTGGTCAGCGTCGGGCCCGTCACCACCGAGTCGCCCAGTGCCTGGAAAAAGCCATGGCCGTCGTTGTTGTCCAGACTGGCACGCGGATGAATGCCCTGCGCCCAGGCGCGCGCCAGGGTGTCTGGTGTGATCACTGCACCGGCGATTTCTTCTGCGCCGTCTACACCATCGGTATCACCGGCAATGGCCTCTACCCCGGCCATACCATCCAGCGCCAAAGCCAGCGCCAGCAAAAATTCCACATTGCGGCCACCGCGGCCCTGGCCTTTGAGTGTGACGGTGGTTTCGCCACCCGAGAGCAGCACGCAGGGGCGCTGAAAGGGCTGTCCGTGCAGCACCACCTGGCGCGCCAAGCCCGCCAGCACCTTGGCCACGTCGCGTGACTCGCCCTCCAAGCTGTCGCCCAGGATGTAGGGCGTGAAGCCAGACGCTTGCGCCACTTTGGCAGCCGCCTCCAGCGCCATTTGCGGCGTGGCGATCAGGCGCACGGCGCTGTTTTGCAGACGCGCATCGCCGGGCTTGATGGTTTCGCTCGCACCGCTTTCCAGCAGTGATCGCATGGCATCCGGCATGGCGATCTGATAGCGCTGAACAATCTCCAGCGCATCGGCGCAGCTGCTCGAATCGGCTACCGTGGGGCCGGAGGCAATGTCCATTGGGGCATCGCCCGGCACGTCGGAGATCAGCAGCGTGAGCAGTTGGGCGGGATGGCAGGCCGCGCCCAGATGGCCGCCCTTGATGCTGGAGAGGTGACGGCGCACACAGTTCATCTCCGAAATGGTGGCCCCGCTGGCCAGCAGCGCCTTATTGACATTTTGCTTGTCAGCCAAGGTCAAACCTGGGCCAGGTGCTACCAAAAGAGAAGATCCACCACCGGAAATCAATGCGATCACCAGATCGTCAGCGGTCAGCCCGGTCACCAGCTCACGGATGCGCTGCGCTGCCCGCAGTCCGGCGGCATCGGGCACCGGGTGCGCTGCCTGCACGATCTCGATGCGCTGGCAGGGCACCTCGTAGCCGTAGCGCGTGACCACCAGGCCTTCCAACGGGCCTGGCCAGTTGTCCTCCAGCGCTCGCGCCATGGCTGCCGACGCTTTGCCCGCGCCAATCACGATGGTGCGACCCTTGGGCGGCGGCGGCAGGTGTGCGGGTAGACACAAGGCGGGCTGGGCGGCAGCCACTGCCGCGTCAAACAGGCTGCGCAACAGCGTGCGGTGGTCAGGTGGCGTGGCGGCGGCGTGCGTCATGGGCGGAACTTTAGAGCATGTGGCCAGAATTGTTTGCAAATTCATATAAAAAATCAGCCTCTAGCCCTTGTTTGATATGGGTTTTTAGCTTCTAAAAGCGAAGCGTATCAGAACGCGCATGAGGTCGCCCATAAAAATACCCACCGGAGCCGCAAAGCCCTGGTGGGTTAACTCTCAAGGAAACAGAGCCCTGAGACAGGTTGCTGGCCAAGCGGCCCGCAACCCTCTCCCTGATTACCTGCCGTAGGCAGTTTCGCCGTGTGATGTGATATCCAGACCTTCGCGTTCGGCTTCTTCCGAAACACGCAGACCGATGGTCATGTCGACGATCTTGTAGGCCACAAAGGAGACTACGCCAGACCAGACGATGGTGATCAAGACTGCCTTGGCTTGAATCCAAACCTGAGCGGCGATCGAGTAGGCATCTGGTGTGGTCATGGTCATGGTCACCAGGTCAGCAACGGTGCTGGGGCCACCGAGGCTGGGGGCGTTGAACACGCCGGTCAGCAAAGCACCCAGGATACCGCCAACGCCGTGCACACCAAACACGTCCAGTGAGTCATCTACGCCGAGGATTTTCTTCAGACCAGTCACGCCCCACAGGCAGACAAAGCCAGCCAACGCGCCAACGACCAGAGCACCGCCGATACCGACGTTACCGCAAGCGGGAGTGATGGCCACCAAGCCAGCCACCGCACCAGAGGCTGCACCCAGCATGGAGGCCTTGCCTTTGTGCAGCGCTTCACCGATGGACCAGGTCAGCACGGCAGCCGCCGTCGCGAAGAACGTGTTGATGAAGGCCAGAGCAGCAGTGCCATTGGCTTCCAAAGCGGAGCCAGCATTGAAACCGAACCAGCCCACCCACAGCAGGGCCGAGCCCACCATCGTCAGCGTCAGGCTGTGAGGTGCCATGGATTCCTTGCCGTAGCCAATGCGTGGCCCAATCAAATAGGCGCCGACCAGACCCGCCACAGCAGCGTTGATGTGCACAACGGTACCGCCAGCGAAGTCCAACGCACCCATTTGCCAGATGTAGCCAGCCTTGGCGTTCATCGCATCGACCACGTTTGCAGCGCTGTAAGCGTCAGGGCCCATCCAGAACCACACCATGTGGGCAATGGGAGCGTAGCTGAAAGTAAACCAAATGGCACAGAACGCCAGCACTGCAGAGAATTTCATGCGCTCGGCAAACGAGCCCACGATCAGGGTGCAGGTGATACCAGCGAAAGTGGCCTGGAAGGCTGCAAAGACGAGTTCAGGAATGACCACGCCCTTGCTGAAGGTGGCGCCGTTGGCAAACGTTCCGGCGACGTTGTCCCAGATACCCTTCATGAACAGCCTGTCGAACCCACCGAAGAAGGCATTGCCCTCGGTGAACGCCAGGCTATAGCCGTAGATGGCCCACAGCACAACGATCAACGAGAAGGTCACCATCACCTGCATCAGCACTGACAGCATGTTCTTGCTGCGGACCAGGCCGCCATAGAACAATGCCAGGCCCGGAATGGTCATCAAGATGACCAGCAGGGTGGCGACCATCATCCAGGCCGTGTCGCCCTTATTGGGCACCGGCGCTGGAGCGGCCGCCGCCGCTGGGGCGGACGCGTCAGCGGCTGGCGCTGCGGCAACTGCCGAAGCTGCGGCAGCGGGAGCGGGTGCGGAAGCTTCAGTGGTAGCTGGTGCAGCAGCGGAGGCGGCGGGCGCTGCGGCATCCTGCGCCATGGCAACCGCACCGCCCATCAATAGACTCAAGCCCAATGCAAAAGATGCAAGTAGTTTTTTCATGTTGTTGATCTCTTATGAGGTGAGAAGTGGTTGTTAAAGCGCTTCCTTGCCGGTTTCGCCGGTACGAATGCGGATGACCTGTTCCACGGTTGTGACAAAAATCTTGCCGTCGCCAATCTTGCCGGTGCGTGCAGCACCTTCGATGGCTTCGATGACCTGGTCCAGCATCTCGTCCGCCACAGCGGCTTCGACCTTGACCTTGGGCAGAAAGTCCACCACGTACTCTGCACCCCGATAGAGTTCGGTGTGCCCCTTTTGACGACCAAAGCCTTTAACTTCGGTAACGGTGATGCCCTGTACGCCGATGCCGGAGAGCGCTTCGCGCACCTCATCGAGCTTGAAGGGTTTAACAATCGCAGTGACAAGTTTCATGGGTTCTCCTTGGCTTGGAAAGAGTGGGTCACACTCGGCGGTTTCTGAGTCATCGGCCTGTCCAACAGATGGGTTGACAAGCCTGTAAAGCAGAGTTCGTGCCAGCCGCATTTCTGGGCTGTTTCAGGAAGCACAATTCCCCGCTGCGTCTGTGGGTTAAGATGTCTGTATAAATAAACAGTTAAATCGTCAAATGGCACCAATAGAGTGCACATTTTTGCGGTGCAACCTAAATGTTGCGCACCTTTTTAGCGAGGAAACGTCATGAGTCTGTCTTCGGTGCAAAGTCGAGCCCTGTTGGGCCTGGATGCTGCGGCCGTCACGGTGGAGGTTCACCTCGCCAATGGGTTGCCCAGCTTCACGTTGGTGGGATTGGCCGATGTGGAGGTCAAGGAAGCGCGCGAGCGGGTGCGTTCGGCCATCCAGAATTCGGGGCTGGAGTTTCCCAACAACAAAAAGATCGTGGTGAATCTGGCGCCGGCCGATTTGCCCAAAGACTCTGGTCGATTCGACCTGCCGATAGCGCTGGGCATTCTGGCGGCTAGCGGGCAGATCGAGGCTGCGGCTTTGGCAGGCTGGGAGTTTGCCGGTGAGTTGTCGTTGTCAGGCGAATTGCGCCCGGTGCGTGGCGCGCTGGCCATGAGTCTGGCCTTGCATGGCAGCGGCGTGGTCACGCAATTGGTGCTGCCGCCCGACAGTGCTGAAGAAGCGGCCCTGGTACCTACCGCGCAGGTATATCGAGCCCGACATCTGCTGGACGTGGTGCAGCATTTCCTGCCAGAAACTACAGAAAACAGAGCGGTAGAGCCAGGTGATGGTTGGGCTCGCGTCGATTCAGTGCCCCAGGTTCAGGTGGGTAGTTACCCAGATCTGGCTGATGTCAAAGGCCAGTTGGGTGCCAAGCGCGCATTGGAAATTGCAGCAGCAGGTGGTCACAGTTTGTTATTGGTGGGGCCGCCAGGTTCAGGCAAGTCCATGCTGGCGCAGCGCTTTGTCGGCCTGCTGCCGCCCATGACCACCGATGAGGCGTTGCAAAGCGCCGCCGTGGCCAGTCTGGGTGGCCGCTTTTCCCTGGATGCCTGGGCGCGTCGCCCAACGTGTCACCCGCACCATACCGCCAGTGCGGTGGCACTGGTCGGCGGTGGTTCGCCGCCGAGACCGGGCGAAATTTCGCTAGCGCACCATGGGGTGCTGTTCCTGGATGAGTTTCCAGAGTTCCCCAGGGCGGCCCTGGAAGCCCTGCGCGAGCCTTTGGAAACCGGCACCATCACCATCTCGCGCGCCGCGCGGCGCAGCGAGTTTCCGGCCAGGTTCCAGTTGATCGGTGCGATGAATCCATGCCCGTGTGGTTATCTGGGTTCAGCGCAAAAAGCCTGCCGTTGCACACCTGACCAGGTAGCGCGTTATCAGGGCAAGCTCAGCGGCCCCCTGGTGGACCGCATTGACCTGCATGTGGAAGTGCCCGCTGTGACCAGTACCGAACTGATGCAGAGCTCAGCAAGTGAATCCAGCGCGACCATTCAGACACGTTGCGTCGCCGCGCGCGAGCGTGCCATCGCCCGCCAGGGCAAGACCAACCAGGCCTTGCAGGGGCAGGAGATTGATCAATTTGTGTTGCTGGACGAGGCCGCTGCCAAGTTTCTGAATGTGGCTGCCACTCGGCTTGGCTGGTCGGCTCGTAGCACGCATCGGGCGCTCAAAGTAGCGCGGACCATTGCCGATCTGGCGGGCGCGCATACCACGCAGGTGACCCACGTGGCCGAGGCCATGCAGTACCGGCGGGCGTTGAAGGCATCTTGAACGCATCTTGAACGCATCGCTGGTCGGTCATGCCGCATGAATCCACCTTACACCAGGTTGGGCGCTAGAAGCCGCTGCAAGTCTTTGGCCTCCATGCCGCGTCGTGCGGCCATGTCTTGTAGCTGATCCTCGCCGATCTTGCCGACGTTGAAATAGCTGGCTTGCGGATGGCCGATATAAAAACCGCTGACACTGGCCGCCGGGCTCATGGCCAGGCTCTCGGTCAGGGTCATGCCGATGTCTTCACACTGCAACAACACAAACATGTCCTTCTTGGCGCTGTGGTCCGGGCAGGCCGGGTAGCCGGGCGCAGGGCGAATGCCGGTGTATTTCTCGGCAATTAGTTCGCTGGCGTTCAGGCTTTCAGACGGCGCGTAGCCCCACAAATCAGTGCGCACCTTGTGATGCAGGCATTCGGCAAAGGCTTCGGCCAGACGGTCGGCCAGCGCCTTGAGCATGATGGCGCTGTAGTCGTCGTGGGCGGACAGAAACTGGGTTTCCTTCTTCTCGATACCCAGACCAGCGGTCACTGCAAAGACACCAACATAGTCTGCAATTTGCAAGCTTTTTAGGCCTGTAGCCCTTGTGTAACCTTGGCTAGATGCTATTATTTCGGTAGTCTCGAGTCGGGGTGCCACAAAGTCCGCCAGGCAGCGGTTTGGCAGAAAACTGCCATCATCTTCGGCCTCGCGTGCGGCCTGCTGGCGCAGGCCGTACCAAGTCATGGCCACCGTACGGCGGGTTTCGTCGGTGTAGAGCTCAATGTCGTCGCCCACCGCGTTGGCCGGGTACAAGCCAATCACCCCGTTGGCGCTGAGCCAGCGGCCGTCGATGATCTTCTTGAGCATGGCCTGCGCATCGGCAAATACTTTTTTGGCTTCCACGCCGACGACCTCGTCGTCCAGGATCGCCGGAAACGGCCCAGCCAAATCCCAGGTCTGGAAGAACGGGCCCCAGTCGATGTACTGCGCCAACTCGCTCAGGTCATAGTTTTTGAACTCGCGTCTGCCGATGAATTTGGGCTTGGTGGGTCGATAAGCGGCCCAGGCTGTTTGAGCACGGTCCGCGCTAGCGGCTGGGTTGGTGTTTGGCGTTTCGGTCTGCGAGGCTGGCGGCAGCCATGGGTTGGCACGCGCCTTGGCCAGAGGCCACAGCGGCACCTGTTTTTTGTTGGCGTGCTGGCTGCGAACTTTGTCGTAGTCGGTGTTGAGTTCGGCCACATAGGCGCTGGCTTGCTCACCCAACAGGCTTTGCGCCACCCCCACGCTGCGCGAGGCATCGGGCACGTAGACCACCGGGCCTTCGTAGTGGGGTGAAATCTTGACAGCGGTGTGCACCCGGCTGGTGGTGGCGCCGCCAATGAGCAGCGGGATTTTCTTGATGCGGAAGTAGTCGTCCTTCTGCATCTCACCGGCCACGTATTGCATCTCTTCCAGGCTGGGCGTGATCAGGCCGGAGAGGCCAATGATGTCGGCCCCTTCGGCCTTGGCGCGCGCCAAAATCTCGTGGCAGGGCACCATCACGCCCATGTTGACCACATCGAAGTTGTTGCACTGCAAGACCACCGTGACGATGTTCTTGCCAATGTCATGGACGTCGCCCTTGACGGTGGCCATGATGATCTTGCCTTTGGTGGCCACATCGCGTCCAGCGGCCTCGTCGCGGCGTTTTTCTTCCTCGATGTAGGGGATCAGATGCGCCACGGCGGACTTCATCACGCGGGCGCTTTTCACCACCTGCGGCAGGAACATCTTGCCCTGGCCAAACAGGTCGCCGACGATGCTCATGCCAGCCATCAGCGGACCTTCGATCACGTGCAAGGGGCGGCCACCTGTGGCAAGAATCTGTTGATAGGCTTCTTCGGTGTCTTCCACGATGAAGTCGGTGATGCCGTGCACCATGGCATGGCTTAGGCGCTGTTCCACGCTGACCGGGTGTTCGGGCGTGCCGCGCCACTCCAGTTTTTTGCTCTCGTCCTTGGCCCCACTCTTGGCGCGGTCGGCGATTTCGACCAGGCGCTCACCAGCATCGGGGCGGCGGTTCAGCACCACGTCTTCGACGCGTTCGCGCAGCTCGGGCTCCAGGTCGTCGTACACGCCGACCATGCCCGCATTGACAATGCCCATGTCCATACCGGCTTTGATGGCGTGGTACAGGAACACGGTGTGGATGGCTTCGCGAACCGGGTCGTTGCCGCGGAAGGAGAAGCTCACGTTGCTCACGCCGCCCGATACCTTGGCACCAGGTAGGTTCGCCTTGATCCAGCGCATGGCGTTGATGAAGTCCACCGCGTAGTTGTTGTGCTCTTCGATGCCGGTGGCAATGGCGAAGATATTGGGGTCAAAAATGATGTCTTCTGGCGGGAAGCCAATCTCATCAACCAGGATGCGGTAAGCGCGTTCGCAAATCTGGATCTTGCGCTCATAGGTGTCGGCCTGGCCCTGCTCGTCAAACGCCATCACTACGGCGGCGGCTCCATAGCGGCGCAGCAGTTTGGCGTGGTGTTTGAACGCATCCACGCCTTCTTTCATGCTGATGGAGTTGACCACCGGCTTGCCCTGCACGCAGCGCAGCCCGGCTTCAATGACGCTCCATTTGCTGGAGTCAATCATGACTGGAACCCTGGATATATCTGGCTCAGATGCTATCAAATTCAGGAACTTCACCATGGCCGCTTGGCTGTCGAGCATGGCCTCGTCCATGTTGATGTCGATGATCTGCGCGCCGTTTTCCACCTGCTGGCGCGCCACGCTCAGGGCCTGGTCGAACTCGCCATTGAGGATCATGCGGGCAAAGGCTTTGGAGCCGGTCACGTTGGTGCGCTCACCCACGTTCACAAAGGTGGCGACCTGAGAGCTTGGGGGCAGATCTTTAGCGTTGTCCTCAACTGATTTGGAGTCATCGGCGGCGGCAACGCCAATGCTCAAAGGCTCCAGGCCGGACAATTTCATGGGAGGAACGACGTAATCAGACATGTGGCTCACCTGTGGGCAAAAGTTGGGGCAGGTGAGCGTCGTTGAGAGGGTTCCAAGCCTGGCAGACCCGGTGGCCTGCTGCAACGCTCCTTGGAGTTTGGCGATTTTAACGGGCTGAAGCTTGGGCGTATGATCTTCAGTTCCAGGGCCCCCTGACACCAAGAGCAGAATTAAGACTCATGAGCGCCGCACCATTGTTTGTTCCTGTGGCGTTGCTGATAGGTGCCTTGTCTTATTTCACAGGCAGCGGTGCTCGAAGCGGCTTTCCACGATGGTATGGCTGCACCAGAAACCATCGATGCTGATCTTGCGGCCTTGCGTACGCGCTTCTGGATAGCCACATCGCTGCATACCGATCCCAACAACTTCGTCTATTACGGCAACCGCAAAGGACAAGCATTTGGCTTGTGGCGCTTCAACCAGCAAGACGCCGAACTGCGTTACAAACTGCAGGCAGATCAACCGCGTATGTTCAGTCGGTTCAGCGGCATTTACGGTGCATTGGGGACGCCGGTTTGTGAAAAGAAGCTGTTCGATCCACGAACGCGCCCCTGTTACAAGGCTGGTGAAACGAATAGTTCGTATGCCTGGACCTCCATTTACATCGACTTCACAACCGACGAGCTGGTTGCCACGCAGGCTCGGCGCGTGCTAGATCCGCATGGTGAATTGTAAGGCGTGGTGGCGACAGATATGTCGCTGCAGCGGCTGAATGACTTTGTCAGACAACTGGCTATCAGCAGCCATGGTGTCGCTTTTATCATTGAGTCCGATGGAAGATTGATCGCTTCATCAAGCAGCCCCAATACAGTGCGTCTGCCCGATGGCAGCAGCGCGCGTGTCAATGCCGTTGACAGTGACAGCCCATTGCAGCGGGCGGCCTACCTACAGGTGCGTGACAGGGTTACATCGGACCACCAGGTCGATGGCCCTACCACACATCTTTTCACCGGACCAGATGGTGACGCGGCCGAACTGGCCTATGACCATGTGCTGGATGCCGCTGGTCTGAACTGGATCGTCGTGGTAGCAGTCCCCCGTAGCGATTTCATGCAGGGCATCACGGCCAATATACAACGTACGATGCTGATTGGGCTTTTGGCGGCGATAGCAGCGGTGACGCTTGGGCTGAGCATTCTGGGATGGGTGAGCCGTGACATCAAACGCCTGACCCAGGCCGTACAGGACGTCGGTGAAGGGCGATTGGATGCACCTCTGGACGTCAACCGTAACGACGAAATTGGTGTACTGGCCAACACGTTCCGAAAGATGCAGTACCAGCTGCGCACTGATGTGCTGACGGGGCTGAATAATCAGGACATGATGATGCGCAGCATCACCAACCGGATTGAGCACGGACGCCGTCAGCAGGACAGCCGGTCATTTGCTGTGCTGTTTGTCGACCTCAATAATTTCAAGATGATCAATGATGGCCTGGGGCACGAAGCCGGGGATCGCGCCCTGGTGGAGATCGCCGCCCGCTTGAGTGCGGCCATACGCCCGGGTGATCTGGTTGCGCGGTATGCCGGTGACGAATTTGTGTTGCTAATCAATGACGTTTCATCGCGCCAGGCTGCCGAGCAGGTGCGAAGAAATCTGGAGACTGTGTTGCTTGAGCCTCTGCAGCAGGTGGATTTCGGAGAACGCTCCGAACGGGCTGCGTTTGGTGGTGCAGTGGGTCTGGCCATGTATCCGGCGGATGGTGAGCGCCCTGAAGACCTCATCAAATTGGCTGACAAGGACATGTACGAGCGCAAACGCATGTCGCGTTTCAGCTCTTAGGAATTCCCGGCTCTATCTATACCTGACGCTTTCAGACGCCTTCCCATTGACCGCTCTGGCCCGACCTGAACAGCGCATCAATGATGCGCATGTTGCAAATCGCGTCATCCAGCCCATAGGGCAGGGGGATGACCCCACGAACAGCTTGAGAAAACGCGTCGCCTTGCAGGGTGTACATGTTGCACGCTGCGATGGTTTCGGCCACGGCAGATGCACCGCCAGGCGCGCTGGCATCGTCGACAAAAATGCGGGTCCCACCACCCAGCGGGGCGTTGAACGGGATCTCCAGCTCCAGCCGCTGTTTGGTGCCGATCGCCTGCAGCCTTTGATAGGGAACGGATTGGGTGGAGACGGTGAAGTCCAGTCGCCGCCCGCCGCCGAAGTCCAGAATCGCTGTCGCGGTGCGGTCTGTCTTGAAATCCGGGTCGTTGTCAATGAGCGTGATAGCCCGCAAAGGTTCAGACTCAAACAAAAAACGTCCGGCCACGATGGCATAACAGCCAATATCGTAAATGGCGCCGCCGCCCACTTCCGGTCGGTTGCGGATGTTGTCGCTCTGGCGGTTGAAGTAGGAGAAAAACACCTGCACTGTGCGTAGATCACCCAAAACGCCGCTGCGCACCAACTCGCGGGCGCGCAGCCACTGGGGGTGAAAGCGCACCATGAAAGCTTCCATGATGTGCACCTTGCCCGCCACTTCGCGCAACACTTCGGCCTCGCGGGCGTTCATGGCAAAGGGTTTTTCGCACAGCACATGCTTGCCCGCACGCGCAGCGGCCAGCGTCCAGGCAATATGCTGGTCATTGGGCAAGGGGTTGTAGATGGCGTCTATCTCGGGGTCGGCCAGCAAATCCTCATAGGAACCGTAAGCGCGGGCGATGCCCAACTCGTTTGCCGCTTGTTGCGCCGATGCCATCGAGCGTGACGCAATCGCGCCGACATGGCTCCACCGGCCCTGCTGCATGGCCGGAATGACTTTTTCACGACCAATCTTGGCCGTGCTGAGGATGCCCCAATTAACTTTATTCATGCGCAATGCCCGCCCTTTCTGATAGTTTGCAGATCAAGACCTGATGAAACCACATGGAAGATTTTGAAGTCTAAGGCCGCTCAAGCCGATTCTGATGACCTTGGCTATCGCATTATGGGATGGTTTCAGACAACAAAAAAGCCAACTCTTTTGGAGTTGGCTTTTGGGGTTCTTGGTGGCCTGGGGCGGAATCGAACCACCGACACAAGGATTTTCAATCCTCTGCTCTACCGACTGAGCTACCGGGCCTGAGCCTTGCATTATAGCAGTCTGGTAAAGCGCTTTTCGGCCGCATGGGCAGCTTTTTCAGCCACGCTTGCTACGCGTCAGGTTGACGCCAAGTTGTTTGAGCTTGCGGTAAAGGTGAGTGCGTTCCAGCCCTGTTTTTTCGGCCACGCGCGTCATCGAGCCATTTTCTTTGGCCAGGTGGAATTCAAAATACGCTTTTTCATACTCGTCGCGCCCCTCGCGCAAAGGTTTGTCCAGCATGAAGCTTTGCGTGTGCTGTGGGCCCTGATCGGCCAGAGATTCACCCGCTGATCCAGGTATGTCTGCTACTTTCAGCAGGTCATCCATGCGTTGATACATCGGACTGGCAGGTGGAGCAGTGGGCTTGCGCAAGGAACCACGGGCCAAACCGTTTTCCACTGCCTTGAGTAATTTTTGCAGCGTAATGGGTTTTTCCAGAAACGCCAATGCACCTATTCGGGTGGCTTCGACTGCTGTGTCAATGGTGGCGTGGCCACTCATCATGATCACAGGCATGGTCAGCAAGCCGATTGCAGACCACTCCTTGAGCAGCGTTACACCGTCGGTATCGGGCATCCAGATGTCCAGAAGAACAAGGTCGGGGCGCTCACGTAGCCGTGCAGCCCGGGCTTGCGCTGCGTTTTCAGCGACTTCAACGTTGTGCCCTTCGTCGTTGAGGATTTCACATAGCAAATCGCGTATGCCCAACTCGTCATCCACCACCAGAATGTTTGCCATGCTGTGTTGTTCCCTTCAGATTGTCTGTGCTTGCTGCGCCTGGGTTGTCCGATGTGTCTCGGCGTGGTCCACGGCGAATGATAGCGACACTTGCGCGCCAGTTAGCTGGTCGCCTTGCTGCCTGTTGCTGATATCGACCCGTGCGCCGTGCTCATCTGCTATCTTTTTGACGACAGCCAGTCCCAACCCGGTGCCTTTGTCCTTGGTTGTGACATAGGGTTCGAAGGCGCGTTTCAAGATGTTCTCAGGAAAACCTAAGCCGCTGTCCAGCACACTCATGCGTACACGCTGCGCTGTGGCAAGCCACTGCGTTTTCAGAATCACCGGGTGATCAGGGTTTGCGCGCCCGGCACTGGTAGTGGCGTCTTGCGCGTTTTGCAACAGGTTGTGCAGCACTTGTCGCAGTTGTTGAGGGTCACCCTGGATCGGCGGGCAGGCTGGGTCAAGATCGGTGCTGATCGGCACCTGAGCGTGGTCGGGAGCGTACAGGTTTAGTACCTCCAGCGCCAGTGCGTTCAGATCCAGCGATTGGAGTTCCGCAGCAGGTAAACGGGCGTAATCACGAAACTCGTTGACCAGCCGCTTCATGGCATCCACTTGATCGACGATAGTTTTGACAGATTTCGTCAACAGCGCCTGCTCCGGGGTGCCCAATTTACCGGCCAGCTTCATCTCAAGCCGCTCTGCAGAAAGTTGGATAGGGGTGAGTGGATTCTTGATTTCGTGCGCCAGCCGACGGGCGACCTCGCCCCAGGCTTGGGCGCGCTGAGCGGACACAATTTCTGAGATGTCATCAAATACCAGCAAGTACTGATTGCCGGGCAGCTCCGCGCCGCGTGCTATCAATGTGATCGTGGTGTTGCTGGGCCGCCCATTGGTGTCGATACTGCTGTTGCCGAGTTCGAACGATTGTTGCCAGTGATCCAGGTTGCGCTCACTTCCATGTGCCATAAACGCTTCAAACTGCTGCTGGACGCTTTCGCCAAAACTCTTTAACCCATCAATGTCGCTCAGGCGCTTGCCTTCGTAGGCAGCCAGCGGCAGTTTTAGGATGCGAGTGGCGCCGGGGTTAGATGACGAAACGGTGCCGTCTGGCTCCAGCACCAACACCCCGGCTGTCAGGTTGTCCAGAATGGTCTGCAGATTGGCGCGGGCGGCGTTGGTTTGCTCCATGCTGGTCTGAACCGCCTGCCTGGCCTCCAGAAGTTGCTGCGTCATATCTGCAAAGGAACGTGTCAGGCCGTCAAGCTCGTCTTTGCCGCGTAACGAAGCCTTGGGGGAGAGATCACCAGAAGCCACTTCGCGTACGCCATCGGCTAGCAACAGCAAAGGGCGCGCGATTTGATTGCCTAATATCACGGCCAGCAGCACACCGCCAAAGACTGCCATGAACAGGCTGAGTGTCAAGGTGCCGATATACATGCGGCGCAAGCCTTCACGCGCCAGCGCACGTTCTTGATATTCACGGTTGGCTTGGGTGACAGCCATGGCGTTCTCTACCAGGTCGGCCGGTAGCGCCTTGACTGCGAGCAAATAGCGCGCCTCTCCCAGTGTGCCTACGCCCATGCTACTGACTAGCGCCAGGACTTTGACGCGGGCAGTTGCAGGCCCCCGAGCCACACCCTCGTCAAGCCCGTCAATCCAGGTGATGGTTCGCTGGTCTCGAGCGGTGCGAAATTGCTGTGGCGTGGGCATATCGGGGGTGAGTTGGTAGCGCGATTGGCCAGCTGCGGCCACCAATCGACCGGAAGCTCGCCAGAGTTGGAGATCATCTGCGCCCATCGTCTCACGCGCCCGCTCCAAAGGCAAAGCCACGCTGGCGTCGGCTTTGTCTGAGAGTTGCGCCGATGCCGCACGCGTTTTGCCGACCAGGTCAGCCGACAGGGCTTCCAGCGTGCTTCGCCCCAAATTCAACCCGGCGCTCAGAGCGCTTTCGACTTTGACATCAAACCAACTCTCAATGGAACGCGATACGAACTGGTAGGACACCACATAAATCAGAACCCCGGGTGCAAAACCGGCCAGCGCGAACACGGCAGCCAATTTGACCAGCAAACGGCTACCAAACTTTTTCTGCTGCAGCCGCTTCATCAGCCGGAAAGCAATCCAGACAATGGCCAACAACAGCAATGAGGCCACCACCACATTGACGTCAAACAGTATCTTGTAATTGCGTTCGTACAAATCGCGATTACTTGTGGCTTGGGTTAGCAAGAATAGGAGCACCAAACCCACCGCCACCATGGCCGTCAACCCAAGCCCAACGGTCCAGCGCAAGGCGCGTGATTTTCTCTGGGCTATGGTGCTGGCTTGGTTCACTTGATGCTTTCCGGATCAAACGCCTGAGAGAGCCGTACGTCAATCACCCAGTCTGACTGGCCCAGCGTGCCGATTTGCAAGGGTCTGGGGAGTTGGGAGGTGTCGAGCTCAAAGCTGAAGGTCACGACATGCTTGTTGCCCGGCACGATGTCTCGCACCTCGGCGATCTTCCATCGCGAAGTACGTCTGACGGCTGCCATAGCTTCGTCAAGTGTGTCAAAGCTCTGGCTCAGTGTGAGTCCCTGTGTCGCTTCGGTCATGTCGCCGTCACCCATGGTGAGACGCCAGCGCCGTGTCAACGGGTGATAGGCCAACCGTAATCGCCGCTGTACGGAGGCGACGGTCTTCTTGGTCCAATACCAGCGTTCCCGCAGCAAATCAGCCTGTGCCATGAAGTAAATGGGAATGCCTTTGTACAAGGCATCTTCAACGACCGCAGGAAGCGTAAAACCGAAATGCGCAGACAGCAGCAGGCTCCCGTCCGAGACCTCCAGCACCAGCGATGGCGTGTTGCCAGTCTCTTTGGCGCTTGGCACGGCTTCTGTTGCGTGGGTCAAGCCCAACGGCAGGCACAGCAGTGCAGCTGTCAGCAGCCAAGCCCAGAGATTAAGCGGGCGCTTTTTCGAGAAGTGCGTAATAAAAGCCATCATGGTCACGGCTGGGATTGTCGGCGGGCATTGCTATTGGGTGGTCACCCAGGGGCAACAAATGTCCAGGAGATGCCAATAATTTTGCCTGGTTGTGGTTGGCAAGAAACGCTGCCACCTGCTGTTCGCCTTCAGCTTTGAAGACCGAGCAGGTGCAGTACAGCAAGCGCCCGCCTGGCTTGATTAGCGGCCAGAGCCGATGGAGTAACCTCGCCTGGCTGGCTACCAGCTGGCCGATGTCGGTCTGTCGGCGTAGCCACCGTATGTCCGGGTGTCTGCGCACGATGCCTGAAGCTGAGCAGGGAGCGTCCAGCAAAATGGCGTCAAATGGCGCTCCATCCCACCACGCTGAAACATCTGCCGCATCAGCTGCCACGACTTCGGCGTGCAGCCCCAGGCGCTCAATCGTTTGGTGGATGCGCTCGCAGCGAGCCGGGTCCACGTCCAAGGCCGTGACTGCAGCATTGCTGAGTTCCAGCAGATGTGCTGTCTTGCCGCCTGGGGCGGCGCAGGCATCGAGTACCCGCAGTTCTCCAGCAGATTCCAGCCCGGCTAGCAGCAAAGGTGCGGCCAGTTGTGCCGCGCTATCCTGCACCGACACCCATCCTTCTGCAAAACCGGGTAAGAGTTGTACCGCACACGCACACTCCAGAGCAACCCCGAAGGCGCCAATCGCTGTGGCTGAAATACCTGCGTCGTGGAGTATCTTCAGGTAGTCGGCAGGCGCGCCGTGGCGCACGTTCACGCGCAAGACCATGGGTGCATGCCAGTCTGCCGCCGCCAGGATGCTTTGCCATTGGCTGGGCCAGTCAGCTTGCAGTTGCTTGATCCACCAGGCTGGATGATTCCACCGAGCGACGGGGTCGTTGTCGGTTTGCTCGACCATCCTCTTGCGTTCGCGCAAGAAGCGCCGCAGGCAAGCGTTGACGAAAGCCGCCTGCGGTTTGATGGTGGAGGACTTTTTGGCAGCTTCCACCGCCTGGTTGACCAGCGTGAACGCGTCGTAAGAAGCATCTTGCCCACGCCACAATAATGCCAGCGCGGTGCACAACAGGGCATCAACCAACGGCGGCGGTGCGCGGGGGGCAAGTAACTTGCGTAGCGCTTGCGCGCGCCCAAGAGAGCGCAATACCTCAAAGCTCAAGGCTTGAACGCCAGGGCGCAGTGCAGGCGTTACTTCAGCCAGTGCGGCTGTGCCCGACTGCCCACGACGGATGGCGTGCAGCACGTTGGTGACCGCCTGGAGTTGGCGCCACAAAGGGAGTCGCTGTTCGTCGTTCATTGCGAATACATCATTAAAAACGCCTCAGGCCCCCGTCAATAGGGCGTGAGGCGTTATATTTTAGATAGCAAACAGCTTATTCGGCCGCAGTTCCTTCACCCATCTCGGCTTCGCTTTCACCGGCCAGTTCGGCAGCTTCGGCTTCAGCAATGGCACGGCGCTCAGCGTCGTCCATGTTCTCTCGTACCTTGCGGGCATCGTGGTAGGCCATGCCGGTACCTGCCGGAATCAGACGACCAACGATCACGTTTTCCTTCAGGCCACGCAGCTCGTCGCGCTTGCCCATGATGGCGGCTTCGGTCAATACGCGGGTGGTTTCCTGGAAGGACGCCGCGCTGATGAAGCTGTCGGTGGACAAGGATGCCTTGGTGATACCCAGCAGCAAATTGGTGAAGACGGCAGGAACTTTGCCCTCGGCGCGCAAGGCGTCGTTGGTGTTGAGCATTTCCGAACGCTCGACCTGCTCACCGTTGATGTAGTTGGAATCCCCGGCAGCTTCCACCACCACACGACGCAGCATCTGGCGAACAATCACTTCGATGTGCTTGTCATTGATCTTCACGCCTTGCAAACGGTACACGTCCTGCACTTCGTCCACGATGTAGCGTGCCAGTTCCTCTGCACCCAGCAGACGCAAGATGTCTTGCGGATCGGCCGGCCCATCGACCACGGATTCGCCCTTGTTGACAATCTGGCCTTCGTGCACCAGGATGTTCTTCTCTTTGGGCACCAGTTCTTCCCAGACTTTGCCTTCGGGGTCGGTGATCTGCAGACGGATCTTGCCTTTGGTTTCCTTGCCGAACGAGATGGTGCCGGTCATTTCAGCCAGTACGCCCTTGTCTTTGGGTGAGCGGGCTTCGAACAACTCGGCCACACGTGGCAGACCGCCGGTAATGTCGCGGGTCTTCTGACCTTCAACAGGGATACGCGCCAGCACTTCGCCGGGTCCCACGTCCTGACCGTCACGCACTTGCACCAGCGCGCCAATCGGGAAGCCGATCGTCACCGAGTGATCGGTGCCAGGGATCTTGACTTCATTGCCTGAGGCATCGATCAGCTTGACTTGCGGGCGAACGACTTTGGCAGATCCGCGACGTTTCGGGTCAATGACCACCAAGGTGGACAAGCCGGTGACTTCGTCGACCTGTTTGGCGACCGTCAAGCCTTCTTCCACATTTTCAAAATGCGCCTTGCCGGCAAATTCTGTGATGATGGGGCGAGTCAGCGGGTCCCAGTTGGCCAGAATCGTGCCGGCCTTGATAGCTTGGTCGGCCTTGATGGTCAGGATGGCACCGTAAGGCACTTTATGGCGCTCACGCTCGCGGCCATGTTCATCTTGAATGATGATCTCGCCGGAGCGGGAGATCACTACCAGTTCACCCTTGCCGTTGGTCACGTAGCGCATGGTGGCATTGAAGCCAATATTGCCGTTGGACTTGGCTTCCACGCTAGAGGCAATGGCAGCACGAGACGCCGCACCACCGATGTGGAAGGTACGCATGGTCAGCTGCGTACCTGGTTCACCGATCGACTGTGCAGCGATCACGCCAACTGCTTCGCCACCGTTGACCAGGCCACCGCGACCCAGGTCTCGGCCATAGCAGCGCGCGCAAATGCCAAAACGTGTTTCGCAGGTCAGCGCGGTGCGCACCTTGACTTCGTCCACGCCGGCAATTTCCAGGCTCTCAATCATGTCTTCGTCCAACATGGTGCCGGCCGGTGCCAGTACCGAGCGATTTTCAGGATGCAGGATGTCGTCCGCAGCAGTACGACCCAAAATGCGGTCGCGCAGTGACTCAATGGTTTCACCGCCTTCGACGATGGCCCGCATCAGGTAACCGTTATGCGTGCCGCAGTCTTGTTCGGTGACGACCAGATCCTGCGTCACGTCCACCAGACGACGAGTCAGATAACCCGAGTTGGCGGTCTTCAGCGCGGTATCGGCCAGGCCCTTACGCGCACCGTGGGTGGAGATGAAGTACTCCAGCACGTTCAGACCTTCACGGAAGTTCGCCGTAATGGGGGTCTCGATGATCGAGCCGTCAGGCTTGGCCATCAAACCGCGCATACCTGCCACCTGACGAATCTGTGCAGCAGAACCGCGGGCACCAGAGTCGGCCATCATGTAGATGGAGTTGAACGACTCTTGCGGAACCTTGTTGCCATGACGGTCAATGACAGTCTCTTTGGACAGTTGACCCATCATCACCTTGGAGACTTCATCGCCAGCCTTGCCCCAGATATCCACCACCTTGTTGTAGCGCTCACCGGCGGTCACCAGACCGGAGGTGTATTGCTGGGCGATTTCCTTCACCTCTTTTTCTGCGCGCTCAATGATGCCGGGCTTTTCCGTGGGCACCAGCATGTCTTCGATGGAGATCGAAATACCTGCGCGGGTTGCCAGGCGGAAGCCGTATTGCAGCAACTTGTCGGCAAAAATCACCGTTTCCTTCAGGCCACATTTGCGGAATGAGGCGTTGATCAGGCGTGAGATTTCTTTCTTCTTCAGTGCCTTGTTAATGAATTCAAATGGCAGCCCCTTGGGCAGGATTTCGGACAGCAGGGCACGGCCAGCGGTGGTTTCCCACAGCTTGGTTGATGGCACCAGTTCACCGGTTTCCTTGTTCTTTGTGTACTCGGTCAGGCGCACATTGATGCGCGCGCTCATCTCGACCTCACCCGCGTCAAAAGCGCGCTGGACTTCGCTCACGTCCGAGAAAATCAGGCCCTCACCCTTGCCGTTGATGCGGTCACGGGTGGTGTAGTACAGGCCCAGCACAACGTCTTGAGACGGCACGATGGACGGCTCGCCATTGGACGGGAACAACACGTTGTTGGAAGCCAGCATCAGCGTGCGGGCTTCCATCTGCGCTTCGACCGACAGGGGGATGTGTACCGCCATCTGGTCACCGTCAAAGTCGGCGTTAAAGGCTGCGCAAACGAGTGGATGTAGCTGGATCGCCTTGCCTTCGATCAGAATAGGTTCAAAGGCCTGAATACCCAAACGGTGCAGCGTAGGCGCACGGTTCAGCATGACCGGGTGTTCTTTGATGACCTCTTCCAAGATATCCCACACCACTGGCGTGCCGGTTTCGACTTCCTTCTTGGCAGCCTTGATGGTCGTGGCAATGCCCATGGCCTCCAAGCGAGCAAAGATGAAGGGCTTGAACAACTCCAAAGCCATCAACTTGGGTAGACCGCACTGATGCAATTTGAGCGTGGGGCCCACCACAATGACCGAACGGCCAGAGTAGTCGACGCGTTTACCCAGCAAGTTCTGACGGAACCGACCGCCCTTGCCTTTGATCATGTCAGCCAAAGACTTCAGTGCGCGCTTGTTGGCGCCGGTCATGGCCTTGCCGCGACGACCGTTGTCCAGCAAGCTGTCCACCGACTCTTGCAACATGCGCTTCTCATTGCGAGCAATGATTTCCGGCGCTTTGAGTTCCAGCAAACGGCGCAGACGGCTGTTGCGGTTGATGACACGGCGATACAGGTCGTTCAGATCCGAGGTTGCGAAACGGCCGCCGTCCAGAGGAACCAGCGGACGCAGGTCGGGTGGCAGTACCGGCAAGACGTCGAGCACCATCCACTCAGGCTTGATGCCAGACTTCTTGAAGGCTTCCAGCAGCTTGAGGCGCTTGGTGTTCTTCTTGATCTTGAGTTCGGAGCCGCTTGGGTCATTGCGCAGCTTCTCGATTTCGGACTCGATATCGAGGTTTTGCAGCAGTTCCTTGACGCCCTCGGCACCCATCTTGGCCTGGAATTCATCGCCGTATTCTTTGAACTTGGCGTCGAAGTCGTCTTCCGACATGATGCTGAATTTCTTCAGCGGGGTCATGCCGGGGTCGGTCACCACATAAGCTTCAAAGTACAGCACGCGCTCAATGTCGCGCAACGTCATGTCCAGCACCAGACCCAAACGGCTGGGCAGGGACTTGAGGAACCAGATGTGCGCGCAAGGTGCGGCCAGGTCGATGTGCCCCATGCGTTCGCGGCGAACCTTGGTCTGCGTGACTTCAACGCCGCACTTTTCGCAGATCACCCCACGGTGCTTCAGGCGCTTGTATTTGCCGCACAGGCATTCGTAGTCTTTGATAGGACCAAAGATCTTGGCGCAGAACAGGCCATCACGTTCGGGCTTGAAGGTACGGTAGTTGATGGTTTCAGGCTTTTTCACTTCGCCGAAAGACCACGAACGGATCTTTTCGGGCGAAGCCATGCCGATCTTGATGGCATCAAAGTGTTCGTCGGGCGTGAATTGCTTGAACAGGTCGAGTAATGATTTCATGTGTTGTCAATCCTTAAATTTGGTTCAAACAATCAAGAGCGTTCGAGTTCGATGTCCAGACCCAAGGAACGGATTTCCTTGACCAGCACATTGAACGATTCGGGCATGCCTGCCTCAATGGAATGCTCACCCTTGACAATGGACTCGTAAACCTTGGTACGACCTTGCACGTCGTCAGACTTGACAGTCAGCATTTCCTGCAGCGTGTAGGCTGCACCGTAAGCTTCCAGTGCCCAAACTTCCATTTCACCAAAACGCTGACCACCGAACTGGGCTTTACCACCCAGGGGTTGCTGCGTGACCAAGCTGTACGGACCGGTTGAGCGGGCGTGCATCTTGTCATCTACCAAGTGGTGCAGTTTCAGGTAGTGCATGTATCCAATGGTCGTAGGCCGCTCAAAGCGGTCACCGGTGCGGCCATCGTACAGATAGGCTTGAGTACGGGTCTCGGTCAAACCCTTGAGCTTGGCGAGGTCATCCGGGAATGCCAGCTTCAGCATGGCGCGGATTTCGTCCTCGGTGGCACCATCGAACACGGGTGTCGCGAAAGGCATGCCGGTGGTCAGATTCTGTGCCATCTCCAGCAACTGAGCATCGTTGAGCTGGCTCAGGTCTTCCTTGCGACCAGTGGTGTTGTAAATTTCTTCCAGGAATGTACGCAACTCAGCCACGCGCGACTCCGATTGCAGCATGTCACCGATGCGCTGACCAATGCCTTTGCCCGCCCAGCCCAGGTGAACTTCCAGCACTTGGCCGACGTTCATCCGTGAAGGCACGCCCAGTGGGTTCAACACGATGTCGCACGGCGTGCCGTCTGCCATATGCGGCATGTCTTCCACCGGCACGATTTTGGAAACCACACCTTTGTTACCGTGACGTCCGGCCATTTTGTCGCCGGGTTGCAGATGGCGTTTGACCGCCACGTACACCTTGACCATCTTCAGCACGCCTGCGGGCAAGTCGTCGCCTTGGGTCAGTTTCTTGCGCTTCTCTTCAAAAGCTAGGTCGAAACTGTGGCGTGTCTGCTCATTGGAATTCTTGATGCTTTCCAATTGCACGGACACATCGTCTTCTGCGGGGCGAATGTCAAACCAGTGATACCGATCCACTGATGCCAGATAGGCCTTGTCGATCTTGGTGCCTTTGGCCAGTTTTTGCGGTCCCCCGTTGGCGACCTTGCCAATCAGAAGCTTTTCGATACGGTCAAACGCGTCATTTTCAACAATGCGCAGCTGGTCGTTCAAATCGAGACGGAAACGCTTCAGTTCGTCGTCAATGATCTGCTGGGCCCGGCGGTCGCGCACAATACCTTCACGAGTGAAGACCTGCACGTCGATCACGGTGCCCTGTGAACCCTGGTCAACACGCAAAGATGTGTCTTTCACGTCGCTGGCCTTTTCGCCAAAGATGGCACGCAGCAGTTTTTCTTCTGGCGTCAGAGTGGTTTCACCTTTTGGCGTCACCTTGCCGACCAGCACGTCCCCTGGCTGCACTTCAGCGCCGACGTAAATGATGCCGGATTCGTCCAGTCGGTTGAGTTGTTGTTCACTCAAGTTGGGGATATCACGGGTAATTTCCTCTGCACCCAGCTTGGTGTCGCGTGCCATTACCACCAGTTCTTCGATATGAATCGAGGTGTAGCGGTCTTCAGCCACCACGCGCTCGCTGATCAAAATCGAGTCTTCGAAGTTGTAACCGTTCCAGGTCATGAAGCCGATCAGCATGTTCTGGCCCAGAGCCAACTCGCCCAGATCAGTCGAAGCGCCGTCGGCAATCACATCGCCCTTTTCTAGCTTGTCACCCTTTTTGACGATTGGGCGCTGATGGATGTTGGTGTTTTGATTGGAACGCTGGTATTTGATGAGGTTGTAGATGTCCACGCCCACTTCACCGGCTTGTGCTTCAGCATCGTTGACGCGAACCACGACGCGGGTTGCATCGACGTAGTCCACCACGCCACCACGGGTCGCGGTGACCACAGTTCCAGAGTCAACGGCTGCAACGCGTTCAATGCCAGTACCAACCATAGGCTTTTCTGGACGCAGCACGGGTACGGCCTGGCGAGACATATTCGCGCCCATCAATGCGCGGTTGGCATCATCATGCTCTAGGAAAGGTACCAAGGAGGCAGCCACCGAGACGATCTGTGCGGGCGACACGTCCATGTACTGCACACGTTCTGCGCCCACCAAGATGGACTCACCAGCTTCACGTGCGGAGATCAGGTCACCGGACAGGCGGCCTTCCTTATCGAGTGCGGCGTTGGCCTGAGCAATGACGTACTTACCTTCTTCGATCGCAGACAGGTAGTCAATGTCCATGGTGACCTTGCCGTCTACGACGCGGCGATATGGCGTTTCGATAAAGCCATACTCGTTCAGGCGGGCATACAACGCCAGTGAATTGATGAGGCCAATGTTTGGACCTTCTGGCGTTTCAATCGGGCAGACGCGACCGTAATGGGTCACGTGCACGTCACGCACTTCAAAGCCAGCACGCTCACGTGTCAAACCACCTGGGCCAAGGGCAGATACACGGCGCTTGTGGGTGATTTCCGAGAGCGGGTTGGTCTGGTCCATGAATTGCGACAGCTGTGACGCACCAAAAAACTCCTTGAGCGCAGCAGAAATTGGCTTGCTGTTGATCAGGTCATGGGGCATCAAAGGCTCTTGTTCAGCTTGACCCAAACGTTCCTTGACCGCCTTCTCGATGCGGGCCAGGCCCATGCGGTACTGGTTTTCGGCCAGCTCGCCGACGCAACGCACGCGGCGGTTACCCAAGTGATCAATGTCATCGACTTCGCCATGGCCATTGCGCAGGTCCACCAGAATTTTGACCACGGCCAAAATGTCTTCATTGGTGAGCACCATGGGACCCGTGGACTCCGGACGGCCCATTTTGGCGTTGAACTTCATGCGACCAACGCGAGATAGGTCGTAGGTGTCGGGGTTGTAGAACAAACGCTGGAACAGCGCTTGAACAGCGTCCTCCGTAGGTGGCTCCCCGGGGCGCATCATGCGATAGATGGCAACACGTGCGGCAAATTCGTCAACCGTCTCATCGGTACGCAAGGTTTGCGAGATGTACGCGCCTTGATCCAATTCGTTGGTGTAGATGCAAGCCAGATCTTGTACGCCAGAGGTACGCAGCTTCTTGAGCAAGGCTTCAGTCAGTTCTTCATTGGCTTTTGCCAAAATTTCGCCAGTTTCGCCGTCCACGACGTTGCGTGCAACCACGCGACCAATGAGGAAGTCTTCAGGAACTGATACGTGTGTCGTGTCAGATTGCTCCATCTCGCGGGTATGGCGGGCAGTGATGCGCTTGTCTTTCGCCACAACAACCTTACCGCTCTTGTCGGTGATGTCAAATCGGGCAATTTCACCGCGCAGACGCTCAGCCACAAACTCCATTTGCGCGCCACTGTCCATCAGGCGGAAGTTGTCATTGACAAAAAAGTTGGCCAGGATGGATTCGTGGTTCAGGCCAATCGCCTTGAGCAGAATCGTGACGGGCATTTTGCGCCGACGGTCTACTCGGAAATACAAAATGTCTTTCGGGTCAAACTCGAAGTCCAACCAGGAGCCACGGTAGGGGATGATTCGTGCAGAGAAAAGCAATTTACCGGAACTGTGCGTCTTTCCCTTGTCATGTTCAAAAAACACGCCGGGAGAGCGGTGCAGCTGCGACACGATGACGCGTTCGGTGCCGTTGATGACAAACGAGCCTTTATCGGTCATCAAGGGCACTTCGCCCATGTAAACCTCTTGCTCCTTGACCTCTTTGACGACCTTGTTTTGGGTTGTGGAAGACTCGCGGTCATAAATAATCAACTGCACCTTGGCGCGCACCGCGGAGGCATAGGTCAGACCACGGGTTTGGCATTCACGCACATCGAACGCAGGCTTGGCCAGGTTGTATTCGAGATACTTCATCTCGACAAAACCGTTGTGAGAAACGATCGGGAAGGCGGCACTGAACGCGGCCTGCAGGCCTTCGGTCGAACGCTTTTTGGGCGCTACATCTGATTGGAGAAACGCTGTGTAGGCGTCTTTTTGCATCTGCAACAGGTAAGGAATTTCGAGCACGCTGTCGCGATTACCAAAATTCTTACGGATTCGTTTGCGTTCGGTGTATGAGTAAGCCATGAAATCTCCGGGCAACTGAGGAACCTGATGGGTCCTGGGCGACTTTTTTCTTGGCGATTGGCCGCTACCAATCTATGGCGGACAGTTGCACATTGCATGCAACCCGAACCAAGGCATCTTCTTCTGTCGGGGTGAGAAGACACTGAAAAACGTCTTTTGGCTCTTTGGGTGACCGTGCTGGTCAAGCGGAAACGCCGTAAGAGGCAGCTTTTCGGTGTGCTCTATAGAAATACCAAAGGCTGGAGGCCTTGACAGCACTCCAGCCCTTTGACTAACCTCAATTACTTGAGTTCAGCCTTGGCACCAGCTTCAATTAGCTTCTTCAGGGCTGCATCAGCATCAGCCTTGGCAACGCCTTCCTTGACGTTCTTCGGTGCGCCGTCAACCAGGTCCTTGGCTTCCTTGAGGCCCAGTCCGGTGATTTCGCGCACAGCCTTGATGACTGACACTTTTTGGGCACCAGCTTCAAGCAGAACGACATTGAATTCGGTCTTTTCTTCAGCAGCAGGAGCAGCAGCACCGCCACCAGCAGCAGGAGCCGACATCGCTGCGGCGCTCACGCCAAATTTCTCTTCGATAGCTTTCACCAGGTCGTTGAGTTCCATGACCGTCATGCTGTCCAGCGCGGTCAAAAATGCGTCTTTATCGAATGCCATTTTGATTTCCTAACAATATTGAATATTTCTTGCTGCGAGCGGTCAGGCTGCAACTACTTCTGCGGGAGCTTCTGCAGCACCACCTCGTTGCTCTGCCAATGCTGCCAATACGCGCGCTGTGCGCGAAATGGGGGATTGCATCAAGCCCAACAATTGGGCCAAAAGCACTTCCTTTGGGGGAATGCTAGCCAATTGCTTTACGCCCTCGACATCTAGGGCTTTACCGCCGTATGCACCGCCGCGAATAACCAACTTGGCGTTGGTCTTTGCGAATTCGGCCACCACTTTCGCGGCAGCCACTGCATCTTCAGAAAAGCCATAGATCAACGGGCCGGTCATCTGGGCAGACACAACCTCAAAGCCGCTGCCTGCGACAGCACGGCGAGCCAAGGTGTTTTTCAACACACTCAGGCTCACACCATTGCTGCGCGCGGTAGAGCGCAATTTGGTCATGTCGGCAACCGTGATACCCCGGTATTCCGCCATCACGAGCGTTTGAGCTTTAGCGGCGAGGTCAGTCACATCACTGATGACCGCTTCTTTCTCACTGCGATTTAGACTCAAGGTCAACTCCTTCTAAATGTGCCCTTTGGTGGCGGTTAATTCACCACCTTCAGACACGCCATATTCAGCGACCAACTGTCAAGAAATCCTTCAATTTCTTTGCAGCGGGGCCGCCATCTGCGTTGGCGTTTATCTATTAAGTACAAGCTCTGCAACGCAGCACATGCACACCAACGGTCTTGGATGGCCTGCCGACACCTTACAGCACCGGCAACCCACCACGTCAGGTACTCTTTACAGAGCACCCAATTTTTTGCATCACGCTGCGATGGTTTGCAGGTCGACGCGAACGCCAACGCCCATCGTGCTAGATACCGCAACTTTGCGCAAATACAAACCTTTGCTGGTCGCGGGCTTGGCCTTGGCCAAAGCATCCACCAATGCAGCCAAGTTGCCCTGCAGCTTGTCGTTGTCAAAAGAACGACGACCGATGGTCGAATGAACGATACCTGCTTTGTCAACACGGAACTGTACTTGGCCAGCCTTGGCGTTGCGAACAGCCGTCGCCACATCAGGCGTAACCGTACCAACTTTGGGGTTGGGCATGAGACCGCGAGGGCCCAGAATTTGACCCAGAGTACCCACAATGCGCATGGCGTCCGGCGCAGCAATCACGACGTCAAAGGGCATATCGCCTGACTTGACCATGGCGGCCAAGTCATCCATGCCGACAATATCAGCACCAGCAGCCTTAGCCTCTTCAGCCTTGGCACCTTGTGCGAACACAGCCACACGTTTGGTCTTACCCGTGCCATTTGGCAGCACAACTGCACCACGCACCACTTGGTCAGACTTTTTGGCATCAATGCCGAGCTGCACTGCTACGTCGATGGATTCGTCGAACTTGGCGTTGGCACACTCTTTCACCAAGCCGAGAGCGTCACCCAGAGCGTAAAGTTTGCTACTGTCAACTTTGCCCTGGAATGCCTTTTGTTTTTTGGTCAAGCGGGACATTTAGACACCCTCCACATTCACGCCCATCGAGCGAGCTGAGCCTGCGATCGTCCGAACAGCTGCATCCATGTCTGCCGCTGTCAGATCCTTCATTTTTGTCTTGGCAATTTCTTCGAGCTGAGCGCGAGTGATCTTGCCGACCTTGGTCTTGAGAGGGTTGGCTGAACCCTTGTCAATCTTGACCGCTTTCTTGATCAGGATGGATGACGGCGGGGACTTGATGACAAAGGTGAAACTCTTGTCCGCGAAAGCGGTGATCACCACTGGCAATGGCAGTCCAGGCTCGATACCTTGGGTTTGCGCGTTGAACGCCTTGCAAAACTCCATGATGTTCAAGCCACGTTGACCCAATGCAGGGCCGATGGGTGGGGATGGATTGGCTTTGCCTGCTGGTACTTGCAGTTTGACAAAACCGACGATTTTTTTCGCCATGCTTTACTCCTGTCGGGTACAAACGCCTCAGTTTGCTTTCTGCAAACCGGGGCTCCCCGGTATGAACGACTCGTTTAAAAACATTCGCACCGAGTCGGAAAGTGCGAACGAATAGGGTGCGGTGAGAGTTGGCTTGCTTCGCTCTCCCTGCAGTTAATCTGATCAGGTTTTCTCGACCTGTGAAAACTCAAGCTCAACAGGTGTGGATCGCCCAAAAATGGTAACTGCCACACGCACCTTGCTTTTGTCGTAATTGACTTCTTCCACCGAGCCATTAAAGTCGGCGAAGGGGCCCTCTTTGACGCGCACAAACTCGCCGACCACGAACTCCACCTTATGACGTGGCTTGTCGGTGCCCTCTTGCATCTGGTTGACAATCTTCAATACCTCGGCTTCAGAGATAGGCGATGGGCGTGTTTTGCCGCCGCCCACAAAGCCTGTCACCTTGTTGGTGTGTTTGACCAGATGCCAGGTGTCGTCATCCATGACCATCTCGACCAGCACATAACCGGGAAAGAATTTGCGCTCAGTGGTCTTCTTTTGACCATTCTTGATTTCCACCACTTCTTCCATGGGGACCAGAATGCGCCCGAATTTGGACTGCATGCCCGCACGATTAATGCGCTCAAGAATGTTGCGTTCGACGGCTTTTTCCATGCCGGAATAGGCGTGCACGACATACCAACGCAAATCCGGATTGGTGGGTGCCGTAGCAAGGGTTTGTGCCGCTGTAGGCGCACCCGGATTGGAATCTGCTACAACATCGTTCATTATTTCTTCCATCCAAGGATCAGGTCGTAAAAAAACCACTCAAGGGTCTTGTCAGTCAACCACAAGAACAAGGCCATGACAAAAACAAATCCAAAAACATACAACGTCATCTGAGTGGCTTCGCTACGCGCTGGCCAAACGACTTTTTTCATTTCTCGAACTGAATCTTGTCCAAAGGCTACCAGCGATTTACCTGACTCTGAGGTCAGGAAAATGACCACAGCAATCGCTAATCCAACCAGCAGTCCTAGCCACTGAAACAGGGGACCCTGTTTGCCCAGGACGTAGTAAGCAACCAACGCCAGGATCACGATGACAGCAGAACCAGCCAGTTTGACCTTGTCTGAAGTAGTGTTGACGGTTTGAACTTGTGGATTAGCCATTGTCAGTTGTTGTCGCGCTTGTTTACTAACCGGTTTGTTTTGCGCCTTACAGACGCATAAGCCCGCCGTTTTCACAGCGGGCTTTTTGAGCCACCTCTTGGCTGAATCAGGTGGCAGGGGCAGTAGGAATCGAACCTACAACCTTCGGTTTTGGAGACCGACGCTCTGCCAATTGAGCTATGCCCCTACTTCCAATTAAGCAAGAATCTTGGCAACCACGCCAGCACCGACGGTCTTGCCACCTTCGCGGATAGCAAAGCGCAAGCCTTCTTCCATGGCGATGGGTGCAATCAGCTTGACAGTGATCGACACATTGTCACCAGGCATGACCATTTC
>JARLJH010000056.1 GCA_031291305.1 Rhodoferax sp. | reverse complement strand
TTTCGTCAAATGGGGCTGCCCGAATTGGCGAGGGCCAAGGCAGCATGAGATCAACAAAGTTTCAAGGAACCGCCGGATACGTGACCCGTATGTCCGGTGGTGTGAGAGGGAGGGGCCGTGAGGCTTCTTCCTATCTCGATTTCGTCAACGATTCGTTGTGAAACCATTGGGTTTGCGATTGAATAGATTGTCGGAGGACGCATGACCGAAGTCGAATTGGCCACCAAAGAGGTGGACTACGAGCAGCCGCAGAGTCACACCGAAGGTGGTTCGGTGTGCAGTACCAAACATGCTTGGGCCCGTGTGCCGTTGGAGCCCGGCGCTGCTGAACGGCAGGCACTCAAGGACAAAATCCGCCGCCTGCTCAAAGAAAAAAATGCCGTCATGGTGTCGCATTACTACGTGCACCCGGATTTGCAGGACCTGGCCGAGGAGACCGGCGGTATCGTTAGTGATTCGCTGGAGATGGCCCGCTTTGGCCGCGACCATGCCGCCACCACGCTGGTCGTGTCGGGAGTGCGTTTCATGGGCGAGACTTCCAAAATCCTGTCGCCCGAAAAGCGTGTGCTGATGCCCGATTTGGATGCCAATTGCTCGCTCGATCTGGGCTGTCCGGTGGATGCGTTCAGTGCCTTCTGTGACGCGCATCCTGACCGCACGGTGGTGGTCTATGCCAACACCAGCGCCGCTGTGAAGGCGCGGTCTGACTGGCTGGTGACCTCCAGCTGCGCGCTTGACATTGTCAAAGCGCTGAAAGAGCAGGGTAAAAAAATCTTATGGGCACCTGACCGTCACCTTGGCAGCTACATCCAGCGTGAGACCGGCGCCGACATGGTGATGTGGGGTGGCTCGTGCATCGTGCACGACGAGTTCAAGGCTTTTGAATTGACCGAGCTCATGCGCGAGCACCCGGGTGCCAAGGTATTGGTACACCCCGAGTCGCCTGCCGACATCGTGGCGTTGGCCGATGCCGTGGGTTCTACCTCGGGCATCCTCAATGCCGCACGCCAGATGGATGCCAAAGAGTTCATCGTCGCCACCGACAACGGCATGATGCACAAGCTGCGTACCTTGAACCCCGGCAAGACTTTTATTGAAGCGCCCACAGCGGGCAACAGCGCAACCTGCAAAAGCTGTGCACACTGCCCGTGGATGGCCATGAACGGCCTGTTGGATGTGGCGCGCGTCTTGGAAACCGGTGCCAACGAGATTCATGTGGATCCGGCGCTGGGCCTGCGCGCCCGCCTACCCATTGATCGCATGCTGGCCTTTACCGCCGCACTCAAGCAGGGTCCAGTGCCCGGCAGCCTTGTAGCCCATATAGGCGCTGCTTAATTAGCTTCTAATTTGATATCAAATTCAATCGATTGAACAACCACAGTTCCATGACCGACACCGCCCAACTTCCTCCTCTGCCCGATCATCTGTCCATCGACCCACGCAGTCCTTTTCACAACGCTGCGGTTTTTGAGCACGATATTGGCATCCGTCTCAATGACCGGGAGCGTACCGATGTGGAGGAGTACTGCATCAGCGAAGGCTGGGTGAAAGTACCTGCAGGCAAGACGCGTGACCGCCACGGCAAGCCGCTGCTGATCAAGGTCAGGGGCAAGGTTGAGGCGTTTTACCTGTAAAGGCGTGCTTGCATGCATCAGTACAGCGACTCAACCGACGCTTTGAAGATGTAGCCAGCACCACGTTCTGTCACGATGAACTGTGGATGCGCTGGGTCTGGTTCGATTTTTCGGCGCAGGCGCAGGATTTGAACGTCGATGGTGCGGTCATACACCTCTGCATTGTGCAGACGGGACAGGGTCATCAGCTGGTCGCGGGTGAGTACCCGCTGTGGTGCGCTGCAAAAAGCGCTCAGCAAACTGAATTCGCCATTGCTCAGTTCCAGCTTGTGGGCGTCGGGCGTGACAAGTTTGCGGGTGCGCAGATTGAACTCCCAGCCCGCAAAGCGGAATGCACGGCGTTTGGTGTCAGTGGCGGCCAGCACGATCTGGGCTTGATAGCGCCTAAGCACGGCACGAATGCGGGCCAACAGTTCGCGTGGACTGAAGGGTTTGGTGACGTAGTCATCGGCACCAAACTCCAGTCCCATCACGCGATCCGCTTCTTCTGATTTTCCCGTCAGCAGGACGATGGGCACCGTCGCCCGTTCACGTAGTTGCCGGGCCAGCTGCATGCCGTCCTCGCCTGGCAGACGCAGGTCCAGCACCACCAGATCAATTGCTTCGCGGTCAAACACCTCTTGCATCAGGCTGCCGCTGGCCACTGCGGTCACCCGCATGTCGTTTTGTTCAAGATAGTCCTGCAACAGATGGCGTAACGCCGGGTCGTCATCAACGACCAGAATATGGGAGCAGTTCGGTGAGCCTTCAATAGGCATGGGGTTGGATGTCATTCTGGTGTAGCCTCTCAGAAAAACACTGTAGTGCATTTTCAGATGATTGATTCCGACAACCCTGCGGATACCCCGCCAAGCCACCCCAATTTGCCACGCTGGTACGACCTGCTGCGTCAACGTGGTCTGTTGACAGTTGTGCTGGTGGAACTCCTGATGGCCGCGTTGGTGGCTTATGGGTTATGGGATTTGCGGCGCCAGACACTGCAAAGTGAGTTGCGCACCCTGGAGTCATTGTCCGTTGCGATGGCCGCACAAGCCAACAGCACGCTGGAGGTCGCTGATACCGTGCTGCGCGCTACCCGTGCCGAGTTGGGTACCGGTCTGCTTGCCGTGGATGACCGCGAAGCGCACGCCCTGCTGGTGGCCCGGGCGGCAGCGTTACCGCAGTTTCGCTCGCTGAATATTCTTGACGATCAGGGCATGCGCGTTGCCAGCTCGCGCAATGACCAAAGCGTAGCAAGATCCATGGCCCAGCGAGATTTCTTTGTCACCTCCAGAGCGCTCGATGGCTCGGCTATTTTTGTTGGCAGTCCGTTCGTGCGCAAGTCTGATGGTCAGACCTTGATTGGTGTCGCGATTGACTGGCGCAACCCGATGGGTGAATTTGGTGGCGTTGTCACACTGGTGGCCGATCCAGAGTTTCTGGATGGTGACTTTTTGCGGATTGCCCCTACGCCCGATGCTCACATGGCCATTTACCGCAGGGACCGCCAGTTGGTTTCGGACGGTCCAGGGCAAAACACCAACCAATTGTTACCGGCGGAGGTTCTGGCTAGCCTATTGACACCTGGAACCGTCACCAAGCCCAGGCAAGTGGCGTTGCCCGATGGGCAGCAGCGACTGGTGGCTCTGCAGCCGCTCCAGCACTTCGATCTGGTGGTTTTGATCATGCGAGATGTCACAGCGGTTCTGACTGAATGGACCGAGCAAGCCTGGTTGGTAGGGTCTTTTTCAGCCTCGGCCTTGTTGATTACTTTTTTGCTGACTTTGCGCCACGCCCGGGAAAAATACTTGCGCCATGCATCGCAGGCCGAGTTGGCCGCTGAGAAGGAGCGCGCGGTGCGTGCTTTTCAGGCCGCGCAAGAGGGCTATTGGGAGTGGAATCCAGAGCAACGCGAAAGCCACATGTCACCACGCATGCGTGAGCTGCTCGGGCTTGAGCGTGGTGCGGAGCAACTTGATCAGCCCGGATTGCTGGCGCAGGGGCACGTTCATCCGGATGATCTGGCGCCACTGCGTGCCGCATTTCTGGCGCATGAGCAGGGCCGGGAGGCCTTTTTTGATGTCACGTTTCGGGTGCGGCAGGCAGATGGCCAATGGCACCACGTGCGCGCCCGTGGTCAGGCTCGCCGCGATGATCAGGGTCGGGTGCTTCTGTTTACAGGAACGGGCGCCGATGTCACGACCGAGGTTCAGGCACAGGAGCAGACCCGATCATTGGAGGACCAGCTTCACAACGCGCGCAAGCTCGAGGCTGTGGGAACACTGGCAGGCGCCATTGCACATGATTTCAACAACATCCTGGCAGCGGTCCAGGGCTATGGCGAGCTGGCTGCAGACGTGGCAGAACCGGGCTCACGGCAGGCACATTGGATTGCCCAAATGGTGCGTGGCGGGGAGCGCGGCAAGGCGCTGGTCAAGCGCATTCTGGCCTTTAGTCAGCCAAGCAGCCACCAGCGTTCGGTGTTCCGGCTGGCCCCGGTGATCCATGAAATGCTGGACTTGCTGACGGCGTCAGTTCCTGAAAACATCCAACTTCGACGCTCGATGGATGCTGTCAACGCCCAGGTTCGGGGCGACAGCACGCAGGTGTATGAGGCAGTCATGAATCTGTGCACCAACGCCGTTCACGCCATGCAGCAAGGCGGTACGCTGGGTGTCGCCTTGAGTGAGCTTCATCTGGAACAGTCACTGTTGTTGTCTGAAAAGACGCTGAATCCTGGCCACTATGCCTGCTTGACCGTTACCGATACCGGGCACGGCATGACGCCAGAGGTGAAGTCGCGCCTGTTTGAGCCGTTTTTCACCACCCGCGGTCCGCAGCAAGGCACGGGTTTGGGGCTGACGGTGGTGCGTGCTGTGATGGTCGACATGGAGGGTGCCGTCGATGTACAGAGTGTTCCTGGTGTGGGCTCGCGTTTCACCCTGTATTTCCCGTGGGTGGATGCCCCACTGTCCGATGCTGGTTTGCAGCAGGTGGAGCCCAGTCACCACGGAAAAGGTCAGACCATTCTGGTCGTGGATGATGAATGGGCTTTGGTGGAAATGGCAGAAGACCTGCTGGCTGGGCTCGGGTATGAGGCCATCGGGTTTGGGTCGGCGACCTTGGCGCTGCAGGAATTCAGCGCGAACCCCGACCGCTTCGATGCGTTGATGACGGACGAGCGGATGCCGGACATGAGTGGCTGCGATCTGGCGCTTGCTGTTCACGCGCTGCGCCCAAATTTGCCGGTGTTACTGGTCAGCGGTTATGGTGGTGCCCAGTTGCAGGAGCGCGCAACCGCTGCGGGTGTCGCGGTGATCGTGAGCAAACCGATGGGACGCGCCGAATTGGCCGCAGCGCTGCTCAACGCACTGGCACAAGAGACCGCGTCGCTTGCAAAGCCCCAGGTTACATCTGAAATCCAGCACCCTGGAAACGTCCACAAGGCGTAACAAAAATCTGCAACACTCTGCCTCTGTCACGTTTCTACACGGGAAAAGTGCTGCATTATTCAGAGCTATAAGTGAAGCACCAATAAGGGCTGACGGCATTTTTTATATTCATTGATGCGTGAACGCCCGAGGCCCCGCTGCCAGCCACTAGAAGATACAAAGTAATCGCGTTATGACACAACAAGCAGACACCACTCGCTCCGCGACCAACTCCATGCCGCCCGCACCCGGCAAGCGCCGAAAATGGTTTTGGCTGTTGCTGCTGGTTGGCATCACCATTGGTGCAGGTTACGCGTGGCAACGTCATCAGGCGGGTGTGCCACGTGGTGAAGAGACGGGGCGCTCGGGCAAGACCGGCTCTGGTCGATACATGGCTGTAGCTGCACAACCTGTCTCTGTGCAGGTTGTGCAGCAGCGCGATGTGCGTGTGCTGGTGAATGCCATTGGCAACATTGCGGCGGGCAATACCGCTGTGGTGCATACCCAGGTGGATGGCGTATTGCAGGCACTGCATTTCAAGGAAGGCCAGCCGGTGCGCGCTGGGCAGGGGTTGGCGCAAATTGACCCGCAACCTTTTCAGATTGCGTTGGTACAGGCACAGGGCACACTGGCGCGTGACCAGGCGCTGCTGCGCAACGCCCAGCTCGACCTTAAACGTTACCGTGACCTGTTGGCCAAAGATGCCGCTCCGGCACAGCAGGTGGACACGCAGGAGGCCTTGGTACAGCAGTTGCAGGGCTCGGTTTTGGCCGACCAGGCGGGTGTGGACAATGCCAAGCTGCAGTTGTCCTACACCCATGTGGTGGCGCCGATTTCCGGATTGGCCGGGCTCAAGCAAGCTGATCTCGGTAACAACGTGCACACATCGGACACCAATGGCTTGTTGAGTATCACGCAGACACAGCCGGTGAACGTGGTCTTTGCCGTGCCGGAAAGCCGTTTGCCACGTATTCGCAAGCAACTTCAAGCGCATGCGACGTTGCGGGTAGAGGCGTGGGATCAGGATCAGAAAACATTGCTGGCCGTGGGAAAGGTCGCCAGCACGGACAACGCCATTGACCCCACCACCGGCACGATTCGTATCAAGGCCTTGTTCCCCAACAAGGACAACAGCCTGTTTCCCAACCAGTTTGTCAATGTGAAATTGCAACTGGACACCTTGCCAGGGGCGCTGGCGGTGTCGAGTGCGGCGGTGCAGCGCGGGGCGCCGGGCACCTATGTGTATGTGGTGGATGGCGATTCAATGGTCAGCTTGCGCCGTGTCACCGTGGGCGCGGTCGATGGCGATTGGACCGCTGTCCAAGGTGAGCTGAAGGCAGGTGAGCGTGTGGTGGTCGATGGCGCGGACCGGCTGCGCGACGGTGCCAAGGTTCAGGTGATCGATGCGACCAAGGCGGCCAGTGCCGCCACACAGGCCACCAGCCACAAACACGGTGCCAGTGGGGCGCAAGCTGCTGCTTCGGGTGAACGGCCGCGCTGGATGGACCGGGTACCGCCAGACATGCAGGACAAGCTCAAGGCCATGAGCCCGGAGGATCGCAAAGCCTGGTTCCAGAAGCAACGCAGTCAAGGCAATTGATCCGCCCAAGCTGATGAACCCGTCACGACTTTTTATTGAGCGTCCGGTAGCGACCTCGCTGCTGATGCTGGCGATCTTTCTGGCCGGATTGCTGGCCTACCGCCTGTTGCCGATTGCCGCGCTACCCGAGGTCGATTACCCGACGATTCAGGTCACCACGTTGTACCCCGGTGCCAGCCCGGACGTGATGACCTCGTCGGTAACGGCGCCGCTGGAGCGGCAGTTTGGCCAGATGCCAGGCTTGGCGCAGATGTCGTCGAGCAGCTCCGGCGGTGCGTCGGTGATCACGCTGCGTTTTGAATTGAGCCTGTCGCTGGATGTGGCTGAGCAGGAGGTGCAGGCGGCCATCAACGCTGGCAGCAACCTGCTGCCCAGCGACCTGCCCATGCCGCCGGTGTACAGCAAGGTCAACCCGGCGGATGCGCCGATCATGACAATTGCCGTGACCTCGCCGACGCTGCCGGTAATTCGCGTGCATGACCTGGTGGAAAGCCGTTTGGCACAAAAGATCTCGCAGGTGCCCGGCGTCGGGCTGGTCAGTATCGCTGGCGGGCGCCGACCTGCGGTGCGCATCCAGGCCAACCCCACCGCACTGGCGGCGCTGGGCATGTCGCTGGATGATGTGCGCACTGCCATTGGCGCGGCCAATGTGAATCAGGCAAAGGGCAGTTTTGACGGGCCACAACGCGCTTCAACCATTGATGCCAATGACCAGCTCAAAAGTGCCAGCGAGTATGCCAGCCTGGTCATCGCTTACAAAAATGGCAATCCGGTGCGCCTGCAGGACGTCGCGCAGCTGGTGGACGATGCTGAAAATCTTCGGCTGGCAGCTTGGGCCGACACGACACCCGCTGTGATCCTGAATGTGCAGCGCCAGCCGGGTGCGAATGTGATTGACACCGTGGACAAGGTCAAGGCGGTGTTGCCAGCGCTGCAGGCGTCGCTGCCTTCATCGATAGACGTGCGGGTGCTCAATGATCGCACCACCACCATCCGCGCTTCGGTAGATGACGTCGAGCTTGAGCTTTTGCTGGCCATCGCCCTGGTGGTGGCGGTGATTTTTGTCTTTCTGCGCAGCGTACCAGCCACGGTGATTCCGGCTGTGGCGGTGCCACTGTCACTGGTTGGCACGTTCGGTGTCATGTACTTGACCGGGTTCTCCATCAACAACCTGACCCTGATGGCGCTGGTGATCTCCACCGGTTTTGTGGTGGATGACGCTATCGTCATGATCGAGAACATCTCGCGTTTTGTGGAACAGGGCGACCCACCAATGGCGGCGGCGCTCAAAGGCTCCAAACAGATCGGTTTCACCATCATTTCGCTCACCGTGTCGTTGATTGCGGTGTTGATACCGCTGCTCTTCATGGGTGACGTGGTGGGCAGGCTGTTTCATGAGTTTGCCATCACGCTGGCGGTGTCGATCCTGATTTCGGCGGTGGTCTCGCTCACGCTCACGCCGATGATGTGCGCGCGTGTGCTGCGCCATGAAACTGAGGATAGCCATGGCCACTTGTGGCGGGCCGTGGGCCGTGCGTTTGAACGCACCATTGTTGCCTATGGCCGCGCGCTGGACTGGGTGCTGGACCGCCAGACCGCCACCTTGACCGTCTTCGCGTTGACCTTGTTGCTGACCGGCGGGCTGTACCTGGTGGTGCCCAAAGGATTTTTCCCGGTACAGGATACTGGCGCCATTCAGGCCATTACTGAGGCATCGCAGTCCACGTCGTTTGCGGCCATGGCGCAGCACCAGCAGGACATGGCGGCATTGATTCTGAAGGACCCTGCGGTGGACAGCGTGTCGTCCTTTATCGGGGTGGATGGTGCCAACGCCACGCTCAACGCTGGTCGCATGCTGATTTCGCTCAAGCCATTGAGCGAGCGTGGTCTGTCTGCCACGGAGGTGGCGCGGCGTATCGACCAAAGTACCCGCAACGTGCCCGGCATGACGCTCTACATGCAGCCGGTGCAGGACCTGAGCATCGAAGACCGCATTTCCAAAACACAATACCAGTTCACACTGAGCTCGCCCGATACCGCAGAATTGTCCCGATCGACCACTGCACTGCTGGACAAGTTGCGACAACTGCCGCAACTCAGTGACGTGACGAGTGACCAGCAGGAGCTGGGCTTGCAGGCTTACATCAACATTGATCGCAATGCAGCGGGGCGTCTGGGCGTCTCGGTGGCGGCCATTGACAGCGCCTTGTACGACGCTTTTGGTCAGCGCCTGATTTCCACTATCTTCACCCAGAGTAACCAATATCGGGTGGTGTTGGAAGTGACCCCGTCGCTCAAGATCGGACCGGCTGCGCTGGCTAGCCTCTACGTGCCGGGCGCCAACAGCGCGCAGGTCCCTCTGTCGTCTGTGGCGCATGTGGAGGTACGTACCGCTCCTTTGGCGGTGAACCATGTGGCGCAGTTTCCTGCCGCCACCATTTCTTTCAATCTGGCGCCTGGCGCTTCGTTGGGCGCGGCGGTGGAAGCCATCAAAGCTGAAGAAGCGGCACTGAAGCTACCGCTGAGCGTGGAGACCAGCTTCCAGGGCGCGGCGCTGGCGTTTCAGGCCTCGTTGAGCAGTACGCTGCTGCTGATCGTGGCGGCCATCATCACCATGTACATCGTGCTGGGGGTGCTGTATGAGAGCTACATTCACCCGCTGACCATCCTTTCCACGCTGCCATCGGCTGGCCTCGGCGCCTTGCTGGCGCTGCTGGCGTTCAGGCTGGATCTGGGCATCATCGGCATCATTGGCATCGTGTTGTTGATCGGTATTGTCAAGAAGAACGCCATCATGATGATTGACTTTGCCCTGGACGCCCAGCGTGATGAAGGCCTATCACCCCGCGCCGCCATTCACCAGGCGTGCCTGTTGCGCTTTCGCCCCATCCTGATGACCACCATGGCGGCCTTGCTGGGCGCGTTGCCGTTGATGCTGGGTACCGGAGTGGGCAGTGAGCTGCGCCATCCCTTGGGTGTGGTGATGGTGGGTGGCCTGATCGTCAGCCAGTTGCTCACGCTGTTCACCACGCCGGTGATCTATCTTGGCTTTGCATCGCTGTCAGAGCGGTTGCGCGGCAAGCCACTGGCACACACCGAGGCGGCATGAATATTTCGCAGCCTTTCATTGCGCGCCCGGTGGGCACCGCACTGATCACGCTGGGCGTGGCGCTGGCGGGTGTCATGGCCTATTTTCTGTTGCCGATTGCATCGTTGCCGCAGGTGGAGTTCCCGACCATCTCGGTGTCGGCCTCGTTGCCGGGTGCCAGCCCGGAAACCATGGCCGCGACGGTGGCAACGCCATTGGAGCGTGCGCTGGGCAGCATTGCCGGGGTGAGCGAGATCACCTCGTCCTCGTCACTGGGCAACACCCGCGTAACTTTGCAGTTTGATCTCAATCGCGACATTGATGGTGCCGCGCGCGATGTGCAGGCTGGCATCAATGCGGCGCGCGCCCTGTTGCCCACCGGCATGCCCAGCAACCCGAGCTACCGCAAGGTCAATCCGGCTGACGCGCCGATCATGATCATCGCACTGACGTCCAAGACCCTGACGCGTGGACAGATGTACGACGCAGCCTCCACCGTGCTGGCCCAGCGCCTGTCGCAGGTGGATGGCATCGGCCAGGTGACCGTGGGTGGCGGTGCGCTTCCTGCGGTGCGCATTGACCTTGATCCGAATCAGTTGGCTGCCAATGGCATTGCGCTGGAGAGCGTGCGGGCTGCGGTGGTGGCCAGTAATGCCAACCGGCCCAAAGGGTCGGTGGAAGATGCACAGCGCTATTGGCAGCTAGGTGCTAATGACCAGGCACGCACGGCGGCCGACTACGCGCCGCTGATTCTGAGTTACCGCAATGGCGCTGCGGCGCATCTGCGTGATGTGGCCAATGTGACCGATTCGGTGCAGGATGTACGCAACGCGGGCCTGTCCAATGGTGAACCTGCGGTCTTGCTGATTCTCAACAAGGCGCCGGGGGCAAATGTCATCACCACAGTGGATGATGTGCGTGCCTTGCTGCCGCAGTTGCAGGCGTCGATTTCCCCGGCCATCAATGTCAAGGTGGTGATGGACCGCACGCCGACCATCCGCGCCTCCATCCGCGAGGTGGAGCGAACACTGGCGATCTCCTTTGGCCTGGTAATCGTGGTGGTTTTTGTCTTCTTGCGCAATATCCGGGCGGCGTTGTTGCCAGCGGTGGCGGTGCCTGTATCGCTGGCGGGCACCCTGGGTGCGATGTATTTGCTGGGCTACAGCATGGACAACCTGTCGCTGATGGCCATGACAGTAGCCACCGGCTTTGTGGTGGACGATGCCATCGTCGTGCTGGAGAACATTTCACGGCATATCGAGCATGGTATGGCGCCACGGGCCGCAGCGCTGCAGGGCGCCAAGGAAATTGGCTTCACGGTGGTGTCGATCAGCTTGTCACTCATTGCGGCATTCATTCCGATTCTGGCTATGGGCGGCATCATCGGGCGCCTGTTTCGGGAATTTGCGGTGGTGCTGTCGGTGTCGATCATGGTGTCGATGCTGGTGTCATTGACCACCACTCCGATGATGGCCGCCACCCTGCTGCGGCCCATCAGCCGAAACAAAAGACCGGGTCGGCTGGCCAGGATGACGACCTCCGCCGAGCGTGTGCTGGTAGGTGGCTACCGGCGCAGCCTGCGCTGGGTATTGCGTCACCAGATGTTGACCTTGCTGGTACTTGGTGGCGTCATTGCGCTTAATGTGACCTTGTACATCACCATTGCCAAAGGGTTCTTTCCGCAGCAGGACACAGGCTTGTTGATGGGCAGTGTGCGTGCGGACCAGAGCAGTTCTTTTCAGGCGATGCAGGAAAAGCTGGTGGCTTTCAATGACATCGTGCGCAGCGACCCGGCGGTGGCCAGTGCCACCGGTTTCACAGGCGGCGGGCAACGCAATACGGCCAGCATGTTCATCGCCCTCAAGCCGCTGGCACAGCGCAAGGAAGATGTCAACAAGGTGATGAACCGGCTGCGGGGTCGCCTGTCGCATTTGCCCGGTGCCAATCTGTTTCTGGTGCCGGTGCAAGACATTCGCGTCGGTGGGCGGCAGGCCAATGCAGCCTGGCAATACACCCTCAAGGCCGATGATCTGGCGGACTTGCGGACTTGGGAGCCGCGCATCCGCCAGGCGCTGTCCCAGTTGCCCGAGCTGGTGGATGTCAACAGCGACCAGCAGGACAAAGGTTTGCAAACCTCACTGGTGATCGACCGCGATGCTGTCGCACGCCTGGGCTTGAGCGTGAGTGCGCTTGACAGCACCCTGAACGATGCTTTTGGCCAGCGCCAGATTGGCGTGATCTATAACCCGCTCAATCAGTACCGGGTGGTGATGGAACTCGCGCCGAAGTACCTGCAAAGCCCGGAGGTCCTGAAGGGGCTGAACTTCACCACCGCCAGCGGTGCGCAGGTGCCGTTGTCCAGTGTGGCAAAAGTGACTACCACCAACACGCCGCTGGCGGTGAATCACCAGAGTGGTTCACCCGCCACCACCGTCAGTTTCAACCTGGCGCCAAGGGTATCGCTGTCCCAGGCTGTGGACGCCGTGGAGAAGGCCATGGCCGGACTGGGTGTGCCGGTGGCCGTGCACGGTAGCTTTCAAGGTACGGCGCAGGCGTTTCAGTCGTCCCTGTCAACGCAACCCTTATTGATTCTGGCCGCCGTCGTGACCATCTACATCGTGCTCGGCATGTTGTACGAGAGCCTGATTCACCCGGTGACGATCCTGTCAACGCTGCCGTCTGCCGGGGTGGGCGCGTTGCTGGCGCTGATGTTGTTCAAGACCGAGTTCACGGTCATCGCATTGATCGGTGTCGTGTTGCTGATCGGTATCGTGAAAAAGAACGCCATCATGATGATCGACTTTGCGATCTCGGCGCAACACGCCAGTGAACACCACGGTGGCCATTTGGGCGCGGGCGCTGCCATCTACCGGGCGGCCTCTTTGCGCCTGCGTCCGATCCTCATGACCACCTTGGCCGCCATCTTTGGTGCGGTGCCCCTGGCGCTGGGTAGCGGCGACGGTGCTGAACTGCGCCAGCCTCTGGGCATGGCCATCGTGGGCGGCTTGCTGCTGAGTCAGTTGCTGACGCTCTACACGACGCCGGTGGTCTTTGTCTGCATGGACCGGCTGCGGCGCAAACCCAAGCCGGTTCCTACCGTGCACCCTGTGTCCCTTGCCGGAGCCTTGACATGAACAAGCGATTTTTGAATCACCACGATAGGGCCCTGAGCTTGCCTGAAACATCAACCAGACCAAGGTCGGTATCACGTGCGCTGACATTGCTGCTACCCATCCTGCTGGCGGCCTGCGCCACCCAGTCGCCCAAACCACCCGCCGCCTTTGCGGCCCCGATGCAGTTCAAGGAGAGCGGCATCTGGAAGCGCGCGGATTCATTGCCCGGTACGGTAGAGGTGTCCGAGTCCTGGTGGAAGTTGTTTCATGATCCGGTGCTTGACAATTTGCAGAGTCAATTGCTTCAGGGTAACCAAAGTCTGAAAAGTGCGGCGGCCCAGTTGCAATCAGCCCAGGCCGCTGTGCAGGCCAGTCAGCAAGCCCTGTGGCCAACGCTGTCAGTGGGATTGACCGGCACACGTTCTGGCGGACCTGGTTCGTCCGGTGGTACCACCAGCAATACGGTGTCGCTGGCGGCCAATGCGGCGTGGGAGCCTGACCTGTGGGGACGCCTGGCGCAGGCCAGCACGGTGGCTGGCGAGCGGGCACAGGCCAGTGCCGATGATCTGGCGGCAGCCCGGCTGTCTGCACAGGCGACATTGGCGCAGACGTATTTCTCCATGCGCGCCACAGAAGCCCAGCAAACCTTGCTGCAGCGCACTTTGGACGCTGATCAGAAAATCCTGGATATGACTCGGGCGCGCTATGCGTCCGGCGTGGCGGCTGAAAGTGATGTCTTGCAGGCCCAAACGCAGCTCAGGAGTGTGCAAGCGCAAGGTGACGAAGCTACCCTGCAACGCGCGCTGCTTGAACATGCCATCGCGGTGCTGCTGGGGCGCGTTCCCTCCGAGTTTTCCATCGCGCCCACCGGGCAATTGCCCGAGCCGCCGCCGGTGCCGACTTTTCTGCCCTCGACCCTGTTGGCGCGTCGCCCGGACATTGCCTCTGCGGAGCGCAATGTGGCGGCGGCCTATGCGCAGATCGGCGTCACCGATGCGGCGTTTTTTCCCGATATAACGCTGTCAGCCAGCGCTGGCTACCGGAATTCGGCACTGGGCGGCTTGCTGGCTGCGCCCAACGCGCTTTGGTCACTGGGTCCGTCGCTGGTGGCGTCCGTCTTGGACGGTGGTGCGCGGCGTCTGGCCAGTGAGCAGGCCCGAGCGAGTGCGGAGCAGGCGGTTGCCAGCTATCGACAGACGGTGCTGGCTGCCCTGCAGGAGGTGGAAGACAACCTGATGACGGTGGATCAGCTCGGACGCGAGCTGCAGTCGCAGCAAGTTGCCTTGCAGGCTGCCAAACGTAACCTGGAGATTACGCAGAGCCAATATCAGGCGGGTACGGTGAGTTTTCTCAATGTGGCAAGCGCCCAGACAGCCGTGCTGGGAAGCGAGAACGGCCTGTTGTCGGTGCGTAACCGACAGCTTGCTGCCATCAACCTGCTGCTCAAAAACGCGGGTGGCCGCTGGCTAGTTGTTTCAAAAAATAGTTGAGTACAAAATTGGGTTACAGCCCTTATATATAAAGGGTATGTAGCTCTTATATGGATAGTGAATGCGGTCATGCCTTGATGCCGCATTCAAAGAGCGCGGGTTGTTTGTGGGCAGGCTCTGGCGAATTCTCCGCAAGTTTCAGATGTAACGCATACCGCCTCCTCATGCAATCGGCGTGCAACCTTGACGCTGCACCATGGGTGCCAGATTTTCACTCTTCAAATCATGGCTCAAATGGTCAGCATGAACGCATTTCTCAGGCTTGTGTCGGTGGCGATCAGTGTCTCTGCATCCCTGTTGCTGACGCCTGCCCAGGCGCAGTACGCTGGAGGCATGGGTGGCGGCCATTCCAGGCGCGCTGCGCCCACCATCGTTTGCGACACGCCCGCACCTCCTGTGCCGCAAGGCCTGACTGCAGAGCAACTCGACGACAGGCTCACGGTGTTGCATCAAGACCTGAAACTGACCAGCGGCCAGGAAAATTTGTGGCAGCAGTTCGCGATCGCAGTGCGTGCTTTGGGCGTCGATCCGGATCGTCTGGCCAGCCGGAAAAAAGACCCCATGCCAGACGGTTTCCCAAGCCAGGGCATGGCCCATATTCGCCAAGCTGTCGATGTCACGAGAAACCGCTTGGCCGGATAGGTGCAAATCGAGGTTGCGACACAGGCGTTGTTCAACACTCTGAGTGACAACCAGAGGGTGGTGCTGGAAATGGGTGTCCCCACCGTGGTGGCACCACCGCCAGGCAAACCGGGTACTGGCCTGCAGGCGCCATTGCCACGGGCCGGGTAGACAGCGCATGGCAGGAGTTTTTTAACATGTTCATTCAATGGAAGGCCTGAAAATGAAGAAAACCAAGGTCGGCTTGTTGTTCCTGATGGCGCTGCTCGGTGGGGCGCCGCTGGCGGCTCAGGCTAATCGGGACTGGCATGGCGATATCTTGCGGTTTGATGCCCACGACATGCGCCGCTGGCGATCCGGGCGCTGGATGCACGGTAGTCACGGCAACCGGCAGGGCTGGTGGTGGGTGGTGGGCGGTCTGTGGTATTTCTATCCCGGTCCGATTTATCCGTATCCGGATCCTTATCGCCCACCCGTGTTGGAAGAGCCCGCTGCGCCTGTGATGGTTGCGCCACAGACTGAGATGCCTGCAGAGGCTGCTGCACCGGCCGTGGTTAAACCCCAGGCACCGCAGTACTGGTATTACTGTGAACCAGCCAAAGCGTATTACCCCTATGCGCAGACCTGTCCGATGCCCTGGAAAGCAGTGCCTGCCACACCGACTGGAGTTGCACGATGAAGACCTTTCATTTTTCCCGGCGATCTTTGCCGCTCGCCATGTCAGTGTTGATCCTCGCGGGCTGCGCTGCCGTCCCAACGGGACCCCAGGTCGCCGTCATGCCACCCCCCGGAAAATCCTTTGAGCAGTTCAGGTCAGAAGATGGCATGTGCCGCAATTACGCCCAGCAGTCCATTGGCATCACACCATCGCAGGCCAGTGGGCAGGACATCGTCGGCTCGGCGGTGGTCGGGGGCCTGGTTGGCGCTGCGGCTGGAGCGGCGATGGGTGGACGACATAACCCGGTTGGACAGACTGCAGGTTTTGGTGTGCTGGCTGGCACTGCCGTGGGCGTATCGCAAGGCGGACGAGATGCCAACGACCTGCAAAGGCGTTATGACATTGCCTACGAGCAATGTATGTATGCCAAGGGCAATCAGCTGCCACAGGCGTATGGTGGCCAACGCCGCGCCACGATGACCCCGGTTCCGCAAAGCGCGCCACCGGTCTATGCAGTGCCTCCGGGTTATGCGCCTTCACCGTATTACCCACCACCGCCGCCGCAGTGAGTGCTGGCTGCGACCGGGTAAACAGCGAGCGTCTCAGATTTCCAGGTTGTCGATGAGCCGGGTGTTGCCCACGCGGGCCGCGCCCAGCAGCACCAAGCCTGAGTTGGCCAGCAAGAACGCCAGCTCGTTGGCCGACGGTGGTTGCAGGTTGCTGCGCTGGCGCACGCTCAGGTAGTCAGGTTTCCAGCCGCGTGCTTCAAGGGCCTGCATGGCACGCGTTTCTAGTGCCATTACATCGGTTTCTCCAGCGCGCAGGGCATCGGCCATGCTTTTCAATGCCAGCGAGAGTTGCACGGCTTCCACGCGCTCGGTGGGGCTCAGATAGGTGTTGCGTGATGACAGCGCCAACCCGTCGTCGCTACGCTGGGTGGTGCCGCCAATAATCTCAATGGGCATGGCAAACTGCTGCACCATGCGACGGATGACCATGAGCTGCTGGTAATCCTTTTTACCAAACAGTGCCACGTGCGGTTGCACGCAGGAAAAAAGTTTCATCACCACGGTGCAGACACCGCCAAAGAAGCCGGGTCTGAAGTGCCCTTCCAGGATGTTGGCCAGTTCGGTAGGTGCTTGTATGGTGAACCCCTGAGGCACGGGGTAAAGCTCTTTTTCACTGGGTGCGAACAGCACGTCGCAGCCCGCTGCTTCCAGGGCTTGGCAGTCGGCCTCCCAGGTGCGCGGGTAGGTGTCGAAGTCTTCATGCGGCAAAAACTGCAAGCGGTTAACAAAAATGCTGACCACCACGGCGTCGCCCAGCGGCTTGGCCTGGCGCACCAGCGCCAGATGGCCCGCGTGCAGGTTGCCCATGGTCGGCACAAAAGTGGGGTGCTTGAAGGCCGTCAGATACGTCCGCAGTTCGGCGATGGTGTGTATGATTTTCATAGTGAAGTATCCAATCTGCTAAGGGGCTAGCAGCCCATTTCTTACTTGATCAACGCAGGCGTTAAGCGGGGCAGGGACGTGGCATGTGTGCAGCCAGGTGATATGGGGTGGGGCCTACCAGGCGTGCTCTATGTTGTCTGGAAAACTGCCGCTTTTGACGGCCTCCACATACGCTTGCATGGCTTCCTTGATACCGTGCTGACCGGGGATTCCGGGCAAGGCGGCCATGAAGTTGCGCACAAATTTGGGCATCTTGCCCAGATTTAGTCCCAGCATGTCATGCAGTACCAGCACCTGCCCGGCCGTACCATTGCCCGCGCCAATGCCGATGGTCGGGCAGTGCGGCAACTCAGCGGTGAGCTCGGCCGACAATGCTGCGGGCACCATTTCCAACACCAGCAGGGCTGCACCGGCGTCTTGCAACTCATGGGCGTGGCGTTTCAGGATGGCCGCAGCTTCCACGGTTTTGCCTTGCACCCGGTAGCCGCCCAGCGCGTGCACGGTTTGCGGTGTCAGTCCCAGGTGGGCGCAGACCGGAATGCCGCGCTCCACCAGAAAACGCACGGTCTCGGTGGTCCAGCCGCCACCTTCCAACTTGACCATGTGGGCGCCAGCCTGCATCAGCACCGCCGCACTGCGCAGTGCCTGTTCCTTGGACTCGTGGTAGGTGCCATAGGGCAGGTCGCTGATGATCCAGGCGGTGCCTTGCACCCGACGCACGCCACGGGTCACGCATTCGGTGTGGTAGCGCATGGTTTCCAGCGACACGCCCACGGTGCTGCTCAAGCCTTGGCAGACCATGCCGAGAGAGTCGCCCACCAGAATACATTCCACCCCCGCTGCATCGGCCACCGCAGCAAAGGTGGCGTCATAGGCGGTGAGCATGACAATTTTTTCGCCGCGCGCGTGCATGTCCAGCAGGCGCGGCAGACTCACCGGCCTGCGGGTGGCTGGGTTGCTGGCGGTCGGCAGGGTGCCATAGGGAGTGGCATTTTGAGCGGCGGGTTGTGTCATGAGGGTGTCTCCCCAAAAAATTGGCGCGAGTCTAACCCAGTGCGGCTGGGTACCAGGTCAGGGCTTGGGGCTCAAAATGGTGGGTAGCACTTCAGGCAGCAGGTCGGGATAGTCGCGGCTGAAATGCAGACCTCGGCTCTCATGGCGCGCCTGAGCGCTGCGCACAATCAGATCCGCCACCAGCACCAGATTTCGCAGTTCCAGCAGGTCACGCGTCACATGGAAGTTGGCGTAAAACTCCTGGATTTCACCTTGCAGCAGCGCAATGCGGTGCGCAGCACGCTCCAGACGTTTGTTGGTGCGCACGATGCCCACGTAGTCCCACATGAAGCGGCGCAGCTCATCCCAGTTGTGCGAGATCACCACCGCTTCGTCAGCGTCACCGACGCGACTCTCATCCCAGGCGGGCAGAGTTACCACAGGCTCATCGGCAGAATTTGCAATGTCGGTAGTGGTCGCTTGGGCAAACACCATGCACTCCACCAGCGAGTTGCTGGCCAGACGGTTGGCACCATGCAGGCCGCTGCAGGCGGTCTCGCCAATGGCATACAGGCCAGGGATGTCGGTGCGGCCATGCAGGTCGGCCAGCACACCGCCACAGGTGAAGTGGGCCGAGGGCACCACCGGAATCGGTTGTTTGGCGATGTCGATGCCGAGTTCCAGGCAGCGTGCATAGATGTTGGGAAAGTGCTCCAGCAGAAAAGTCTTTGGCTGGTGCGAAATGTCCAGGTAGACGCAATCAAAGCCACCTTTTTTCATCTCGAAGTCAATCGCACGCGCCACCACGTCGCGCGGCGCCAGTTCCAGGCGCGGGTCATGGTTTTGCATGAAGCGGGTGCCGTCGGGCAACAATAGGCGGCCACCTTCGCCGCGCACCGCTTCGCTGATTAGGAACGACTTGGCATGTGGGTGGTACAGGGCAGTCGGGTGGAACTGGATGAACTCCATGTTTTGCACCCGGCAACCGGCGCGCCAGGCAGCGGCGATGCCGTCGCCAGTGGATGTGTCGGGGTTGGTGGTGTAGAGGTACACCTTGCCAGCGCCACCGGTGGCCAGAATGGTTTGCGGTGCCTCGAAGGTGAGGACTTCATCGGTCTCGCTGTCCAGAGCGTACAGGCCAACGCAGCGTTTGTTGGCCTGGCCGAGTTTGTCGGTGGTGATCAGGTCAACCAGGGTGTGCTGCTCGAACAGGGTGATGTTGGATGTTTTCTTGACCGCATCGATCAGGGTACTTTGTACCGCTGCGCCAGTGGCGTCGGTCACATGCACGATGCGCCGAGCACTGTGGCCACCTTCACGCGTCAGATGCAGGTGGCCGTCTTCCTGGGAAAACGGCACACCCATGGTTTGCAGCCAGGCAATCGCCTTGGGCGCGTTTTCGACGACAAAGCGGGTGGCATCTGGATCGCACAGTCCGGCACCAGCGATCTGGGTGTCTTGGATGTGCGCCTCAAAAGTGTCGTCCTTGTTCCAGACCGCTGCAATGCCTCCTTGCGCCCAGCCGCTGGAGCCTTCCATGACCGCACGTTTGGTGATCACGGCCACTTTTTTGGTGGGGGCCAGCAGCAGCGCGGCGCTCAGGCCGGCCAGGCCGCTGCCGACAATCAGGACATCAAATACCAGGGGAGGGCGCGGGGAAGAGGTCACAGAGCGAGCGTTCATGGTGTGTGTCATGTGTGTTCAGGACGGGGTGTAGGCCAGGCGCACGTAAATGGGTGCAAAGGCCTCGGCCTGGGTAATTTCAATCAGTGTTTCTTTGGCCAGTTCGAGCAGGGCGATGAAAGTGACGACTAGCACGGGCGCGCCTTTTTCCGGGTTGAACAGAGCTTCAAACTCAACAAATCGATGGCCTTGCAGCTGTCTGAGCACCTGGCTCATGTGCTCTCGCACGGACAACTCTTCGCGGGTGATCTTGTGGTGTTGCACCAGCCGGGCGCGCTGCAGGATGGCCGTCCAGGCTTCCTGCAATTCGGTGAGACTGACATCTGCAAAACGCGATGGCAAGGATTGTTCAATGTAGGCTTGCGCCACCAGAAAATCGCGCCCGAATTGCGGCACCTCGTTGAGTTGGGCTGCTGCCAGTTTGATCTGCTCGTACTCCAGCAGGCGGCGTACAAGTTCGGCGCGGGGGTCTTCTACCTCTTCGCCCTGCGCCACGTTCTTGGGCGGCAACAGCATGCGTGATTTGATCTCGATCAGCATGGCTGCCATCAGCAGGTATTCGGCCGCCAGTTCCAGATTGCGCTGGCGAATCTCTTCAACATAACTCATGTACTGACGCGTGAGGCCAGCCATGGGAATGTCCAGAATGTTGAAGTTTTGGCGCCGGATCAGGTACAGCAGCAGGTCTAGTGGGCCTTCAAAGGCCTCCAGAAACACCTCCAGCGCGTCGGGAGGAATGTACAAATCGGTCGGCAGGGTGAACAGTGGCTCACCATACAGCCGGGCCACCGCCACCTGATCAACCACCGTGGGCATGCCTGCCGCGCTGGCTGCGACTGGATCAAGCGCGGTTACCGATGCGACCATTGCTTGGGGAAAATGCTGCTGAAAAAATAGCTACAGGCCCTTATTAAATAAGGGCTACAGGCCTAAATCGCCTTATTCCCCGGTGATCTGATAAACGTAAGGCTGCTGCGCCACCCGGGCAGCACGGAATTCGCTCATGGCGTCTCGGTCTACGGCCTTGTCCCACAACAAGCTGCGGCCCTGGCGTTGGCCTTCTTCCATAGCCGGGTTTTTGGCCTTCAGTTCAGTGATGAACTGGGTGATTTCGGATTTGTATTGGGGACGGTAGAAAAGATTCATGGTGTTGGGCCTCGTTGGCTCATTTTAGCTCTGCGTCCGCGTGATGTTGCGCTGCTCAGTCACAGCCTCGCTGCCAGAGGGGTAGGGTGTAATATTCGCATCGACTTTGTCCGACTTTGATACCAATCCATGAATCTCATGAACCCTGCAACCCCATGGATCCATCTGGATTGGGTGTTGCTGGTTGTGGTCGCTTGGCTGTTGATTGGCTTGGCAGGTATTGCGGCGTTGCGCCGGTTCCGAATCGTTGCCACCGTCCTGTTTCCTTTGGGCGCGGTATTTTCCGTGCTCCTGATGGCGGTGGCGTTGAGCGCGGCATTTGCCAGTCCGGAAGTCGCGGTGCTGCCCCTGGGGCTGCCGCAATTGCCTTTCCATCTGCGGCTGGACAGTCTGTCGGCTTTCTTTCTGCTGCTGATTGGCGGCGTGTCGGCCGGGGTGTCCACCTTTGCCGCCGGTTACTTCCGCCAGGGCGAGGGCACACCACCCGGTTTGCTTTGCCTGGAGTACCACGTGTTTCTGGCCAGCATGGCGATGGTGGTGCTGGCTGACGATGCCTATGTGTTCATGGTGATGTGGGAAACCATGGCGTTCTCGTCTTTCTTTCTGGTGCTGTCCAACCACCGCATTCCCGAGATTCGCAACGCCGGCTACCTGTACCTGTTGGTCGCGCACATCGGCGCTTTGGGCATTCTGCTGTGTTTTGGTGTGCTGCAGGCCAACACCGGTGATTACACCTTTGCCAATATGCGAGCGCAACATCTGGATTCTTTCTGGGCCTCGGTGGCCTTCTGTCTGGCGGTGTTCGGGTTTGGTGCCAAAGCTGGCCTGCTGCCCTTGCACGCCTGGCTGCCAGAGGCGCATCCGGCAGCGCCTTCGCCAGTGTCGGCGCTGATGAGTGGCGTCATGCTCAAGATTGCGCTGTACGGCATCTTGCGGGTGGGGTTTGATCTGCTGCAAACCCGCATTTGGTGGTGGGGTGTGATGCTGATGGGCCTAGGCTTGGCCACGGCGTTGTTTGGTGTGGTGTTTTCGACCGTCCAGGTTGAGATGAAGCGCCTGCTGGCGTACTCCAGCATCGAAAACATTGGTCTGATGTGCGCCGGGGTGGGCTTGTCATTGTTGTTTTCCAGCTATGGCATGCAGGCGCTGTCAGCCCTGGCGTTGACAGCGGCGCTGTACCACATGCTGAGCCATGCCTTCTTCAAGAGCTTGCTGTTCTGTAGCACCGGCGCGGTGATGCATGCCACGGGTGAGCGCAGCCTGGGCAAGCTCGGTGGCTTGATTCGCACCATGCCTTGGGTGGGCTGGCTGACCCTGGTCGGGGTGTTGGCCTGTGCTGGCTTGCCACCGTTTGGTGGTTTTGTGGCTGAATGGCTGCTGTTGCAAAGCTTTTTGTTCACCACCGGCTTGCCCAGCTCGTTTTTGGACATGTTGGTGCCGGTAATGGCCGCCCTGATTGCCCTGATTGCCGCGCTGTCGGGCTACACCATGGTCAAGTACTTTGGGGTGGTTTTTCTGGGCCAGCCTCGCGAAGAAAAGTTGGCCAAGGCACATGATGGCGGGCGCTGGGATCGCCTGGGCATGACGTGGCTGGTGATGGGTTGTGTCTTGCTGGGTTTGTTTCCGAATCAGGTGATCGCCCTGATGGACCCGGTGACGCGACGGTTGGTGGGTGCCGGGCTGGCACACATGGTGGCTGACAGCAGTTGGCTGCTGGTGCCGGTAAGTGTGGATCGTGCCAGCTATGCGCCAGCGATTTTCCTGCTGGGAGTAGTGCTGAGTTTTAGCTTGGCGTTTGTGCTGGTGCGCCGCCTCTACCACGGGCGTCTGCGGCGTGTGCCGCCATGGGACTGCGGTCACCCTTGGCAAACGGCGCGCATGCAAGACACTGCCGAAGGCTTTGGTCAGCCGATCCGGCAGATTTTCGAGGCGTTTTTCCGCGTGACGCGACAGTTGCCCAGCGCTTTTGACGAGAAACCCACCTATGGCGTCAAGCTGGAAGACCCGCTGTGGCACTGGTTGTATCTGCCCGTGGCGCGGCTGGTTGAATGGGTGTCCAGAATCGTCGGGTTGTTGCAGCAGGGGCGCATTGCGGTGTACCTGATGTACAGCTTTGTCACCCTGATCGTGGTCTTGCTGGTGGTGAAGCGATGAGCGCGCTGGGCGTTTTCTCGCAACTGCTGGCCTTGCTGACGGCATTGGTGTTGGCACCCTTGTTGACTGGCTGGGTCAACCAATGGCGACACTGGCTGCAAAACAAGTCGGCGCCGGGCCTGCTGCAACCCTACCGCATGTTGCACAAGCTGTTCAACAAAGAGTCGCTGATGGCCGAGCACGCCTCCTCGCTGTACCGGTTTTCGCCCTATGTGGTGTTTGGTTGCATGTTGCTGGCCAGTGCCATCATCCCGACGCTGTCCACTGATCTGCCGCTGTCCCCGGCAGCCGATGCGATTGCGCTGGTGGGCCTGTTTGCCCTGGCTCGCGTCTTCATCTCGCTGGCGGCCATGGATGTGGGCACCGCTTTTGGTTCCATGGGCGCTCGCCGTGAAATGCTGGTGGGATTTTTGGCCGAGCCGGCGCTGCTGATGGTGTTCTTCTGCGCCTCGATGATCACCGGCTCTACCTCGCTGACAACCATTGTGGAGACGCTGGCGCACCGCGATCTGGCCATTTACCCCAGCATGCTGCTGGCTGGCGTGGCCTTCACCATGGTGTCCTTGGCGGAAAACGCCCGCGTGCCGGTGGACAACCCCGACACGCACCTTGAGCTCACCATGATCCATGAAGCGCTGATCCTGGAGTACTCGGCGCGCCACCTGGCGCTGATGGAATGGGCCGCCAGCCTCAAGCTGTTTGCCTATTCCTGTGCTGGGCTGGCGCTGTTTTTCCCCTGGGGTGTGGCCGAGGCCGATGCGCCGCTGGCCTTGCTGTTGGCCTTGCCGGTGCTGGTGTTCAAGCTGGCGGTGGGCGGCATGCTTCTGGCCATGATTGAGACCGCCAGCGCCAAGATGCGGATTTTTCGCGTGCCTGAATTTTTGGGCACGGCTTTCCTGCTGGGGGTGATTGGCCTGCTGGTGAACGTGCTGCTGGGGAACAAATGATCCAGTACGTGCCCCAGTTGATCAACCTGTTTGCGACACTGATCCTGTTGCTGTCCTTTGCCATGATCTCGCAGCGGCGCATTGTGTCTCTGATCAATCTGTTCATGATTCAGGGCGCGGCGTTGGTGGCCGCGTCGTTCTTGCTGGGTTATGTCACCAACCAGCCTGACCTGTATATCTCGGGCGCGCTGACGCTGCTGCTCAAGGTTATTTTCATCCCTTGGATGCTGCACCGCATTATTCGCAAGCTCAATGTGCGCTGGGATGTGGAAACCCTGATCAACATCCCGACCACCATGCTGGTGGGCATTGGGCTGGTGATTTTTGCCTTCAGCCTGGCATTGCCGATTTCTCGCTTGTCACATTCGGTGGCGGGCGGTGCCTTGGGGATTGCGCTGGCCTGCGTGCTGCTGTCGTTCATGATGATGATCACCCGCTCCAAGGCGGTGCCGCAGGTGATTGGTTTTCTGTCGATGGAAAACGGCTTGCTGTTTGCCGCAACGACGGTGACCAGTGGCATGCCGATGATTGTGGAATTTGGCATCGCGCTGGACGTGCTGGTGGGCGTGCTGATTCTGGGCGTGTTCATGTTCCAGATTCGCGAGAAGTTCGACAGTCTGGACATCCACAACCTGGAGACGCTCAAGGATGAGTAACTAATGGACATCCTGCTGTGTCTCCTTGGAATTCCATTGCTTGGTGGCTTGGCGCTGGCGGGGGTTGGGCATCGTGCTTACGCGCGTAATGTGAACGTGGCGTTTAGCCTCGGCACGTTTCTGGCAGCCTGCGTGATGACGGCACAGGTGATTGACCAGGGGCCGCAGTTCATCTGGGACAAACAGTTTTATATTGACCCGCTCAACGTGTTTCTGGTCACGCTTACCGCTTTTGTCAGCCTGACCACGGCCATTTTCTCGCGTCCCTACATGCGCGTGGAGCAAGACCACGGCAAGATGACGGCGCGGCGTATGCGTCTGTACCACAGCATGTACCAGTTGTTCAGCTTCACCATGCTGCTGGGGCTGACTACCAATAACCTGGGCATCATCTGGGTGGCGATGGAAGCCGCCACGCTGACCACCGTGCTGCTGGTCAGCGTCTATCGCACACCGGCCAGTCTGGAAGCCGCGTGGAAATACTTCATCCTCTGCGGCGTTGGCATTGCTCAGGCGCTGTTTGGCACGATTCTGGTTTACATGGCTGCTGACAAAGTGCTGGGTTCGGAGCACGCCACGCTGCTGTGGAGCAATCTGGCCGACATCAAGGGGCAGCTTGATCCGACCATCATGTCGCTGGCGTTTGTTTTCTTGCTGATCGGTTATGGCACCAAGATCGGCCTAGTGCCACTGCACAGCTGGCTGCCAGACGCCCATGCCGAAGGTCCGACGCCGGTGTCGGCTGTGCTCTCGGGCTTGCTGTTGAACGTGGCCATGTACGCCGTGCTGCGTTGCAAAGTGCTCACCGATGGCGCTTTGGGCACCCAGATGGCCGGGCAACTGATGATGGGTTTTGGCTTGCTGTCGGTGGTTGTGGCGGCGTTTTTTCTGTCGCGGCAAAAAGATGTCAAACGCATGTTTTCGTACTCCAGCATCGAGCACATGGGCTTGATCACCTTTGCGTTTGGCATGGGTGGTCCGATTGCCAGTTTCGCCGGGCTGTTGCACATGACGGTGCATTCGCTGGTCAAATCCGCCATCTTCTTTACCGTCGGGCACGCCACGCAAAAGGCTGGCACACAGGTGATGAGCGAGATTCGCGGGCTGATCAAGATCAACCCCACCGTCGGCTGGGGCATGATGCTGGGCGTGATGGCGATTGCGGGCATGCCACCCTTTGGCGTGTTTGCCAGCGAGTTTTTGATTCTGACCACCGCCATGCGCGAGCAAGCCTGGGCCACGCCGTTCCTCTTTTTGGCGCTAGGCGTGGCGTTTGCGTCGATGCTGGTGCGCGTGCTGCCCATGGTGTTTGGCGACACCACCCTCAAAGCGCTGGCACACCCGCCCGCGCTGATTCCGGTGTTTGTGCATCTGGCGCTAGGCTTGGCGCTGGGCCTATACATTCCGCCGTACCTGAACGGCTGGTACGTGGCTGCAGCCCGTATGTTGGGAGGCTGAGTCAATGAAGATCACGGGTCTGGATGTCGAGTTTGCCGCCTTGCCTGCGCTGGTGCCGGTGTGGTACGGGCAGGTTAATGCTGAGCAGTGGCAAACCGCTGCCACAGCGGTGCGTGATGCCGGTGGACGGCTGGTGGCACTGTGGGCTGGAAAAGCTATTGAAGATATAGCTATAAGTCAAGGTGGAACGAGGGCTACAGCCATATTTGTTGCATATGTCACGCCGGATGGGTTGTTTTGGTTGGCGCTGCCGCTGACCAGCCACGATGGGCGTGCGGGCTATCCCGATCTGTCGGCGGCGTTCCCGTGCGTCAGCCGCATGCAGCGCGCCGCCGCCGAGTTGTCAGGTGTGCACGCCGAGGGCGCGCGTGATACCCGCCCCTGGTTCAACCATGGCGCCTGGGCGGCAGACCACTTCCCACTGCTGCAAGACCCGCAAGCCTTGCCTGAACCCGTGCCGGGTGTCTTGATCGACTACCCGTTTGTACGCGTGGAAGGTGATGGCGCGCATGAGATCGCCGTCGGCCCGGTGCACGCCGGCATCATCGAACCGGGGCACTTCCGGTTTTCGGTGGTGGGTGAGAAGATTTTGCGCCTCGAAGAGCGCCTGGGCTACACCCACAAAGGCATCGAGCAGCGCATGACGCAGATGGTGCCGCTGCAAGCACACCGCCTGGCCGGGCGCGTGTCGGGCGACTCGACGGTGGCTTACGCATGGGGCTACTGCATGGCGCTGGAGTCAGCCTGTGGCACTCGCATCCCGCCGCGTGCGGCCTGGCTGCGCGCGCTGATGCTGGAATGCGAGCGGGTTGCCAACCATTTGAATGATTTGGGCGCGCTGGGCAACGACGTGGCCTTTGCGTTTGCCCTGGCGCAATTCTCCAGGCTGCGCGAGGACTGGCTGCGCGCCTGCAAGGCGGCCTTTGGTCATCGACTGATGATGGACAGCATCGTGCCCGGCGGCGTCCAGCGCGACATCGACCCTGCTGGGCGGGATCAACTGAGGGCGCGCTGCCATGTGCTGGCGCCCGACGTGCGCAAACTGTTTGACGTGTTCGAGTCGCATGCCGGGCTGCAAGACCGCTTCTTGATCACCGGGCGGGTGAGGTCTGCGCTGGCGGCGCAACTCGGCATGACCGGCCTGGCCGGGCGCGCTAGCTCGCAGAGCCGAGACCTGCGCTGCGACCACCCCTTCACGCCCTACGACAAGTTGCGGGTGGTCATGGCCCGCCATGTGCGAGGCGACGTGGGCGCCCGCGCGTCAGTGCGCTTTCAGGAGGTGTTCGAGTCCATCCGCCTGATCGAACGCATCCTCAACGAAATGCCCGAGGGCGAGGTGCGCAGCGAGGTGATGTTGCCCGAGCAGCCCACCAGAGGCGTTGGCTGGGTCGAGGGTTGGCGCGGTGAAATCATGGTGGCGCTGGAACTCGCCGGGGCTGAACAGGGCCACCGCATCGAGCGCTGCCACCTGCACGACCCGTCCTGGCAAAACTGGCCGGTGCTGGAGCACGCCGTCATGAAAGACATCGTGGCCGACTTTCCGCTCATCAACAAGTCGTTCAACCTGAGCTATTCGGGGCAAGACCTATGAGAACGGCATCATGATCTGGAAAGTCGTCCGTCAAATCGCCCGGGTCGGCATCGCTACCGAGCCTGCGCCCGATATTGGTGAGGAAAAACAGGCTGAGGCCTCGCGTATTCAGGCTGAGCTGCTATCTATTTTAGGAGATGCTCTGAGCATCCGCGAGGTCGACGCGGGCTCGTGTAACGGCTGCGAACTTGAAATCAACGCCTTGGGCAACCCCTACTACAACCTCGAAGGTCTGGGCATCAAGTTTGTCGCCAGCCCGCGCCATGCCGATCTGCTGCTGGTGACCGGCCCGGTGTCACGCAACATGGAGATGGCACTCAAGCGCACCTATGAGGCCACGCCTGAGCCCAAACTGGTGGTCGCCGTCGGTGACTGCGCTTGCGACGGCGGCATCTTTGGCGAGAGCTATGCCACCTGTGGCCGCGTGGCCAACGTCATCCCGGTGGATGTCACCGTGCCAGGCTGCCCGCCCGAGCCGGTGGAAATTTTGCGCGGCATCCTGATGGCGGTGCGGCGGAGGATTCAGTAGTTTTTGGCTGATGGCATCACCTGGATTTGCAACACCGCACAAGTTCAGTTTGTCGGAAAAGTCTTCCCGGACAATGGCTGCCATGAAGTCTTTGCCTCCCCCGCTAGCAGACACACAGTTGCGTTTCGCTCTCATTGATTCGCCGCCGATCCTGGGCTTGGCCAAGCTCATTCGCATTCGGACCACCGAGTTGAAAGAGCTGATTGTGCAAGCCCACGCCAGCCCCGATCTGGCCCATACCTGCATGCAGATGTTTCATGTGCTGACGGCGCTGGACCAGCGCGACTTTGCCTTGGACATGCAGGCCAAGGCGCTGACGCAGCGCGTGTTGTACCGGATGGCTGGGCCCGATCAGCCCACGATTCGCCTGCTGGCGCTGATGGCCCCGGGCGACATGCTGGACAACACCGGCTTTGAGTTTGTCATTGACAACAGCGACATCCAACTCGACCTTTTGTACCTGCTGCCCGGCCAGGCGCTGCCGCAAACCCTGCCTGAGCACGACTTGCTCATCGTCGCCATCGGCGAGTCTGACAAGAACGCTCCGCAACTTGCCTACCTGGACGCCCGGCTGGTCGACTGGCCGCGCCCCGTGTTGAACCCGCCGCATCTGATTCGGCATTGCGCGCGCGATACCGTCTATGAACTGCTGAACGACATCCCCGGACTGCTGGTGCCCGCTACCCGCAGGTTAAGCCGCGAGCAGGCGCGCCAGGCAGCCTTGCCGTTCACCATCCGGCCCGTGGACACCCAAGGGGGGAATGGCCTGGTAAAGGTGGACAGCCGCGCCGAGCTTGAAACTTTTTTCGACCTATACTCCAATATGGACTACCACGTGGCTGACTTTGTGGACTACCGCAGCAACGATGGTCGCTACCGAAAATCAAGAATCGCGCTGATCGACGGCCAACCCTACTTGTGTCATCTGGCGGTCTCGGAGCATTGGATGGTGCATTACCGATCAGCCGGTATGGCGCTGGATGCGGACAAGCGCGCCGAAGAGGCCAGCGCCATGGCCAGTTTTGACGCCGATTTTGCCCAGCGGCACCAGCCGGTCTTGCAGGCGATTGCCAGTCGGCTCGGACTGGACTATGTGGTGCTTGATTGCAGCGAAACCCGCGATGGCCGCTTGCTGCTGTTTGAGGCCGACAGCCGGGGCTGGATTCATGCCACCGATCCGGTCGACCTTTTCCCCTACAAACCCGCCGTCATGCAAAAAGCCTTTGACGCGTTTCGCACCATGCTGCTAAAGCGTCTGCAGCGGCCCTGAGACGACGGGTCATTCCTGAGCATCGCTTAACGAGTCTTCCTGGGAGGCAGCATGGTCAGCAAAACGCCGTCTTTGAGCATCACATGGTGATAGATAGCCGCAGCAGCGTGCAAACCAGCCAGCCACAGAATGGCATCGCCCAAAAATCCATGCACGTCACCCCAGTCGGCCAGTTTGGCAAGCGCGGAGTTGGCAATCAGAGGCATCTGGTCAACGCGCACACCACCCAGCAGCGTCAGTGGATGGCCCTCGGAGCCCAAAGCCAGCAGTGCAGAGATTGGCAAAGCCAGCATCAGCGCCCACAGCGCTAGGTGAGCCAGTTTTGCCATCAGTTGCATTTTGGGTGCCATGGGAATCTGCGGTGCGGCAGGACGCGCAGCCACCCAGAGTAAGCGCAGCAGGGTCAGCACAAAAACCAGGACGCCCAAGGATTCGTGCCAGACAACATCGCTCATGGTGGCGGGGTCGACACCGTCGCGCATGAGTCGGCCAAAGTGTTCTGGCCCGATGGTGAAGGCGATGACGACAGCGATGGCGGTGAGCCAGTGGAAAGCCCGGCTGATGGCATCGTAACGAGGGGTGGATTGTTGATTCATAAAGGTACCATAAAGCTGGAAAAATACAGCTTTCGATTATCGCGGCGCGTTGTGACGCATTTGTGTGCGATGGCGCGCATTCGCGAGCAGTCGCTTGGTTTTTACCCAACTTACAGTTGATTACAAACCGTTCTTGCAGGCCTGATTCTTTGGATGGTGGGCGCTGAGGGGCGTCCGCAGGACGTGGAAAACCCGGCACACAAGGGCACGGCACATCAAGATTTAACCCATCCGGCAGAAATCGGCCAAGCAAGCAGCCTTCGGTAGAGTTGTTCTGCCAAGCCCGTCGCTTGGCTCCCGAAACGCTGCCAGATGGGGGCCACGCTGCCCAGCGAGACGCCAGCAACGACCACTGCGCCCAGCATGTCGAGCGGAAAATGCACACCCAGGAACACGCGGGCCCAGGCTACCGCAAGCGCCATGGTGAGCGTCAGGCACGCCACGGCGGTTGCGCCATCAAGAAGCAGGCTTAACCCTATCGCTGTAAGTACCGTCACGTGATCGCTTGGGAACGATGAGTCCGCAGCATGAACGATCCACGTATGCCCAAGGCCTAGCATGAATGGTCGTGGGTGCTGCCACATGACACCGATCAGTTGATTCAGCCCGACACCCAGCATCGCCACAGCAAACGCTTTGACGGCGAGCTTGCGCTGCCTAGTGTTCCCCCACAGCCACAGCCCGATCAGCAAGAGCGGAATCAGATAAATGACACCATCACCCACCAGAGTCGCCAAGTCGACAAGCCATCTGGGGGCGCTGTTGTCTCCATTGATCATCAAGAAGAGACTGCGGTTGTAGGATTCAATCAGGTTCAAGGGGCCACTCCAGAGATTTCCAAATGCGCGGAATTTTCTTGTATACCCCTTAGAGCAGACTTAATCCGGAAGGTCAGGTTAGACCGCATCAGATCGGCCATGACCGGTTTGCCGCCCAAACCATCGGGATGGGCGGGGTGCAGGTCGGGGATGATGGGCGTACCGTGGGCTTTTCAGATGGCGAGGAATACGCAAAGATCAATCATGCGGGGCCGTCCCTGATTGCAGGCCTGAAAGATACCGGCTCACTTCAGCTTCAAGCCACGCCACAAACCGGGCTTGTTTGCTGGCAACTTCATCGCGCGGGGGCCATACCACCCAGTAGGGATACGGATAGGGGATGGTGATGTTGGTGATCTGCACCAGCTCGCCACGGTCAAGCGCGCCTGCAACCAAGCTGTGCCGTTCAAGTGCAATGCCTTGGCCCAGCGCCACAGCGCCAAGCACGATGTTGGAGTCATTGGCCGTCAAGAATGGCAGGGTATCCGGGCGCTGGGATACGCCTGCGGCCTCGAACCAGTCGTCCCAAGAGGCGGTGGAGGCGCAAACCAGTGGCACTTGGGCCACTTCCGCTGCGGTGGTTGGCAATGTGCCACCCTGAAAACGGGGTGAGGCAACGACCAGCAGCCGATCTTCAAACAGTTTCTTTGTCATCAGGTCGGGCCAGTGCCCTGGCCCCATGCGAATGCTCACGTCGACCAGACCGCTGCGCAGATCCTGCACCTCCAGCGAGGTGTGCAGGCGGATCCGGTCTTGCGGATGGGTGGCGCGAAAACCGGGCAAGCGTGGCACCAGCCAGTGCAGCGCAAAAGAGGGCAGGGTGCCGACGACGAGTTCACCTTCCTGGGGTCTGGCCCGGGCCAACTGGGTGGCTTTGGCGATGTCAAGCAGCGCCATGCGCACATCCAGTGCATACAAGCGCCCCGCCTCGGTCAGCTTCAGCCCTCGGGGTTCACGCTGAAACAGCGTCACGTTGAGCGTCTCTTCGAGCAAACGAATCTGCTGGCTCACGGCGGAGTGCGTGACATGCAGCTCCTGGGCCGCCAAAGTGACGCTGCTCAAGCGCGCGGCGGCCTCGAAGCACTTGAGCGCGGTCAGCGGCGGTATGGATCTCATGTCAATTTTCCTAACATTTAGCGTTATGAATCATTGCTTTTCGATGACGCAAGCGTTACCTAGAATTCAAATGCAAGAGCGAATGATGGGAAATCGGATCTTTCCCACATTCTGTATCGACACACGATGAATTAGATTATTTAACAGGAACTGCGATGAAACTGATCGGTATGTTGGACTCCCCCTACGTGCGACGCACGGCGATTGCGCTCAAGCTGCTGGGCATTCCTTTTGAGCACCTGCCCTTGTCCGTCTTCAGCACGTTCGATGCATTTCGGGCTCTCAATCCGGTGGTGAAAGCCCCCACCTTGATCCTGGATGACGGGCAGGTTTTGATGGATTCCAGCTTGATCCTCGACTATGCCCAGCATTGTCTGGGGGCCAAGCGGTCTTTGTTGCCCGACACCACCCCTGAACGGGTCACGGCGCTGCGGCACATCGGTTTGGCGCTGGCGGCCTGTGAAAAGACGGTGCAAATCGTCTACGAACGCAATCTGCGGCCGATTGAAAAGCAGCATGAACCTTTGATGGCGCGTTTTCGCGGCCAATTGCTGGATGCCTACACCGCGCTTGAACACGATGGAATGGCAACTGCGGAGAATGGTGATGAGAGCAGCATCGGCTTGTCCGGGGTCAGCGTTGCCGTGGCCTGGCGATTCACCCAACTGATGTTACCGGAGATCGTCAGGTGCGAGGATTTCCCAAAGCTGAGACAGTTTTCCGCATGGGCCGAAGAGCTACCTGTATTTCTATCAACTCCCATTGTTTGAGGTGACAGCGATGACGTTTCCACGCAAAGTCTGTATCGGCCTGCTTTGAAAGGTCAAGCGGCTCCGCTGGTCGATGCATTTGTCAGAGCCAGCGCGGCGTGACAGGGAGTTCTCCAGAGGGATGCCTTTGAGATAGCCGGCCGAAGCTACCTCGTCATCCCCAGCAAGTTCATCACCTCGCTCCCGAGGTGACTGCGGATCGGTCAAACCCAATGCGATACTCCGCCAAATTTTTTTGCGGGAGATTTTTAAATGTTCAAAAGATATACCTTGGGGTTGATGCTGGTTGCCCTGTTCGCACTGGGTGTGAATGCGGCAGAAGTCGTGAAAAAACAGCAGCTGACCCTGGCTGTCAGTGAAGGTACCTCGGGTGGCATCAACGCTGAGGCTGCCTATGCCAAGTACCAACCATTGGCCGACGTCTTGGGTTCAGCGATCAATGCCGAGGTCAAAGTGGTTTTTGTGCGGGAGTTTGATCGACTGGCCAATGGCATGAAGGAAAACCAGTTTGATCTCGTTCTGGCCCGTCCCTCGGATTACCCGGCGCGCGGCATGCGTGACCACCAATACAGGTTTGTCGCGTCGGCGAGCCCGGATGGGCAGTGCGTGCTGATCGTGCATAAAGACTCGCCCATCAAGAAGGTTGAAGATCTGAAGGGAAAAAATTTCGTCTTCCCGGAAGAGTCGGCGTACATGACGCATTTTTGTCGGGCTGAACTGCGCGACAAAGGCATCCTGATTGAGGGCGAAAGAGTCTTCTATGTTCGGGAGCAGGGGGCGATTCCTTTTGCCGTTGAGACCAGAATTTCCGATGTAGGAGGCATTGCCTCTTACTCAGGCGCTTACAAACAGTGGCTTAAGAGCGGCAATCGGGTTCTGCACACATCTCGCCCACAGCCGTATATGCCGCTGGTGGCTTCGCGCAATCTGAGCGTCGAGCAGGTTGACAAATTGCGGGGCGCATTGACCGATCTGGGCAGCACGGGTCCGGGAAAGCAGATTCTTCAGCGCATAGGCATCAACGGCTTTGTGGTCACTGAAGAAGTGCGATTGCGCAAACTGCTGGAATGGCTGGGCGCTTGATTCGCCTATCTGGCGTAGCCCAAGGTCCAAACTTCCCTAGTCGTGATTTCCTTGACGTCGTTAAACCTACGTCGTCATACCCAGCACATCCATCACCCCGCTGATGAAGGTCAGCGGGTGCACCGGGCAGCCGGGCACATAGAGGCTGGGCGGGTATTTGTCCAGAAACTCGCGGCCTAAGGCATCACTGTCGGCAAACACCCCGCCTGAAATCGCACAGGCGCCCACGGCGATGAGCAGCTTGGGTTCAGGAATCGCGTCCCAGCAGATTTGCAGCGCTTTCGCCATGTTGCGGGTGATCGGGCCGGTGAGCACGATGCCGTCGGCGTGGCGCGGGCTGGCGACCATGTCGATGCCATAGCGGCCCAGGTCGAAGTTGACGTTGCTTAGGGCATTGACCTCCATCTCGCAGCCGTTGCAGCCGCCCGCCGACACCGAGCGCAGTTTGAGCGAGCTGCCAAAGCGTTTGTGCAATTCGGCAGATATCTTGATCGGGTCGATGTTGGGCCGGGCGGCGGTCACCACCAGTCCGCTGCGCGTGGTGGCCGACAGCTTCACGTCGTTGTTGAAGCTCAATTTCTGGCTCGGGCACACCGGCGCGCAGTCGCCGCACATCACGCAGCGTCCCAGATCAATGGCGACGGGATCGGCGGAACTTGCTTTCAAGTCGATAGCGCTTGTCGGGCACACCTCCTGGCACACGTGGCAGTTGGGGGCACAAGCCAGATCGGCAATGACAGGTTTGCCGCGAAAGCCACCGGGCTGGGCGGCGCGCAGGTCGGGGATGAATTGGCTGCCTTGGGCTTTGCGGACGGCGAGGGATTGAAACATGGTGAGCTTATAAATCGTTGCCGCAGTACGAGAGGTCAAAACTCTTGTTGCAAATCGGAAAGTCCGAGATTTGCTGGTCGCGCAGCGCCAAGGCCAGGCCGAACCAGTTGGCCAGACTCGGGTCTTGCACCTTGGCGTGGAGGAGCTGGCCGCTGGCATCGGTCTCCAGCGCCACCATCACCGGGCCGCGCACGCCTTCGATCAGCGAGACACACAAGCTACTCGCTTGCAAAGCCCACGCTGCAGACCCGGTTGCCACTGTAGGAGCCACACCTTCACGGCGCACGTTGGTAGCGCCGGTGTTGGAGGGTACGGCTTTGGCAAACGGCGCAGGCGTGTCGGTCAGATTCAACGCCGGATCCGCCAGCCGGTCGATCAGCCACTGGGTGCTGGCCTCAGCCTCCAGCATGCGCTGGCGCGCGCGCGCCCAGCAGTCGCCCGTGGCTTGCGTGATCAGCTCGGGCGGGTGAGCAGCATACAGGCCATCGGGCAGGGCGCGGCGCACATCCAGCGCCACACCACTGGCACGCGCCACCACGCCGGTCAAACCCATGTCTTGCGCGGCCAGGGTGGACACCGTGCCCACGCCTTTGAAACGCGCTTGCGTGCTGCGGCTGCTGCTCAGCAGCGCGTTGACTTGCAGAAAATCGGTCTGGAAGGCGCGCAGGGTCTTGAGCAAATCGGCCCGCAAAGCCTCGCCAATGGGCGCCGCCGCGCCGGGGCGAATCCAGCCTTTGCCAAAGCGGTTGCCGCAAACGCGCTGGCTGGCGTTGATGATGGCGGTGCGCAGGCGCTGCAGCGTGCCCGCAGGCTGCAGGTAGGCAATGTCGGTGGCCAGGCCGGTCAGCGTGGCCAGGTGCATGGCAACCCGCTCTAGTTCCAAACCAATAGCACGTAGCCCTTGTGTTGCCTGGGCTACAGGCCGATTTGCCAAAGATTCCAGCGCAGCGTTGAAAGCCCAGCTGTAGGCCACGACCGAGTCGCCGACGATGGATTCCACCAGCGGGCTCAGGCGCTGTGGCGGCTTGTGCAGCAGCAGCGCTTCCACAGCCCGGTGCTGGTAGCCGAGCTGGATTTCCAGGTGGTGCACCTGCTCACCATGGCACATGAAGCGAAAGTGCCCCGGCTCAATCACCCCGGCGTGGATCGGGCCGACGCCCACCTCGTGCACCTCGGCCCCGCGCACTTTGAAGAAGGGGTAGTCGTCCATGTGCTGCTGGCGCGCGCCTTCAAAACGCACCGGTTTGAGCCACGGGTGGCCTTCGGGCAGCAGGCCGGTTTGCTCCCACAACTCGCGTTCAAAGATTTGCGCTGCGGGAAAGCGGGCGGTCAGGCTGGGGTAGCTTTGACCCTTGGGTACATGGGCGCGCAGCACCTGGAAACCCGTGGGCGTGAGCAGCACGGCGGTGACGATCACCCCCGCTTCTTCGCCTGCAATGGCGTGCCGTCCAAACAAGGAAATAAATGTGTTTTTGGCTTCTAGCCCTTGTGTTACCTGTGCAAGTAGCTCTGATATTGATAGTAACTTATGTGTTGCTGGCAGGTGTGCCACTGGACTTATTCCCTCTCCCTCTGGGAGAGGGTTAGGGTGAGGGTGGATGTTTTGGCTACTTTGCTGCGGGCAGCCCTCACCCCCGCCCTCTCCCAGAGGGAGAGGGGGTAAGCCCTGCGGCACCATTGGGCTGGCATTTGAAGCGGTGGGCGGCATGGCGTTTGGCGTGGTGTGGGTCATGTCAGCCCCCAATCGACACCGCCACGGCGCGCAGCAAGTCGGTGATCGGGGTGGGGGTGTAGGTGCCCAGCATCACCAGTATGGCGACAAAGCCCAGCTTGGGTAGCAGCGTGATTCGGGGGTCACGCGGTGCCCTGACCTGTACCTTGGGCGCGCCCCACAGCATGGGGAACACGGTGCGCCCGGTGGCGACAAAAATCACCGTTAGCATCACGCACATCAGCGTGAAGGCCAGCAGATTGCCGGCCTGGACGATGCCCGAGAGGATCAGCATCTCGGCCAGAAAGCTGGCAAAGGGCGGAAAGCCCAGCAGCGCAAAAATGCCCAGCGTGAACAGCAGCCCGGCCAGTGGCAAGGTGCGGATCACGCCGCTTAAGGGGCCGACCTCGTTGGTACCGTAGACGGCGCGCATGCGCCCAGAGGTCAAAAACAGCAGCGACTTCACAAACGCATTGCTCACGATGTACAGCACCACGCCGTAGGCAGCGGCCTTGCCCACCGACAGACCCAGCGCTATCACCCCCGAAGAGCTGACGCAGGCGTAGGCAATCAGGCGCTTGTAATTGCTGCTGGCCATGATCTGGATGGCCGCCACCACCAGCGAGAAGTAGCCCATCACCAGCAGCTCTTGGGAAACATAGCCGGACTCAAAGCCGTGAAAGATTTGCAGAATGCGAAACACCGCCACCACGCTGATGTTGAACTGGATGGAGGCCAGTAGCGCGCTGGTGGTGGTCGGTGCGGCCTCATAGGTTTCGGGCATCCAGCCATACAAGGGCGCCAGCCCGAGCTTGCCGCCCAGGCCAAACAACATGAGTGACAAGCCCAGCCGCTGCCAGCCATTGGCATCGCGAGTGAGCGATTCGCCCAGCCGGTCCACCATGAAGCTCACCTCCACCCCACGCAAATCGGCCGACTGGGTTAGCGCCATGAAACCCAGAAAGGTGATGGCCAGCGTCATGGCCGAGTACAGCATGTAGCGCCAGGCCACCGCTTTGGGGTTGGTCAGCTCGCCGCGCGCCACCAGCGGCGCAGCGCACAGGGTGCTGATCTCGATCAACGTCCACAGCAGCACCAGGTGGTTGGCCATCAGCCCGATGTTGATGACCGCCATGAACAATAGCATCAGCGCCGCGCGCGAGCGGATGTCCAGCGTCAGCGCCGGGGTGTTGCGCTCGCGCGAGTACAGGTAGACGCAAATGCCCAGAAACACGGTGTTGATCACCACAATGAACAGCAGCGAGGTGGCGTCGAGCACCAGATAACGGTTGGCAAAGTACAGCGGCAGTTCGCTCAACGGGTGGGTCAGGAACACGCCCATCGCTGCTAGCCACATCAGCAGCGCCACGCCCACCAGTGCGGGCGATATCCAGTGGGTGCCGTGCACCAGCTCTTCGGCCATGTGGCTGGCAAAAGGGTGGTGGTTTGCCGCCACGTCTTCGGTGGAGGGTGAAGTTGCTATTGAAGTTGAAGCGGTCATTGCACGTGATCTCCGGGCTTGGCGGCTAAAAGCTTGGAAACGTCGGAGCTGCGTATCAACCAGCTCCCCACCGCCACCGTGCCCACATACACCGTGCTGATGGCCAGGTGCACGGGCAGCGGCCAGGGTTCGGGCATCAGGGACTCGAACAGTGCCAGGGCGTTTTCCATGAACAGCAGGGCCACCAGCTGCGCCACCGGTTCGCGGTTGGTGGCCAGCAGCAGGAAGGCGATGGTGACGGTGGCGGCAATCACGCCCAGAGTCAGGGCGCGCACGTCGGCGCGGGCCCCATCGCCGAACTGGAAGGCCACAATGATCAGCGTCACCGCCACGCCCCAGGTGAACAGGTTCGACGGCATCACGTCGTGCTCGGCGGCCTTGTGGCCAGAGAGCGTGCGGCGCAGCAGGTGGGGCACCAGCCAGGCGCGGATGATCAGTACCTCCAGCCCGGCCGCCAGCGCGTGCAAGTCCAGCTCGTGGTGTTTGTTGAGCGTGATCCACCCAAGGGCCAGCGCCTGCAGGCTCAGCCAGTTGGGGGTGATGGCGAGCTTGCCAAAAAACACCGGGATCACGGTGGCCATCAGGCAGGCGATCAGCGCCAGGGTGGTGTTGTGGGTGATGTTCACAGGCCACCTCCGGCGATGCCCACCACCGCTGCCGCCGCCAGCGTGAGCCAGCCCGCCAGCCACACGTAATGCGGTACCCAGGGCAGCGGCAGGCGTGCCATCAGCGACTCAAAACAGCCCACCACCACGGCCACCGCGAGCATGATGCCCAGCGATGCGGCCAGCGCCGCCAGCGGATCGCTCATCGGAGAAAACGGGTTGAGCAGGGTGGCGATCAGCCCGGCATACAGCGTCATCTTCAGGCCAGCGGCGTACTGCATGGCGGCCAGCTCGGGGCCGCTGTGGTCGAGGATCATCACCTCGTGGATCATGGTCAGCTCCAGGTGCGTCAGCGGGTCGTCCACCGGCACACGGGCGGCCTCGGTTTGCAGCAGGATCAGCAGCGCCGCCGTCAGTGGCAGCACGATGAGCGCGTAAGTGGGCGTGTGGTGCAGCTGGCCCAGCATGTCGGCAAAGCTGCTGAAGCCGGTGGCCACACCCACCGTGCCCAGCAGCAAAAACAGCGCGGGTTCGGCAAACGCACCAAACTTGGCCTCACGCGCCGCACCCATGCCTTCAAACGGGCTGCCCACATCCATGGCCGAGAGCATGAGCACAATACGCGCCAGCCCCAGTGTGTAGGCCACGGCGACAAAGTCATGCGCAAACGCCAGCGGCGCAAACTGGCCCAGCAGCGGCACAAAGGCCATCGCCGCCAAGGCGCAGACCAGCACCACATACGCCCCCAGGCGAAACAGCGGCGTGGCGGTGTCACTCACCACCGGGCGTTTGCGCAGCAGGCGGCGCAGGTCGTGGTAAGACTGAAACAGCCCCGGCCCCTTGCGCCCGCCCCACCAGGATTTGGTGCGGTTGATCACCCCCACCAGCAAAAACGGCATGACCAGCGCCACGGCGATGTGGGCCACGGTTAAAAACGTCACGGTGCTCATTGCAGCGCTCCTTCGGCCAGTACCACCATGGCGGCAATCGCCACCAGCGCGGCCAGACCCAGGGCAAAGGCAATGCGGGGGTCGTCTTCGTGCATCAGTTTGGAGATCAGCGAGGCCGAGTCATCGCCGTGGCCGATCACGTTGTACAGGCGGTGCTCCACCGCGTCCACACAGTCGGTGATCACGTAGGCATCGTCGGGAAAGTAGCCGGTGGGCGCTTTTTTGCGCCTGAGCAGCAGCATCACGCCGCGGTAGTTTTTGGTGAAGTCTTTGGCAAAACTGCTGCCGCTGTACTGCATGCGCGCGTTGCCAGCGGTGTAGCCGCAGCCCCAAGTGGGGCCGCTGGCGGCGCTTTGTCTTCTGAACAACTGGCGCAAACCCCAGGCCAACCCAATCAGCGCGGCCACGTAGACGCTGATCAGGCTCACCCGGCCCAGCACGTCTTGCACCTGTTGCATGGCTTGCTGCGTGGCGGCGCTGGGTGCAGCGTGCAAAAACAGCCGCGTGGGCGCCGCCACCAGCGCCAAGCCCAGCACCGGCATCAGGCCCAGCAGCACCGTGCCCACGGTGTGGATCAACAGCGGGGCCAGCATCCAGCCGCTGGGCTCATGGCCTGCGGGCAAGCTGTCGTCACGCGCGTTGCCCATGAAGATCACGCCGTAAGCGCGGGTGATGGACAGAGCCGACACCGCCCCCACAAAGGCTAGCAACGTGGCCACCCCGGCCAGCAGCAGCTTGGCCCAGACGTTGAGCGCTTCGCCGGTGAATAGTCCGCTGTAGATCAAAAATTCACTGGCAAAACCGTTGAAAGGCGGCAGGGCCGAAATGGCAATGCCGCCCACCAAAAAACTCAAAGCGGTGAGCGGCATTAGCTTGGCCAGGCCGCCCAGACGCTCCATGTCCACGCCGTGTTTGGCCTGGTAGACGCAGCCTGCGGCATAGAACAGCTGGCATTTGAAAAACGCGTGGTTCAGCACATGCAACATGCCGCCAGCAAAACCCAGCGCCACCAGTCCCGGCACACCCCAGGCCAGGCCCAGCGTGCCAATGCCAAAACCAATGCCGGCAATGCCCACGTTCTCGGTGGACGAGTAGCCCAGCAGGCGCTTCAGGTCGCGCTGGCCCACGGTGTAGAGGCCACCAATCACCGCCGAGGTGACTGAAAACGCAATCAGCGCCCAACCCATCCAGGCGGCAGGCTTGCCCTGAATCAGCAAAAAATGCAGCAGCGCAAACAGGCCCGCCTTGTGGATCACGCCCGACATCAGCGCGCTCACATTGGCCGGTGCAGCGGCGTGGGCGCGAGGCAACCACGAGTGAAACGGGAAGAACGCCGACTTGAGCCCAAAGCTGGTCAGCAGCAGCAAAAACACCGTGTTGCGAATGGTGCCGGGGTGCGTGCTCATCCAGTCGCCAAAGTCGTCCAGGTACCAGCTTTGCGTCTGGGTGTACAAAATCATGAACGCCGCCACCAGAAAAATCAGGCCAATGTGGGTGGACACCAGGTAATTGAAGCCGGCAAAGCGCACCTTCTGGTTGGTGTAGTCCCAAATCACCAGCAGCCAGGCCGACAGCGCTGCAATCTCCCAGCCCATCAAAAAGGTGACCGCGTGTTCACCGGTGTAGACCATCAGGAACGAGAGCGAGATCATGTTCAGCAGTGCAAAGTGCACACCCACATGACGTGGGCCGTCAAAGAACTTGCGCAGGTAGCCCACGGCGTAGACCGCGCCCAGCAGCGTCATCGGCAGCGACCAGCTCAAGAAGAAGGCCCCCAGCGCATCGAGCTTGAAGTGCACCGCGCCAATCGGGTAACCCCAGGGCAGCTCCACATACGGCGCGGGGCCGCCCGCCAGCACCGGCAGCACGGCGACCCAGGTGAGCAGCGTGGCTACGCTTTGCGACACGATGCCAAATCCCGCGCGCCAGCTGTTTTTGACCGGCAGCATGGCCAGCGCAGCGCCCACCAGCAGCACCAAGGCCGCAGCCAGCAACTGGTTCATGCGGCTAACCTGCGGGGGTTAAACGGACAAAGGGAGAGAGGTAAAAGTGAGTTCATGGGACACCACAACAACAATGAACGAGCCAATGTCAAGGTTGTGGTGGGGTGGCCCACTGTGATGCAAGCGCATGTCAAACTGCCGACGCTTGGAAAGCATCAGAGTCTGTCCGTGAGTGGGGGTGCGCGCCAAGCGTTTCATGAAGCGGCGGATTCTACGCTGGCAGGTGCGGTGGGGCGGGTGTGGTTTTCCCGAGTTAGGCTGCCGGTGAAAACTGCGAGTGGCTGGCCTGGCATGGGGTGGCCGGGGGAGGCGGTTGGCGCTGCTGCTTGATGGATGTTGGGTTTTCTTGGGTGCTATTTAATGCGTAGCTGGTTGCCCAGGTGTTATCAGGGCTGGAGGCATAAAACATCAACAACTTCTAATTTGAGTCTGATGTTGGAATAGGTGGCTCCAGGCGGGTGGCGTGGTTCGCGTTCTCCGGCCCACCTCGCGGGCGATGGCGTTGGGTGGGTTGGTGGCTTGGCTTTGCGCACGTCTTTGGTTGCTTGCTGTCACGCCACGCGAATGGGGCCTGCGCCCGCAAACCCCACCACCTGCCTTCAACAGGGCTTGATGCGGTGGAGTTCAGAAGACCAACACGCGATTTTCAGTTTTTGGAGGTGTCCGGCAAGCTTCGACCAGATGACGATGAAGTCTTTCGCTTGCAGCTTGTGGATCACAGTAGCGGGGTGTAAGCAGAAATGGGGTGCGTCTGTCCAATTTGTATTTCATTTGTGCTGTCGTCATGAAGAGGCACCGGGTGCCACGCTGTGTCTGCCAGAATGTCGTTATCCGGTGAATAACGTCGAATATCAGTAAAAGTGTGGCAGCAATCCACTTCCCGGAGGATTTGATGGCCAACTTATGGAGCAGCTTCCAACTTATAGAGCATATTTGCAGGTGCTAGACAATACGTTGACCTTTATGTCGTCGAAGAAGCTCAATGCGTACCGAGGCCGACTAACTGCTTCGCAAGTCGCAGCCGGAATGAACGCAGCCACCTCAAACGCTAAGCGGCTTCAAGAAGATGCTCAGGCATTGCTAGACGCTGGCCGCGCTCCAACAGCTGCATCATTGGCTGCTCTGTCAATAGAGGAGTCTGGCAAGGTCTCCATACTCCGTCAGCTGGCAACAGCGACAACTCCAGAAGAGGTGGCAGTGGCTTGGAAGAGCTATCGGTCGCACACCCGCAAGAATGTTCAGTGGCTGCTACCCGAGCTCGCCGTCAAAGGCGCTAGAAAACTGGAAGACTTCCGTTCCCTCTTTGAAGAGGGAGCAGAGCACCCTGTTGTTCTTGATCACGTCAAACAGCTCGGGTTCTACACAGACTGCCTTGGTAATTGCCATTGGTCGACTCCCATCGAAGTAGTCGATGCCCAACTAGCCAAAAGCCTTGTTCAAATAGCAAACCTTTTTGTGAGCGAGCGAGAAATTACAGTTACGGAGATTGAACTTTGGGTTACGCATGTTGGGTCGGCGTCGAAAGGCGACCTAGCGGGTATGAAACAAGCACTCGTTGCTTGGTACGCCGCAATGCAGGAAGCAGGGCTATACCAGAGCGGTGTCAACGAAATGGAGCGGTTCATCTATGAAGGCGTGCCGATGCCGGAGGTCTCTCAATCGAGAGAACATGCCCCGGCAAGCCTGGTCATGCCTCGCATCTCAAACATTAGCCCAAAGTAGGAGTCGAACCCATGTTTCGCCAAATCGCCGTCCTGTTATGCCATCTTGTTTGTGTATCCGCGCTGGCTGCCGAACCGGCAGCGGTGGCGCAGCAGAATACTGCGCAAAGCAGCGCAGTAAGTGAAACCAAGGCCCAAAGAGGGAAAGTGGTGCTCGGACGCGATGATCCCGTTTACGTGGTCGCGCATTCTGCGGTCGATTGCCCGATCTGCAAGGTCTGGCGCAAATCCAGTTCCGGTCTGCCGCTTGGGATGAAGCTGTCGCAAACTTGGCCGCACGTGCACTTTGTTCTGATCGACAGGGCCAGCCTCAGAGGCAGCGAAGACGAGTCGCTCTACCCGCCAGAATTGCACTTTCTTTACCAAGAGCGACGAGACCGGTATCAGCTGAGTCCGCCGACGCCGCTGTTCGAGATCGTCATGCATAACCGGGTTGTCCTTAGATTGGCGGGCCTGCAAGCATGGAACGAGCAAGTGATTCCGTCGGTTCAAAAGCTCGAAGGCATGCGAGAGTCCGCGTCGGCAGCCGAAGCGCATCCCGCAACCCAACGCTAGCCGCGACATCGCTGTGGGCTAAACCTTCCAATATGGGCTCGCCCACAGGAACATCAGGCTGACCGATAGTTTGCCTGTTTGGGACGCGACTGCTTTGCAGCTGGAACGAACAATTGCCGCCATTCAGCCCAGCCGTTTCTCCCCCATCGCAAACGACACCTTTTGAATGAGCCCGTCGGCCACTTCATAAACGCACAGCATCTCCAGCGTGCCCATCCCTTCGGGGAAGTTTCGGGTAATCAGTTCCAAGTCCACCACGACATTGCCCATGACTGTGCGCGACAAGAGGCGTGCATGCAGGTCTGGCTCCGCAAACCGGGTCAAAAATCGCACCCGCATGTCCTCATGCCCCTTGGCCAGTTGTTCACCGTGCAGCGTGAATTGCTCGGCATCTGCGGCGTAGGTCGCCAGCAATGCATCGATGTCTTTGGCGTTGTAAGCGGCAAGCTGGGCCTGGATCACTTCCAAGGGGGTGGCGGCAGGCATCATGGCTCCGGTCAAATAAGTCATCCTAGCAAACTGGTGTGGTTGGCGGTCAGTCCGATGGCTTTACTAATTGCTGCGTATTTTATAGCTACTTTCTAAGGTATTACCTGGGCTACAGGCTGAATTGTCTAGTGGCTATGCGTGAAACAACTTGTCCACCTGAAAGAGGGTGAGCAGGCCCATGACGGCAAAGATGCCTGCGGCGACGGCGTGCACCAACTTCATCGGGATCTTGGCCGCGAACTTGTTACCGACGAACACAGCGGGAACATCCGCAATCAACATTCCCAATGTGGTTCCCGCGACAACCAACAGGGGCGTTCCATAGTGGGCCGCCAGCGCGACCGTGGCTATCTGGGTTTTGTCACCCATCTCGGCCAAAAAGAAGGTGATCAATGTCGCGCCAAAGACGCCGAACTGCTTGGCAACCTGCGTTTCTTCTTCCTCAATCTTGTCGGGTATCAGGGTCCAGATGGCCATGCCGATGAATGAGCCACCAAGTACCCAGCGCATGATGTCTGGGCTGACCACCGACGTTATCCAGGCACCCAGCGCACCGGCCAAACCATGGTTCACCAGCGTAGCTGCCAGGATGCCGGCAATGATAGGGATGGGTTTCTTGAAGCGTGCTGCCAGGATGAAGGCGAGGAGCTGCGTTTTGTCGCCGATTTCAGCGAGAGCGACGACGCCTGTAGAGATGAAGAGAGCTTCCATGAGGGGGTTCCAGGGCCAGACAAAAACGATGACCACAAAACCCCCTGGCCAAACCGGGGCAACGTGGTCAAAGGTCTTGTCAAGTTTGAAACCGCTTGCACCATGGTCAAACGATGACCAAGTATGTTGACGCAAGCCCCTCCGAATGGCTCGAAGGGAGACTACTCCCCAGTGACGCGGCGCATCATATCAGACGGAAAATTGCGCTGCGCTGGCAGTCCTATGGTCTCATGCCGCCTTGATGGCTCAACTGGCCATATCTTGTTTTTGGTCGGGTATGAGTTCACGCTGAGTTCTGACAAACCAGAATGACAAGGCAAACCCCAGCGCACCCACGCCAGAAAATATCGACCACATGCTGCGGCTATCCATGTTGAGCGTCATCCAGCTGCCTGCGTAATAGCCCAAAGAACCACCAATCGCGGAAGCCACGCTAAGCGCGCCAAAAAAGGTGCTTTGACTGCCGTCTGGCGCCAACTCGGTCACCAAGGTTTCAATCGCCGGGAGGATCAGGGTCTCCACCATCGTGTAGCAGGCCACAAAGACCAGAAACCACCAAGCCGTCGCGAGCAGTGGCGCAGCGAAGAAAAAGACCGCCCCCATCACATAGACCCGCGGCAACACGGTGCGGGGTGCCGCGCTGTCCATCACGGTCATGGCACCCACCATGAAGACCAGGCCGACCACGCCATTCACCAAAAACATCTTTGGCACGGCAGCGTCACCGGCGATCTGGCTCAGGAAAATCGGGAAGGAAACATACAGTTGGGCGAACAAGAAGTACCACGGCACCACGGCCAGCAGAAAGAAGAAAAACCGGCGGTCGGTCAACACGCGCTGCAGGCTGACAAACAAGACCGTGCCTTTGGTAAAGGCCGAGTCAATGTCTTTCTGCGCAAAGACCCACAGGCCCAGGCAGCCGAACATCAAGCTGCTCACAACAAAAGCCAGCCGGATGTCATACATCAACAGCACGCCAGATAAAAGCGGCCCCACCACCACGCCCATGTTCAGCATCTGGTTGTTCAGGACAAAAGCGCGGGTGGCGATGGGCAAGGGCTGTTTGGAAAAGAACGGGTACACCGACGATTCGTACATCGCCACACCCACGCCCATCACCAAGGCCATGGCCGACAGCGGTGCCCAGCCATGGCCAAACGCAAAGCCAATTAACCCCAAGGCGCGCAGCAAAAGCCCCCCAGCCATGAAATGCCGAAACCCGTACCTATCAGCCATCAAGCCAAATAAAAACGGCAACACTTGGGCGGCAATCAGGTTGGTGGTCATCACGGTGGCCACTTCCCAAGCCCCAAACTTGAGCGTGTTGACCATGTACACCGCCAGCAGCGACACGGTCATGAAGTGAGACGAGTTCATCAAAAACTGCGTGACCAAGACCTTCCACACCAGAGGCGGAACCGCCTGGTAATTTTTGATGGATTTCTTCAGCATGGCGAGTTGCGGAAATAGTGCATCAAGTTAAGTCATGCCAACGCGCTGTGCCCAATGCTGGCAGGGGTCGATCAGCGGCCTGGGTGCTCTTGCAGGCCCACTCGTCCAGCTGGGTGGCATAGCCCTCAGGTGCAGATGCCAGCCAACCCTCAGTGAATCCGCATCCCCGGCTTGGCTCCGGCAAACGGCTCCAGCACGTAGATGCCAGGCTCTGCTTTTTCATCGGCGTGGCTGGCGGCCAGCACCATGCCCTCAGACAGGCCAAACTTCATCTTGCGTGGGGCCAGGTTGGCTACCAGCACGGTGAGTTTGCCCACCAGTTGTTCGGGCTGGTACATGCTGGCAATGCCTGAAAAGACGTTGCGGGTCTTGGGCTGACCGGCATTGTCGATTTCACCCACGTCCAGCGTCAGCTGCAGCAACTTGGTTGAACCCGCCACCGCCGTGCAGTTGAGGATTTTGGCGATGCGCAGGTCGATCTTGGCAAAGTCGTCAATGGTGATGGTAGGCGCAATGGCTTCGCCGCCTGGTGCCGCGGGATCAATCGGGGTAGTCGGTGCAGCGGCCTTGGCGACGTTCTTGCTGTTGGTGGTTTTGGAGGGTGCTTCTGTTTCTGTAGCTTGTTGCCCAGATTCTGCCTGGGCTGGAGGCTCAAACAACGCATCAAGCTGCTTGACATCCACGCGCTGCATCAGGTGCTGGTAGTTGCCGATGACGTGTCCGGTGGGCAATGGTTCGCCGATGTTGGTAAAGCTCAGTGGCTCGACGTTGAGGAATTTTTCCACCTCGGCCGCCAGTGCGGGCAGAACGGGTTTGAGGTAGCAGGTCAGGACGCGGAAGGCTTTGATGCAGACGGTGCAAACGTCTTGCAGGCGCGCTTCCTGGTCGGGTTTTTTGGCCAGATCCCAGGGTTTGTTGGCATCCACATAGGCGTTCACGCGGTCGGCCAGCAGCATGGTTTCTTTGAGCGCCTTGGCGTATTCGCGGGTTTCATACAGCTGTTCGATAGGCGTGCGCTCAATGCGCAACTGGTGCAGCAGGGCCGCGCCGTCTTCGGACACCTCGCCCAGCTTGCCCTCAAACCGCTTGCTCAGGAAACCAGCTGCGCGGCTGGCAATGTTGACAAACTTGCCAATCAAATCGCTGTTGACACGGGCCATGAAGTCGTCGGCGTTGAAGTCGATGTCTTCGTTGCGGGCACTCAGTTTGGCGGCCAGGTAGTAGCGCAGCCACTCGGGGTTCATGCCCAGATTCAGGTATTTGAGCGGGTCCAGGCCGGTGCCACGGCTCTTGCTCATCTTCTCGCCGTTGTTCACCGTCAAAAAGCCGTGCACAAAGACGTTGTCGGGCGTTTTGCGGCCGCTGAAGTGCAGCGTGGCGGGCCAGAACAAGGTGTGGAAAGTGACGATGTCTTTGCCGATGAAGTGGTATTGCTCCAGCGTCGGGTTGGCCATGTAGGCCTCGTAGTCCACACCACGTTGGGTGCACAGGTTTTTCAGCGAGGCTAGATAGCCAATCGGTGCGTCCAGCCAGACATAAAAGTATTTGCCCGGCGCGTCGGGGATTTCAATGCCGAAGTAGGGTGCATCACGGCTGATGTCCCAGTCGCCCAGGCCTTCGCTGGTGGTGCCGTCCGGGTTGGTGCGGATGGTGAACCACTCTTTGATCTTGTTCGCCACTTCAGGTTGCAGTTTGCCGTCTTGCGTCCAGTTTTCCAGGAAGGCGACGCAGCGCGGGTCGGACAGCTTGAAGAAAAAGTGCTCGGAACTTTTGAGTTCCGGCTTGGCGCCAGACAAGGCGGAGTAAGGGTTGATCAGGTCGGTCGGGGCATACACCGCGCCGCACACTTCGCAGTTGTCGCCGTACTGGTCTTTGGCGTGGCATTTGGGGCATTCGCCTTTGATGAAGCGGTCTGGCAGGAACATGTTTTTCTCGGGGTCGAAAAACTGCTCGATGGTGCGGGTCTCGATCAGAGAACCTTCGGGGTTGTCGCGCAGGCCACGGTAGATGGCCTGGGCCAGCTCGTGGTTCTCTGGCGCGTCGGTGCTGTGCCAGTTGTCAAAGCTGATGTGAAAGCCGTCCAGGTACTGCTTGCGCCCGGCAGCAATGTTGGCCACGAACTGCTGGGGGGTGATGCCGGCTTTTTCAGCCGCAATCATGATCGGCGCACCGTGGGTGTCGTCAGCCCCGCAAAAATCGACCGTGTTACCCATCATGCGCTGGAAACGAACCCAGATGTCGGCCTGGATGTATTCCATGATGTGGCCAATGTGGAAGTTGCCGTTGGCGTAGGGCAGGGCGGTGGTGACGAAGAGTTGGCGTGGCATGGGGCTTGGTCTTTCTGAAACAGCCCACGATTTTAGTCGGGCAAGTCTGCCCGGCGGGATCAACGCAGGCGCAGTGGGTCGCGCCGTCGCTCGGGCAGGTGCGGCGGCAGGGCGGTACTCTGGCTCGCTGTTGGTTCGGCTTCGGGGTCGGTCCAGTCAAAAAACTTGCAAATCTCGGCGCGTTGCTGCATGGCGTCCTTGTGACCCAGCGCCATTAATTCTGCTGTGTAGCCGGATTCGAACAGCAAATAGCTGGCCAAAGGCGCGCCGCGCTCGTCGGAAGACTGCGACGACACGCCCAGGCTGCCGAGCACGCTGCGCACTGCCGCAGGCAGTTCGTGCACGTGCTTGGCGGCGATCACGTCCAACTGTTCAGAGGGCGAAATCAGCAGCAGTTCTACTGGGCGCAGGTTGCTGGCGGCACGCATCTCGGGTGGTACCAGGCTCAGAGTCTGGTTGATGCGGCGAATGCGCTCGATGTCCACATCCAGTGCGTCCAGAAAGATGTTCGCCAGAGCGTGCCCGGCAATTTGCGCCAGACTGGGGTAATCGCCAGCATCGCCCGGGCTGCCCGATTTTTTGGAGGTCATGACGCGTCCGGCACCAATCACGCAAATGCGTTGCGCACCCAGATGAATGGCTGGCGCCACTGGTGCCGACTGGCGCATGGAGCCATCGCCGTAATAAGCCGTCTCGCCGTTCAGGTGCAGTGGTATCGCCGGGAAAACAAACGGAATGGCGCTGGACGCCAGCAGGTGCTCATGGGTGATCTTGTCGCGCAGACCGCGTCGCTGCGAGCGCGTCCACGGCACCAGGCGCTTGTCGCCCTCATAAAAAGTGAAATGCTCGCCTGATGTATAGCTCGATGCCGTGACGGCCAGCGCCTGCAGATGTCCGTCGCGTATCAGCATGGGAATGCGCTCCAGCGGTACCAACCGTCTGAGCAATTCGTCCAGTGGGCTGTTGTCAAGCAGAGACTTGGGTTTGACGCGCCGCCATTTGGCAATCAGCCAGCCCATGGACAGCAGCGTCATCCACTTGGCCCCCGAGCGCAGCATGCTCACCGAGTCCGCCCGATAGACCTGCTCGGCGTGAAAGTTGCGCCACACGTTGGCAATGCGCCGCACCGCTTGGTCAAACTGGTCGGCGCCGCAGGCCAGCGAGGCGGCGTTGATGGCGCCAGCCGACGTGCCGCTGATGATCGGAAACGGATTGGGTCCGTTTTGCTCGCCGCAGATCTGGCGCAGCTCGGAGATGGCTTCCAGCACACCCACCTGGTAGGCAGCGCGCGCGCCGCCGCCCGATAGCATCAGGGCGGCAAATGTTTCAGCCGCTGGCGGTGCGGGGCTGGAGGAGGCTGGGTAGAGAGGCATGGCTTGATTATGCGCAAGCTGCACGCGTTTGGGGTGGTGAACGAGGCCTAAATGGCACCGTCGCTGGGACGCCCAACATGATGGGTTGACGATAAGTTGGTTGTCTGCGCATATCTGCATTTGACCGTTTTCATTTCGGCATCACGTTTGCTTGATACATATCAAACGTCTATCAAAAAGGCAGGACGATCAACCGGCGGGACGATATCTTTTTGAGGTCATTTGTATTCAAATTGCCCGCGTGTTATGCAGAAAAAATTGGAACAGTCGGGGGGGTGTCATTTTGTGTCTTATGTTCAACTTCAAAGGAAATTTTCATGGCCTTGCCTCCCCCCGACCACCCCTGCTGGCAAAAACTTGCCAACGGTGGACTTGCCCGGTTAAATACTCAACAACTGGTTCTCCAGTTGATGAGCAAGCGCCTTGAGCGCAGTACCGACTCCGTTGCCACCAAGGCTGCTGAAGTGCATTCGTTCTTTGTCAAGTGGGAACGCACACTCGGCAGCGAAATCCAGCAAATACAGAAACTCTGAGAACCCAATCATGAACGAACTCATCACTGTACAGACCGCCATCGAGCTGGTCAAAAGCGGGGCGGCCCTCAGCTTGGCTGGCCCAGAATCTGCCCTGGACCAACTGCCTGCAGGCAACTGGATTGGCGGCACCATTCCCTACTTCATGATTTCCAGCGGCGGTGTGGTTGTGAACGACGGCAAGGTCTTTGCGACCAACTTGTCCAACCTGGGCGCCGTCAATGTGGCCAGTTATGGCCCCGATGATCTGGCTGGCATTGCCGCCAACGCCCCTGACAATGGCTTCAGCGTTGCGATCATCCCGGCGGGCAGTCTCTCTCACACGCGTTTTGCCCATGATGCAGCCAACTACGAAGACGCATTCCTGAAACCCACCGTGGGTTGGATCTCTGGGGTGCATCTGTCTGATTTGGGCACGGTTAAACCTAAGGTCTATGACGGGCGCACCGCTACCAAGTACGAAGACCGGGCTGTGGTTGCCTACGTGAAGCTGCCAGAGGACAAGCTGGCATCATTGGAAATCGTCAACCTGTTTGAGCCGGGCGACGGCGATGTCTTGCACTTCAGCCAGACCAGCTTTGAAGTGGATGTGTGCGAAGTCAACGGTGTCAAAACCAATTTTGCCGAGTACATCCGCAAACACGGCCTTGAGAACGGCACCTTGCCACTGGTGGGTGACTTTGGTGGTGCGCACATTAATGTCTCGTTGCAAAACGTCGGTCCCGCTGGCGGCAAAGTCGCCTTGTATGCACCCGTGTTTCCGGGTGTCGACTACAAGTTTGCCAAGCCGGTGGGCGACTATGCGGCAGCATTTCGCCAGCGCCTGTCGGGTGTCGACAGCAACGGTGTTGCCATGTCTTGCAACTGCATTTTGAATTTCCTCTTCGGTGAGCTTGAAGGCAAGGCCATTGGCGGCGTTGAAGGTCCCATTACTTTTGGCGAAATCGCCTACCAACTGCTGAACCAGACCATGGTGATGGTTCGCTTGCAGTGACGCGCCGTTCCTGCTTGGGCACATCCAGAATGGCTTGTCTGGGCAGGGGCTGTTCGGTCTTGGCTAGACTCGGTGTTTTCGGAGAAAAACATGACCTTGAACGAGCAAGCCGTACTTGACGCGCTGAAAAGCGTGATTGACCCGAACACCGGACGTGATTTCGTCACCAGTAAAGCTGTCAAGAATCTGACGGTGAGTGATGGCGATGTCGCCTTTGACGTAGAGTTGGGTTACCCTGCCCAAAGCCAGATAGCTGGTTTTCGCAAGGAGCTGATCGCCGCCGCCAAGTCTGTGGCCGGTGTGAGCAACGTGTCTGTCAACATGACGACAAAGATCACGGCACATGCTGTGCAGCGCGGTGTGCAGCTGCTGCCTAGCGTGAAAAACATTGTCGCCGTGGCCTCCGGTAAGGGCGGTGTGGGCAAGAGCACCACCGCCGTCAATCTGGCGTTGGCGCTGGCGGCAGAGGGTGCGCGTGTCGGTCTGTTGGATGCTGACATTTACGGCCCCAGCATCCCGATGATGATGGGCATTGACGGCAAGCCAGACAGCGTCGACGGCCAATCCATGGAGCCGCTGGAAAACTATGGCGTGCAGGTGATGTCGATCGGCCTGCTGGTGGCGCAGGACGAGGCCATGATCTGGCGCGGCCCCATGGCCACACAGGCGCTGGAGCAGTTGCTGCGCCAGACCAACTGGAAAGACCTGGACTACCTGATCATCGATATGCCGCCTGGCACCGGTGACATCCAGCTCACGCTGTCGCAAAAAGTGCCTTTGACGGGTGCTGTGATCGTCACCACGCCGCAGGACATTGCCCTGCTGGACGCTCGCAAAGGCATCAGGATGTTCGAAAAAGTGGGTGTGCCGATTCTGGGTATCGTTGAAAACATGGCAGCCCATGTGTGCAGCAACTGCGGCCATGTGGAGCCAATATTCGGTGCCGATGGTGGCAAGAAAATGGCGGCCGAGTACCACATGGACTATCTGGGTGCGCTGCCGCTGGCGATGCACATCCGTCTGCAGTCCGACAGCGGCATGCCGCCAGTGGTGTCCGACCCCGACAGCGAGGTCTCCGGCCTGTACAAGGCGGTGGCACGCAAGGTGGCGCTGGCCATTGCCGCCAAGAACAAGGACTTTTCCAGCAAGTTCCCGGCGATCAAGATTTCCAAAGGCACCTGACAAGCGTCAAACCAAAGTTACAGGCTTGAGCTCATCGTGGTAGGTTGATGGAGAGCGAATCGCATCATCAGCGCAGGTTTTTCCTGATGCTCACAGCGTTTATCGTCGCTGTGCTGAGTATCACCAGTTATTCCCTGTGGCTGCTACGCGATGAAGCGTTGACGGGTAGCTTTCAGGTGTCGGCTCTGATGGCTCGCAGTTTTGAAAATACGCTCACGCAGAGCCTTTATGCGACCAGCCAGGCGACAGCCAACGCCATCTCGGATACGCAAGGTAAAGCAAGTTTGCGTGATGTTGAGGCTGACTTTGCCCATACTCTGCGCGGTGCGCCATATCTTCGTTCCTTGTCGCTCATAGACAGTCGGGACCGCATTGTGGCCAGCTCGAATCCCGCCAATGTGGGGCAGCAGGTCATCACCACTGGCTATCTGCCTTTGATTTCAGGTCCACAAACCGTGTTGCGCATGGGGCCACCCTGGCTTGGCCGCGATTTTGCTGCCGGGCAGACTGCCGTGGGCGCTGTCGCCGGAGTCGACGGTGTTTCAACCCTGATCCCTGTGACAGCGCCAGTGCAGGACGACGGCGGTGCCCTGAGGCTGTTGGTGGCATTGAACCCCGACTATTTTGTCAACCAGATGTCTCAGCAATTGGCGACGCAAGTCGGCATGGCTGAGGTGCTGCGGCTGGATGGCACCCGCCTGATGACCACCAATCCAGAGCTGCAAGTGGGCAAAACTCCCTATGGCATGGAGCAGGCGCTACGTTTTCAGGAACATGAATTTGGCCAGCTAGAAGATGGAGCCGGTCTGGGCAAGCCGTCATTGACGGCGTATCGGGTGTCGTCCCAATACCCGTTTGTGGTGGTTACACACCTCTATCGCGACGTCGCCTTGGAGCGCTGGCTTACTGAAGTCAAGGCCGTGCTCGGCGTCTTGTTCCCGGTATTGGTCGTGCTGAGCTTTCTGGCTGTCCGCTTGCACCGGCGGCAATGGTCGTTGCAGCTGCAGCGTGCCGAATCCGAGCGGCTGCAACGCGTGAATGCAGCCTTCGTTTTCACCAATATCCGTGAAGCCATCCTCATCACCGAGGCGGATGGCAGCATCATCGACGTGAACGATGCCTTTGTGCGTATCACCGGCTACAGCAGGGCAGAAGTGCATGGGAAAAATCCGCGTTTTCTAAAATCGGGGCGACAGGATAAGGCGTTTTATCAGGCCATGTGGTCTGAGCTTCTGGCCGCTGGCTACTGGCGTGGCGAGATATGGAACCGGCGCAAAGACGGCGAAATACTTGCCGAAATGCTGACCATCAGCGCTGTGCATGACTCGCTGGGAAAGGTTCAGCAATACGTGGCGATTTTCAACAACATCACCGCCATGAAGGTTTACCAAAACGAGCTGGAGCGCACGGCGCGCTACGACCCGCTGACCGACTTGCCCAATCGCGTGTTGCTGGCTGACCGCATGCGCCAGGCCATGACTCAGGCCCAGCGCCATCAGCAATGGTTGGGGGTGGTGTTTATCGACCTTGATGGCTTCAAGGCTATCAACGACAACTGGGGACATGAAGCCGGTGATCTGGTGCTTGTCGAACTGGCCAAGCGCATGCGCCAGGTGTTGCGTGAGAGTGATACGCTGGCGCGCCATGGTGGGGATGAGTTTGTCGCTTTGTTGGCAGAGCTGGCTGCGCCAGAAGATGCGGTGCCAACTCTGGAGCGCCTGCTGGAAGCCGCCTCTCGTCCGCTGGATTGGCACGGCAAGTCACTGCAAGTCACCGCCAGCATCGGCGTAAGTTTTTTCCCCTTCTCTGGCAACCGCTCAGCAGAGGAACTCCTGAACGAGGCTGACATGGCGATGTACAAGGCCAAACTGGCGGGCAAAAACCAGTATCACCTGTCGCTCACACACAACTCGACTGGTCAGGAAGTCCCGGTGCTGGAGTCCTGAGGAGTTTTGCGCCTTGGCACCTGGCACTTTGGGGTGAAGTGGCGCACCGCCTGTCTCGCCGCAACGGACTGCGGTATCTTCCAGCCATGAGCATTTCTTTTCTGACTCTGGGGTGGCGCTCGCTGGCGCGTGATTTGCGCGCGGGCGAGTTGCGTCTGCTGATTGTGGCGGTGGCGCTGGCCGTTGCCGCACTCACCGCCGTGGGTTTTTTTGCCGACCGGCTCAAGAGTGGACTGCAGCGTGATGCGCGCCAACTGCTGGGCGGCGATGCCGTGGTGGTCAGCGACAACCCTTTGCCTGCTGCCTTTTTGGCGCAGGTGCAGTCGCTGGGCTTGCAGCGCGCCCAGACGCTGAGCTTTCCCACCATGGCGCGCACGCCGGACGGGCAGGGTGCGCCGCAAACCAAGCTGGTGTCCTTGAAAGCCGTGCAGGTTGGTTATCCGCTGCGCGGCAGCTTGCGCACCAGTCTGGCTTCGGGCGCGGCCGATACGCTGACCCGCGATGTGCCCGCGCCGGGTGAGGTCTGGGTGGATGCGGCCGTGCTTGACAGCCTGGGCCTGCAACCGGGACAGAACATGATGCTGGGTGACAGCGCGCTGCACATTGCCCGCGTGATCGTCAATGAACCCGACCGCGGTGCCGGTTTCATGAGCTTTTCGCCGCGTGTCATGATCAATCTGGCCGATGTACCCGCCACCGGTCTGGTGCAGCCGGCGAGCCGGGTGAACTACCGGCTGGCGGTCGCCGGCTCAGACCAGATGGTGCAGGCCTTTGTGGACTGGACGCAGGCGCAAATTCTGTCGCATAGCGTGCGCGGCGTGCGGGTGGATGCGCTGCAGGGTGGTCGCCCTGAGATCAGCAGCACACTCGACCGAGCCGAAAAATTTCTCAATCTGGTGGCATTGCTGGCCGCGCTGCTGAGCGCGGTGGCGGTGGCGCTGGCAGCGCGCGGCTTTTCCGCCAACCATCTGGACGACTGTGCCATGCTGCGCGTGCTGGGCCTGCCCCAGCGCACGATTGCCGCAGCCTATAGCCTGGAGTTTTTGCTGGTTGGCCTGCTGTCCAGCGCTGTGGGCGTGTTGCTGGGTTTTGCGGTGCACTACGGTTTTGTCGCCTTGTTGTCTGGCCTGGTCACCACCAGCCTACCGCCGCCCAGCCTCTGGCCGGTGTTGTTTGGCATGGGTATGGGGTTGACGCTGTTGCTGGCGTTTGGCTTGCCGCCGGTGCTGCAACTGGCCCAGGTGCCGCCGCTGCGCGTCATCCGCCGCGACATGGGCGGGCTCAAACCGGCGTCCCTCACGGTGCTGGGCGTGGGTTTGGCTGGGTTTGCGGCGCTGCTGATGGCGGCCAGCAGCGATGCCAAGCTGGGCCTGATCGCCGTGGGTGGCTTTGCCGGGGCGACGGTGGTGTTTGCCTCTTTGAGTTGGCTGGCTGTGAAACTGTTGCGCTACAGCGTCAACGACGCCACAGCACCCACCGCCCTGGTGCTGGCAACGCGGCAGATATCTGCGCGGCCAGCGTTTGCGGTGGTGCAAGTCAGCTCTCTGGCGGTGGGCTTGCTGGCGCTGGTGCTGCTCGTGTTGCTGCGTACAGATTTGATTTCCAGCTGGCGACAAGCCTCGCCGCAGAACGCGCCGAACCGTTTTGTCATCAACATCACGCCAGACCAGGGCCCAGCCTTTACGCAGGCGCTTAAAAGCGCGGGCGTCACGCAGTTTGACTGGTTTCCAATGATTCGGGGTCGTTTGGTGGCCATCAATGACCAGGATGTCAGCCCGAACGATTACAGCGACGAGCGCGCGCGCCGCCTGGTGGACCGCGAATTCAACCTCTCAACCAGTGCCGCTTTACCCGAGCAGAATCAGATCGTGGGCGGGCGCTGGCAGCCCGATGAGGTTGGCGCCATCAGCATCGAAGAAGGCATTGCCAAGACGCTCAATCTGGCGCTGGGCGACCGCCTCACCTTCGAGATTGGCGGCACCAAGCTGACTTCCAAAATCACCTCGCTGCGCAAGGTGGATTGGGGCTCGATGCGTGCCAATTTCTTCGCCATGTACCCTGTGGCCAAACTCGATGGTGTGGCCACTACCTATCTGAGCGCCTTCAAAGCGCCAAAACAGCGTGGTTTTGACAACGCGCTGGTACGCCAGTTCCCAAATATCACCAGCATCAACCTGAGCACCACCATCGCCCAGATACAGGGCGTGTTGGATCAGGTGATTGGCGCGGTGGAGTTCCTGTTTGCTTTCACCCTGGCTGCTGGGCTGGTGGTGCTGTTTGCCGCGGTCAGCGCCACGCGCGAGGAGCGTGCCCGCGAGTTCGCCATCATGCGCGCCGTGGGTGCAGGCCAGAAGCTGCTGCGTCAGGTGCAGCGCATCGAACTGGCAGGTGTCGGCGCGTTGGCGGGATTTCTAGCCTCGGTGGTCGCCAGCGCGGTGGGCTGGGCGCTGGCTAAATACGTGTTTGGCTTCAGCTGGTCGGTGTCGCTGTGGGTGCCGGTGTTCGGCGCGCTGGCCGGTGCCGTGCTGGCGCTGCTGGCGGGCTGGTGGGGGCTGCGCGACGTGTTGCGCCGCCCGGTGGTGCAGACGCTGCGCAGTGCGGCACAATGATTTTGTGATCGCTTTATGAACTTGATGGGGCAGGCCGCCAAGCCTGATTGATTTTGAACATTGAAGAAAAACCTGCCTTTGACACGCCGTTCGAGTGGATCGGTGGCGAGACCAAGGTCCAAGAGCTGGTAACCCGGTTTTATGACCTGATGGAGTTAGACCCCGCCTACGCCGAACTACGCTCTGTGCACGGCGCAACTCTGGACGATGCGCGGCAGAAGCTGTTCTGGTTCTTGTCTGGCTGGCTCGGTGGCCCGCAGCATTACACCGAGCGCTTTGGCCACCCGCGCCTGAAACAACGGCACATGCCGTTCAAGGTCAACCTGCAGGGGCGCGACCAGTGGCTGGCTTGCATGAGCCAAGCCATGCTCGAAACTGGCGTGCCAGAGGCTTTGCAAGCCAAGCTCAAGCAGTCGTTTTTTCAGACGGCCGATTGGATGCGCAATCAAGCTGAGGCATAAACTGCCTCTTTGGTGTAACCGTCGGCGGCCGGTTACGCAGTGAGCTGGATTTGGAATACTATAAAGTCAGTAGCTACTAGTCCTTGATAATAAAGGGCTAGAGGCCAAAAAAGCATATAAGATGGGCAGGCTTTTGCAGGCCGCACGCCTGCTAAACTTGTTCGCCAATTTGGCACAATCCACCTGCGTAGCCACCACGTCATGCCAGAAATCGTCTTCAAGGGCAAAGAATACGTTTACAACCACCACCTGACCGTGCCCGACCGGCCACGGGCGGTGGATGCGACCAAAAGGCACTGGCGCGGCACCCTGAACGCTCGTCAGTTCGCTTAAACATTTTTGCTATAAATAGTATAACTTCACATCCTTGTTTTATAAGGGCTAAAGGCTTGTTTCTTATGAAAGAGGCGGTGGATTCGGTGATCGGCTGGGAGGTGCGCTCGCGCCATGTGCGCGCGGCCAGCAGCATCGGACTGGTTTTTGGCCTGCTGTTTGCGGCATTCAACATGCTCACGCCTGGCTTGATGGCGCTGGGTCTGGCCGAAGGTTTGGCTGAGCTGCTGCTGGTGGTTCCAGCGCTGATCCTGAGCCGTAGTCCGCGCTATGTCGGGCTGGCAGAGTCGCTGTTGCTCTTGTCGGCGGGGGTGATTTTTGGTGCACTGATTGTTTTTGGCGGTATTGAGGGCACCGGGCTCTATTGGGTCTATGTGGTGCCATTTTTGGCGTTCTTTCTGAAGGGAGAGCGCCAGGGGTGGATGTTCAGTGTGGCGTTTCTGCTGGTGGCTGCGGCCTATTTCCTACTCGGTGGTCCCACGCTGGCCTGGGCCTATCACTACACGCCGGTGACTGGCTCGCACTTTGTCCTGTCGCTGCTGTTTTACACCCTGGTGGCGGCTGCTTTCAACCATGTGCGCAGTCGCTACGAAGCACAACTGGCGCAGGGCAAAGACGAGGCCGAGGCGGCATCGCTGGCCAAGTCGCGGTTTCTGGCGGCAGCCAGCCACGATCTGCGCCAGCCTGCCCACGCGATGGGCATGTTTGTCGCCCGGCTCGGTCAGTTGTCTCACGATGCTGTCACGCGGGAACTGGTGGTCGGGGTGAACGCCTCAGTGCGCGCACTGCAGGAGATGCTGGATGCGTTTTTCGACTATTCCCGACTGGATGCACCGTCGATGCAGGTTAGTCTGGCGGACTTTCCGGTGAATCAGTTGTTGGATCAGTTGCGCACCAGTTTTGAGGCTATGGCCGAAGGCAAGGGGCTGCGCCTGCGCATTCGGCCCTCCAGCATCTGGCTGCGCAGCGACCCGGTGCTGCTGCATCGGGTGCTGCTCAATCTGGTCAGCAACGCGGTGCAGCATACCCATCAGGGGACGGTGCTGGTGACCTGCCGCCCGGCTTGCGGACACACCCAGGCGCGGCTGGAGGTGTGGGACAGCGGCGTCGGCATCGCGCCCGAGCACCACGCCAGCGTGTTCCAGGAATTTTTTCAGGTCGACAACCCGCAGCGTGATCGTGCCAAGGGCATGGGCTTGGGTCTGAGTCTGGTGGAGCGGGCCTGCCGCTTGCTGAACCATCCGGTAACACTGCGTTCGGCGGTGGGTTGCGGTACACGTTTTGGTGTGCTGGTGCCCATGGCCGCCGCATTGCCCGCGATGCAACGGCGACGCGGGCCGCGGACGAACGCGGATTTGTCGGGTCTGCAGGTGCTGTTGATTGAGGACGACGTGCTGGGCGGCGTGGCCATGGCGGGTTTGCTGCAGAGTTGGGGTTGTCGGGTGGTGGTCGCGGTGGATGCGGCCAGTGCCTGCGCGCTGGCCCGGCAGTCACCGGACGTGGATGTCGTGGTGAGCGACTACCGTTTGCCGGGCCCCGCCAATGGCATCCTCGCCATTGGTCAGTTGCGTGACCTGCTGGGCCGACCATTGCCAGCCTGTGTGATCAGTGGCGACATGGATGCCAGCGCGCATCAGCAGGCGCAAGCCGCAGGGCTGACCTGGCTGCAGAAACCGGTGCGTCCGGCCAAGCTGCGAAGCGTGTTGCGCCACGCGGCACAGGCGAGTGCGGTCAAGTCATTGATGGTTTGACCGTGGCTGGCACGGCCGAGCGCACGGAATAAGACAGTGCAACATCACCAGATGTGATCGGCGGCATTGCAGTTATTGCTTTGGAAAATCTTGCAGGTAAGTGGCCACGTCCTGCATATTCTTGGGCGTGAGCGCGTGGGCCACCACTTTCATGATGCTGCCTTCGGGACGTTCGTCCGTTCTTTGGAAGACCATCAACTGCTTGATCAGGTAGTCTGAGTGCTGGTGAGCCAATCTCGGGAACTGCTCGTTGCCCTGGGCTTGGGGCCCGTGGCAGGAACTACAGGCCGGAACACCTTTGTCGGGAACGCCGTTTTCAAAGATCGCCTTGCCGTCATTCATGACGGTAGCTTGTGGCGTGGGTCCCGAGATCGACGCGGGCGCCTGGGACGAAAAATAGTCAGACAAACCCTGGATCTGCGCGTCCGTCAAACTGCGGCTGATGCCCCACATGTACTCAAAACCGGCAGGGTCCAGACGACCATGCCCCCTGAACTCCTTCATCTGCGCCATGAAATAGGTTGGCTGCTGCGCTGCCAGGTTGGGAAAGTTGGGATTGATCGACTGACCTGCGACACCATGGCAGAGCGAACACACCTGCTGCGCCAAAGTCACGCCAGAGACGCTGGGATCGGCCAGATTGCGTGAGTTGTTGATGCTTGAGCAGGCGGTAGCGGCCAGTGCTGCCGCCATGACCAGAAACATGCGACTGAATTTCATGTTGAATCTCCGAGATAGGGGTGACAGGCTCAGTACGCAAACCAGGCGTACAGGAACAGCGAGTTGTTGTCGCTGGCATTGCGACCATTGCCGTCATAGTTGGTGGTCGCGCCCTGGTACTTGCCGTAGGTGGTGTATTGCAGCCCAATGCGCAGGTTTTGCACCGGGATGTAAAACGCTTCGTAAGTGATGCCGGTAGTGCCAGGATCACCCTGGTTGTTGGTGGTGCCGCTCATATTGAAAGCTGCCAGACTGCCGCCGTACTTGGCTTTGTAAACGTAGGAGACCTTGGCACGCGACACATTGATGGTGTCGCTGAGCCCCGAGCTCAGTCCGGCGCCGGCCAATACGTTGTCAGAATAGGTTTGTTCCTGATGCATGTGGGCGACCTGAATCGTGACCGAGTGCGGGTCCAGCAGATACTGGTACTGCATGTCGATGCCGGTGTTGTGGTAGCTGCCCAGATTGGCTGCGTCGCCTGTATCGCTGCCGGGATCAAAGACATGGGCCGTCATACCTGTGGCGCCCAGCATGATGTTGTTCGGTCCCCATTCATGCGACACGGCCAGCCGCCAGTACGGGTTATTGCTGCCGTTGAGCTTGGTCTTGCTTGCATCGTCAATGCCAGCGCTCATGAACGACACCGCCTGTGACGCGGTGCGGTAAGTTCCCAGTTCGGCATACACCGTCTGGTTCCAGAACACGTAGGCGCTCAGGCCGGCGATGTTGCCACCGGAACCAAAACCAGGGAAAGGCGTGGTGCCATCGATGTAGGCAGAGCTGGATGGAGAAGGCACGGGCACATACTGCATCCACGCAGCCGATGTATTCCACGGGTCGGACACGGAAGGGTTGTTGTTCAAACTCAGGCCATAGACCCAATCCCGTTGGGTGTCAGCAATCCGGTTGGCAAAGCGCAGGTCCATGTTGTCTGCATTGGAGTGGCCCGAATAAGTGCCATCGCCGTTGTCGAAGGCGTATGGGTCATAGGTGACTTGCAGAAAGCCACCGATGTTGTCGGTGATCTTGCCCGCCAGAAACAGGCTGCCCGTGGCGAAGATGGGTGTGACGCTCTTGCTGGGTGGCGTTGGAGCCGTGGGGTCGGGCGTCGGCGGGTTGGCAATGCGCGAGGAGCTGACCACACCCATCACCGACACGGGAATGGTGCGCTCACCAATGGTGTAGCCGGTCATCTTGAACATGCGGCCATAGGGTGTGAGTTCCGGGAACTGGCCTCCGGCGTGACAGGCAACACAGTTTTGCCCGGTTTGGCGCGCAAATGCCGGCACAGCCTGGGCATATCTGGGGAGCAGGCCGATGCCAAGTAGCAGCACTGCGAAGGCCAGCGCGATCCATCGTGCGAAGTTGATGTCTGTCTTGTTGACCTGTGCTGTCATGGCGTTGCCTTTCTGGGGGTGCGTACTGAATACTTGCCCCGATTTTGAAGAGGGTTCCGCTTGCTGACTATCAGACCAAGGATGAAATTGGCTATAGGAATATTCCTATTTTCAATTGGGAATGGTCAAGATTTCATCCGTCAACTGGTCTTCTTTCTGCTTAACCCCTGGAGGCCATCAGCAACACCACCAGTGCCCCCGCGCCTCCGTCAGCCGGTTTGGCTTGCACAAAGGCCAGCACCTCGTCTTTTTGCACCAGCCAGCTGTGCACGCGGCTTTTCAGAATCGGGGCTTTGCCCGGCGAGCCCAGACCTTTGCCGTGCACCACGCGCACGCAACGGATGCCCTGGCGGTGCGCCTCGCGGATGAACATGCTCAAAGACTCACGCGCGTCGTCGCGGCGCAGGCCGTGCAGATCCAGCTGGCGCTGGATGCTCCAGTCGCCCCGGCGCAGCTTGCGCGTCACGTCTGGGCCAATGCCGGGGCGGCGAAAGCTCAAGTGTTCGTCGGTTTCCAGCAGGGTCGAGACATCAAATTCGTCGCTGATGGCTTCCTTGAGCACCGCCTTTTCATCCTTTTGATACTGCATCGCCAGCGGCAGGGCATGCTCTCTTTTGTGGAGCACATGGCGCTTGTCTGGCAGGGGCTGGACGGCTCCAGCAGCTCTAATGAATAGATCGCGGTCCGAGGCCGCCTGTTTGATGGCTTTCACCTTTGCGTTGGCCTGCGCGACGCGCTGCTGGGCCTGCTCGGCAATCGCGCGCTTGACGATTTTCAGATCAGTCAGCGTCTTGACCTTGACGGGCTTCACATCAATCCCCGTTCGGCCATGGACAGCGCCTCGCCGGGCGCGACGATCACGTGGTCGAGCACCCGCACGTCGATGAGTGCCAGCGTGGTTTTCAGGGTTTGCGTCAGCATCTCATCGGCGCGGCTGGGTTGCACCGTCCCGCTGGGGTGGTTGTGCGACAGCACCACGGCACTGGCTTGGTGATGCAGGGCCCGCAGCACCACCTCGCGCGGGTAGACGCTGGTTTGCGACAAGGTGCCCTGAAACAATTCTTCCATCGCCAGCAGGCGGTTTTGCACGTCCAGAAACAGCACCGCAAAAACCTCCTGCTTGCGTGCTGAAAGGTGTAATTGCAGGTAGTTCTTGACGGCGTCCGGGGTGTCAAACACGGTGCGTTCCTGCAGGCGCTGCGCCATGGCCCGGCGCGCCAGTTCCAGCACGGCCACCAGTTCGGCCCGTTTGGCAGGCCCCAGACCCTTGACGCGCTTGAGGTCGTCTGCGGTGGCACTCAGCAGCCCGGCAATCCCGTCAAAACCAGCGTCGGCACCGTCTTTGGGCTTGATTTGCAGCAGCTCATGGGCCATTTGCAGCACGCCCTTGCCCTGGATGCCGGTGCGCAACAGAATGGCCAGCAGTTCTACGTCGCTTAAAGCGCCCGGGCCACGGGCCAGCAACTTTTCACGCGGGCGGGCATCGGGGGGCAGGTCTTTGAGCGGCATGGGCAAAGCAGATGGATGTGGCGCAGGGCAAGCGGGCTTTTACAATGCACCCAGTTTATGCGCTCAAGCGCAGGGCGTTTGAAACCGGCCACAAAGCCTTGTCCGGTACGCCACGCCGAACTTGTGTTTGGCTCTCTTTTGTTTTTTTATCTGTACAGGATCAGCATGACAAGCACCGCTGCCAGCGTTCAACCCGGCTCTTTTTTGACCCTGCATTACCGCCTGAGCGGTCCGGCAGGCGTGGTGGTCAGCACCTTTGAGGGCTCGCCCGCCACGTTGACGCTGGGCACTGGCCAGCTGTCACCGGCACTGGAAGCCGCTTTGTTGGGCTTGGCCGAGGGCACTCACACCACCCTTGATCTGCCTGCCGGAGCAGCCTTTGGCGAGCGCAGTGCCGACATGCAGCAATGGCTGGCGCGCCAGGAACTCATCGACATGGGTGTGGAAGACGAACAGTACGCCGTGGGCGATGTGCTGCACTTTCCCACGCCCGACGGTGACGGCCAGTTTGGCGGGGTGATTCTGGAATTTCGCACCAGTGCCAAGGGTGACGCGGTCAAGCTCGACTTCAACCACCCGCTGGCAGGCCAGCCGGTGAGTTTTGAAGTGCAATTGATTGGGGTTTTATGAGCGATGCGCTTGGCGTGGGGGTCAGTATCCTGTTGGCTGAGCCGCGCGGCTTTTGCGCCGGTGTGGACCGCGCCATTGAGATTGTCGAAAAGGCCCTGGTCAAGTTCGGCGCGCCCATCTACGTGCGCCACGAGATCGTGCACAACACCTATGTGGTGAACGATCTGAAAGCCAAGGGTGCTATCTTTATTGAAGAGCTGGATGACGTGCCAGCGGGGGCTACGCTGGTTTTTTCTGCCCATGGCGTGAGCCGTGCGGTGCAGCAGGAAGCCGCCGAGCGGGGTTTTCGCATCTTTGACGCCACCTGCCCGCTGGTGACCAAGGTGCATGTGGAAGTGGCCAAACTGGCCAAAGAGGGTTTTGAGTTCATCATGATCGGCCACAAAGGTCACCCCGAGGTCGAAGGCACCATGGGCCAGCTTGATGGCGGCATCCATCTGGTGGACAGCGTGGAAGATGTGGACCGCATCCAGCCCGGCCAGACCGACAAGCTGGCCGTGGTGACGCAAACCACCCTCAGCGTGGACGACGCCGCTGACATTGCGGCAGCCATCAAGGCGCGCTTTCCAAGCGTGCGCGAGCCCAAGCAGCAAGACATTTGCTACGCCACACAAAACCGCCAGGACGCCGTCAAGCTGATGAGCGCGCAGGTGGATGTGGTCATCGTCGTGGGCAGCCCCACCAGTTCCAACAGCAACCGGCTGGCCGAACTGGCACGCAAGCTCGGCACGCCAGGTTACATGGTCGACAACGCTGCCGACTTGCAGCCGCAGTGGTTTGCGGGCTGCACACGTGTCGGTCTGACAGCCGGTGCCTCGGCGCCCGAGATTTTGGTACGTCAGGTCATTGACCGCATCAAGGCGCTGGGTGCGGTGTCCGTGCAAACCATGCCGGGCCAACCCGAAACGGTGAAGTTTCCGCTGCCCAAAGGTTTGCGACTGAACGGCGATGTTGAGTCCATCGCGACCACTGCGCGATCCTGATGCTATGTGAATCATAGTTATTAACCCATATCTAATAAGAGCTAGAGCCCAATTTCTTATATAAAACCATGTTAGACATCAATCTGCTCCGCAAAGACCTCGCCAGCGCCGTAGCGCGCCTGGAGACCCGCAAGAACCCGCAAACCTTCCTGAATGTGGATGCCTTCACCGCGCTGGAGTCCGAGCGCAAGACCATCCAGATGCGCACCGAAGCGCTGCAAGCCCAGCGCAATGCCGCCAGCAAGCAGATCGGCATGCTCAAGGGCAAGGGCCTGCATGACGAAGCCGCCGCCGCCATGGCGCAGGTGAGCGGCATCAAGGACGAGCTCGACGCCTCTGCCACACGTCTGGACCAAATTCAAACCGAGTTGCAAACCCTGTTGCTGGCCGTGCCCAACCTGCCGCACGAGAGTGTGCCGGTGGGCGCCGACGAGCACGCCAATGTGGTGGTGCGCACCTGGAGTCCTGACGGGAAAGGGCCGCGCAGCTTCGACTTCGAGATCAAGGACCACGTCGATGTCGGCACTCCGCTGGGGCTGGACTTCGAGATGGGCGTCAAGCTCACTGGTTCACGTTTCACGGTGATGAAGGGGCCGGTCTCGCGCCTGCACCGGGTGCTGGCCCAGTTCATGCTGGACGTGCAAACCCAGGAGCACGGCTACACCGAGTGCTACACGCCCTATATCGTCAACGGCGACACGCTGCGCGGCACCGGCCAGTTGCCCAAGTTCGAGGGCGACCTGTTTGCCGCCAAAAAAGGCGGGCAGGATGGCGAAGAACAACCTGACAACACCGCGCTGTACCTGATCCCCACGGCCGAAGTGCCGCTGACCAACTTCGTGCGCGACGTGGTGCTGGCTGAGAGTGAATTGCCGATCAAACTCACCGCCCACACGCCGTGCTTTCGCTCGGAAGCGGGCAGTGCTGGGCGTGACACCCGTGGTCTGATCCGCCAGCACCAGTTTGATAAGGTTGAAATGGTGCAGATCGTTCACCCCGAGAAAAGTTACGAAGCGCTGGAGGTGATGACGACACACGCCGAAGCCATCCTGCAAAAACTCGGCCTGCCCTACCGCGTGATGAGCCTGTGCACCGGTGACATGGGTTTTGGTGCCAGCAAGACTTATGACCTCGAAGTCTGGTTGCCTGCGCAAAACACCTACCGCGAGATCAGCTCGGTGAGCAACTGCGAAGCTTTCCAGGCGCGCCGCCTGCAAGCCCGTGTCAAGAATGCCCAGGGCAAAAACGAGTTGGTGCACACTTTGAACGGCTCTGGCCTGGCGGTGGGCCGCACGCTGGTGGCGGTGCTGGAAAACTACCAGAATGCCGACGGCTCGGTCACTGTGCCCGAGGTGCTGCGCCCATATTTGGGTGGTTTGGACACCCTGCGTCCGGCCTGATCAAGGCGGGCAGGGCGCGTGGTATGGCCCAAGACACGCCACGGCTGATCTGCGTGATCGGTGCCGAATGCACCGGCAAGACGTCTTTGGTGCATGAGCTCGCGGCGGAGTTGGGTGCCAGCGCGGTGCCAGAGGTTTTGCGGGACTGGTGCAGCGCTCACGGACGCACGCCACGGGTGCACGAGCAGGCCGCGCTGATGCAGGCGCAGATTCACAAGGAAAATCAGGCTATAGCCCAGGTAAAACCTGGATATTCAGCTATTGTTTTATGTGATACCGCGCCACTGCTGACGGCGCTGTACAGCATGCATTACTTTGCCGACAGCAGTCTGCTGGCCCCGGCGCAGGCGCACCACCGCCGCTATGCCCTGACCCTGTGGTTGCAGCCCGACCTGCCCTGGGTGGCCGATGGCCTACAGCGCGATGGGCAAGCCGCGCAAGCGGCGGTGCACGCCATGCTGGCGCAGCAGTTGGCTCTGCAATCGAACGTGGTGCGCATTGTCGGCTGCGGCCCTGCGCGTTTGCAGGCGGCGCGTTCGGCCGTGTTGGCGCGGGTGTCTGGACTTTGAGGGGGCGACCGGGCCAGACGCATGCGGTTTTGGAGCCAAATCACGCGCGGGTGGTGTCGATCAGCATGCCAACCCCTGAGACACGCGCCTTTGGCCCCAAAGCCCGGTCGTCTGACCCAATCACCCTGTCTCAACCGTATTGGTTTTGACTGATGTGATAGGTAAACAGCATCAAGCCCTTATGTGGAAAACACTGGCAGCTATCAAAATAGATGCATATTCTGCCTCGGGTGCCCGTGTTTCCTGGTTTTCCTGGGTTTCTTCTGATCCCGTTCGGCTTCAAAAACCCATAAGGTGTGGTGACTGGGTCAGGTGACCGGGCTTTGGGGTGAAATGCGCGCGTCTTGTGCTTCTCGCATACCGCCAGGTAACCCCGCGCGTGCTTTCACCCCAAAACCGCATGCGCCTGACCCAGTCGCCGCGCCGTGTGTCGATGCTGCTTGTTCCACGCCAACACACCACATCACTTTGAATCGCACCCGAACGGTGAGTTTTTTTCAATCCCTGGGTTAACCCTTGGATAATGGGTGCTGCATTGCATCATTCGGAGTTGTTCCCATGCGTACTTACTTCTTGACCGCCACGGAGCCCAATGTCGGCTTGACATCGGTGTCCTTGGGTCTGTTTCGCGCTTTGCAGCGCCGTGGACTGAAGGTCGCGTTTGTCAAGCCCTTGACCAAACATGCGCCAGATGCCGAACCCTCTGTGCTGTTTGCGCGCAGCATTTGCCAGGCCGAGTCCACCCCCGAGCCACTACCCATGAGTCTGGTGACTCAGCGGGTGACCAGTGGCAAGACCGACGAGGTGCTGGAAGACATCGTCAGCCTGGCCATGTCGGGTGCCAAAGGGGCGGATGTGCTGGTTGTGGAAAGTATCCACGCAGACCCCACGCGCGCTTTTTTGCCACAGCTCTCGGCTGATATTTCCCGCAGCCTGCAAGCCGATGTGATTCTTGTCGCCAGTGGCGCCGATGCCGAAGGGGTTGCCCAGACACGCTACCTGATCGCCAGGGTGCGCAACTCGGGTCGCCATGTGGAAGGCGTCATCTTCAACCGAGTGGGGGTGGATTTTGATGAAGCCGCCGTGGCCAGCCAACTCGACGGGGTGCCGATTTTTGGCGTGGTGCGCGAGAACCCGCTGCTCGCTGCGCCACGCACGCTGGATGTGGCCCGGCATCTGGGTGCCGAGGTGATGATCGAAGGCGAAGTGGCTACCCGCCGTGTGCGTGAAACCGTGTTGTGTGGCCGTTCGGTGGCCGAGGTGATCCCGCGCCTGAAGCCCGGCGCGCTGGTGATCAGCGCGGGCGACCGCGATGATGTCATGCTGGCTACCGCGCTGGCGGCCAGCAACGGTATTGAGCTGGCCGGTCTGGTGCTCACGCACCACAGCTTTATCAGCCCACGTATCCAGAAATTTGGTGCAAAAGCTTTCCAAAGCGGTTTGCCGGTGCTGCGTACCGAGGGTGACAGTTACCAGACGGCCTCGCAGATCAGTCGTTTGCCGCTGGCCGTGCCGCAGGACGATCACACGCGCATGAATCAGGTGATCGATAGCGTGGTGGAGCAACTCGATGCCGATGCCATCTGCGCCGGGCTGGAGCACGCCACTTCCACGCGCATGTCGCCCCCGGCGTTTCGCTACCAGCTCATGCAAAAGGCGCGCGCTGCCAACAAGCGCATCGTGTTGCCCGAAGGCGACGAGCCGCGCACCATTCGCGCCGCCGTCATTTGTACCGAGAAGGGTCTGGCGCGCTGCGTGCTGCTGGGCAAGCGTAAGCACATCCAGTCGGTGGCCGATGCGATGGGCGTCGAACTGCCCGAGGGGTTGGAGATTCTGGACCCCGCCGAGATTGCCGAACGTTTTGTCGCGCCCATGGTGGAACTGCGCAAGAGCAAGGGGCTGACACCGGGACAGGCGCTGGTCGCACTGGAAGACACCGTGGTGCTGGGCACCATGATGCTAGCCGTCAGTGAAGTGGATGGTCTGGTCAGCGGCGCGGTTCACACCACCGCCAACACGGTGCGTCCGGCGCTGCAACTGATCAAGACGGCACCGGGGTCAAGCATCGTGTCATCGTGCTTTTTCATGCTGATGCCCGAGCAGGTGTTGGTGTATGCCGACTGCGCCATCAACCCGGACCCGAAGGCCGAGGAACTGGCCGAGATCGCCCGGCAAAGCGCCGACAGCGCCAAAGCCTTCGGCATCGACCCCAAAGTCGCCATGATCAGCTACAGCACTGGGGTTTCGGGCGCGGGCGACGATGTGGAAAAAGTGCGTGCCGCCACAGAGTTGGCCAAGTCCCGCTGGCCCGATCTGGTGATTGACGGTCCGATGCAGTACGACGCCGCCACTGTGAAGGATGTTGCCGCGCAAAAAGCCCCGGGCAGCCTGGTGGCGGGTCAGGCCACGGTGTTCATCTTCCCGGATTTGAACACCGGTAACACCACCTACAAGGCGGTGCAGCGCTCGGCCAACGTGGTGTCGGTGGGGCCGATGCTGCAGGGGTTGCGCAAGCCGGTGAACGACTTGTCGCGCGGTGCGCTGGTGGATGACATCGTGTTCACCATCGCGCTCACGGCGATTCAGGCTGAGGCCATGGTGCAGCAGTCGAACAGTCCCGCTTGATCTCGCGCAAGCAGGCTGGCTCGTACAATTCAGCGCTTCACCGGGGGTGTCTGGCGTTTTGCCAGGCTGAGAGAGTCCCCATACCTGATCTGGATCATGCCAGCGTAGGGAGCGTGATGGGTTGGACAAAGCCGCTTGCCGGTTGACCCCTTTGAACCCGCACTCCTGCAGTGCTGGCGCTTTTAAGGGAAAGTCATGAACCGTCGTCTGTTTACTCTGGCCGCTACTGCTCTGGCCATGTCAAGTTTTTCCATGCTGACCCACGCCGCAGACGAATTGCGCGTGATGGTGCACAGCTCGTTTTCTCTGCCCAAGCCTTTGTTGACGCAGTTTGAAACGCAAAACGGCGTGAAGCTGGCGATCATCAAAGGCGGGGATGCCGGTGAAATGCTCAACAAGCTGATCCTCACCCGCGCCCAGCCGATTGCGGACGTGGTCTACGGCATTGACAACACCCTGCAAGCCAAGGCTCTGGCAGCGGGCGTTCTGGAGCCGACACTGGCGCAGGCCACAGGCACAGCAGACGCGCCACTGGGCGCCGCGCTGGCCGCTGTGGACTATGGCTTTGTCAACCTCAACTACGACCGCGCCTTCGTGGCCAAAGGCGGCACGCCGCTGCCAAAAACTCTGCAAGACCTGACGCTGCCCGCCTACAAAGGCTGGCTGGTGGTGCCCAATCCGGCCACGTCCAGCCCCGGCTACGCCTTCCTGCTGGCCACCATTGCCAATATGGGGGAGGAGAAGGCCTTTGCCTGGTGGGCACAGATGCGCGCCAATGGCCTGAAAGTGGTCAAGGGCTGGAGCGAGGCGTATTACACCGAGTTCAGCCTCAACAAGGGCGCTTATCCGTTGGTGGTGAGTTACGCCACCAGCCCGGCGGCCGAGGTGTTTTATGCGAAGACAAAACTCCTTGAGTCGCCCACCGCCAGTTTGAATTTGGCCGGTGGCGTTTTTCGCCAGGTGGAAGGTGTGGGGCTGATCAAGGGCTCCACGCACCAATCCATGGCGCTGAAGTTTGTCGATTTCATGCGTTCTGCGCCGGTGCAGCAAGCCCTGCAAACCGAAATGTGGATGTACCCCGCTGTGCCCAAAACGCCGTTGGCACCAGTGATGACCCATGCCACCGAGCCCACGGCTTTTGAGAGCCTGCCCCCGCAAGTGATTGCCGACAAGGGCGCGCAGTGGGTGGCGCGCTGGACGCAGGTGGTGTTGAAGTAGTTGCACCGGACACCTGGCAGCGAGGCGCAGCATGACACGGGTGGGATTACCTACGCAGCGTGGGGTGGCTCGGCGTGGGCTGTGGCTGGCGCTGCTGCCAGCGGCGGCCTTGGTGTTGATGCTGCTGGCACCCCTGGCGCGACTGGCGCTGGAAGGTTTTACTGGCGACCTGGGTTCTGGTGCCGCGCTGTCCCTCTGGAGGCCCTGGCAGGACGATTACCTGCGCTGGCGGGTGCTGTGGTCGCTGGCGCAGGCCGGCATCACCTGTGTGCTGGCGCTGGGTTTGGGGTTGCCGCTGGCCTGGGTGCTGGCGCGCTTTGAGTTCCTAGGGCGGACTCTGGTGTTGCGCCTGTTGATGCTGCCGTTTGTGGTTCCCACGCTGGTGGCGGCCCTGGGCGTGCTGGCGCTGTGGGGGCCGCACGGGGTGCTCAGCGCCCCCTTGGGCCTGAACCTGCAAGACACGCCCTGGCTGCTGCTGTATGGCAATCTGTTTTTTAACCTGTGCCTGGTGGTGCGTGCTGGGGCAGACGCGCTGGGACAGGTCAATGCACGCCAGGTAGCTGCTGCGCGCTCGTTAGGAGCTACACCTTGGCGCGCTTTTTGGCGGGTGGAGTGGCCTGCGATAGCGCCGTGGCTGGTATCGAGTTTGTGTCTGGTGTTCTTGTACTGTTTTGCCGGGTTTGGCTTGGCGCTGGTGTTGGGTGGCCAGCGCTACGCGACGGTTGAGGTCGAGATCTACACGCTGGTGGCGTACGAGCTGCAGCTTGGTCAGGCCAGTGTGCTGGCGCTGTGGATGTTGCTGTTGACCGGCACCGTGGCCTTGGCGTATGCCGCACTGGAAAAGCGCCTGATGGCACCGATGCGCAGGGTGCCTATTGCGCGCCAGCGTCCGCAAACCACGTGGCAGTGGCTGGCGCTGGGCTTGGCCTTGGCCGTGCTGTTTGTGGTTTGTGCCCTGCCTATTCTTGCTATATTTGTAAAAGCGGCTAGCGCTTTATGGACGGGGGCTACAGGCATATTTGATGCAGAAACATGGGCCGCCTTGTGGAACACGCTGCGCTTTTCCTTCGTGGCGCTGATGCTGGCCACGCTGCTGGGTGTGTTGCATGCGTTTGCAGCGCAAGCGTCCGTGATTTGGCGTGCGGCGGCATTTTTGCCGTTTGTGGTGTCGCCGGTGACGGTGGCCTTCGGGTTGTTGTTGCTCTACCCGTCGCTCACCGCCAGCCTGGTGTTGCTGATGGCCGCCTACGCTGTGCTGGCTTACCCGTTTGTCGCCAAGTCACTGTCCGCAGGGCTGGATGGTTTGCCAGCGCATTTGGGGCAAGCAGCGCGCACGCTGGGGGCCAGTCCGTGGCGATGCTTCTGGCGCGTCACCTTGCCGCTGCTGGCACCGGCATTACGCCGCGGCATGGCGTTTGCAGCTGCCACCGCCCTGGGAGAATTCGCGGTGACCTTGTTTCTGTCGCGCCCCGAGTGGGCTACCCTCACGACGCTGATTTACCAGCGCCTGGGTCGCCCAGGGCAGGCCAATCTGGATGCGGCCATGGTGCTGGCTTGTGTGTTGATGGCGCTGGCGCTGGCGGCGTTCCTGTTGATCGAGTGGCCGACCAGCCAGCACAAGGATGTTCATGTCCGCAGCCAAGCGTCCCGGATCGGGTCCGACGCAACAACCAGCCACCCGTCTTTTGAGCATGCTTGAACTTCGCCAACTCCACCAGCGTTATGCCGACCAGCCCTTACTGCAGGATGTGAATCTGCGGGTAGCGGCGGGCGAGATCGTCGCGCTGCTCGGGCCATCGGGCAGCGGCAAGAGCACCTTGCTCAATATCGTGGCTGGATTGCAGGTGCCCGACGCAGGCAATGTCTGGTTTGATGGGCAAGACATCACCCGCGTGCCGCCGGAGCGGCGCCGTTTTGCGCTGATGTTTCAGGACTTCGCGCTGTTTCCGCATCTGAATGTGCAGGACAACGTGGCCTTTGGTCTGATGGAGCAGCGTGTGCCCAAGCGCGATGCCCGCGCACAGGCGCTGCAGATGCTGGGTGTTTTTGGGTTGACCGATCTGGCGCGGCGGCGCGTCTGGAACCTGTCGGGCGGTGAGCAACAGCGCGTGGCCTTGGCGCGTGCGCTGATCACCCGGCCGCTGGCGCTGTTGCTTGACGAGCCGTTCTCGGCGCTGGACGCTGACCTGCGGGTGGCACTGCGGCAAGAGTTTCGCGCCCGCATCCAAGCCGCAGGCATGGCCACCCTGTTGGTCACCCACGATGAAACCGAGGCGCGCGACATGGCAGACAGGTCGGTGCGTCTGGTTCATGGGCATCTGGTTGATGCAGGTTGAAGGTGTATCTGTGCCAACAAGGCGCTGCACAAGAGGTTGATGCTATTTTTTTCACACCTGACGGTGTATTGAATGCACAATGTCGCCTGCATTTCATAAGACTCGGCTAAGTCTCGCGGGCTAACATCTTGACCCCGCTGCTGGCTGAGTCTGAACGTTTTGCCGTTCAAGCGCCCGAATCACCCGTTCTCTCTATTTTTCTAACCATCAAATGATTTTGAAAAGTCTAAAAGCCTTGTGTCTGGCCGGCCTCTTTGTGATGGGCACGTGCCAAGCAGCCGCGCTGCGTTCGGAACACGTCATCGTGATCAGTGATGACACTGGCGATGTGTTGATGTCCAAAAGTCCGGACGTGGTCGTTCCGATTGCTTCGCTGACGAAGCTCATGACGGCCATGGTTGTGCTGGACAGCAAACCCAATATGGAAGAGAAAATTTCCATTCAGGAGGCGGATGTTGACATGCTCAAGCACAGCAAGTCACATGTGCCGGTTGGCACGACCTGGACGCGCAAAGAAATTTTTGAACTGGCGCTGATGTCGTCTGACAATCGCGCTGCGGCGGCGTTGGCCCGCACTTATCCAGGAGGCAATGCCGCTTTTTTGCGTGCGGTTCAAGCCAAGATCAAGGCACTGGGCTTGACCAACACCACGATCAAAGAGCCCACTGGCTTGTCTCCGGAAAATACGTCCACCGCTTCTGACTTGGCCAAAATGGCGCAGGCTGCTGGCAAATATCCCTTGATCACCAACATCACAAGTGACAAGTCCAATACGATTCGCATGGCGAATGGTCGCCCGTTTACGGTGCACAACACCAATCATCTCGTTGGCGCATCCGGATGGGACGTGCTGCTCTCCAAGACAGGCTTTACCAACGAGGCGGGGCATTGCCTCATCATGCGCATAGAGCAGGCGGGCAAGCATGCCACACTCGTGTTGTTGAACGCCAAGGCCAATTCCACACGCGTTTTTGATGCGCTTCAGATCAGGCAATTTTTGTCCAGGCAAAAGACGCTTGTCGCGATGTCGCGCCAAACCGTGGTTCGCTAAGACTTTTCCGTAGTCAGCCCAGGGTTGACCAGTCGTCAAAGCAGTTTGCCGGGATACTGGGCAGTCTCGTCGACATTCGACTGGGGGTTCTCAAGTGAATGATTTAAGTAGCCTTGGCGCGCTCGGACTTGAGTTACCCAGTCCGGCGTACCTGTCTGGGTCGATCCTGTTTGGCATCATTGGCTATGTTGTCTTCAGAAGGGGCAGAAAAACGTCCACACCAGAGCTGACTTGGACCGGTGTGGCGCTGATGCTTTACCCCTACCTCGTATCCCAAACCTGGCTATTGTGGCTTCTGGGCGCTGCCATGTGTGGCTGGGCCTACACCCGCTGGGAATGAGGTTGCTGGCGAAAACGTGATGGCGGGCCAGTGAGTGTGACCAACGGCAAGAGCGCTGTTGATGGAATCCACAAACAATATCGTTTCTGTTCAGCTTGGGTTCATGCATGGACGCGCAAACTGCCTCCCATACCAACCCAAGGAGCTTTTCATGAAACGTCTCATTATTGCCAGTTTGTTTGCCAGCGCCCTGGTGGGGGCCCAAGCCGAAACCTATACCGACAACGCCCGCGTTCGTAGCGCCGAGCCGCAATACGAAAACGTCAATGTGCCGCGCAACGAGTGCAGCAGCCGTTGGGTCGAGGAGCGCGGTGGTCGTAGCGCCTATGAGAGTCAGAGTGGACAGGATCGCCAATATGGTGGTGCGATCCTCGGCGGCTTGGCCGGTGGCGTGATCGGCCATCAAATCGGTGGCGGTTCGGGCAAAGACGCGGCAACTGCCCTGGGTGTGGTCCTGGGTGCGATGACCGGTGACCACATGGCCAACGATGGTCGTCGTGACCATTACGACAACCGCCCTCAGGAAGTCACTCAGCGGGAGGTTCAGACCTGCCGCACGGTGTATGACACGCAAACACGCATCACCGGCTATCGCGTTGCTTATGAATACCGCGGGCAAAACTACACCACCTTCATGCACAGCAACCCAGGCAACTTCCTGCCCGTGCGCGTATCGGTTGACCCGATCGTGCAGTAACCGCGACCACATCGGCCAGAGTACCATTGCTTGAAGATGTGATCCAAACCCTCGCTCTATCATGAAATTCTTGAACGCCCTGACCGCTGCGCTGCTAATAACCCTGACCCTGCCCGCCTGGGCAGATGTCAGCCGCGATGCTGCTGCAGCAGCCGTTCAGAAGTCGAGTGGCGGGCGCGTGCTGGCTGTGGACAGGATCGACCAAGGTGGTCGCGTGGTTTGGCGCGTGAAAGTACTCACGCAGCAGGGTGAGGTCAAAGTGATCCTGGTCGATGCGGCTAGTGGCCGCACAATGTGACCCACCTGAAGCCGCTCTGCCCATGCGCCTGTTGTTGATTGAAGACGATGCCGTATTGCGGCTTGGTGTCAAACGCCAGTTGGAAGCCGATGGTTATCGTGTCGACACGGCGGCTGACGGTGAAGACGGCCTGTTTCAGGCCCGTGAGTACCCGGTGGACCTTGCCATCGTGGACCTGGGGTTACCCAAGGTGAACGGACTGACCGTGGTGCAGACCCTGCGTGCCGAAGGCCGGAGCCTGCCGATCTTGATCCTGACGGCACGCGGTAGTTGGCAAGACAAGGTCAAAGGCCTGGAAACCGGTGCCGATGACTACCTGGTCAAGCCGTTCGACTATCCGGAGCTGGCCGCTCGCGTCAAGGCGCTGCTGCGACGCGCCCTCAAGGCCACATCGGATGTGCTCAAGCTGGGTGAGCTTGAGGTCGATTTCTCGGCACAAGCCGCCCGACTCCATGGGGACGCTCTTGATCTGACCACCTTTGAATACCGCGTGCTGGAATACCTGGTGCGTGAACGCGCCCGAGTGGTGAGTAAGCAGGAGTTGTCTGACTACCTGTACCCGCACGATGAAGATCGTGACAGCAACGTGCTGGAGGTGTTGGTCGGTCGGCTGCGGCGCAAACTGGACCCCGAGGGGCAGCTTGCGCCGATTGAAACGCTGCGCGGTCGCGGTTACCGCTTCGTGCTGCAGTGAAGGCGCCGCCGTCCATTCGCACACGCCTGGCCTGGGGCGCTTTTCTGGTGCTGCTGGCCTTTCTGGCCATTGCGGGCTGGGCCGTCCAGCAGGCTTACGCTGACAGTATTCGGGCACAGCGCTTTGCCCGCTTGCAAACCACGATTTACTTGTTGATGGCGGGTGCCGAACTGGATGGCGCAGGTGCCTTGGTCATGCCGCCATCGCTGGCGGAGCCACGTTTGTCCTTGCCGGGCTCGGGGCTGTATGCCAGCATCAGCAAGCTGGACCAAAGTCAGACATGGCGCTCGTCATCGACAGTTGGAGTCAGTCTGCCGTTTCAGACCAGTCAGGCGACGGGCCAGTGGAAGTTTGACACGGTTACTGCGCCGCAGGCCCAAAGTGCGGACCATGTCACTTCGGGGCACGCGTTTCTGGCTGCTACCTATGCGGTCAAGTGGGCTGTGAACGATCAGCAGGCCCAGCTGGTTTTTTCGGTGTTGGAAGACAAGGCTGGGTTTGATCGGGAGTTGTTCACCTTCGAGCGTACCCTCTGGAGCTGGTTGGGTGCCACGGGCGTGCTATTGCTGCTCACCCAGACCTTGCTGCTGCGCTGGGGTCTAACACCTTTGGGTCAGATGGCCAGTGAAATCCAGCGCATCGAGACCGGAACTCAAGCCAGAGTGGAGGGCAACTACCCCCGCGAGCTTGCCGGGTTGGGCCACAACCTGAATCTGCTCATCGACCAGCAGCGGAACCGCCAAACGCGCTACAAAGAGGCGTTGGACGACCTCGCCCATAGCCTGAAAACGCCGTTGGCAGCCATGCGTGCGGCCTTGGCAGAGCCCGCTGAGTTGCCCGCCGCTGTGGCGCAACAAGTCAGCCGCATGGACGACATCGTGCGTCACCAGCTAGGCCGGGCCGGTGCCAGCGGTGCCAATCGGTTTGCGCCCTATTTGGTACTGGCGCCTCTTTTGCACAGGATTCGTGACACGCTGGGCAAGGTCTATCTGGACAAGAACTTGTCATTTACGCTGGCGTGCCCGTCAGAGTTGGCCTGGCGTCTGGACGAGGGAGATGCTTTTGAGATGCTGGGCAACGTGCTGGACAACGCCGCCAAGTGGGCCAAACATGAGGTCGGCGTCCAAATCTGGCTTAACGAGCAAGGCCTCAATATCCGCGTGACGGACGATGGTCCTGGCTTTGCTGCGCCGCAAGCCAAGCTGGCAAGAGGTGTGCGACTCGATGAATCGGTCTCCGGGCACGGTATTGGCTTGTCTGTGGTCAACGATCTGGTATCAAGTTACCTCGGTGCGTTGAAGATTTCCAATGCGGCTTCGGGGGGGGCTCAGGTGGACATTGTGTTGCCACGTGCATAGATGCAGCACTGATCATCACTCGTGCAGTTGAAATAAAAAGTCTGCTATCCTATGAATAGCAGACTTTCTATATCTGTGGCGGAGAGAGTGGGATTCGAACCCACGGTACCTTGCGGTACGCCTGATTTCGAGTCAGGTACATTCGGCCACTCTGCCATCTCTCCGCGAATCAAGGCCGCGATTGTATCAGTGGCTAGCTGGCTTTCGAGGCTACTTTGGCCTCGCGCAACGCCTGCATCGCCGCATGCAGTTCGGCGGTTTGCGCCCCTTCGGCGAGCTTGACGCTGTCGACCAAATCTGCCAGCGCGTCAGCGCCTTGCGTCTGCAGCGCAGCAATGGCTTGCCCAGCAACCTTTGGGGATGCGAAGCCGCCGCTTTGCAGAAGTAGACGGCCTTCGGCGCTCTGCAATTTGAAGTAAAACTGGCCATCGCTTTCGCGGTATTGTTTGAACACCGGCAGCGCCGACTTGGCCATTTTGATGGAGACGGTGTCTTTGCTGCGCAGGTCGCGGAGGCCCACAGCGTGGCGTAGCTCGGCCATGAAGGGGGTGGCAATGGCGCGTGCCTTGATGGCTCCGGCCTGGAAGATGGCTTCGATCTTGCCGGGGTTGTTGATAAGCGCTTCATAGGCGGCACGCATTGGCGCCAGTTCCTGGTCGATGCGGTCAAACACCAGTTGTTTGGCGTCCTTCCAAGCGATGCCATTGGCATAGGCCTGGCGCAACGCGTCGGTTTCCTGCGCGCTGGCAAAGGCCTGATAAATCTGGAACAGCGCCGAGCCTTCCACACTTTTGGCTTCGCCCGGGGCCTTGCTGTCGGTGACGATGCCACCGATGAGCTTTTGCAACTGTGCGCGCGGCGCAAACAGCGGGATGGTGTTGTCGTAGCTCTTGCTCATCTTGCGCCCGTCCAGACCGGGCAGGGTGGCCACGTTGTCCTCAATGGCCGCCTCTGGCATGGTGAAGTGCTGGCCATAGCGGTGGTTGAAGCTGTTGGCCATGTCGCGCGCCATCTCGATGTGTTGCACCTGGTCGCGTCCCACCGGCACATGGTGCGCGTTGAACATCAGAATGTCGGCGCCCATCAGCACCGGGTACATGAACAGGCCGACGTTCACGTCGGCATCGGTGTCCAGGCCCGCTGCGGTGTTTTTGTCAACGGCGGCTTTGTAGGCGTGGGCGCGGTTGAGCACCCCTTTGCCCAGCACGCAGCTCAAGAACCAAGTGAGTTCTGGAATTTCAGGAATGTCCGACTGCCGGTAAAACACCACGCGTTCCGGGTCCAGACCGCAAGCCAGCCAGCTGGCAGCGATTTCCAGCGTGGAGCGCTGGATACGTGCTGGATCATCGATTTTGATCAGCGCGTGGTAATCGGCCAGAAAGTAAAAGCTTTGCACACCGCTGCGCAAGCTGGCCGCTACCGAGGGCCGGATGGAGCCCACGTAATTGCCCAGGTGAGGGGTGCCAGAGGGGGTGATGCCGGTCAGAAAACGCTCAATGCTCATGAGAAAACAACAGTAACAATAGAAAAAAGATAGCGACGATCAGCTCAGCAGCATGGCCAGAGGCGTTAGCAGCAGGTTGATCAGCTTGAAGGTGAGCCCCATCAGCGGGCGCATCCACAGGTTACTGACGACACCGGCCAGTACCAGCGCCATGACGATGAAAAACCCCCACGGTTCGACCCGCGACACCATCATCGCCTGCCGATAGGGCAGCAGGCCAACCAGAATGCGACCACCGTCCAGCGGCGGTAGCGGAAACAGATTGAAGACAAACATCACCACGTTGACCAGAATGCCGCCTTGCGCCATTTCGACGAAAAAAGGCTCGGTCACACCCGCACCCTGCAACAGGTAAAACACCACACCCCAAAGCAGTGCCTGGACAAAATTCGAGGCCGGCCCAGCCAGCGCCACCCAGACCATGTCCTTCTTGGGGTTGCGCAAATTGCCAAATCGCACCGGCACCGGCTTGGCATAACCGAACAGGAAGGCGCCTGATGTGACCAGGTACAGCATCAGCGGCATCACAATGGTGCCGATCGGGTCGATGTGCTTGAACGGGTTCAACGTGATACGCCCGGCCACATAGGCCGTGTTGTCGCCAAAATGCCTTGCCGCATAACCGTGGGCGGCTTCGTGCAGGGTGATCGACAGCAGTACCGGAATGGCGTACAGCGCGATGGTTTGAATCAGATGACCAATGTCCATGATGTGAAGTTGTTGTTGGCCTATAAGCCCAGCAGCGCCAGTGATCCGCGGCCTTCGCGGATGATCACGGGCTCGGTGTCGGTCAGGTCGACCACGGTGGTGGGTTCGCGCGGGCAGGCGCCCGAGTCAATGATGGCAGCAATGCGACCGTGGTAGCGCTCGCGGATTTCGTCGGCATCGTTGAGCGGTTCAGTTTCGCCAGGAGCTATTAATGTTGTAGCTAGAAGCGGTGTGCTGTGAAGGGCTAGAAGCTCCTGTAGCACTTTATGATCAGGCACGCGCAGGCCAATGGTCTTGCGCGCCGGATGGCTCAGGCGACGCGGTACTTCTTTGGTAGCTTGCAGGATGAAGGTGTAGGCCCCTGGGGTGGCGGCTTTGAGGCGACGGTATTGGGCGTTGTCCACCTGAGCGTAGACAGACAACTCCGACAGGTCGCGGCACAGCAGGGTCAGGTGATGTTTGTCGTCCACGCCACGGATGCGGCGCAGCTTGTCGGCAGCGGCCTTGTCGTCCAGATGGCAGACCAGCGCGTAGCTGGAATCGGTGGGGACGGCAAGCACCTCGCCTTTGTCCAGCAAAGCCGTGGCCTGCTTGAGCAGCCGGGGTTGCGGGTTGTCGGGGTGGATTTCAAAAAGCAGTGGCATGGGGATATTGTCACCGCTGTCGCAATCGGGTTGCCTCACGACCCGACACCATGGCATTGCCTACGCCGCTGATCGCGATCACTGCGATACCGATCCAGGCCAGCGTGTCGGGTATGTGGCTGAAAAACAGCCAGCCAGCGATCGTGGCAAAGGCGATCTGGGTATAGAGGTAGGGCGACAGCACCACCGCACTGGCCCGGTTGAACGCGCGAATCAGCATCAGATGCCCAAAGGTGGCCGCAAACCCCACGACCACGAACCAGGGCCAGTAGCCCAGCAACGCCTGGGAGTCCCAGCTCCATAGCAGCAGCGGAGTCATCACCAGTGCGCCCACCAGCCCGGTGTAGAACTGGGTGGTATAGGGGTTTTCGTCACCGCTCAAGCGGCTGGTCAGCACCTGAAACCAAGCGTAGGCACCTATCATCCCCAGAGGAAACAACAGCGCCCAACCGAACACCTGGCCACCGGGGCGCACCACCAGCAGGACGCCAGCCAACCCCACCGCCATCAGCACCCAGCGCACATGGGCCACATGGTTTTTCAGCACAATGGCTGCCATGGCCGTGGCGACCATGGGCGAGAGCATCACCATGGCGGTGAACTCGGCCACCGGCAGGTGCTGCAGGCCAGAAAATGAGCAAAAACTGACCACCAATAACAACACGCCGCGCAATGTCTGAAACTTCGGGTTGGGTGTTTTGAACAGAGTGGTTGTTTGCACCGGGAAGCGCAGAACCAGCGTTGTGACGGTTTGAAACACATAGCGAAACCACAGCAACATCAGCACCGGGGCGAACTGGGTGACGTGGCGCGTGGCTGAATCACCCAGCGCAAACGACAGCGTGGCTACCATGATCAGCAAAATCCCGCCACCCTGGCGGCTACGCCAGAAACTCATGAATGGGCTAAAGCCTGTGGGGCCCTCTGAATGCGGTCTTGCAGCAGTGACCAGATGGGGGTGAGCTGGGCGGGCAGGGCAGGCAACTCACCGAGATTGGTGCGGCTTTCCTCGGGGCTATGGAAGTCGCTGCCGCGTGAGGCGGCCAGTCCAAACTCCAGCGCCACGTCGGCATAGGTCACACTCTCAGCGGCGGAGTGGCTGCCAGTGACCACCTCCACACCCTGGCCACCCAGGCCCTTGAACTCGGTGAACAGGGCAAATTCCTCGTTGGCGCTGAATTTGTAGCGCGCCGGGTGTGCCACAACCGCCATGCCACCAGCGTCCCGAATCCAGGTCACAGCCTGCCTCAAGGTGGCCCAGCGGTGCGCCACGTAGCCTGGCTTGCCCTCGGTCAGGTATTTGCGAAACACCTCGTAAGTGTCTTTGCAGACACCGGTTTCAACCAGGAAGCGGGCGAAGTGGGTACGAGAAATCAGGTCATGGTTACCGGCGTACTTCAAGGCTCCTTCAAACGTTCCCTTGATGCCAACGCGCGCCAGGTCTTCGGCCATGTCGTGTGCACGTTGGGCCCGCCCGCCGCGGGTCTGGATCAAACCCTGACGCAGTGCGGCGTTGTCAGCCTCAAAGCCCAGCCCAACGATGTGCACCGTCTGGTCCAGAAAACTTACCGAAATTTCAACGCCGGTGAGGTAATCCAGCCCAAGTGTGGCAGCCGCAGCGGCGGCGCGGGCCTGTCCACCAAGCTCGTCGTGGTCGGTCAGCGCCCATAGATCCACGCCTTGGCTTTTTGCGCGTTGGGCGAGCTCTTCGGGGGTGAGGGTGCCGTCGGAGATCACCGAGTGGCAGTGCAGATCGGCGTTGGTCGTGACATTCATCGAACCATTCTAGGCCGGGAGCCCTTCACCCGCAGGCTGTCAGGGCGTTTCCGCCGCCTCCACCAGAAAGCGCACCTTGCGCTCGCCACGCCAGCTGTCAGCATCGAGCCGGAACGCCAGTTTGACCCGCGCAGGCAGCGGCTCGGTACGCCCAAACCAGATGCCATCGACCGGCTCACCGCGGTGTTTGAGTTTGAGAGCAAGGTGTTTTTCACCCACCAGGCGCTGCGACACCACCTCCAATTCTTCGCTGAACGTAGGCGCGGCAAAACCCTGGCCCCAGACTTCGTGGTGCAGGGCATCGACCAAGTCAACCCGGCGGTACTCGGGTTTGAGCGGGCCATCGGTGTCAAGGCGGCGCATCAGGGTGGCGGCGGACAGCCATTCCTTGGCCACTTCCGCCAGTCCTTGCTCAAAGGTTTCAAAGTGCTCCTCGGCAATGGTGCAGCCAGCCGCCATGGCATGGCCACCAAAACGCAGCAGCACGCCGGGGTGGCGTTTGGCGACCAGGTCAAGCGCGTCGCGCAGGTGAAAACCGGGGATGGAGCGCCCCGAACCCTTGAGTTCGTGGCCGTGGCCGGTGGCGCCACTGGGGGCAAAGACGAATGCCGGGCGGTGCAGCTTGTCCTTGATGCGCGAGGCGACGATGCCGACCACCCCTTCATGAAAATCCGCATCAAACACGCAGATGGCAGGCGGTGCCTCGGCGGCGTCTTCAAACAGCGACTCGGCCACCAGCAGCGCCTGTTCGCGCATGTTGCCCTCAATCTCGCGACGCTCGCGGTTGATGTTGTCCAGGGTTTTGGCGAGTTCCAACGCTCGGTTTGCATCGTCGGTCAACAGGCACTCAATGCCCAACGTCATGTCAGACAGGCGGCCTGCAGCGTTGATGCGCGGGCCTAAAACGAAGCCGAAGTCAAAGGTTGTCGCGACCTTGATGTCACGCGATGATGCTGCAAATAGTGCAGCTAGACCTGCAGGCAATACCTGGGCTCGAACCCGTTTTAGCCCTTGAGCCACGAGGCGGCGGTTGTTGGCATCCAGGCGCACCACGTCGGCCACGGTGCCCAGTGCCACCAGCGGTAGCAGGGCATCGAGCTTGGGCTGCTGTTGGGCTGCGAACACGCCGCGCTGGCGCAGTTCGGCGCGCAGCGCCAGCAGCACATAAAACATCACGCCGACCCCGGCGATGGATTTACTTTCGAAGCTGCAGCCCGGCTGGTTCGGGTTGACGATCACGTCGGCATCGGGCAGGGCCATCTGGCCGTTAATGCTGGCGCACAGGTGGTGGTCGGTGACCAGCACCTGCAGGCCCAGCGCGCGGGCGGCGGCCACACCGTCAAAACTGGCAATGCCGTTGTCCACGGTAATCAGCACATCCGCGCCGCTGGCCTTGACCCGCGCCGAGATGGGGGCGGTGAGGCCGTAGCCGTCCTGCACGCGGTCGGGCACGATGTAGTCCACATGTCTGGCGCCTAGCAGGCGCAGGCCGCGCACGGCCACGGCGCAGGCGGTGGCGCCATCGCAGTCGTAGTCGGCCACGATGCAGAGTTTTTTGTCCGTGGCAATGACATCGGCCAGCAGTTGTGCGGCCTGGGCCGTGCCTTTCATGGCGGTGGGCGGGAGCAGGTTGGCCAGTGCGGCGTCCAGCTCGGACGGGTCCTGCACGCCACGCGCTGCGTACAGCTGCGCCAACAGCGGGTGAATGCCTGCCTTTTCCAGCGCCCAGACGGTGCGTGGCGGGGCATCTCTAATTATTATTTTCATAGCTTCTCAAGCAATGAATGTAAGGGCTGAGAGCTAAAAATATGCTTGAACTTTTGCCAAACCGGCTGCGGCTGGGTGTGCCAGCACTGGCTGCTGCGTTCGCCGCACAGGGTAAGTTGGATGCGTTGGCCGCTGGTGGCGCTTTGCAGCAGGACGGCGATCTCGCTGGCATCGAGCTTTTGCCAAGCCTTAAGCCAGGTGGCCGTGTCGTTGGCCAGGGCTGCGTCGCGCAGGGTGTCGAGTACCAGGGGCTGTGTCTGGGCATCCGGGGCTTGATAGTTGGCGGGCAGGGCGCCCGTGCCACTGAACCAGACCGAGTTGATGGGTGCCAGGCCGTGTGCATCGCGCGCATCGTTCACTGGGTGGGTGTAGAGCAGCATCTGCATCTCGTTTTGCAGACGGCGCAAGGGGGCAGCCTGCTTGGATTCGGGCATCCAGGCTTGCAGGTTGCGGCCGATCACGCGGTCTGGCGAGGCGCTGGCCAGATTGGCAAAAATGTCAGCCTGCGCCAGCCAGCAGCCCGCCTCATAGGCATGCAGGGTGATGCCGTCCTCGGCGAAATAGGGTTGCATGGCAGCCCGCAGCTCGTCGGATTCGGCTTGCGGCAGTTGCGGTAGCGGGCTCATGGTCACGTGGCCGGTGTTGATCTGCCAGTGGCACAGGGTAATGAAGGCCCAGGCACTGCCTGCGCTGTCCAGCCCCAACCGCTGTGCCTGCCTGGCCGCCCAGGGAAACTGGCCGTCGCCAGCGTTCAGGTTCAAGGCACGGGCCAGGGTGCGCTCATGGGGTGGTGTGAGACTGGATTCGTCACCCACATCCAGGGGCAGCGGGCTCAGGCGGGTTAGCAGCTTTTGCAGATTGGGCAGCTGCAGGTGGCGCATGGCATCGGCAAAGCCCTCAGAATTGATGGCGGCGTAAGGAATGATCAGGTGCATGGCGAGCATTGTCCCGGATAATCAACGCCCTGACATGGCGGTAGCTTGCCGCGAAAACCTGATCTGATGCCTATTCCTTTCGAACTCACCCTTGGCTGGCGCTACACCCGCGCAGGCCGCGCCACCCGCCGCAATGGGTTCATCTCCTTCATCTCCGGTGTGTCCATGCTGGGCATTGCGCTGGGTGTGGCGGCGCTGATCATTGTGCTCAGCGTCATGAACGGCTTTCAAAAAGAAGTGCGCGACCGCATGCTGGGCGTGGTGTCGCACATCGAGATTTTTGCCCCTGATGGCGCGGCGCTGCCCGATGTGGCGCGCACGATGCGCGAAGCCCGGACCAATCCACAGGTCATTGGTGCTGCACCTTTCATAGCTGCTCAGGCTTTGCTGGCAAGGGGTGAGGACATGAAAGGCGCTATGGTCCGGGGTATTGATCCGGCCCATGAAGCGGAAGTGACCGATCTGGTCGTTGGCATGAAGGATACGGCGCTGGCCCGCCTGGTGCCCGGCGAATTTGGCGTGGTGCTGGGTGGCGAACTGGCACGCTCGCTGGGCGTTCAGCAGGGCGACAAAGTGACACTGGTGGCTCCCAGCGGGCAGGTCACTCCGGCGGGTGTGGTGCCACGTCTGAAGCAGATGACGGTGGTCGGCACCTTTGATTCGGGCCACTATGAGTATGACTCGACCCTGGTGCTGATGCACATGCTTGACGCCGAGCGTATCTTCCGTCTGGAAGGTCCCACCGGTGTGAGGCTGCGCCTGAAAGACCTGCACCAGGCACCCGAGGTGGCCGCCGAGCTGGCGCGCACGCTGACCGACAACCTGTTGATTCGCGACTGGACGCGGCAAAACCGCACCTGGTTTGCCGCCGTGCAGGTCGAAAAACGCATGATGTTCATCATCCTGACCCTGATCGTGGCGGTGGCCGCGTTCAACCTGGTCAGCACGCTGGTGATGACGGTCACTGATAAGCGCGCTGACATTGCCATTTTGCGCACGCTGGGTGCCAGCCCGGCCAGCATCATGGGCATCTTCGTGGTGCAGGGCGCGATGGTGGGGGTGATTGGCACGCTGGCCGGACTGGGGCTGGGCCTGCTGGTGGCGTTCAATATTGACGTGATCGTGCCCGCCATTGAACACCTGCTGCACACCACCTTTTTGCCACGCGACGTGTACCTGATCAGCCGCATGCCGAGCGACCCGCAGCAGGGTGACATCGTGCCGATTGCGGTGATCTCTCTGGTGCTGGCCTTTGCCGCCACGCTGTACCCGAGCTGGCGCGCCAGCCGCGTCAACCCTGCCGAGGCGCTGCGCTATGAGTGACGTTTCATCACAATTGGTCTTGAGCGCGCGTGGTCTGACCAAACGCTTTACCGAGGGACGTCTGGACGTGACGGTGTTGCAGGGCGTTGATCTGGACGTGTATGCCGGTGAAACGCTGGCCATCGTCGGCGCATCGGGTTCGGGCAAAAGTACCTTGCTGCATCTGCTGGGTGGGCTGGACGCACCGACCAGCGGAAAGGTCATGCTGCTGGGGCAGGACCTGGCGCACCAGAGCGCGGCCCAGCAGGGGCGCTTGCGTAATCAGCATCTGGGTTTTGTATACCAGTTTCATCATTTGCTGGCTGAGTTCAGCGCTCAGGACAATGTGGCGATGCCGCTGTGGATCAGGCGCTCAGACCGGGTGCAGGCAGCGCAAGTGGCTTCAAAAATGCTGTCTGACGTGGGCTTAGCCGAGCGTCTGCAGCACCGGCCCAGTGAGCTGTCTGGTGGCGAGCGCCAGCGGGTGGCGATTGCCCGTGCGTTGGTAACGCAGCCCGCGTGCGTGCTGGCTGACGAGCCCACCGGCAACCTGGACCGTAGCACCGCGCATGGCGTGTTTGACTTGATGCTGGAGCTGGCCCGCACGAACGGTACTGCGTTTGTGGTGGTGACGCACGATGCCTCGCTGGCGGCGCGTTGTGCCCGCCAGCTCACCCTGGTGCAAGGCCGTCTGGCCGAGGGTGTCGTGTTGTAAGCTCAGAATGAGCCAAAGTTTTTGGACAGTTGGAGTGGTACAAATGACTATCGAATGGCTGGAGAGTTACAAAATCGGCAACGCTGAGATTGACGCAGCGCAAATAGCGCTGTTTGAACTGGCAAACCAGATTGCCGCGTCCGACGACTGGATGGCCGTGCGTCCGATGATCGTCACCTTGTACAAGCAGATGCAACGCCTGTTTGAGCTGGAAGACGCGTTGATGACCAAGTTGGCTTATACCGGCGCACAGGCGCATGCCGAAGACCACCAGAGTCTGTTGACACGCCTGCAGGACCGCAGCATGGATGTTGGCAAGGGCCACATGAACAAGAAAGCCATCGTCGCCGTGATGACCGACTGGGCGCACCGGCATGTGGTCAACCAGGACGCCGAACTGGCCCAGTATCTGGCTGTCTGGGCCTGACCGGCATCCTGCCCCACCATGCGCTGGATCGACACCCATTGCCATCTGGATGCAAGAGAGTTTGGGCTCCAAGCCCAGGAGCAGCGGGCGTTAGCAGCTACAAATGGTGTAGTGCACTGTGTGCTGCCGGCAATCAGCGCCAATAACTTTGAGGCGGTGCGCACGCTGGCGTACCAAACGGGCGACAGCTACTGCCTGGGCATCACCCCGATGAATGTGCCCTACGCCGCCAACGATGCCCTGAGCCGATTGACCGCCGCCGTGCAGGCCCAGCATGACGACCCACGACTGGTCGCGATTGGCGAAATCGGGCTGGACTTTTTCATCCCGGACCTGAACAAAAGCCCTTGGCGGGAACGGCAGCAGGACTTTTTTCGCAGTCAGCTCAAGCTGGCGCGTGCGCACGACTTGCCGGTGGTGGTGCATGCACGCCGCTCGGCCGATCAGATTTTGAAAGCCTTGCGCGAGGTGGCCGGACCGGGTGGCCATTGGCACGGCGTGGTGCACGCTTTTAACGGTAGTTTTCAGCAGGCGCGGGCGTTCATCGACCTGGGGTTGAAGCTGGGTTTTGGCGGTGCCGTGACCTTTGATCGGGCCAGACAGTTGCGCAGCCTGGCCGTTGACCTGCCGCTGGAGGCCATCGTGCTGGAGACCGATGCGCCCGACATGCCGCCGCACTGGCTGTACAAATCTGCCGAACAACGTGCTGCGGGCGAGCCGCAGGGCATCAACTCACCGGCCGAGTTGCCGCGCATCGGCATGGAGGTTGCGGCCTTGCGTGGCATCAGCCCCGAGGCGCTGGCCGAGGCCACGACCCGTAATGCCTTTGAGGCGTTTCCACGCCTGCGCGCGTTGCTCATGCCAGAAGCCCAGCCTGACTAACTAAACATCTGAGCGAGACACCATGACGCTTCCGACACCTTCTGAGCTGACCGAGCCGCAAGCTGTGGCGCACATCCTGACGCACTGCCGCACCGTGGCGGTGGTCGGCCTGTCGCCCAAGGCGCACCGCGAAAGCTACGGCGTGGCGCAATACCTGCAGGCGCACGGTTGGCGCATCGTGCCGGTCAACCCGGTGGCCGCCGCGAACGGGCAGGCGATTTTGGGCGAGACCGTCTATGCCACCCTGAAGGACGCCGCGCAGCATGAAAAGATTGACCTGGTGGATGTGTTTCGCAACAGCGAAGACGTGCCGCCGGTGGTGGACGAAGCGATTGCCCTGGGGCTGGGTGCGATTTGGCTGCAGCTGGGCATCAGCCACGACGCGGCCCTGGCGCGCGCACGCGCAGCTGGCATGGTGGCGGTGCAAAACCGCTGCCTGAAGGTCGATCACGCACGTCAGGTCGCCCGGTGAGTGCATCACCGCCAGGCGCCCGCTCACCCGTGACCAAGCCGCGCGAGCCTGCCCATCACAACCAGCACCCGACCCCCGACAAGGATGCCATTGCCCTGCTGCCAGCGTTTGAGCGTCTGGGGCTGGACCGCATCACCATGGTGAGCACGGGTGCTGGCGCGCGAGAGGCCGCTGCGGCGCTGGCCGACGCACCGGCCTGGGGCTTCGACACCGAATCCAAACCGACCTTTCGGGTTGGTGAGCAGTCAGACGGGCCGCACATTTTGCAGTTGTCCACGCCCCAGCGCGCCTGGGTATTTCAGTTGCACGAGCCCGATTGCCGTGCGGTGGCTGCAGAGCTGCTGGCCATGACAGGCTTTGTCAAGGCCGGTTTTGGCCTGGGCGATGACCGTAAACGCATCATCCACAAGCTGGGCGTGGAGCCCGCCGGGGTGCTGGAACTCAACACCGTGTTCCGGGAGCGCGGCTATCGCAAAGATATGGGCGCGAAGGGCGCGGTGGCGGTGCTGTTCCAGCAGCGCTTCATCAAGTCCAAAAAAGCTGCCACCAGCAACTGGGCCAATCTGCATCTGACCGAGGCGCAATTGGTCTATGCCGCCAACGATGCTTATGCGGCAATCCGGGTGTTTGAGGCACTCGAACGGCGTTAACGTCAATATTTCACGCAATTGATATTTAATTCAATGGTGTCACTGGCAATCTCGCGCACAATGGGCGTTTTCTACATTCCCCCATATGGACAGTCAATCGATTCCCTTGAAAATACGGAAATCCGTTGACGCCGATCCTTGGCGCAGGATGCTGATGATCGCACTGGGTATCGCAGCCTTTTTGACCTATGTTTTTCTGGGTGCGATTGGGCTGAAACACACCTATGACCGCGAAATCGAATTTATTCAACGCAGCCAGGAGAATCTGGCCAATGTCCTGGAGAGCCATGCCCGTAGTACGGTGGATAAAGTCGATACCGTGCTCTTGGCCAGCCAATTGCGACTGAATGGGGTTTTGGCAGGTGAACCGCAGGACGCCACTGCCATCAACGCCACGTTGTCGCGTTATCTGGGGCTGATCGGTGAGTCGCAGAGCTTGCGTATCTCTGACCAGAATGGACATTTCATTTTTGATGCATCGGGGGAAGTCTCCAGTGCCAGCATCAGTGACCGGGCGTACTTTCAACGCAACCAGGCTGACCCGAGCGGCAAGCTGGTCATCTCCGAGCCTCTGTTTGCTCGCATTACCAAGAATTGGGTGATCACCCTGAGTCGGCGCATTGATGACCGCCAAGGGCGTTTTGCCGGTTTGGTCCAGGCTGCCGTGCGGGCTGACTATTTTCAGGATTTCTACGCCAAGCTCGATCTTGGCCCATCGCGCACGGTGACGTTGATGGATGACCAAATGCGGTTGATCGCGCGGTACCCCGTGGTGCCGGATAAATTGGGAAAACCATTTGACAGCCCGTCGCTGCGTGCACTGCTGGGGCAAGGCAAGAGTCAGGGCAGCTACACCGCTAAATCTGGCGTGGATGGTGTGGAGCGCATCTACACCGTTCGTAAAGTGGGCGACTTTCCACTGTATGTGCTGGTCGGGCATGCCACCAGCGATTACCTCTCCAATTGGCGTCGGCAGGCTGTCTGGGGGGGAGTCAGCGCACTGGTTCTGGCGGTGGTGTTGGCGGGTTGGATCATCGTCTGGCTACGCACCTACGACGAGGCGCGCCGCCTGGCCAAAGGCATGACCGAGGCCTACGAGACCAACTTGCGTCGCACCCGTGCGTTGCTTGACAGTCTGCCCGATCCCGCCTGGCTGACTGATCGTGACCAGCGCATGATTGCCGTCAATGAAGCCTATCGTCAGCTCAGTGGACGCGACCTGCAGCAGATTCTTGGCCATACCGTGACAGACATTTGGCCAGAGTCCACGGCGCAAGCGCTGCGGGTTCAGGATGTCAGGGCTTTCTCAACCAGGATGCAGCAGCGCCGCGAAGCCACCCAGGAGGTGACGGGTGGCGGCCTGCGTTATTTTGAATACATCTCGACCCCTGTGCTGGATGATCGGGGCCAACTGGCCGGGGTTGCCGGTGTGGCCCGCGATATCACCCAGCTTCATGTGGATCAGGAGCGCATTCGTTATCTGGCCGAGCACGACATCCTCACTGACCTGCCCAATCGTGCCCTGCTGGGCGACCGCATGGCCATGGCTCTGGCCGACGCCATGGGCACACAGGCCCCTCTGGCTGTGCTATTCCTTGATCTGGATCACTTCAAGTTTGTCAATGACACGCTGGGTCATGAAGTGGGCGACCAGTTGCTGCAGCAGGTGTCGCAGCGCATGCGTGCCCATCTGGATGACCGTGACACCATCAGTCGCCAGGGGGGTGATGAGTTCGCGGTGCTGATGCAAGGGTTCAAACACCTCGCGCGGGTGGCCAACGTCGCGCAGCGCATGATTGATGTCATCAAGACACCGTTTGTGGTCGATGGTCATGAACTCATGGTCGGTGTCAGCATCGGCATCAGCGCTTACCCACAAGACGGCCCAGACATCAGCACCCTGCTGAAGAATGCCGATACCGCCATGTACCAGGCCAAAGCTGCCGGGGGCAATGCCTACCGGTTTTTCACGCCGGAAATGAACATTCGTATTTCAGAGCGGGTGGCCCTGGAAAACAACCTGCGTCGGGCGATTCTGGGGCACGAGTTCCGGTTGCACTACCAGCCTCAGGTCGATGGCGCGACTGGCGCACTGATTGGGCTGGAGGCACTGATCCGATGGCAGCATCCGACGCTGGGGGACGTGCCGCCTGTGCGTTTCATTCCCGTTGCCGAGGAGAGCAACCTGATCAACACCATTGGCGAGTGGGTGCTGCGTGAAGCTTGCCGACAGAGCCGGGCCTGGATCGATCAGGGTTATCCGCCGGTGGTCATGGCGGTCAACCTGTCCGCCGTTCAGTTGCGCCAGAGTGATTTGCCCGATCAGGTGTCGTCTGCCTTGAGTGATGCGGGGCTTGATCCCCAATGGCTGGAGCTTGAAATCACCGAGAGTGCGTTCATTCGCGATACCGATCGCATCATCGACATGTTGCTGCGGCTTAACGTCATGGGCATCAAACTGTCGGTGGATGACTTCGGAACTGGCTACTCCAGCCTGGGCTATCTGAAACGGTTGCCTTTCAACCGCATCAAGATCGACCAGTCTTTTGTGCGCGAGCTGCCCGACAGCGAGGACGATGCCGGCATCGTCCGGGCCATTGTGGGCATTGCCAATAGTCTGAAAAAAGAGGTGATTGCCGAGGGCGTTGAACAGCCCGAGCAGCGCGACTTTTTGCTGCAGAACGGTTGCCGCCTGATGCAGGGTTATCACTTTGGCCGACCCATGGCCGCTGATGCGCTGGAACTGCTGATGGGGCATGGGAAAGTGTTTCCGGGGGATTGAAGCCAGCGCACTGAGTTCCACAATCAGTCCCAGCGAATAGCCCGCTGACAACGGTAACGAATCCCTGACTTCCCAACCTCGAAGCATTCCGGGTGAAGCAACGTCTCGATGCGTGCCCAAGTACTTTCCACACCAGAGTGATGAAGTCGACGCGTCGGGCGATTGAGGCTCGGGTGAAGTTGCGTGGTGAATAAACAAAATGTATAGCTACTCGTGCAGGCAGTACAAGGGCTAGACAGCAATTTTGTATAAATGATATTCGGTGTAGGGTCTGCCACGGGCATTCGGCTGCGACATGTCTATTTCAATCTTGTCGCAATTCGTCACGCAATGTCGGTGGCAATTCGTGCAGTGGCATTTCCAATCTAGGCGACGGACAAAGGCGTTCGTCGGCTCCTTTGAACATCCATGCCATACCCTCTGAAAGGACATTCTCATGAACACGATCCACTTGACGACCATGCCCAAATCATTGGCGGGTCGCACCCTCATCCTGTCGCTGGCCAGTGCTACGGCGTTACTTTGCGTCACCGGTGATGCGCTGGCGCGTGGGCGCAACACCATCATCACAGGCGCCAATGGCCAGACGGCCAGCCGCAGCGTCAATCGCAGCGAGGGGAATGTGAGCTCCAGTACCACAGGCCCGAACGGCAAAACGGCCAGTCGCGTCGTTCTTCGTTCGGCCACCGGCACCACGTCCACCATGACCGGATTTAACGGCAACACGGCTACACGTAGCACAACGCGCACTGACACCGGATCGCAGACGACGGTCACTGGTCCAAACGGGCAAACCGGTTCGGTCACCGTCACGCATCCCTGAATCGAGTGTGAGTGAAGGAGTACGTCATGAAGCCACATCCCCTTGCGCGCGTCACTGCCATTGGTTTGACCCTGGCGTTTGCTTTCTCGTCACCCGTCTGGGCAGCACGTAACGCGGCCATGCAGGCTTGCCGTGCCGATTTCAGCAAGCTTTGCTCGGGTGTCAAACTGGGTGGTGGCCGAGCCGCCGAGTGCCTGAAACAGCACGACGCCGAAAGTATTTTCCAATCCAGGTATGAGCCTGAAGGCGGAGGAAGTTGAGAACTTCTGACTGGTGGCTTGACCGGGTTAAAGCTGGAAGTTTACGGTGCCCGGTTTTTGGGCTTGGTTTCTCTTGGCTTCTTTTTCTATCAGGC
>JARLJH010000055.1 GCA_031291305.1 Rhodoferax sp. | reverse complement strand
TTCGTCAAATGGGGCTGCCCGAATTGGCGAGGGCCAAGGCAGCATGAGATCAACAAAGTTTCAAGGAACCGCCGGATACGTGACCCGTATGTCCGGTGGTGTGAGAGGGAGGGGCCGTGAGGCTTCTTCCTATCTCGATTATCAAAACTCCTGGCTGTTGGCTTACCAGCAACTGCCTTTCGATACAACCAGTTTTCCTGGTCAGATCGGTTTTGATCGGCAGCTCCATTTCCTGTCACCGGTTACGGTGGAAGGGCGCATCACCCGTCTGGTTTATTTCGCCCCGCCCGGAAAGACACGCCTGGAGGTGCAGCGCAATTACGAACAGGCGCTGGCAAGCGCCGGTTTCAAGACGGTGTTCCGGTGCACCCCGCAAGACCGCGGCTGCGACAGTGAGCACAACGGCCTTGAGAGCCGTTACGAGACGATGAAGCAGGCTGATTTCGCCTCCAGCCGCAGTCGCCAACCCGCAGGGTCGGCCCTGGGTGACCAGATGCGTGGCCTGGGTGGCCCCAACATGGTGGGCACGGAGGACGCTTACCTGACCTATGGCACGCTGCCAGGCAACGCCGGTCCGGTGCATGTCATGTTGCACACCGCCAAGGTGTACCAAACGGACTTTACCGCCACCTATTGATCCGGCCCAAATAAGTTTGAACTTTCCATGAATTTCCTGATCCAACCCGCATGGAAAAAGAAAGCGCAAGAAATCAAACCCTGGAGCAACTCCACGAGCGGCGCAAGCAAGTCGTGCGATTGCACAAGAAGGCCATCAAGATCATGAAGATCGTTGAACTGAGCGGTCTGACCTACCCGACGGTACGCGCTACCATTGACCTATTCGAAGAAGGTGGCTGGGCAGCCATACGCCCAGCCCGGCGTGGTCGCCCCATGGGAGACGGTCGAGCCCTCAGTGCTGTGCAGGAAGAGGCCATCCAGCGCATCATCATCGACAAGCGCCCTGAACAACTCAAGATGGACTTCTTCCTGTGGAGCCGCGCAGCCGTAGGTCAACTCATCGAGCAGGAATACGGCATCAAACTGCCCGTGCGCAGCATAGGCAAATACTTGGCGCGCTGGGGCTTCACACCGCAAAAACCCATCAAACGCGCCTACGAGCAAAACCCTGAGGCGGTGCAGGCTTGGTTGCAGGGTGAATACCCCGGCATTGAGCAGCGAGCCAAACGTGAGGGTGCTGAGATCCACTGGGGTGACGAGACCGCCCTGACTAACACTGATGTGCGTGGCAGAAGCTTCGCTCCAGCAGGCAAAACACCTGTGGCTTTGACTGTGGGCGGCACCCGCCAAAAGCTCTCCATGATCGCCACCGTCACCAATCAAGGCAAGACCCGCTGGATGATCATTGAGGAATCATTTGACGCTGACAAATTCTGTGAATTCCTGCAAGCCCTGATCAAGGATGCAGGCAAAAAGGTGTTCCTGATTCTGGACAACTTGCGGGTACATCACAGCAAGGTTGTCAAGGCCTGGGTAGCCGAAAGAAAAGAACAGATTGAACTGTTTTACCTGCCCAGCTACAGCCCGCAGCTCAATCCTGAGGAGCGGCTCAATGCAGACTTGAAGCAGGAGATGAGCAAGCGTGTGCCGGTGCGCACCAAAGCCAAATTACGCCAGGCGGCCTCAGAACATATGACGATGCTGGAGCACACGCCCGAGCGGGTCATTGGCTACTTTCAGGATCGGCACGTCAAATATGCAGCTTAAAACTTCATCGGGCCGGATCAATATCTTGAGATCGCCGAACCGCAGGCGATGCTCGGCGGTCAAGTGACGGTCGATGCCGCTGCCCTGAAAAAGGGTCTGCAAAGCGATGGAAAAATCGCGCTATATGGCATCTATTTCGATACCGCCAAGGCCGTGCTGAAAGCCGAATCGAAGGCGCAGCTCGATGAAATCGCCAAGTTGCTGCGCCAACAGCCTGCTCTGAAGGTCTATCTGGTTGGCCATACCGACAGTGAGGGTGGCCTGGACGCCAACCTGGCCTTGTCGCAACAGCGCGCCCAGGCGGTGGCGGACGCGCTGATCCGGCAATACCAGATCGACGGCAAACGCTTGCTGGCACGTGGCGTGGCCAACCTGGCGCCGGTTGCCAGCAATGACGCCGATGCCGGACGCGCGCGTAACCGGCGCGTCGAACTGGTGGTGCAATAACGCCGCTACTGTTTCCTGCGGCAGTAGGCGCTGGTTCACTGCGGGCGGTGTGACCTCCGCACCATGAAGTGTTTTTGGCTGCTAGCCCTTGATTGATCAGGGTGAGCAGCTATACAAACAATATCGTGTGCCAATGCCGCATGTCAACGCGGTACAAAGTCAGCAACCCGGCCGGTCTCATCCAGCGTGACCTGGCAAGCCTCGCTCATCTGCGCGCGCAGCCTGACCCGCGCACGCTGGACACGCGACTTGGCGGCACTCAGCGTCAAGCCCTTGGCGCGCGCAAAGTCGGCCTGCGCCATGCCTTGCAGGTCGCACAGGGTGATGGCTTCGCGGTCAGGCGCACTCAGTTCCGACAGCACCCGCGGCAGGCAGCCGGTCAGGTGATCGACGGTGTCGATGTCGTCGCTCTGTGCCACCAGATCGTCAGGCAGATCGACCATGTGATGCGCCACCCGCAGGTGGTCGGCCAGCAGGTTGCGCGCTACCTCGAACAGCCAGGCGCGGGCGTTGTTCAGTTCACAGAAGCGTTCGCCCTGGCGCAATGCCTTCAAAAACAGGTCTTGCAGCAGGTCATCGGCCAGCGCCGTATTGCGCGTGCGATGCCGCAGCCAGCCACGCAACTCGGGCGCGTGGGCGGTCCAGGCGGTGGTCAGGCAGTTCAAGCCAGATTCAAGTTGCGATCAGACGGTTCAAGCGGCAGCGAACCACTGCTCTACCTTGTCGCGGCTGGGCACGCCACCGGCGTGCACCACCTTGCCGTTGATCACTACGCCGGGCGTGCTCATCACGCCGTAGCCCATGATGTCGCGCAGTTCCTCGACCTTGGTCAAGGTGACGGCCACGCCCTTGGCTTTGGCCACCTGGTCAATCAGCGCCAAGGTGTTTTTGCAGTTGGCACAGCCGGTGCCGAGTACTTTGATGTCCATGATGTCCTCTTTCAAAAAAATAGCTGCTTGCGCAATGAATACGGGGGCTAGAGCCATATTCCTGATCAATCATTCGCGCTCCATTTCCAAGTAGGTGTGGTTGGCCAGTTGGGGTATCCACACGTCGGCGTGGATCAGCTGGGCGTAGGGTTTGCCGTCGAAACTCTTCACCGCGGCATCCACATTCACACCGTTGTCCAGGGCCTTTTTCATGTGTGCACGCAGCGCCAGCAGCAGGTCACGCGTTTGCGCCTGGGCGGTGGGCAGGTTGGTGACGTGGCCATGACCGGGCACGATGATCGGCGGCTTCAGCGCATCAATCAGCGCGAACGATTCCAGCCAGTTCTTGCCGGAGCTGACATCGATCAGGCCCAGCACACGGTCCACATACACCATGTCCCCTGAAAACAGCACACCCTGTTGCGGCAGCCACACCAGCATGTCGCCGGGGGTGTGGCCGCCGTGCGCGTGTTGGAGTTGCAGCACCGTGCCGCCCAGTTCCAGCTGTGTGACCGGCCCGCTGATAAAGCGTGTAGGCAGTGTCGGCACGGTGCCGTCCAGCCGTTCTTTCAAGACCTTCAGGCCGTCCATGTGCTCACGGGCGCGTGCCTTCATGTCAGCTTGCGCGTCTGCGTGGGCGATGGTGGCCATGCCTTTGGCCGAAAAATAGCCGTCACCCAGCCAGCGGTGGTCCTGCCCGCCGGTGTTGATGACCCATTTGATCGGCTGATCAGTCACTTGGCGAGCCGCCGCCTCGATCTTGGCTGCCACCTGAAAGGTCGGTCCGCTGTCGATCAGCACTGCACCTGCCGGGGTGACCACCAGGCCGATGTTGGCGTTCAGACCTTCGTTGTCATAGGTGCGGCCCTCGGTGTCGCCGATGTAGGCGTAGACGCCGTTGGCCACCGGTTTGAAGCTGACCTCGACCGCCCAGGCGGGTAGGGCGATAAGGCTGGCGACCAACGTGCTGGTCAGGGTGATGGCGACAGTGAGAAAGCGGTTGGCCATGAAGTCTCCGGGTGATCGATGGTGCGGCGGCTGGCGGTGCTCAAAGTACAGCATTAAACACAAAACCCACCAGCAGGATACCCGTTGCCACCACACCGGCAAAGGTGGCGATCAGCCGGACTTTCAGTACCTTGCGCAGGATGATCATCTCAGGCAGCGACAAGGCAATCACGCTCATCATGAACGCCAGCACCGTGCCCAGCGCCGCGCCTTTGGCCAGCAGCGCCTGCACGATCGGGATCACGCCAGCGGCGTTGGTGTACATCGGCACACCCATGATCACCGCCAGCGGCACGCTCCACCAAGCCTCTTTGCCCATGAAGCTGGCCATGAAATCCTCGGGCACGTAACCGTGGATCAGTGCGCCCACGGCAATGCCGCCCAGGATGTACGGCCAGACCTTGCCAACAATTTGCCGCACTGAGTCAACGCCGCCTTCGATGCGGTCGCCCAGCGTCATCGCGCCGGCGTCAAAGTCTGCCGAGGTTTTGGGCATGTCGCGCACCCAGTCTTCCAAGTGGGCTTCCATCTTCAGGCGGCCAATGATCCAGCCCGCCACAATCGCCACGCTCAGCCCCAAGCTCAAATACAGCAGGGCGACTTTCCAGCCAAACATGCCAAACAGCAGCGTCAGCGCCACCTCGTTGACCATGGGCGCCGAGATCAAAAACGAGAACGTCACCCCCAGCGGCACGCCCGCCTGCACAAAACCAATGAACAGCGGCACCGCCGAGCAACTGCAAAACGGCGTCACGATGCCCAGGCTGGCGGCCATCACATTGGCCACGCCTTCGCTGCGCCCGGCCAGCATGGCGCGGGTGCGCTCTGGCGTGAAATAGCTGTTGATCATGCCCATGACAAACACCACGCCGGTCAGCAGCATCAGCACCTTGGGCGTGTCGTAAAAGAAGAACTGCAGCGCGCCGCCCAGATGGCTGTCGCGGTCCACGGGCAGGGCGGCTACCAGCGCTTCAGACCCCGCGTTGAGCAGGTTGTACAGCAGCAGCCAGGCCACGGCGGCCAGGATCAAAAACAGCACGGGCTGGCGCGTGGGCCAGTTTTTCAAAGGAGCGGCGATGGTGTTCATGCCAGGGAAGACGGTAACGAGTTGTAAAAGACGCAGGCTGGCCTGAAATTTATAAGAAATAGGGCTCCAGCCCTTATCAATAAAGAACATAGCGCTATCAATCACGAACTCAAAAACAGGTTGAAAACCCACCAGAATGCCAGAAATGTCACACAGGCAGCCATGTCTGTGTGAAATATGCGCGTGACCAGCGACTTAAAATTGATCCAGATCAATGGTTTGAAAGACGCTTTGCATGAATCACTTCAAAGGCAGACGAAACCTGGTGCTTATTCTGTTGGCTCTGGGTTTGCATGCTGCTCCCACGCTGGCTTTGGCAGACGACAGCGTCACCATGGACGCCATGGCCGCCTATCTGGACTTTGCCGATTACAGCGGCGCCACCATTTTGGCCGAGCAGATTCCCGCTGGCGACTGGAGCAAACTGGTGGTGATCGACACGCGAGACGCCGACCAATTCGCCAAAAGCCACATCCCCAACGCCATCAACATCGAATGGCGCCGCGTGCTGGCTGAACGCAGCCGCATCCCCAAAGACAAACCCGTGCTGCTGTACTGCAACACCGGCTCGCTGTCGGCCCAGGCCGGTTTTGCCCTGCGCGTGGCGGGGTATGAAAACGTGCGCATCCTGCAGGGTGGCTTCAACGAGTGGAAGGTCAAGGGTGGCCTGAATGCTGCCAACCCAACCACCCCGGTGCCGCGCTCGTAGCTATACAAATACTAGCTGCTTGCCCTGCTGATACGGGGGCTGAGGGGCTAAATCACCTATACATATCCGGCACAATACGGGTATGAACAAACAGAACAAACCCGTGCGTTATTCGGTTCTCTTCGTCTGCATGGGCAACATCTGCCGTAGCCCCACGGCTGACGGCGTTTTCCGCCAAAAAGTAGCGGACCACGGCCTGACGAACCAGGTGCACGTCGATTCGGCTGGCACCCACAACTACCACCCGGCAAGCCCGCCCGATGCGCGCTCGCAAGCAGCGGCGGCCAAGCGCGGTTATGACCTGTCAGCCCTGCGCGCCCGCCAAGTCACCGAGGCCGATTACACCAACTTTGATCTGATCCTGGCCATGGACTGGGACAACCTGGCGCTGCTGCAGGACGACTGCCCTGCTGAGCACCAGCACAAGCTGCGCCGCCTGACCGAGTTTTGCCAGCATTCCGACAGCCCGGTGGTGCCCGACCCGTATTACGGCGGCGGGCAAGGCTTTGAGACCGTGCTGGATTTGGTGGAGGATGCGTGTGAGGGGTTGCTGGCGCATGTGCGGCATCAGGTTTGAAGGCGCAAATCGGCTGATGTCTGGACAGGGGAATTTCCTCAAGTCGTGAATTAAACGTTATCAGCTATCTATATTGAAGCAATTCGACGATCAGCGTGCAGTGCGGTGATGTTGGTAAATTGCAGATGGTGCATGAATTCGCGCAGGATCAGCAAGGTGGCGGCAAAGCCGTTGTCAGCAGGCAGCTTGTCAAGGGAAGCCGGGCGGCCCAGGGACACCTGTGCCAATTGGTCAAACGTGCGCTCCATGGCTTCAATCGGCAAACACATGACTTGCTCTGCGGCCATGCCAGACAGGATGGCGATCTTGCGAATGGTCGGGTCGATGGTGACAAGACTTGCGCCAGTGGGCATCAGGCTGCGTGCGCGGGTGATTTCATCTTCCACCGTGACGATGGCGTTCTCGAGTTCAAGCATGCTGGGTGGCGCGTGTTTGAAATACTCACGGGCGGTTTTTTGCGACCCGATGGACAGGGTCAATGCCACTTCCGGCAAAGCACTGTTACCTACAGCGATACCTGTCTGCTCTGCGCCGATATGCAGCAGAACCAGCACGTCGTCGTTGGCAAGCAGTGCGCGCGCCGTGCAGTATTGCATGGTGATGAGAGTTTGAACGCTGAATGTCTGCATGTTTTGGTTGGGTTCAAGGCCGTGTGTTCAGCGAAGTTAGCCATGTCAAAAAGTCGGCGTGCATGGCATCGCTGATGCCGTGGTCCATGGGGTACAGATGATATTCGTGCGGCACACCCAATTGCGTCAGCATCGCGTCCGAGCGGTGTGCCCAGGCCACTGGCAGCACTGGGTCCTGTTCGCCATGGCTGACAAAGGCCTTGAGCGTCGCCAGCCGTTCGCGGGAGGCCAGACTTGCATCAAGTTCTGGCAGGATGCGTCCCGACAGCAGGCCAAACCCTGCGACGGATTCCGGCGTGCTCAGGGCCACGCTGGCGCTCATGATGCCGCCCTGGCTAAAGCCCGCAATGACCGTGTTGGCCGGCGTGATGCCGTATTTGAGTTGTACCTGCTGCACAAAGTGGATCAACGTCAGGCGGCTGCGCTCGGCTTCTTCGGCATTGATGCTGGGCCCGTTGGCACCAAACGCCACGCGAAACCAGGCGTACTGGCCAGGGCCGAGTGTCAAGGGACCACGCGGCAGGATGACAAGCGTGTCGGGGGGCATGCCACGGGCCAGCTCAGCCATGTTGGCCTCATTGCTGCCAACACCGTGCAGCAGGATCACGCAGTGGCGCGGCTGGGCTGCAACGGGTTGCATCAACCTGAATGACAGACCCAGCGCCGGGTTGGTTTGCAGATCGCCAGTTCGCGAGACTGAGGCGCTCATGACGGCATGCCGAGGGTATGCGGGACAAAAAAGACCGGGGTGAATTCCATGGTGTGATCCTGAAAGTGCTGGTGACAAGTGGGTTCAGGCTGCTGCGCCAAAACCGCCGATACGCTGAATGTACCCAAAGCGGTCGTGACCTGCTGCGCCAGCAGGTGTCGGCCAGGATTTTCGCGCGGGGAAAGCTTTGCACGGTGCCGTCAGACATTGAAACCCTGCAAAATAGACCTCATGCAAGACACTGCCACGCCCACTCAAGCTTTTCTTCCTCCAGATGACGCCTTGCGCATCTCGGTGCACAACGAGGTACACGCCCGACCATCGGCGCGCATCCGCCTGCCTGCGCTGGTGGTGGATGTGGCCGTGCTGCACGAGGGCGTGACGCGTGACATGGCCTGTGCGCATTTGCGCCTGCTGCCGGGTCAGTCTGAACTGGCTGCTGACAGCTTGCAGGACAACTTTTTGCGCCTGCGCCTGGACGGCTGTACCGTCAAGTGGGAGCGTCATAGCGAGTTTTCACGCTACAGCGTGGTGCAGGCCTTGCCCGGACACGCCATGCTGGGCGCGGTGGAGCCCGAGCTGATGCAGCATCTGGCGGTGTCTACGCAGTGGTTGCAGCAGATTCCCGGACGCACGGTGTCGGCGGTGCAATTGGTCATGCTCAACGCCCCGCTGGACGACACGCAAGCGCTGATGGCGCAGGCTGTTACCTGGCTGGGTGGCAAGACGGTGGTGGCGTCGTTGATGGGCAGCAATGCGCTCAATGTGGCCGAGCCCGGCAGTGTCCGGGTGGGCTTGCCGGGCCAGGGTCAGCCTTTGGGGCACTCCTGGGCGGTGACGCAGTTCCGCCTGCAAAAGGATGGTTTTGAGCGCATGCTGGTCATCGCGCCCGAGGGCACCAGTCAGACCCGTGCCGGGCGCATTGCCTCGCGCTTGCTGGAGTTGGAAATCTACCGCCTGCTGGCGCTGCGCGGCTTGCCTGCGGTCAAGGCGTTGGCGCCCATGCTCTCCCAGGCCGAAAATGAGTTGTCGGTCATCACGGCACGCCTGGAAAGCAAAAGCGCTTCTGATCAGGAGTTGCTCGACACCCTGGTGTCACTGGCGGCCACCGTGGAGCGCGCCACGGCGGAAAACATCTACCGCTTTTCTGCCAGCCAGGCCTACTACACGATCGTCAATCAGCGCCTGGCCGAGCTGCGCGAAAAAGCCATTCCGGGCACACAGATGATTGGTGAGTTTCTGCAGCACCGCTTGTCGCCTGCCATGGCCACGGTGGCCTCCACGGCGCGGCGACTGGCCTCGCTGTCAGAGCGGGTGGCGCGTGCCAGCGATTTGCTGCGCACCCGGGTCAACATCGCGACCGAGGATCAAAACCAGGTGCTGCTGGGCAAGCTCACGCGTGGCCAAGAGATGCAGCTGCAGTTGCAGAGCACGGTGGAAGGCTTGTCGATTGCCGCTATCTCGTACTACGTGATCAGCTTGCTGCTGTACGGCGGCAAGGCGCTCAAGGCAGCGGGCCTGCCGATCAACCCCGAAATGGCTGCTGGCGCAATGGTGCCGGTGGTGCTGTGGGTGGTGTGGCGCACCACGCAAAAAATCCACGCCAAGCTGGTAGTCAAGCACTGAATCGATATTTCAATGAGAAATATGCCGTTAGCCCTTATAAACATTGGGCCAGTAGCTCTGATAAATAGAGCTACTGGCCCAAGACAGACGGCATGACTCAATGCGAGTTGCAGTTGGCTCCATCGCTGGCCAGTGCCACGTACTGCACTTGCGCACTGATCAGACCCAGCCAATCATGACCAGCTGCACAGGTGCTTGGCGTCGTTGACGAAGAGCTGCTCCGATCTATCCAGGTGACGGCATCCGCGCTGGTGAAGACGGCCCCGCCAGTGCCAACGGCCAGGAACTGGGAGTTGGTTGACGGAACCACGACAGCCGTCAGGTTGGCCGCCGGGCTCACGGTTGCGCTGGTCCAGGTGCTGCCGTCCGTGCTTTTGAGGACCGTGCCAGCGTCACCCACAGCCACATAGGTATACACCGTGGTGACCTGGGTGGCAACGCTGGTCAGGTTGGCGGTGGTATTGCTGGTTTGCGCCGTCCAGGAGCTTCCGTCCGAACTGGTGAGCAATGTTCCATTGGCCCCAACGGCAATCCATAGTCCGCTGGCAGCGTAAGTGACCCCATTGAGCGTGTTGCTGGTCGGCACACTGGCGGCTGCAGTCCAGGTCGCGCCATCGGTTGAATAGCGGATGGTGCCCGCATCACCCACCGCCACGACGGTTGTACCGTTGCTGGCCAGGGCGTTGACATTGATCGCGTTGCTGATATTGGACGTGGCCGCAGTCCAGGTGGCCATGTCAGTGCTGTAAAAAATCTGTCCGCCAGAGCCCGCCGCAATGAACTTGCTCAGGGTGTAAGTGGCCGCCCGGAAATTGAACGTTGAGCCTGGCAGCCCGCTGGTGCTTACTGCCGTCCAGTTAATGCCATCGGTCCCTTTGTAAACAGCGCTGCCATCACCCACAGCCACGTAATCGATGGATGTGTCGGCGGCTGTGCCATAAGCCAAGCTGCGCATGGCGGTACTGCCCAAAGTTGTTGGCGTGCCAGCACTCCATGTAAAGCCGCCTGGACGCGGCGCGGTGGCCATTGACGGGGTTGCCGCCCCGCCTGCGCCACCGTCGGTCCGACCATTCACGCTGAAGGCGTAGGTGGTGCCGTTGGTCAATCCCTTCAACACGTATGGGGAACTGACGTTGAGCACCCAAGTGTGCGGCATGCCAATTTCCAGGGAGACGCTTGATGCAGCCAGCCAGCCCAGCCAGTAATCCACGCCAGACGTGGCTGTCCAACTGACTGTCACCTGTCCGTCCCCGGGGTCCAATGTCAAACCGCCGGTGGGCGGCGGCGCCGAGCTGCCACCGCCGCCACAGGCAGCAAGCATGACGGCAGCCGAGGCGGCAGCCAGTTTCAAACGGATGGAATGGATGGATGTGAACATGCGAACCCAATAAAAAAAGACGCACCACGCGCCGGATGATGAGAGCAATTATTGCATCCCAATGTAAATATCCAGTGTAGGGTGGCGCGACCTGGTGAGGACCCGCACCCAGCGGATGCCCAGGCAGAAAAAAAGGAGCCGAAGCCCCTTTTTGGGTGTGGCGCAACCGGCCACCTTATTGGGAGAATGGTGTCGGACGCGGTGTTTTGTCGCTGTCAGGCGGCAGGATCGGCAGGGTAAAGCTGGGCTGGTCGCCGGTCAGGGTCTTCAGGAAGGCCACGATCTTGGCGTTTTCGTCGGCGTTGAATTTCTTGCCGAGTTGAATGCGACCCATGGTTTCCACCGCTTCGGGCAACGTATTGGCTGCGCCATCGTGAAAGTAGGGATAGGTCAACTCCACGTTGCGCAGCGTGGGCACCTTGAAGTTGAAGCGATCGGCATCTTTGCCGGTCACGGCACTGCGGCCTTCCGCCTTGCTGGCAGACTTGTAAGCCTCAACCACACCCATTTTTTGGAAAGACGCGCCACCCACGGCCGGGCCGTTGTGGCAGGCAATGCAGCCGCTTTCCTTGAACAGGGTGTAGCCAGCCAACTCCTGGGCATTGATGGCGTCCTTTTTGCCCAGCAGCCATTGGTCAAAGCGTGAATTGGGCGTGACCAGGGTTTTCTCAAATTCAGCAATGGCGGTGGTCACACCGTCGATATTGATCGTATCAGTGCCAAAAACCTGCTTGAATTCACGCACATAAGCTGGAATGGATTGCAGCACGCCGACAGCCAGCGTGTGGGTAAAGCCCATTTCGCCCGGGTTGGCGATCGGACCACCTGCCTGTGCCTTCAAGTCTGCGGCGCGACCGTCCCAGAACTGCGCCACATTCAGGCTGGAGTTCAACACGGTAGGCGCGTTGATGGGGCCTTGATGCCAGTGGTCACCGATGGACGTTGGCAGGTTGTCACTGCCGCCCATGGACAGATTGTGGCAAGAGTTGCAGGAGATGAAACCTGATTTGGACAGACGCGGATCAAAATACAACTTCTTGCCCAGGTCGACCATACCAATATTGATCTGTGCGGGGGGCTTGATAGGTTGAATCAGTTCCTGTGCTTTGGCATATATGGGTGCAAGACTCAGGGCGCTTACGGCTGCTGCAAGAAGACGTTGTTTCATCATTTTTTTCCTCTAGGTTTGAGATTTGTGCCTGAAATTAGATGTGGATCAAATGAACCCAAAATAACCGGCACGCGCAAACTTTAACCATGACGAGAATGTGGCTTAATGACGTAAGTCAATGATTTGTAACATTTTTTTGACTATGACCGTCATAGTGTTTGTCTATATAACTGTTTGTGAGATTCCATGAAACTATCAGCATTACGTTATCTGGTGGCCTTTGCCGATCAGTTGAGCTTCAGCCGTGCGGCGGAGCAGTGTCATGTGTCACAGCCCAGTTTGAGTGTTGCCCTGCAGCGCCTGGAGGACGAGTTGGGTGTCCTGCTGATTGAGCGTGGCAAGCACCACGTGGGTCTGACAGAAGTGGGTGAGCGGGTTGTGGCGCAGGCACGCAAAAGTCTGGAAGAAGTAGGGCGTATTGAGGCCGTGGCACATTCAGGCAAGGACCCTTTGAGCGGAACTTGCCGCCTCGGTGTCATCCACACCATTGCCCCGTATTTGTTGCCGGATCTGATCCCGGCGCTGCGTCAAATCGCCCCTGGCCTGACGCTATATATCGAGGAGAGTATGACCGCGTTGTTGGCCGACTACCTGAAATACGGCACCATTGACGCTGCCATTGTGGCCTTGCCGTTTGATATTCCGGGCATCGACACCCAGATACTGTATGACGAGGTGTTTGAGGCGGTGGTGCCCCAGGGCCATCCGTGGGTAGGGCGTGAGCGGATTGCCACCTCAGAGATTGGTTCGCAGAATGTGCTGGTGCTCAAGGCTGGCAATTGCTTTCGCGAACAGGTGCTGGATGCCTGTCCGGAAATCAGCCACAACGACGCGTCGATGCGCCAGGGCCATTCCATCGAGACGATACGGGCCATGGTGGCCTCGGGCTACGGTGTCTCGGTGTTGCCTCGAAGCGCCTTGTCGGAGTTGTACCAGTCGGAGTTGGTGGTGTCCATTGCGTTTGAAGAACCTGCACCCATGCGGCGTGTGGCGTTGGCTTGGCGGCGTGGTTCGGCGCAGGAGCCGGTTGTCCAGGCCTTGGCGCAAGCGGTTCGTGCCATGAACAAACCGGCCTATCAGGTGGTGGATTGCGTAACAAATCGTGATGTGTCAATGGTGGGTTGAAGCCAGATTTGTAACGGGTAGCACAGCGATTTACTCGCTATCGTCGGCATCGCCACCTCGCAGTGCAATGGGGTCTGCCGTGATGGGGCGGTAGATTTCAATGCGTTGGCCTTCTTCAAGCCGAGCTTCCAGGGAGACCAGCTTGCTGAAAATACCAACTTTCTGGACGCTCAAATCCAGGCTCGGGAAGGCACGGGGGATGCCGCTGGCTTCGATCGCATCTCGCACCGTGGCGTGTTCGGCCACTTCCACATCCTGCCAGACTTGGCGCTCGGGCAAGGCATACGTAACACTGACTTTCATGATGCAGTCGCCACAGGCGTGTTGGATAGTGTTGTTGCAGTTTGCGTGCGCGGCGCTGGTTTGCGAGCATCGAGCGCCCGCTTGGCCGAGATCAATAGCCCCAGTACAACAAACCCTCCGGCGGGCAAAATCATCACCAATGCGCCGTCACCGGGGTAAAGCCGCATTTCCAATCCCGCCAGCGCGGGCCCCAGCAAGGTCGATGCGCCTGCAAACAATGTGCCGCTGCCAAGCACCTCGCGTACCGCCCCCATCGTGGTCAGTGCCAAGGTAAGGCCTGCACCCATGGCCAAACCATCCAGCGCGGACATGACCACGGTGTTTTTAGAAGCAAAAGATTCTGCCCGACCCAAGACCAGACAGTTGCCCACAATCAGTGGAATAAAGAGTCCTAATACTTGGTGGAGTTGATGCAACCAGGCATTCATCGTTAAATCGACCAAAGTGACCAGTGTGGCGATGATCAGCACATACGCCGGGATGCGCACCTCGTTGGTGATCACGTTGCGCAACAAGGCGACAAAGGCGTTGGACGCGATCAGCACGGCCATGGTGGCCAGGCCCATGCCCAAGCCCTGGACGGCAGCCGAAGTGATGGCCAAGGTGGGACACAGCGACAACATTTGGTTAAACACCACGTTGTTGCGCCAAACACCATCAGCAAGAACGTCTTTGGCTTGGCTCATTGGGAAACCTCCTCTAGCAGGGTTTTGCGATTTGCGGCAAACAGCCGAAGACCATCACGAACGCCGTTCACCACGGCACGGGGTGTGATGGTGGCGCCGGCAAACTGATCAAACGGCCCACCATCTTTTTTGACAGCCCACTGCGCCTCAGGTGGGTCACCCAGTGACTTGCCGGTAAAACGGGTGATCCAGTCAGAACGGGTGACTTCAATTTTGTCGCCCAGACCGGGGGTTTCGGTGTGTTTCAGGACCCGAACGCCCAGTAGTTTGCCGTTCTCGTCGATCCCGAGCAACAACCGGATCTCTCCGCTGTAGCCTCGACGTGAGGCCTCAAACGCCACGCCAGTCACGTGTTTTCCCTGACGCGCGCGGTACACCAGCAAGGGCGTACCGTCCACCTGCAATTGCAGGGTGTCAGCCGCCGGATTGTTGTCATGGATACCGGCCGGAATGACTTGCTCCAACGAGTGGCGCAAATCTTCCAATTCGCTTTTCTGGATCGGCTCCTTGGTCAGGCCGTAGGCCAAAGCCAGTAACAAGGTGGCACCTAGTGAAAAGCAACCCAGAACCAAGGCATGCTTGCCGCCAATGAGTTCGGACAAGGCACCGAAACGAGTCGTGGCGGATGCCGATGTGGCCGGAGATGGTGTGTGATCTGTGGCGTTCATAGGTGAATCTTGGGTTGGGTCTTGGATTCCAGAGACTTGCCACGGCGGCTGCGGCCAAACACGCGGGGGCGAAAGCCACGGTCAATCAGCGGCACCAGCGCATTCATCAGCACCACGGCGAAAGCCAGACCTTCCGGGTAGCCACCCAGTGACCGAATCACCCAGGTCAAGGCCCCGATGCCCGCGCCAAACAGCAGTTGTCCGCTACGTGACACGGGTGAGGTGACGTAGTCGGTGGCGATAAAGAAGGCACCCAAGATGGCCGCACCGGACAGCAGATGGATGGGCATGGAGGCGAAGCGGGTCGGATCCAGCGCGTGGAAGATGGCCGCCAGTGCCGCCAGTGTGCCCAACAAGGCCGCAGGAATATGCCAAGAGATGATGCGCAAGCCCAGCAACAAAAGGCCACCTGCCAGCAGCAACACAGACGATGTTTCACCCAAGGAGCCACCTTTGTTACCGATGGCCATTTGCTGTGGCGGTACCAGTTGCTCGGAGGTTTTAGCGACCGATATACCGCGCGTCAATTCGGTTTTTAGAAGGCCCATTGAGGTCGCCGCACTCATGTGTTCTGGCAACGGGGTGCGTTCGCTGACGTAGGCGAGTGCCTGGCTGAACGTGGGTGCTGTATCGCTGCCGAAGGGCGTTGGTGGCACCCACATCGTGAGTTGTACCGGAAACGAGATCAGCAACACAACGCGCGCCACCATGGCCGGGTTGAACAGGTTTTGTCCCAGGCCACCGAACAGATGCTTGGCAATCACAATGGCAGAAAAGCCGCCCAGCACCCCAATCCACCAGGGCGCCCAGGGCGGTAGGCTCATCGCCAGCAACCAGCCGGTGAGCAGCGCGGAGCCGTCAAAAAGACGTGCCCGCACGGGTTGCCCCAATAGCGCCAGCATCGCTGCCTCCGCAGCCAGGGATGTCACCAAGGTGATCACAAACAACATCACGGCCGGCCAGCCAAACAGCCACAGACCATAAACGGTGCCTGGCATCAGGGCCAGGATCACCCACACCATGGTGCGGGTGACGGTACTCACCGTGTGGGTGAAAGGACCAGCGCGATTCGCCAAAGTACTCATGTGGTTTCCTCCAACACAGCATTTGATGCTGCAGGGCTTGTGGTGGCCAAAGTGCTGTCAGATGTGGCCGCTTTGGTGGCGGCTGCTTTGGCTGCTTTGCGCGCTGCCGCTGCCGCTTTCTTCACCTCGGCTTCGCGGGCTGCACGTTCGTTGCGAGCCTGGATCAGCGAACGAATGCGGTCTTGTCTGCGGGCGTCGCGGTCCAGGGCGCCGAGCTTGCCGTTGGCAAAGCTGAAGTAGTGCGCCAGTGGAATATGCGATGGGCAAATGAACGAGCACGAACCGCATGCAATACAGTCCTGGCTGCCGATGGCTTTGGCACCTTGCAAGTCGCCATGTTTGATCAGTTGCGCCATCTCCACCGGCACCAAACCCGCCGGGCACGCCGTGACACATTTGCCGCAACGGATGCAAGGAGACTCCGGGCCGTCATTGATTTCCGAGGCCGTGAGTGCCAGAACACCGCAGGACCCTTTGACCACGGGCGCATGGACCGACGGCAGAGGTGAACCCATCATGGGGCCACCGCCGATGACCAAGGTGGGCACCGGGTGCAGACCGCCACAGAAGGTCAATAAATCTTCTACCGAGGTACCTAGCCGAACTTCCACATTGGCAGGTTCACGCACACCCAGACCAGAGACCGTCACGACCCGGCTGATCAGCGGCTCGCCCCGGCGAATGGCGCTGCTCACAGCACGGGCGGTGGCCACGTTGTGCACCACGGCACCCACCTCGGCGGTACGTTTGTCGGCTGGCGTTTCGCGCCCGGTGACAGCCAGCAACAAATGCTGCGCCGAGCCCATTGGGAAGCGTGTCGGTACGGTCACCACCTCGATGCTGCGGTCGATCTTGGCCGCCTCGCGCATGGCTTTCACGGCTTTGGGTTTGTTAGCCTCGATGGCAATGATGATGCGCTCAACCGCCAGTGCGTAGGCCATGATGCGCACCCCATCCACAATCTCGTTAGCGGCCTCTTGCATCAAGCGGTCGTCACAAGTGATGTAGGGTTCACATTCGGCACCGTTGATCACCAGCGTGTCGATGCTGTACTTGTAGCGCATGTCGAGCTTGACGGCCGACGGAAATGCCGCACCGCCCAGGCCCACGATGCCTGCAGCCGCTACCCGCTCGTTGAGTTCCTTAGGCGTCACGGGCAGGGGAAAGTCGGCGGTGATGGGCTCAGCCAGCTCAGCCCAGCGGTCTTGCCCATCGGCCTCAATCACCACAGAGAGCTGGTTCAACCCGGACGGGTGCGGGGCGATACGCTCCTCGACAGCCATCACGGTGCCTGAGGTCGATGCATGGACGTTGGCTGAAATGCCCCGACCGGCTCGCCCGATCAACTGGCCCTTGCCAACCCACTGACCGACTTCCACCAGCGGCTCGGCCGGGCTGCCCACATGCTGCAGCAAGGGGATACACACCTGCTTCGGCGCAGGCATGGGGACGATGGTCTTGTTGCTGCTGAGTTCCTTGCGGTAACTCAGCTTAACCCCACCGCGAACTTGAAAGATTCCCATAGCTACGTCCTTTCAACCCACAGCCACGGGGCGGTTGACCGTGGGTTTCGGCCAATGCCAGGTTGACAAGGTGGGCATCACTGGTTTCATCACAATGGCCTGGGTCGGGCATTCAATTTCACACAGGCCACAGGCATAACAGGCATCCGGCAGCACGGTGTGCATTTGCTTGGCTGCACCAACGATGGCGTCGGAAGCACATTTGCGAATGCAGCGCGTGCAACCAATGCAACGCGCCTCATCGACCCAAGCTACGGTAGGCAGCGCCTCTTCAGCACCATCTACCGCCAGCTTGACACCCAGCAGTTCGGCCACACGCAGTGCGGTAGAAGCACCCCCTGGCGGGCAGACATCAGGCGCTGCGCGTCCATCCACCAGGGCCGCAGCGGCTTGTTTGCAACCGGCATAACCACACTGCGCACAGTTGGAGCCCGGCAGCAGCGCGATAACGGCCTCGGTGCGGTCATCGACCGGTGCCGACAAGTAGCGTGCCGCCACACCCAACACCATACCGAGTCCGGTGCCCACCACGGCAAACGCCGAGACCGCCTGCGTGGCTTGAATGATCAGGTTTGCAGCCATCATTTCACCCCCAGTCCGGCAAAGCCCATGAACGCCAGCGACAAGATGCCAGCAGTGATAAAGCCTATCGGCGGACCCTCAAAGATTTTGGGTACCTCAGCAATGGTGAGTCGCTCACGCAAACCGGCAAAGATCACCAACACCAGCGAAAAACCAACCGATGTGCCAAAGCCGCGTAATAGGGCGGGCAAAAATCCGTAGCCACCTTGTGCAGTGAGCAACGCCACACCCAGCACTGCGCAGTTGGTGGTGATCAGCGGCAGGTAAACACCGAGCGCTTCGTACAGCGGCGGTGAAATGCGGCGAACCACCATCTCGGTGAACTGCACCACCGCTGCAATCACCAAAATGAAGGTCATGGTGCGCAGGTAGGACAGGTCAAGTGGCGCCAGCAACCAGGTCTCGGCCATCCAGACAAAGCCGTTGGACATGGTCAACACAAAGGTGGTCGCCAGCGCCATGCCGATGGCCGTATCAATGCGCGTCGATGTGCCCATGAACGAGCACAGGCCCAAATACTTGGTCAACACAATGTTGTTGACGATGGCCGTACTGAGCAAAACGAGTAGAAGATCTTGCATCACAAGCTCCGTTGGTGAATCACTGGGATGTCGATGGCATGCAAGCCAGGGGGGCTGACTGGCGAACATGACGAACCGGTGTTGGTCGCACGGCCCAGCACCACCGGTGCCAAGGCGTCTTTCCAACGTCGTACCCAAACCTTGGCAATAACAGCACCCACAATCAAGCCAACCAGTGCTGCGCCAATGGCCATGGCATCACCCTCACCTTGCTGCGAACTGGCTGCAATCAACATCGTGAACAGTGGCAGTGCATAGGTGGCAAAAGCGGCACGGGTCAGCGCCTGGCGATCCAGCCCAATGTGGACGATGTCACCCAATACCAAGGGCGCTTGGTTGCCATCCATGATCCGTGGAACGCGCCAGCCTGCGGAGCGTTTGCTGCTGCCAGTTCCACACACACTGCGCGTGCCACAACTGCTACAAGCGGCGGCCTTTTCAGCGGCTAGCCAAACTTGATCACCATCAACCCCCACCACACGGGCCAAACCCTCGATCAAGGCAGCGTCAGGTTCGTGCGGCGTGTTCATGACAACTCACTCACTTGACCGGCGTTGTTGATGCAAATGGCGCGGCAGCCCGGCTGGGTGTGCAGCAAGGCCAGACGCGCTGGCGTATTGCTAATCGGAATCAGCGCCAGTGCGGTGGATAACGCATCTGCCTGGGTGGCCGTAGGTGCTATGACCGAGACACTTTCATAAGCGGGTGCTGTGAGGCCGGAATATGGGTCAATCAGGTGGGTGTACAGACCGGCGGCGTCCAGCATCGTGCCGTAACCACCGGATGTCGCCACCGCCTGATCAAACACAGACAGGGTGGTCAACGACCGGCTGGGATTGCGGGGATCAGCCAGACCAATTTCCCATGCCGAACCATCGGGCTTGGGGGCCATGGCGCGTGGTTCACCCATGTCCACCAACATGTGCTGGAATCCATGGGCGCGCAACACGCCGCCGCAGCGGTCGGTAATAAAGCCTTGTCCAACGGCGTTGAGCGTCAGGCCCATGCCGGTTTGTGCCAAGCTCACGCTTGAGCCAGACACTTTGACGCCACGCCAGCCAACCAAGGCCTTTGCCAATTTCACTTTTTCGGCATCGGGCCGTAGCGTGTTGCCACCGACGACAAAGTAGTCATAGTACAAGTTCCAAAGCGGTTGAACGCTGGGGTCAAACACGCCATGGGACAGCTCGGACATGGTGAGTGCGGTGCCCAGCAAATCGATAAATTCGGGCGGTACGTTGTCGACACGGCCGACGCGGTTGAGCGTGGATATGACCGAGTCCGCACGAAACAGGCTGAACATGGATTCCAGCCGATTAACCTCAGCCAACGTGGCCTCCAGTGCTGCCTGTGCACCCGCTGTGTCGCCACCGTGATGCAGTATCAGAGTGGCCGGTGCACCCAAAGCCATACCATGCCATTCAAGCGGCTCTGCATGGGCGTTTTGGACCATGCGCCAGCCGGCCACAGGCAAGATCGCCGCCATCAGCAGCAAGCGACGACGGCCCACGCTACGGGTCTTGGCTAAGGGAGTTGCAACAGTGGCCTGTGGCATAGGGGAGGAAGAGTTACTCATCACGAATCATCCTTTGGCGTTTCAGTGTCGTCAGTGTTTTTGCAAAGAACATGCCAGGCTTTTGGTGCTTGAAAAGGCTTTTGCTTGTCGGCTTTGGCGTGAACTTTGTCGATGTTTGTCTGCTACGTGACAAGTGCCTATCCAGTCACCTCAGGCCATCGCACGCCGTGGCATAGACGACTTGAGGCTGTCCAGCGTCACGTGCTGGCGGCCACCGACATCCTGAAATACTTTGAACACTTTTTCCTGCGCCGGTGTGGAGCGGACAAAGTCGCTGTAGGCCTTCACCAGTTGCTCGCGGTAGGAGGTGTAGAGCCCCACCTCGTTCCCCTCGGTCAGCAGGTTTTCCTGGCGGATGTACTGGAAAAAGCGCTTCAGGATGTGCAAACGGCTGACGTTGACCACAGCCTGGTCAAACGGCACGCCAAAGTATTGCAAGAAGTCCTCTGCCGAGGACAGGGCTTTAAGTTGTTGCAGAAAAGTTTCCATGGCAAGGCTCCGGTGTGTGACAGTGGGATAGGGTCAGTGCCAGTGGTTCGGCACGGTACTGATGGTGAGTTGCGACATGACCAAGTTCATGCGGCAAGCGCGAAGGCAAGGGGTGCAGGGTGCGCCAGCGACTCCAGCAAGAAGCTGCGCAGTTCGTCAGGTGTGGCTTCTTGTTTGATCCGCATGGCATGGTCTCGGATACGTGCCAGCAGCCGGGCGGTGAGCGCTTCGTCGTCCAGCACCACACCCATCAAGGCGTAGGCTTGGCGAACCGCTTGCGAGCCCGAATGTTTGCCCAGCACAGTGCGGCGCTGGCGACCCAACTCGGAGGGGTCAAAGCTCTCATAAGTTGACGCGTTCTTCAGCAGCCCATCAATATGAATGCCGGATTCGTGCGTGAACACCGCTTCGCCCACAATGCTTTTGTTGAAGGCCACTTGGCGGCCCGACGCACGCGCCACCAGACGCGAGATCGATACCAGCGCTTGCGTGTCCACACCGGTGTCGGCGTGGTGCAGGTGGCGCACACCCATGACCACTTCTTCCAGCGCGGCGTTGCCGGCACGCTCACCCAGGCCGTTGACGGTGGTGTTGGCGTGGGTGGCTCCGGCGCGCAGGGCGGCCAGCGTGTTGGCGGTGGCCAGACCCAGATCGTTGTGGGCGTGGATTTCAATCTCCATCTCCACCGCGTCGCGCAGCCGCGCCACCGCGTCATGGGTGGTGAATGGGTCCAGCACGCCCAGCGTGTCCGCAAAGCGGATTCGGCTGGCGCCACAGGCCTGCGCCCGGCGGGCCACCAATGCCAAAAAGTCGGCATCGGCGCGCGACGCATCCTCGCACCCCAACGAAATCTTGCGGCCGCTGGCAACTGCCTTCTCGATCACCCGCGTGACCTGCTCCAGCACCCATTCGCGTGACTGGCGCAGTTTGTGTTGCAGGTGAATGTCGGACACAGGAATCGACAGGTGAATGATGTCGGCCTGGCAGCGCAGGGCGCTGGCCAAATCACCTTCGGTCAAACGGCCCCAAACCATCAGTGCGGCGGGCAGCTCCAGTGACGCAATGGTGTTGATGCAGTCGATCTCTTCATCACCCATGGCGGGGATGCCGATTTCCATCTCTGGCACACCGGCTGCTGACAAAGCGCAGGCAATGGCGCATTTCTCATCGACGGTGAAAGCCACTCCGGCGGTTTGTTCCCCGTCGCGTAAGGTCGTGTCATTGATGATGAGGTTCAGAGGCATGGTGTGGCTTCCTTTGCCTACCTCTTTGCAAGGTGCATGCCATCCATTTTTGGCCGCTTGTCGGGCCACTTAACCCGTTTTGAGGGCCAGTTTGTCGGATCTTGGCGGGGTTTTCAGACCACCTGGCCGATGCGGCTTGTCGGAATTGTGGTGTTTCGGACAGAGCCTAGTCGCTCAGCGCCATGCACTTGCCGTGCATCCGGTGGAGATTTATTTACTATCTATTAGATAGCTTAATACCAAGATTTTTCCGGGGCTAGATGGGAATTTTGTTTGCAAAAATGGGCGGCCATCCGAGACACGTTACAAGGCCTGACTTTTCTCCACCCACTTCTGGACGCTGGGCGCCTGGTAGCTGGCAAAGCGGTCCAGCAGCGCGTCGGGCGTGGGCTCAACCAACAAGGTGCTGCGGTGGTCGGGGCGCACGAACTGTTCGGCCACCGTGTGGTCCAGGAACGTGGTCAGACCGTCGTAGTAGCCCGCTACGTTGAGCAAGCCGCAGGGTTTGGCATGAAAGCCCAATTGCGCCCAGGTCCAGACCTCAAAAATCTCTTCCAGCGTGCCGATGCCGCCCGGCAGGGCAATGAAGCCGTCAGACAGATCGGCCATCAAGGTTTTGCGCTCGTGCATCGACGCTGTGACATGCAGCTCGGTCAGCCCCTTGTGTTCGATCTCCTTACGTTTGAGCGCTTCGGGAATCACCCCCACGGCCCGCCCGCCAAGCTGCAGCACCGCGTCGGCAATCCGGCCCATGATGCCCACGCTGGCACCGCCATAGACCAGCCCTAAGTCCCGCGTCACCAATGCCTTGGCCAGTGCACGCGCACCGTCTGCATAGGCCTCCAGTCGCCCAGGGTTGGAGCCGCAATACACACAAATGTTTTTCATGGGTTGTTTGGATGATTGACAAAAGGGGGGATTGAAGTGCTTTGAGGTGCAGCCCGTGCCACACCCAAAGTCTAGCGCCCAGCCACCGTATGACCGATTTCGGGCCAGAGGATGGCTTGCGCCACGATCACATTCACGCCATTGAACGTGGCAGCCGGTGAGCCGTAGAGCCGATAGCCCAGTGCCAGCGCCTCACTGACGCGGCGGCAAAACGCCGCGTCGTCCGGCCCCGTGAGCAGGCGGTAGATTGGTAAGCCGTCTGGCGGTTGCGATGGTGTTGGAGGTGCCGAGTTCATGGAGATAGGCCTCTTGGGGTTACGGAAGCGGCAGTTTGCCAGAAAAGTCTTTGCCGAACGGCAAAGCGACTAATTGCTATTTAGTTAGTAGCTTCTTGCCAAGATGACACGGGGGCTGGAGGCTGAAAACGTTCGCAGATTTTGACCACAGACCGCCACAGGCGCTTGACCAACACCAGGCCCCCCGGTTTTTGCTCCAGGCCAATCAGCGCATCGCTGTCCGCGGCGATCTCCAGCCAGCCGGAACAGGGAGCCTGAAATACGCCACCGCGTGACACGAGCGTTTGAACCGTCAGTGTGTCGTGCTCCAGCGTTATCCGGCTGATGACCCGCACCGACCCTGCGGCAATGGCAATTACCTCGCCCCGCCTGAAGTGCGCAGCATGCGACTGCCCGCGTAAAAGACTCGTCTGTGTCCCGATTTTCTGCATGGCTAAGTCCTTGCTGTGCTGTGATTTTTGGCCATTGAAAGGTCAATGGTCTGGTCAGAAAATCGTAGAGGGAAGGGCGTCAAGGCAACAGCCACAGACGGGCAGTTTCTTGACCATGACAGCGCCAAAATTCGGCATCTGTTACGGTACGTTTTCGGCTTATCTGCATCTGTTTTCTGCAGACCGCTTGAAGGATCATTGCGCATGAACACCCCCAGCCCTCCAACCCCTTCCACGGCACCGCTTTACCAGCGGCTCGCTTCGCATTACCGCGGCGCCATCCATGCCGGTTCGCTGGTGCCGGGCGACCGCATGCCCTCGTTGCGCGGCCTGATGCGCCAGCACGACATCAGTCTGTCCACCGCCATGCAGCTCAGTCGGCATCTGGAGAGCGAGGGTTGGCTGGAAGCACGACCGCGTTCGGGTTACTTTGTGCGTCGGCCGCTGCGCAGCACACTAGCGGCGGTGACCGAACCCCGGATGGACCGCGCCCCGGACCCGGCACAGTATGTCGGCATCCACGCCCGGGTGTCCGACTTCGTCTCGCGCGGTCGGCTGCACATGGTGAAAACCAATCTGGCGGTGGCCCGCTGCTCGCCCGCGCTGTACCCCGGTGAAGCCCTCAAGCAGGCCGCCATGCGAGTGTTGCGCAAGAAGCCAGACATCCTGGTATCTGCCACGTCGCCCAGGGGCAACGCCGAGTTTCGCGCGGTTCTGGCCAAACGCGCCATGGCGCTGGGCATGACTCTGTCACCTGACGACGTACAAATCACCAATGGCTGCATGGAGGCGCTGAACCTGGCCTTGCGCGCGGCTACGCAACCAGGCGACACCATTGCCGTCGAATCCCCCTCGTTTTATGGCCTGTTGCAAGTGCTTGAAGCTCTGGGCCTGCGCGCGCTGGAGATCCCCACCAGCCCGCACACTGGCATATCCATCGACGCGCTGGAACTGGCCATCCAGACCGACGACAGCATCAAGGCGGTGGTGGTGGTGCCGCACCTGCAAAACCCGCTGGGCAGCATCATGCCCGACGCGCACAAGCAGCGGCTGGTGCAGTTGTGCCAGGCCAGCGCCATCACGCTGATTGAAGACGACACCTACAGCGAGTTGGTCAATGAAAGCAAGCGCGGTGATGTGCCGCTGCGGGCCATGAAGTCATGGGACACCACCGGCAATGTGATTTACTGCGCCTCGCTGCACAAAATCCTTGCGCCCGGCATGCGGCTGGGCTGGATGGCCGCCGGACGCTGGCAAGCCAGGGTGGAAATGCTCAAGTTCACGCAAACCCGCAGCAACGAGGAGCTGTCACAACTGGCGGCGGCAGACTTCATCGCTTCTCCGGCCTATGACCGCCACCTGCACCGCTTGCGCGCCACCTTGCAGGTGCAGCGGCAACGCACGGCGGAAACCATTGCCAGCCATTTCCCACCCGGTACGCGCTTGACCGTGCCCGATGGTGGCTTGTCGCTATGGGTGGAGCTACCTCAGCAGTTGTCGAGCAAACGGGTGTTTGATGCCGCCTTGAAAGAACAGATTCTGGTCAGCCCCGGCCTGATGTTCTCCAACTCGCTGCGCTTTGACCCCTTTCTGCGCATCAGCTGTGGCTGGCCGGTGGATGCAGATGTGGAGCAGGCGTTGCGGCGGCTGGGGCAGATCGTCACTGGGTTGTTGTGAGCACCTACCGCGCCACGGCGGGTCACTGCAACACCAGCCCCAGCCGCGACCAGTTCACCCCGTGTGCATCTGAAGAAAACCAGACCTGGCGGGCGCGGCCCAGAATGTCCTGCATGGGCACGGTGCCAAAACTGCGTGAATCCACGCTGCCCAGGCGGTTGTCACCCAGCACAAAAACCTGACCGTCGGGCACCGTGAGTTGCAGTGTCTGGGCGGGGGCGTGGCTGACACGGTTCATCGGGGGCAACTTGGCGGCGGGTTGGGCACTGGCGGGCGGCTCCACCCACTGCACCTGCCACTGGCGGCCGTCCAGCGTCTCGGTGACCACGCCGTTGGCCGGGCTGGCCCCGGTGCTGCTCAGCGCCTGGCCGTTGACCCAGACCTGCCGGTCCTTGAGCTCAATCTGGTCACCGGGCAAGCCAATCACCCGTTTGATGTAGCGCACGCTGCGGTCGTTGGGATAGGCAAAGATGGCAATGTCGCCCCGGTGCACGCCGCTCTTGCAGCCTGGGCAGTTGTAGCGTTTGTCGGCCCAGATCATGTCGCCCGCCTGCACGCTGGGTGCCATGCTGCTCGACGGAATCCTGAGCGGCTCCACCTGGTGTTGCCGCACATACAGGCTCAGCAAGGGCAGGGTCAGCAGGTCGCACAACACAAACACCAGCGCGTACACCCCGCTGATTTGCCACCCCTTGGCCGGAACATTGGGCTGACGACGTGCCGTGCGCCAGGCATCTGCCACCGCATACACCCACAACCCCAGCGTGGCCGCCAGACCCAATAGCAGGGTGGGCAGCATCCACTGATCGGGCAGGTACAGCGCGACCAGCGCCACACCCGGAATGCACAACAGCGCAAAGATCAAAAACAGCCAGATGGCACGGTTCAGGTCGCCGTTGTAAAACTGACCAAAGCCGGGCAGAACCAGCGAGGCAAGCGCCGCCAGCAGCGGGCGGCGGGGGGGCAGGGTGGCGTTCATCATGGTGAATTCCTTCATTTCAAAATCATGGGTGGTGTCAAAGAGCGGCAGAGGCGATCCACAGCCCAAAGACAAAACTGGCGAGTTGGCTCAAACCCAGCAGCCCGGTGCCGATCAGGCCGCTGGCCGCGGCCAGCCAGCGCAGCCGTTGCCAGGGGTTGTGGACCACGCGGGCAGGCGCCGGTGTAGGCGTGCGCTGGTGAATGGCCAGCATCACCCGCTGGGTAAAAGCTGGCGGGGGCTGCAGACCAGCGTCCTGCAACAAGGTGTCCAGGTCGTCATTCATGGAAAGTCTCCGGTGGGGTGGCGGGTTGCAGCAGTTCGCGCAGCCGCTGTTTAGCCCGGTGCAAGCGGGTCTTGATGGCGGGCAGGCTGTCGCCCTCGATACGGGCCACGTCGGCCAGCCCCAGCTCATGCACATACACCAAGGCCAGCGCGCTGCGCTCTTTCATGGGCAACTGGCGCAGCGCGTTTTGCAGTCGTGCTTGCTGCTGGGCGCGGTCCAGCGCTTGTGCCGGGCCGGATTGCGGGCACGCCAGCTCGGGCAGTTCCTGCCCCGTGACCTCGCGCTGCTGGGGCGCGCTTTGCATCGCGTTGTAGGCCAGGTTGCGGGCGATGGTGAACAGCCAGGTGGCAAACTGCGCCCGCTCGGGCTGAAACTCTGGCCAATGCGTCCAGGCGCGTAAAAAGGTTTCCTGGGCAATGTCTTCGGCGTGCGCCTGGCCCAGCCCCAAGCGGCCCAAAAAGCCAAACAGCGGGCGTTGGTACAGGTCCACCAGCTCTGCAAACGCCCGCTGCTCACCCTGGGCCAGGCGCTGCAAAATGGCCTCAATGCTCAAGGCCAGCTCCAAAAGCGGATCGTCGGGGTCATAAAGCCTTTACGGTGACAGACGGGAGTGTCTGTGCTTTATACCGGTGAGAGGGTGAAAGGTTACATGGCTTGTTGTGGCAGCGACATGGCGCAAATTTTGGCAGCCGTCATTCCATCAAAATTGGGTTGAATGCGCTGTCCCGTGTTTAGGCTGGGCTCTTCTTGACTAGGCGCACGTGGGTGACTGCTTCAGAGGCGATCAGCTCCACGCATTCATAGTCGCGTGCGATGTTGTCAATGCCGTCGAACAAACGTTCCCCTGCGCCCAGCAATTTGGCCGTGATGACCAGATGCAGCTCATCGACCAGTCCCGCCCTCAAGTACTGGCGCACCAGAGTTGAGCCGCCGCCCAGGCGCACATCCTTGCCCTGCGCGGCGGCAAATGCCTGTTGCAATGCAGACTCGATGCCGTCAGTCACAAAGTGAAAAGTTGTGCCGCCTTCCATGGGCAATGACTCCCGCGCGTGGTGGGTCACCACAAACACGGGCGTATGGTAGGGCGGGTTGCTGCCCCACCAGCCTTTCCATTCATCATCCGTCCAGGGGCCACGCACAGGCCCGAACATGTTGCGTCCCAAAATATTGGCGCCGATGTTGTCCATGGCCTTGGCCAGAAAACGGTCATCAAGTCCGGTACTGCCACCTTCCTGTCCGAACATGGTTCTGAAGGTGCGGGTCTGAAAAGCCCAGTCCATGATCGTCAGTCCCCCCACGCCGAACGGATTTTTCAGACTCTGCTCCGGCGCAGAGCTAAAACCGTCGAGTGACAAGGCGTAGCCGCGTACCACCAGTTTTTGCATATTCGATTTCCTTTGAGGACAGGGAATAAGGCCGCGTCGGTGTGCACCGAGCTTGTCAGGACATCATAATCATCGCCGAAGGGCATTCTGGGGCGGTGGTTATTGACGGCGGTGAGAACCAAGGCAGTTTGAACCCCAAGACCATTTGAATCAAATCCGTAACAACATGAATCCACTCGTTACTGAGGTGCTTGGCAATGAAAAGCGATGGGCCGCAGAATTGGCAGCGCTCCGTCAACTTTGCCTTGCGTCTGGCCTCAATGAAGAACTCAAATGGGGGAAGGCTTGCTACGATTTGGGTGGCAACAACGTGGTTTTGATCCATGGCTTCAAGGACTATTGCGCGTTGCTTTTCATGAAAGGTGCCTTGCTTCAGGACACGAGAGGCATCCTCATCCAGCAAACCAAGAATGTCCAGGCGGCAAGGCAAATCAGGTTCAAGTCTTTGGCAGATATCAACCGTCAAAAGGCGGTGCTCAAGGCCTATATCAACGAAGCGATTGCGGTGGAGTCATCCGGCGCCAAAGTTGAAATGAAAAGCATTGCCCAATTCGACGTGCCGGATGAGTTCCAGACGCGTCTGGAGGAAGACCCCAAGCTGGCAGAAGCCTTCCATGCGCTCACCCCGGGGCGGCAGAAAGGCTACTTGCTGCATTTCTCCGGCGCAAAGCAATCGGTTACTCGTGCCGCACGGGTGAGCCAACATGTGCCGAGGATTTTGAAGGGGCTCGGGCTTGATGATTAGTTTGTGAAGTGTAGGAATCCGCTTCCAGGCAGATGAGCTGGTCCTCCGTTGTCATGCTCACAAACACCGTCAATCCACTCCGCTATTTGTAGCTGCATGCAATTGATTCACCTGGACTAGAGGCGTAAAGGGCTTCAAATTTTGTTCCGTTGGATTGCGTCTTTTGAACTCGAACGGGAAGACAAAATTCAGGAGGAGAGCCAGTGGTTTGCCGATGGGAGCTGGGTGTGGCAAGGCATGTTTTTTGACTGGGGATGACTCTTGAGGGCCAGACGCAGCTGGCAAAGTGTGGCGCGCATGCGCCACCGTCTGGAATACTCATCGTCAAAAGCGATTTGCCAACAACGTTCTCCCTAGAGACGCTTGGAGTCCTCTCTTTTTGATGCTTGTTACGTCCGTCGAAGTCTCATGTCCACGCAACCCATTGACTTGGCAACGCTGATGTCTGTCGAAAGCTGCCTCCGGTCACCATCGGCACCGGGCCAGTTGATGGATGTAAGAAATTAGATTAGTCGGTGGTGCATTGTCCAAACCACCGTCGGCAGGCGCCGCGGCCCGTACCGTCCGGGATGCAAGCTGTCCCGCCCCCTGGAATTGGAGCGGGAATGTAGATAGCACGGCTTGGTCCCGCTGCGTTTGATGTGCCGTCGTCGAATACCTTACACGTGACATGACGACCATCTTCTGTCTGCCCTTCGCCGAACCATTTTCTACACGTTCCCGCCACCGTTCCATCAGGAATACAGGCTTTGCCCCCAGACTTCGAAACGTAAATGGCATCAAATAAGCCTGTTGGACTGGACAGACCGTCGTTGAATACTTTGAAGTAGACGGGCTTGCCAGACTGCTTGGTGAAGCATCGGCCAAACCATTTGCGGCACTGCCCATATTGGCCACCTGGAACGCAGGCCTTGCCTTGCTCTTGATTGACTTTGCGACCTGAAATGAAAATCGCGCCGGATGGACCTACTGGGCTGCTGTACCCGTCATCGAACACACTGCAAGCGATGGGTTCATTGGACGGAAATTTCAGGGGTGCGGCGGGAACCAATGCAAACTCCTGATATTGGTTATAACCGGCTGAGCAATCTTTAAGCAGCACGACTGCTCCATCGGCCAGATTCCCTTGCTCCAGATCCAGACAACCGCTGGCATTGGTCCCACTATTTGATATAGCAACGTCAACAGAGAAAAAATAGGCATCGCGACCATTGATTTTTCCCTTGGCAAGGGGGTTCCATTCCTGCGGTAAATATTCAATTGCCTGTTTTCCTAAAACTGCGATTCTTTGACTGGGGTCGGAGTTGGTAAGGTTTCTTCCGTCCAGCAAAAAGAGATTCGGCCCACCTTTGTTGTCATTTATCGTGAACGACATTCGTCCATTAAAAGTGTTGGCTTCCCAGACCTGGTTGTCGGCTCCCGTGCAGGTCGCTTGGACGACCCTGACACCATCCGCCGGGATGCCTTCCGGCTGAAGGCATTTGTCACTGTGAAACGCAACTATGTTTACTCTTTCGGCTGAAGCAGAATTACCTATCAAAGCCAAAGTAGTAAATATGATCGCGGCCAGGACTCCTCGGGCCATGGAAATTGGGGTCATGGGAAGCCTCACTTTCATGTCAGATTGTTTTGAGAGAAGTTCAATTCGGCACATTCAGGCACGTTACACATCCCAAATGCGACTCTTTTACGGAAGGACCTGGCGTGTCAGATAAGTGTTCTTGATATGGACCGGTACATTCGAGATTGCCGGAGTGGCGCTGTCCAGACCAAGGTTGTAAAAGCGGTTGGAACCCCAGCAATAGACTTCATTGCCGGGGGTGCGCGCACATTTGCCGCCATATTGCAAGTTGGACATGGAAGCAAACAAGAATCCACCGGATACCGCCACGGGTGTGGTTTGCTTGCCGTCAGCTGTGCGATCCAAACCATTGCCCAGAGACCCGTCTGTAGCCTCGCCCCAGCAATAGGTCAAGTTGTCGCTGGCAATACCGCACATGGTCTGCCCAGGCCAGATCGATTTGAAGGTGAATCCCGGGACTAGACCGGGATCCCGGTAGTTCTGACCTGCGTTTCCGGTCCCAGCGGTACCGCTTGCCCACTGGCCGTAAAAATTATCACCCCAGCAATAAGCTGTGCCATCGGTTTTGAGTCCGCAGGCGTTCGAGTCGGCGGCCATCAATGCACCCTGACGGGGATCAACTGTCAAGTTCCGAGGTATCGGAGTTGAAGACATATCAAAGGCACCGAGGCTGTGCGCCGCCAGTTGGCCCCAGGCGTTCTCACCCCAGCAATCCACTTCGCCGGTGCCAACCCGTGCTGCACAGGCAAAATTGGCACCCGCAGCCATGGTCGCGTATTTGTAGATGCTGGTAATCGGCAGGACCACATTTCCATCAGCCAAATTACCGCGTCCAAGGTAGCCGCGCAGATTATTTCCCCAGCAATAGACCTGCCCCACCGTGGTTTGATCAGGTGAGTTCGCCGCGCCAATACCGCATGCGAAATAGCCACCACCCACGAGATTCGTCAAAACGACTCCGGTCGGCAGGACAATCTTCATCCACTGACGCGGTGGGGCGGCAGTGTTGCCGCTGGCATTGGTGACGTAGCTGCCGGGACCACCCATACACCAGGTGTCAACGACATCCAAACCGCAAACCCAACCGTTGCCGCCGACAATGCTGGTCAGCGACTTCGGCGGCAGCGCCGTCGGCTCAGAAAACACGGTCACGTAGTTAGGATTCACCGTATCAGTACCCACGGTCAAACCTGTGCCATAGGCAATGTCGCCCTGATCACCCCAGCACCAGACATTGCCAGATAAGGATTCACGTGCGCACTGATCGCTGAGTTCTGAAAACAACAACGCGTTGCCCGTTGGCGACGTCGGCGTCGGATAACCTGGCCCAAACGGCGAGAAACTGGTCACGTTGCCCACCAGAAAATTCCCGTCAACCGTCGTCCCAGGCACTTCAACATAGGTGCCGTCTGATAGCCCGTGATAAAGCTTGGGTGTGACCCCGGCGGGTACCAGCGTGGGATCAAAGGGCACACGAATCGTGACCGGCTGCGCGAAGGTGGTGCCGTGGGGCGTGAACTCATAGGCCACACCTGCTGCAGTGATGTTTGGGGGGGGAAAGCTTGGGGTGGTGGTGCTCGGTTTGGCAATAGCGATGGCTGTGTCTGCCGTAAGAGCACCAGCCGGAATGATGACCTGGGAAGCGTCGGGGCCATTGACAGTGCCCCCAGCTGCACCAATGGTGGTCGCGATTGGTGTCGCAGGCGCGGAACTGTCGCTACCACCACAAGCTGCAACCCACAGTGGCAAAACAAGGCATGCTGCCAACCACAACAACACCGTGCGCGTGCCGCGCCAATGGCGGAGTCTCACCGATGGTCCGTCGACATTTACACGGGCAATGACAGGGTTATGGACTGGCTGCATACGGGTTCCCTAAATAGACTTTTCTGAACTGCTCGGAGGGAGCTCGAGCTTGGGCGTGATCGCAATAGGATGTCTGGTTGAGATTGATGTCCCCAAAGTTCTATGCAGAGACATTAACCTGCTGGCGTGTTTGACCCTGCGTTCCACTAATCTGCGCCGCCAGATAAACTCCTCAGAATGCAACCATCGCGCTTTGATCGTAGAAGCTACGGCGGGTGCAAGAAATAGCCCATCTGCATCATTTTTTTCCTGAAACCTAGGGGGTGTGCATGAATGACGTGTTGCCAAGAGATGACTCCCCGCCAGGGCTGTTGGCCAGCCTCGGTGACCTGCTCTTAGATCTCTATCGATTGAGTGATTCTGAGAGTGCTGAAACATTCCAGGAGGCTGTGATGTCGGCGGCGAGTCGGGTGGTCGGCTTCGATTCCGCGATCTGGGGGAGCGGGATTGTCGTGGAGGCTGGACCCATCGTCCATACGATGTACCTATATCGTCAGCCGGACGAGATGATGCTGAGCTGGGAACGCATCAAACACCTTGACGACTTGAACGCCGAGGTTTTGCGCCAGCCCGGAACCACCGTTGTTGCTTGCGCTGAAGGCTTTGACGCCCATCGAAAATTTTCGCCAGAGG
>JARLJH010000005.1 GCA_031291305.1 Rhodoferax sp. | reverse complement strand
CGCCTTTCGAAGTCTTGGCCAGATACAAGTCGATGGAACTATGTAGAGAACAAAAGTCGCCAAGATGGTGACTTTACCAATGACAGGCGGATAATTTCGAACGGCAACTACCGATAACTGGGAACTGTGCATAACAGCCTTAAACGGGCACCCGCACCGCAGCGACAGTGAACATTCGTCCAAGCCACCCGACGAGTGCATCATGTCTGGTCCTCGCCAGCGATGTGGGGGTGCTCTGCATGAATACCAGACGGTGCTGGCTGACTCAGGACGGCGTGGCGCTCGGCGTAGCGGCATCAAGGAGGAGCCCACAGGGCGGGGGACAGCCGCGTAGCTGAGTGCCACGCCGTCCTGAGTCCTCGCGTGGACAGACCCTGCAAGCTTGGCTCATGATGCAACGCCCGCACTCAGCCCCAAGCCGCCCCCGACTCACATGCCCGACCAGCTGATAGCCGCGTCAAGTGTCGGCACGGCCAAGCGCATGTAGGTCACTGAAAACGGCAGGTACGCAAAACGTCGGGTCTCGCCAGTGATAAACCCTAGCTTGGCGTACCAGCGCTGCAAGTCAGTGTGCTCGCCAATCACGCCGATGCTGACGCTCTTGCACCCCTGTGCGCGGGCCAGATGGATGACATGCTGCACTAGGCGCGCGCCGATGCCGCATCGCCGGTGGGCGGGCAGCACCGACAAGCGATTCAGATAGGCCACGTCGGCAGTCGCTAGCTCAAACGCCACGCAGGCGATGGGCTTTGCCGCTTCTTCGGTCAAAAAGTAGCGCTCACCACGTGCCTGGTCGGTCTGGACCCAGTTCTCGGTGCAAAACGACGGGTGCTTGGGGCAGTTTTCCAACGTCAGGCCGAACTGGGTCGCCACATCGCGGTTGGCGGCGCTGATCAGCGCGGCGAGGGTGGCCGCATCCTGGGCGGTGGCGTCACGGATGTTCATGATTTTTATACGTGTTTTTGGTCTGTAGCCCAGTCATTGTCTCGGCATACAGCTATCAATGTGGTAGTGATTGCGGTGTTGCAAGATCAGCGGGCTGGGGCGGTGTGCAGCGGCAAACTTGCGCGGCGCGACCGTGCTGGCCACAGTGATCGCAGCAGCGCCAGCCACGACCAGCGCCACGGTTCGAACGCCTGCGCCAGCTGAAACTGCGCCGCTGGCTCGGCGCTGATCCACACCTTGCCGCTGGCGGGCAGTGTCCAGCTTTCACCGGCGTGCAGCCACACGTCGTCCCGGTGATCGGGGCGCGTCAGCCACAAGCGCCCGTGGGTAACGCGGATCATGCAGCCCGCGCCCAGCTTCAGGGACACCGGCTGCGGTGTGGCCAATTCAAAGTGCTCTATCTGGCGCATGGGGGACTCCTTTCAAGTCAACATTCAAGGTGTTTGCCGGTGGTGTATTCCGGTATTGAAAATGTAGGATAAATACCTGTACAGTACCAATACAGTCACCGAGATACTTGTGCAAACTGGCCTGGTCCTGCCGCCAATACAATCATGTCACCATGAAACTCATCAAAGCAGACTCATCCGATTCCGGCGTGCATAGCGCCACCGACTCCGGCATCGCGTTGAGCGGGCAGGGCACCTTGGTGGAACAACTGGTGCAGTGGGCCGAGCTGCGCATGAGCCAGCAGGTGTTGCGCCCCGGCATGCGCATGCCGTCGGTGCGTCAGCTGGCGCTGGATCGCGGCGTGTCGCGCTTCACCGTGGTGGAGGCGTATGAACGGCTGGTGGCACGTGGGCGCTTGCAGGCGCGACGCGGCGCTGGCTTTTTTGTGCGCGAGCCTGACGCCGCCGCCAGCCCGGCCAAGCGGGCTAAAGCCAGCCCGGTGCGCACGCAAAGCATCGACATGGGCTGGCTGGTGCGCAACATGCAAAGCGGCATCCCCGCCGACAAAGCCCCCGGCTTTGGCTACCTGCCGCCGGATTTGTGCGGTGGCGACTTGATCAAAGGTGGCCTGCGTGCCGTGGCCGCCACAGCCGGGTTGCAGTTGTCGCATGCCGCACTGGCGCAGGGTTATGCACCCTTGCGCGAGCAGATTGCCCGGCGTCTGGCCGAGCTGGAGGTGTCGGCCACACCCGCGCAGATTCTGACCACCTCGGGCGCCACGCAGGCGGTGGACCTGATTGCGCGCAAGTTTTTGCGCCCAGGCGACAACGTGATCGTCGGCGATCCGGCATGGTCGGCGCAGCTCAGCTCTTTGGCGATGATGGGGGCGAATCTGATCAGCATGCCCTACACACCGCAGGGCCCGGACGTGAAAGCGCTGGCCGAACTGGCGGCGAACTGCCAGCCCCGGATGCTGATTCTCAACACCGTGCTGCACAACCCGACCGGCACCGTGCTGACTGCGGCCAGCGCCTACCAGATCATGCGCGTGGCCGAAGCGCACGACATGATCGTGGTGGAAGACGACATCTACGCTGACTTCTTGCCCCCCGGCGTGACTGCCGCGCGGCTGGCCAGCCTGGACCAACTCAAGCGGGTGATTTATCTGGGCAGTTTTTCCAAGATGCTGGTGCCCAACGTGCGCGTGGGATACCTGGCCGCCACGCCCGAGATTGCCGAGTCGCTGGGCAACCAGAAGCTGCTGACGGCGCTGGCCACGCCGGAAATCAACGAGCGCATCGTGCACCGGGCGCTCACCGAAGGCAGCTACCGCAAGCACTGCCAGCGGGTGCACGCCGCGCTGGACGAACTGCGCGAGCCCACCTTTGCCCGGTTGGAGTCGCTGGGGCTGAAAGCCTATTGCCGACCCCAGGCGGGCTATCAGGGCTGGTTTGACACCGGCGTGGACACCATTGCGCTGGCCGCACTGGCGCTGGAGGCCGGTTATTTGCTGGCGCCGGGGGCGCTGTTTTCGCCGCAACAGACGCCCAGCACCTTCCTGCGCATGAACATCGCCACCAGCCAGAACCCGGAGGTGTTGAAATGGCTGGAAGCCACGCTCAAGAAAATGCGCCGGGCCGCGGAGTCAGCGACATCGTCCAACGCACCGTCTGCTATCTATTGATGGTGTTTTTGGCTTGTAGCCCTTGATTTTCCTGGGCAAGTAGTTTCTATTTTTGTAGCGATGATTTCTTGGAAAGTCTGATGCCATGCCAAAGCGTTTGCCCACGACCCTGAGTCAGCTCCCCAAAACCGTCTGGGTGCTGGGCTTCGTCAGCCTGCTGATGGATGTGTCATCCGAGATGATCCACGGCCTGCTGCCCATGTTCATGGTCACGGTGTTGGGTGCCAGCGCCTTGACGGTCGGGCTGATCGAAGGTGCTGCCGAGGCCACGGCGCTGATCGTCAAGGTGTTCTCCGGCGTGCTCAGCGACTACTGGCGTCAGCGCAAGGGGCTGGCCGCTTTGGGCTATGCGCTGGGTGCGTTCACCAAACCCATATTTGCGCTGGCCAGCGGCGTGGGCTGGGTGGTGACAGCGCGGTTGGTGGACCGCGTTGGCAAAGGCATTCGCGGTGCGCCGCGTGATGCGCTGGTGGCCGATGTCACACCAGAACCGCTACGCGGTGCGGCCTTTGGGCTGCGCCAGTCGCTGGACACCGTGGGGGCGTTTGTCGGCCCGCTGCTGGGCGTGGGCCTGATGCTGCTGTGGGCCAATGACTTTCGGGCGGTATTCTGGGTGGCGGTGGTGCCGGGGCTGATGGCAGTGGCCTTGTTGCTGACCGGCGTGAGGGAACCGGATCGCCCGGCTGGCGAGAAGCGCAGCAACCCGATTCGTCGCGACAACCTCAAGCGCCTGGGGTCAGCCTACTGGTGGGTCGTGGGTGTGGGCGCGGTGTTTACCCTGGCGCGTTTTAGCGAGGCTTTTTTGGTGCTGCGCGCGCAGCAAAGCGGGGTGGCGATGGCGCTGGTGCCGCTGGTGATGGTGGCGATGAATCTGGTGTATGCGGCCAGCGCTTACCCGTTTGGCAAGCTGTCGGATCGCATGAGCCATACCAAGCTGCTGGCGCTGGGTTTGCTGGTGCTGGTGGCGGCCGACCTAGTGCTGGCCAGCAGCAACCATTGGGGCTCGGTGCTGGCCGGGGTGGCGCTGTGGGGCATTCACATGGGCATGACCCAGGGTCTGCTGGCCGCCATGGTGGCCAATACCGCGCCCGCCGATCTGCGCGGCACCGCCTACGGTTTTTTCAATCTGCTCAGTGGCTTGGCCATGCTGCTGGCCAGCGGCGTGGCGGGGTGGTTGTGGGACAGCTTTGGAGCTGCCTTTACGTTTTATGGTGGTGCGGCCTTCGGTGTCCTGTCGTTGATCGTGTTGGCCGTGCGGTTTAGGCGGCAAAGTGGTGCATAGCTTGCCATCGCATGCGGCAAGTTTTGCAGGTGCAGCGATATATACTACCAAATAATTTTAGGTAGTATAAATGTCGCTCTACACAGAATTCCCACTGGCCACACAAACCGCCTTTGCCGGTCTGGATACCGCTGCCCGCCAAGCTGACTTGGCGCGCAGCATTGCAGATGTACCTGGTGGTTTTGCCAAAAAAGCAGTCGCGGGGCGCCAATACTGGTACTACCAGCTAAAGACGCCTGACGGGCGGCTTGCGCAGTCCTATGTCGGTCCGGATGACGAGGCCACCCGAGCCTTGATCCAGTACCATGCCAACCCGGTGGCCAAACAAGCCAGGCAGCATCTGGTACAGCTCACCCGAGCCGCCATCGAACTCGGCTGCGCGGAAATACCCGCCAAACATGCGCGGGTGATTGGTCGGCTGGCGGCCAGTGGCCTGTTTTCTGCCGGAGGCATTCTGGTGGGCACGCATGCATTTTTGGCCTACCAGAATTTGTTTGGCGTACTGTGGACAGGTGGTGCGGCCACCTTGGATCTGGATTTTGCACACGCGGGGCGCAATGTGTCGCTGGCCCTTCCGGAGAGTTTGACGATCGATGCCACCGCTGCCATTGATTCGTTGAAGATGGGGTTTGTGCCCAATAACAGTAAGACCTCGTTCAGAAAAGCCGATGAGCCGGACTTTGATCTGGACTTTCTCACCTCCAGAGGTCGCACTGAAGATGCGCCCGTACACATCGCTCGCCTGGGGTTAACGATGCAGCCCTTGCGGTTTATGGAGTTGTCACTGGAAGACCCCATGCGCTGCACCCTGGTGGCCAAAAGCGGTCCGATAGTGGTGAACCTGCCGAGGCCTGAGCGCTACGCCATCCACAAGCTCCTTGTCTACGGTGAAAGATCACAAGAGCAACGCACAAAAGCTGTCAAGGATGTGCATCAGGCGGCGGCGTTGATGGACTACTTGCTAACCCACGATGAGGTGCAAATGGGCGTACTTTGGAGCAAGGTCATTGAAAACGGGCTAGGTTGGCGTCGCCGCCTGGATCAAGGTTTTAAAGCCATGGTCTTGAGGTATCCGCAATACGATTTTGAGCAGCGCCTGAAAGTTGCTGTGGAGGCAGGGCTAGAGGGGTAGAGATTGGGCAAAAGGGTACGCAACCTATTATTCATCGCTCTTGGCTATCCATGTTTGTATTATCAATATCTATTTAAATTAGCGTCCCACCAGTTCGCGAACCTCTCTAATACATAGCTTAGAGATATTGAGATGTTCGATGTTTATCTGCCCTAATTTAGCTAGACACTCTTCTGGAGTTGCATCGACGGGAAATGCTACTTTGTCATGGAGGGCAATTGCCGTTACTCTAGAAAATCCAAGAGTAATTAGATTCAATGCGATTCGATCAGAAGCGCCACATTCGAGATATATGTGAAATGGCTCAATGGCCTCTGCTGCATCGGCATTATTTCTCTCATGAAGCACTAGCGCTAGAATACTGGTGTAGGCAATAAAATACTTAACCAGTCGGTAACGTATATCTTTTTCTAGTGTATGCAATAACTCCCTAATGATTGCTGATGTTTTTCGCGTGTCGTATTTTTCTTTTCTGAGATAATCAATATGCTCTGCGATAATTTTTCTTAGAGGTGCATTATAAATCCATTTGCACGCCAAAACATTATAAAAAATATAGCTCTCATTATGAATGTTAGCAAGTTTTTCTTGTAATACTTTAATGATTTCTTTCATTCGTTGATTGGAGTTCGTTAAACCTGGCTTTATTGGTAGCAGAGTTGTCGGATCAAGCACCGCCTTCATATAGTCATAAAGCGACTGCAAACGATCAGGTCTAACGGCACGATTGGCATCTAGAACTTCAATGGGTAGCGTGATTTTAATTTCCTGACACTTCTTTTCAGTCAGCGCCAGCGCAGCTTCATTTTGTTCAGTTCTGAACTCAGAGTTCACAAGACTGTTGCCGGTTGCAATAAAATCGTTGACGACCTTTCCAAAAGCCGCCTCAGCCATGTCCACCTCATCTGGTTTTGCCTCATCAGAAAGCAAGCGTTGTATGGTTGATCCACCATCGGCCATTGCTTCGCTCATGGCCGAGCGAATATCCTGTAGCAGCTCTCCCTCATAACATTGTTCTTCCCATTCAGTAGGGCGTAAGCACCAAATGTTTCCATGAAACTCGTGCAACAACCTTCCAGCTCTGCCAGAAAGATTCAAGAAGTCACTACGCTTCATTGAGTTTCCCGACCCTCGCTTTGGGTTTTCAATAATAATGTGGCGTGCAGGTAGATTTACACCTTGAAGCAAAGTGCTCGTACAGCAAACAAATCTAAGTATGCCTTCCTTGAATAGATCTTCGACTCTGGCTCGAACAATGGCTGGCATATCACCATAGTGGAAAGCTACGCCATGAGGAAGCATCTTAATCAATGGATACTCCGGGTGAATTTCAGTTCGGAGAAACTCAATAAATTCTACAATTCTCGGATCGAGATAGGTGGGTTCTGACTGCCCATTGATAAGTGCTTCAGCCAGGCTTTCAGTGTATGCAGCCCCGTTTGCAAAAAGGATTGTGGCTTCGTCATCTCGGGTTACAGCTCTAGCTAAGTCTGATTGCTGTGTGAACTTGCTACCACGAAATGGAAATCCTAAGTCTCTAATTCCAAGATCAAGGTGTTCGTTTTGAAGAAGAATTTCAAATTTGGCTCTGTTTTTTTTATTCTGGACCTGTGATACCAATATAAGATTTTGTGATACTGGAGACAGTGTCTCTACGAATGAAACTTCTCCTTGAAATCGACCAAACAGCGATAGGAGGTATTCTGGATTCTTGATTAGGGGGCTAGCGAAGAAAATTTCCGCACCCGGGAAAAACCGCAGCACCGCCTCTATAGAGCTCTGAAGAATAATTCCACGGCTGTCATCTTGTATCCCCTGCGCTTCATCTACCACTAGAGTCGTAACCCAGGGCTTTCCATGAGCAGAATGCAGCAGGCTCATCAATCGTTCTTGGGTCAATACATAGACGGCCCCTTGTTGAGCTTTTTCTTTGTCGACAGGAAACGGAACAGAACGTACCGGTACAGTTTCAAGCCTTGCTTTCCGCAGGTGCTCGCGTAGTTTTGAGGAAACCTCCCTGATTAGTGCTCTGGTAGGCACCAGATAGACAACGCAAGCCGGGCCGCTCGGGTCGCCCTTGCGCAACCGCCTGATCAAATCCAACCCCATAACAAAAGATTTTCCTGCCGAGGTGGGGGCCGAAACGCTCACGGATGATGACTGATCCAGTGCATCGAACAGCCTATATTGGAAGTCGGTTAATGCGATTTCATTGCCCTCGAAATGAGTTACCGAATTCTCAATTTCACGTGTAGCACGTTCTAACCACAACCGATACGGTGCATGCGGTGCCGTATCTGGAGACGATGTGTATCTGTCACGCAGAAGACTTCTTCCAGGAAAATTGCCAATACGTGACAAGACAATATCGGCAACGGACACTAGGCTGGAGCTGCTCGTTCCCTCTATCTCAATCAAGCGAGTAGCAATCTCATAGGCTTGTGCTCGATCAATTGCTTCTGACGAAGTGGAAAGCATGGATGCATAGCCAACAAGCAATCGAATTTCTCCCTCCGTAATCGGATCAGATTCAACTAATGCTATTCCCGGCAGTTGTTCATTGATGTCGTTACGGAGCATTTTCCTGTATAGGTCATGAAATTTTGGCAATTCGGGTCTTGTCAAATAGCTCACGTCAGACATCTGCTTTTTCCTTTAATTTAGAGCCTTGTTGAAGGCATCCCGGAAATCTTGGACCGTAGGAAAGGGAATAAAAAACACTTCGAATCGAAGATGTTTTTTCTGAAAGGTATCAAATCGTTTTTGAAGGTGTTCGTGTAGTCTTTGACTGTCAGCCAAGTACCGCTTCCTAAATTCATCCGTCAATACTGAGGTTGCCATTTTTGGGAGATTTCCGTACTCCCTCCAGTCATAGCCAATCAAACACGCATGATTAATTCGAATGTCACCAGTAGGTGCTCCAAATTCCAATAGTTGAGTAACTGCGGCTTTTACATTCACATCGGTATATTTGAAGTGCTTGGTGACCATTGAAAACTCATGCTGTTGCATGCCATTATCGTGAAATGTATCTATACTTCTCAGTGCTGATGTTATTGCGCCACCAACATCTTGGTATAGCTTCGCTTCACCGAAGAACAAGTCTACACGCTCATCCTGTTCGTTCCAACACATGTGAATTCCATCAGACCCCTTCAGTTCGTCATTAGGGTTCGTTTTTAGTTCCATTTTGGCAACAATTTGCGGTACGCCAAGGACTGATTCCAGAAGAAAGTAGAGCAATATTTCTCCCGCTTCTCCAGTTGTGTCAGGACTAGCTAAAGTATTGGTTGGATGAATAAAGAGTTTTCTTGCTTCTTTTGTTAGCTTTGCTGCTTCTATCGAAGTGAGTGGCGTAGCACGGTTTCGTACCGAGAGGCAATAATCAATGATGTGACCATATAAAGTTTCTGCTAATGCAGCAATCATTGGTTGTCCGTTTCCATCGAATTTCAGGTGATGCAGACGCATGGTCGCATCCATACCAGCAATTGAATGTTGATGTTCCACTACATCGATGCACTTCGCATAGCTTTTTTGACAGGCAGATATATAACCTTGAAATGCAACAAGTTGGCTTGTGATGTTTGTTTGGGTCATATTTGAAATGATTTGTGCATGGTCTCTCAATGTTGTTGTATCTTACTTTGCCTTAATTACCTATGCTCGGATTTGAAGGAAAAAGTGAATGATTTCCTTCATTCCTTCGGCTTTCTTAATTTGCTCAGCGGTTTGGCCTTGCTGCTGGCCGGTGGCGTGGCGGGGTGGTTGTGGGACAGCTATGGCGCAGTGTTCACGTTTTACAGGGGGCGTTTGCGGCTGCGGCGTTGGTGGTGATGGGCATGCGGATTGGGCGCGAGGATCCCCCGACAAGGTAAAGGGGCTTTATCTGTCGCGGCTAATATCCGCGCTGTGACGCTACCAAGGCGCACCGTGCGGCAACGCATCGACCATTAAAACGACGGAGACAAACCCCATGAATCGCAGAACTTACGCGCTCGCGCTGGCCTTGTTGGGCGGCACCTTTTTGGCCACCGGCTGCGCCAACATGGCAGCCAGCGCCAACACCGCGACGCCATCCAAGCTGGTGATCCAGGTCAGCGACGGCGATGCCGCCAAATGGAACCTGGCACTCAACAATGCCAGGAACGCGCAGCATGATCTGGGCGCTGACAAGGTCAAGATCGAGATCGTGGCCTTTGGTCCGGGCATCGACATGCTCACCGCTGATTCTTCCGTGGCTGATCGGGTCAGCGAAGCAGTCAAGTCAGGTGTTCAGGTGGCCGCGTGTGAAAACACCATGGCCGCCAAAAAGCTGACCAAGGCCGACATGAATCCATCCATTGGCTATGCGTCGTCGGGCGTGGTTGAGATCATGCGGCGCGAGCAAGAAGGCTGGTCGTATCTGCGACCCTGAGGCCGATTGGCCGCGTGGCATCGTTATTGCTTCGTTGACGGGGTTCAACCAGCTTTAACGAGGTTCACATGTTCAAACGAGGTTTTCTTCAAGCCGCAGTCGTTGTGGCTGCAGCGTCCTTTCTGGGTCAGGCTCAAGCGCAAACCACGCCGATCAAGTTTCAGCTCGACTGGCGTTTTGAAGGCCCGAGCGCGCTGTTTCTGACGCCTGCCGCCAAAGGCTATTTCAAGGACGCCAAACTTGATGTGAGCATTGATGCGGGCAACGGCTCGGGTGGCACGGTGACGCGCGTCGCCTCGGGCGCCTACGACATGGGCTTTGCCGACCTGGCCGCGCTGATGGAGTTCCAGGCCAACAACCCGGATGCGCCGAACATGCCGGTGGCGGTGATGATGGTCTACAACGTCACACCGGCCTCGGTGATGGCGCTGAAAAAATCCGGCATCAAGACACCCGCCGACCTCAGTGGCAAAAAGCTCGGTGCGCCGGTGTTTGACGCAGGTCGCCGCGCTTTCCCGATCTTTGCCAAGGCCAACAAAGTGACCGGCGTGACCTGGACGGCGATGGACCCGGCGCTGCGCGAAACCATGCTGGTGCGTGGCGATCTGGATGCCATCACCGGCTTCACTTTCACGTCCCTGCTGAACCTGGAAGCACGTGGCGTCAAGGCGTCTGACGTGGTGGTGCTGCCGTATCCGGATTACGGCGTCAAGCTGTATGGCAACGTCATCATTGCGTCGCCCAAGCTCATCAAGGAACACCCGGAAGCCATCAAGGCGTTTTTGGCCGCTTTCGCCAAGGGTGCCAAAGACGTGATCGCCAACCCGGCAGCCGCCATTGCCGACGTGAAGGCGCGTGACGGCATCGTCAATGTCGATCTGGAAACCCGCCGCCTGAAGCTGGCCATTGATACCGTGATCAACAGCCCCGGCGCCCATGCCGAGGGGTTCGGCCAAGTCAACGGCCCGCGCTTGGCGCTGATGGCCAGTCAGGTGTCTGACGCCTTCAATACCAAGAGCCGGGTGAATCCGGATGCGATCTGGAATGGCAGCTTCTTGCCCAGCAAAGCGGTGCTGGACGTGTTGCCCAAGAAATAGGCGCAGACACCTGCCCCACGCCTGGCGTGAAGCCATGAAGGTTGGGGGCACAGAGTCAGAACGCAGTGAGTCATAGGCAGGCAGTTTTGTATCTAATTGATAGCTGCTTGCCTAGATTCAAAAGGGGCTAGAAGCCAATTTCTTATACAAATATGAACAAAACACCCGCCCCTTGGTTTGTCGACTTCTCGGACGTTTGGCTGGCTTATAACGACGAGTTGCTGGCGCAAAACCAGTTTGCCGTGGAGGCCATTGACCTGAAGGTGCGCCAGGGTGAGTTCATCGCCATCGTCGGGCCATCGGGCTGCGGCAAGTCCACCTTCATGAAGCTGGCCACCGGTTTGAAGATGCCGTCGATGGGCAAGATCCTGATCGACCAGCAGCCGGTGACCGGGCCTTTGAAAATTTCCGGCATGGCGTTTCAGGCCTCCAGCCTGCTGCCTTGGCGTACCACGGTGGACAACGTGTTGCTGCCGCTGGAAATTGTCGAGCCCTACCGCAGCAACTTCAAAGCCAAACGCAAGGAGTACGAGGAGCGCGCTAGAGCCCTGCTGCAAAAAGTGGGTTTGGCGGGGTATGAGGACAAGTTCCCGTGGCAGCTCTCGGGCGGCATGCAGCAGCGCGCCAGCATCTGCCGCGCGCTGATCCACGAGCCCAAGATGCTACTGCTCGACGAGCCCTTTGGCGCCCTGGACGCCTTCACGCGCGAAGAGTTGTGGTGCATCTTGCGCGACTTGTGGACCGAGCAGAAGTTCAACGTGATTTTGGTCACGCACGACTTGCGCGAGTCGGTGTTTCTGGCCGACACCGTGTACGTCATGAGCAAGAGCCCTGGCCGCTTTGTGGTGCGTCGCGAGATCGATTTGCCCCGTCCGCGGGACTTGGACATCACCTACACCCAAGAGTTTGGTGACCTGGTGCACGAACTGCGCGGCCATATCGGTGCCGTGCGCCAAACTGGTGCAGCTATTGCGTAATAAGGCCACACCATGAACAAAAAACAAATGGAAATCTGGTCGCCCTGGCTGCTGCTGACGGCGGTCATCGTGCTGTGGCAGGTGTTGTGCTCGGCCTTCAATGTGTCGGAGTTCATTTTTCCCAGCCCCTGGCGCATCTGGACGCAATTCTGGGAGTTCCGCGACACCATTGCCGGCCACGCTTGGCGCACGTTTTGGGTGACCATGGTCGGCTTCGGTCTGGCGATTGTGGTGGGAGTGCTGCTGGGTTTTGTGATTGGCAGCTCGCGCCTGGCGTATGCGGCGGTGTACCCGCTGATGACCGCGTTCAACGCACTGCCCAAGGCGGCGTTTGTGCCGATTCTGGTGGTGTGGTTCGGCATCGGGGTTGGCCCTGCCATCCTGACCGCGTTTCTGATCAGTTTCTTCCCCATCATGGTCAACATCGCCACCGGCCTGGCCACGCTGGAGCCGGAGCTCGAAGACGTGCTGCGCGTGCTGGGCGCCCGGCGCTGGGACGTGCTGATCAAGGTCGGCCTGCCGCGCTCCATGCCGTATTTTTATGGTTCGCTCAAGGTCGCCATCACGCTGGCGTTTGTCGGCACCACCGTGAGCGAGATGACGGCTGCCAACGAAGGCATTGGCTACCTGCTGGTGTCGGCGGGATCCAGCATGCAAATGGGCCTGGCCTTTGCCGGGCTGGTGGTGGTGGGTGCCATGGCGATGGTGATGTATGAGCTGTTTTCGGCCATCGAGAAACACACCACCGCCTGGGCGCATCGCGGCTCCCAGGGACATTGAACCGGATGCTGACCATGACTCCAGAACAAGTCAACCGCCACCTTCGCAGCGCCAACGCGGTGGCGGCGCGCGCCTTGGCGCAGGAGCACCACCCGTTCGGGGCGATTCTGGTGGCGCCTGATGGCGAGACGGTGCTGCTGGAGCAGGGTAATGTGGATGCAGTCAATCATGCAGAATCGGTGCTAGCCCGCACAGCGTCTGGACAGTATGCTCCTGATTTTTTGTGGCAATGCACCTTGGTCACCACCGTGGAACCCTGCGCCATGTGTGCGGGCACGCAGTACTGGGCGCACATTGGCAAGCTGGTGTTTGGCATGACCGAGCGCCGCTTGCTGGAACTCACCGGCAATCACGCCGAGAACCCGACCATGGACCTGCCTTGTCGTAGCGTGTTTGCCGCCGGACAAAAAGCCATTGAGGTGATCGGCCCGGTGGCCGAGGTCGAGGCTGAAATTGCGGCGCTGCACATCACGTTCTGGAAAGCCTGAGCAGATCGTGGTGCCATCGCTGCGCAGCGGTGCCGCCTAAACTTGCCCCATGACCTGGCACGCCCAACTCGACATCCACTACGCCGCTGAACAACAGCGCACTGTCGCTCGCCACACCCACGTCGGCCCGCTGCGCGTGCTGCAAAGCCTGTACCCCGAGGGCGATGCCATTTGCCACAACGTGCTGGTGCATCCGCCGGGCGGGCTGGTCGGTGGTGACACGCTGGACATCACCGTGGCGGCCGGTGGCAACGCGCATGGCCTGATCACTACGCCGGGTGCGACACGCTTTTACCGATCAGCCGGTGAACTGGCGTTGCAGCGCACGCACATCACCCTGGCAGACCAGGCGCGGCTGGAGTGGCTGCCGCTCGAAGCCCTGGCCTACAACCAATGCAAGGCGGAAAACCGCCTGAGTCTGGAACTGGCCCCGCAGGCGGAATTTATCGGTTGGGATGTGACGGCGTTTGGCCTGCCCGGCGCCGCCTTGCCGTTTGAGCAGGGCAGCTTTTTGCAGCACATTGAGGTGCCCGGCGTGTGGCTGGAGCGTGGTCGCGTGGACGCCGCCGATGTCCGATTGATGGATGGTCCGTTGGGTCTGGCCGGACAGCGCTGCATGGCCTCGCTGTTTTTCGTCACCGGCACAGCCCTGGAGCGCAACCGCCGCGAGGCCGGGCTGGAGTTGGCGCGCCAGGTGATTGCTGCCCACACATTGAGCGCCACCGCAGGCGCCACCTGTCCCAATGGCCAAGTGATGGTGCTGCGCGTGCTGTCGCCGCTGGTGGAACCGGCTATGCAGTTGCTGCGGCAAGTGTGGCTGGTCTGGCGGGCGCATTTTTGGCAGTTGCCTGCGGTCAGCCCCCGGATTTGGTCCACCTGACATGTAATCCGTGTTTGGCCTGGCAGACACCGATTGGTCAACGCTTGGTGATCAATGCGCCTTGTTCTGCTCGGCGATCAGCTTGGCGATCTGCGAGTTCTCGGCCACCGGCTCGATCAGTAGCAACTGTAGCCGGTTGACGATCATGCGGTCAGGGGCATGTGCTTCACCGCCACGTTTGATCAGCACGTTGCTGACCTGCTTGGTATCGGGGTTTTGCCGACTTTGGATATAGAACACGTCATGCAGCACCACATAGTCTCGCTCCAGCCCCTCGGCGCGCCCAAAAAAGACCTGACCATTCATCAAGGCGATGGCCTGATAGGGCGTGGTCAGCTCAGGCGTGTCGTGTGAGCGGATGGTTTGAAAGGCCAGCACGGCGAGCGCCAGGGCGATAACAACGGTAGCCAAGGGGGCTATCCACGCGAGTAACTTTTGCATTGGAGTTGATTCTGGGAATAAAAAAAGCACCCAAAGGTGCAGAGGCTTCCTGGGAAACGATAGCAATTGGATATGTCAGCGCGGTGACATGGCGCTGCGCTGATGCTTGGTGTGCAGGGGTCATGCAAGCGTCACAAACTTTGCGGATGATGGACGGCTTTTGTCCAAACCGTGCCCATCGAGGCGAATCCAGAACCATCCGTCTTCGGAGCTCTCCATGTCAAGCTTGTCTTTCACAACATCATCTGCGCAGTTCGCTAGCGCATGTAACGCGCAGGCGCACCGCAGTGCTGCTTTGCAAGGTGGCACGGCCTTCGGGTCACGTCGCTTTGAGCCACGTGCACTGGTTAGCGCCCTGGCGCTTGCCGCTGTTTTGCCCTTGAGCGTGGGCTCGGCGCTGGCCGGGCCGTTCAGTATCACCGGCGCGATCACCTCTGGCCAAACCTTGGGCAGCGGTTCGGGCCAGGGTGGCACGGTCAGTGATACCGGTTCGCTGACGGTCAGTGGTGGGACAGTCGCGGTGACCATCACCGGCAACAACGCCACGCTGACCAACCTCGGCACCATCAGCCAGACAGGCACCGGTCGCGTGATCCGTGACAACACCGGGGTGTCAGGCCTGACCATCACCAACGGCAGTGTGACCAACGCAACCGCGTCGATGACAGCTGCGGACGCTGATGTGATTCAGATGAACAAGTCGCCCGCCAGCGTGACGCTGAACAACTACGGTGTCATGACCTCGCTCAACGCCTCAGCGGGTGGCGCGCAGGTGGTGGACTTCAATGCCATCACCGCAGGCAGCAATGTGGTCAACAACTACGCTACCGGTGTCATGCAGGCATCGGAAGCCGATGCGGTTCGCCCCGGCGTCAATGGCGTGGTGAACAACTACGGCACGATCAAATCCACCACCAGCACGGGCAGCAGCAGCGATGGCATTGACGCGCAGACCAATTCGGGCGTGCAGATCACCAATGGCGTGATCAATGGCAACACCTTTGACGCGAATGCGCTTATTTCTGGTGGTCGCCATGGCATCACCGGTGGCAACACCGATGCCACCGTCAATGGGGGCGCCTACACCATGAGCGTGACCAACAGCGGCACCATTCAGGGGAACAACGGCTCGGGCATCAACATCGATGGCGTCAATGGCAAAGAGGTTGTCACCATCGTCAACCACGGCACCATCACTGGCAATGGCGTCACGGCTGACGGCGACGGCGTGGACGTGGATGGTCTGGTCAACATCACCAACACCGGCACTATCCGATCATTGAATTCCAATAATGACACCAGCGAGGGTGTCACAGTGGGTGGTGGCACCATCGTCAACTCGGGCACGATTCAGGGCTCGATTGGCACACCGGCAGGCAACACCGGCACCGGCCGCGGCATCACGATTGCGGGTGTCGACAAGGATGCCAATGGCAACCCGATCGCCATTCAGGCTCCCTACGGCCCGACCACCATCACCAACAGCGGCCTGATCAAGGGCGACTCCGATTCCGGTATTGCCTTTACCTCTGCCCTGGCCAGCGGCTATGCCACCACCATCACCAACCAGGCAGGCGGCACCATCGAAGGCGGTGGCACAGCGGTGGCCCTCAAAACCGGCGCCGACAACGACACCGTGTACAACCTAGGCATCATCAAAGCCGATAGCAGCGGTAAGGCCATCAACCTGGGTGCGGGCAACAACGCCTTGTACATCCAGGGTGGCGCAGCACAGGTCATCGGTGACATCGATGGTGGCAAAGGTGGTACCAATACCATGACGGTGGAGGCAGGTGCCGGTAACCGGTTTGATTACGCGGGCATGATTTCCGACTTCAAATCCGTCGCCGTGACCAGCGGCACTCTGGCGTTGCACGGTGCCAACCGCGTTGCGTCTGATGTGGCCCTGGATTTGGACGGTGGTACCTTGCAATTGCTGGACGCGGGTGGCGCGGATGGGCAGACCTTTGCCAGCCTGGACCTGCTTGACAACTCGGTCATCGACCTGGGCTTGTCGTCAATCACCTTTGATGCCTTGGGATCGATCATTGCTGACAAAACACTCAGCGTGCTGAACTATGCGTTTGACATTTCTCCAAGCTATGCCTTCAGGTTCCTGGGGAACCTGTCCGGCGACGCCAACTTCCTGGCGCTGATGAGCGGCACCACGATCAACGGTCAGGCGGTCAAGTACAGCTTTGATGGCATGTACACCGATGTATCTTCTGTGCCTGAACCGGCCACCTTGGCGATGCTGCTGCAAGGTCTGGGCCTGATGGGTTTCATGGCGATCCGTCGAAAGAAGACCAGCGTTTGACCGGGGCAGACTCCAAGGCCGTCTCGAAGTATCCCGGGCGATTTTCTGGGTGGTCTTTGAGCACAAGGATCGCCATGTCAGCGAGGTACGGTGTGAACGTCCGAATGACGCAGAATACGCGCCATGCATTTTTCACACCTTTACACCATGGCCTTGCTGACCCTTGCCGGGTTTTGCTTGGCACAGCCCGCTCAGGCCACGCCCCTGCTGCGCTGTGCCGTCACCTACGCGGGCAGCACCCAGACCATCGAGGCCACGCCAGTGGCCGACCCCTACGTGGTGGCTTCGGTGGACATTGGCGGGCGGTTCTGGTTCAAGCCGGTGGTGGTGGGGCAGGGCAGCCGGTTGGACTACATCAAGCTTTACGCCTATCTGGACACCGCCAGCCAGCCGGTGTTGATTCAGGAGGCCAAATACCTGCCGCCGTTTGCCAGCGCGCAGCTGCCCGCGTCGCTGACCGGTGAGCAACATCTGTACGCCGGGCATCTGGAGCGTGAGCTGATCTACAACTGCACGTTGCAAGGAGTGCAGCCATGAGCCGCGCTTGGATGTATGGAATGTGCGCCTTGCTGCTGGCATGGAGCAGTGGGGCGTTGGCCGCTGATGCTGCCTCGGGCAGCGGTCCGGTCAGCCTGGTGTTTGCGGGCGACATTGTGCTGAACGATGCCGCAGGCGAGATGATTCGCGCCGGAGGCGACCCGCTGGCCAACTTTGATGCTTTGTTCAAGCAGGCGGATATCCGTGTGGCAAATTTGGAATGCGTGGTGGCCACCACCGGTTCGGCGGGCGACAAGATATACACCTTCAGGGCGCATCCGCGTGCGCTGGGTGTGCTCAAGCGCCACTTTGACGCGCTGGCGCTGGCCAACAACCATTCGGGCGACTATGGCCGCGAGGCGTTTGCCGAGATGCTGGGCTTGATGGATCAAGCGCAGTTGGGCCACTTTGGCGGCGGCCACAACTTGTCCGAGGCGCACACCCCGCTGATCCTGGAGCGCAAAGGCCTACGCATCGCCCTGCTGGGTTACAACGAATTCATGCCACGCAGCTTCGAGGCCGATGCCGACGCGCCTGGCGTGGCCTGGAGCGAAGATGAGCAGGTGGTGGCCGACATAAAGAAAGCGCGTATTTTTTACAAGGCCGATCTGGTCATTCCGATCATGCACTGGGGTTGGGAAAACGAACTCACGTCCAACCCGCGCCAGCGGCAACTCGCGCGGCTGATGATCGACGCTGGCGCAGACGCCGTGATTGGCGGGCACCCGCATGTGACCCAGGAGATTGCGCATTACCAGGGCAAACCCATCATCTACAGCGTCGGCAACTTCGTCATGAAGGAAACTGACAACGCCAATCAGCGCCGTGGCTGGGTGCTGCGCCTGCAGCTGGACAAGCAGGGTGTGGTTGGCTTGGACACGCGCGTGGCAGCGATCAATATGGACGGCATTCCCTCACTCGATAGCACGGCCGCCAGCCCGTGCTGGCAACGTGGTCAGGCGACGGTGCAAATGTGCCAGCCTACTCACTAGCCGTGAGTGCATGTTGTCGATGTGATCGGTAGGAAGACGGCTTGAATCTTGCTGCGAAGACCGTAATGAACCCTGCTTTGCGTATCGTGGTGGTGGCTCCCGACCTGGCGTTGCCAGCGCCGGACGACGACTACGCCCGCACACAGGCGGAGCGCTCGCGCAGCCTGCGCATTGGGCTGCTGGAAAACGGCTTCAACCTGATCGCCACCTTGCCTGCCGATGTGTTTCTAGCGGATCGCATCGCGCAGCTACAGCCTGACATGATCATTGTGGACGCCGAAAGCGATGCGCGTGACGCGCTGGAGCACGTGGTCATGGCCACGCGTGATGCACGCCGCCCCATCGTCATGTTCACCAACGATCAGGACAGCAACAACGCGCGAGCCGCCGTGGCTGCGGGCGTGTCGGCGTACATCGTGGCGGGTTTGTCGCCCGAGCGCATTCGCCCGATTCTGGACGTGGCGATGGCACGTTTCGAGCACGAACAATCCTTGCGGGCCGAACTGGCCGATGCCAAAGCCGAAATTCAGGACCGCAAGGTGATCGACCGCGCCAAAGGCCTGCTGATGCAGCGCCAGCAACTGACGGAAGAGGCGGCCTACGCCAAGCTGCGCAAAACCGCCATGGACAAAAACCTCAAGCTGGTTGATTTGGCGCAGCGCATGCTCGATGCGGCGGACCTGCTGGGCTAGCCCTTTGAGGGGTCACCGCGCACTTTGAAGGCGCGGCCATGACCGTGAATCGTGCGCTGCTGTACCTGTTTCGGTGCAAGGCACAACATCAGGGCTACGCTGAATACCTTGCGAGGTTATACATAAAAATAACCTATAACCCCCGTAAATCATTGGCATATAGCTCTTTAATATATAGCTGACATAGCACGTCATGGCGGCCAGATCGGTGCCACATAGCATTGGCACAGTGATTGCTTGACATTTATCAAGACCACTGATGGTCATTTGACAAACGCTACCCAACGGCGGGTAGCGCTGGTCACACCGGACAAAGGCGTCCCCACTTGCAGACACCGCATTTTTGATGCGTGTCGCAACGTGAGGACGCCTTTTTTTTTGGCCTTTGAAACCTTGAAGGAACTGGTTATGACGAATGCTTTACCTTCCAATGCAGGCGGCTCGGCCCAGCCTGGGCTGGCTGCGGATGCCACGGGTATGACATCTGCCGCAAGCGCTGCGGCCTATCCGGGGGGCTCCGATGCACCGGAAATCACCGAGGTGAAGGTCGGCTTTCTGCCGCTCACCGACTGTGCCAGCGTGGTGATGGCGGCCGAACTGGGTTTTGACCGGAAATACGGCATCAAGATCATTCCCACCCGGGAAGCCAGCTGGGCGGGTGTGCGTGACAAGCTCGTCAGCGGCGAGCTGGACTTTGCACAGGTGCTGTATGGCCTGGTTTACGGCGTGCATCTGGGGCTTGGTGGCCCGAAGAAAGACATGGCCGTGTTGATGACCTTGAACCAGAACGGCCAAGGCTTGAGCCTGTCGCGCAAGCTGGCCGACCAGGGCGCGGTCAACCTGGCCTCTTTGGTCGATCTGATGCACAAGAAGCCGCGCGATTACGTCTTTGCCCAGACTTTTCCCACCGGCACGCACGCCATGTGGTTGAACTACTGGTTGGCCTCGGCGGGCGTCAACCCGGTGACCGATGTCAAGACGATTGTGGTGCCTCCGCCCCAGATGGTGAGCAGCGCCCGGCTGGGCGCGATGGACGGTTTCTCGGTGGGCGAGCCCTGGAACCATCGCGGCATCATCGAGGGCGTGTCCATTCACGCCGCATCGTCGCAGGATGTGTGGGCCAATCATCCTGAAAAAGTGCTGGGCAGCACGCAGGACTTTGTCAAGACCCACCCCAACACGGCGCGCGCCGTGACCATGGCGGTGCTGGAGGCCAGCCGCTGGATTGATGCCAGCCCGGCCAACCGTCAGAAGATGGCAGAAACGATTGCCAGCAAGGCGTATGTGAACACGCCGGTCAATGGCATCAGCGAGCGCATTCTGGGCCGATACGAAGACGGATTGGGTCGGACCTGGACCGACCCGAACCCGATGGCCTTCCACGGCGACGGCGCGGTGAATTTCCCCTATTTGTCTGACGGCATGTGGTTCCTGACGCAGCATAAACGCTGGGGGCTGCTTGATGCCCACCCCGACTACCTGGGCGTGGCCCAGCAGATCAACCAGGTCGAGCTGTACCGGCAAGCCGCTTCAGCGCTGAACATCAACCTGCCCACCAGTCCGATGCGGCGCTCAACGCTGATGGACGGCGTGGTCTGGGATGGCAGCGACCCGGTGGCCTACGCCGATGCGTTCACGGTTCGTGCGCCACAGCGGCGCCAGACCTGCATGGCCTGAACCTGGCTCACCTCACCTCTTTTTATCAAAAGGACTCTTCATGAACTCGAACATTTCGTTGGATCGCCGTCGCCTCATCACCGCCTCGGTTGCATTGGCCGGTACGGCTGCCCTGGGACTGCCGCGTGCGGCACAAGCGCAAAAGATCAAACAACCTGAAAAGGCTGAACTGAAATTTGGTTTCATCAAGCTGACCGACTGCGCACCGCTGGTCATCGCCTATGAAAAGCACTTCTTTGAGGACGAAGGTCTGTATGTGACGCTGGAAGCGCAAGCCAACTGGAAAGTGCTGCTTGACGGTGTGATCGGTGGTCAACTTGACGGCGCCCACATGCTGGCCGGGCAGCCTCTGGGTGCCACCATCGGTGTCGGTACCAAGGCGGATGTGGTCACCGCTTTCAGCATGGATCTCAATGGCAACGGCATCACCGTGTCCAACGAAGTCTGGGGTGAGATGAAGAAATTTCTGCCCATGGAGGGCGGTCAGGTCAAGCACCCGATCAAGGCCGACGTGCTGAAAAAAGTGGTTGATGCCTGGAAGAAAGAAGGCAAGTCGTTCAAGATGGGCATGGTGTTCCCGGTGTCCACCCATAACTACGAGCTGCGTTACTGGCTGGCTGCCGGTGGTCTGAACCCCGGTTACTACACGCCCAGCGACATCACAGGCACCAAAAAAGCCGACGTGCTGCTGTCGGTGACACCGCCGCCGCAAATGCCGTCCACCATGGAAGCGGGCACCATCAACGGCTATTGCGTTGGCGAGCCCTGGAACCAGCAGGCGGTGATCAAAGGCATCGGTGTGCCGCTCATCATTGACCACGACATCTGGAAGTACAAGCCCGAGAAAGTGTTTGGCGTGACCAGCGCCTGGGCCAAGCAAAACCCGCGCACCCACGTCGCCGTGGTCAAGGCGCTGATTCGCGCCGGGCAATGGCTTGATGCCAGCATGGCCAACCGCATTGAAGCCGTCAAGATTCTGTCCAAGTCCAACTACGTGGGGGCGGATGCTGCCGTCATCGGCAACAGCATGACTGGCACCTTTGAATACGAAAAGGGTGACAAGCGCCCGGCACCGGACTTCAACGTGTTCTTCAAGAACTACGCCACCTTCCCGTTCTACAGCGATGCCGTCTGGTACCTGACTCAGATGCGTCGTTGGGGCCAGATTGCCGAGTCCAAGCCCGACAGCTGGTACATCGACACCGCCAAGAAGGTGTATCTGCCCGAGGTCTACATGCAAGCGGCCAACGAGTTGATTGCCGAGGGCAAGATCAAAGCGACCGATGTGCCCAAGACCGACGGCTTCAAGGGCGTGCAGGAAGGCTTCATTGACGGCATCAGCTACGACGGCCGCAAGCCCAACGATTACTTGAAGAAATTCCCCATCGGGCTCAAGGGCGCTGACAAGGCCTGAGTGCACCTACTGATCAAGAAAGGACCTTCCCATGCAAGGCATACTGAATCGATTCATGCGCATCGGCAGCGATCCCGCTGGAGCGGGGCGCGCGCTGATGTTCACCTTGGGCATTCCCCTGGTGTCATTGGTACTGTTCATGGCCCTGTGGGGTGCGGTGGCGTCCAACATCCAGACCAGTCTGGGTGTTTTGCCCGGGCCGGTTCAGGTGCTGGCGCAAACCAAATCGCTGTGGGACGATTACCTGGGTGAGCAGGCCCGCCGCTCGGCGTTCTACGAGCGCCAGGAAAAGCGCAATGCGGAACTCAAGGCGCAGGACCCCAGCTACGAGCCCGTCATCCGTGCCTACACCGGCAAACCCACCTATCTGGCACAGATCCTGACCAGTCTGAAGACCGTGTTTGCGGGCTTCTTGCTGGCCACCCTGGTGGCCGTGCCGCTGGGCATCCTGGCGGGCTCCTCGCGCTTTGTCCAGGCCGCCATCAACCCCATCGTGCAGATTTTTCGGCCGGTGTCGCCATTGGCCTGGCTACCCATCGTCACGCTGCTGGTGAGTGCGCTCTATGTCACGCATGGCGAACCGATGTTTGAGAAATCGTTTCTGGTCTCGGCGATCACCGTCACCTTGTGCTCGCTGTGGCCGACGCTGATCAACACCGCCATTGGTGTCACCTCGGTGGACCGTGACCTGGTGAACGTCGGGCGGGTGCTGAAGCTGCCATTGATGACCCGGGTGCGCAAGATCATTCTGCCGTCGGCCTTGCCCTTCATTTTTGCTGGCATGCGCATTTCGCTGGGCGTGGGCTGGATGGTGCTGATCGCCGCCGAGATGCTGGCGCAAAACCCCGGCCTGGGTAAATTCGTCTGGGACGAGTTCCAGAACGGCAGCTCCGATTCGCTCAGCCGGATCATCGTGGCCGTTTTCACGATTGGCCTGATCGGCTTCGGCCTGGACCGCATCATGCAATTGCTGCAAGACCTGAGCGCACGCCGTTGAGGCATAGGAAAAATCATGGGTAACGCACTCAAGTTGGAAACTGAAAACACCCCGTCCCACGGCCCGACGCTCACTGTCGTGCCGGAGCTCCCGGCCCTCAGCCTCAGTGGCGTGAGCAAAGGCTATGGACAAGGCGCGGCACGCGCCGAGGTGCTCAAGAACATCAACCTGGACATCGCCGCTGGCGAATTTGTGGCCATCGTGGGCTTTTCCGGCAGTGGCAAAACCACGCTGGTGAACCTGCTGGCCGGTCTGGAACAGGCCGACAGCGGCGAGGTGCTCAAGGGCGGCAAACCGATCACCGAGCCGGGACCGGATCGGGGCATCGTGTTCCAGAGCTACTCGCTGATGCCCTGGCTCACGGTGGGTGAAAACGTCGCCTTGGCCGTGGACCGGGTGTTTGCAGGTGAAAGTGCTGAGCAACGTGCCGAGCGCACGCGGCGCTATGTGGCCTTGGTCGGCCTGTCTGCCGCCATCGACAAAAAGCCGCAGCAGTTGTCGGGCGGCATGCGTCAACGGGTTTCCGTGGCGCGGGCGTTGGCCACCGACCCCGATGTGTTGTTGCTCGACGAACCCCTGTCGGCACTGGACGCGCTGACCCGCGCACAGTTGCAGGACGAAATCGTGCGCATCTGGAGCGAGGACAAGAAAACCGTCCTGCTGATCACCAACGACGTCGATGAAGCCCTGATGCTGGCCGACCGCGTGATCCCGCTGGAAGTTGGACCCGGTGCCGGTCTGGGCAAGTCCTTCACCGTGGACCTGCCGCGCCCGCGTGACCGCCAGGCCATGAACCACAACGCGCAGTACCAGAAGCTGCGCGGCGAAATCACCCAGACCCTGCTGCGCATGGCCCATGAGCGGCCCAACGCCAGCAGTGCCAAAGTCATTCATCTACCCACATTGGTGCCTGCATCTGAGCTGCCTCCTGCGCCCAAAACCACCCTGGCCAAGCGGCTGGGCATGCGGCACGCTGATCTGGCCGAGAAGATGGCTGCCGAGGCACTGCTGGCTCCGGTTCACGACACCCAGAGTGGTGCTCAGGAGCGCGCCAGCGACGAGCGCTACGCCGAGTTCTCCCGGGTGGTCAAGATCTACCCGACACCCAAAGGGCCACAAACGGTCGTTGATGGCTTCGATTTGAAGATCAAGAAAGGCGAGTTCATCTCCTTGATCGGTCACTCGGGCTGTGGCAAATCCACCGTGTTGTCCATGATGGCGGGCTTGGCCGATATTTCTGAAGGCGTGATCGTGCTGGACGGACGCGAGGTGCGTGACGCCGGACCGGATCGCGGCCTAGTGTTCCAGTCGCCAAGTCTGGTGCCCTGGCTCACAGCCTATGACAACGTGATGCTCGGTGTGGCGCGGGTCTTTCCCCACGTCAGCGCGACCGAGCGGGCCGACATGGCGGGCTATTACTTGCAGCGCGTCGGGCTCGGTTCGTCGATGCACAAGCGTGCCAGTGAACTGTCCAACGGCATGAAGCAGCGGGTTGGCATTGCCCGCGCCTTTGCCTTGCAGCCGAAACTGCTGCTGCTCGATGAGCCCTTTGGCATGCTGGACGCGCTCACGCGCTGGGAGCTGCAGGAAGTCCTGATGGAAGTCTGGGCGCGCAACCGGGTGACGGCCATCATGGTCACACACGATGTGGACGAGGCCATTTTGCTGGCCGACCGTGTGGTGATGATGAGCAATGGTCCCCGGGCCAAGATCGGCCGCATCATGGATGTGCCACTGGAGCGCCCGCGCACCCGCGATGCTTTACTTGAACACCCCCGCTACTACGACTTGCGTGAGGAACTGATTGGTTTCCTTGAGCAATGTGGTCGCCAGCACTGAGGACACAACATGAAAAAAATGAAATTGGTCATGGTGGGTAACGGCATGGCCGGTGTCCGCACGATCGAAGAGTTGCTCAAAATCGCCCCGGATCTGTACGACATCACGGTCTTTGGCGCTGAGCCGCACCCCAACTACAACCGCATTCTGCTGTCACCCGTGCTGGCGGGTGAGCAGACGCTTGATGAGATCGTGCTCAACCCGTTCGAGTGGTACAGCGACAACCACATCACCCTGCATGCCGGTTGGCGCGTGACCTCGGTGGACCGCGTGAAACGTGTGGTGCACGCGGAAAATGCCCATGGCGACAAGATTGACGCCGAGTACGACCGCCTGCTGCTGTGCACCGGCTCCAACCCCTTCATGCTGCCCTTGCCGGGCAAGGACCTGCAAGGTGTGATCGCTTACCGCGACATTGCCGACACCAACGCCATGATCGAGGCGGCGCGCAACTACAAACACGCGGTGGTGATCGGTGGCGGCCTGCTGGGCCTGGAGGCGGCCAACGGCCTGATGCGCCGCGGCATGACGGTCAGCGTGGTGCATGTGATGCCGACGCTGATGGAGCGCCAGCTTGACGTGGTGGCTGGCAAACTGCTGCAAAAGTCGCTGGAAGAGCGCGGCCTGAGCTTTTTGATGGGGGCGCAGACCGAATGCTTTTTACCCGCCGAATCGGCTTCCAGCCCAGATAGAGTGGGGGCTGTGCGCTTCAAAGATGGTAGCGTTGTACCGGCTGACCTGGTGGTCATGGCGGTCGGCATCCGCCCCAATGTGGAACTGGCGCAGAGCATGCGCTTGCACTGCGACAAAGGCATTGTGGTCACTGACACCCTGCAAACCATCACCGATGCCCGGATTTACAGCGTGGGCGAATGTGCCGCGCACCGGGGTACCGCCTACGGCCTGGTGGCGCCGCTTTTCGAGCAGGCCAAGGTGGCGGCCAACCATCTGGCGCAGTTTGGCATTGGGAGGTATGTGGGCTCGTTGACCTCGACCAAGCTCAAGGTCACCGGCATCGACCTGTTTTCAGCGGGTAACTTCACCGGGGGTGAGGGCACGGAAGAAATCATCATGAGCGACCCCAAGGGCGGCGTGTACAAGAAGCTGGTGCTCAAGGACGACAAACTGATCGGCGCCTGCCTGTACGGCGACACGGTGGATGGCAGCTGGTACTTCAAGCTGCTGCGCGATGGCCGACCGATTGCCGACATCCGCGACCGTCTGATGTTTGGCGAAAGCAACATCGGCGACGTGGGCCACCAGGGTCAGAACAAGGCGGCCGCCATGGCCGACAGCGACGAGGTCTGCGGCTGCAACGGCGTCACCAAGGGCACCATCTGCAAGGCCATCAAGGACAAGGGACTGTTCACGCTGGACGAGGTGCGCAAACACACCAAGGCCAGCGCCTCATGCGGCTCCTGCACCGGTCTGGTGGAACAACTGCTGATGTTCACCGCCGGCGGCGACTACTCGGCCACGCCCAAAACCAAGGCCATGTGCGCCTGCACCGACCATGGGCACCAGGCCGTGCGCGACGCGATTCGCGACAACAAGCTGCTGACGATTGCTGACACCTTCAAATTTCTGGACTGGAAAACACCCAACGGCTGTGCCAGCTGCCGCCCGGCGCTCAACTACTACCTGATCAGCACCTGGCCCAAAGAGGCCAAAGACGACCCGCAAAGCCGTTTCATCAACGAACGTTCTCACGCCAACATCCAGAAAGATGGCAGCTACAGCGTCATTCCGCGCATGTGGGGCGGCGAGACCTCGGCCAGCGAGTTGCGGCGCATCGCCGACGTGGTGGACAAGTACAAGATCCCGACCGTGAAGGTGACGGGTGGCCAGCGCATCGATTTGCTGGGCGTCAAAAAAGAAGACCTGCAAGCGGTCTGGAAAGACATCGGCATGCCCAGCGGCCATGCTTACGCCAAGGCGCTGCGCACGGTCAAAACCTGCGTCGGCAGCGAGTGGTGCCGCATGGGCACGCAAGACAGCACGCAGATGGGCAAGGACCTGGAACGCGCCATGTGGCGCATGTACGCCCCGCACAAGGTGAAATTTGCCGTCAGCGGCTGCCCGCGCAACTGTGCCGAGGCCGGTATCAAGGACGTGGGTGTCATTGGCGTGGACAGCGGCTGGGAGATGTATGTGGCTGGCAACGGCGGCATCAAAACCGAAGTCGCGCACTTTCTGGTCAAGGTCAAGACTGCTGCCGAGGTGCTGGAGTACACCGGCGCGTTTTGTGAGTTGTACCGCCAGGAAGGCTGGTATCTGGAGCGCACGGTGCATTACGTGAACCGTGTCGGCCTCGATTACATCAAGAAAAAAGTCGTCGAAGACCATGCGGGGCGCAAGGCGCTGTGGGAACAACTGCAGTTTGCACTGGACGGCGAACCCGACCCTTGGTTTGAGTTTGACAAGGCGGCGGTGGATACCCGCCAGTTTGCAGCCCTGAGTGCCGAGGATTCGGTGCTTATATGAGAAATCCGGCTGTATCCCAGGATATATCTTGGCTAGTAGCTATAAAGGAAATAGCAAAATGAATGACTGGATCGCCATCTGTCGGCTTGACGACATCCCCGTTTTGGGTGCACGCCGCGTGACCCGCGCCCAGGGGCTCGACGTCGCCGTGTTTCGCAATGACCAGGACGAGGTGTTTGCGCTGCTGGACCGCTGCCCGCACAAGGGCGGCCCCTTGAGCCAAGGCATCGTCTTTGGCACCAGCGTGGCCTGCCCCTTGCACAACTGGACGATTGGGCTGTGCACGGGTCAGGCTGCCGCGCCCGATGAGGGCTGCACACCCAAATTCACCGTCAAGGTGGAGGACGATCAGGTGTTTCTGTTGGCTCAGGAACTGGCCAACCACGCCCTCAACGAAACGCGCCCGGTGGCCGGACCACGGTCTCAGGCCTGTGCCTGAAGACGCCTTGGCCACCGCCAAAGCGCATCTGAAAGACATGCCATGACCGAAACACGTTCCACCTGTCCGTACTGTGGCGTGGGCTGCGGGGTGATCATCGAGTCCGATGGCCGTCGCATCATTGGCATCAAAGGTGACCCGCACCACCCCGCCAACTTTGGCCGCCTGTGCACCAAGGGATCGACGCTGGCGCAAACGGCATCTGCGGATGTGGCGCGGCAGACCCGGCTGCTCGCGCCGCAGCTGCGCACCAGCCGGGGCGCCGTACCCCAGCCGGTGAACTGGTCGACGGCGTTGGACCATGCCGCCGAGCGCCTGAGCGGTATCGTGCAGCAGCACGGTGCCGACGCGCTGGGTGTGTATGTCAGCGGCCAGTTGCTCACCGAAGACTATTACGTGTTCAACAAGCTCGTCAAAGGCGTGCTGGGCACCAACCAGATCGACACCAACTCGCGCCTGTGCATGAGCAGCGCGGTAGCGGGCTACAAGCTGACGCTGGGCATGGATGCGCCGCCCGCCTGTTACGACGACGTTAACCACGCGCAGACACTGTTCATTGCCGGCAGCAACGCCGCCTGGGCGCACCCGATTCTGTTTCGCCGCATCGAGGACGCCAAGGCGCGCAACCCGGCGATGAAAATCATCGTCGCCGACCCTCGGCGTACCGACACCGCGAGCATCGCCGACCTGCACCTGCCGCTGCAACCCGGCACCGACGTGGCTCTGTTTCATGGCCTGTTGCACATCATGTTGTGGGAGGGCTGGACCGACAACGCCTACATCGCCGCCCATACCAACGGCTTTGACGCGCTCAAGGCCTTGGTGCGCGACTTCACCCCCGACCATGTGGCCAGCCTGTGCCGCTTGCCCAAAGCAGACCTGTTCACGGCGGCGCGCTGGTTTGCGGGTGTGGAGGATGCCGCAGGCGCAGCTAGCCAGCGCCTGCCGACGCTCAGCCTGTATTGCCAGGGGCTCAACCAGTCCAGCAGCGGCACCGCCAAAAACGCCGCCCTCATCAACCTGCACCTGGCCACCGGGCAGATCGGCCAGCCCGGTGCCGGGCCGTTCAGCCTGACCGGCCAGCCCAATGCCATGGGGGGACGCGAGGTTGGTGGCCTGGCCAACCTGCTCTCGGCGCATCGCGATCTGGCCAACCCCGCGCACCGCGCCGAAGTGGCGGCCCTGTGGGGCGTGGACAGCGTGCCACAGACGCCCGGACGCACGGCCATCGAGATGTTTCAGGCCGCTGCCGATGGCGAGGTCAAGGCGCTGTGGATTGCATGCACCAACCCGGCTCAGTCCCTGCCCGACCAGGCCACCGTACGCCGCGCCTTGCAGCGCGCCGAATTCGTCATCGTGCAGGAAGCATTCGCCACCACCGCCACCTGCAATTACGCCGACCTGCTGCTGCCTGCCACCACCTGGGGTGAAAAAGACGGCACCATGACCAACAGCGAGCGCCGCATCAGCCGCATGCGCGCCGCCGTGCCTGCGCCCACGCACCCGGACTTCCCCCATGACGGTCCACGCGACGACTGGCGCATTGCCCAGCAGATCGGTCAGCGACTGGAGACCGTGCTGCGCCCCGGCCAGCCCACGCTGCTGCCGTATGCCGACGCGCAAGCGGTGTGGCTGGAACACCGCGAAACGACGCGCGGGCGCGATCTGGACATCACCGGCTTGAGCTATGCCTTGCTCGATGCCCACGGCCCGCAACAATGGCCTTGCCCCGAGGCGGCGGCGACGACGACCGTGGCAGCGGCGGCAACGCCGGGCTATCACAGCCTTGGCCAGGCGCGCCTCTATGTCGATGGCCGCTTTCACACGCCCGATGGTCGCGCGCGGTTTGCCGCCGTGGCGTACAAGCCGGTGGCTGAGGCGCGGGTGTCGGCGTATCCGTTCTCGCTCAATACCGGGCGACTGCGTGACCAGTGGCACGGCATGAGCCGCACCGGCACCCTGGGGCGGCTGTTCGGCCATGTGCCCGAACCGGTGCTGCAAATGCATCCACAAGACATGAGTCGGCGCGGCTTCGCCGACGGCGACCTGGTGCGCGTTAGCAGCAAGCGCGGTACGCTGCTGGTGCCGGTGCAGGCCAGTGAAGAACTGGCGCTGACCCAGGTCTTCATGGCCATGCATTGGGGCAGCGAGGTGCTGAGCGGGCAGGGCGCTGATGGTCAGCCGCTGGCCGGGGTCAATGCGCTGACGACATCGGCGTATTGCCCGAGCTCCAAACAGCCCGAGTTCAAACACGCCGCTGTCCAGGTCGAGAAGGCCGATTTGCCCTGGACCCTGCTGGCGCTGGCCTGGCTGCCGTCTGAGTTGGCGCATACCGCCCGCGCGCAACTGGTGGCGCTGATGCCGCAGCTGGACTTTGCCACCTGCGTGCCTTTTGGCCGCGAGCGCACGGGGGTGCTGTTTCGTGCGGCACACCGCCAGTCGCCCGGCGAGGGCTTGCTGTGCCAGGTGGAGGCGGCGCTGGGCCTGGATGACCAGGATATCCTGCGCTACTCGGATACCAAACGCGGTCAGCGCCGCGCCCTGAACCTGAAGCGGGAGGACGGGAAAACGCTGCTGGAAGGATTTATGCTGGCGGGCGATACGCGTGCTCAGGCATGGATCACGACCTTGCTCAAGGAGAGTTTGCCCGCGCAACAGTTTGGCCCAGCCTTGCTGGCCCCCGGTGCTACGCCGCCAGTGCCCGTGGTCTCCCAAGGGCAGCAGGTGTGCACCTGTTTCAATGTGAGCGATGTGGCTATCCAGAAGTTCTTGAGCACCTGCAGGGTGGGCGAATCAGATCGGCTGGTGGCATTGCAGGCCTCGCTGCGCTGTGGCACTAACTGCGGATCCTGCGTGCCGCAGTTGCAGCGTTTGGTGCGGCAGGTTCCCGTGCTGGCTGCTCTGGCAGCGTGATCACACGGGTGCTGCGGCATAAGCTCATAACGTTCGGTTATCAATCATTCTCCACAATCGCGCTCATGAGCACTGGCCACCCCCAAGGGCATCCGCTTTGGCATGGATGGTGCATACATCGTGCAGATCTGTCACACCACCAGGAGGAAGACCCCATGACCATTCATCCCTTTACTTTGCCCTCCCGACCGGTCGTCGACCAGATCGGATCGTCACACATCGGCAGCATGTCATCGCAGGGCCGCTGCACCCTGGTGGGTGCCGGTCCGGGCGACCCGGAGTTGCTGACGGTCAAGGCCGTCAAAGCCATCCAGTCGGCGACCGTGCTGCTGGTGGACGATCTGGTCAGCGACGCTGTGGTGGCGCTGGCATCGCCCAGTGCCCGCTTGGTGAGCGTTGGCAAGCGCGGTGGCTGCAAATCGACACCCCAGGCTTTCATTGAGAAACTCATTCTGATGGCGGTGCGCGAAGGCGAACATGTGGTGCGCCTCAAGGGTGGTGACCCGTTTGTGTTTGGCCGTGGTGGCGAAGAGGTGGAGAACCTGCAGGCCGCAGGTGTGCGGGTGGAGGTGGTCAACGGTATCACCGCCGGGCTGGCGGGCGTGACATCGCTGGGTGTGCCGCTGACACACCGTGATCATGCCCATGGTGTGGTGTTCGTCACCGGCCATGCCAAGCCCGGCAGCAGCGGCACCGATTTCGCCCTGCTGGCCCACACGGCCCAGGTGGCACGCCTGACGCTGGTGATTTACATGGGCGTGCGGGGCGCCGGGGTGATTCAACAGGACTTGATGCAAGGCTTGAGTGCACAAACGCCCGTGGCCATCATTCAGAACGTGAGCCTGCGTAACCAGCGTCACGCCGTTTGCACTTTGGAGAATTTGTGCACGACGATCGAGCGCGAGCGACTGGCCAGCCCCAGCGTGATCGTGGTTGGGGATGTGATGCAGGGTTTGCTGTCACTGCAAAATTCAGAGCAGGTCCAGCAGCCAGACGTGCATCTGCTGGCGCGTAGCGCCTGAAACCAGCGCAGGCGTTTCAGGGCAGAGCGGCATGCGGTGGTGCGTGCAGGCCTGGTTGGCAAACGAGCTATCGGTCTTGTAAATCATTAATTGCTGATTTACCGATGGTTTTCCCCACTGGTGATTCACCTGTTGCAGCTGCACACTCCCAGACTTAAATCAAAGGGGTTGTCATGTTGCATGTGATTCGTCGGGGGCTTTGTGCCGGTGTTGTTGCCGTGGGTTTGGGGTTTTGCGCCTGGGCCAGCGCAGAGTCCGACGGCTTGCCGCCGATGGAACTGCACAAGGTGGGGCAGGACGTGTATTACGTTCAGGGGCAGTCGGGCGCCGCCAGCTCGGCCAATGCCGGGTTTATCTCCAATGCGGGCGCGGTGGCCACGGGGGCAGGGCTGGTGGTGTTTGACACGCTGGGTACACCCGCGCTGGGTGCCAAGATGCGCAAGCTCATCGAAGAGGCCAGTGGCGAGAAGGTCAAGATGGTGGTGGTGTCGCACTACCACGCGGACCATTTTTACGGTATCCAGGCGTTTGCCGGACCGGGTGTGGAGATCATTGCCCATCCCGAGTCAGTGGTTGTGTTCAAAAGTGACAACACCACCCGTCGCCTGGAAGAGCGGCGTCAGGACCTGTTTCCGTGGGTGAACGATGACACCCACCTGATTCTGGCCCCGCGCCAAGCCAAGATCACGCCGACACAAAACGAAACCTTTCAACTCGGGCGCTACCACTTCACCCTGATCGACGCCTTGGGTGCGCATGCACCCGACGAGATGATGATGCGCGTGGAAGAACTGGGCGTGGTGTTTGCGGGCGACCTGTTTTTCACCGGGCGCCTGCCGTTTGTGGGGGACGCGGACCCCAAGGTGTGGTTGGCAGCGCTGGACCGCATGTCCGAAAAGCCGCCCAAGATTGCCATTCCGGGCCATGGCGCAGCGTCTTACGAACCGGACAAGGATCTGGGCTTGACGCATCGCTACCTTAGCTATCTGGCGGCGCAGATGGCCGAGGCTGTGGCGAACCTGCAGAGCTTTGACGAAGCCTATGCGTCCATCGACTGGTCTGAGTACAAGGACCTACCGGCCTTCAGCCTGGCCAACCGGATCAACGCGCTGGGCGCGTATCTCAACGCGCAGAGAGATTTGCTGAAAAAGCAGTAGCCGTCGTCAGCTGCTGCGCGAGTTGAGTGGGCATCGGTGGCGCGCTTGCGTGACGAGGCTAAATCGCCACCATCTGGCGCACGCCTTCGGCTTCCATATTGGCACCCAAGCCTTGCGCCTTGATGGCGCCGCGTTCCATCACCACGTAGTTGTCGGCCAGTTCCTGTGCAAAGTCGTAGTACTGCTCCACCAGCACGATGGCCATGTCGCCCCGGTCGGCCAGCATGCGGATGACGCGGCCAATGTCTTTGATGATGCTGGGTTGGATGCCTTCGGTCGGCTCATCGAGCATCAGTAGTTTGGGGCCAGCGGCCAGGGCGCGGGCAATGGCCAGTTGCTGCTGCTGGCCACCAGACAGGTCACCGCCACGGCGTTGCAGCATTTGCTTCAACACCGGAAACAGCTCAAACAGTTCGGATGGAATCGGTGTGCTGGCTGGTTTGTAGGCCAGGCCCATACGCAGGTTTTCTTCGACGGTCAATCGGGCAAAAATTTCGCGGCCCTGTGGCACAAAGCCGATGCCCGCTCGGGCGCGTTCGTAAGGCGTGGCGTTCTGAATCGGCTTACCGTCAAATTCAATAGCACCCGTTTTAATCGGAATCAGGCCCATCAGGCTTTTGAGCAAGGTGGTTTTGCCGACGCCGTTGCGCCCCAGGATGACGGTGACTTTGCCCAGGCTGGCTTGCAGGTTCACGTCGCGCAGGATGTGGGAGCCGCCGTAGTATTGGTTGATGTTGGTGACGTTCAGCATCTGTCTTTATCCTTTATTGTTTTTTTCTGCGGTAGCGGGTCGGGACATGCGCCCGACCGCGCACTTACTTTCTTTTGCTTCGCCAAAAGAAAGTAAGCAAAGAAAAGGCGAGCCGAATGCGTCGCCGTCACTGCGTGCCGGTTCGCTGCGTTGCTCGGTCTGGGCGGGGTCTCGCTCGAACTCGGCTTCGCCTCAAACAATCGCGAGCCCTGATCCGCCCAGCCCTGCGCTACTCGCCGACGCAAAACGGCGTGGGGGACAGCGCTGCTCGCCCGCCTTTGGCGGGCATTGCAGCGCTGGGTGTGTGGCACGCCCCAGTGCAATGTGGTGCGCAGCGCCACGAGCACGGTGTCTAGGGTCCCCTCTGTATGCGCCTGCGCTGTGGGCTTGGGGCGGGAAAAGGAACCGCGATTGTCTGAGGCGATAGCCGAGTTCGAGCGGTTCCCCGTCCCAAACCCACAGCGCAGGTTGCCCGTAGCAACGCTGCGGGTCGCAGACAGTGGGGTCGCTTTTTCTTTGCTTACTTTCGTTTGGCGAGGCAAAAGAAAGTGAGTGCGCAGCCGGGCGCACATCCCGGCCACCCCGTCTGGCAAAGACAAAGCCTCACCGTCCAAGATACACCTCAATCACCCGTTCATCACTTTGCACCTGCGCCAGCGTCCCCTGCGCCAGCACCGAGCCATCGCACAGCACGGTCACGATGTCCGAGATGGTGTTGATGAAGCTCATGTCATGCTCCACCACCATCAGCGAGTGTTTGCCCTTCAAAGACAAAAACAGCTCGGCGGTGCGCTCAGTTTCTTCATCGGTCATCCCTGCCACAGGCTCGTCCAGCAACAGCAGTTTGGGGTCTTGCATCAGCAGCATGCCGATCTCCAGCCACTGCTTCTGCCCGTGGCTCAGGTAACCGGCTTGGCGCGACACACTGTCTGCCAGATGAATGGTGTGCAGCACCTCGGCCAGCCGGTCGCTCTGGTTGGAATCCAGCTTGAAGCGCATGGAGGCGGTGACGGCCTTGTTGGTCTTCAGGGCCAGTTCCAGGTTTTCAAACACCGTGAGCTGCTCGAACACGGTGGGCTTTTGGAACTTGCGGCCAATGCCCATCTGGGCGATGTCGGCCTCTTTGAAACGCAACAAATCAATGGTGCTACCAAAGAACACGCGACCTTCATCGGGGCGGGTCTTGCCGGTGATGATGTCCATCATGGTGGTTTTGCCCGCGCCGTTGGGGCCGATGATGCAGCGTAGTTCGCCCGGTGCAATGTCCAGACTCAGCTTGTTGATGGCCTTGAAACCGTCAAAGCTCACGCTCACGTCTTCGAGGTAAAGAATGCGGCCATGGGTCACGTCCACCTCGCCCGCAACAGCTAGCCGCGAGAAGCCTGCCGCCCGGCCACCAGACTCGGTCTTGCCGGTGTCATTGGGATGCGCGGCGCGGTAGGTATCGGCGCGGCGCGCGTTTTCCTCCATCAGTTCGGGGGTCATTTCCGGCTACCTTTCAATTTCTTCACCAAGCCGACCACGCCATCCGGCAGGAACAGCGTCACACCAATGAACAGGGCGCCCAAAAAGTACAACCAGAACTCGGGGTAGGCCACGGTGAGCCAGCTCTTGGCGCCGCTGACAATGAAGGCACCGAGGATTGGCCCGATCAACGTGGCGCGGCCACCCACGGCAGCCCAGATGGCGATCTCGATCGAATTAGCCGGGCTCATTTCACTGGGGTTGATGATGCCCACCTGCGGCACATACAGCGCACCGGCCACGCCGCACATCATGGCCGAGATGGTCCAGATGGTGAGCTTGTAGCCCAGCGGGTTGTAGCCGCTGAACATGACGCGGGTCTCGGCGTCGCGCACCGCCTGTAGCACGCGGCCAAATTTGCTGCGCACCAGCCAGCGCGCCATCAAAAAGAAGCCCAGCAGCGTTACGCCGGTCAGCACGAACAGCGTCATGCGCATCTCCTGCGTGGCAATCGGGATGTTCAGGATGCGTTTGAAGTCGGTAAACCCGTTGTTGCCGCCAAAGCCGGTTTCATTGCGGAAAAACAGCAGCATCGCTGCGAACGTCATGGCCTGGGTGATGATGGAAAAGTACACCCCTTTGATGCGCGAGCGAAAGGCAAAGTAGCCAAACACAAAGGCCACCAACCCGGGCACGGCCACCACCAGGAACAGTGTGGCGGCAAAGCTGCCCGATAGCAGCCAGTGCCAGGGTAGCTCTTTCCAGTCCAGAAACACCATGAAGTCGGGCAACTCGCTCTTGTAGTTGCCGTCCAGGCCGATCTGGCGCATCAGGTACATGCCCATGGCGTAGCCACCGAGCGCAAAAAACAGGCCGTGGCCCAGACTCAAAATGCCGGTGTAGCCCCAGATCAGGTCCATGGCCAGCGCGCAGATGGCGTAGCACATGATGCGGCCCACCAATCCAACGCCGTAGTCGCTCAGATGAAACACGCTGCCCGTTGGCACCAGCAGGTTGAGTACCGGTGCGACGGCACAGACGACGATCAGGGCTGTCAGAAAAGCCCCCCAGCCGGTGCGGCTGAGCAACGGCGCTGGTGCGGGGAGGGCGACGGAATTTGAGGATGTCTTGTTCATGATCACGCCTCCGCAGAGCGGCCTTTCATGGCGAAGATACCTTGCGGTCGTTTTTGGATAAAGATGATGATGAACACCAGCACCGCAATCTTGGCCAATACCGCACCGGTCATGCCCTCCAGAAATTTGTTCAAAATACCCAAGCCCAGCGCGGCGTAAACCGTACCGGCCAATTGGCCGACACCACCCAGCACCACCACCATGAAGGCGTCCACGATGTAGCCCTGACCTAGATCCGGTCCGACGTTGCCCACCTGACTGAGCGCGCAGCCCGCCAGCCCAGCAATGCCCGAACCCAAAGCAAACGCATAGGTATCAATGCGGGCGGTGTTGACGCCCATGCACGAAGCAATCGGCCGGTTTTGCGTGACGCCGCGCACAAACAGGCCCAGGCGTGTCTTGCCAATCAGCCAGGCCACGCTGCCAAGCACAAAAATGGCAAACCCGATGATCACCAGCCGGTTGTAGGGCAGCGACAGGTTGCCCAGCACCTGCACACCGCCGCTCATCCAAGACGGGTTTTCCACGCCCACGTTCTGCGCGCCGAACACGCTACGTACCAATTGCATCAGCACCAGACTGATCCCCCAGGTGGCCAGCAGCGTCTCCAGCGGGCGGCCATACAGGAAGCGGATCACGCTACGCTCCAGAATCGCCCCCATCAGGGCAGACGCCATGAAGGCCACCGGTACTGCGGCCAGCAGATACCAGTCAAACGCGCCTGGCAGGTATTTCTGAAACACGCCCTGCACCACATAGGTGGCGTAGGCGCCAATCATCATCAGCTCGCCGTGCGCCATGTTGATCACGCCCATCAGCCCGTAGGTGATGGCCAGCCCAAGGGCGACCAATAGCAGGATCGAACCCAGGCTGATGCCGCTGAACGCAGCGCCCAGCCGGTCACCCCAGGCCAGCGCCGAGTTCACTTGGCGCAGCGCCGCCGTCAATGCTGACTTGGCAGCGGGGTCGGTCTCAACCTGCAGGCGTTCGATCAGCATGGTTTTGGTGTTGGTCTGGCCGCTGGTGGCCAGCAGGTTGGCTGCCCGTACGCGCTTGGCCGGGTCCGCGCTACCGAGCATGGCGCCAGCGCGCACCATGCGCAGACGCTCTTTGATGTCCGGGTTTTGCTCCGTGGCCAGCGCCTTCTCGATCAGCGGCAGCTTGGTTTCGTCGGCGTCGCTTTGCAGTTGTTTGACCGCTGCGGCGCGCACCGCATCGTCTTTGGAGAACAGCTTGAGGGCGGCCAGCGCCGAATCGATTTCGCCGCGCATGCGGTTGTTGCTGATCACGTCTTGCGCATCGTCTGGCAAAGGCTGCTCAGCGCCGGTTACAGGGTCAATCCCCTTGTCATCTTTCACGATCAGCACCTTGTCGCCCAACACTTTGACGGCGTCATCCGACATGGCCTGCAGAAAAGCAGCAGTTTTGTCGTCTGCCGTCGCCATGGCTTTGGCCAGCGCCTCAATGCGCGCATCCGTTTCTCCAAGCGTGATGCCTTTTGCCTCGTCAGCCGTTAGACAGTAAGCATGGCTAGCTATGAAAATAAAAGCTAATGGGAGTATTTTTTTGAACATAGTCAGAACCTGTAGAGTGGGTACGGCAGCCATGCCCACGCTGCAATTTCCTTTGGGTTGTCTTTGACAGAACCCGTTGAACCGTTACTTGAGCTTCAAAAGTAAAGTGAGCGCCGTAGCGAGCAGCTTGAGGTGAGGGGTGAGGAGCGCACGCGTACTTTATGTACGCAGAGCACCGCAACCCCTCAGATCAGGCTGCGCAGTAGGCGAGCGCTTTACTTTTTAGCGGGCTCGTCAGGCTTACCGGCATTGCCTTCAATGTACGGAGACCAAGGCATGGCCTTCACCGGGCCGGGTGTCTTCCAGACCACGTTGAACTGGCCGTCGGCCTTGATTTCACCGATGAACACGCTCTTGTGCAGGTGATGGTTCTTCATGTCCATTTCAGACATGATGCCGCTGGGTGCTTTGAACTTCTGGCCAGCCATGGCTGCCACCACCTTGTCGGTATCGGTGCTCTTGGCTTTTTCAACCGCTTGTTTCCACATGTGGATGCCAATCCAGGTGGCTTCCATGGGGTCGTTGGTCAATGGCTTGTCAGCGTTAGGCCGGTTCTTGGCTTTGGCGTAGTCGCTCCACTGCTTGATGAACGCCGTGTTGGTCGGGTTCTTGAGGCTCATGAAGTAGTTCCAGGCAGCCAGGTGGCCGACCAGTGGCTTGGTGTCCACGCCGCGCAACTCTTCTTCACCCACCGAGAAAGCGACAACTGGCACGTCCTTGGCCTTCAGGCCAGCGTTGCCGAGTTCTTTGTAGAAGGGTACGTTGGAGTCGCCGTTGATGGTGGACACCACGGCGGTCTTGCCACCGGCAGAGAACTTCTTGATGTCGGCCACGATGGTCTGATAGTCAGAGTGGCCAAACGGTGTGTATTTCTCATCGATGTCTTTGTCAGCCACGCCCTTGCTGTGCAGGTAAGCGCGCAGGATCTTGTTGGTGGTGCGCGGGTACACATAGTCGGTGCCCAGCAGCACGAAGCGTTTGGCGCCGCCACCATCCTTGCTCATCAAATAATCCACTGCCGGAATGGCTTGCTGGTTGGGCGCAGCACCGGTGTAGAACACGTTTTTCGACAGTTCTTCACCTTCGTACTGAACCGGGTAGAACAGCAGGCCGTTCATTTCTTCAACGACTGGCAACACCGATTTGCGCGACACCGAAGTCCAGCAGCCAAAGATCACTGCGACTTTGTCCTGACCCAGCAACTGCTTGGTCTTTTCGGCAAACAGTGGCCAGTTGGAAGCGGGGTCAACCACCACGGGCTCCAGCTGTTTGCCCAGCACGCCGCCGTGGGCGTTGATGTCGTCAATCGCCATCAACACGGTGTCTTTCAACACGGTTTCAGAAATGGCCATGGTGCCTGACAGGCTGTGCAAAACGCCGACCTTGATGGTGTCAGCGGCCAGGGCTGGCAGTGCGGTCAGGGTAGACAGCGCAGCGGCGACCGACAGCGCCTTGAGGGCAAAACGACGTGAATTCAAAGATGACATGTGTGCTACTCCAGAGTTGATGAAACCGTTGTCGCTGGTGGCTGCCTGAGGTCTGAATCAGGCTTTCGATCAGCGATGGAGTGACTTTAGGGAAGCACAGGAGTTTGGGAAATACGCCTTGTGGCGTATGGGTGCTCAGGACTTGAAACCCTGCCGAGCAACGTTAAAACAGTTGGACGCGCCTGCACATCACGCAGGCTGGTGGGGCTGTGGAATCAAGCCTCTGACTGCACACTTGCCACGCAATTGCGCCCGTTGGCCTTGGCGGCATAGACGCCTTCGTCGGCGGCCTTGAGCAGGAACTCAAAGTTTGTCATGCCTGGCAGGCGTGTCGCCACGCCAACACTGACGCTGCCGGACCAGAAGCCGTTGCCCGCAGCAACCTGCAGTGCAGAGACTTCGCGGCGCACTTTTTCAGCTGTCAGCATGGCTCCATCAAGCGGTGTGTGCGCGCAGATGATCAGAAACTCGTCACCACCCAGTCGGCAGACCATATCGTCATTGCGCACGGCGTTTTGCAGGCACCGAGCCAGCTCACGTAGTACGACATCACCCGCGTCATGGCCATGGGTGTCGTTGATTTTCTTGAAGCCGTCAGCGTCAATCATCATGCAGGCCAGCGGGGTACCGCTGTCCGTGGCTGCCTGCCATTCGCGCTCCAGCACCTGCATGGCTTGTCGACGGTTGGGCAGACCGGTCAGCACGTCGGTCATGGCGATGCTCTCCAGCCGCTGGTTCAACTCCGACAGCGCCAATGTGCGTTCGGTCACACGGGCTTCCAACGTCCGGTTCAGTTCAAACAGGGCGCGGCTACGCTCGGACACCTGGGCCACCAGTTGGTTCATGGCTTGCACCAGGGTGGCGGTAGCGGGGTCGCGGGTTTTCTTGAAAGCTTCCAGGGCATCTTCTACCGAGCTGCCGGCCTGTGCTGCATCCTTTAGCCAGGCCATGAGTCGGTCAGTGCCCAAAATGTGGAATGCCAGCCAGTTGCTCAAGAAGTTCAGCAAAGCGGTGGCGGCCTCGCGATCATCACCCGCCATGCCGGTGTGCATATGGACGACATCCTGCAAAAACTGGGCGTGTTCATGGCGATGGTGCGTGATATGAGCCGGATACACACCAGAGCGCTCCATCAGCGCTTCTTCTTCCTGAAAGTGGTAGATCGTGTAGCGCTTCAGTTCGTCAAAAAGCGCTTCAATTTCGGCAGAACTGGCACCTTGCGGGCGCATCAACGCGTCGCCAAATTGGTTGATGATGTCAACCAGGTAATGGTGCTGTTCATCGACAGTGGGGAGTCCAGTCAAAAAGCAGGGATCCCAACGAAATGCTTTCATAAACGTCTTTCTAGTGGATTGACTGCGCACGGGAGCTCGCATTGTTGCACCAAGTCAGGTCAAAATATCAGCATGTCCGACCCATCTATTCCCTTGCCCGATCCAGGTGCTGATCCCGTACCGCCGCCGTCAGCGCAACCCCGTAATCCCTTGCACGGCGTCACGCTGCAGGCCATGCTCACCGAACTGGTCGCGCATTACGGCTGGGTGGGCTTGGGTGAGCGCATTCCGGTGCGCTGTTTTGTGCTGGAGCCCAGCGTGTCATCGAGTCTGAAGTTCTTGCGCAAGACACCCTGGGCGCGGGAAAAGGTGGAGGGGCTTTTCCTGTTCATGCTGCGCGAGATTCGCCGGGGTACATCGCGCTGACTGCCACACGGAGGCAGGCCATAGCACTTCATGTGAAAGAGCAGTCACGACGACTGAAATGACCTATGTCGGCATGTGTGTGAATTGCCGCTTTCATCGTCCGGGGCGTCGCCTGGGTTTCATGGGCGTTAGGGGCGCGCGTTCAAAGCGCTCCACGGTGATGCGTAACCGGGCTTTGCGGCATAAACTGCCAGACATCATGATGCACTTTGAAACCCCTCCCGTTGGTGTGTTGCAAGACACACTGGCTCTGCAGCGCCAGGCTTATCTGGCGCACCCTGTACCCAGTTTGGCCGAGCGCAAGGCTGACCTGCATACTTTGCAGCGCTTCATCCGCGAACACAAAGAAGCGTTGTGTGACGCCGTCAGCCTGGATTACGGTCACCGCTCGCGCCACGAGACCCTGCTGGCCGAGGTGTTCCCAGCGGTCGATGGCATTGACCACATCCTCAAGCACCTGCGTGGTTGGATGCGTCCGCAGCGGCGCTCGGTGGACTGGCGCAACTTTCTGGGTGCCAGCAACCGCGTCTTACCGCAGCCGCTGGGCGTGGTGGGCGTCATCGTGCCGTGGAACTTTCCGCTGAACCTGAGTATGGTGCCGCTGTCCTACATCTTTGCTGCGGGTAACCGGGCCATGGTGAAGATGAGCGAAAACTCGCGTCACCTGGCGGCGTACCTGATCCAGCACATGCCCGCTTATTTCCCGCCTGAGAAGCTGCGGTTTTTTGACGAAACCGGCGGCGTAGGGGTGGAATTTTCCAAGCTCAAGTTCGACCATCTGCTTTTCACCGGCTCGGGCCAAACCGGCAAGGCGGTCATGGCCGCCGCTGCGCAGAACCTGTGCCCGGTGACGCTGGAACTCGGTGGCAAGGCACCTGCCATCGTGTGTGATGACTTTCCGCTCAAGCTTGCCGCAGAGCGCATCCTGTTTGTCAAGCTGCTCAACGCCGGGCAAATCTGCACCACGGTTGATCACGCCTGGCTGCCAGAAGCCAAGGTGGACGAATTTGTCAACCTGGCACGCGCTTTGGTCGCAAAGCGCTACCCCAGTCTGGACTCGCCCGACTACACCTCCATCATCGACCAGCGCGCGTTTGAGCGCCTGCTGGTGGCGCTGGAAGACGCACGCAACCGTGGTGCGCAAGTGCTGTCCCTGATGGACGGTCTGGCGTTTGACCGTGACACCCGCAAGATCGCGCCGCACATCGTGCTCAACGCCCCGCCAGACAGCCTGCTGCTGCAGCGCGAGATCTTTGGGCCGATCCTGCCGCTGCGCAGCTACATGTCGCTGGACGCCGTCATGGCCAGCATCAACGCCGGGCCGCGCCCGCTGGCGGTGTACCCGTTCAGCTATGACCGCGCCAAAATTCAACACATCATCGACCATGTGATGAGCGGCGGTGTCTCGGTGAATGACGCGCTGTTTCACGTGGGCCAGCATGACCTGCCCTTTGGCGGCGTGGGCGACTCTGGCATGGGGCATTACCACGGACATGAAGGCTTTGAGACCTTTTCCAAAATGCGGCCAGTGTTTTACCAGACACGCTTGAGCACACTCAAATTCCTGTGGCCGCCGTATGGCAAATTTGCCGACCGGGTGCTGGCGTTCCTGATTCGCTGATGCCAGCAGTCCTTGCCAGGATTTATATAAGAAATCGGCCTGTAGCCCTTGTAAATTAAGGGTATGCAGCTACTGATGTTGTAGTTATTATGCCGCCAATCCAGCCTCTGCTTGCAACCCATTCGTCCTCGCAGCCTGTGCTTTTGCAGGTCGAACGGCTGTGTTTTGATTACCCTCAGCGCGCGCTTTTCAAAGACTTTGATGCCGACATCTCGGCGGGTGTCACCCTGGTGCTCGGCGATGACGGCGCGGGCAAGACCACGCTGCTTCGGCTGCTGGCGGGTGAGCTGGCGGCGCAGGCGGGCCGCTTACAGGTGCGCGAGGTGTCGCTACAGTCACAACCCCAAGCCTACCAGCGGCACATCTTCTGGGCGGACCCGCAGACGCAGGCATTGGATGCCGTGACGCCGCTGCAATATTTCGCTCAGACGCGCCAGCGCTACCCCGATTTCTGGCCACCCGATGCGCCGCAATTTCATGAACTGCTGGCTGGCCTGTCGCTCACCGAGCATCTGGACAAGCCGCTGTACATGCTATCCACCGGCTCCAAGCGCAAGGTCTGGCTGGCATCGGCGTTTGCCGCAGGTGCCTCGGTCACTTTGCTGGACGACCCGTTTGCAGCGCTGGACAAGCCCTCAATCCGCTTTGTGCTGCAGCAACTGGCTGCCGGTGCCTGCGAGACGGAGCGCGCCTGGGTGGTGGCGCATTACGAAGCCCTTGACGGCGTGCCACTGGCGCAGGTGATTGATCTGGATGTATGCGGCGGGTGAGATCAGGCGTGCGAGGCCCTGACCAAAAGGCATCAGCTTGCGCGTTGCTGCCGGATTTACAGAAACACGCCCATTGCCAGCAACAGCCCCAGCCATAGCCCCAGCTTGGCAGTGGCACCCAGCAGCCCGTTGAGTTGTGCGCCAGACGCCTGACGGTGCAGCCTTGGGATCAATGTGAGAGCGTAGGGCAGTGCCAGCAGCGAAAGCAACGCGCCGGGGTGTGCAACCCACGCCACACCCAGCACCAGCGCAAAAGGTAGCAGCACCATGGTTGCATAGGCGCGCTCCGCCCCTCTATCACCCAGGCGTGCCGCCAGCGTGTGGCGGCCTTGGCGCTGGTCGGCTTCTCGGTCGCGGTAATTGTTGACCAGTAGCACCGCGGCGGCTGGTAAACCGACTACCGCGCCACTCAGCCACGCTGCCGGTGCGGTGTTGCCGCTTTGCAGCCAGTGGCTGCCGACCACGGCCAGCATGCCAAAGAACACCAGCACAAACACCTCGCCTAGGGCGCTGTGGGAAATCGGGTGCGCTCCCCCCAAATAGGCCCAACCAGCGATCAGCGAGGCGACGCCTATCGCCAGAATCGGCCAGCCACCTTGCTGCACCAGGTAGGCACCCAGCATAAAGGCTAGCGCAAAGCTCAACGCAGCAACCCTGTGCACACTTTGCGGTGTGGCCCAGCCTGCTACGGTGACGCGCAGTGGGCCAAGACGATCCGGGCGGTCGGCACCGCGCTCGAAATCAGCCACGTCATTGTGAAGATTGGTGCCGATCTGGATCAGCAGGGCGCACAGCAGGGTAGCCAGAAACACCGGCCACAGCGGCGCAGCCTGATCTGCCCAGGCCAGTGCTGAGCCCAGCACCACAGGCGTGGCGGCCATGCTCAGGGTGCGCGGCCGAATGGCTGTCCACCAGATCACCAGAATCGAACGCTTGAAAAGCCCCATTTACTGGCTTTCTGAAAACTCAATGTCAACTGATTTGTAAATATAACGTTCTCAGGTTCTGCCCGTTTGGTCGAGTCGCGGGGAGTAAGCGGCAAGATGGTCAATGGCATTGCCGAGCCACACGGTGTCGGGCCTAGCGAACGCTTTGAAGCTGGATTGCTTCACCCAAATGTCTGTCCGTGGTTACGATATGGCGCAATAGCCAACGGTACATGAAGCGACACAAAAAAACAGATGAAATATGATTTTCTCGCCAATCTTCGACCTGATGCCCATACTCTTGAAGAAGTTTCCGGTGTTCGTTTTTGTGAGCTGCGGCGTCTTCGTAGTTGAACTGAGCCATCAGCTTCTCTTCGGTATCAAAATGTGCTGCGGTGGTGTTTCCGAGCAGTTCCAGCCAGGTCGCCAGTTGAGTCCTATTGTTGGATGGCGTGAGATCAATAATTGAGTTGTAAAGCTCTACCATGGCACGATGCCCGGCATCGATGGCTTCAACGCCAACATCGAATTTGCTGGACCAGACAACCGGGTCAAGAATGCCTTGTCGTCTGTCTTCAAAGGCGTCGAGTTCGTCTTCTGTTATTCCTGGTTCGTCCGCATCATGACGTCGGTCATGAATCCCTTTCTGTTCCAAGATGGCTTTCCCAAGCAACACATCTTGGCTTGAAACGTGTTGAATAAACCAGTTTTTCTGGAATCGAAGAATATGTGGCGTGTGTGCCTGTCCAGCCGTTAGGTCGCCAATTTGATTCTGAATTTCTGCCAACAACTGCTGGTGTTCAGACTGGTGCTGGGCTGCACCTTGGTATTTGAGCGCATCCATGAGCCTATCTTCTCGGGCAAAATCAATTTTTGCCTGATCCTGAAGTTTTATCAGGGCGTTTTGAAGGTCGGACGAATCTGTCGACTCGGCGGCAGCGACAACCCGATCTATCAGACCCATCAAAGCTCGATTGTCTCGATCCAGCTCAAATATGCCAGTCTCCAAATCGGATAACCAATTGTCTTTTTTCATGTCTTACTTGCCATTAACTTGTATTGCTCAACGCACGACGCCGATCATTTGGCTTGCATCCAACTTTCTGCGTACCTAGTATTAGGACAGAACCCTCTGGCAAGTGATCCTGACCAACATTAAGATTATGTGACATTTGTTACAAATGTCGTCCCCAAAGCGGGGCTACGCAACGGAAATTTAGATTGCTTGCTTATTCCGTGAAATTTTTCACAGCGACCGGCTTGGTAGTGCGTTTCACAGCAAATCGTGCAGTGTGCGCGCGATGACTTTGGTGGCACGACGCAGGTCGTACAGGTCGATGCGCTCGTCGGCACGTTTGGCGTGCGATTCGAGCACGGTGCGCGGCCCGGCGCCATAAATCACGCCCGGGATGCCGCGCTCGACAAACAGTCGCACGTCGGTGTACAGCGGCGTGCCCAGCGCCGGGATGACTTCGCCAAAAACCTCCTGGCCGTGCTTCTGTAGCGCTTGCACCAGCGGCTGGTTGCCCGGCAGCGGTTTCATCGACTGGGCCAGCAGCATGCGCCGGATATCCACCGTGACGCCGGGCAGGGTTTCAACCGCCTGGGTGATGAGCTGGCGCAGCGTTGCTTCTACTTGTGTAGCATCTTCCTCAGGAATCATGCGGCGATCAAGCTTGAATGTCACGCGGCCTGGGATGACGTTGGTGTTCGTGCCGCCTTCGATCAGGCCGACGTTCAGGTAGGGGTGCGTGATGCCCTCCACCTGCGAGGTGATGTGGGCGCGGTACAGCGCGTTTTGCGCGTACAGCACGTTGAGAATCTGCACCGCCGCCTGCAGTGCGTCCACGCCCGACTCCGGGATGGCGGCGTGCGCCATCTGGCCATGCACCGTCACTTCGAGCTGCAGGCAGCCGTTGTGCGCGGTGATCACCTGGTAGCTGAAGCCTGCCGCAATCATCAAGTCAGGTTCGGTGAGCTGATTGGCCAGCAGCCAGCCGGGGCCGACTTCACCGCCAAACTCCTCGTCATAGGTCAGCAGCAGGTCGATCTGGCCTTGCGTCGGCTTGGCCACCGCCTCCAGGGCACGGATGGCAAAGGTGTAGGTGGAAAAGTCGCACTTGCTGACCGCTGCCGCGCGGCCAAACAGCTTGCCGTCTTCAATCTCGCCGCCATAGGGGTCATGCGTCCAGCCTTCGCCGGGAGGCACCACATCGCCATGGGCGTTGAGCGCCACGGTGCGGCCGCCCTCGCCATAGCTGCGGCGCACGATTAGGTTGGTGATGCTTTGCAGCCCGGCGGCTTCGACCAGAGGCGCAGGCACCGGGTATTTCTGAACATCCAGGCCCATATCCACCAGCAGCTCGGCGGTGCGGTCGGCGTGCGGCGCGTTGTTGCCGGGCGGCGTGTCGGTGGGCACGCGCACGAGTTCTTGCAGGAAGGCGACTTGCTCGTCAAAGTGGGCGTCAATCCAGGCGTCGAGTTGGGTGTAGGTGGCGGTCATGTTCATATCCAGAGTTGTGTGCAATTTTCGGTTGTTCGTGGCGGCTTAAAACTGGGGTGTCCGCTTCACGTGTGAGGCGCCGCGCAGCAGCCGGTTGGGGTGCCCCCCTCATACTGGGGTACCAGAAATCGGGGGGGCGCCCCAACCGACTGCTGCGCTGACATCGTGGGTGGTCTGGCTGGGATGGGGAAATACCGGCAGGTTGACGTGGACGATAAGCGGCGTGCATGGGGTGTCTGACGTAGCGTGGACTGGGGGTTTCGCCAAATTAAGGAGGAGGCTTGGGCTAGTCCCAAGCCGGGGGACATTCGCGGAGTTGGACACCCCATGCACGCAGCGGGTTAAAGCCGAACAGGAGGGCGTCACGAACGGTTCTTCCCCGCCAGCTGCTCCAGCAGCTGCGCAAACGCTTCGACAGCCAGTTGCATGTCATCGCTGGTGGTGGATTCGAGCGGGTTGTGGCTGATGCCGGCGTTCTGGCCACGCACAAACAGCATGGCCTGCGGCATCACCTCGTGCAGCTTCATGGCGTCGTGACCCGCGCCGCTGGGCAGACGGTGCACTGGCAGGCCGAGTGCCGTCACGGCGGCTTCCCAGCGCTGCTGCCACTCCGGTGCACTGGGGGCAGCGCTGACGCGCATCGTCGGCTGTATCTCATAGCGCACACCACGGCGGGTGCAGAATTGCTCTAACTTCTGAAGCACGTCACCCTCAAGTGCATTGCGCTGCAGGTCGTTGGGGGCGCGCAAGTCCAGGCTGAAGCTGCAACGCCCCGGCACCACGTTGATGCTGCCAGCGGGCACGTTCAGCTGCCCCATGGTTGCCACCGAGTCGCCATCCTGGGCGGCGCGTTGTTCCAGATACAGCGCCAGTTCGGCCACCGCGCAGGCGGCGTCCTGGCGCTGATTCATCGGTGTGGTACCGGCGTGGCTGGCGGTGCCGATGACTTCACCGACATAGCGTACGCTGGCGTTGATGGCAGTCACCACGCCCAGCGGCAGGTTCAGCGCGTTGAGCACCGGGCCCTGTTCGATGTGCACTTCGACAAAACCCATGTACTGCGTCGGGTCGCGCTTGAGTGCGGCAATGGCCTGCAGCGCTGCCGCTTTGTCGCCGCTGGGGCAGAGTACGGCGTGCTGCATGGCCTGCCACATCGAGATGCCGTCGGCATCCAGCTGATCGAGCCACTCGGGGTTGAAGTCGCCGGTGAGCGCGCCCGAGCCCAAAAACGTGGCTTTGAAGCGCTGGCCTTCTTCTTCGGCAAACGCCACCACCTCGATGGCAAACGGCAGCCGCCGACCGGCGCGGTGCAATTCGCGCACGCAGGCCATCGGCACAAAGATGCCCAGGCGGCCATCGTATTTGCCGGCGTTGCGCACCGTGTCGTAGTGGCTGCCGGTCAGCAACGTTTTTGGTTTTATAAGCGTTTTCGGGCTGTATTCCCCGTTCTGCCTTGGCAAGTAGCTATCATTGTTGTTGCTGATGGCGTCTTGACTGCTGGTGTCAAAGACGTTTGCCAGCGCTTCATAACGCCCGACGACGTTGCCCACGGCATCGATGTGCGCGCTGTCAAAGCCGCATGCCAGCATCCAGCCCTGGATGCGTGCGGCGCAGGCGCGGTGCGCGTCGCTCAGGTAGGTGACGGTGAGCTGGCCTTGCTCGGCGAAGCCGGGTTCTGAGAATTCGCTCAACGCTTCTTGCCAGTCCCAGACATCATTGCCCAGCGTGGGTGTGAGGCCAAACTTGTCGTTCAGACGAATCTCGGCAATGCGGTGGATGTTGCGCAGGCACTCCTGCAGCTCAAAGTCAGGGTGGCCGTGCAGGCGGCGTTCAAACGTGGCGATGATCTCGGCGCGGCTCAACCCCGTGCCGCGCGGGCCACGCACCGCCAGGATGAATGGCCAGCCGAACTTGGCGTTGTACTCAGCGTTGAGCTGCTGCAGCCGGGCAAATTCTTCGGCGCTGCAATTTGTCAGCCCGGCCTTGCTTTGTTCATTGGTGGACTCCGCCGTGAGGCTCTGGCTGACCATCGCCTTGCCAGCCAGCTCGGGGTGGGCGCGGATCAGCGCGATTTGCGCCTTGCGCCCGGCCTTGTCCAGTACCTCGGTGAGCAGGTACTTGAGCTGGGCCACCGACTGAAAGGGCCGTTGTTGCAACGCCGCCTCGGCGATCCACGGCGAGTGTTCGTACAGACCGTCGAGCATCGACAAGGCCTCTGGCGCAGGCGCGGCATTGAGCTGGCTGAGTGTTAGTGGCATGGTGTGTGGGTTCCCGTTGCGCGCAGCCGACGATCAAGCGCCTGTTGCCCAAGGTCTGGTACGTCCTCACTGAAAAGACGCGTCCATATATGGCTGTTGGCGCCCCTTTCCGCCCCGGCGGGGGGGATCAGGTGCGGGGGGGATAGGGGGGGATCAACAAACATCAATGATTTGCTCTAAATTAAATAGCTAGATGCGCTTGATGCAAAAGGGCTAGAGGTCAAAAAATCTTATGAAGATGATTGTTCACCGCATGCTGCGTTGAGCCAAGCAAACCTCACGCCAGCTCAGCCTGATACGGATGCACCGCCTTCCAGTGCCGCGCAATATCCAGCCGCCGACACACCCACACATCGCTATGCCGCCCGATGTGATCCAGAAACCTTTGTAGCGCCGTGATGCGTCCAGGCCGCCCCAGCAGGCGGCAATGCATGCCGACACTCATCATCTTCGGCGCATTCAGCCCGGCAGGGTCGCCTTCGGCATAGAGCGTATCGAACGTGTCTTTCAGGTACTGGAAGAACGGGTCGGCATGGGAGTAGCCCTGTGGCAGGGCAAAGCGCATGTCGTTGCAGTCCAGCGTGTAGGGCACGATGAGTTGCGGCGCGACCGTGCCATCGGTTTTGCGCACCTCCATCCAGAACGGCAGGTCATCGCCGTAGTAGTCGGCGTCGTATTCAAAGCCACCAAAGTCGGCCACCAGGCGGCGCGTGTTGGGGCTGTCGCGCCCGGTGTACCAGCCCAGCGGGCGCTCACCCATCAGTCCGGTCAAAATTTCCATGCCGCGCGCCATGTGCTCGCGTTCTACCGATTCGGGCAGGTTCTGGTAATGGATCCAGCGCCAGCCGTGGCAGGCAATCTCATGCCCCAATTGCTGGCAGGCCTGCACCAGTTCGGGGTAGCGCTCCAGCGCCATGCTGACGCCAAACACGGTCAGTGGCAGGCCGCGCTGCTCGAACTCGCGCAGGATGCGCCAGACGCCAGCGCGGCTGCCGTATTCGTAAATGCCTTCCATGCTGATGTGGCGCTCCGGGTAGCTGGCCGGGTTGAACATCTCGGACAGGAACTGCTCGGAACCCGCGTCGCCATGCAGCACGCAGTTTTCGCCGCCTTCTTCGTAGTTCAGGACAAACTGCACGGCCACACGGGCCTGGTTGGGCCACTGGGCGTGCGGTGGTTGGGGGCCGTGGCCTTTGAGGTCACGCGGGTAGGGCAGGGTACTGTTGTAGTGGCTCATGGGTGCAAAGTCAGCCTGTGGTGTGTCATCAAGGAAGGTAGGCTGGCATGATAGCTGCGACGGCTGAGCCACCTACACTTTGACCTTATTTGGAGGAGATCATCATGGGACTGAGTACGCATGTGTTGGACACCATGCACGGCACACCCGCGGCGGGCATGGCGGTCACGCTGCTGGCCACAGGCACGGGTGATGTGCAGCTGATCAAGCAACTGGTGCTGAATGCCGATGGCCGCAACCCGGATGGTTTGCTGCTCAGTAGCAGTGAGCTGCAGCGCGGCACCTACCGGCTGGTGTTTGACGTGGCAGCGTATTTCAAAGCGTGCGGTGTGGCGCTGCCCGAGCCGAATTTTCTGAATCAGGTGAGTCTGGACTTTGGGGTTGCCGACCCGGCTGCGCACTATCACGTGCCGCTGCTGGTCAGTCCGTGGAGCTACTCGACGTATCGGGGGTCATGACATCCGACAATCAGTTGAGGACAGAGCAATGTCTCAGGTTTCAGTATTGCCCTTCCGTCAAGGTGTCGAGCTGAAAGGTGCCGCTCTTGTGCCACAGCCAAGTGTCGGTATAGGTCACGCGGCCCATGCGAACCGGGGCGGGGTAGGGCGCTGCGGCGCGCACGGTGTGCTCAATTTCAGCCATGACTTCTGGCGCCTGTGTGGGCGCGCGCATCCAGCTGATGCCGGTGACGCGCCCTTTGCCGTCCAGCTCTACCTGCAAGACACCGACGGCATACAGCAGCGGTGGCATCTTTCCATGGTAAATGCGGTCCGCATTTTTGGCGTAAATCAGGCTGGCAGCATCGCGCCGGTAGGCGCGCGGTGTGACCGCCTGTGACACCGAAGGGGGTGCTGCAGGTGAGGTTGCGTTGGGTACAGGAACTTTGGGTGGGGGTACCGTGACGGTGGCTGGTGGTGGCAACGGAGTGGATGTACAGCCGGCCAGGAATGCTGCAATGGCAGAGGCCACGGACAAACCCAATGCCGTCAGCTTGGTGCGGGATGTGTTGAACAGGTTCATGATGTGTTTTTGCGGGAGGTGATCGGTCAGGTTTACCATGGCTCGACAGGCACACTGCGTAATATGCCGCAAATGTGATTGGATTTAAAGAGGGCCGGGCGAAAAGTGGGTAAAGGTTTGTGACAAAGTTTGATCAGTTTTTGCAGGATCTGGCGACGCAGGACGCCGTGCTCGTCACGGTGCAGTCGCATCGCGGTTCGGTGCCGCGCGAGGCGGGCGCGTGGATGGCCGTTTTTGCCGACCATGTGTTGGGCACAGTCGGTGGTGGTCACATCGAGTGGCAGGCGCAGCAGGAGGCCCGGCAGATGCTTGAGGCGGCCGGGCCCGCGCAACTGCGGCGTTACCCGCTGGGGCCCGCGCTGGGTCAGTGTTGCGGTGGTGAGGTCCATTTGCGCTATGAATGTGTGAGCACGTCGGACCTGCCCGTGCTACATCAGCGGCAGATAGAGCAAATGGCAAGCTGGCCGGTGGTGGCGTTGTTTGGCGGCGGTCACGTGGGGCGAGCGTTGATGGCGCTGCTGCAAACCCTGCCGCTGCGTTTGCAGTGGGTGGATAGCCGCGAAGAGATATTTCCATTTGATGTGTTCGACCGGGTGCTATGTGAACATTCGCAACCGGTGCATGCCGCCGTGACCAGTCTGCCGCCCGGCGCGCATGTGCTGATCATGAGCTTCAGCCACGCCGAAGACCTGGATGTGGTGATGGCCTGCCTGCAGCGCCAACGCACGCGCGCCGATGTGCCGTTTATCGGTCTGATTGGCAGCCGCAGTAAGTGGGCCACGTTCAGCCACCGCCTGGCGGCACGCGGTTTCAGTGAAGCAGAGCTGGCGCAGGTGACCTGTCCGATTGGTATCGCGGGAATTGCTGGCAAAGAGCCCGAAGTGATCGCGGTGGCAGTGGCGGCACAACTCTTGCAAGTTACTCAGCAAGTTACCCATCGCGTAGCATCTGCGCACAACGACTAAAGGTTATTGGATGGAAAGTTATTACCTTGAATGGGGCAGCCTGCTGTTGCGCTGGGTGCATGTGATCACGGCGATTGCCTGGATTGGCTCCTCGTTTTACTTTGTGTTTCTCGACAGCAGCCTGACGCCGCCGGTGGACGACGACCTGAAAAAGCAGGGCGTCAGTGGTGAACTGTGGGCTGTACACGGCGGTGGTTTTTACCACCCGGTGAAGTTTGCAGTGCGCCCGCCCCAGTTGCCCGGCCATTTGCACTGGTTTTACTGGGAGGCCTACAGCACTTGGCTGACCGGCTTTTCGCTGTTTGCCATCTCTTACCTGTGGAGCGCCAATGTTTATCTGGTGGACAAAGCCAAGATGGACTGGACGCCGATGCAGGCCGGCGGAGTGGCGCTCGCATTTTTGGTGGTCTTCTGGCTGCTGTATGACCTGATCTGCCGCACCTTGGGTCAGCGCAAGAACGGCGACGCGATGGTGGGCGCAGGAGTGTTTGCGCTGGTGTGCGTGGCCAGCTGGCTGTCGACCCACTGGTTTGCCGGGAAGGCCTCGTTTTTGATTGTCGGCGCGATGATGGGCACGACCATGAGCGCCAATGTGGCGCACTGGATCATTCCGGGCCAGCGCAAGGTGGTCGCCAGCATCAAGGCCGGTGAGCCGGTGGACCCGATCCACGGCATCCGTGGCAAGCAGCGCAGCGTGCACAACACCTACTTCACGCTGCCGGTGCTGTTTGCCATGCTCAGCGGGCATTACAGCTTTACCTACAACCACCCGCAATCCTGGCTGGTGCTGATTGCCATGATGTTTGCTGGCGCGGCGATCCGCCAGTTTTTTGTCATGCGCCATGGTTACAAGCTGGGGCGCAACGCCAACCCGCTGCCTTACGCGCTAGTGGGTGTGGCGGTGATTGTGGCGATGATTGTCTGGCTCAGGCCGCAGCCCGAGTCTGCTTCTCAGAGTGCTACTTTATCTATAGCTGGCGGCCAAGGTAATACGGGGGCTACAGGTCAAATATCCTATAAGACTCTGCAAACTGTGCTGGAGCAGCGCTGCTACCTGTGCCATGGCCCGACGGTGCAGTCCAAAGGCCTGCGCTTTGACGCACCGCAATATGTCAAGCAAAACGCCGCCAATATCTACCAGCAGGCGGTGGTCACCAAGGTCATGCCCATGAGCAACACCACCCACATTTCGGCGGCCGAGCGGCAGATCATTGCGCAGTGGTTTGAGTCGGGCGCCCGTGTGGATGAATGACGCCCGGCTGTCTTGCCGCTCAGTCCCTCCTGCGTGGCTTCGCGGGAGAGTTCGCGCTCTGTCGGTCGCCGTGCTGTTGGTGGTTTGCGGCGGTGTTTGGGCACAAACCAACGTGGCGAATCCGGCCACTGGAATCCCGGACCTGATCAAGCAGCAGGGACAGCAGAAACAGCGCCTGATTCAGGGGCAGGCGGCCACCCAGTTGAGCCAGAGTCAGGCCAAACGCTTGGCCGCCAGTGCGCCGCGCCCGGCGTTCTCGCAACAACAGTCCATGCCACCCCAACAGCCTGTGTCTGCGGCAGCGGTTCAGTTGAAACGGGCGCAGCGCATCCGGCGTCTGAATGCCGCCAAGGTGGCGCCAGCAGTCACCCCTTGACGCACCCGGTACGGGGCGTCAATCTACTTTGGCACCCGAGGCTTTGACCATGCCTTCGTACTTGGTTCGTTCGCGGGTCATCAGCGCGCCGAAAGCCTCGGGCGTGGTGGGCACGGGTTCGGCCATCAGCAGGGCAAAACGGGCTTTGGTCTCGGGCGCATTCAACGCGGCGACAAAAGCTGCGTTGAGCTTGGCGATCACCTCTTTGGGTGTGCCAGCGGGTGCCACCAGGCCCCACCATGTATCCACGGAAAAGCCTTTCAGGGTGTCGGCCACGGGCGGCACGCCCGGCAGCGCTGCCGATGGGGTCAGGGTGGTGACGGCCAGCGCCTTGAGCTTGCCTGCCTTGATGTTGGGCGCGGCGGTGGACAGGTTGTCAAAGTTGAAATCCACTTGGCCGCTCAAGAGGGCGAGTTGAGCCGGGTTACCGCCGTTGTAGGGGATGTGCACGGCAAAAATACCAGCGTCTTTCTTGAACAGCTCACCGGCCAGATGGCCCGCGCTGCCGTTGCCACCGCTGCCGTAATTGAGTTTGCCAGGGTTGGCCTTGGCGTAGGCAATCAGGTCCTTCACGCTGTTGATCTTCAGGCGGGTGGCGGTGTCGGCGTTCATCACCAGCACGTTGGGCACGCGCACCATCTGCGTGATGGGGGCAAAGTCCGTGGCCGCGTTGAAGGGCATCTTGGCGTACAGCCAGGGGTTGACCGCGTGGGTGGCTGTGGCGGCGATGCCAATGGTCAGGCCGTCAGGCGCAGCCTTGGCCACGGCATTGGCGCCGATGTTGCCACCTGCACCGGGCTTGTTGTCAATGATGATCGTGCCCAGGCTGCTCTTGACGTGTTCTGCCAGCACGCGTGCGGTGATGTCCAGCGGACCACCAGCGGCGTACGGCACGATCAGGTGGATGGGTTTGTCCTGTGCCTGGGCCAGCGGCATGGCGGCGGCGGCCACCAGGGCCAAGGCGGTCAGCAGGAATGAGCGTGTTCGCATCGTTGTGTCCTTGAATGAGTTAAGCGGAAGTCAGCGTGGTCCGGTCGGCCTCGGAGGTGAATGAATCGGCATAAAACTCGTCTACCGGCAAGCCCGCGCGAATGTAGTCGTGCTGGGCCGACTCCACCACAATCGGTGCGCCGCAGGCGTACACCTGATAGCCGGACAGGTCCGGTATATCTTGCAGCACAGCCTGATGCACAAAACCGGTGCGCCCGGTCCAGCCGTCCTCGGGCAGGGCGTCCGACACCACGGGCACAAAGCGCAGCTGCGGCATCTCGGCCAGGCGGGCGGTGACCCAGTCGGTCATATAAAGGTCGGCCGGTCGGCGCCCACCCCAGTACAGCGTAACCGGGCGGGTGATGTTGGCAAACTGCATGTGCTCAATCAGCGCTTTAATCGGGGCAAAACCGGTGCCAGAGGCCAGAAAGATCAGCGGCTTGTCACTGTTTTCGCGCAGATAGAAGCTGCCGTAGGGGCCCTCGATGCGCAGGATGTCGCGCTCTTTCATGCTGCCAAACACGACATCGGTGAACTGGCCGCCGGGCATGTGGCGAATGTGCAGTTCCAGCAAGTTGCCAGCAGCCAGCGTGTGGGGCGCGTTGGCCATGGAGTAGCTGCGTCTCAAGCCACCCGCCAGCATAAATTCGATGTATTGCCCGGCGTGGTACTTAAACGGCTCGTGGGCAGGCAGTTGCAGCAGCAGGCGAATCACGTCGTCGGATTTTTTCTCCATCAGGGTGACGCGCGTGGGCATTTTCTTGATGGGAAAGGCGCCTTCGGCTGTGACCTGGCGCGACTCCAGCACCACGTCGCTCTCGGCCGTGGCGCAGCAGGTCAACACAAAGCCCTGCGCTTCCTCATCTTCGCTCAAGGCTTTGGCCTGATGCGGGCCGTGCACCACGCTGCCACTGAGTTTCTTGCATTTGCAGGAACCGCACGCGCCGTCCTTGCAGCCATATGGCAGGTTGATGCCTTCCCGGATGCCACCTGCCAGCAGGGATTCGCCCTCGGAGACGGTGAAAGTGCGGTGACTGGGTTCAATGGTGACCTGAAAAGTTGAAGAGGTGTCGGCTGCGGGGGGCATGTTGTCGTTATCCTTGGCACTGAAATCAAAACTGGAAGGATCGCATTTTGCCCGCATTGACAAGCTCACATCCCCTTTTGTATGCCACACGCCCCGGGGCGCTGCCTGCACGTTTCCGGCGCGAACGCGTGCTGCTGGTGGGTTGCGGTGACGTCGGTTTGCGCGTGGCCAAGCTGATGCGTGGCCGGGTGCGCCTGTTGGCGTTGAGTAGCAGCGCAGCGCGTGTCGATGAACTGCGTGCCCAGGGCATCACGCCGCTGCTGGGTAATCTGGATGCACCGGCATCCCTGCAACGGCTGAGCGGCTTGGCCACGCGGGTGGTTCATCTGGCACCGCCACCCGACAGTGATCACAGCGACCCACGGACCCAGGCGCTGATGCATGTTTTGTTGCGGCGTCGTCTGCCGGACTCTCTGGTGTATGGTTCCACCAGCGGTGTCTATGGCGATTGCCATGGTGAGGTTGTTACGGAAAGTAGAGCTGTAAACCCATATACATCAAGGGCCAAGAGGCGAATTGATGCAGAACGCCAAGTGCGTCACTTTGGCCGCGCCAGCGGCGTGCCCAGCACTATTTTGCGCATTCCCGGTATTTATGCGCCCAACCGTGTGGGCGGTACTCCGCGCGAACGGCTGCTGCGCGGCACGCCCATGCTGCGGGCTGAGGACGATGTCTATACCAACCACATCCATGCCGACGACCTGGCACGCGCCTGCGTCGCTGCTCTTTGGCATGGCGCAGCGCAACGCATCTACAACGCCAATGACGACACCTGCCTGAAGATGGCCGATTACTTTGAGCTGGCCGCTGACTTGTATGGATTGCCGCACCCCGTGCGCCTGACGCGCGATGAGGCACAACAACGCCTGCCGTTGGCGCTGCTGAGTTTCATGAGCGAGTCCCGGCGCATGGACAATTCGCGGCTGAAAAAAGAATTACGTTTGACACTGCGCTACCCCACCGTGTTGCAGGGGCTGGCTGGATAGAAGAGACCAAGTATCTGCTCGATGCTGCGAGCCACACTAGGGTCGCTTGATCACATGCAATGACTGTAGGTTGAGTAAGGCCGTCAGCACGTCAGCCTTGAAACCCTCGCGCGTGTGGCTTTTCGGGTCTGAGCCATCAAAAATCAGTTGTTTCAGGTAATCCGCACCTTCCTGATAGCCCCAAAACGTGGCAATGGCCTTGGCAATATGAGGGTGTCTATGGGCCACAACGATCAGGGCCTGCTGAACTTGATGTTCCACGGGCAGGTCGTGCAAGGGCATCGGCCAGGTGTCCACTTCATTTTCCTCTTCCGGCTTGTCCACCAAAGGAGGAAACTCTAAAGCCTCATTCTTACCGCTATTGATACTAAAGTTGTGCATTTTTCTAGCGAGACGTGACAAGTCAGGAACGACATTGGATCGGCGAGCTAGCCGCAAGTTCAGTTTGAAAGTTGAAAGTGGGCACGAATGTTTGTGAGCGAAGGAAGCTTGACATTTCTGTCACATGAACGTGGTGCAGGCAAGGTGACTCGACCGCTGGCGCTGCTCTGCAGCGTGCTGTAAAGACGCCAACTTGGCCTTATTCACCAATGAATTTGAGGTAGATCGCCAGTTTTTGATCTGCTGCCGCAATATGGAGCAAAAGCCAATCCGACAAAAAAGCTTCCAAATCATCTATATTGAAGTTGTTTTTCGGAAGGCTTTGTACAACGTCATCCAAAAGTGAAATGAGGCTATTGTGTTGTGTCAAATGATCGGTCGCTTCAAGGTACTGCCACTTGCTCATGAGGCTTTCCTCATAAGCCAAGTGTTCATAGGTGTATTTGGATAACGCCATGGCGCAGACCGTCAACCCGACTTTGTCCTTTGCAGCAAGGAAATCATTGACGAGGCTGAACAAGCGCTGATGCTGGGCGTCAATTTCATCATGGCCAACTTTGTAGCCATCGGTCCATTCCAGCGACATATAGAACCTAGGTGAACTTTTTTTTCTGCCCTGTTCATCGAGAGTCTATTGCATTGACGGCTTCGGCTCAACAATGGATTTCTCCAATTGGGGCTCTATCATCATTGCTTATGGCATGGGTGAGTTTGCAACGCTTTTATGGCAGTGCTTGGAATTCTTGCAATATTTCAGGAATGGAAGCAGTCAAGAAAAAAGCCTGCTATTGAGTCAATAGCAGGCTTTTCATGTTTGTCCAGTGGTGCCCGGGGCCGGAATCGAACCGGCACTCCTTTCGGAGGGGGATTTTGAGTCCCCTGCGTCTACCAATTTCACCACCCGGGCAGCGGGAGGGAGCGCGAATTATGGCACAGTGCGGGGTATGAAATATTCCACCATTGAAGATTTGATTGGCAAGACCCCCTTGGTTCGCTTGCAGCGCATCGGCCAAGACGCGGGTCAGTCGCATGGCAACGTGATTTTGGGCAAGTTGGAGGGCAACAACCCGGCCGGGTCGGTGAAAGATAGGGCCGCGTTTTCGATGATTGTTCGCGCTCAGGAGCGCGGCGAGATCAAGCCCGGTGACACGCTGATTGAAGCGACCTCGGGCAACACAGGCATAGCGCTGGCTATGGCTGCGGCCGTCAAGGGTTACCGCATGATTCTGATCATGCCTGAGGACTTGTCGATTGAGCGTGCGCAGACCATGAAGGCCTTTGGTGCAGAACTGATCCTGACCCCCAAGAGTGGCGGCATGGAATATTCGCGCGATCTGGCTGACCAGATGGCGCGCGAAGGCAAGGGCCTTGTGCTGGACCAGTTTTCCAACCTGGATAACCCGCGTATTCACGTGGAGACTACCGGCCCGGAAATCTGGGCCGATACCAAGGGCAAGATTACCCACTTTGTCAGTGCCATGGGGACGACCGGCACCATCACCGGGGTGTCTCAGTTTCTCAAGGAAAAGAATCCCGCTATCAAAATCATAGGTGTTCAGCCGCATGAAGGCTCGCGCATTCCTGGAATTCGCAAATGGCCCGAGGCGTATATCCCGAAGATTTATGACCCCACCCATGTGGATGAACTCATGTATGTGACCCAGGAAGACGCCGAGGAGATGTGCCGCACTTTGGCGCGTGAGGAAGGCATCTTTGCTGGTATTTCAGCGGCTGGCGCGTGCTGGGTGGCGCAGGAGATCGCCAAAACCGCGCGCCGCGCGACAATCGTTTTCATCGTCTGCGACCGGGGCGACCGCTATCTGTCTACTGGCGTGTTCCCGGCCTGACATTCGCACCCCTATTTTTCAGGAAACCGTCATGCACATTGACAAAGAGATCGACACCAGCGGCCTGAACTGCCCCCTGCCCATCCTTCACGCCAAAAGAGCGCTCAGTACCATGGAAAGCGGCCAGACACTGCAGGTGACGGCCACCGACAAAGGGTCGCTGCGCGACTTCAAGGCCTTTGCCCAGCAAACCGGCAACGAACTGCTGGATCAGCAGACTATTGGCGACAGCACCTATCTGCACTTCTTGCGTCGTCGCTGAACCCGCCTGAGCGACAAGTCGCCGCGCCGAGCCGTGCTCGGCGCGGTGGTGATCAGTCCAGCCGAGCCAGCTGGTCTTTGACCTTGGCCACGGTGGCCTCAAAGTCCGCCAGCCGTTTGCGCTCCTGATCAATCACGGCAGCGGGTGCACGTGCCACGAAAGATTCATTGCCCAGCTTGCCGTTGGCCTTGACGATCTCGCCTTCCAGGCGCGCCAGTTCCTTGCCTAGGCGCGCTTTCTCTGCGTCCACGTCAATTTCCATGAACAGGCAGACGCGGGCTTCGCCCACCACGGCCACCGGGGCGGCTTGAGCGGCTGCGGCCCACGCGGCCTCGTCGTCAAACACGCGCACTTCGCTCAGTTTGGCCAGGGCTTGCAGCACCGCGGCTGCGCTCTTCATGAAGGCGGACTCAGCGTTCGACGCCATGACAAACAGCGGCAGGCGTTGAGCGGGTGACACCTGCATTTCACCACGCAGGTTGCGGCAGGCATCGACCAGGGTTTTGAGCTTGGCCACATGGGCGATTGCCGCGTCGTCAATGCGCTCAGGCTGGCTCACCGGGTAGGCCGCGATGGCGATGGATGCACCTGCGCGTCCGGCTACAGGGGCCACTTTCTGCCACAGCTCTTCAGTCACAAACGGGATCACCGGATGTGCCAATCGCAAGATGGTTTCCAGCGTGCGGATCAGGGTGCGGCGCGTGGCGCGTTTCTGCGCATCATCACCGGTCTGGATTTGCACCTTGGCGATTTCCAGGTACCAGTCGCAGAACTCGTTCCAGACAAAGTCGTAAATGGTGCTGGCCACGTTGTCCAGGCGGTACTCGGTGAAGCCTTGTGCCACCTCGGCCTCAACCTTTTGCAGCAGCGAGACGATCCAGCGGTCGGCCTGGCTGAAGTCCAAATACTCAGCGGTGGCGCATTCGGCGGGGGTGTGGTCGTTCAGACCGCAGTCCTGGCCTTCGCAGTTCATCAGCACGAAGCGGCTGGCGTTCCAGAGTTTGTTGCAGAAGTTGCGGTAGCCTTCGCAGCGCTTGCTATCAAAATTGATAGAGCGTCCAAGAGAAGCCAAGGACGCGAAGGTGAAACGCAGGGCGTCGGCACCAAAGGCGGGGATGCCGTTGGGGAATTCTTTCTCTGTGTTTTTGCGCACTTGCGGTGCGGTTTCGGGCTTGCGCAGGCCTTCGGCGCGCTTGACCAGCAGCTCGGGCAGGGCAATGCCGTCGATCAGGTCCACCGGGTCGAGCACGTTGCCCTCGGACTTGCTCATCTTGTGGCCTTGCGCATCGCGCACCAGGCCGTGGATGTAGACGTGTTTGAACGGCACTTTGCCGGTGAAGTGGGTGGTCATCATGATCATCCGGGCGACCCAGAAGAAGATGATGTCGTAGCCTGTCACCAGCACGCTGCTGGGCAGGTAGAGGTCGATGTCGTTGAGGCTTGTTTTGGCGCCTGCTTGAGCGTTGGTTCCGCTCAGGTCGGAGCCCGTGCCGACCGGGCTCATACTCGCTGCGCTCGCCAAATCGCCCGGTTCAGCACGGGCACCGGCCTGAGCTGCGGTGTTGGTTGCATCTGCTTCGTTGGGCCAACCCATGGTGCTGAAGGGGACCAGGGCGCTGGAGTACCAGGTGTCTAGCACGTCTTCATCGCGCTTCAGGGCACCGGTGTAGCCTGCTTTTTCGGCGCTAGCCCTTGCATCGTCTTCGTTTCTAGCTACAAAAACTGTACCGTCTTCGGCATACCAGGCCGGAATCTGATGGCCCCACCAGAGCTGGCGGCTGATGCACCAGTCCTGGATGTTGTTCATCCACTGGTTGTAGGTGTTGACCCAGTTCTCGGGCACAAACTTGACTTGGCCAGATTGAACCGCGTCAATGGCTTTTTGGGTGATGCTCTTGCCGGTCGGGTCTTGTTCAGACACTTTGCTCATCGCCACAAACCACTGGTCGGTGAGCATCGGCTCAATCACCTGGCCGGTGCGGGCGCAGCGCGGCACCATCAGTTTGTGTTTTTTGATCTCGACCATCAGCGCTAAAGCCTGCAGGTCCTTGACGATCTGTTTTCTGGCTACAAATCGGTCTAGTCCTCGGTAAGCCGCGGGAATGTAGTCAACTGTCCAATCCTTTTGTAGCAACATTTCATTTGTTATCTGTGCCCCGTCTTCACGAGGTGCCAAATTACGTTGCTTGTCTTGCCAGTCATCAGCCTTGGTATCTTTAATTTTTGCATCCAGCGTCAGTACACAAATCATCGGCAGCTTGTGGCGCTGGCCAACTACATAGTCGTTCTGGTCATGCGCGGGGGTGACTTTGACGACGCCGGTGCCAAAGGCTTTGTCGACATAGTCGTCGGCAATGATCGGAATCGTGCGGTTGCACAAGGGCAGGGTGACGTGTTTGCCGATCAGATGGGCGTAGCGCTCGTCCTCGGGGTGAACCATGGCGGCCACGTCGCCCAGCATGGTCTCGGGCCGCGTGGTGGCCACCACCAGGCCGGGAGCCAGTTCACCGTTGACCAGTTGCGGGCCGTCGGCAAACGGGTACATGATGTGCCACAGGCTGCCGTCTTCTTCTTCAGATTCCACTTCCAGGTCAGACACCGCGCTCATTAACACCGGATCCCAGTTGACCAGGCGTTTGCCACGGTAGATCAGACCTTGCTCGTACAGACGCACAAAGGTTTCGGTCACCGTTTTGGACAGTTTGTCGTCCATGGTGAAGTATTCGCGGCTCCAGTCCACCGTGTCGCCCATGCGGCGCATCTGGGTGGTGATGGTGTTGCCACTCTTTTCCTTCCACTCCCAGACTTTGGCGACGAAGTTTTTGCGCGCTTCGGCAGGCGTGGGGCCCATGTCGTGGCGGCTGATGCCTTGGGCTTGCAGCTGGCGCTCGACCACGATCTGGGTGGCAATACCGGCGTGGTCGGTGCCCGGAATCCAGGCGGTGTTGAAACCGGCCATGCGGTGGTAGCGCGTCAGGCTGTCCATGATGGTCTGGTTGAACGCATGGCCCATGTGCAACGTGCCGGTCACGTTGGGGGGGGGCAGCTGGATGCAGAAGTTGTCACCACGCGCAGCGGCAGCCGCGTCGGGCTGGCCGGTGCCACGGGCGCCTGCCACGCCATAACCGCGTTTTTCCCACTCAGGGCCCCAGTGGGCTTCCAGGGCGGCGGGCTCAAAGGATTTGGACAGGCTGTTCAAGCCGGGTTGCTGCGGTGCGTCGGTCATGGGGATGGGTCAATCAATGACGAACGGCGCCCAACAGGCGCCGCTCAATGTAAAAAAGAGAGGGCTGGCCCGATTTTACCGAGCCAGCCTGAGGCTGTAAGACCTTATGCCGTGGCCATTTCTCCAACTGGCGCAAGTTGAGGCGCGGCAATTGCTGGCGTGACGACCGCTGGCAGACGCATCAGGTAGTCAAAAGCGCTCAGCGCTGCCTTGGCGCCGTCGCCGGTGGCGATGATGATTTGTTTGTATGGCACAGTCGTTGCATCACCTGCCGCAAACACGCCCGGCAAGGAGGTCGCGCCCTTGGCGTCGACCACGATTTCGCCGTGCTTGGAGAGTTCCAGGGTGCCTTTGAGCCATTCGGTGTTGGGCACCAGGCCGATCTGTACAAACACGCCTTCGAGTTCGACGTGGTGGACGGCCTCGGTGGCGCGGTCTTTGTAGCTCAGGCCGTTGACCTTCTGACCATCGCCAGTGATCTCGGTGGTTTGGGCGTTGAGGTGGATCGTCACATTGGGCAGGCTTTGCAGCTTGCTCACCAGCACGGCGTCGGCGCGCAGTTTGGTGTCGAATTCGATCAGCGTCACATGGGCCACCACACCGGCTAAGTCAATAGCGGCTTCCACGCCTGAGTTGCCGCCGCCAATCACCGCCACGCGCTTGCCCTTGAACAGCGGGCCGTCGCAGTGCGGGCAGTAGGCCACGCCCTTGGTTTTGTACTCCTGCTCGCCGGGTACATTGACATTGCGCCAGCGCGCGCCGGTGCTCAGGATGACGGTTTTGCTCTTGAGCGAGCCGCCGTTGGCCAGCTGGATTTCGATCAGGCCACCGGGCTTGGCGGCCGGGATGAGCTTGTCAGCCCGCTGCAGATTCATGATGTTGACGTTGTAGGCCTTCACATGGGCTTCCAGTGCGGCGGCAAATTTGGGGCCGTCAGTTTCCAGCACCGAGATAAAGTTTTCGATCGACAAGGTGTCATTGACCTGGCCACCAAAGCGCTCGGCGGCTATGCCGGTGCGGATGCCTTTGCGCGCGGCATAAACGGCAGCGGCGGCACCTGCGGGCCCGCCGCCGACGATCAGTACCTCATACGGTGCCTGGGCGGTGAGTTTGGTGGCTTCGCGCGCGGCCGCGCCGGTGTCGAGTTTGCCGAGAATTTCCTCGATGCTCATGCGCCCGGAGCTGAACTCCTGGCCATTCAAAAACACCGTGGGCACGGCCATCACCTGTCGCTGGTTCACCTCGTCCTGGTACATGGCCCCGTCGATTACCGTGACCTTGACCTTCGGGTTGTTGATGGCCATCAGGCTCAGCGCCTGCACCACGTCGGGGCAACTATGGCAAGTCAGGGACATGTAGATTTCGAAATTGAAATCACCGTCAAGCGCCTTGATCTGTTCGATCACCTCGGGCTCCACCTTGGGGGGATGGCCGCCAGTCCACAGCAGGGCCAGCACCAGGGAGGTGAATTCATGGCCCAGCGGGATCGCCGCAAAGCGCAGGCTGGTGTTGCTGCCAGTGCGTTTCAGGGTGAAGGAAGGCTTGCGGTCGCTGTCGCCATCCAGGCGCAGGCTGATCTTGTCGGACATGCCCTGGATTTGCTGCAGCAGTTGTTTGAGTTGCTGCGAGTTTTCGGAATCGTTCAGGCTGGCCACCATCTCGAACGGCTGCGTCACGCGCTGCAGGTAGGCGGTCAGTTGGGTTTGCAGGTCAAGGTCGAGCATGGTGAACTCCTGGTTACTCTGATTTACATAGCTGCCTACCCTTGTATCTATTGGGCTAGGCGGCATTTTTTTTCGATAAAAAAGCCGGACGGCAGGGCGCATGTGTCACCCTGACGCAGTCCGGCTGGTGACGCGCTGTTGATGCGCGTCGTCAAGTTGCGGTGGCCTTAGATCTTGCCGACCAGATCCAGTGAGGGCTTCAGGGTGGCTTCGCCTTCTTTCCACTTGGCGGGGCACACTTCGCCTGGGTGGCTGTAGGTGTACTGAGCAGCCTTGACCTTGCGCAGAAGTTCTTGTGCGTCACGGCCAATGCCGTTGTCATGGATTTCACACAGTTTGATCTGACCTTCTGGGTTGATCACGAAGGTGCCGCGCAGAGCCAGGCCAGCTTCTTCGATCATGACGTCAAAGTTGCGTGTCATGGCACCGGTGGGGTCGCCGATCAGGGCGTACTGCACCTTCTTGATGGCGGGCGATGTGTCGGCCCAGGCCTTGTGTGCGAAGTGGGTGTCGGTGGACACGCCATAGATATCGACGCCAATCTTGGCGAATTCGGCATGGGCATCTGCCAGATCTTCGAGTTCGGTGGGGCAGACAAAGGTGAAGTCAGCGGGGTAGAACACCACCACGGACCACTTGCCCATCAGCGACTGCTCGGTCACTTCGAAAAATTTGCCGGTTTGGTAGGCTTGGGCTTTGAACGGTTTGACTTGGGTATTGATCAATGACATGGAAGACTCCTGAGTTGGTGGATTGAAACGTCTGTCGGTCAACGGTTTGGAGGACCGATGGGCAAATCATAGCGGCGAACTATCGTTTCCATGATGCATTGTTTATAAGCTATTCATAGTCATTCTTTATCGCCGCTGTCACGATAATGCCACCGACTGCAAAACACGTGTTGCTTGTGTGTGATGCATCCCTTGCCCAACTCCTTCATTGACCATGCTGTTTTTACTCTCCCCCGCCAAATCACTGGACTACGACACCCCGGCTGGTGACGTGCCGCACACGCAGCCGCAGTTTGTGCCGCAAGCCACCGAACTGATCGACATCCTGCGCCAGAAATCGCCGCAGGACATTGCCAACCTGATGGGCTTGAGCGACGCTTTGAGCGGTTTGAACGTGGCGCGCTACCAAGCCTGGCGGCCCAAATTCACCGCGAAAAACGCCAAGCAGGCGGTGCTGGCCTTCAATGGTGACGTGTATGAGGGGTTCGATGCCAAAACGCTGGATGCCAAGGCGCTGGCGTGGGCGCAAGACCATGTGTGCATCCTCAGCGGTCTGTATGGCGTGTTGCGCCCGCTGGACTACATGCAACCCTACCGGCTGGAAATGGGTACCGCGCTGCCCAATGCCCACGGCAAAAACCTGTACGCCTTCTGGGGCACTCAGATTGCCGAGCACCTCAACACCCGACTACACAAAGACGGCTCGCCCGTGGTCGTCAATCTGGCATCGGTTGAGTATTTCAAGGCGGTCGATCTCAAGACCTTGAAAGCGCGCGTGGTCGACTGTGTGTTTGAAGACTACAAGGGCGGCAAGTACAAGATCATCAGCTTCCACGCCAAACGCGCACGCGGACTGATGGCGCGCTTTGCCGCCACCCACGCGCTCAAGAAACCCGAGCAACTCAAGGCGTTTGACGCTGAAGGCTACGCGTTTGATGCCGGGGCGTCCGAGCCGGACAGGCTGGTGTTTCGTCGCCGTCATGAGGCGTAATTTGTCAATGAAAACAGCTTGTAGACGCCGTCATTCAACGATAATTAGCTATAAGAGATAGAGCAACTATGAATCCGATTACCCATTCCCCGTTGGGCCAGTCCACCGTGTACGCCGATCAGTACGATCCCGCGCTGTTGTTTCCCATCGCGCGTGCACCGCAGCGTCTAGCCCTCGGTTTGACCGACACCTTGCCCTTTTTGGGCGCTGATTTGTGGACCGCGTTCGAGTTGAGCTGGCTCAATTCCCGCGGCAAGCCGCAGGTGGTGTTGGCGCACATCACGGTGCCTTGCGAGTCGGTCAACATCATCGAGAGCAAATCGCTCAAACTCTACCTGGGCAGCTTCAGCAACACGCGCTTTGCTGATGCGGCCGAGGTACTGGCGCGTCTGCGTACCGACCTGACCGAAGCCGCCTGGCGCGGCGCGGTGGTGCAAAGCAGCGTGGGCGTGAAGCTGGTCGCCGCCGAGGTGTTTGACCGCGAACCACTGTTTGAACTCGATGGCCTGAGTCTGGACCGGCTGGACCTGGACTGCGACCAGTACCAACCCGCGCCCGAGCTGTTGACGGCGGTCACCGATGAAGCGCCGGTCTCTGAAGTGCTGACCAGCAACCTGCTCAAAAGCAACTGCCCGGTCACTGGACAGCCCGACTGGGCTAGCGTGCAGATCAGCTACTTTGGGCCGCAGATTGATCAGGCTGGTTTGCTGCGCTACATCGTCAGTTTTCGCAACCACCAGGGTTTCCACGAGGATTGCGTCGAGCGGATGTTCATGGACATCCAGACGCGCTGTCAGACCCACAAGTTGGCCGTGTACGCGCGCTACACACGCCGTGGCGGACTGGACATCAACCCGTTTCGCACGAGCTTTCCGCAGGCGTTACCTTCCAATGTGCGCACGGCGCGGCAGTAGCCAATCCGTAAAAATACTATGCTTTGATGAGCTACTATCCCTTTATTTATAAGGGCTAGGCGGGCATTTGATTCAATAATTTTGGTACATCCTGCGCTAGCACCGGGCGGCCAAAGTAATAGCCCTGGAAGGCATCGCAGCCCATCTCGGTCAGCGCCCTGCAATGCTCGGCGGTCTCGACTCCTTCGGCAATCACTTTCATGCCCAGGCTGTGGCCCAGTGCGACCACGGTGCGGGCAATCACCGCGTCGTTGGGGTCGGTGAGCAGGTCGTGCACAAAGGACTGGTCAATCTTGAGCTGCGCCAGCGGTAATTGTTTCAGGTATGACAGGGACGAGTAGCCGGTGCCAAAGTCGTCCAGCGAGAAGCTCACGCCCAGCGCCTTGACAGCATTCATTTTGGCGATGATGGCGTCCATGTTTTTCACCAGCATGCTTTCGGTGAGTTCCAGCTTGAGCCGTTGAGGATTGGCGCCAGTGGCTCTGAGCACATTGGCGACCGAGTCAACGAACGTATCTTGGGCAAATTGGCGCGCACTTACATTCACGGCCACAACCCAATCTGCTGTTTCGGGGCGTTGTGCCCACAGCGCCAGTTGTTGGCAGGCAGACTCCAATACAAACTGCCCCAAAGGCAGGATCATCCCGTTGTCTTCGGCCAGCGGGATGAATTTGAACGGCGGCACGTGGCCATGCTTGGCGCTGATCCAGCGTGCCAGGGCTTCGGCCCCGATGATCTCGCCCTGAGTGTTGACCTGCACTTGGTAGTGCAACACAAATTCTTTGTGCTCAAGTCCCTGGCGCATGTCTTGCTCGAACTCCATGCGCTCCAGTGCCTGGGCTTGCATCAAGGGATCAAAAAAGCGGATCGAGTTGCGGCCCACCGCTTTGGCTTGGTACATGGCGGCATCTACTTTTCGGATGACGTCGTCTCGGCTGTCGGCGCCTTCCTCAAAAACAACAATACCAATGCTGGACGTGCTGGCGTAGCTGGCATCAACCAGCTTGTAAGGCTGGCTGAGCTGCATCGCTACCTTGCTAGCAAGTGTTTCGGCGTATTGGGCGGCGTCTACCGCTGTCGGTGCAAAGGCTTCCAGCAACACCATGAATTCGTCACCACCGACGCGGGCCACGCTGTCGTTCTTGCGCACACACCCTCGCAGGCGCTCGGCGACCTGTTTCAGCAGGGCATCACCGCCATCGTGCCCCATCAGGTCGTTGACGTCTTTGAAACGGTCCAGATCCAGCAGCATCAGCGCGCCAAAATGTTGCCCGTCGCCCGACGGGAGCAACGCTTGTTGCAGCCGATCCATCAGCAGGCGCCGGTTGGGCAGGTCCGTCAAGGCATCGAAAAAAGCCAGGTAGTGAATGGTTTTTTCGTCTTCCTGGCGCTTGGTGAGGTCATGCGCTACCACGTACACCGCCGGGGCACCGTCGTACTGGATCGGCCTGCTTTGGATCTCGACCAGAGCCACACTGCCGTCCATTCGTATCAGTTTTTCCTCTTGCACTTGTAGGCTGATGCCCTGCGCCATGGTCATCTGTGCCCGCGCCAATGCCATTTGACGGTCATCGGGGTGCAGGAAGTCGCTGATCTGTTTGCCCACAATGTCGCTGGCCACCTGACCACGCAGCAACTGAACGGCGGCGGCATTGACGTAAAGCAGCTTGCCGTTGCGATGGACTGCCACCGCCTGCGGTGCCCACTCGACCAACGTGCGATAGCGCGTCTCGCTTTCGCGCAAAGCCTCTTGCTGGTTGGCCAGATGTTGATCAAACTGATGGTGGCTAATGAACAGACCTAGCAAATAGGCACTGCGTTGAATCGCAACCAGCTCTTGATCGTTGGGTGCGCCAAGTTGGACGCGGTAATTGGCAAAGGTGCCTAGCACTTGCCCTTTGGCAGACAAGATGGGCGCAGACCAGCAGGCACGCAGGCCGTGTGGCAGTGCCAGGTGGGCGTAGGCATGCCACAGCGGATCGGTGGCGATATCGGTTGCAATCACCGTCTGCCGGGTAAATGCTGCCGTGCCGCAGGACCCCACAGTCGGGCCGATTTCGACACCGTCAATGGCCTCGCAATAAGCTTGGGGCAAACTGGGCGCCGCACCGTGGCGCAAATGTAGGCCGTCCGGATCGAGCAGCAATACCGAGCAAATGATATTGGGAAAACTGGCTTCAAAACTGCTCGCAAAGGCATCCAGCAACTGCGCCAGGGGTGCACCGGTGGCCAACAGTTCGAGCAACTGCAACTCGCCCGCCAGCATTTGCTGGAACAATTCTGACGGTTGGTGTGCGGTGGTCATTGGGGGCGTGGATGGTATGCGGACACTGATCTTATGCTAGCGGCTTGTCTCCTGAGGGGATATGGTGTCACCTGTCATTATTGAGTGGATTCTTTCGCACGCGTTATACCTTGTCAATCAAAAAGTGGTCGACTATGTGCTATTAAGTTAGAAGCGTCTTCCCTATGAATGGATGGGGGTAGAGGCTTTTTTAACTCAATATCTGAGGCTTCTTGCAAGCGCATCAATGAGGCTACTCGCACACCCAGCAAACGCAGGCGCTTTGTCAGCGGCACGCGCTTGAGGCAAAGACCAGCCACCTGACGCAAGGTTTTGGCATCGCCCGTGAAATAGTCCAAAGTCTGATCGCGGGTGACGCTTTTGAAATCGTCAAAACGCAGTTTGATGCCGACGGTTTTGCCGACGTAGCCTTTGCTTGCCAGATCGGCTGCAACCTGTTCGCACAACCTCGTAAAGATGGCGCCCAGCTCCGCCTTGTCATGCACGGCGTGCAGGTCGCGCTCAAAAGTGGTTTCACGGCTGATGGACACGGGTTCGCTTTCCAGCACCACCGGGCGGTCATCGCGACCTTGCGCGGCATCGAACAACCAGGCGCCGGTTTTCTGGCCAAAATGGTCGATCAGCCAGTCCACCTCTTTTTGCGCCAACTCGCCAATGGTGCGAATGCCCAGACGCTGTAGTTTTTCATCGGCTTTGGGGCCAATGCCGTTGATCTTGCGACACGCCAGCGGCCAAATCATGGTGGCCAAGTCTTCCTCAAAAACAATGGAAATGCCGTTGGGCTTGTTGAACTCGCTGGCCATCTTGGCCAGTAGTTTGTTGGGTGCTACGCCGACTGAGCAGGTCAGGCCAGTTTGCTGAAAGATGGTTTTCTGGATCAGCCGGGCCAACACCCGGCCACCGTCGCGTTGGCCGCCAGGCACCTCGGTGAAGTCGATATACACCTCATCAATGCCACGATCCTCCATCAGCGGCGCAATGTCCAGAATGATGTCCTTGAACGCGCGGGAATAGCGCCGGATCTCGGCAAAGTCCACGGGCAGCAAAATCGCCTCGGGGCACAGCTTGGCAGCTTTCATCAGCCCCATGGCTGATCCGACACCGGATTGGCGCGCGGCATAGGTGGCGGTGGTGATCACACCGCGCCCGGTATAGCCCGCCAGCCGGGGGAAATCTGCCACCGGAATCCGGCTCAGGGGTACATCCGCATGCGCCTGTAGCAATGCGTCGTCTGCCGATCGCCGCCCGCCGCCAATCACCACCGGCAGGCCTTTGAGCTGCGGGTAACGCAACAGCTCCACAGAGGCATAAAACGCATCCATGTCCAGGTGGGCAATGCGGCGAATCAGGCGCTGTGGCATGGCGGACAGGTGATCAAAAGCATGAATGCAAGGATAACGCGGACCAGCTTGTGTTTTACCCGCCATAGCTTGCCTGCACAAAGGCATTTTGACGAGGAATATCAGTGCGTTTTTGCTGAGTAACGGTTAAGCTTGGTAGGTTTTATCAAACGTCAATAGGCTGTTTCATGGATAAGCATTTCTTAACGTCGCTGTTTTCTCCGGGATCCATTGCCGTCTTTGCCGGTCAGCCTGATGACCCCGAGGCGCAGACACCGCAGGCGCGTGCGCTGCACCATGCTATTACCGCACAGCAGTACTCCGGCAAGCTGATTTTTCTGGATATCCACTCCAGTGGCACTCTGGCGGATCTGGCCAGTACACACGCCGATCTGGCCATCATTGTGCTACCCGCCTCCCAAGTGCCTGCCGCCCTGGAACTGGCTGGGCGCATCAAATGTCATTCGGCGTTGGTGATTTCCAGCGGTATTGACAGCGCCCAGGCCGCAGAGCTGCACAGAATGGCCACGCGCGACGGCATCTACCTGCTTGGGCCCAATTGCCTGGGTTTCCAACGGCCACACCTGCAGCTGAACGCCAGTGTGGCGGGGCCACTGGCTACACCAGGCCCACTGGCGCTGGTGTCGCAATCTGGTGCGCTAACTTCTTCAATTTTGGACTGGGCGCGTAAGAACGCGGTGGGCTTTTCAACCGTGGTGTCACTGGGCCCAAATACTTCCGTCGATATGGCGCAGGTGCTGGATTTCCTGGCCGCAGATGCCAAGACCCACAGCATCGTGGTTTATCTGGAAGGTATTACCAACGCCAGGCGTTTCATGAGTGCCCTGCGCGCAGCGGCCAATGCCAAGCCGGTGGTGGTGCTCAAGGCCGGTCGCAAGCCCGCGGGCAATCGTGCTGCGCTGACGCACTCTGGTGCCATCGTCGGCAGCGACGAAGTGTTTGATGCAGCCCTGCGGCGTGCGGGTGCGGTACGGGTACGCTCTTTTGTGGAACTATTTTCCGCTGCCAAGTGCCTGGCCTCGCGTTACAAGCCGGTGGGGCGTCATCTGGCCATCGTCACCAATGGCGGTGGGCCGGGTGTGTTGGCGGCCGATTGGGTGAGTGAAATCCGCCTGCAACTGGGACGTCTGACGCCAGAAGAGGTCACCGCGCTCAAACCCCTGGCGCCACCTATGGCCACGTTCAGCGATCTGATTGATGTGTCGGAAGACGCTGGCCCCGAGCATTACCGCGCCGCCATTGAAGCGGCCAGCCATGCGTCGCAAATTGACGGTATTTTGGTGATTTATTCCCCCAAAGTGGACGTTGATGGCGATGCCATTGCCACGACCATTGCCGGGTTCAACCGCCATGTCAGCAAGCCACTGCTGACGTGCTGGATGGGTGATGCATCTGTTGGTGATGCGCGCAAGATCCTCAACGATGCTGCCATCCCGACCTTTCGTACGCCCGAAGCGGCTGTGGGCGCCTTTGGCAACATCGCTTCGTTCTACCAGAATCAGCAATTGCTGCAGCAAACGCCACCGCCACTGAGCGACCTGGCCACGCCCGATGTGGAAGGTGCGCGCCTGCTGATCGAGAGCGTGCTGGCCGAGCGGCGCAAGGTGCTCACCGAGATGGAATCCAAAGCCCTGCTGGCAGCGTTTCATATTCCGGTCACCAAGACGATTCTGGCCCGCAACCCCAACGAGGCCATGATGATCGCCACGCAACTGGGGTTTCCTGTGGCGCTCAAGATCGATTCACCCGATGTCAGTCACAAGTCGGACGTGCAGGGTGTGGCGCTCAACATTTTGAACGCGGTGGGTGTGCGTGACACTTTTCTGGAGATGATCCAGAACGTGACGCGTCTGCAGCCCAACGCCAAAATCAACGGTGTCACGGTGCAGAACATGTCTAGTCAGCAACGTGGCCGTGAGGTCTGCGTGGGCTTAGTCACAGATGACCCTTTTGGCCCAGTGATCGCTTTTGGCGCGGGGGGCACCATGATCGAGTTGATCAACGACCGTGCCATGGAGTTGCCACCCCTGAACCAGTTCTTGGCGCGTCGGCTGATCGAGCGCTCGCGTGTGGCAGAAACGCTGGGTTCATGGCGCGGCGCCAAAGCCGCCAACGTAGAGGCGCTGGAGCAGATTTTGCTGCGCGTGTCAGAAATGGTGTGCGAGTTGCCCCAACTGCGCGAGATGGACATCAACCCCATCATCGTCGATGAATCTGGCGCGCTGGCGGTTGATGCGCGTATCGTCATTGACAACGCGGCACCGTCGGTGCGGCATTACAACCACCTGGCCATACTGCCCTACCCATCGCAGCACGAGCAGGTGTGCCCGATGGCCGGTGGTGGCGAGTACATCGTGCGCCCGGTTCACCCTGATGACGCGTTGATGTTGCAGGCGTTTGTGCGCAGTCTTTCGCCTGAAAGCCGTTATTTCCGATTTGTGTCGAGCATGCAGGAGCTACCGGCGAACATGCTGTCACGCTTCACATTGATCGACTATGACCGGGAAATGGCGCTGGTGGCTCTGCACACAGAAATGGGGCTGGATGCGGACAGTCATCCGCAGGAGGTGACTCGCATCGTGGGGGTGTCGCGCTATATCACCAACCCTGACCGCAGCACCTGCGAGTTTTCGCTGGTGGTGGCTGATGATTTCAAGGGTCGGGGACTGGGCTCCAGACTGATGTTGTCGATCATGGACTTTGCGCGGGAGAAAGGTTTGACCGAAATAGAAGGCCTGGTGCTGGCCAACAACCCCAATATGCTCAAACTCATGCGCGGCCTAGGGTTCAAGGTCAAAGCCTTCCCGGAAGACCCGGATTTCAAGCTGGTGACGCATCAGTTGCAAGCGTCCTGATTGTTCGCCGAGTTATTGGGCACAGAGATCAGCAACCTCGGCAGCATCGATTTGTGATTGCAGTTTTGACGCGTTATTTACAGTCAAAACCTCAATGGCTTCTACCGTTGCGAGCCGGAGAATTTGATGGTCGATTTCAAAGAAAAGTGGCGAGCCCAAGAGGCTGTTAAGAATCTTCCGCGACGGTCTGCTTTCGGCTGGTCAAACTCATCTGTCGGGTGCAAGCATCGACAACGTTGACGGACAATTACACAATGGATAGAAACGTCCTTTATGCCTTAGCTGCCGCTGCATTGTTTGGTGCAAGTACCCCATTTGCCAAGCTCCTGACGGGTGACATTTCCCCAGTCTTACTGGCAGGGCTTCTCTATTTGGGCAGCGGCCTCGGATTGACGATTGCACGCCTTGTACGCGATGGTGGCTTCAAACCATCGGGTCTTCCAATTGGCCAATGGCCCTGGCTTCTCGGTGCCATCTTTTTTGGTGGTGTTCTGGGGCCAGTGGCGCTTATGTTCGGCTTGGTGTCAACCAGTGGCGCTACTGCGTCGCTGTTGTTGAATCTGGAAGCGGTGCTCACTGCCGTCATCGCGTGGGTGGTGTTTAAAGAAAATGCCGACCAGCGCATCGTGTTGGGGATGTTGGCCATAGTGGCCGGCGGTGTCGTTTTGGGTGGACAGTCAAGTTCAATCGTCCAGTCCAGCATCCTTGGCCCGGTGCTCGTAAGTTTTGCCTGTTTGTGCTGGGCCATCGACAACAATCTCACACGCAAGTTGGCCGCATCTGATGCCCTCTTCATTGCCAGTATCAAGGGTGTAATGTCGGGAACAGTGAACACGGTGCTGGCTGTCGCCATGGGCGCGGCACTGCCGAACTTTGCAGCGCTGTCTTCAACAATGTGCGTCGGTCTTTTCGGCTATGGCATCAGTCTGGTACTGTTTGTTTTGGCGTTGCGTGGGCTCGGGACCGCCCGAACGGGTGCGTACTTCTCAACTGCACCGTTCATTGGCGCGGCAGTCGCTTTGCTGGTCTTCTCAGAGACGACGTCGCTGGCATTCTGGATTGCCGCAGCGCTAATGGGCTTGGGCGTGTGGTTGCATCTCACGGAGCACCATGCCCATGAACACCTGCATGAGAGGCTGGAACACGAACATGAACACCGCCATGATGAACACCACCAGCACTCTCACGAGTCTCAATGGAACGGTCGTGATAGACACAGCCACCTGCATGTGCACATCACAATGAAGCACAGCCACCCTCATTACCCGGACATTCATCACAGGCACCCACATTGATTCCGGACGATGAACGGTTTATTCCACCTCTTTAGTCAGGCAAGTCGTCAAAAGCTGGCATCCGCGTCAAAACGTCTGAGGAACCTATCGGGTCTAGTCTTGGTACCTTTGGGTTGAAATTGCGGCCATACGTTGGACGGTTGGGCCGCTGATGCCAATGACTGGAAACAAGTAGGCAATTTGAACTTCAATAAGCCTCCTCTCCCTGCCACCCACATACGTAGCATACCGACTGTTTGCGGTGTACTTCTATGTGGGATAGGTGCCTGGCAGCAAGATTGACTTGTCCACGTTCTCGATTTGGGTGTGGCCGCAAAACGCCATCGTCAAATCAAGCTCTTTGTGGATGATCTCCAGCGCCTTGGTCACTCCGGCCTCACCCATGGCCCCCAGGCCGTACAAGAAGGCGCGGCCAATGTAAGTGCCGCGTGCACCCAGGGCACGGGCCTTGAGCACGTCTTGCCCGCTACGGATGCCGCCGTCCATGTGAACCTCAATGTCTTTGCCCACCGCATCGACGATGGCGGGCAGGGCGGTGATGGAGCTGGGCGCACCGTCAAGTTGGCGGCCGCCATGGTTGCTGACAATCATCGCGTCAGCACCCGAGTTGACCGCCAGGCGCGCGTCTTCCACGTCTTGAATACCCTTGATGATGAGTTTGCCGCCCCAGCGTTTTTTGATCCACTCGACATCGTTCCAACTCAGGGCCGGGTCAAACTGCTTGGCGGTCCATTCGCTCAAGCTGCCCATGTTTTCCACGCCTTTGACGTGGCCGACGATGTTGCCAAAACCACGCCGTTGGGTGCCCAGCATGCCCAAACCCCAACGCACCTTGGTCATCATGTTGATGATGTTCGGGATGGTCAGTTTGGGTGGCGCCGACAAGCCGTTTTTGATGTCTTTGTGCCGCTGGCCGAGGATTTGCAGGTCCAGCGTGATCATCAGCGCCGAGCAATGCGCGGCCTTAGCCCGGTCAATCAGGCGCTCAATGAAGTCGCGGTCCTTCATCACATAAAGCTGAAACCAGAACGGGTGGCCACCGGTTTCTTTGGCCACGTCTTCAATCGAGCAGATGCTCATGGTCGACAGCGTGAACGGGATGCCGAATTTTTTGGCCGCGTTGGCTGCCTTGATTTCGCCGTCAGCACTCTGCATGCCGGTGAGGCCCGTGGGTGCAATCGCCACCGGCATGGCTACTTTCTGACCAATCATGGTGCTGGCGGTGCTGCGGTTTTCCATGTTGATGGCGACACGCTGGCGCAGCTTGATGGACTGAAAATCTGCCGAGTTGGCACGATAGGTGCTCTCAGTCCAACTGCCGGAGTCGGCATAGTCGTAAAACATGCGTGGTACGCGGGCTTTGGCCAGAATGCGCAGGTCTTCAATGTTGGTGATCATGGGCATGAAAAAGACTCCTTTGAATGGCCTGAATGTTACGGGTGCAGTGAGCCGGGCGATTTGAAATGTGCCAGTTTCAGTGTGAAATAAATTGATGGCGCAGGCTGTGCCGTTCTTTGAAAGGTGAATAGATGCAGAAAACAGATGTGTTGATTGTTGGTGCCGGTATGGCAGGTGCCTCGGCCGCTTACTATTTAGCGCCCCATCAGCGGGTGACCGTGCTGGAATGGGAGTCCCAGCCTGGCTACCACGCCACGGGGCGATCCGCTGCGCTGTATTCCGAAACTTATGGCAATGCCACGGTGCGAGCCATCACCACGGCGGCAAAGGCGTTCTATCTTGAACCGCCCGCTGGGTTTTCGCCGTATCCGTTGGTGACGCCACGAGGCGCACTGATTGTGGGCACCACCCAGGATCATGATGCGTTGCGTGCCCTGTTTCACGACATGCAGACGCTGGTGCCCAGTGTCCAGTGGTGGACGCAAGAACAGATCTTGCAGCGGGTACCTGTGGTGCGCCCGGAGTTTGCAGCCTGTGGCATTTTTGAGCCCGATGCCATGGACATGGATGTGCACGGCATTCACCAGGGGTTCTTGCGCGGTGCCAAAGCCGGTGGCTCACAGTTGGTGTGTGATGCCCAGGTGCAATCTGTGTCCCGTGAAGCGGGCGGCTGGCGTGTGGAAACACCCGCTGGCGGCTTCTGGGCACCGGTGCTGGTCAATGCTGCGGGAGCGTGGTGTGACGAACTGGCACAACTGACGGGTGTGGCCACCGTGGGCCTGCAGCCCAAGCGGCGCACGGCCTTCATTTGCGACGGCCCGGCGGGGTGCGACATAGCGCAGTGGCCGATGGTGATTGACGCGCAAGAGACCTTCTACATCAAGCCTGACGCGGGGCTGCTGCTGGTCTCCCCGGCCAATGAGGACCCGATGAAGCCCCAGGATGTGCAGCCGGAGGAACTGGATGTCGCCATCGCTGTGGATCGCGTGGAGACAGTAACGACCCTGCAGATTCGCAGAATCAAACGCCAGTGGGCCGGTTTGCGCTCGTTTGTGGCTGACAAGACGCCAGTCGTGGGTTTTGCGCCGGACACACCAGGATTTTTCTGGCTGGCGGGTCAGGGTGGCTACGGTATCCAGACCGCCCCTGCCATGGGTGAATTGGCCGCGGCGTTGGTGCAGGGTTTGCCGGTGCCCGCAGCTCTGGCGTCGCTTGGCGTGCGGGAGCAGGACGTATCCCCAGTGCGGCCCGGGTTGACCAGGGTTGGTGATGGTTTATAAGGAAAATATGCCGCTATCCCTTGTGTTATCTTGGTATTTAGCTATCGAATTCATAAAACATCAGCGTCCACGCACAATGGCGTATTAGTCTCTAAATGCCGTAACTTTGCAGCGTTACCGGGCCTTTGGGCGTGTGCAGGGTGGCGCAGATATTGGCCGGACCGGTGTCCACCATGACGCCGGTCAGCCCAATGGCTTCATATGCGGCCTGAAGTTTGACAGTGGTGGGATGGGTAATGACGATGCCCTGCAGCGTGACGCCGGAGCGCGGCAGGCTGTTGCGTGGGTGCAGGCGCAGCGGTTCGGCCTCAGCAGGTTTGCCCCACTGGATAAGGCTGGGCAGCGCGCCGTCAAACAGGCGCTGGCCGTCTTCACGCACGGTGATCTGCCATTGCAGCAGGCCTTTGCGCGAATGGCGGCTGGTTTGTAGCGCCGGGCCCCGGTCGATGCCCAGGGCCTTGAGTGCAGTGCGCCCAGCCTGTAGTTCATCGGTCTGCGCGACAAAATGCACCAGCTGCGGCGCCACGGCCACGGTGGCCTGCAGGGTCGTTTCATCCATGTCAAACCAGCGTCTAGCCCTTGTATCACCTGGGCTTTTAGCTTCTGGATTGATAGCGATGATCTCCAGGTAGGCCAGCGGAAATTTTGGCGTGGCGATCTTGATCAGGCGGTTGTGCGTGCCAAACTGCGGGTGTTCACCACCCGGGCCAGGCGTGACGCCCAGCGTGGCTTCACACCATGACACACCTTGGGCCAGGGTCTGGGCGACGATGACCAGATGGTCGATTTGGCTTTTCATCCTTAGCCCGCCAGACCAACGTAGACGTTTTGCACGTCGTCGTTGTCATCGATGGCGGCCAAAAAGGCCTCCACCTCTTCAAGCTGCTCGGCGCTCAGGCTGGCCGGGTCGACCGGATTTTTGGGCTTGTAACCCAGCTTGGCGGACAACACTGTGAAACCCTGGGCGGGCAGGGCGCGGCTGACCAGGTCGAGGTCGGTCGGGTCGGTCAGGAACAGGGTGGTGCCCTCTTCGTCGCCGGGTTCCAGGTCTTGTGCTCCGGCTTCAATAGCGGCTACCTCAGGGTCTGCGCCGGGTACAGCTGGTTCTGCCTCGATCATGCCGAGGTGGTCAAAGTCCCAGGCCACCGAGCCCGAGGTGCCAAGCTGGCCCTTGCGGAACAGCACCCGCATTTCAGGTGCGGTGCGGTTCAGGTTGTCGGTGAGGCATTCCACCATCAGCGGCACGTGATGCGGCGCAAACCCTTCGTAGATCACGTGTTCAAAATTGACCGGCTCGCCGGTCAAGCCAGCGCCTTTTTTGATGGCGCGGTCGAGCGTGTCTTTGGGCATGGAGGCTTTGCGGGCCTGCTCCACCAGCAGGCGCAGGCGCGAGTTGGCCGCCGGGTCGGCGCCGCTGCGTGCGGCCAGCATGATGTCCTTGGACAGTTTCCCGAAGATGCGGCCCTTGGCATTGGCGGCCAATTCCTTGCCTTTTGCTTTCCACTGTGCGCCCATGGCGGATGTTCCTTACGTTGCTTGCGCCTGGTGGCGCGGGTCGAGTTGAGCTGCGAATAGGGGCCTCGGACAGGCCGCTGCTCGCAACAACTTGATTTACAGGGCTTTCTTGATCAAAGTGCCGGTGTAAAGAAAGGGTAGGCGCGGTGGGTGATCGGGTTCAACGCCACCACGCTCCTCCACGCTGATGGCCAGCCCGACGGCTTGGGCGAGCACTTTTTCACTGACTTTGACTTGTGCTGTTTTCAGCTTTGGGGTGAGCACACCGAGTGACAAGGGGCGTCCGCTGTCATCGAGCGCCCAGAGTTGCATGCTATCTTCGCGACCCTCCATGACGTCGTTGAGCCGTTGTACTTGCAGGTAATTGTCTTGTGGGTCGAAGGTGATGAGCTGCGCAGGTGCATGTTTGTCGTCCATCAACACGGCGATGTATTTGATTTGCGGAGCTGACTTCAGCTTGGCCTGCATGTGCTCAATCTGTGCTTTGAACTGTTCCCCCATACTGAAGATGGTTGCGGTTGCGACGGACAACAAGATCAGGCTGAAAATCGTCGCCAGGCGCCAGCGCTGCAGACTCCAGTTGTAAGGTTTTGGTGCTTGTTCGGTTTCATTCATGGGTAGGGTGTCAGTGCTATTGCGGGTTGGCTGAGAGGGAGGAAACGTAGGCGACGAGGGCATCCATGTCTGCGTTGGAGAGCAGTCGGGTATTGGCCGCCATCAGCGGGTCCATGCGGATGCCGCCACCATTTTTGTAGCGTTGCAGGGTGAGTTTCAGGTACTCGGGCTGTTGCCCGGCAATCCGAGCAAACTTGTCACTACCCAGCCCTTTGTCGCCGTGGCAGCGAAAGCAGTTTTTGCTGAAGAGATCTTTGCCAATGGCTGCCAAAGCTGGGTTGGGCGAGGGCTTGGTTGGCAATGTCTGGGCGCTGTAATACAGCGCCAAACCCACTTTTTCATCGCTGCTAAGCGCTTTGATCAAGCCCTCCATGAACTCATTGCGGCGGGTTCCGTCAGCAAACTTGCGGATTTGCAACAGCAGGAAGGTGGGGTGTTGCGCGGCCAGGTTGGGGATGGTCGGGTTGGTGCTGTTGCCAGATGCGCCGTGGCAATTGGCGCAGAAAGTGGCCACTTTGGCCCCGGTGGCGAACAGCGTCTGCGCCAACTTGGGGTCAGCCTGGGCTTGGGCTAGGCGCGCATCCAAATCAACAGACGCAGAATCGCTGGCTTTGACAGTCTGAGCCGAGCAGCCCATGGCGGTTGCTGCACATAGCGTCAAAATCGCCAAGCGTGCCGAAAATGAAGGATGGATAGTCATTGGCGTGATGTGCGGGCGCGCAACGTTGATTGGAAAAAGTTTTTTAGATCACTCATCAATACCCAGAGGGTGCGCCAAACATCAGGCCAGGCGCTGACGGTGCAGTGTAATTTGTATCCTGACCTGATTTGGGGCCGTGCCCCCTAAAACTTGGCGCGCATTGAGCGAACCGCGTAGACTAAGAATATCAAAAACATCCTTGTCGATGGCCGGATTGAATTCCTGCAGGACTGCCAGTGGCAGTTCGGACAAGTCCACCTGGTGCGTGATGGCTGCCTTTACCGCATGAGCCACGGTTTCGTGGGCATCGCGGAAGGGCAGCCCTTTTTTAACCAGATAGTCTGCCAGATCAGTGGCGGTGGCGTAACCTTTGAGGGCTGCGCGTTCCATGGCCTCGGCGTTGACAGTGATACCGCCTTCCTTCTGGCCAGTTGCCGGGTTGAGCTGGCCGCCTACCATTTCAGCAAAAATGCGCAGGGTATCTTTCAACGTGTCCACAGTGTCGAACAGTGGTTCTTTGTCTTCCTGGTTGTCTTTGTTGTAGGCCAGCGGTTGGCCTTTCATCAGGGTGATCAGGCCCATCAGGTGGCCGACCACCCGGCCGGTCTTGCCACGCGCCAGTTCGGGTACATCGGGGTTTTTCTTCTGCGGCATGATGGAACTGCCGGTGGTGAAGCGGTCGGCGATTTTGATGAAACCAAAGTTCTGACTCATCCAAAGTACCAGTTCTTCACTCAAGCGGCTGATATGCACCATGCATAAAGAGGCTGCAGCTGTGAATTCAATCGCAAAGTCGCGGTCGCTGACGGCGTCTAGACTGTTTTGGCAGACCTGCGGTTGGCCCGTCGGGCTGACCATACCCAGTGTTCTGGCAACGCGTTCTCGGTCCAGCGGGTAGCTGGTGCCAGCCAGCGCCGCCGCGCCCAGCGGTAGGCGGTTGACACGCTGACGCACCTCTTTCATGCGTTCGGCATCACGGCTGAACATTTCTACATAGGCCAGCATGTGGTGGCCAAAGCTGATGGGTTGCGCCACCTGCAAATGGGTGAAGCCGGGCAGGATGACGTCCACATGTTTTTCAGCGACTTCCAGCAGGGCCTTTTGCAGGCCGATCAACAGTTCGGCAATCAAGTCGATCTCGTTGCGCAGCCAGAGGCGAACGTCGGTGGCGACCTGGTCGTTTCGGCTGCGGCCGGTGTGCAGGCGTTTGCCAGCATCGCCGACCAGTTGGGTCAGGCGCGCCTCGATGTTCAGGTGCACATCTTCGAGGTCAAGCTTCCACTCAAAGTCGCCGGATTCGATGTCCTGGGTGATCTGCGCCATGCCGCGTTCAATGGCTGCCAGATCCAGTGCGCTGATGATGCCTTGCGCGGCGAGCATGTCGGCATGTGCCAGGCTTCCAGCAATGTCGGCCTGCCACAGGCGCTTGTCAAAGAACACGCTGGACGTGTAGCGTTTGACCAGGTCGCTCATGGGTTCAGAGAACAGGGCCGACCAGGCTTGGGACTTTTTGTCGAATTGGTTTTGGCTCATGGGATGTCAGTTTGAAGGCTTTTGACCGGGAATCATCAATAATTGGCTGTGCTATGCAAAATGCTCGCAGAAACCGTTCGGTCAATGAAAGATTCGCAAATTTTATCGGTCTTCCAGGAAACGACCTCGCAGCCTCTGGCTGACGAGCCGCTGCCGCCTGCATTGGATGCCCTGGTGTTTGATGCCTGCCAGGTCGGCGTGGTGTTGCGCGCCGTGCTTTTCGTGGAGACGGTTGTGGGGGGGGTGGCGATGTTCGGCGCGACGGATGTGCTGCAGTGGCTCACCCGGCTCTCGCTGGTCACCGGTGCAGCCCTGCCAGCCACGTTGGTGTGGTTGATTTCAGCCTGCAGCCTGAAGAAAGTACTGGCCCGGCTGACCACTGCGTTTCAGCAAGTGGCCGGTGTGCTGCTGGGTGCGCTGGCTGGTCTTTACGGCTGCGGTGTGTTGTGGTTCATGGGGCTGCTGGACGCAGCGCCCTGGTGGGCCAGCGCGTTCGGCGGGGCCATGCTGTCGGCGGCGCTGGTGGCGGCCTTGGTTTTGCGAGCCAAGGGCAAAACGCCTGCCGCTACTGCCGCCAGACTGGCCGAATTGCAGGCACGCATCCGGCCACATTTTTTGTTCAACACCTTGAACAGCGCCATCGCCCTGGTGCGTGCCGAGCCGCGCCAGGCCGAGCGCTTGCTAGAAGACCTGAGTGATCTGTTTCGCTACGCGTTGACCGAGCAGGACCAGAGCGTGACGCTGGCCGATGAAATTGCGTTGGCGCAGCGTTACCTGGCCATCGAGCAAGTGCGTTTTGGTGACCGTATCCAGGTCGAGTGGTCGCTGGATGACGCGGCATCGGTTGCACGCTTGCCGCCACTGCTGCTGCAGCCGCTGGTGGAAAACGCTGTCAAGCACGGCGTGGAGCCCAGTGCCAGCGGGGCGCGCATCCGGGTCAGCACCCAGCGACGTGGTTCCAGTGTGGTGGTCAAGGTCAGCAACACCGTGGCCCCGACATCTAGCCGCAAGTCACCCGGCCATGGCCTGGCCCTGAACAATGTGCGCGAGCGTCTGGGCCTGTTGCATGATGTGCAGGGCCGCTTCCAATATGGTTTGAAGGACGGTGTGTTCCAGGTCAGGATCGAGGTGCCGGTATGACCCAAGAGGAGGTGTGCCGATGGCCTTGCGCGTGTTGATCGTCGACGATGAAGCGCTGGCGCGCTCGCGCCTGAAAAGTCTGTTGGCGGATTGCACCGCACCGGGTGCGTTGGTGGTCGGCGAGGCCGCTAACGTCGCTCAGGCCATGCAATGCGTGGCGCATCAGTCAGTGGATGTGGTGCTGGCCGACATTCACATGCCCGGCGGTGATGGACTGACACTGGCGCAGAGTCTGCGATCGCTCCCCAATCCGCCTGTGGTGGTGTTCGTCACAGCACACGCCGAGCACGCCCTACAGGCGTTTGAGCTGGAGGCGATGGACTATCTGACGAAACCGGTGCGCTTGGAGAGACTTCAGGCATCGCTACAAAAAATAGAGCGTATAACCCAGGTAAATAAAGGGCGAGAGGCCGAATTTTCTGAAGATGTTCTAGTTATTCAGGAGCGCGGACGTACCGAGCGTGTGCCGGTCTCCGAGGTGCTGTACCTGAAGGCTGAACTGAAATACATCACCGTTCGCACTGGCGGCCATAGCTACATTCTCGAAGGTTCGTTGAATGAACTCGAGAGCCGTCACGCCAGCCGTTTCCTGCGCATTCACCGCAACGCGCTGGTGGCACGCCAAGCTGTGCGTTCGCTGGAACGGCATCGTGACCCTGTTGAAGGTGACGGCTGGGCGGTGAGGTTGGATCGCGTCAGTGAGCCGCTGTTTGTCTCGCGCAGGCAACTGGCGGCAGTCAGGGCCCTCGTGGAGGCGCGCTGAGTAGTGTTGATGCTGTGGACTGAGATAATCAGTTCTGCCCCTTTTTTTCCACCCGGTCTGCCCCGTCTTTTTTAATAGCCACCACATCATGAGCACCACACATTTCGGATTTAAAAACGTTGATGAGACCGAAAAAGCCAGTCACGTCAAAGGCGTCTTCGACTCGGTGGCACCCAAATACGACTTGATGAACGACCTGATGTCGATGGGCCTGCACCGCGCCTGGAAGGCCTACACCGTGATGGTTGCCAATCTCAAGGAAGGTGACCAGGTGCTCGACATTGCGGGCGGCACGGGAGACTTGTCATTGGCTTTTTCCAAAAAAGTGGGCAAGTCTGGCTGCGTGGTGCATACCGATATCAACGAAGCCATGCTCAGCACCGGACGTGATCGCCTGGTGGACCTTGGCGTGCTGCTGCCGACGCTGGTTTGCGACGCAGAAAAGCTGCCTTTTCCCGACAACCATTTCAATCTCGTCAGCGTGGCGTTCGGGCTGCGCAATATGACGCACAAGGACGTTGCGCTCACAGAAATGAATCGTGTGCTCAAGCCGGGAGGCAAACTGCTGGTGCTTGAGTTTTCCAAAGTTGCCAAACCCCTGGAGAAGGCCTATGACTGGTATTCGTTCAACATCCTGCCCAAACTGGGCGAATGGGTGGCCGGTGATGCGTCGAGCTATCAGTACCTTGCGGAGTCGATTCGCATGCATCCCAGCCAGGAAGAACTCAAAACCCTGATGAAGGCTAGTGGCTTTGGGCACGTGGATTACCACAACTTGACCGGTGGTCTGGTAGCCTTGCATGTCGGTATCAAATGTTGACCCGGATCAAGATGCAACGATGTGAACAAAGAGGAGATGGAATGAAACGATGGCTTTGGTTGGTAACGATGAGCATGGCATTGATGGCAGGCCACGCTGACGCTGCCAAACGCTTTGGAAGCGGCAAGTCGTTTGGACAACAGTCTGGCAACGTGACGCAGCGCCAGGCTGCTACGGCCAATCCAGCTGCACCCACGCAAGCGGGTGCCAACACCGCTGTCAATAATCCTAGCGCAGCGGGTGCTGTCGCCCCCCGACGTCCGTGGGGTTCCATGCTGGGTGGTCTTGCGGCCGGGCTGGGTCTGGCTTGGTTGATGAATTCGCTTGGCCTGGGCGAAGCCATGGGGCAGATTTTGATGTTTGCCTTGCTTGCCGTTGTTGTGATGGCTGTGGTTGGATTTTTCATGCGCTCACGCAAGCCACAGGTGGCGACACCGTTTGCCTTTCAGGGTGCCGGTTCCCCAGGCGAGATGACCTCACCGGCCAGTTATCGGCCAGAAAATGTGGGCAATGATGCTTCAGCGCGTCCCTGGGAGCGGGCGACGACAAGCTTCGATGCTGCCAAGACGGGTAGTACGATGAGCGGCTCCATGATTGGCTCTGGCTTGGCAGGGTCTCAAACCTGGGGTATCCCTGCGGGTTTTGACTCGGAGGGTTTTCTTAAGTCGGCCAAGGCCAATTTTGTGTCGTTACAGGCCGCATGGGATAAATCCGACATTCCTGCGTTGCGGATCATGATGACCGATACCATGCTCAAAGAAATCCAGGCGCAGCTGGCCGAGCGTGAGGTGCATACCGGCGGTCCAGTGAATCTGACAGATGTGGTGATGATCGACGCGCACTTGCTCGGGATTGAAGACCTTGGCGACGACTACATGGCCAGTGTCGAATTCTCTGGCATGATTCGTGAGGATCCATCGGCTGGCCCTGCGCCGTTTCGCGAGGTTTGGAACATGACCAAACCCAAGAGTGGGCAAAGTGGCTGGTTGGTCGCAGGGGTTCAGGCCTTGCAATAGCTGAAGCTTCACAAATTTCAGGAATAATCGGGGACTATGGCAACACAGTCCCCTTTTTTGTTTCTGGAGGGCCTCCTTCAGAACCTTCCGCGTCCCAAGCTTCAACCTCCCGATTGGGTCGTATCCGAGGTGCAACATCGCATCGTTTTGCTCCTCAATCACGTATTGATGCAAGAAAGCGAAGCCACAACCCGTCTGGCGCGCCAGAAAGGTCGCATCATGCTCGTGCAATGGCGGTCTTTTTCTTTCAAGTTGCAAGCCACCCCGGCGGGCTTGCTGGATCTTGCTGCGCCTGATGCAAGTGCAGATCTGGTGCTGACTGCGACCGAAGAATCGCCGGTGGCGCTGGCTCAGAGTGTTTTTCGCGGTGACAAACCTGCAGTGCGTATTGAGGGTGATGTGCAACTCGCTGCAGAGATCAGCTGGCTCACCGAGCACGTACGCTGGGACATTGAGGAGGACCTGGCACGTATCCTGGGTGATGTGCCTGCCAGGGTGATGTCTCAGTGGGTGCAGAGCATGGTGACGGGGCTGCGCCAGTTTGTCGCCAAGGCGTCGGCTATCGTCCCTGGTCAAGCTGTCAGATGACGCGGCTTCTGCGCGGTGCTTTCATCCTTTGGGTGGTGTTGCGCCATGGGCTTGATGAGTTGGTGTTGTCAAGTCAAAAAGCGCCCTGGCTCAAGCGCTTGGCGCGCGCAATTTCCTGGGGGCGTGATTTAAGTGCGCCACGTGGGCAGCGCATTCGTCAGACACTGGAGAGTTTGGGGCCGATTTTTGTCAAGTTTGGTCAGGTGCTCTCTACTCGCCGGGACCTATTGCCCGTTGACATCGCCGACGAGCTAGCCAAACTACAGGACAGGGTGCCGCCCTTCCCAAGTGAAGTGGCTGTGGGCATTATCGAAAAAGCCTTCAAGAAAAAGTTGGCAGATATTTTTGTGTCTTTCGAGCGCCAGCCGGTGGCCAGCGCGTCGATTGCACAGGTGCACTTTGCGGTGATCAGAGACCGCGACGGTCGGCACCGTGATGTGGCGGTGAAGGTGTTGCGCCCGGGAATGTTGTCTGTTATTGATAAAGATCTCGATCTGATGCGCATGATGGCGGGCTGGGTAGACAGCCTTTCTGACGACGGCAAGCGACTGAAACCCAAAGAGGTTGTGGCCGAATTTGATAAATACCTGCATGACGAGCTAGATCTGGTGCGTGAGGCCTCCAGTGCGGCCCAGTTGCGGCGCAATATGGCTGATTTGGATCTGGTGCTGATTCCCGAAATGTTTTGGGACTACTGCATGCCCGATGTCATGGTGATGGAACGCATGAAGGGGGTTCCCATCAACCAGGTAGAGCGTCTTCGTGCAGCCGGGGTGGATATCCCCAAACTGGCGCGCGATGGCGTGACGATCTTCTTCACCCAGGTTTTTCGTGATGGTTTTTTCCACGCGGACATGCATCCTGGCAATATTCAGGTCAGTCTGGAGCCTGCCACATTTGGCCGCTATATTTCGCTGGATTTCGGCATTGTTGGTACGCTCACCGAGATCGACAAAGAGTATTTGGCGCAGAACTTCACGGCGTTTTTTCGGCGCGATTACAAGCGCGTGGCAGAACTGCATATTGAGTCAGGATGGGTGCCCGGATCGACGCGGGTGGACGAACTCGAATCTGCCATTCGCTCGGTCTGTGAGCCATATTTTGATCGACCATTGAAGGAAATCTCGCTGGGTTTTTTACTGATGAGGCTGTTTCAAACATCCAGACGCTTCCATGTCGAGATTCAGCCACAGTTGGTGTTGTTGCAAAAGACCTTGCTTAATATTGAAGGTTTGGGGCGACAGCTTGACCCCGACTTGGACCTCTGGAACACTGCCAAGCCATTTTTGGAAAAGTGGATGCTTGATCAGGTGGGACCGAAAAAGCTGCTTGAACAACTGCGCAACGAAGGCCCGCTTTACGCGAAACTATTGCCCGAATTGCCACGATTGTTGGTGGGCTATCTGCAAACCAACACACATGATCATCGGGTTGATTTGCGGGCTTTGCTGGCGGAACAGAAGAAGACCAATCGCTTGCTCTCTGCCATCGTTTATAGCGGAGTTGGTTTTGTCCTTGGGCTGGTGGTAATCCAGGTCTTGATTCGGGTGTGGCTGTTCTAGTTTGCTTGGGTCATGGGTGTCTTGACATGCTGCCCACTTTATAATCACAGGCTTTGCGGCTCTTTCAAAGAGATCTGAATACCATGCCAATCTATGCCTATAAATGCGATTCCTGCGGATTTGCCAAGGACGTGTTGCAGAAAATTTCTGATCCGTTGCTGACCGAGTGCCCAAGTTGCGGCAAAGCTACTTTTTCCAAGCAGTTAACTGCCGCCGGATTCCAGCTCAAGGGTTCGGGTTGGTATGCCACCGACTTCAAGGGCGGAAGCGCGGCAGTAGCTGCTCCGGCTGCTGCAAATAGCGCAGCACCTGCCGGAGGCTCGGCGGATACCCCCGCACCAGCCAAGGCAGATGCGGCACCCGCTGCGAGTGGCGGGTGCGGTGCTGCATGCGCATGCCACCCCTGATGTCTGACTGAAAGCGACCGTGTCCTTAAAAAAATACCTGCTTACCGGCCTGCTCGTCTGGCTGCCTTTGGCTGTCACCATCTGGGTGCTGCTGTGGCTGATGGGCTTGCTTGATGGTGTGTTTCAGGGTTTGGTGGTGGCCATGGAGGCCGTGACTTCAAACTCCATGGCACCATTTTGGGCGCAACTCAAGCATATTCCTGGACTGGGTGCGGCGCTGGTTTTTGGTGGTTTGTTGCTCACTGGGGCGCTTGTGTCCAACGTGGCAGGTCGCTGGTGGTTGGGTCATTGGGAGGGGCTTCTGGCTAGGATCCCCGTTTTCAAATCGATCTACAACAGCGTCAAAAAGGTCTCTGATACGCTATTTTCCAGCAATGGCAATGCTTTCCGTACCGCTTTGCTGGTGCAATATCCTCGTGCTGGCTGCTGGACCATTGCGTTTCAGACCGGTTCACCCAGCGGTGAAGTGGCTGGGCAGTTGGGCGATGACTTTGTCAGTGTGTATGTGCCCACTACGCCCAACCCGACCAGCGGGTTTTTCCTGATGCTGCCACGCGCCGAAGTGATCGAACTCAAGATGAGCGTCGATGAAGCCCTGACCTATGTGATCTCGATGGGGTCTGTGACACCCAGCGGTTCAGCGCCGCATTCTTAATTTTGACAACCTTGTCACCCGTTTGGGTGACCTCTGAAAGCAGTTTATGGCCATGCGTTCTCATTATTGCGGTCTGGTGACCGAAGCCCTATTGGGGCAATCTGTGACTTTGTGCGGTTGGGTGAACCGTCGCCGTGATCATGGTGGGGTGATATTTGTCGATGTGCGTGACCGCGAGGGTTATGTTCAGGTGGTGTGCGATCCGGATCGTGCCGATATGTTTCATGTGGCAGAGGATGTGCGCAACGAATTCTGCATTCAGGTCAAGGGCCTGGTGCGCGCGCGCCCTGAAGGCACGGTCAACGACAACCTGAAGAGCGGCAAGATCGAGGTGCTGTGCCATGAGTTGAAGGTACTCAATCCCTCTGTCACGCCACCCTTTCAACTCGACGAAGAAAATCTGTCTGAGACGACTCGACTGACACACCGTGTGCTGGACCTGCGTCGACCCTACATGCAAAATAACCTGATGCTGCGTTACCGCGTGGCGATGGAAGTCCGCAAGTTCCTCGATACCAACGGCTTTATCGATATTGAAACCCCAATGCTGGGTAAGTCCACCCCTGAGGGCGCGCGCGACTACCTTGTGCCCAGTCGGGTGCACGACGGCCATTTCTTCGCGTTGCCGCAGTCGCCCCAGCTGTACAAGCAGATGCTGATGGTGGCCGGGTTTGACCGGTATTACCAGATCACCAAATGTTTCCGCGACGAAGACTTGCGCGCTGACCGCCAGCCGGAGTTCACCCAGATCGATATTGAAACCTCGTTCATGGAAGAGGAAGACATCCGCGAGATGTTCCAAGGCATGATCAAAACCGTGTTTCAGAACACCTTGGGTGTGGACTTGGGAGAGTTCCCGGTGATGAGCTACCAGGAAGCGGCACTGCTTTATGGTTCCGACAAGCCAGATTTGCGTGTCAAGCTCGAATTCACCGAACTTACCGACGTCATGGGTGATGTCGATTTCAAGGTGTTCTCTGGAGCGGCCAATATGAAGGGTGGTCGGGTCGTGGCTTTGCGGGTTCCAGGTGGTGCCCAGGAAGGTGTCGGCCTGACTCGCGGCGAGATTGACAATTACGGTGAGTTTGTCAAGATTTACGGTGCCAAGGGATTGGCATGGATCAAGGTGAACGACGTTGCCAAGGGGCGTGAAGGCCTGCAAAGCCCTATTGTCAAGAACCTGCATGATCGGGCGATTGCCGAGATATTGGCACGCAGCGGTGCACAAGACGGTGACCTGCTGTTTTTTGGTGCTGACAAAGAAAAAGTCGTTAACGATGCCATTGGCGCCCTGCGCATCAAGGTGGGTCATAGTGCGTTTGGCAAGAAGAATGGCTTGTTTGAAGACCGTTGGGCACCGCTGTGGGTGGTGGACTTCCCGATGTTCGAGTACGACGACGAGTCCGACCGCTGGACCGCTGTGCACCATCCTTTCACCGCGCCGAAGGATGGGCACGAAGACTTGATGGTCACCGACCCGGGAAAGTGCATCTCCAAGGGTTACGACATGGTGCTCAATGGCTGGGAAATGGGTGGTGGCTCGGTGCGTATCCACCGCGCCGATGTGCAGCAAAAAGTGTTTGATGCGCTCAAGATATCCCCTGAGGAAGCCCAGAACAAGTTTGGCTACCTGCTCGACGCGCTGCAATACGGTGCGCCGCCGCATGGTGGCCTGGCGTTTGGTCTGGACCGCATCGTGACCATGATGACGGGAGCAGAATCAATCCGCGACGTTATTGCCTTCCCAAAGACACAGCGGGCCCAAGACTTGCTCACGCAAGCCCCTTCTCTGGTAGACGAAAAGCAACTGCGCGAGTTGCATATCCGCTTGCGCAATGCAGACCTGGTGAAACCAGCTTGATGCAGCTTCGGGCAGAATCAAAGGGCGCTACAGACAGCGCCCTTTTTTGTTCAAGTTGACATGAGTGTGTCCAAAATCCCTGAGTCCGTGCTGGTGGTTATTTACACACCAGCGTTGGACGTGTTGTTGATCAAGCGTGCAGATGCCACCGAGTTCTGGCAGTCGGTCACCGGGAGCAAGGACGAGATCGATGAGACTTATGAGCAAGCCGCACGACGTGAAGTGTTTGAAGAAACCGGTATTGATTGTCAGTCGGGGTCTGCCTTGGAGACCCATCTGCATGATTGGAATCTGGAGAACGTTTACGAAATCTATCCCCAGTGGCGGCATCGCTATGCGACGGGTGTATTTTTCAATACCGAGCATCTGTTTGGCCTGGAAGTTCCTTCTGACACGCCGGTGCGCCTGAGTCCACGTGAGCACACGCACTATCAGTGGTTGCCTTACACGCGAGCTGCTGACATCTGCTTTTCCCCGTCGAACGCCGAGGCGTGTCTGATGTTGCCGCATATGACGGCCAGGAAAGATGCAGCATGATCAACGCGACGGGCAGGATTCGCGTCGTGACCTACAACATTCATAAGGGTGTACAGGGTATGGGCCCGACGCGTCGACTGGAAATTCATAACCTCGCGCAGGCTATAGAGATACTGAATGCCGACGTAGTGTGTTTGCAAGAAGTCCGTCAAATTAACCGTCGAGAGGAAAAACGCTTCAAACATTGGCCGCAGGGCGGGCAAGCCGATTTTCTGGCACCGGAGGGTTATACATCGGTTTACCGCACCAATGCCGTTACGCGCGATGGCGAGCATGGCAACGCCTTGCTGTCACGTTGGCCGGTGCTCAATCATCAGCACGAGGACATGAGTGACCATCGTTTCGAGCAGCGCGGACTTTTGCACGTGGAGTTGGATGCCCTTGGGCACAGCCTACATGTATTGGTGGTTCATTTGGGGCTGGTGCGTGCCAGTAGGGTACGGCAGGTGGCGCAGATCAAGCGTTATATCCAGAGGGAAATTGCGCCGGATGCGCAACTATTGGTGGCCGGGGACTTCAACGACGGCAGTTCCTGGCTGGCCTTGTCGATGGCCAGTATGGGTTTGCGTGCCTGGTCTGGAATGCCTGAACCTACCTTTCCAGCGCGCTTACCCTTGGTGCAGCTTGACCATATTTTCGCCCGGGGGCTACAGCCCGTCAGCCTGACGGCCCCCCAAGGGCGCATATGGTGGCGTATGTCAGATCATTTGCCTTTGATCGCTGACTTTCTGATGCTGGGGTAGACGATGCACTCGCCGGAGTACATGCCTGGTCACCAACTGTGTTTATTGCAGGGTGCGCAGGTTTTTTTTGACGCGCTGGTGAGCGACATTGAACGGGCTAGCCACGAGGTCAGGTTGGAAACCTATATTTTCGACATCCATGGCGCGGGGGCACGGGTCGCGCAGGCTCTGATCGATGCAGCGCGGCGAGGCGTTAGCGTCTATGTGGTGATGGATGGCGTGGGTACGCCGCAATTGCCAGCGCCATGGCCGCAGCAGATGGATGCTGTTGGAGTGCATTGGGTCATTTTTTCTCCACTCGGTAAGTTGGGGTTGCTGGTGCCGAATCGGTGGCGGCGCTTGCATCGCAAACTATGTGTGGTGGATGGCAAACTGGCGTATTGCGGCGGCATCAACGTGCTGGATGACTGGTGGGATCCCCGATACGGGTCATTGGAGGCGCCACGCTTTGACTTCACAGTGCGGATTAGCGGCCCCGTGGTGCGCGAGGTGCACGCAGCCATGCTGCAGTTCTGGTGGCGCTTTCAAGCTGCTCGCAGTGTGAAGCAGGTGGATTGGGCGGGTGCCCGGCAGGCATTGCAGCTGGCGGCAGACGAAAATCACACAACGGTGCCGACTGTGCAGACTGTGCAGAGTGACCAGGGTGCCTTGGCGCAGCTGGTTCTGCGGGACAACGTGCGCTATCGCTCGCGCATTGAACGGGCGTATAGCCAGGCGCTTGGCGAAGCGCGGCAGGACATCATCCTGGCCAACGCCTACTTCCTACCCAGTCGGAAAATTCGCCGCGCTCTGGTCAATGCCGCTCAAAGAGGTGTGCGTGTACGTCTATTACTTCAAGGCCGGTATGACTACTTCATGTCCTACCATGGGACACGAGCGCTGTACGGTGACTTGCTGGCAGGCGGGGTGGAGATTTATGAATACCAAAGCAGCTTCCTGCATGCCAAAGTGGCAGTGGTGGATGAACGCTGGGCGACGGTGGGGTCGTCCAATATCGATCCCTTGAGTCTGCTGCTGGCTCGTGAAGCCAATGTGGTGATCGCTGATGTGAGGTTTGCTGCAGCCTTGCGCGGTCAGCTTGAGCAGGCGTTACAAAACCAAGCCATCCGGCTGGACGCTCGTCAGCACGCGAACCGATCCGTCGGCCAGAAACTGTTGGACCGTATGGCGCTACTGCTGATGCATGTCTTGCTTCTGCTGACTGGAAAAAGATACTAAAAATATAGCAATATATCCTTTATATATAAGGGCAAGATGGCAATAACCCTTATATAGAAACGCTGATACCATCAATACCCAACTTATTCATTTCGACGCACCACATGAACCCTGTTGACTCAGACGAAGGCACACCGGTATCTGTCAAGATCCGCGAGCGCATCCAGGCCGCGCGCAAGCGCTTCCATGCCAATGACAACATTGCCGACTTCATTCAACCCGGGGAGCTGGAACTGTTGCTCGATGAAGTTGAAGAAAAGATGAAGGGTGTGCTGAGCAGCCTGGTGATCGATACCGAGCATGATCACAATACTGACAAGACCGCCCGGCGTGTGGCCAAGATGTATATCAAAGAGGTCTTTAAAGGGCGGTATGTGCCGCAGCCGACTATCACCGAGTTTCCCAACGCCGAGCACCTCAATGAGTTGATGATTGTGGGGCCCATTACCGTGCGCAGTGCCTGTAGCCATCACATGGTGCCGATCATGGGCAAGCTGTGGATTGGCGTGCTGCCCAATGAGCACACCAACGTGATCGGCCTGTCCAAATACGCCCGGCTGGCCGAGTGGATCATGGGTCGCCCGCAGATTCAGGAAGAGGCGGTTGTTCAGCTGGCAGACCTGATCCAACAGAAAACCCAGCCAGACGGCCTGGCCATCGTCATGGAGGCCACGCATTTTTGTGTGGGCTGGCGTGGCGTCAAGGATGTGGACAGCAAGATGATCAACTCGGTCATGCGTGGCAGTTTTCTAAAGGATGCAAACTTGCGCCGCGAGTTTCTGTCTTTGATTCCCCAGAAAGGTTAATCATGTTGGTTCGTTTGCTTTACGCCAGTCGCGCGGTGGATGTCTGCCCTGAGATCATCGAAGCTATTCTGCACGAATGCCGAAGTCGTAATCCCAACAGTGGCATCACTGGCGTTTTGTGCTACGGCGGAGGCATTTTTTTGCAGGTGATTGAAGGCGGTCGCATGACCATCAGTCAGCTCTACAACCAGATTCAGCGCGATGCACGCCACAAAGACGTGGTGTTGCTGCAATATGAGGAAATCTCCGAGCGACGTTTTGCTGGCTGGACCATGGGAGAGGTCAACATGACGCGCATCAACGCCTCCATCCTGCTCAAGTACGCGGAAAAGCCCGAACTGGACCCATATTCGGTCTCCGGACAAGTGTCCATGGCTTTGCTTGAAGAACTGATGGCGACTGCTTCGGTGGTTGGTCGGGCTTGAGAGGTCTGGCTCAATACCAGTGCCATTGGGTTCTGTTGTGACGCGTGAGAGCGCGAGTCAATTGCTGCTGGGTTGCGATTTTTCCAGCGCTCCGAGCCGTCAGAAGCCTATCGTTATAGCTCTTGGCTCTCAGTCAAATGGGCGAATTTTGCTATCGAAATTGGTGAAACTCGTCTCCCTGGATGCTTTTTCTGATTGGCTGCAACAGCCCGGGCCGTGGCTCGGAGTGTTTGACCTGCCTTTTGGTTTACCTCGCGAGTTGGTTGAAACCCTGGGTTGGCCGACCGATTGGCAGCACTGCATAGCGCACTACAGCGGATACAGTCGTGACCAGATTCGTGCCGCCTTTGCCGCCTTTTGTGACGCGCGCCCCGCCGGTGGCAAGTTTGCACACCGTGCCACAGATCGCCTGGCAGGCGCCAGCCCGAGCATGAAATGGGTCAACCCTCCGGTGGCTTTCATGCTGCATGTGGGTGTGCCCTTGCTGTTGAAAGCTGGTGTGACCTTGCCAGGGCTGCATTGCGGTGCGGGTGATGCCCAAGTCGGCCCATCCCAGCGCATGGCGCTGGAGGGCTATCCGGGTTTGTTGGCGCGTGAGGTGCTGGGTCAGAGAAGTTACAAAAGTGATGACAAGGCACGCCAGACGGCTGACAGGCTGATTGCCCGCAAGGATCTGATTACGGCACTCGAGCAAGGCCACACCCGCCTGGGTGTGCGTTTGAAACTCACCCACGCGCAACGAGATTCTCTGGCGGACGATGCCCGGGGTGACGCACTGGATGCGGTGTTGTGCCTGCTGCAAGCAGCGTGGGCACAGCGCGAGTATGAGGCGGGCGATGGCCGCTACGGTTTGCCTAACATGATGGACCCGCTGGAGGGGTGGATCATCACTGCTTGAGACGGACTTAGGTGGGTTTGTTGATCAGCGTGTCTTCAATCTTGCCCGCCAGTTGCGAAATAGCCAGCGCTGCAGGGCAACCCGGTGTGGACTGAATCAACAACTGCCGACGCATCACCGCTTGACGCACGGCCGGGTCGGCCGGGATATCTCCCATGTGGATCAGGCGCACCTTCTCACCCGGCTTGGCCACCACAAAGCGGTCCAGCACCTGTTGCAACTGGTTCGTGATGGCACGTCCGTCGCCCATGCGTGCGGTCTGGTTGATCACCATGCGGATGATGCGGCGTTGCTGTTCGCCCACCAGCACCTTGATGGTGGCGTAGGCATCGGTCAGCGAGGTGGGTTCGGGTGTGGCTACCACCAACACCTCGGACGCCAATGACACCGCAAAAAGCACCACGTCTGAAATGCCTGCACCCGTATCGAGTAGGACGATGTCGTAGTGTGGCAGCAGCCCCGACATGATGTGCAGGAAATCTTCCCGCACGTTGGGCGTCAGGCGCGAATACTCGACCATGCCCGAGCCCGCCAGCAGCACCGAGAAGCCACCGGGTGCGCGAACAATCGCTTCTTCGAGCTTGGCTTTGCCGGTAAACACATCGTGCAGCGTGATCTTGGGGTAAAGGTTCAGCACCACATCCAGATTGGCCAATCCCAGATCGGCATCCAGCACCAAGACCTTCTGACCACGTTTTGCCAAGGCGGCAGCCAGATTGGCAGAGACAAACGTCTTGCCAACGCCGCCTTTGCCACTGGTTACGGCCAGCACCTTTCCAAGGGGCCGTAGGGGCACGGGTTTCACCACTTCGCTGTCTTCAGTGGTTTGAGTTATGTCGTTCATGTCAGTTCACTCTGTTCATAACACTACCTGATGAACCGGTAGAACCATCATTGGCGATACTTTCAATCCAGGCTGGATCACCCAGCGAGAGCGGACCAAATAGCAAGTTTTTTTCCTCGGCACTGACCGCCAGCATGGGCTGCGATTCAATGCACACGCGATTGCGACCCTCGGACTTGGCGCGATACAGTTCAATGTCGGCCCGATCAAGCCATAACTCAGATGTGGAGCGCACCCAGCGTGGTGCAAAAGCGCCGCCAATGCTGATGGTGACCCGCAAAGTTGGCCCGACAGGCAACTGGATGCGTAAGGCACTGACCGATTCCCGAATCCGTTCCGCCACCTGCTGGCCATATTGGCCCTGGCAGCTCGGCAAAATGATGACGAACTCTTCACCGCCAAAGCGTGCTACGGTGTCCATGGGCCGTACGCAGCCGGCCAGAGTTTTTGCGACCATCTGCAACACTACATCACCTGCTGGGTGGCCGTGCTGGTCGTTGACGTTCTTGAAATGGTCAATATCAAGCATCAACAGTAACGCAGACTCCCCTGAACGGGCCACCATGTCGATCTCGCGCAGCAGGATGTTCTGGAAATACCGCCGGTTGGATAGTCCCGTGAGTGGGTCTTTGAGTGACAGTTCGCTGAGCTTGTCAATCACCGCTTGCAGATACTGTGTTGGATCTGCGTCGCAGTTGGGCAGGATTTGTCCACTATGCTCCAGCAAGGCACGCGCATCGTCTAGCCGCAATTGGCGCAACTCGACCAGAGATGATGCAGGTAATAGACTCAAGGCAAAAACTCTCGTTTGGATGATTAAAGTCTAACAGGTTGAGCTTTCGGGCCAGTCGCAAAACTGAAGGTGATTTCGTGACCTTCTCGTGCATTTTGCTCCTGGCGCTACCCCCAGGTTTCCATGAATAGAGGAAAGTTTTCAAGTGATTGATTTTCAAAGGGCGACGTATCTTCGGTATCTGGTGAGCGTTGGTCTGGGTGTCTTTGCTGCTACAGCTATTGAAGCTGGTGAGTTATATATTGCAAGGGCTACAAGCGTTCCTGATGGGGATACTCTGTGGGTTCAACCAGATGCTGGAGGTGTGTCCCGGAAATTGCGGCTGCAAGGCGTAGACGCCCCGGAGATCTGCCAGCGCGGTGGCGTGGCTGCACGCGATACGCTGCGAGCATTGGTGGAACAACGCACTCTGAAGGTGCAGGTTAAATACTTGGATGACTACGGGCGAGGTCTTGCACGTATCGAGGTTGACGGTCAGGATGTCGCGGCTGTCATGGTGCAGCGTGGGCAGGCCTGGTCGAATCGCTGGCGACGCAGTCTGGGGCCGTACGCCGTAGAAGAAGCCGCGGCACGCCAAGCCAAGGCAGGCTTGTTTGCCGAGCCTGATCCGGAACTGCCTCGCGCTTTTCGTCAGCGCAATGGAAGTTGCTACACAACCGATGAAAAAGGTGCGTTCAGGCTGAAGTAACGCGGCTGCACACCGGACAGGCTGGATTTCGCTGGAGGCGTACTTCGGTAAATGCCATGTTTCGGCCATCAAGCATCAGTAAGCGTCCGGTGAGCGCCTGCCCGATACCGCAGATCAGTTTAAGTGCCTCTGCCGCTTGCAAGGTGCCAATGATGCCGACCAGCGGTGCAAACACGCCCATGGTGGCGCAACGGGTTTCTTCCAGGGTCTCATCAGGCGGAAACACACAGGCGTAACAGGGCGACAGGGCGTCGCGCTGGTCGTAAACGCAAACTTGACCGTCAAATCGGATGGCTGCTCCCGACACCAGCGGCTTGTGATGGGCAACGCATGCTGCGTTGATAGCGTGGCGGGTGACAAAGTTGTCGCAACAGTCCAGCACCACGTCGGCTTGTGGCACCAATTCAGTGAGCAGCGCAGCATCGGCACGGGCCTGGATCGCATTAACCTGCACGGCGCTGTTCAATTCACCCATGGCGGTTTTCAACGAATCGACTTTCGGCCGACCAACACGGGCCTGGGTGTGCGCGATCTGTCGTTGCAGGTTGGTCAGGTCCACGGTGTCGTCGTCCACCACCGTGATATGCCCGACACCCGCTGAGCTCAAGTAAAGTGCCACCGGGGAGCCCAGCCCCCCAGCGCCGATGATCAGCGCGCGCGCCTGACGGATGTGCTCTTGCCCTTCAACGCCAATTTCATTGAGTAGGATATGGCGCGAGTAGCGCAGCAGGTCGTTGTCATGCATCTGCTGGCGTGGCTCAGTTGTCTTTTTTCTCTTCGGCCCGCTCCACCTGGGTTTTGCTGACCATCACTGGCAGGCCTTTGAGCTGCAGAATAGCTTGTTGCAGTTGGAAGTCCTTGTCGGATCCATATTCGGGCAACTTGCGTTCGTCAGCCGGCTTCTTCATCTCTTCTTCGAGTCTTTTTCGGGCTTCTTCTCGCTCTTTCTCTCTTGCAACATCCTTAACCTCTGCACCTTGTCCACTGGCAAGGTGTTTCTCCAGATCAGCCTCGCGCGTGCTCAGGGCGGCAAACAGATTACCTTGCTCGGTTTCGTCTACCATCACATCGGGCACGATACCTTTAGCCTGGATGGACTTGCCGCTGGGGGTGTAGTAGCGGCTGGTGGTGAGTTTGAGTGCGGCGGTGGGGCAGTTGTCCATGCGGAAAGCCGGGTCCAAGCACACGGCAGTTTGCACGGAACCCTTGCCAAAAGTCTGGCTGCCCAGCAATTTGGCACGCTGGTGGTCTTGCAGGGCCCCTGCCACGATTTCACTGGCTGAAGCAGAACCCTCATTCACAAGCACCACCAAAGGTACCTTCTTGAGTGCCTTGCGGGTGATCGGGTCAAGCTGATCCAGCGGGTCGTCACCATGGCGTGCGTAAAACTGGGGTGCTGCCTTGTAGGTGAATTTGCTTTCTGCCAATTGGCCATTGGCCGACACCACGGTCACGTTGTCGGGTAAAAATGCCGACGAGATGGCGACCGCAGCGTCCAGGTAGCCGCCTGGGTCATTGCGTAAGTCCAGCACCAGACCTTTCAGTTTTGGGTGCTGCTTGTAAAGGTCTTCCACTTTGCGCGCAAAGTCCGCCACTGTGCGTTCCTGGAATTGGCTCAGCCGAACCCAGCCGTAGCCTGGCTCGACAAGACGCACTTTGACGCTCTGGGTTTTGATCACTTCGCGCGTGATAGTGACGTCAAAAGTCCGGTTTTCGTTCTTGCGGTAGATGCTCAGCAGCACCTGGGTGTTTGGCTCGCCGCGCATGCGCTTGACGCCTTCATTGAGCGTCAGTCCCTTGACAGGCGTGTTGTCGATTTTGACGATCAGGTCGCCAGGTTTGAGTCCGGCCTTGAAAGCGGGTGAGTCCTCAATGGGGGAGACAATTTTGATGTACCCGTCTTCCTGCGAAATCTCGATGCCCACGCCGACAAATTTTCCGGTGGTGCCCTCGTTGAAATCTTTCAGGGCCTTTTGATCCAAATATACTGAATGCGGGTCCAGCCCCGCCACCATGCCGGCAATGGCATCGGTGATCAGTTTTTTCTCGTCCACCGGATCCACATAGTTGGTCTTGATCATGCTGAAGACCGCTGCAAGCTGCTGCAGCTCTTCCAGCGGCAGTGGTGCCAGTGCGCCTCGCGCTGCGGTTTGCAGCGAGATGCTGGCCAGCGCGCCAGCGAGAACCCCGGCAGATAGCAGGCCGACGACTTTCAGTTTTTGACCCATTTTTGTTCCAAAACGTGAGGATGCGAAGTGAGGAGGGCGATTTGGATCATGAACGGCGGTGAGGGTTCCTGTTCGTGGTCAAGCTTGTTTCAGGTCTTGCCCTGCGCTGCCACTGCGGCAGCAGCCTTGGCTGCAGCTTCAGCATCGCCCAGATAGTAGTGACGAATCGGTTTCAGGTCGTCGTCAAGTTCATAAACCAGTGGAATGCCATTGGGGATATTGAGACCCACGATGTCGTCGTCTGAAATGTTGTCCAGATATTTCACCAGCGCGCGGATGGAATTGCCGTGTGCGGCCACAACCACGCGTTTGCCTAGTTTGATGGCCGGAGCTAGCGCTTCGTTCCAGAATGGCATGACGCGTGCCACAGTGTCTTTCAGACACTCCGTCAGGGGAATCTGATCGGGCTGCAACTTGGCGTACCGGATATCGCTGCGTTCACTGCGTGGGTCAGAGGGCTCCATCGCAGGTGGTGGCGTGTCGTAACTGCGACGCCACTGCAGCACCTGGGCTTCGCCGTACTTCTTGGCTGTTTCAGCCTTGTTCAGACCCTGCAAGGCGCCGTAATGCCGCTCGTTCAGGCGCCAACTGTTGACCACCGGTAGCCAGGTGCGGTCCATTTCGTCAAGCACATGCCACAGGGTGCGGGTAGCACGTTTGAGGACACTGGTGTAGCAGATGTCGAACTCATAGCCTTCTGCCTTGAGCAGGCGGCCAGAATTTTTGGCTTGCTCCAGACCGAGCGGTGTCAGGTCGACATCGGTCCAGCCGGTGAAGCGGTTTTCAAGATTCCAAGTGGATTCGCCGTGGCGAATAAGTACGAGTTTATGCATGGTTTCCCAAAGGTGGTCTGTGAATGCTGTTGCGTCATTCTAAAATGTCTGGCTAAGGTCACATCTACTCATAAGGATTTGCAAGTGAAATTTATTCTCGATAACTGGATGATGATTGTTGTGGCTCTATCCGCCGGGGGCATGCTGCTATGGCCGATGATCAGTGGTGGAGGCCCGGGCGCTTTGACTGCAGAAGGGGCCGTGCAGTTGATCAATCGTGAAAAAGCCGTGGTGATCGACGTTTGTGAGTCCGCTGAATATGCGGCTGGTCATGTGGTGGGAGCAAAAAACATTCCCTTGAGCCAGCTGGAAGGCAAATTGGCCAATACTGTCAAAAACAAGGCGTTACCGGTCATTTTGGTGTGCCAGTCGGGTGCGCGAAGCTCGCGGGCTGTACACATTGCCAAAAAACTGGGTTATGAAAACGCTCACTCACTGTCTGGTGGTCTAGGCGCCTGGCGCTCTGCCAACCTGCCCGTCGAAAAAGCGTAACCTTTTCAACGAGAGCCTCCTCATGCAAGCTGTCAAGATGTACACCACCGCCGTTTGCCCCTACTGCATTCGCGCCAAACAACTGCTCAAAGCCCGGGGTGTCGAGCAAATTGAAGAAATCCGCATCGATCTGCACCCACAGGAGCGAGATCACATGATGAGCACCACCGGTCGGCGCACCGTGCCACAAATTTTTATTGGCAGCACCCACGTGGGTGGCTGCGATGACTTGATGGCGCTGGACGGGCGCGGTGGCCTGATGCCGCTGCTGCAACAGGCCTGAGACAATTCACGTTTTGCGTCTGAGCGCTGCGGCGCGGCAGACTTTGATTTACCAACCAAGAGAACTCCATGTCCGAAACCCCATCCCCCGTTTTCCAGATTCAGCGCGTGTATCTCAAAGAGGTCTCCCTGGAGCAACCCAACTCCCCCGCGATCCTGCTCGAACCCGAGCAACCCACCGTGGATATACAACTTGGCGTGAATGCATCGCCGGTGGCGGATGGCATGTTTGAGGTGGTGGTGACAGCGACTGTGCACACGAAGATCAAAGACAAGACCGTGTTTCTGGTGGAAGCCTCACAGGCTGGTATTTTTGAGATACGCAATCTGCCCCAAGAGCAAATGGGCCCCATCATGGGCATTGCCTGCCCGCAAATCGTTTACCCCTACTTGCGCGGCAACGTGGCTGACTTGATTCAGCGCGGCGGCTTCCCTCCTGTGCACCTGTCTGAGATCAACTTCCAGGCCATGTACGAGCAGCAGCAGGCTGCCCAAACCGAAGAAACCCCCGTCGCTGTTCAATAAGGCTAATTATCTCCTCTAGCCCTGATGTAGTCTGCCAAAGTAGCTATGAAAATAATAGTTCTTGGTGCAGGGGCATGGGGTACTGCGTTGGCCGCCAGCGCAGCAGGGCAGGGTCAGCGGCATCGTGTCACCCTGTGGGCGCGTGATACGGCTCTGGTGCGGAGCATGCAGATGCTGCACCAGAATCAGCTTTACCTGCCTGGAGTCGAGTTGTCCGCCAACTTGGCCTTCAGTGCGGTTCCGGTGGCGGAGTTGCTTGGCCTAGCGTCTGAATCTGACCTGATGGTGGTCGCTACCCCGATGTCGGCGTTGCGTCAGATGTTGGTTGCTTTGCGCAGTAGTCCGGTCCCGGTGGCTTGGTTGTGCAAAGGCTTTGAAGCGCCAGTTACTGAGTCTTTTGGTCTTTTAGCCCATGAGATTCAAGGATATGTTGCTCCTGAAATGCTAGCTGGTGCATTGAGCGGTCCGAGTTTTGCTCAGGAAGTTGCGCGTGGCCAGCCTACTGCGCTGGTGGCAGCCAGTGCCCACGAGCCGGTTCGCCAGGCGTTGGTGACGGCTTTTCACAGTTCAGCCTTGCGTGTGTATGCGAACGACGACATCATCGGCGTGGAAGTTGGCGGTGCGGTGAAGAACGTGCTGGCCATCGCCACCGGCTTGTGCGATGGACTGAACCTGGGGCTCAATGCCCGCGCTGCGCTGATCACGCGTGGCTTGGCCGAGATGACACGCTTGGGGTTGGCTCTGGGTGCGCGTCAAGAAACCTTCATGGGGTTGAGCGGTTTGGGCGATCTGGTACTGACCGCCACGGGCGACTTGTCGCGCAACCGGCAGGTGGGTCTGGCCCTTGCACGTGGGCAGACGCTGGCGCAGGCGACCCATGCCTTGGGCCATGTGGCGGAGGGTGTTTACAGCGCCCGCACCGTGGTGCAGCGCGCAGCGCATCTGGGCGTGGATATGCCGATTGCCCAGTCCGTGGTGGCATTGTTGGATGGGCAGATGACACCGCTGCAGGCCGTGGAGCGCTTGATGGGGCGCGAGCCCACTGCCGAATTGACGGCATTGGTCTGATTTAAATTTCGGGAGAATTCTTGATGGCAGCGACTTTTGATTTTTCACCCACGTCCGTGACTGCGCTGGCACAAGTGGATGTGACCCGTGCCTTGCTCGAAGACGTGGGGGAGGCCGATTTGACGGCTGGTCTGGTGGACCCCGCGCTTCGCGCCTGTGCCACCGTGGTGGCACGTGAATCCGCTGTGATTTGTGGTGCGCCGTGGGTGGAAGTGGCTTTCAGGCAGATGGATCCCACGGCAGAGCTGGTTTGGCACTTCGCCGAAGGGCAGCGCTGCGAGGCGGATCAGGTGGTACTGGAGGTCCATGGCCAGGCACGGGCACTGCTGACGGCTGAGCGTACCGCGCTGAATTTCCTGCAACTGCTGAGTGCCGTGGCCACCAAGACCAGCCTTTTTGTTCAGGCGGTTCGCGAGGTACCGGGTGCACGCACGCGCATTGTTGATACCCGCAAAACCCTGCCTGGCCTGCGCCTGGCGCAGAAGTACGCCGTGCACATGGGGGGTGGGCTTAACCACCGGCTGGGCTTGTACGACGCCGTACTCATCAAGGAAAACCACATCGCAGCCGCAGGTGGCGTCAAGACAGTGCTGGCGCGCGCTGCCGAACTGGCACCGCAGGCCAAGTTCATCGAAATCGAGGTGGAAACGCTGGAGCAACTGCATGAAGCGCTGGATGCCGGTGCCACCATGATCCTGCTCGACAACATGGGCCTGATGCAATTGCATGAGGCGGTGCGCATCAATGCCGGGCGCGCTGCGCTGGAAGTTTCGGGCGGGGTTAACCTGTCTAGCGTTTGCGCGATTGCTTCCACAGGTGTGGATCGCATTTCCATCGGCGCCTTGACGAAGAACGTCAAAGCGGTCGATTTTTCGATGCGTGTGTGCCGTGCATGGCACGAATCCAGCCGGGTGCAAGTCCCGGTGCCAGGCTTGTAGAGCCGAAGGCTAGCCAAAGGGCAAGTGCGTCGTCGCGAGGCGGGGTGCGGAGGAAGCTCAAGGCGAAATCGCAGGG
>JARLJH010000054.1 GCA_031291305.1 Rhodoferax sp. | reverse complement strand
GCGCATTGCTGTCCGGGATAATTTTATTGACATTCATGAGAATAATCCCAACTGGACTCGCGCCATTTCTTCAACCTGTCGTCGTCGTTTCCGGTATGCGGAGGCGTCGATATCCGGGCGCTGAAACAATGTGGCGCGAATCAAGCATAGGCAATCCCAAAGACTTTTCTTGAAACCGTGCGCCTGTTTGTATAGTGCGACCAGCAAATAGCTGATCAAAGCCGTCAATAATTGGATGCGCACAGCATTTTCGGTGCGCCCCAGGAATTTCTTTATCTTCAAATGTTGTTTGACCCATTTGAAGAAGAGTTCGATTTCCCAGCGTTCCTTGTATCGTTGTGCTATTTCCAATGCGTCACTGGTCAAGTCATTGGTCGCCAATATCAACGGCGTTGGTTTGTCGTGCCTGGCAATCGCGATGCGGCGCAGTGGCTTCTCGTAATGATTGATGCGCTTACCGCCCTGGTGTTTGTATTTGAAGCGAACAATCTGATCTTGCAGTACCGTGCCGGTAGCCAGTTCGGAAATGGCGCGCTCCTGCTCGATGCGTACCCCGGCATTGCTTTTGAAGCGGGTGACAAACCATGCTCCTGCCGTCTCAATGCGATGCCACCAGTTGTAGTCGCAGTAACCTTTATCAAAAACGTACGTTGCACTCCGCTGCAGCGGTACATCCACAGCCTTTTCTACATCGTTGACGTTGGCGGCGCTGATGCTTTGCCAGACGGGCACTTGAGTTTTCTTTGCATAGAGCACATGAAGCTTGATTCCTTGCGTATTTCGCGTCTTGTTGCACAATGTCCAGCTATCGAACTCCCTGCCCTTGAGCGTAATCGAAGTCGAATCCAGCAAATACAGCAATTCTTGGCCTTGTTTGCGCAATTGGCGCGATACTTTTTGCATCAGATATTCCGCCGTGTCGGCAAACACTGCGTCCTTACGTGCGCTGTTTGCATCGGCCAGCGTGGATCGCTTGATGCATCCAGTCCCTAAATGGTAGTGGTGCGCAATCTGGCTGTTGAAGCTCGTTTCCAGCGGACGCAGGCCTGTTGCACCGCTTAGCTGGGCGTATATCATCGCCACCATGTGCTCCCAGTGGCCGAATTGCTTGCTGTACTTGTCGCCATTGTGCTTTTTAACGATGTGGTCGAAGGCACCTCGCGGCACCCCCTTCATTAATTCTTGAAATCTGGTTATCCTAAACATGTTGCAGGTCTGATTTTTAAGTTGGCAAACAGGGTTTTAACCCTTTAAATCAGTGCCTGCAACCCCTTTCGGCCTTGTCAACATATTTATCCCGGACAGCAATGCGCGAAGGCGGGAATCCATTGTGAGGTAACACGAGCGGATTCCCTATGGATTCCCGCTTTCGCGGGAATGACGGAGTTTTTGCCGAACCTGCGCGAATGCGTTTCTTTACACACAAAAAAGTCGGAACAACCAAAAATAATTTGTGCGCGCCCACAATATTCCCGCTTCTGAAACGTCTTCACAGGTATGAAACCACCCAACACGCTCAATCCGACAAGTGACAAGGACCGGGAAATCACCGATGTCGTGTTGCGCGACGGTACGCGCCTGGGGAGTTTCATCCGGCGTCGAGTGCGCGATACGGCGGAGGCAGACGATATCTTGCAAGATGTGTTTCACGACTTGGTGCAGGCTTATCACCTGCCGGCGCCGATCGAGCAAGTCAGCGCGTGGCTGTTTCGCGTTGCGCGCAATCGCATCATCGACCGCTTTCGCAAGAAGAAGGAGTTGTCGCTCGGCGAGTTCGGCGACGCCGACGATATCGACGACGAGTACCGGCTCGATCTGGCGTTGCCCGCTCCCGAGGAGGGACCGGAAGCGCAGTATGCGCGCACGGTCTTGTTAGATGAGTTGCAGCAAGCGTTGGACGAATTGCCGGAGAATCAGCGCGAAGTTTTCATCGCGCATGAGCTGGAAGGCGTCAGCTTCAAAGAAATGGCGGCACAAAGCGGGGTTGCGGTGAATACGCTGCTGGCGCGCAAGCGCTATGCGGTCTTATATCTGCGCAGCCGTTTGCAAGAGATTTATGATGATTTCGATATGTAAAATGAAGGAGTTGAAAATGAGATTTCGTGCACGATTTTTAGGTAAGTTCTTGATTGGCATGGTGGCACTGGCGGCGCTTGGCGAGGTCGTCATGTTATTATGGAATCTGATCTTGCCGGATTTGTTTGGCGGCATTCGCCCGATCGATTACTGGCATGGGCTTGGGTTGCTGGTGCTGAGCCGCATTCTGTTTGGCGGATTTCACGGACACCACGGCAGGCTCGGACGGCAGCACTGGGAAAAGTGGGCGAGCATGACGCCGGAAGAGCGCGAACAGTTTCGCAAAGAGCGCTGGGCTGCGCACGGTGAGCGCTGCAATCGCGGCCAGCACCGGGGTCATGCCGATCCCGAGACTGCGCAGGAGCGCCCATGAGCCGGGCCGCGACCGCCAATTGCCGGCAAGAGCCGGGCGCCTTCGTCCCGCTCGTCAACTTGAAGCGTTGCGAGGGCAAGGGCGATTGCGTGGAGGTCTGCCCGGAACAGGTGTTTGAAGTTCGCCGCATCGACGACCACGATTTTCAAAGCTTGAATGCCTTGCATAAATTCAAGCTGCGCGTGCACGGCATGAAAGTCGCTTATGCGCCCAATGCCGAAGCCTGTCGCGCCTGCGGCTTGTGCGTGAGCGCTTGCCCGGAACATGCAATTACGCTTGCACGCCTTTAAATGAAAACTATGAAACCATCCGCTCAATCAGCTCAATCGTCGCCGGCGGCACCGCCAAAGTTCTCTTCCTATCAGAAGTTCGTGGTGGGCATGCTGGCTTTCCTGCAGTTCGCGGTCATCCTCGATTTCATGCTGATGTCGCCGCTGGGGGCGCTGATCATGCCGGCGCTGGAGATCAGCCCCACCCAGTTCGGGCTGGTGGTGTCCGCCTATGCATTTAGCGCCGGTTTCTCGGGCTTGCTGACGGCAGGTTTTGCCGACCGCTTCGACCGCAAGCGGCTGCTGCTCTTCTTCTATGCCGGTTTTATACTCGGCACCTTGTGGTGCGGGCTGGCGCAAAGTTTCGAGATGCTGCTTTTGGCGCGCGTGGTCACGGGCTTGTTTGGCGGCGTCATCGGCTCCATCGTGCTGGCCATCTCGACCGATTTGTTCCCGCCGCAAATGCGCGGCCGCGTAATGGGCATGATCCAGACCGCGTTCGCAGCGAGCCAGGTGCTGGGCATCCCGATCGGCTTGTACCTGTCCAATCGCTGGAATTGGCATGTGCCGTTCCTGGCGCTGGCGGGCTTGGGGGTGTTTGCCGGGGTGTTCGTGAGCTGGCGCATGCGGCCGGTCTCCGCTCACCTGGCGATTCCGCAAGAACATAGCGCCTGGATGCATCTGTTTCATACCGTCACCGAGCCGCGCTACCTGATGGCTTTCGCGACCACGGCGTTGTTGACCACCGGCGGCTATATGCTGATGCCATTCAGCAGCGCCTTCGTGGTCAACAATCTGGGCATCGGCCTCGATAAACTGCCGACGGTTTATCTGGTCACGGGTTTGTTCACGATTTTTTGCGGTCCTCTGGTTGGCAAGGCGGCTGATTCGTTCGGCAAATTTCGGGTGTTCGTGATCGGCACGGTCATGTCGATAGCGATGGTTCTGATTTATACGCATCTTGGTCCGCTGCCCTTGCCGTTGTTGGTCTTCGTCAATGTGTTGATGTTCGTCGGTATCTTTTCCCGCATGATTCCGTTCCAGGCAATGGTGTCCTCGGTGCCGAGCACGACGCAGCGCGGCGCCTTCACTGCGATCAGCGCGTCGATCCAGCAACTTTCGGGTGGCGTCGCCTCGGTCATTGCCGGCCACATCGTCACGCGCGGCATCGACGGCAGATTGCAGCACTTCGAGGTAGTCGGCTACGTGGTTGTCGCCACATCGCTGGCAGCGCTGGCCTTGTTGTGGCTCCTGCAGCGCAAGCGGCTCGAGGAGTCCGTGGCGCAGCCCATTACTGCGGTTTAAGATATCAAGCGAGGCGATTTCGTCGCCTTGCTTAAGCCACGCTGGCGAAATTGTTTCAGTCGCGTTCTAGCAGGAAATTGTGTTCCGCCATATCCGGCAGGGCAGGGCCCGGCGTTTCTTCTTTCAAGGCAATTCCGGAAAGTTGGCGCAGACGCGATTGCGTCAACAGGTAGTGCAGCTTTTCGGCGGCGGTCTCATAATTCAGGCCAGCCGCTCGAACATTGGATACGCAATTGCGGTCTGCATCACGCAAACCGGGATGTGGGTTCCAACTCAGATACAAACCCATGCTGTCGGGCGAGCTGAGGCCGGGACGTTCTCCGATCAACACGACGACCGCCCGCGCGTTGAGAGTCTGGCCGATTTCGTCGCCCACCGCCACGCGGCCCTGTTGCACGATGCATAGCGGCGCCAGGGCCCAGGACTCCTGTGCCAGGCGGGGCATCAAAACCTGCAGAAAGGGCAAGGCATTCAACTCGATGGCGAGCGCCGACAGGCCGTCCGCAATGACGATCGCCAGATCGGTGGCGCGAAACGCGCACGTTTGCAACAACTGGCGCGAGGCGTCGTCCAGTTTGCGCCCGAGATCCGGGCGCTGCAAATAGACTTGCCGGTTCGGCGCCGCGCTATGCAGTTTCAGGCAGGCGAGTGCCAGCGTTTGCGCCAATTTATCTTCAAGAGCGACGCTGTCGAGTGCCAGGTGCACAGCATCGCGGGCGCGCGCATGCGCCAACTGGAATTCCAATTGTGGCGCGGTCGGTTGACTGATGCCGGCGCGGCCGAGCGCAATGCGTGCATCCGTGTAGCGGCGCAACGCTTGCCAGGGATTGGGCGTCACCAGCTCGTCTTCGTTGGTCTTGCTCATTGCAGTCTCCGCAGCGCGTTTTGGAACTGCGGCGGCAGCACCGTGCCCGACGGCCAGGAGTCATCGGTGCCAACAATTCCCATTTCCTTCAGCCATGCCTCGAATTCCGGCGCCGGCTTCAGCCCGAGCACGCAGCGCGCATAGAGTGCATCATGAAAGGAAGTGGTTTGGTAGTTGAGCATGATGTCGTCCGAGCCGGGTATGCCCATCACGAAGGTGCAGCCGGCAGCGCCGAGCACGGTCAGCAGCACATCCATATCGTTTTGGTCGGCTTCGGCGTGGTTGGTGTAGCAGATGTCGCAGCCCATCGGCAAGCCTAGCAGCTTGGCGCAAAAATGATCTTCCAATCCGGCGCGGATGATTTGTTTGCCGTCGTACAGATACTCCGGCCCAATGAAGCCGACCACCGAGTTCACCAGCAACGGTTGAAATTCACGCGCCACCGCATAGGAACGCGCTTCGCAGGTTTGCTGGTCGACGCCATGATTTGCGTTGGCCGATAGTGCGCTGCCCTGTCCGGTCTCGAAATACATCACATTGTTGCCCACCGTTCCGCGTCGTAACGACAATGCGGCCTGGCGCGCTTCGTCGAGCAATTTCAGGTTGATGCCGAAGCTGGCGTTGGCGGCCTCGGTTCCGGCGATCGACTGGAAAACCAAATCCACCGGAGCACCGCGCTCGATGGCGGCGATGGTGTTGGTTACGTGGGTCAGCACGCAAGACTGGGTGGGGATGGAAAAACCGGAGATGATCTCGTCCAGCATGGAGACAATCTTGACGATCTGCGGCACATTGTCGCCGGCGGGGTTAACGCCGATCACCGCATCGCCACTGCCGTACAGCAGGCCATCGAAGATGCCGGCAGCGATGCCGCTTGCGCTGTCGGTGGGATGGTTGCGTTGCAGCCTTGTCGACAGGCGCTGCGCCAGGCCGATAGTGTTGCGGAAACGGGTCACGACTCGGCATTTGCGTGCCACCAGGATCAAGTCCTGATTGCGCATGATCTTGCAAACCGCCGCCGCCATCTCGGGCGTGATGCCGCCGGCAACCGAGGCCAGCACGTATTCGTCCACGTTGTTGCTCAACAGCCAATTGCGAAAGTCGCCCACCGTCAGGCTGGCGATGGGTTCAAACGCGATCGGATCATGCCGGTCAATGATGAGCCGGGTCACCTCGTCCGATTCGTAGGGCACCACCATTTCGTTTAGAAAAGTCCGCAGCGGCAATTGGGCCAATGCCATCTGGGCGGCCACGCGCTCTTCCGCGCTGGCGGCTGCCAGCCCGGCCAGGTGGTCGCCCGAGCGCTCCGGGGTGGCCTTTGCCATCAGGTCCCGCAGGTCTCCAAATCGATACGTTCGATTGCCCACCATATGTGTGTAGCTGCCCATGCTTGCCTATTCTCTAGCCTTGCTTGTCGACATCGTAGCGCATGGCATTGCGGTGCACAAGAATACTCGTTGACGCAGCATTGCCTTCAAATACCTGCCCAATGCGTACTATGTGGAGCCTCAATTGAACCCTATTGTGCAGCGCGACAAAATGCGATCCTCAAGTCAACGTTAAAGTGCTTTTCTTGATCTAAATCAAGATATTTCGGTATGCTCAGATGACAATAATAACGTAAGGGTTATTTAACCTGAATGTGGGGGGTGGTCCCCGGTTTCCCAACCCTGCGAACGAAATGGCAAAAGTCAATTGGTTGTAGGATCGTATTTTCGAGGCAACGTGTTGATAAAAACGCAAAACAAGCTTTATCCGGCAGCAGGGCGAAGAAATGGGATTGGCTAATGCGCGCGCACCGAATAATAATGCAAGGGGACAATAACGCCGGTTCGCGGCATCCAGGCAATTCGGTTTGGGTGCAGGCGCGCAAGTACGCATTCGCGCTGGCCATTTTCCTGCTCGCCTTGGGTGCGCGCTTTGCCATATTGCCGCGCGAGGCAGGCCTCGGCTTCATCACCTTTTATCCCGCTGTGGTCCTGGCGGCGCTTCTGTATGGGGCCGGGCCGGGCTTGCTCACCATGACGTTTAGCGCGATCGCGGTGAATTATCTGCTCATGCCGCCGTTTGGAGCGTTCAAGCTTGACTACGCACAGATGCTGCCGATGGGGATCTTCTGCTTTGCCAGCGCCGTTGTGTGTTACCTGGCCGACCAGATGCGGCGCAACATCGACAATGCGCGAGAAATCAAGAAACACCTGCAGTCGATTTTCGACGCCAGCCCGGACGCGCTGTTCGTTATCGACGCGCAAGGCGTGATTACGATGGCCAACGTGCAGGCCGCGACATTGCTTGGTTTTACGCATGACGAATTGGTCGGGCACTCCTATGAAAAATTGATACCCAATCGCTACCGGAAAAATCATTCTGGACTGCGCGACAAATACCTCGAGCAGCCGGTGGTGCGTCCTATGGGCCGCGGGAATGCGGTGAAGGCGCTGCGCAAGGACGGCAGCGAACTCGATGTGGAAATCAGCCTCAGCCCGATCCATACCGATCAAGGACTCTTGATGGCCAGCTCTTTGCGCGACATCACGGAGCGCAAGAAGGCAGAAGAGAAGATCAGGGAATTGGCCTTCTTCGATCAACTGACAGGCCTTCCCAACCGCACCTTGTTGATGGACCGCCTCAAGCAGGCAATGGTCGAAAGCCAGCGCCACGGCCATTACGGCGCGCTCTTGCTATTCGATCTGGACGATTTCAAGACGCTCAACGACACGCTCGGCCACGATGTCGGCGACGAACTGTTGAAACAGACCGCGACACGGCTCAAGACGCTCATGCGCGAGAGCGACACGTTTGCGCGGCTGGGCGGCGACGAGTTTGTGGTCATCCTTTCCCATTTGGGCGTCGGCGAACAGGACGCCGCCATTGTGACGGCGACTATCGCCAAGAAACTGCTTGCCGCCCTCAATCAGACCTACCAACTTGGCGAGCATGTCCACCACAGCACGGCCAGCATCGGGGCGACCATCTTCAAGGGTGAGTCTATCCCGATCGACAGCTTGATCAAACAGGCAGATTTGGCGATGTACAAGACCAAGGCAACCGGGCGCAACAGCGTGCATTTCTTCGACTCGGAAATCGAGAGCGCGGTGGTGGAGCGCGTCGCAATGGTCGCCGACTTGCGCGAAGGTCTTCTGGGAGGGCAATTCGTGCTGCACTACCAGGCGCAAGCAACGAGCAGTCAGAAACTGTGCGGCGCGGAAGCGCTGCTGCGATGGCAGCATCCGCGACGCGGCCTTGTGCCGCCCCACAAATTCATCGGTGTGGCCGAAGAGAGTAAATTGATCCTGCCTTTGGGTCGATGGGTGCTCGAAACCGCCTGCGTGCAATTGGCAAGATGGGCTGGAATGCCGGCGATGGCGCACCTCACGCTGGCGGTGAATGTCAGTTCGCTGCAGTTCCGCCAGGACGAATTCGTGGAATCCGTTTTGGCGATTCTCGACGCCACCGGCGCCGATCCGCATCGACTGAAGCTGGAGCTGACAGAAAGCCTGGTGGTGGAAGACGTGTCCGGGGCGATTGAAAAAATGAGTGCGTTGAAAGCCAAAGGGGTGGGTTTTTCGCTGGACGATTTTGGCACCGGTTATTCGTCGCTGTCCTATTTGAAAAGATTTCCGCTGGACCAGTTGAAAATCGACCGCTCTTTCGTGCAAGACGTCCTGCACGATCCAAACGACGCTGCCATTGCAAAAACCATCGTCGCACTCGGGCAATCGCTGGGCTTTTCAGTCATTGCCGAAGGTGTGGAGACGGTGGAGCAACGCAACTTCCTTGATAACATCGGCTGCCACGCCTATCAGGGTTACTTGTTCAGCCATCCGCTGCCGCTCGATGAATTCGAAGAATTCGTCGAACAGACGTTGCGCCTGGAGGCGGGAAAATAAATTCGGAATCAATGGCGGCGAATGCCGGCAGCGCGAATGCGACGGTCGCAGCGATGCGGCCGGTCGACAACGGTCGTTTTTCGGATGCCGGCCCAAATCTCAAAAAGGGCTACAGACCGTAATCTATAACCGCTTGCAAGAATTGCGAAATTGACCACCGGTAGACTGTATTTGACGGCCTTGCACAGATGATGGCAGGCATTTTCAGCGATAATGCCTTCCTTGCCGGAGAATTGCCGTTTAACGCACCGGTTGACCTCCCCACGCTTGACTATCGGCAGCCGACGGGCGCAATCGTATCCATTCGCGCGTCAGGATTCATGGCAAAGGCGACGACGCCGAAATGCAAAGCTAAACTTTTTGAGCACTATTTTGGAATTCCCCCATGGAAATTAAGGTCAACTTTCTCGATAAGCTTCGTCTGGAAGCCAAGTTCGATGATTTCACTGTCGTGTCCGACCAGCCTATCCGCTATAAGGGCGATGGCTCGGCGCCTGGCCCGTTCGACTACTTTCTCGCCTCGTCGGCCTTGTGTGCAGCTTACTTCGTGAAGTTGTACTGCGTCACGCGCAATATTCCCACTGAGAATATCCGACTGTCGCAGAATAATATTGTCGACCCGGAAAACCGTTACCGGCAGATTTTCAAAATCCAGGTCGAGTTGCCGGCCGATATCCCGGCCAAAGACCGCCAGGGCATTTTGCGCTCCATCGACCGTTGCACGGTGAAAAAGGTGGTGCAAGCCGGGCCCGAGTTTGTGATCGAAGAGGTCGAAAATCTGGATGCCGACGCCCAGGCCTTGCTGGCCCTCACTCCGGCACCCGACGCGAGCACCTATATTGCGGGCAAGGACCTGCCGCTGGAGCAAACCATCGCCAATATGTCGGGGGTGTTGGCGGGCTTGGGCATGAAGATTGAAATCGCTTCGTGGCGTAATCTTGTCCCCAACGTGTGGTCCTTGCATATCCGCGACGCGCACTCGCCGATGTGTTTTACCAATGGCAAGGGATCGACCAAGGAAAGCGCGTTGGCTTCGGCCTTGGGCGAGTTCATCGAGCGCCTCAATTGCAATCATTTCTACGCGGGCACGTTTTGGGGCGAAGAGCTCGCCAACGCAGCGTTTGTGCATTACCCGAACGAGCGCTGGTTCCAGGCTGGCCCCGACGATGCGCTGCCGGCTGAAATTCTGGACGAATACTGCCTGCAAATTTTTGACCCCGATGGCGAACTGCGTGGCTCGCATCTGATCGACACCAACTCCGGCAACGTGCAGCGCGGGATCTGTTCGCTGCCGTATGTGCGGCATTCGGACGGCGAAGTGGTGTATTTTCCATCCAACCTGATCGAAAACCTGTACGTCAGCAATGGCATGAGCGCCGGCAATACGCTGGCCGAAGCGCAGGTGCAATGCCTGTCCGAGATTTTCGAACGGGCAGTAAAACGCGAAATTCTGGAAGGCGAATTCGCATTGCCAGATGTGCCGCAAGAAGTGCTGGCGAAATACCCCGGCATTCTGGCCGGCATCAAGGGCCTGGAAGAGCAAGGATTTCCGGTGCTGGTCAAGGATGCGTCGCTTGGCGGAGTGTACCCGGTAATGTGCGTCACCTTGATGAACCCGAAGACCGGCGGTGTATTTGCCTCGTTCGGCGCGCACCCAAGCCTGGAGGTGGCGCTGGAACGCAGCCTTACGGAATTGTTGCAAGGTCGCAGTTTTGAAGGCTTGAACGATTTGCCTCAGCCTACCTTTGCCAGTAACGCCGTGACCGAGCCAAACAATTTTGTCGAACATTTCATCGATTCCAGCGGTGTGGTGTCGTGGCGCTTTTTCAGTGCCAAAGCCGATTTCGATTTTGTCGAATGGGATTTTTCCGGCCAGGGCGACAACTCCAATGCCGAGGAAGCCGCGACCTTGTTCGGCATACTCGAAGACATGGGCAAAGAAGCGTACGTGGCGGTGTATGACCGCTTAGGCGCGACTGCCTGCCGCATCCTGGTGCCGGGGTATTCTGAAGTGTATCCGGTTGAAGATTTGATCTGGGATAACACCAACAAGGCGCTGTTGTTCCGCGCCGATATTTTGAACTTGCATCGGCTGGACGATGCCAGCCTGGAAGAACTGCTCGATCGCTTGAATAACAATGAGCTGGACGAATACTCCGACATCGCCACATTGATCGGCATTGAATTCGACGAGAATACCGACTGGGGCCAACTGACAGTCCTGGAGTTGAAGCTGCTGATTCATCTCGCCTTGCGGCAATTCGAGGCCGCGCAAGAACTGGTCGGCGCCTTCCTGCAGTACAACGACAACACGGTCGAGCGCAGATTGTTTTATCAGGCATTGAACGTGGTGCTGGAGGTGCTGCTCGATGACGAGCTGGAACTGGATGACTATGTGGTCAATTTCCGCCGGATGTTTGGCAACTCGCGGATGGACGCGGTGCTGGGGTCAGTCGACGGCAGCGTGCGCTTCTTCGGTTTGACGCCAACGAGCATGAAACTGGAGGGGCTCGACAGGCACCAACGCCTGATCGACAGCTACAAGAAATTGCACGTGGCGCGTGCCACTGCGGGAACTGCGGCCAGCCAGGATTGCGATCCTGAACAAGACTTGTCAAGTCTCTCAATGTCGGCGAGACCATGATTGGGTGTCTGCAAAGCCGACATTTTTGGTATGCTAACGCATTTCCACGGCCCGGCGGCTGGCTGGCGGACACTTTATACGGAGCAGCAAATATGGCCTCTTTGCAAGAGCAGTTTTTGAAAGCCGGTCTGGTCGACAAGAACAAAGTCAAACTGGTCAACCAGGACAAGAACAAGCAAACCAAGATCGAACGACGGACCGGCACCCAAAGCGTCAATGAAGCGCGCGTGGCCGCACTCGATATGCAGCGCAAGAATGCCGAGCGGGCGCGCGAACTCAATGCCCAGCGCGATGCGGCGGCCACCCAAAAGGCGATCATGGCGCAAATCGCCCAGATGGTGCAGAAAAACCGCCAGAGCAAGGGCGCTGGCGACATCGCCTACAATTTCACCCACGACAACAAGATCGAACGCCTGTATGTGTCGGCTGCAGTCCAGGCACATTTGATTGCCGGGCGTCTGGTGATCGTCTGCCAGAGTGGCACCACCGAATTGGTGCCCAAAATTATCGCCGACAAAATCGCCGAGCGGGATGCCTCGCTTGTCGTGCGTGTGAACAAAACCAGCGCCGAAATCGACGCGGACGATCCCTACGCGGCGTTCCAGATCCCCGATGACTTGATGTGGTAGCTTTCTGGCGCCCGCCTGCCGTAGTGTGCGGGCGGGCAGTGTCGCAAGCACCCGATTGGCAGATGAATATCGCCCGGAAGTGAATGTTTTTCCACCCGATAATTCCGTTTTATGGTTCTGGCGGCTCCAGTGCCAGGGCCGGAGCATCAAATTTAACGCAAAGTCAGACACTTACACTCCTTCCCCTTTGCAGGGGCGCCCGGCGTAGGGGGAAGGTTGGGATGGGGGTAGAGCGCTCAAATTACCGCATTACGTATCTCGACCGCACTACCCCCTCCCTAACCCTCCCCCTTGCAAGGCGGAGGGAACACGTTATCGCATTGAATTCATTAGAATTTTGATGCTCCGGCCCTGGCTCCAGTGCCCGCTTTCGGACTGCCGTAGCATGTGTTGCTCAACAAGTGCTCCTGTCGTTTCGCGTATGACCTTGGGAAGCTGTTGTTGAATTGCGTGGGTGACAGGATCTGGGCCGCACGCGTGTGCAAAATATCACACTGCACTATTTCTGTACCAGATCGGCGGCGGTAAACACCGCCTGCAATTCCCGGACGCCTTTGAGTTGAAAACTGCCTACTGGTGACAATGCGCGGTCGATAACATCGGCCAATGGCTGCGAAAGCAGCAACGGCACCATCGCCTGCTTTGAAAGACTTTCCAGTCTTGCGGTGAGATTGACTGCGGGCCCGATGACATTGAAGCCCAGGCGGTCGATTGCCCCAACGTTGCCAAATGCAACATCGCCGAAATGCAAGCCTATCCCGAAGTGGATTTCCGGCAGGCCCGCCGCCGCGCGCGTCCTGTTTACCTCGACGATTTCCGTCAACGACTCGACGGCAGCGTCGAAAGCCGCTTCGCAGGCGGCTGCTGTCGAAGCGGCATCGACTGCGCAGGGAAACACGGCCAGCACTGCATCGCCGATGAATTGGAGGATATCGCCGCCACGCTCGATCACGGCTTTCGAGACGACGCTGAAGTAGGTATTCAACAGATCCAGCATCTGGTTCGACTCCAGGTCTTCGCTCATCTGGGTGAAATCCCGAAGATCCGAATACCATAAGGCGGCCCTGATGTGCTCGTAGTCGCCGCGCCGAACGTGTCCGTCAAGAACGCGCGCGCTGGCGCGCCGTCCGACATAGGTTTCAAGCAAACTGGTGGCAATCCGGTAGCGGTTGAGGGAGTGGGCATGAGGAGCCACCATCAGTGCCAACGCATCGAATTTGGCAATGTCGAGGGCGGTGAAACCGCCCGGTCTGTCGGTGCAGAGGGTGAGGAAGCCGCCCTCCCTTGCGCGGCGCGCCAACGGCGCCGCGTAATAATCGGTGGCGCCGGCGTCCTTTAGTTCGTGGAGGAGGCGATGATCGTCGACGGTCAGGATGCCTTCCAGGCGGCAACGGAAAGCTGTTCCAGTCTCGCGCACATGTTGTGCCGGACTCCCGACATACTCGCCTGAATGTATCCGGTCGTGAGGAAATTCCATCGCCTCAATGGCCTCTCCGCCTGCCCATCGAGCGCCCCAGGAGGTAACCAGGGGATGCAGCGTCATGGTCGATAATCGGAGCCGGCTGAGCGGCGCACCGGCCTCCTCCAGCGAGCGCACGAGCTTGCCCACCAGGGTGACCATGTCGTCAATGTTCTCCGACTGACCCAGCAGCATGAGTGCAGTCGGCCAAAGCGACCAGCCTTCCGCATTGCAAATCAATTTCGGATCTACCGACGGTGGGCGAGATACGATAAGCATTGGTCCTCGTTCGATGATCTGGAATTGATTCGGCAAAGATACTACACGAGCCGGGCCGGCGCAACACGCATGACAATCGGCAAGTACGTGGAGCCCGGTCATCGTCGAGGGCAAGTCTTAGGGAACGCCGCCATGCGCAATTCTTCCATCGATTGCCCTGGCGTTTCGGATGGGCATGCCCAAAGAGCTTGCTTCAAGTGACATCAGTCTGTGGCTGGATTCAAGTTTTCGGTACGCCGCAAGTCGGATATCTGTTCGCACATATTGGCGGGTGTGAGCGGATCGAAGAGCGAGAACATGGGTAGCACCTCCAAGTGAGGTGGAATAGGTCCAACGCCCAATCGGATAGATTTGTTGCCGAGCAAAAACCATGGCATGCGCGACCAATTGACGAAATCGGCGACGAATATATCGCTATCGCGGACTGAAGCAGAAATTTTGATCTACATCAATATATAAGTCTGCATTCTCGCCGACCATATCGCTAGTGTTTTTTTGACTGCGCGCTCGGAATATTTTGATGAGAATGAGCAGGGCAACAAGGCATATTGATCTAAGAATTTTCAACGGTAACTAATGAAGGAATAAGAATATGAAAAAAGCAGTCTTAGCATTGGCAGCGGTCGCCATCGGGTTCGTCGCAAACAGCGCAGCCGCGCAAGAAAGTCCGTGGCTGGTGCGGGTACGGGCCGTCAATATCGAGCCGGTGAACAAATCCGATGCGTTTTCCGACGGCATCGCCGGATCGGACGCAATCAGCGTGTCCAACAAGACAATCCCGGAACTCGACATTTCCTATTTTTTCACGCCGAATATCGCTGCGGAACTGATCTTGACCTACCCGCAAAAGCTCGACGTTTCGGTTGATGGCCTCGGTAAAATCGGTAGCTTCAAGGCGCTGCCGCCGACATTGACGGCGCAATACCATTTCTTGCCGACAAATTCGATTGACCCGTATGTCGGCGCCGGTATCAACTACACCAACATCTCGAGCCAGAATCTGTTGGGTGGCGTGGTCACTCTCGAACACAAGAGCTTCGGCGGCGCACTGCAGGCCGGCGTCGACTTCAAGATCGACAAAAACTGGTCGATCAATCTCGACCTGAAGAAAGTCTGGATCAGCAGCGACGTCTACGTCGAAGGCACCAAGGTCAGCAACGCGCAACTCAATCCGCTGTTGGTGGGTGTGGGCGTCGGCTATCGCTTCTAAGAGAATTTGCGCTGCTAGCAATGTGCAAATAAAAACGCGCCGGAGATTCCCGGCGCGTTTTTTTATCTTCTTCGCCGACGGAGTGGGAAGAGACTGGTTGTGGAGCAGGGCAGCGCGGGCGCCGTTCGTCATCCGGTGGCGGGAAGGGTTCAAGATCGCTATTGCGCGAATCGACGACGCACGCGAGCGTCATGCATCGGCCAATGCGGCGCTTGCGAGTGTGGCGCGACGGTTCGGGATTAGGGATTAAAATCGAGTCGTGAATCTGTTTCGCAAAAACTGCACCGAAGAATATAATCGGCGGATTTTTTCTTACCAAATGGCCCAAAAACCAAAAAGGGTTACAGACCGAAATCTGTAACCCCTTGATTATATTGGTGCGGCTGGCAGGAATCGAACCCACTACCCCTTGGTTCGTAGAAAGGTACGACAGCTATTTCAAACGGTATGGCGTATGTATGACACCGTATATCTAAAAAATATACCAATTAAAATCAACAAGTTATAGAAAATCCTTGGTATACTTTGTCTCAAGGGGTTTCATTTTGGTTCAGTGAATCCACCAATAATCGGGACACACGCGGGACACGGAGGGTTTTTATGGCGAAGTTGACAGCACGCGCTATCGAGTTGGCGAAGGCAAAGGACAAAGCATATAAGCTGGTGGACGGTGAAGGGTTGCAGCTACGCATCGCAGTTGACGGTACAAAGACTTGGCTTGTCCGGTATGTGGTGGACGGCAAAACCCGTCAATACAGCCTACCGGAATCCTACCGTGCCGATGGTGGCGCGGGATTTATGACCCTGCAAGGTGCGCGGGAAGCAGCGCGGGCAATTCGGACCCTTGCTAAAACGGGCGTCGATTACCACGAACAGCTTGAACGGAATGTCGCAGCACTGGAAGCCGAACATAAGGCAAAGTTGCTTGCTGCGCAGATCGCAGAGGACGAAGCGAACCGGGCTAGGGAAGCGCACGAGGCACGATTGACCATAGGCGCACTACTTGACCGCTGGGAGCGCATCGAATTGAAGGCGCGGAAGGACGGCGGGGCAGAGGTGCGCCGCAGCTTTGAAAAGGATGTACTGCCTACGCTGGGGGAGGTGGCCGCGATTGATGTAACCCGTTCGATGATCGCCGCCGTGTTGGATACCATCGTGGAACGTGGCGCACCGATTGTTGCCCGTAACCTGTTGGGCGATCTTCGACAGATGGCCAGCTTTGCTATTAAGCGCGGGATTCTCGAAAATGACCCCACGTCGCACCTAAAGCGGAACGATTACGGCACGAAAAACGAACGCGACCGGGTTCTAAGCGATGCCGAAATTAAAGAACTGCAAGACAAGTTACCCACTGCCAAGTTGCAAGCGTCAACAGAAATTGCACTCTGGTTGATGTTGTCCACTTGCTGTCGGGTTGGTGAGATATCCCGCGCACGCTGGGAGGACGTTGCTATTGACGCTGGTACATGGCGCATACCGCCAGACAATGCGAAGAACGGGAAAGCGCATACAGTGTTGCTTTCCGACTTCAGTATTCAACAATTTAAAAAGCTTCACGCTATTAGCGGTAAGACTGCATGGTGTTACCCAGCAGAGAATAAAGACGATCAGCACGTGTGCTTGAAATCGATCAGTAAGCAGATTCACGACCGGCAGCGCACCGTGCCAATGAAGAACCGCAGCAAGGCTACAGGCGCTTTATTACTGGCTGGTGGGGAGTGGACCCCCCACGATCTGCGGCGCACTGGTGCCACGATTATGGGCGGGCTGGGTGTTCGCCCAGACGTTGTTGAAAAGGTATTGAACCACGTCGAACAAAATAAACTGATACGTATCTACCAGCGCCAAGAATTGAAGGCAGAACAGCAAGAAGCATGGCGGTTGCTTGGTGAACGGCTTGACCTACTTACTAGCGGTGCCGTCAACGTAATCACAATGCAGCGGTCTGCGGCTAGGGCGTGATAGGTGCGTACGTGTTGCGAAAATGCGGTGCGGCAGAGCGCCCGATATAGCTTAAATAGTACGGGCGTTATAGCAGCGCGTATGCACTTTTCATCGATTAAAAATCTTAATACACACGCTACAAACTCCTTGACCCCCACCGCGCTTTTATGGGAAGCTCCTATTTAAGTTACTGCGGTAGGCAAGGTCTGGCCCGCTTAGTGTCTGGTTCATGGGGACGCTTTCGGAGACCGGCGAGCCGAAGACCGCCAGAGTAAAAAACTGCATCTCCATACTGCGGTCATCGCATCAGAATTGTGATGGTCCCCATCTCGCGCAGCGGAATGACCTAATCTATATCGAGGCCATTCCATGTCTGAAAATACCACTTACCCAGTATCCCCATACATTTTGAAGCTACCTGCGCTAATGCGGCGCGTCGGCAAATCCCGCTCCAGTATCTACCGCGACATTGCGAACGGTCTGTTCCCTGCCCCCGTGAAGATTGGCGTGCGGTCTGTTGGATGGATGGCGTCTGCCATTGCGGATTGGGAAGCGTCGTTGCAATCGACACGCCATCCAGTTGCCGCTTAACTGCGAACGCGAAGCGACACACGGCAGCGAGCAACACAATCACCGAAACGGCTTGATTGAGTACACGCACAATCAACAGACAAAAAAAATGCGCCAGTCGAAGCGAGCGCAAGGGGTTCTATACACATGATGAATGATACCAGCTTTACCAATATACCTAAACATGGAAACGGCGCAACTGCGATCACGGCGACCGCGATGACCGCGCTTGAATTTTTTCACACCATCCTACCCGTTGAGGGCAACTACTATGCGTGCGTAGTGCGCACTGGACGTCCCGGCGTGGCGCACATCGCTTGCGACAGTCTGGAAGCACTGGCCGAAGCGGTGGACGCATTCAACAAGAAGCCCGGCGTGCAGGTCTACCATGCATGCGCGGCATACAAGAAGGCGTTCGTTGTCGATGGCGATAAGCGAAAATACCGAACGTCTGAAAATCTGCTATCCGCCAAGGCGTTTTGGATCGATCTGGACTGTGGGCCTGCAAAAGCGGCGGAAGGTAAAGGCTACGTCACAAAACGAGACGCGGCAATAGCCATATCCAACTTCTGCAAACTAACCAGCTTTCCTGTCCCTGTGCTGGTATCGTCTGGCAATGGTTTGCATGCCTACTGGCCGTTGACCGAAGCCATCCCGCCAGACGTATGGAAGGTACAGGCTGTTACCTTGAAGGCCGTGCTAAAAAAGTTTGGCGTGCGGGCCGATCCGTCGCGCACCGCTGACATGGCGTCGATATTGCGCCCGGTAGGTAGTCACAACAAAAAGAACCCTGATGCACTTAAAGAGGTCAAGGCAATCGGGAACAAGGCAGTATCGCATACACCTTCGGAATTCATTGCCATACTAAGCAACATCGTCGCCAACTACGATGTATGTATTGAGCACGTTACTGCATATACAGACGGTATGAATAGCGATCTTACCGGGCACATGACGGCACGCGCTTACCCAGATGCGCCAATCGACGCGAACTTGATTGCAGACCGATGCCAGCAAATCGCCCGCGTGCGCGAGAATGGTGGTGATGGATACGATACGTGGCGTGGCGTCATCGGAATCGTGAAGCATTGCGAAGGCGGCGAAGCGATAGCCCATGTCTGGAGCGGGAAAAGTCCGCAGTATAGCAATGCCGAAACCCAGCAGAAACTCGACACATGGAACGCGGGGCCGACTACCTGCCAGTTCTTTGGCCAGCATAATCCCACTGGGTGCGACGGTTGCACACACAAAGGGAAAATCACATCGCCAATACAGTTGGGGCGGGTCGCCGTAGCAGCAGCTTCAGCACTCAATGCCCCGTCCGGCAAACTGCAAGACCTTAACGACGCTGGCAACGCAGATCGTATTGTAAGGGCCGCTGCGGGGCGGCTACGCTGGTGCAAGGACTTGGCGGGATGGCTGGTTTGGGATGACATGCACTGGCGCTGGGATGGCCGTGGCGGCGTGGTGCAGTACGCCACGGGCGTTATGCGTGGCATATATGACGAGGCCAAGCAGGAAAGTCATACCGGCGATGCGAAGCGTCTTGCGCAGCATGCGAGCAATAGCCTGTCGCTTTCCAGAATAGCGGCTGCAATCGAGTTGATGAAATCATGCGCTGGAATTCCAGTTGCAGCGAGCGAACTAGACGCCAACCCGTTTTTAATCGGTGTGCTAAATGGCGTCGTTGATCTGCGGTCTGGCGAATTCCGGCCAGCGACTGCCGATGACTTGATTACACGCCGCATGAATGTTGAGTATGTCGCCGGGGCAACCTGTCCGGTTTGGGAAGCTACGATCAATACAGTGCTTAATGAAAACCCGGAAGTAGTGGCTTTCTTTCAGCGGTCGGCGGGGTATTCGATAACCGGGAGCACGTCGGAGCAATGTTTGTTCTTCTTGTATGGTAGCGGCGCTAACGGTAAATCAACCGTATTAAATGTATTGCGCGAAATTGCCGGTAGTTATGGCATACAGACCTCACCTGAAGTGTTGATGGCGAAATCCAACATTAACGCCTCCGGGCCAACACCTGAAATTGCCCGGTTGGCAGGCCCGCGATTCGTCGCCGCGAATGAGACCGAAGAAGGGCAGCGGCTTGCGGAAGCAATGGTGAAACAGCTTACGGGCGGGGATGCCATGACTGCCAGAGTCTTGCACGGCGCACCGTTCGACTTCGTTCCGCTGTTCAAACTTTGGTTAGCTGGCAATCATCGTCCGGTCATTCGCGGCAACGACTACGGTATATGGCGGCGGCTGGTAATGATCGGCTTTGACCACAAATTTTTACCAAGCGAGCAGAACAAACACCTGCCGGAACTTTTGTGCAATGAACGCCCCGGCATCCTGAACTGGCTTATAGCCGGATGCATCGAATGGCAACGGCGAGGACTCGACCGCCCAACGGAGATTGTCCGGCAGATCGAAGCGTACAAGTCCGATATGGATTTAGTGCAGCATTGGATTGACGACGAGTGCACCATTGGCGCTGACCTACAAATCCGTGCTGGCGAAGCGTATGCAAGTTACAAAAACTGGTCGTTCAACAATGGGCACCGCCAAATTAGCAACCAAACTTTTTCGCAGAAACTGAAGGACCGGGGATGCAGCAAAGGGGCCAATAATCAAGGCGCATACTACAGAGGTATGGCGAAGCGATAGCGGCGTAATTTGTTCATGGAGTGGTGGACAGTGGTGGAGTTGGGGCTTTTTTGGGGTTTTTCTCTATAAAAATTTCCTTGTGTGAAAACATTGAAAAACCCCAAACTCCACCACTGTCCACCACTTTTACCGAATAACGATGATGAATATGGAGAAACAGACATGCCGCCACCGCAATTGGCCCCACGCATGCGCGAGATCATGGGCCAGCTTCGGCAACAAATCGAAGCCCAAGCCATCGCAGCAAAACAGGATGACGCTATCCAACAGCGGAAAACCGCCGCACGGAACCGAATACAGACCGACTACGCCGTTTTAATCCGCGAGTGGTATAGCTCAATACCCCCAGCGGCGCGGCAGCGCAGATACACGACAGAGGAGCTATTGACGAAGTTCGCCGGGAGATACCGAGACCGGCCCGCCGTCCGCATGATAGGTGCCGCGCTGCGTGTCAATGGTTTTCTCCCCCGGCGCGACTGGTCAGTAGCAGGCCGGAATTTGCGGTACTGGGTTCCCCCGCCTGATTGACCCCACTACGCAAAGACAGGTAACCAACTGCAACACCATTCATATAGGAGAATTTTAAATGACAATCGATTCAACGAAGATCGCCACTGATGCAGCTAAAGCCATCATAGCCAGACTGGACGGAAAACCCCGTGCATGGTCGCCTAATTTCAAAGGTAGAGCATTCCAGCACGCATATTTTGCCTACGGCGGCACTCATGAACACGTTGGGCGAGCGACGCGAGAATATGAAATATCAGTAGCCCTGCCTGATATGGCGCTACTCCATGCACGAGACCATGTAGCGGAGGCGGCGCGGGTATTGCATGCCCGACTTGAATACTCCACCGTCATGCGGGAATGGCCCGCCCCTGAATATAAAGAATGGTGCACGCTTGTCACGGCGTGGGTACCTGAAACCGGCGACCGAATTTACCCCGCATGCGCGGCGCTGGAAATGTTGAGCATTGACCCTAGTAGACAGTACCGCCATGAGTTTGAACGTATCGTTTCCGCATACAGCCGCGCCCTGCATGGTATTGACCAGCGGACGGCACATTTGACCGGGAAGGCGAAATGGTCGGAACGGTGGACCGAATATAAGGCCGCGCTTATCGAATGGTATTATGAAGACTGGCTACCGTTCATTGACCACATGCGGAAAATTACCGGCGAGGTATAGTCGGGAGGGCACGCTATTGTCATTGCCTGCTACTGACTCTTGCCGTTTATCTCGTGTTGCCAGTGGTAATCCTAGATTGCGGCAGGGGCGTGATTGTTGCGGACGAAGCGCTGTAGGAGCACGCCTTTTTCAAACTGCCAAACATTATTCTGCTCGAACATCGGTTCATACCTTCCAGATATTCGATTGCCGAATGGACTAGACAACTCACCAGTAAACCAGATTGCAAACAGGCGATCTGCACCAAACACATCGTGCATGGTTAGATCGGCGCGGTTCCTATCTTTGGCAGCAAAATTTGTCAGGTAGAGTTTGCCGTCTTCAATGGTCCAAGTTGCGATGTAGCCACGCCAGCATGCGGAACTGGAAGCGCGAAACCGTGGCACTTCTTCGCCGTCAACGATGACCGTATTCCAGGTTCCGGCAAGGTCATTCAACGGGAACGGTTTGATGGAATATTCATTTCCCTCATCAACTAATTTATCGCCAAATTGGGTAGTCATGTAGTTATGTATATATGATTTATGGTGTGCATGATAGGTGCCACATGTGTCCCGCTGTTTTCATTGCTGCCAAATGTCACGATGTAGTTGTTGGGCATCGTAATCGTCCTGGATGCGCTGCAGCCGCATCCGGTTTTCTGCGTCTGCCTCCTGTTGTTGTATTTCCAGTTGGCGCTGCCTTGCTTGCAGGTCGGCCATTTGGTTTTCTTGATCAAAGTTTTGGTAAGTGTTTTGTCTGGGTTGCCACGTGGGTTGGTATGCGGCGCGTTCGTTATTTTGCTGCTGTGCAGATCGGATATTCTGCGCCCATTGGTTTGCTCGCTGTTGCTGCTCGATCTGCGCCTGTTCCGCGTTGGTTGGTATACGCGTGAAGTCTGATGCATTCAGCGTGAACGTATCGAAGAACATCATTTTGGCAGGGTCGGTAACTTTAACCTTGCCCGATTTGTCTACTACGTAGCATAGGTGACGAATCCATATCCACTTATCCAGAACTAGATTTTGCTCGCTTGCTTCGTTCTGCCCCTCACAACCCTTTTCGATGCTTGGCGCTTCGGATAAAAAGATATAGCTTTCTGGCTGTTTCTTGAACCATCGCCAAGGGCTGTCCTCTTCTGGTAGCTTCGCTACCTGTTGTTCGGCGACCGGAACCGGAGTTTGTGCAACTTTCTGTTTGGCTATCGGAACCTTGGCAGATTTTGATATTACTTTTTTTTCTACCTGAACTTTAGCTGATTTGATCGCCTCCTGCACAATTTCAGGCGGTGTGATTGGCGCGGGCTTAAAATCAGAAAGATTCATATAAAACGATTTCCCCGTGTTGGGGTCGGTGATCCGCACTTTGCCTGCCCCCTTTAATACGTAGCAAAGGTCTCGAAAGTGCATTGCGTCAACAGCGCCGCTGGTCTCGACTCCAAACCTTTGCCCATTGCATTTCTTCAACGGACTAACGTTTGGCCCCAGAAATATTGTGGCCTCGCCACTAATTGCGTATATATCGCTTGACGGATATTTACTGTTATTTGCGTAAGAGTGTTGCATGGAAACCGCAGCGCTGAATACGATAAGTGCATAAATACTATTACGCATAATCTGACCCTATTTCTAATTTATTGACAATGAAGTATAGGCGGCAGTTTCGCTTTGTCTAGGAAAACGTGTGTAGGTCACCAATTTTTGGCAGTTGCTCTACGTGGGCCCACCATCCGAACGCCCGACGCCTTGCGATGGTCCAGCCCACCCCCTCGCTCCGAGTGGTCGAACCCGCTAACTAAGCGGTTGAACGTACTAACAAGTTCGCCGAACATACTAACATTCAGGTAGTTAGTACGTTTCTATATCACACTGGCAAGCCCTTGTAAACCCTTCACCAATGCGCCATACTGTGTGCTCGATCAACTGAAATAGGGAAGCATATGGAAACTCTGCACTGCGATACTTACGAAGGATATATTCAAGCCGCCCGCGATGCACTGGCGCTCCCGGAATACATTGACGCTGCCGATGGCGACGACCAATACTTGACGCTGCTCTATGGCTTGATACGGCATGTGCGGTTTGCGCGGTGGGCGGAATATTACGAACCGTATCAGCCACCGTTAAATCCATCCAAGGCGCAACGCATCGAAGCGCGGCATCTGGCAAGGGAACTGCAAGAAAGGTTTGATCGCTGGTACGCCGCGAACCGGGAATGGAAGGACGATTCAAACCTCCTCAGCGCAAGAACAACTGCGGATATCGAAGCTCTTGCAAAATTTGCTGCGGATGGTTATGACTTTCCATGCCTGATATCGAAATCGCGCACCGTTACAGAAGGCGAAATCATCACAGCCATAAATGCGGGAGTTTGGGGGATACCCTTCAGCGCGATATGCAGTCGCGCATGAAGCCGGAAGGATGAAGGGGGAGGGGAAGCAGACTGTGCCTTTTGATAATCGGGACACACGCGGGACACGGAAGGGGTAAATCGACCAAAAACCAAAAAGGGTTACAGACCGAAATCTGTAACCCCTTGATTATATTGGTGCGGCTGGCAGGAATCGAACCCACGACCCCTTGGTTCGTAGCCAAGTACTCTATCCAACTGAGCTACAGCCGCGAAGCTATAAATTATAGCCTAAAAACTGGTAGGGCGTCACAGACTTGAACTGTGGACCAAAGGATTATGAGTCCTCTGCTCTAACCAACTGAGCTAACGCCCCAACCGAACGGTGGATTGTAGAGGCTACTTGTGGTGACTCAACGCGTTGCTGACCAGCTTGGATGTGATGTCCACGATTTGAATCATGCGGTCATAGGCCATGCGAGTGGGTCCCACCACACCCAGTGTGCCAACCACTTGCCCATCCACTTCATACGGCGCACTGACGATGGACAGATCCTCAAAAGGGACGACCTGACTTTCCCCGCCAATGAAAATGCGCACACCCTCGGCACGGCCAGTCACATCCAGCAGTCGCATCAACTGTGTTTTTTGCTCAAACAGGTCAAAAGCGCGCCGCAAGTGCCCCATATCGTGTGCAAAGTCACTCACCGACAGCAAATTTCTTTCACCCGAAATAACTACTTCATCGCTGGCCTCGGCCAAGACTTCTGAATTGGCGGCCACGGCTGCCTGCATCAGACAGGCAATCTCCGCCTGCAAAGACTCAACTTCGTTTTTTAGCCGTTCGCGCACTTGAGCAATATCCAGGCCGATGTAGTTGGCGTTCAGGTAATTGGCGGCCTCGACCAACTGCTGTTGTGCGTAATCCACTTCGGTGAAAATCACCCGGTTCTGCACATCCCCTTCTGGGGAAACGATGATCACCAGCAAGCGTCGATCAGACAAACGCAAAAACTCGATATGTCTAAACACGGATGTGCGCCGCGGAGCGACGACAACTCCAACAAACTGGGACAAGTTGGAGAGCAGATTGGCCGCATTCGAGATGACTTTTTGCGGCTGGTCGTACGCCAAGACGTGTTCGCCCAAATGACTGCGTTGCACGGTAAGCATGGTGTCCACAAACAGGCGGTAGCCTCGTGCCGTGGGGATGCGCCCGGCAGAGGTATGCGGACTGGCGATCAGGCCGAGTTCCTCCAGATCAGACATCACATTGCGGATGGTGGCAGGAGACAGCTCAAGCCCCGACGCCTTGGACAAGGTACGTGAACCCACCGGCTGACCATCAGCGATATAACGCTCTACCAGCGCTTTGAGCAATAACTTGGCACGGTCATCCAGCATGATTTCATTTTAATGATGTAATTTGAGAATGAATTCCAAATTTCAGCTCGTTGCCCTGTTCGGCAAGTACCAGACGTCGTCCAGTTCCGCAGCCATTGCCAGTTCTAGGGCCGCTCTGGAAGCCGTCACCCATTTTCTGAATGCACAAGGCTGTGACGTAGTGCTTGAGGCCGACACCGCCAGCAATATGGACATGGTCGGCTACCCAGCACTGACGATGAAGCAAATTGGCGAGCAATGTGATCTGGGCATGGTCGTGGGTGGCGACGGCACCATGCTGGGTATTGGCAGGCAGCTTGCCTCTTTCGGCGTGCCACTGATCGGCATCAACCAGGGTCGCCTGGGTTTCATCACCGATATTCCCTACGACAGTTTTGAAACCTGTCTGAGCAAAATGCTGCGGGGTGACTACGTCGAAGACCACCGCAGTCTGATGAATGGCCGGGTAATGCGCGACGGACATTGCGTCTATACCGCCATGGCTCTGAACGATGTGGTTGTGAATCGGGGGGCGACATCCGGCATGGTCGAGTTGCGCGTTGAAGTCGATGGCCATTTTGTGGCCAACCAGCGTGCTGACGGTTTGATCATCGCCTCGCCCACGGGCTCGACGGCGTATGCGCTGTCGTCAGGCGGGCCCTTGCTGCACCCCTCTATTCCTGGCTGGGTCATGGTGCCCATTGCCCCACATACACTATCAAATCGACCAATAGTCCTTGCAAATACTTCACATATAGCTATTGAAATAGTAGCTGGAAGGGATGCCAGCGCGAGTTTTGACCAGCAGTCACTGGCGTCTCTTATGCATGGCGACCGCATTGAAGTCACCCGATCCAACCATCACGTGCGCTTTTTGCACCCCAAGGGATGGTCTTACTTTGACACGCTGCGGGAAAAATTGCACTGGAACGAAGGAGTAACGTCAACGTGAGCCTCAAACGCATCGTCTTGCGCGACTTTGTCATCGTCAGCGAGCTTGATCTGGACCTTGCCAGCGGCTTTACCGTATTGACCGGCGAGACCGGTGCCGGTAAATCCATTTTGGTAGATGCCTTGCAACTCGTCACAGGAGGGCGAGCTGATGTCACGGTGATACGCGAGGGTGCAAGCCGCACCGATGTCAGCGCCGAATTTGAAGCCACACCTGCCATCGCCGACTGGCTGGAGGATGCCGGGTTCGAGAGTGATCACAGTCTGCTACTGCGCCGCACGATTGACACGCAGGGTAAGAGCCGTGCGTGGATCAATGGTAGCCCCGCCACAGCCACCCAATTGCGCGCTCTGGGCGAACAACTGCTGGACATCCACGGGCAGCACGCCTGGCAAAGCCTGACACGTCCTGAAGCCGTGCGCGGTCTGCTTGATGCCTACGCGAAAGTGACTACCAGCGCCGCGGTGGCCAGATGGCAAATATGGCGCGCCGCCCAGGACAAGTTTGCCCAAGCGCGTGCCTCCCAAGATTCACTGCTGAGCGAGCGTGAACGCCTGAACTGGCAGATTGGCGAGTTGGACAAACTCAATCCTGCCCGCGATGAATGGCCCACCTTGAATGCCGAGCACACACGGCTTTCCAACGCCCAGGCGCTGCTGGATGCGGCCCAATCAGCCTTGTTGACTCTCGATGAAAACGAAGACAACGCCTGCGGTCTGACAGGTAGCGCATGCGAGGCACTACAGAAACACGAGCACATAGAGCCCATATTTAAAGGGCTAAGCGATGTTTTGTCATCCAGCCTGGCGCAATTGGAAGACGCCGTGCATTCGCTGCGCGCCTACCTGCGCAAGACCGAACTTGACCCGGACAGGCTCACGGCACTGGACGAGCGCATGGGACTCTGGGTATCTCTGGCACGCCGCTACAAGCGTAGCCCGGAAGAACTGGTTGACCTGTTATCAGGCTGGAAACAACAGCTGCAAGCCCTGGACACGGCGGCTGACCTGCAAGCTCTGGAGTGCGAACTGGAGTCCGCCTGGCAAGGCTACCTTCAGGAGGCGAACAAGCTTACCCAGGCGCGAAAGAAGTCTGCGCCTAAGCTGGCCCAGACTATCACCCAGGCGATGCAGGGGCTGGGCATGCAAGGTGGTCAGTTTGAAGTACAGATTCAGGCTGCCGGGCAGCCTTTGCAAACGGGTCTGGAAGAGGTTAATTTCTTGGTGGCAGGTCACGCGGGTAGCACGCCACGCCCGGTTAACAAGGTGGCCTCAGGTGGCGAACTGTCGCGACTGGCTTTGGCCATCGCAGTCACGACCAGCCAGTTGGGCACAGCACAAACCTTAATTTTTGACGAAGTGGATGCCGGAGTTGGCGGCGCGGTGGCAGAAACCGTCGGTCGTTTGATGCGTCAGCTTGGCATAGACCGACAAGTGCTCGCCGTCACGCACCTGCCGCAGGTTGCTGCATGCGCCGACCATCACCTGGTGGTCAGCAAACAGCTTACAGGTACATCCACCGTCAGTTCAGTCGTGTCAGTCAACGGCGAAGAACGAGTAACCGAATTGGCGCGCATGCTGGGCGGTGAGCGCATCTTGGCCAGTACCCTGACTCATGCTCGCGACATGCTACAGATTCAAGGAAGTCTGACATGAACACCACCAAACTCGATGTGCAAATTGTCCTGATCACCGGCATGTCTGGCTCCGGCAAGTCCGTGGCACTGCACGCCCTGGAGGATCTGGGTTTTTATTGTGTCGACAACCTTCCACCCGAACTGCTAATGCCCCTGGTTGAGCTGGAACACGCCCACCACGCCAAGCGACTGGCCATTGCCATCGACGTGCGCAGTGCCAGCTCGCTACCTCTGGTGCCTGAACAGTTGCAACGCCTGAAAACCCAGGGCTTTCAAGTAGATTCAATTTTTTTGGATGCCACCACTGGAACGCTGATTCGCCGCTTTTCTGAAACACGCAGGCGCCATCCTTTGTCCCAGAGCGCACAGATAAGCGCCTTGAACGACCAACGCCGAGCGCTGGCCGAGGCCATTGAACTGGAGCGCAATTTGCTCAGCGACCTGCGCATGCAAGCGCACGTGATTGACACCAGTGTCATCCGTCCGACGCAACTGCAGAGTTATGTGAAGGCCTTTATCGAAGCGCCCGGCGACCAACTAACCCTGGTGTTTGAATCCTTTTCTTTCAAGCGCGGTGTGCCCAGCGACGCAGACTTCGTCTTTGACGTGCGCATGCTGCCCAATCCACATTACGAGCCAGAATTGCGGGCGTTAACGGGGCAGGATGATGCTGTAGCTGACTATTTGAATCGGCAACCCGAAGTCAACCGCATGCTGGACCATATTCACGGTTTTCTGGACAGTTGGATGGACGACTTGGCTCAGAATCACCGCAGCTACGTCACGGTAGCCATCGGTTGCACTGGCGGCCAACATCGGTCGGTCTACCTGGTGGAGAAGCTCACAGCACTTTTTGAGGCGCGCTGGGTCACCCTAAAGCGCCACCGTGAGATGGATGCCCGCTAAGCGGCCAGCAACTTTCTAATGGGTGCCGGCAGACCCAGTTGCTGCCAACGCCCTGCCTCTATCCAGCCCCCAGCAACCTCTGGAGATAGACCGCGTGGCAACGCCACACGAACCGGATGCAAATACAGGTCTTTGTGCGTCAACACATGCTTGACAACACCCAGTTCATGCAACTGCCCCTGTGCCGCTACTGGCACAGTAGCCTGCAAGGTATCGCGATCATCCAGCAAAGGCAGGCAATATAAACCGGCCCAAACACCGGGTGTAGGCCGCTGGCTCAACCACACCGCACCATCTTCTGACACCGCCCACAGCAGCCAGAGGGTCTGCGCCGTACGCTTGAGCTTGCGCGTTTTGACCGGGAATGATTCCGGGCTAGCCAACGCTTCAGCACGGCATTGGCCATGCAGCGGGCAGGCGGTACAAGCTGGCTTTCTGGCCGTGCACACCGTCGCACCCAGGTCCATGATGGCCTGGGTGTAGAGAGGCATATTCGTCGTCGGATCATGCTCAGGCAGCAAACGGACGGCCTCCTGCCACAAGCTGCGTTCGTTAACTGAGCTGGCTAAGTCACCCTCAAACCCCAGATAACGCGTCAGCACACGCTTGACATTGCCGTCCAGGATCGCCACCCGCTCGCCGAAACAAATGGACGCAACCGCCGCAGCGGTGGAGGGTCCAATACCCGGCAAGGTCGCAAGTTGCGCCGCCGTATTTGGAAATACACCGCCGTGCACAGTCATCACCCTCTGTGCACACAGGTGCATGTTTCGTGCACGACTGTAGTAGCCTAGGCCGCTCCATAAGCCCAGCACGTCGTCCAATGGCGCCTGTGCTAAAGCAGCCACATCAGCAAACCGCTGCAAAAAACGGGTGAAGTAATCGCGCACGGTGACCACCTGAGTTTGTTGCAGCATGATTTCCGACAACCAGACACGGTATGGGTCCTGGGTAGCCTGCCAAGGCAAATCATGTCGGCCATGGGTGACCTGCCAGCGAACCAGCGCCTGAGCAAAGTCGTCCACAGCAGCGCTAAGACACATTCATGGCCAAACCAAATCGCGCAGGGGTGGTCATTTGCAACAAGGAGTCGGTCAGTTCGACCAGTTTGAGTTCAGCTCGATCCAGTTCGACGCTGCGATTGTTGATCTCAGCAATGCGCTCATCCAACCCTGTTGATGCCACGGCAATGCGATCAATGGCTTCGAGCCGTCGCACAAAGTTCTTGCGGCGTTCACGCAGCTGCGAATCAAGCTGCGATGCTGCAGACTTGCTCCAGGCTTCAATATCGCTCAAAACGGTTTCATTCACCATTCGCAAGCGGGTGCTAAGTGCACGTATCAACCGGTCAGCAAATTCGGGTTGCGCCAGCCTGAACGCGTTGCCTATGCCCAGATACTGCACATGGCTGCGCTCAATCAAATCCAAATCGCTCACATACGACTCAATCTGCGGCTCGTCTGGAACCTGCAACGAGAAACCATATTCGGTGTTAAGTTGCAAAAAAGTCGCTGCCAGCATGGTGTGAATTTCTAGGCCCTTGGCATGCACCTCGCGCAAATTGGCACGCAAACGCTCGAAGGTTTCTCCATAAGACCTCTTAATGCCCAGCTTGAACCCTTTTTGCTTGAGGGCGGTGGTCAGTTGAGCCATCTCGTCTTTGAGCGCCAACGGCCCCAGTAGATTGAAAATTTCTCGCATCAGTTTCATATGCACCGAGCGCACAGCGTGAATCTTGACGCCAGCCGCGTCAAACTCGGCCTGCTCATGGGCCACACGAGCCCGCATGTTGTTGATGACCGGTTTGTTCTTACCCTGCAACCCCTTGAGTTCAAGTAACTGCTCGGTCAGATCACGGCGGCGGATGTGCACAAAACGCCCGGTTTCACCACGTAACGCAGAAATGCCCCGCGTTACCGCAGCGCCCAGAATCTTCTGCCGCCGCCCCATGATGTCCTGGCTCAGCGCGTCTTCCAGTTTCTCCAGACAACTCCGTTTCAACAGCGCCGCGTCGTTCTTGACCTTGCCAAGCAACCCTTTTTGAGCAGACACGGCCACTACCTGGCTTTCCGGGATACCCAGTATCTCAGCCGAACTGCGCTTTTGCCGACCGATCTGGGCCTGAACTTCCTGCGGGCTGTCCATGGCATCCCACAGGGTGTCAATCTTGTTCAACACCACCAGGCGGGTAGACATATCCTGCTCATCGTCCACCAAATGCTCACGCCAAATGGACAAATCAGACTGGGTCACACCGGTGTCGGCACCAAGAATGAACACCACCGCCTGGGCTTGAGGAATCAGGCTAACCGTAAGTTCGGGCTCTGCACCAATCGCGTTCAACCCTGGTGTGTCCAGAATGACCAACCCTTGCTTGAGTAGCGGATGGGCTATATTGACCAACGCATGCCGCCATTTGGGTACTTCCAGCAGGCCATTGGCGTCCTGAACCGGGTTATTCTCACTGGACTGGTTATGCCAAAACCCCAGGGCACGAGCCTCTTCCTGGGTTACACGGCGGGTTTCTGCCACCTTAGCAAAGGCCCCGAACAACTGCGTGGGATTGGTCACATCCAGATCAATGCGTTCCCATTTCTCGGGCACCATGCGCCACTCCATGAGCGACTGTGGCTGCAGGCGAGTTTCTATGGGTAACAAGCGCAAGCACGGTGGCACATCAGGGTCATATCCCATTTCGGTCGGACACATGGTGGTGCGACCTGCACTGGCTGGCATGATGCGTCGGCCATAGTCAGCGAAAAAAATGGCATTGATCAGCTCCGACTTACCACGCGAGAACTCAGCTACAAAAGCCACCATCACCTTATCAACACGCACCTGTGCCTCTAATCGATGCAGTCGGTCTTCTACCGAAGCATCGAGCAAATCCTGCTCCTGTAACCATTGGGATAAGAGCTTGAGCCGCAATGCAAACTCACGACGCCAGACGCTGTGCTGGTCAAATTTTTCGTTGAATGAAGTACCCAATCTGCCTCCGAAACAAGAGTCTGCGGCCAATATAGCACCCTTGCCAGCACCTACACCAAGCACATTTTTCAAGATTTTTGACAAGCCGGGCAATAAAACGTAGAGCGTTGGCCTTGACGAATCATTTTGATCAAGGTGCCACACTGCCTGCACGGCTGCCCTGCACGGCCATAAACCATGGCTTCCAGCTGAAAGTATCCGTCCTCGCCGTTGGCATTGGAAAAATCCCGCAAGGTGCTGCCACCCTGCTCCACGGCGCGTGCCAGCACATCGCGAATCGCATCGTAGAGACGCGCCACACGGGATTTGCTCAATTTGTTGGCCCGACAGGTCGGCTGAATTCCTGCGAGAAACAGGGCTTCGGAGGCGTAAATATTGCCCACGCCCACCACCAATTCACCGGCCATCAGCACCTGCTTGATCGCTGTCACTTTTTGCTTGAGCCCGGCCCGAAATCGGGCCAGATCAAAATCATCCGACAGTGGCTCCATGCCCAGGTGTCCCAGCAGTTTCATGGCGATGGGGGACGCAAGACTGTCCACATACACGACAGCACCAAAGCGGCGGGGGTCATTCAGGCGTAGCGTGCCGCGTGTCGTTCGCATATCCATGTGGTCATGCACACTCGGCGCCGATAAATCCTGCGCAAAACGCAAGCTCCCAGACATGCCCAGATGCAGCACCAGCCAGCCCTGATTCAGTTCAATCAGCAAATACTTGCCTCGCCTGCCCACCGTGCGAACCGTGCGCCCCACCAATGTTTCAGGCAAACACCCCAAAGGCCAGCGCAACGGCTTGCCCAGATGAAGCGTCGTGATCCGTGCGCCTTCGATGGCATGCACGAAACTTCGCCGGGTGACTTCAACTTCAGGTAATTCAGGCATGGACAAATGTTTGTTGAGGGCATGGATTATTATGAATGGATGCGCCTCAAAATAGTTTTATTGCCTGTGTTGCTGTCCTTGTCGCTTGGACTTCATGCTCAGGGCTCCAATCCCACGCAAGCCATCCCTAAGCAATCTGCGCTGGATGCCCCGCTGTTTTATGAGATCCTGCTCGGCGAACTCAATGCGCGCGACAGAGAACCCGGGGCTGCTTTTTCCTTGTTGCTTGACGCCGCGCAAAAAACCAAAGACCCGGCAGTTTTTCGGCGTGCCGTACAGGTGGCCTTGCAAGCGCGCTCAGGCGAATCTGCACTGCGGGCCGCCAAAGCCTGGAGTCATGCCATCCCCGAATCCCGGGAAGCCAGCCATTTTGTACTGCAAATCCTGTTGGGATTGAACCACATCTCAGACATACTGGAACCACTGAAACACGAGATTGCGCTCACGCCAACCAAGGAGCGGCGCGACTTCATCTGGTCGTTACCGCAAAACTTTGAACGCGTCAGTGACAGGCGGGCCGCCGCTTCCACTGTGCAAAAAGCACTCACAAATTGGTTAAACGATCCGGGCGTTGGTGCCACGGCTTGGGCAACCATTGGGCGCTTATGGATGAGCGCGGATGACAAGGCGAAGGCGTTGGACGCTGCCACCAAGGGCATGGCATCCGATGCGCGTTCCGAACACCCAGCGTTGCTGGCGTTGTCGATGATGAGCCCGGACGCGCCACAAGCCGAAAATCTGGTTAAAAAGCACCTACCCTTTTCCCGGCCGGAATTCCGCATGGCCTACATCAAATCTCTGCTGAACGCACAGCGCGAAGACGACGCCAAGCAGCAATTGCAGATCATCCGAACCCAGACGCCAGACTACGCCGACGCGTGGCTGATTGATGGTGCACTGGCGCTGCAAGCAGGCCAACTTGAACTAGCCGATAAGCAACTTCGGCACTACTTGGAGCTGGTGGATGCCACTCCTGTTGCGCAGCGGCCTGCCGAAACCGCGCGCGGGCGTTCGCAGGCATTCTTTTCCCTGTCCCAAGTGGCGCAGCGACGCAAGGACTTAAACGCCGCCGAAGCTTGGCTGCAGAGCGTGGACAACCCCGAGGATGTGTTGCGGGCGCAAGTGCGTAGAGCTTCACTGATCGCCCAACAAGGTCGGTTGGAAGAAGCCATCGCACTGATCCGATCACTACCTGAAAACTCGGATGCTGATGCAGCACTCAAACGCGCGGCCGAGGTGCAGCTGCTTCGTGATGAAAAACTCTATGACCGCGCACGCGACAGGCTTGAAGCACTCACCAAGCAATACCCCGACGACTTGGATTTGGTATACGAATTGGCGATGCTCGATGAAAAACTGGGCAATCTGCCCGACATGGAGCGGCTTTTGCGAAGCCTGATGGCGGCCAAGCCGGATGACCCACACGCCTACAACGCGCTGGGTTACTCCCTGGCAGACCACAACATGCGCTTGCCTGAAGCCATTGAGCTGATCAGCAAGGCGCTTGAACTCTCGCCCAAGGACCCCTTCATCATTGACAGCCTGGCTTGGGCGCAGTTTCGCAGCGGCAACATTTCCGAAGCATTGCGCCTGCTCAAAAGCGCCTTCAAAGATCAACCGGACCCGGAAATAGCAGCTCATCTGGGCGAAGTACTTTGGACTTCTGGTCAGCAGGGAGAAGCCACGCAGATCTTTCGGGAGGGTCTCAAACTGAACCCGGACAACGAAACGCTACAAGAGACGATCAAACGTCTGCGTGTTACGTTGTGAAAAGTCGCCGCGCGCTAATTGCTTTCGGAGGCTTAATAACTACGTTATTTATAGCTGGTTGTGCAGCACCCAAAAGGGCTGGAGGCGAAAATCGTTCTATTGCTTCAATGTGGCGTGGCCGCTTGTCTTTACGTATAGAGGCGAACCCTTACCAAGGCCTGGGGCATGACCAGTACTTTAACGCAGCATTTGAATTACTTGGCGACCCGGATCAAGGCGAGCTTCAGTTTTTTACCCCGCTGGGCAGCACGGTGGCGGATATTCATTGGGCGCCAGGCAGCGCCGTGCTACAGGCTCGGGGCGAAACGCGCACATTCAGCGATCTGGCGCAGTTAATCGAGGTAGTGTTGGGCACAGATGTCCCCGTCCCCGCCCTGTTTTCCTGGCTAGCAGGACAAGCTTCAGAAGCCAATGGATGGCAGGTGGACCTGTCGCAACAAACGCAGGGCAAAATCCTGGCACGCCGCCTGTCGCCCGCGCCGCAGGCCGAGCTGCGCGTGATCCTTGAAGACTGACACTGCCATGTTTTGCACGTTGCCATCATGAAATCCATCTACGACATTTGTGCCCCCGCCAAACTCAATCTCTTTTTGCACATCGTCGGTCGCCGCCCGGATGGCTACCATTTGCTGGAGTCGGTTTTCATGCTGATTGATTGGTGCGACACCATCCATGTCGAGGTTCGCAATGACAGCCAGATCAGCCGGGAAGACTTGACAACACCATTGCCTCCTGATGATCTAATCGTGCGTGCTGCCCGCACATTGCAGGGGGCCAGCGGCACGCGCCAAGGTGCCCATATCGCCATTGACAAACAGATTCCGACACAAGCAGGTATGGGTGGTGGGTCGTCGGACGCTGCCAGTACCTTGCTGGCATTGAACCGCTTGTGGGGGCTGAATCTAGGCTTGGACAAACTGATGCAGATCGGCCTGAAGTTGGGTGCGGATGTACCTTTCTTCTTGGGTGGCGGCAACGCTTGGGTAACTGGAGTTGGCGAGGTCATGCAGCCTGTGGACGTACCCAAAGCACGCTTCCTGGTGGTCAAACCAGTTCAAGGGCTGGAAACCCAGCGAATTTTTTCTCACCCGGATTTGAAAAGAGATACCAAATCCGCTATACTTTCAGGCTTCGCTGCAAACACCTTTGGTTATGGCCAAAACGACTTGCAAGCTGTTGCGCGGCAACTCTGCCCTCAAATTAGCCAGGCACTGGATTGGCTAAACTTGTTGGGTTTGAATGGGCGCATGACAGGCTCTGGAAGTGCTGTGTTTGCGAGAATGTTGCATGATGCTGAAATAGACGGGGCTCCGGACTCGTTTCAAGTTAAGTTATGCAACAACCTGTCAGCACATCCTTTGCAGGGTTGGGCTGTCTAGATCGGTTTATCGGTGTGTCATTTTGTATGCCACACCCGTGTAGGGGAGTCGCCAAGCTGGTTAAGGCACTGGATTTTGATTCCAGCATGCGAAGGTTCGAATCCTTCTTCCCCTGCCAAATTTCCATGCGTGTTGCTTGCCAGCACGCCTAAGCAATTGCGACTTATCAGTTGGGAACACCATGCTAGCCGATCAACCCCCTGAATTCATGGTTTTTACCGGCAATGCCAACCCTTCGTTGGCTGCAGACATTGCCCACCATCTTAAAACTAGGCTGGGTGCAGCGGAAGTAGGCCGATTCTCTGACGGTGAAGTCACCGTCGAAATCAAGCAAAACGTGCGCGCCCGTGATGTGTTTGTGGTGCAAAGCACCTGCCAACCCACCAATGAAAACCTGATGGAATTGCTGATCATGGTGGACGCGCTCAAACGTGCCTCTGCCGAACGTATCAGCGCGGTGATTCCTTACTTTGGTTACGCGCGACAAGATCGCCGCCCACGCTCCAGCCGTGTGCCGATTTCTGCCAAAGTCGTGGCCAACATGCTGCAGGCTGTCGGTGTTGCCCGCGTTTTAACCATGGATTTGCATGCCGACCAGATTCAAGGTTTCTTTGACATTCCCGTTGACAACATTTACGCATCCCCCGTTTTGCTGGGCGATTTGCGCCAGAAAAATTATGACGACTTAATTGTGGTCTCTCCCGATGTGGGTGGTGTGGTGCGTGCACGGGCGCTGGCCAAACAACTCGGCTGCGACTTGGCCATCATCGACAAACGCCGTCCCAAGGCCAATGTCAGCGAAGTCATGCATGTGATTGGCGAGATTGAAGGCCGCAACTGCGTCATCATGGACGACATGATCGACACCGCCGGTACGCTGGTAAAGGCCGCAGAAGTCCTGAAACAGCGCGGCGCCAAGAAAGTTTATGCCTATTGCACCCATCCAATCTTCTCTGGCCCGGCGATCGACCGTATCAGCAACGGCCAAGCACTAGACGAAGTTGTGGTCACAAATACCATTCCGCTGAGCCCCAACGCAATGGCCTGCCCCAAAATAAGGCAACTGAACGTGGCACCGCTCATTGCGGAGACCATCCACCGGATTGCATTAGGCAAGTCGGTCATGAGTTTGTTTTCTGATCAAGACAACCTGTTCTGATCAGAATCTCAAGTGGCCCCCACTCATTCAGGGTGGCGGGCTTTTTTTAAACAGGGTCGCACTGGTCGCGGTCGGCCCCATCAGGAGTTAGAACATGAAATTAGTCGCTTTTGAGCGCGCCAAGCAAGGTACGGGTGCGAGCCGCCGTCTGCGCATCACCGGTCGCACGCCCGGTATCGTCTACGGTGGAGCCACCGCACCCCAGCTGATCGAAATCGATCACAACGCCCTGTGGCACGCCCTGAAAAAGGAAGCCTTCCACTCCAGCATTCTGGATATGGACATCGCTGGTACAGAGCAGAAGGTTTTGTTGCGCGACGTGCAAGTGCACCCGTTCAAACAACTCGTGTTGCACATTGATTTCCAGCGCGTTGACGCCACCACCAAACTTCACATGAAGGTGCCATTGCACTTTGTCGGTGACGACCAGTCGGTCGCCATCAAGTCCGAAGGTTGCATTGCTAACCACGTATTCAGTGAAATCGACGTGTTGTGTCTCCCGGCTGACCTGCCTGAGTTCATCAAGGTAGATCTGAGTGGTCTGAAAAAGGGCAGCTCCCTGCACCTGCAGGACATCCCAATGCCCAAGGGCGTCAAAGCCATTACCCACGGTAGCGACAAAAACCCGGTCGTAGTGTCTGTGGTAATGGTTGCTGCCGTGGAAGCAGCACCCGCCGCGGAAGCAGCACCTGCCGCAGCTGATGCCGCTGCAGCCAAACCGGCTGCTAAAGCTGGCGCCAAGCCCGCGGCCAAGAAGTAAGCCAACCTTGACCACTCAAGAGCCCACCTCGGTGGGCTTTTTTTTGGCCAATACTTGCATAATCCCCATCATGATTCGACTTTTTGTTGGCCTGGGAAACCCCGGCCCTGACTACGACCAGACCCGCCATAACGCAGGGTTCTGGTGGATCGATACGGTCTCACAGGCTTTGCACGCACCTTTGGTCATCGACAAAAGCTACTACGGGATGGTGGCTCGTACCTCTGTCGCTGGTCAAACCGTGTGGTTGCTGCAACCCCAGACGTTCATGAATCTCAGCGGTAAATCGGTGGCGGCGCTGGTCAATTTCTTCAAAATTAGCCCGCAGGAGATGCTGGTGGCGCATGACGACCTGGATATCCCTCCAGGCGAAGCCAAACTCAAACTCGGTGGCAGCCACGCTGGGCACAATGGCCTGCGCGACATTCACGCCCAACTGGGTACTGATCAATATTGGCGACTGAAAATCGGCATCGGGCATCCTGGCAACCGCGCAGACGTGATCCATTGGGTTCTGAAAAAGCCGTCTCCAGACCACCGCATCGCCATTGAACAGACGATTGACCGTGCGCTCAAAGCTCTGCCTGCCTTGCTGGCTGGTGACATGGATCAGGCTACTAGGCTAATCCACACCAGCAAGCCACCTAGGCCTAAGATTCCTCGGCCCCCTGGCGGGAACTTTGACTCCTGAATAGACTTCTGTCACCGCTACAACCAAAAAATTGGAAACAACATGATCAAAAAGTGCTCGTTGATAATTTCTATTTTTATAGCTTCAAGTGCAGTATTGACGCGGGCTACAGCCGAAAATATCTACAAATGTGGCGATGCCTACAGTCAGTCACCCTGCCCTGGCGGCAAGCTGCTGAATATCGATGATTCACGCGATCCACAACAGAAACTGCAACAGGATGCGGCCACGCAACGTGATGCAGAGTTGGCCAAAGAGATGGAAAGAAGCAGGCTTGCGAACGAAGCTGCACTGCGCGCCACCGAGGCCAAGAACCATGTGGCGCACAAGCCCAAATCCGCCGCCTCAGAGCCGACGGTCGTCATCATCAAACCCAAACGGCCCAGACATCAAGTTACCAAGCCAAAAGACTTTACCGCCTTGGTACCCGGAACCGCTCATCAGCCCACCAAAAAGCGAAGTGTCAAAAAGCCGGAACTCGACCGACAGCCTGGATGACCGTACCAATCAAGTCAGTCATATCCATGGACAGTTGGTGTAACGCCAATTCCAGTCACTATGCAGAAAGATTTTGCGTTGTCAGTGCCTGAAGCCGCCGGTATTTTTGCCATAGTGTTTCGTGGTCTTCAACATACGCCGAGTTGACCGGAATACAGTTCACCGGGCATACCTGCACGCACTGCGGTTCATCAAAATGGCCCACACATTCGGTGCACTTGCCAGGATCAATTTCGTAAATCTCTGCGCCCATAAAAATCGCTTGATTCGGGCATTCAGGCTCGCAAACATCACAATTGATGCATTCGTCGGTGATCAGCAAAGCCATGCAAGTTGTCCGTGATGTCGTTTGAATGAAAACGCTATTGAAATGTGGGGCTTAGCCCTCGGTCTCGTCGTTAGGTTCTTCCGAGCTCTTGACAATCATCACCGGCACACCTGCAGCGTGCAGCAATTCATTGGAAACAGAACCCATCAGCGCGCTGCGCAGGGTGCTGGTGCCTCTGGCCCCCATCACCACCAGATCACAGCCATAGTTTTCCAGGATATCCACCAAGGTACGCGCCGGGTCACCAATGGCAATCTCGCTCTCGAAGGCAATGCCCGCGTCCTGCAACAAGGTCTGCGCGGGCTTCAAAGTGTTGGCACCCGCGGCCGCGCTCACCTGTTCGATCACCTGCGGGTCATGCGCCACCATCAGCTCGTACAAACTGGCATGCTCTTGAACATTGGCCAGCACTACGGTGGTGTTCAGACCATCACCAGCCAAGCGAATCGCAAACATTACCGCTTCAAGTGCAGCAGGCGAGCCATCAATAGGCAAAAGTATCTTCATGGGGTTCTCCAGATTTAAACGTCAGGATGCGGCCGCGCTGCGCACTTTGTCAAGCAGCCGCTGGTTGACACCGGGCGACACAAACTGGTCTACCTCGCCACCCAAGGTGGCGATCTCGCGCACCAGGGTACTGGAGATGTACTGGAATTTGTCGCTCGGTGCCAGGAAAATGGTTTCAACGTCAGGCATCAGAGTGCGGTTCATACCTGCCAACTGGAATTCGTAATCAAAGTCGGTAACGGCGCGCAAGCCGCGCACCATAGCCTTGGCACCACGAGCAATCACAAAGTCCCGCAGCAGGCCGTGAAACGCCACGACCTCCACGCCAGGCGCGTCTGACAGGGCATGACGAGCCATGTCCACACGTTCATCCACTGAAAACAACGCCTTTTTATGATGCCCGGCGGCCACAGCGACGATCACGTGGTCAAACAATTGCGCCGCACGGCGCACGATGTCTTCGTGACCTAAGGTGATCGGGTCAAAGGTACCGGGGTAAACAGCAGTCAGATGATGGGGCATGGGTCAAGTCTCGCAAACCAAACAACAGAGCTGATTATCGTGCGACCCTGTATCTGCTCTGCAAGAACGGTTAAACCCCGGCAGCGTCATTGCGTTGCAATAAATGCGCATGCACGGCACCCGCCTTTAGATAACGAACCACCTGCAAGTGCGCCGCTTGCAGCCGCTCGTCGGTCCAGCGCGTGGGAGCTTCCAGATAAACAAAGCCGCTGACTGTCACGGCCTGCCCCGCCGCCTGCACGACCGCATCGAACACCTCTGAGTCGAACGGCGGGTCGAGAAAAACCACTTCCAAACTGGCGGGCAACGCCTGCCGGAGTGCCGCCAGGCCGTCGCCGCGCAGCACCTGCACGCCGGTCAGCTTCAGCTGCTCGATGACACGTTTGAGCTGGGCCACCAGCGCCGGATCATTTTCGACCAACTGCACCGCTTTGGCACCGCGTGATGCAGACTCGAAGCCCAGCGCACCGGTGCCCGCAAAGGCGTCCAGACAGCGCCAGCCTGTCAAGTCCTGCCCGAGCCAGTTGAACAGGGTTTCACGCACCCTGTCGGGCGTGGGACGCAGGCCGGGCTTGTCGGCCACGGCCAATTTGGTGCGCTTGAACAGGCCGCTAATGATGCGAACCTCGTGAGTCTGCATGGCGCGTGGGCGCAAAGGTTTGCGGTAAGGCTTGGGGGGGTCTTTTTTCATCAGGTGGGTAAGCGGTTGCTCAACAGTACGGGCATGTTATCCCGTGTTGCAGACACTGCCCGACACTCAACGGCTGGCTGGCATGCCACCCAGCACAACAGTCACCATCCTGTCGGGCTGCAGCTTGCGTGCAAATGCGCTTTTGATATCTGCCAGCGTGACTTTTTCCACCTGCCGTGTCCAGCCATCAAGGTAATCCAGCGACAAGTTGTTCCAGGCTATGTTGGCGACGTTACCCAGTAACTTGCGATTGCTGTCAATCAGCAGCGGGAAGCCACCCACCAGGTTGTCTTTGGCGGCCTGCAACTCAGCCGGGGTCGGCCCATGGGCGACAAAGCTGGTGAGCACCTCCCGCGCAACCTTGACGGCTTCTACCGCCTGATCAGGGCGGGTTTGCAGCGAAATGGTAAAGGCACCCGCATGCAAACCTGGGGCAAAACCGCTAGACACGCTGTAGCTCAAGCCACGCTTTTCACGAACCTCCTCGGTCAAGCGCGACACAAAGCCACCGCCGCCGAGGATGTAGTTGCCCACGATCAATGCAAAGTAATCCGGATCGTCGCGCTTGAAACCGGGCTGGCCAATCAGCACATGCGCCTGCGCCGAGTTGAAGGCAATGTGTTGCTCGCTGGCAGAGGCAAGCGGTTGCACCTCGGCTATGGGTGGAAGAGGCATACAAGTCTCGGCACCTGCTTGCTGACCCGCAACCAGCCTGCCCAGAAGCTGCTGCACCAGCGCATCGGCCTGCGGGCGATTGACCGCGCCGACGATGGTCACCTTGGCGCGGCAAGGCACGATCATCTGGCGATACATCGCGGCCATGTCTGCCACGTCAATCTTTGCCAGCGTGGCCTCGGTCATCTCATACCCGTAGGGATGCGTGCCATATACCGCTTGTGAGAAAGCACGGCCTGCCACGGTGGCCGGACGGGTGTTGGCCTCTTTGAGAGCTGACTGCAGGCTGCCCCGTTCGCGCTGCCAGATGTCTGTCGGAAAAGCGGGTTGCGCCAGTTGCCGCGCAGCCAGTTGCACCGAGCGGCCCAACAAGTCCGGGTAAGTGAGCGAGCGCAAAGAGAAACTCATGCGGTCATCGCTGGCATGGGCCGTGAACCCCGCGCCCAGATCAGCCCAGGCTTCACCCAAAGCGTTTTCATCCAGCGCTGGCTCCTGCGCACCAACACCGGCACGCAAGCCTTTGCTCACCATACCGGCGGTGACAGTCGCCAAACCAGCCTTGTCTGGCGGGTCCCGACGGCTGCCCGCATCAAAGTCAATTTGCACATCAACCATCGGAATCGCCGGGCTTGGCACCAGATAAACCTGGGCACCGGTAGCTTGCGTCCAGTACTCAATGGGGATACCTGCCCACACAGGATTTATAAAAAATAGGCCTATAGCCCCCGTCAACAAATAATAAGTAGCTATGTTTTTAATAGTTTTCATAGATATTTTATGAAACTGTTTCAGTCCCGGAGTCCGGCGGGCATGGCGCGGGGTCGGCGGTTTTTGTCCAGCGGCTGGGGCACCAGCTGCGCCACAGTGAGCTGATCGTCGCCAAAATATTTGGCGGCCACCGCCTTAACCTGGTCTGCGGTGACCGCGCGCAGACGCTGCACCAGTTGCTCGCCAGCGTCCACCGGCAGGCCTTGCACCCACTGCTTGCCGAGTTCGCGCGCCTGGTTGAAAAGCGAATCGAGCTTGTAAACCTCGCTGGCCACCCACTGTGTTTTGACGCGCGCCAGCTCGGCCTCGGTGATGCCCTCGGTGGCCACGCGCTGCACCTGGGCACGCAAAGCCTGCTCCACCTGGTCCGCCGTCTTGCCCTGCGTCGGCACACCCATCAACATGAACAACTGCGGCCCCCGGCCCCACAGGCCGTTGTCGGCGCCTGCATTGTCGGCCACATGGTCCGGCCCCTGCGTCAGCGCGCGCTCCAGCCGCGCACCCTGGTAACCGTCCAGCACCGCGGCCAACACAGTCAACGCCAGGGCGTCGGTGTCACCTTGCGAGCCCGCTTGCCATTGCAAGGAAGGCACCTTGAACGCCAGCGCGACGTTGGCCTGCTCAGCCGCGGCCTTGAAAACGATGCGTTTGATGCCCACCTGCACGGGCTCCGTGCGCGGCTTGCGATCAGGCACGGGGCGCGCTGGCAAACGGCCATAGTATTTTTCGGCCAGCGCGCGTACCTTGGCAACATCCACGTCCCCAGCCACCACCACCGCCGCATTGGCAGGCACATACCAGCGCTGGTAAAACGCCCGCGCGTCTGCCGGTGTCAAGGCATCCAGGTCACTCATCCAGCCAACAATCGGGCGACGATACGGTGACGCTTCAAACACCGCAGCATTCAGCGCTTCATTCATCAGGGCCAGAGGGTTATCTTCTGTACGAAGTCGGCGCTCTTCCTTGACCACTTCGAGTTCCTTTTTGAACACATCGTCTGACCACTGGTTATGCGCAAAGCGGTCCGATTCGAGCCGCATCACATCTTCAAGCCGCCGCGCCGGGACCATTTGGTAAAAGCCGGTGTAGTCGCGGCTGGTGAAGGCGTTGTCTCGACCACCCAGAGCCGCCACACGGCGTGAGAATTCACCCGCCGGAACGCTGGGCGTGCCCTTGAACATCATGTGCTCCAACACATGCGCCACGCCCGAAGTGCCGTCCACCTCGTCCATGGCCCCCACGCGCACCCACAACATCTGCACCGCAGTGGGCGAGCGCCGATCTGGTTTGACGATCAGCGTCATACCGTTGGCCAGGGTGAATTGCTGGGCGCGAGTGGCGTCCAGGGCGGCGGCACGGACTGAAAGGGCTTCTGACACGGCGTTGATTTGCGCATCAGCCGGGACGGCGAACCCAATCATCACCAGAATTGGCCATAGAACGCGTTTGGCGAAACAAGCAGGAGAGGCGATGGTGGTGTGGCGTTTCATAGAATGCAGTGATACCACGAAACCGAAAAATGTTCAGCTTCTTCAAAAAAAAGTTCGCTTCAGCCCCTATAACCACTTCGGACACGCCTGCGTCTGACACACCGGCCACGAATGACGTTACAGCGCCATTAGGATCAGGCACTTCCACGCGCGTGGCTGACACCGTATCAGCGGAGCAACCCAGCCGGACACCTGTCGCTGATAGTCCCAGTCCCGGCCAGCAATCTGAAGCGCCGCCAGCGCGAGTGTCCTGGCTGGCCAAGCTTAAGACCGGCCTGCGCAAAACCGGTGCCAGCATCACCACCGTGTTCACCGGCACGCAGATTGACGACCAGCTCTACGAAGACCTGGAAAGCGCCCTGCTGATGGCCGACACCGGAGTCAAGGCCACCGAACACTTGCTCAGCGACCTTAAGCGTCGCGTCAAGGACAGCAAAACCACCGATCCGGCCGCTGTCAAAGGGCTGTTGGTGCAGTCACTGACCCAATTGCTCACCCCGTTGCAGAAACCTTTGCTGATTGGCCAATTCAAACCCACGGTCATCATGGTTGCCGGTGTCAACGGCGCGGGAAAAACCACCTCCATTGGCAAACTCACCCGCCACCTGGCCAACGAGGGTGCCACCGTGCTGCTGGCCGCTGCCGACACATTTCGAGCAGCGGCGCGTGAGCAACTCGGCGTGTGGGCCGATCGCAACACAGTGGAGATCATCAGCCAGGATGGCGGCGACCCGGCGGCGGTATCGTTTGATGCGGTCACTGCTGGCAAGGCACGTGGGCGTGATGTGGTGCTGGTCGACACCGCCGGGCGCTTGCCCACACAACTGCACTTGATGGAAGAGCTGAAAAAAATCAAGCGGGTGATCCAAAAGACGGGCCCATTGGCCGCCACAGGCGCCAACCAGGGTCAGCCTGACGCACCCCGCGCGGTCGTTGAGCCCGACGCCAGCGTGCCACCGCATGAAATTCTGCTGGTCATCGATGGCAACACCGGCCAGAACGCGCTCACCCAGGTCAAAGCATTCGACGACATTCTGAGGTTGACTGGCCTGATCGTGACCAAGCTGGACGGTACTGCCAAAGGGGGCGTGCTGGCTGCCATCGCACGTGAGCGACCAGTACCGGTTTATTTCATTGGTGTTGGCGAAAAGCTTGAAGACCTGGAAACCTTCAACGCCCAGGAATTTGCACAGGCCCTGCTTTCTTGACGCCAAATGTCCCGCATGAAAAGGCTGATGTGATCAATACGTCGCGAATTTGCCAACTCGTACGGCATCCGAGCAGACTTGCGAATTAAAAAAGGCTGTCCAAGTAGTACATTCACATCTTATGTCCACCACTGAATCCATACCACTCAGCACGCCAGCCAGCAACCTTCCTGGACTGGGACGCACGCTGGTATCGGCAGGCAAAATTGCCGAAAAGTTTGCCGAAGACATTTTCCGCAAGGCACAGGCCAAGCGATCAAGCTTCATTGCCGAGCTCACGGGGTCTGGCGCTGTGTCTGCCGCCGACCTAGCGCATACGCTGTCGTTAGAGTTTGCTGTGCCACTCATCGACCTGGAAGCCATCAACCCGCAGCTTTTGCCCCAAGGCTTGCTCGACACCAAAATCTGCCAGGACTATCGCTTGGTGGTCCTGGGCAAGCGACAAAACCGGCTGATTGTCGCGACCGCTGACCCATCTGATCAGCAGTCTGCTGAAAAGATCAAATTTGCCACGCGCTTGAACGTCGATTGGGTGGTGGCAGAGTACGACAAGCTGCTCAAGCTGGTATCGAGCAATGCGCTGAGCGCCACTGAATCCATCGACAACATCATCGGTGAGAATTTCGAATTCGATGATCTGATGACTGAGCAGGTCAACGACAGCGCGGTTGCGACAACCGCCGAGGTGGATGACGCGCCGGTCGTCAAGTTCCTGCACAAGATGATGCTTGATGCGTTCTCGATGCGCGCCTCGGACCTGCACTTTGAGCCCTATGAGCACAATTACCGGGTGCGTTTCCGCATTGACGGCGAGTTGCGCGAGATCGCCTCGCCGCCGATCGCCATCAAGGACAAGCTGGCTTCGCGCATCAAGGTGATCTCCAAAATGGATATCTCCGAAAAGCGGGTACCGCAAGACGGCAAGATGAAGCTCAAGATCGGGCCGGACCGGGTGATCGATTTTCGTATCAGCACCTTGCCAACGCTGTTTGGCGAGAAGGTAGTAATCCGGATTCTGGACCCCAGTTCCGCCAAGATGGGCATTGATGCGCTGGGCTACGATACTGAAGAGAAAGAGCGCCTGATGCAGGCCATCAGCCGCCCGTACGGCATGATTCTGGTGACCGGCCCCACGGGTTCCGGCAAGACAGTGTCTTTGTATACCTGTTTGAATCTGCTCAACAAGCCCGGAGTCAACATTGCCACGGTGGAGGACCCTTCCGAAATCAACTTGCCCGGGGTCAATCAGGTCAATGTCAACGAAAAGGCCGGACTCACCTTTGCTGCGGCACTCAAGTCTTTTCTGCGACAAGACCCAGACATCATCATGGTGGGGGAAATCCGGGACTTGGAAACAGCGGACATTGCCATCAAAGCTGCGCAAACTGGTCACTTGGTGCTATCTACTCTGCACACCAACGACGCTCCGTCCACGCTCACCCGCATGCGTAATATGGGTATCGCGCCCTTCAACATCGCGTCAAGCGTGTTGCTCATTTCCGCCCAACGTTTGGCACGTCGGCTTTGCCCCACATGCAAGAAAGCGATCGAGATCCCGGATAAAGCCTTGCTCGCGGCGGGATTCAAGCCAGAAGAACTCGACGGGAGCTGGAAGCCGTACCATCCGGTAGGCTGCAATTCCTGCAACAATGGTTACAAGGGCCGGGTCGGCCTCTACCAGGTGATGCCCATCAGTGAAGAAATTCAGCGCATTATCCTGCGCGATGGCAGCACACTTGAAATCAGCGAGCAAGCCCGCCGCGAAGGCGTGAGAACCATGCGCGATGCAGGTCTGAACAAAGTCAAAATGGGTCTAACTTCTCTTGAAGAAGTTTTGGCTGTTACCAACGAGTAAGCAAACACTAGCCGCGCACTATGGCAACCGACAAAGCAAAACCGAAAACCATCAAGGAATTTGTCTTCGAATGGGAAGGCAAAGACCGAAATGGAAAGCAGGTCCGAGGTGAGATGCGCGCCGGTGGCGAAAATCAGGTCACGTCCGCGCTGCGCCGTCAGGGCGTGATGCCCACCAAGATCAAAAAGCGCCGCATGAGCGCTGGCAAACGCATCCGGCCCAAGGACATGGCGATATTCACGCGCCAGTTGGCCACCATGATGAAGGCAGGCGTGCCACTGTTGCAAGCGTTTGACATTGTGGGGCGTGGCAATCCCAACCCGAGCGTGACACGCCTGCTCAATGACATCCGAAGCGACGTGGAAACCGGCACCTCATTGAGTGTGGCGTTTCGCAAATATCCGCTGTACTTTGATGCCCTGTACTGCAACTTGGTAGAGGCCGGTGAAGCAGCAGGCATTTTGGACCAGTTGCTGGATCGCCTGGCGGTCTATATGGAAAAGACCGAGGCCATGAAATCGAAGATCAAGTCGGCCTTGATGTACCCGATTGCCGTGCTGGTGGTGGCGTTTATCGTTACTGCCGTCATCATGATTTTTGTGGTGCCGTCTTTCAAGGAGGTTTTCACCAGCTTTGGCGCTGACCTGCCTGCCCCGACGCTGGTCGTGATCGCCATGAGCGAATTTTTTGTCAAGTACTGGTGGCTGATTTTTGGCGGATTGGGCGGTGGCCTGTATTTCTTCATGCAATCCTGGCAGCGCAACAAAAAAGTGCAGATATTCATGGACAAGGTCATGCTGAAGCTGCCCATCTTTGGCGTGCTGGTCGAAAAGTCCAGCATTGCTCGCTGGACGCGCACGCTTTCTACCATGTTTGCCGCAGGTGTTCCGCTGGTAGAGGCACTTGACTCGGTGGGTGGCGCAGCGGGCAACTATGTGTTTGAGTCCGCCACCATCAAGATCCAACAGGAAGTGTCCACTGGCACGGCGCTTACTGCCGCCATGACCAACGTCAACTTGTTCCCGTCGATGGTGTTGCAGATGTGCGCCATTGGTGAAGAATCCGGCTCTATCGACCACATGCTGGGCAAGGCCGCCGACTTTTACGAGTCAGAGGTGGATGACATGGTGGCAGGTATTTCCAGCCTGATGGAGCCCATCATCATCGTTATTCTGGGTACAGTCATTGGCGGCATCGTGATCGCCATGTACCTGCCCATTTTCAAGCTCGGTCAGGTGGTTTGATGGTGGTGTCCCAGAGTATCGACGCCAGCCTATTGGCCGTTCTGGGGCTGCTGATTGGCAGCTTTCTGAACGTCGTGATTTACCGTTTGCCCGTGATTCTGGAGGCGCAGTGGAAAGCCGAATGCGCTGATTTGGCAGGTAAGGAGCAGGCAGCGACGCAACCGTTCAACCTGATGGTGCCGCGCTCACGTTGCCAAAAATGCGGTCATCAACTGTCCTGGTATGAAAACATTCCGGTGCTGAGCTACCTGGTACTGCGTGGCAAATGCAAGCACTGCGGTGCACACATCAGCGTGCGCTATCCGCTGGTGGAGCTAGTCACTGGCGCACTGTTTTTCTTTTGCGCCTGGCGCTGGGGCATCACCCCTACGGCGTTGGCATGGAGCGGCTTTGCGGCGACCTTGATCACACTTTGCATGATCGACTGGGACACCACACTTCTGCCCGACAACATCACCCTGCCGTTTGTCTGGGCGGGCCTGATTGCTACCGCAGTTGGCTTCACGCATGTGACCCTTGCTGAGTCCCTATGGGGTGCAGTGGGTGGTTACCTGTCGCTGTGGCTTGTTTATTGGGGCTTCAAACTGGCCACGGGCAAAGAAGGCATGGGCTTTGGGGATTTCAAGCTGTTTGCCGCTTTGGGAGCCTGGTTTGGCTGGCAAGCGCTAATCCCCATCATTTTGATGGCTTCGGTCATCGGTGCCATCGTTGGCATCGCCATGAAGTTCTCTAGCGGACTGCGGGAAGGCGGCTATATCCCGTTTGGCCCTTTCCTGGCTGGTGCGGGCCTGACTGCCATGATCTTTGGTCCGCAAGCCATCCTGAGCGCCGTGGGTTTCTGACCCATGGCACGAACGTTCCGCCTGGGGCTGACCGGCGGCATTGGCAGTGGCAAAAGCACCGTCGCGGGCATGCTGGCCGACTTGGGTGCAGCCGTGATAGATGCCGATGCCATTGCCCGATCTGTCACCGCACCTGATGGTCTGGCCATCGCCCCGATCAGGGAATGCTTTGGCGACGAAGTGATCACGCCCGAGGGTGCCTTGGACCGTGCGCGCATGCGTGCACTGGTTTTTTCAGACCCCGGTGCCAGAGACCGGCTGGAAGCCATCATTCATCCGCTGGTTGGCCAGGAAAATTGGCGAAAGGCTGATGCTGCCGAGGCCGCTGGCAGCCGTTGCCTGGTGTTTGATGTGCCGCTGCTGGTCGAATCGAAGCACTGGCGCGCCCGCGTTGATGCCGTCCTGGTGGTGGATTGCCCGGTGCCGACCCAAATTGCCCGCGTGATGGCACGCAGCCAATTGGATGAGGCCGCAGTGCAAGCCATCATCGTGGCGCAGTCCCCGCGCAATCTCCGACTGCAAGCCGCTGATGCCGTTATCTTCAATGACAATATGTCTTTGCAGGCTTTACACGCGGAAGTGGTCACGTTGGCCACACGCTTCGGGCTATCATTGACCATCCATCCAGACCCTCTGCTCCAAGCGTGATCCTCTACGAATATCCCCTCCACGAACGCGTGCGCACTTACCTGCGGCTTGAGCACCTCTTCCTGCGTCTGCACCAGTTGGTAACACGTGTTGATGCGTTGGATCACCACTTTGCATTGGTCACGCTGTTTGAAATCATGGATGTGGCCGCCCGCGCCGATCTGAAATCCGATCTGCTGAAAGACCTGGACAAACAAAGACACCTGCTCGACGGTTACCGGGGTAACCCAGCCATTGCCGAGACGGTGCTGGATAAAGTTGTTGGCGAGATCGACCAGTGTTATGCAGCCCTGAACGGGCAACAAGGCAAGGCTGGGCAGCCTTTGACCGAAAACGACTGGTTGATGAGCATTCGCAGCCGCATCAGCATTCCAGGAGGCACCTGCGAGTTTGATCTACCCTCGTATTACGCATGGCAACACAAAACCGGCGTCAGTCGGCAAACCGACTTGCACCAGTGGACCAGCACCCTCACCGCGCTGTCCGATGCCGTTCAGTTGCTAGTCAAGCTGCTGCGCGACTCCGGCACACCGCAAAAAGTCATCGCCAATGGCGGGCAGTTCCAACAAAACCTGCCGCAAAGCCGCACCTTTCTGCTGATGCGGGTGGCACTGGACGTGGCACAAGAACTTATCCCCGAAATCAGTGGCAACCGGCTGATGGTGTCGGTGCGGTTGATGCAACTGGGTGAAGACCTGCGCCCACATCTGGTGACCGATGACGTGGCGTTTGAACTGGCACTGTGTTCATGACGCAGTCCGCCACGTCGCCGAGCTTCCCGGAAAAGTGGGTCACTTGCCCGCATTGTGGCGGCTCCAGCCTGTACGCTGCGAGTAACGTGTTTCGGCCATTCTGCAGCGAACGCTGCAAACAACTGGACCTAGGCGCCTGGGCCAGCGAACAGTTCGCCGTACCTTCGGCGCCTGAACCCGATGATTTTCCTCCAGAAGTGCACTGAACCTAACTTTTAAGAAAAATCGGTGTATAGCCCTTATATCATCTAGGTTTATAGCTCTTGTTTCAATAGTATTTCAAAGCATCATACGAGCGCATCCCATAGCAGTTTGAGCCCGGTGAGCAACATGCCGGTGTATAAAAACCGGTAGAACAGCACTTGGCTGATGCGCCGCGCCATCCACACCCCCACCCATACGCCAATCGGTGCAATCGGCAACAACACCAGCGACGTCGCCATGTTGCGCCAGTCCAGCAGCCCCAGCCAAGCGTACGGAATCCATTTCGACAGGTTGATCACAAAAAAGAAAAACGCCATGGTGGCGGTGAAACGCACCGGCGACAGGCGCATCGGAATCACATAGGCGTTGATCGGCGGGCCACCCGCATGGGCGATGAAGCTGGTAAAACCGGACATGACGGTCAGCAGCACACCTAACCACCTCGGCGGCGGTGGACTGTCGGGCTTGGGCGGGAACAACAGACGCTGTGCCAAAAACAGCAGCGTGAACGCCCCCACCAGACCCGCTACTACATGCGCTTGCAACACCTTGAAGAGCAGCGTACCCACACCAATTCCGAGCACGCCCCAAGGTAACAAAAAACGCAGCAGTTTCAGGTCAAAGTCTTTACGAAAAGCCGCCATGCCCAAGACATCCATGACAAACAGCACCGGCATCAGAATGGCAGCTGCCTGCGGCACACTCACTGCAAGCGCCATCATCGGCACCGCTAGCGAACCGAAACCTGCCCCAAAGCCGCTTTTGCTGATACCCATCAACAACACGGCGGGAATGCTGACCATGTAGAAATACGGGTCGGTGATCAGGGGGAAATCGGTGTGAGACAACATGGCGCGACAATTAAACCACCATGTTTACCCCTTCTCAAGCCGATGTTCGCCATTTTTTTTGCTCTGTTTATGCCAAAGCCCAGACAGATCTACCGATGGAAGCTATTGAAACCATAGCTTCACTGTGGATCGATGAGCACCCCGAATATCACGCTGAGCTGGCTGATGAAGCCGCGGCGCTGGCCGCCATGGCAGTGCCGGAGGATGGCAAAAGCAACGCCTTCCTGCACTTGTCCATGCACTTATCCATTACCGAGCAATGCAGCATCGACCAGCCGCGTGGCATTCGCCAAGCGGTCGAATTGCTCACGCATCGGCTGGACTCCTTGCATGACGCACATCATGCGGTGATGGACTGTCTGGGCCAAATGATGTGGGAGAGCCAGCGCGCTGGCCGACTTCCCGACGGTCAAGCCTATATCGACTGCGTGCAACGACAAGCCACACGGGACTGACGTGCCTTGACCCCACCCCATGGGGTTTCGGCGTTCAGAAGAAAAGGTAGTGATCAATCAGCAAGGCGGCAAACAGCCCGCTGAGATGAATCAGTGAAAACCGGAACGCCTTGCGGGCCAGCGCGTCGGAATAGTCGCGCCACAGCCACCAGCCATACAGACAAAAGGTAAAGCTCAAGCCCAAGGCTACTCCAAGGTACAGCCACGAACTCATGCCGTAGATGAACGGAAGCAGACAGGCTGCCAACAAAATCAAGGTGTAGAGCAACACCATAAGCCGCGTGAATGGGTTGCCATGGGTGACGGGCAGCATCGGCAAACCAGACTTGCGGTATTCCTCAACCCGGTACAGCGCCAGCGCCCAGAAATGCGGGGGCGTCCACACGAAGATGATCAGGAAGAGGATCAAGGCCTCAGGCCCCACATGTCCAGTCATGGCCGCCCAGCCCAACACCGGCGGCATAGCGCCGGAGGCGCCACCAATCACGATATTCTGTGGTGTCAATGGCTTGAGAATCACCGTGTAAACCACGGCATAGCCAATGAATGTGGCAAAGGTGAGCCACATCGTCAGCGGGTTGACCGCCCAGTACAACAGCCCTGAACCCAGTGCACACAGCGTGCCAGCAAAAACCAGGGTTTGCCCGTCACCAAGTTGGCCGCGAGCTGTGGGGCGCCAGGAGGTGCGTTTCATCTTGGCGTCAATGTTCTTCTCAATAATGCAGTTCAACGCCGCCGCCGCTCCCGCGACCAACCATATCCCCAGGCAAGCGGTAGCTGCGACACCAAGTTGCCGCATGGACGGCCAGCCAGGCACGGCCAACACCATACCAATCAACGCACAAAAAACAATCAGCTCAATCACCCGTGGTTTGGTCAGCGCGTAGAACTGACTCATGATTGACAGTCGCCCCTCAGCCAATACAGCACTCATAAGGTCTGCCCCAGTCCTACAAACTCGTCGCGAGCAAACATCTGATGGCGGTGTTGCAACCGGCTGGTGGTCAGCACCCACGTCAATACAACAACCAACGCCCCCGCACCGCCGGTATGCAAAATGGCTGCAGCCGGTGGCCAAGCGAACACCACATTGCTGATACCTGTACCGAGTTGCAAGACGATGAGCGCAGCCAACCAACGCGAAGGCCGCCGCCACTCGGGTAGTCGATTGAGTCGCCAGGCCAAAATCCCCAGCGCGAATACGACCATGAAGGCGGCAATGCGGTGGACATAGTGAATGGCCGTCAGTGCGGCAAAGGGGATGTATTCGCCCCCACGGGTCAAACCGAGTTCGCGCCAGACTTCAAAGCCTTTCTGGAAATCCATCTGCGGCCACCAACTTCCCTGGCAGGTTGGAAAATCAGCGCAGGCCAGCACCGCGTAATTGGTGCTTACCCAGGCGCCCAACGCCACCTGAATGATCAACAGGGTGCAGCACAGCCATAACAGCCAGCTCAGCCCTGGGGAAAAGTCTGGCATACGGGGCGCCCGCGGTGCTGTCATGTGCACCACCTGAACCGTCAACAGGCCCAGCAACACCAGGCCTCCCAATAAATGCATAGTCACGATCGCAGGAAACAATTTCTGCGTCACAGTCAATGCACCAAAAGCGCCTTGGATACAGACCCACACAAGAGTCAGGGTCGGCCACCAGGGATCGCCCCCCTGGAGACGGTATACGGATCGCCTCTCCGTCCATACGCGTAACCAGGCACTTAGCGTCAAGAACAAAATGAGCCCTCCCACCGTCGTGGCCAAATAGCGATGAATCATTTCGACCCAGGCCTTTTCATGGGTGACCGGCCCTGTGGGCATAGCGCGTTGAGCGACTTCAATGTGACTCGCCGCACCATGTGGACTCGCGTTTCCGTAGCAGCCTGGCCAATCGGGGCACCCCAAACCGGCATCGGACAGTCGTGTGAAGGCGCCAAACATCACCAGATCAAAACACAAGAACAGCGTCAGCAGGGTCAGTGCATACACACGCTGTGAGCTTGTCTTGCGCCGATGACGCAGCCACACCCAGGATACAGGGCCCAAGGCCAGCAGCGCACCGATGCACAGCATGGTAGCCAAAGGCGTAAAGTTAAAAAGAGACTGCATCTGTGGCTCCTTGCTACTGAACCACAGGACGACCCGGCTGGTCCCACGACGCGGAGGCGCGCAGCAGACGATCCAGATCGCGTTTGACCTTGGACGCGCTGCTCAGGTCGACCTGGGCCGGAAATCGCATCATCAGATTACCCAGAGGATCTACCAGGTAAAGATGGTCGGTCAACTGGTGTCCAGTGGCAGGGGGTAGCCACGCCGCCAAGCGCGCTGCGGGGACACGCAAGACAGTTGCAGAGGCAAGGGCCGGTAGCAATGCCTCAGGCACCGGCGCCTCATCCGCAATCAACCACACCCAATCAACGCGATCTTTATCCTTGCCAACTGCCTCGCGCAATTGCCGTTGCAAATACAAATGTCGGCTGCAGTTGTCATCGCACGCACCCCCGCTGACACTGATGAGCAACCACTGGTCCTTGAGCGCCATGAGATTCAGCGGTTGGCCAGTCAAGCTCATACCCACCAAATCAGGCGATGGCCGTTGAGGCTCAATCAACTCGCCAAAATTGCGCCTTCCTTCCGGTCGCCACACATAGTAGGTGAAATAGGATGCAATGACCGGCGCAGCACAGACCAGAAACACCGCCATCATTTTCCAACGGCCAGCACGCACACCAGCCAACTGACTTTTGATGAGCTGATCAGGAGAAGGCAGCGAATGCACGGTCAACCTAATGGGTTGATCCGCTTGGACTGCATCATTGGCGCGAGACTGTTTAGGTGCGCCGAGGGAAGATGAATCGTTTAACAACTTGGAACCAGACATAAAGTATCGTGATCAACGCACTCAAAGCAAACCATTGAAAAGCATAGCCGTAATGTTTTTCAACCCCAGTTGCCAGGCGCGGCCAGTCACGCAGCAGGCCATCGCTTGCCGTGCCTATTTGCTGAACAGAAACAGCAGTCAACAATGGCAAACCGGTCTCAGCACGGAATTTGACCAAGTCCAGATTCTGGCGAATTCTGCCAGGCTGCTCCGCACCCAATTCATAGAGCTTGGACGGCGGAGGGACAATTCGACCCACGATATCGACGGTACCTTTGGGTGTCGGCACCTCTGGCACAGCGGTGCGATCCAGGAAATTGCGTGCTACCCAGCCACGTTGAACCAAAATCACACCAGCACTATCCTGCAATTGCAGCGGCGTGACCACATAAAAACCCTGCTTGTCGTGCATCTGCCGGTTGTCGAGAAACACCAGCTGCTGCGCGATCCAGGTACCGCGCAAGGCAACCTCGCGGTCCAGCATGAGCGACGGATCAGCCAGTGATGCCAAGGTTCGGCCATCCAAACGATCCAAGCCAGTCTGCGCATCCCGATGGGCCTGCAAGGCTTCTTTCTGCGCCGCACGCGACAGTTGCCAACGCCCCAGGGAAAACGTGGCGACGACGGCCAAAACAGCAGTTACAGTCAACAGCAAAAACCGCCAGCGCAAACTCACAACATAATCCCAACGATGAAATTCTGGATCATTTTTGCGCTATTCGGCATTGTCGCCAGCCTGGGCTCAGCACTGTTCTTCATGATGAGAAACGGTGACAAAGGCGATGACCACTCACGCAGCAAAAACATGGCGCGGGCTTTAACCATACGCATAGTCTTGTCCATCATGCTTTTCCTGGGCGTCCTCATTGCATGGCAACTGGGCTACATTCAGCCGACAGGTATCCGGATCGGGCCATAAAAGCTCTCCGGCGGCTAAGTCACAACGACACCGAAGTGACTTTGAACCAGCGTGTTGACGACGACCTATAACCAATAAACCACCACGTACAAGCCCAGCCACACCACGTCAACGAAGTGCCAATACCATGCAGCGCCCTCGAAACCAAAGTGTCTCTCAGCACTGAAATGACCCTTTTGCAGACGAAGAGTGATGGAAAGCAGCATCAGCATGCCGACAAACACGTGAAATCCGTGAAAACCGGTGAGCATAAAAAAGGTTGAGCCGTAGGCCCCCGAGGACAATTTCAAATTGAACTCTTGGTAGGCATGGTGATATTCATAGCCTTGGACAAACAGGAACACCAACCCCAGCAAAACGGTGACCCACATCAAGCCAATCGTTTTTCCTCTTTGACCTGCAATCAGCGCGTGGTGAGCAATCGTCAAAGTGACAGCTGAAGACAATAGCAAAGCCGTGTTGATCGTCGGCAACCAGAACGGCGTCATGGTGGTGAACGGCTCGACAATGCCCGCTGGTGAGCCGGTCGCACCAGCTGCCACACTGGGCCAGATGGCCTGAAAACCAGGCCATATCAAGGCGTTGTCTCCACTGCCAAGTGACGGCAGAGCATGCGCACGCGTCCACCACAACGCAGCAAAAAAGGCGCCGAAGAACATCACTTCAGAAAAAATAAACCAGCTCATGCTCCAGCGAAAAGACATGTCAATCTTGCGCCCATAGCTGCCGTGCTGGTTTTCCCCGACGGATGCCGCAAACCACCTGAATAACACACCAAGAAACCACAGCATTCCAAAAGCAAAGGAATACTTGCCCCAACTGACCTCATTGATCCAGGTGCCGGCGCCCAGGATTACAAAAAATAGTCCCAGAGCCGCCAGCGCAGGATACTTGGACGGCGCAGGTACAAAATAATGGGGGGTAGCCTGTATTGTTGTGCTCATCTCAGCTCCAGTTCTTCTACCAACTTTGAAATAAATGCAGGGCCACTGAGCAGCTCATTTGGCCACAATCCAATTCACCAGCAAAGCCAGTGTCGCAATGAAACACAGCCCGGCAATCAGTCCTGCGACAACGATATGAACCGGCTTTACGGTGGCCACGTCTTCCTGAGAGGCACTGCTTTTTCGAATGCCCGCAAATGCCCAGACCACCATCTTCATGCTGCGCAGAAAAGATCGCACCTGTGCCAACACAGAGGTGGGCTCATCAGAGTCCCTCACGCGCCCGCTCCAGCAAGATGCTTATTGGCATTGGCCACCGGGGCCGATGGTGTCTTGGCACCTATTTCATAAAATGTATATGAAAGCGTAATGGTCTGGACATCCTGTGACAGACCGGCGTCCACAACAAAAACCACAGGCCAAGTTTTCTTTTCGCCTGGATCCAGAGTTTGTTCCTGAAAGCAAAAACACTCAAGCTTGGTGAAGTGAGCTGCTGCTTGCTGAGGTGCATAGCTCGGCACTGCACGCGCCGTGATGCGCCGGGACTGTACATTCTGAAATTCATACACCGCCGTTGCCAACTCACCTGGGTGGACCTGGAGTGAGCGCTGCTCCGGCTTGAATTTCCAGGGGCCCCGGGAGTTGGCATCGAACTCCACAGTGATGGTTCTGGTCATGTCAACTTGGGTATTGGCGGGCACTGTGCCCTCGCCAAGACCAAGCGCACGGTCTTCAACTGACAGCTTGTTGATACCAGTCAAATCGCAAAATGTCTTGTAAATTGGCACCAACCCATAGCCAAAAGCAAACATGACCAAAGTGATCAAGCTGAGCTTGACAACCAACAGCAAGTTTTTCCGTTGCTGCTGCATGACCTATCTGCTCTCCAAGTACATCTTTAGGATGAAACCAAAAAAGATAAGCAAGGCCACAACGCCCAGAGCCAGTCCGGTCAGGCGATTGGCTTTCTGTTGCTCAGGCGTCAGACTCATACCGCGTCCAGAACGATTCTTGTCGCTGCCGCATTCAGTTTCGGTGGCGTTTCAAAGGTGTGAAACGGCGCTGGAGACGGGAGCTCCCATTCCAGACCCTCGGCCCCTGCACCATCCGGGTCATTCCAGGGCCGCTGGGGCGCCGGACTGCCGTGACCGCGCATCGTCGGGATCACAATGAAGATGAAGAAATAAACCTGGGCGAAGCCAAAAAAGAAGGCACCGACGGAGGCCACAGCATTGAAGTCTGCAAACTGCATCGGATAGTCCGCATAGCGCCTTGGCATGCCCGCCAGGCCCAGAAAGTGCATCGGGAAGAAGGTCACGTTAAAGGCGATGAGCGACCACCAGAAATGGATCTTTCCGCGCGTCTCGTTGTACATCACCCCAGTCCATTTGGGCGACCAATAGTAGTAAGCAGCAAACAAGGCGTAGAGGGAGCCAGCCACTAATACATAGTGAAAATGGGCGACAACATAGTAAGTGTCATGAAGTTGAATATCGATGGGTGCCATCGCCAGGATCAGGCCGGTGAATCCGCCCACCGTGAACACAAAAATAAAACCAACAGCGAAGAGCATCGGCGTCTCAAACGTCATGGACCCCTGCCACATGGTGGCAATCCAATTAAAAATCTTCACGGCCGTCGGCACGGCAATCACCATCGTGGTGTACATAAAGAAAAGCTGTCCGGCCACCGGCATCCCGGAGGTGAACATATGGTGAGCCCACACCGTAAATGAAAGGATGGCAATGCTTGACGTGGCGTACACCATGGAGGTGTAACCAAACAGCTTTTTGCGGGCAAAGGTAGGCACGATCTGACTGATCACGCCGAAGGCCGGCAAAATCATGATGTAGACCTCAGGGTGTCCAAAAAACCAGAAAATGTGCTGAAACATCACCGGATCACCACCACCGGCAGCATTGAAAAAATTGGTTCCGAAGTGACGATCAGTCAACGTCATCGTGATCGCACCCGCCAGCACGGGCATCACGGCGATCAACAGAAAAGCGGTGATCAGCCAGGTCCAGCAGAACATCGGCATCTTCATCAAGGTCATTCCCGGCGCCCGCATGTTCAGAATAGTCACGATGATGTTGATCGAGCCCATGATGCTGGATGCACCCAACAGGTGCAGCGCAAAAATGCTGGTGTCCATGGACGGCCCCATCTGCAACGTCAGCGGGGCATAAAGCGTCCAGCCGGTTGCCGGTGCACCACCTGGCATGAAAAAGGAGCCCGCCAGCATGATGGCTGCCGGAATCATCAGCCAGAAACTGAAGTTGTTCATGCGCGCAAACGCCATGTCCGGCGCGCCAATTTGCATCGGAATCATCCAATTGGCCAATCCGACAAATGCCGGCATGATGGCGCCAAACACCATGATCAGACCATGCATGGTGGTGAGTTGGTTAAAGAACTCCGGATTGACGAACTGCAATCCTGGCTGAAACAACTCAGCTCGAATCAACAGTGCCAGCACACCGCCCAACATGAGCATGGTGAAACTGAACAAAAGATATAGCGTTCCGATATCCTTGTGATTGGTGGCATAGACCCATCTGCGCCAACCCAGAGGGATGTGGTCGTGATGAACATCGTGCACCGGGTGATCCAAAACAGCACTCATGGAATTTCCTTCTATCGAAACCAGCACAAACTCAAACCAACGTTCAGCGCGCTGCGAGGACGCCAACATGCTCACTTCGTTGGAGCACATCATTTGGCGCTGCTGAAACCTTGATGGAATCATCCGCCGAGGCGGTCGCCTTTTTGTTCTCACTATTGACCCATGCGGTGTAGTCTTCCTGTGACATGACCTTGACATGGATGGGCATGTAGGCATGCTCTTTCCCACACAGTTGACTGCACTGACCGTAATAGTCACCGACTTTGTCCGCCCGGAACCAGGTATCTCGAACAAAACCGGGAATGGCGGAAAGCTGGATACCGAGAGACGGTACAAACCAGGCATGAATCACGTCATTCGCCGTGGTCACAACACGAATTTTTTTACCCACGGGAACCACCAAGGGATGATCAACCTTCAATAGGTAGTCGTCGACCGCCACAACGTGGCCAGGGCCACCGTTGTCAGACATCGCGCGCTGAGCCGTGTCCAGAGCCGAGCCAAAACCAATGCCTTCGCCTTCGCCCTTGAGATAGTCGTAGCGCCACCTCCACTGCATGCCTGTTACCTTCACCGTCAAATCGGGATTCGCCGTGTCTTTCATCGCTATCACAGCCTTGGTGGCTGGCCAGGCAATCAACACGACAATGATGAACGGCACCGCCGTCCAGAGAATTTCCACCGTCACCGACTCATGAAAGTTGGCAGCCTTGTGGCCCACCGATTTGCGATGCTTCCAGATGGAATAAAACATGACCGAAAAGACAGCGACAAAGATAACGCCACAGATGATCAGCATGAGCCAATGCAGCGATACCTGATCTTCGGCAATTCTGGTGGCGGCTGGTTGCAGATTCAACTGGTTGACCGCAGGCCCCCCTGGCAGATCATTGACCTTGCTTTGGGCGGCAGCGGATGCCGTCCAAGCCGACGAAACCAGCACCAGTAGCGCACCACCCACCTTATCAAAAATACTTTTCATGCAGTGACCTCATCAGTGCAAACAATCTAAACCCGGCTGCTCTAGTCGCCAGCAGCACGGAAGGTATTTACTTGAATCCACCCTCTTGGGTTGTTCTGAGGTTCCCAGGCAATGAACTCAGATATCGTGCCAATTCATGAAGTTCATTGATGCTGAACTGCTGAACCACTGCGCCCATGACGGGGTTGTCCCGCCCCCACAGAGAATGAGTATTCGTCTTGTAAGCACTCAATGCCGCGAACAAATAGTCCGGGTACTGCCCCGCAATTTTGGGATAGGTTGGCAAAATGGGTTGGCTCAAGTTCGCACCGTGACAACCAACACAGCCGCCTCGGGTAACCAATTCGAGCCCCGCCACGTCCACGGCCTTATCAACAACCGTCATGACCACGCTGCCTCGACTTGAGTAGTAGGCTGCAACGTCCGCCATATCCTGCTCACTCAAACCCGAAGCAACGCCCTGCATGGTCGGGTGTTTGCGCAGCCCCTGCTTGTAAGCCGTCAGGGCCGCAACGATATAACCTGCACCCTGCCCGGAAATCTTAGGGACCCGATAGACCCGTGGAAACGTAGCGCGATAACCCTCGATGCCATGACAGCCCATACACATGGCGATCTTGCGAGAACCTGCCGCGACGTCGCCGTTAATGTTCTGGGCCTGTGCGGGCAGCATGCCCGTCCATGCCATCACCAGGGCTGCTGCAGTGAAAAGGATTTTTTTCATGGTGCTGGACGGATTGGATGTAAAGCACAAAAGATTGATTTATATCAAGCCAGTATAAGCAAATGTCATCTATCGAGACTTGGCGTTAACCCGATGTAGAGCCCCATAGCTGCGCCAAACTGGCGACTGCCTGTAAGCTTATGGCTTTGCAGTATTCGGACTTACCATGAAATTCCAAGGCACCCAAAATTACGTCGCCACCACTGACCTGATGCTGTCGGTCAACGCGTCCATCACCTTGCAACGCCCACTGCTGGTCAAAGGCGAACCGGGTACCGGCAAAACCATGCTGGCCGAGGAGGTTGCAGGCGCATTGAACCTGCCACTGTTGCAATGGCACATCAAATCAACCACCAAGGCACAGCAGGGCTTGTACGAGTACGACGCGGTGAGTCGGCTGCGTGACTCGCAGCTGTCGGACGTTGACGGCGGTGAACGCGTCAAAAACATCCACAACTACATCGTCAAAGGCGTGTTGTGGCAGGCGTTCACTGCGGATCAGCCCGTGGCGTTGTTAATTGACGAGATCGACAAAGCCGACATCGAGTTTCCCAACGACCTGCTGCGCGAGATCGATCGCATGGAGTTTTACTGCTACGAAACGCGCGAGCTGATCCGTGCCAAGCACCGCCCGCTGGTGTTCATCACCTCCAACAATGAAAAAGAGCTGCCCGATGCGTTTTTGCGCCGCTGCTTCTTCCACTACATCAAGTTCCCCGACGCCCCCACCATGAAGCAGATCGTGGACGTGCACTTTCCAGGCCTGAAGGCCGAGCTGCTAAATGCCGCGATGAAGACTTTTTTTGACATCCGCAACCTGCCCGGCCTGAAGAAGAAACCCTCCACCAGCGAACTGCTGGACTGGCTCAAGCTATTGATGGCGCAGGATATTCCAGCTTCCGTGCTGCAGGCAGAAGGTGACAAGGTTTCCGTGCCGCCACTGGTTGGTGCGCTGTTGAAAAACGAGCAGGATGTGACGCTGTTCGAGAAACTGGTGTTTATGCAGCAGCGCAACCGGTAGTTTTTTGTAGCCGGTATTCAAGCGGCGTTGGTCTGCACTGCGCGGCAGCCGGTATGGGCGACCCCCTCATACTGGAGTACCAGAAATCGGAGGTCGCCCATACCGACTACCGCGCGACGATACTGGACGATCATGTATTTTTGATACTTTTTGGAGTTGTTGAATGGCATTTGTTGAACCTGTCACCTTGACCACACGCGGCATCACCCTGGTGCCGCTCTCACTTGAACACGAAGCCGGCCTGCGTGCCGCCGCCGCTGATGGCGCGTTATGGAACTTGCGCATCACTTCGGTCCCCGAACCCGAGAACACCCGCAGATACATTGAAGACGCGCTGGCCATGCGTGAGGCGGGCAACCGCTTTGCCTTTTGCGTGACCGAAACCGCCACCGGCAAAGTGCTGGGTTGCAGCAGCTACCATGACATCCTACCTGCCGTCAAACGCGTCGAAATTGGCTGGACCTGGTACGCCAAAAGCGTGCAGCGCAGCCACGTCAATAGCACGGCTAAGCTGTTGCTGATGACCCATGCCTTTGAGACCCTGGGTTGCCACGTCGTCGGCTGGCGCACCGACAATTTCAACTTTGCCAGCCAGGCCGCCATCGAACGCCTGGGGGCTAAAAAAGACGGGGTGATTCGTGGTCACGCCCTGCGACGCGACGGTACCATCCGCGACACCGTCATGTACAGCATGCGTGCTGGCGAGTGGCCGGAGGCCAAAGCACAGCTGCTGTATTTACTGAACAAGCCGCGCTGAAGACTTGCATTCACCAAATACCACGCCGCTCTAAACTACAAAACATATAGCTACATGCCCAGTATTTATCTGGGCTAGAGGGTATTTTTTGATATAACAACGGGGACAGGTGCGATCCGCCACCGGCCTCCGTGGTGAGAGCAACATGGTGCCAGGACGGAATGATGCAACATCGAGTCGCACCATGCAGGGCAGCGTAAGGGAGAATCGCAACATGATTTCTTTGCCAACACGCCCTTTGATCCTTGCCTCCACATCGGTCTATCGCCGTCAACTGCTGGAGCGCCTGCAACTCCCGTTCAGCGTCGTCGCCTCTCACGTAGATGAAACACCGCTGCCCGATGAATCGCCGCCAGAGATCGCCTGCCGTCTGGCCCTGGCCAAAGCCCGTTCGGTGGCGCAAGCGCATCCCAGTGCCGTGGTGATTGGCTCTGACCAGGTGGCCGACCTGGACGGTCAAGCACTGGGCAAGCCCGGCAACCACGCGCGGGCTGTGGCCCAATTGCGAACCATGCGCGGTAAAACGGTGGTTTTTCAGACGGCGGTTGCCGTGGTTTGCCTGGAATCCGGTTTTGCACAAACCGAGCTGGCCTGCATCAAAGTGCGCTTTCGCGACCTGAGCGACGCACAGATTGAAACCTATCTGCTGGCCGAGCAGCCCTATGACTGCGCGGGCAGCGCCAAAAGCGAGGGCCTGGGCATTGCCTTACTGGAACGGATTGACAACGACGATCCGACCGCACTTATTGGCCTGCCACTGATTCGCACCTGCCGAATGATCGAAGCCGCTGGCGTCAAAGTATTGTGACCATGAGCAACATCCAAACACCCCAAAAAGGTACGCTCTACCTGGTGCCCGCCCCGCTGGACTTTGGCTGCGATGAAATGCCCGACTTGCAAGCCACGCTACCGCTGGGCACACTGACCGTGGCGGCCGGTTTACAGCACTGGGTCTGCGAAAACGCCAAATCTGCCCGTGCCTACCTCAAGCGCATCCATGCGATCACACCCTTGTGCTGCAGCATCCAGGACATGCAGCTGGTGGAATTGCCGCGCGAAGTGCACAAAAAAGGTGATCACAACGGCAATTTTGACGCCCGTGGGCTGCTCAAGCCCGCCTTGGAGGGGCATGACCTAGGGCTGATCAGCGAGGCCGGAATGCCCGCAGTCGCCGACCCAGGTTCTTCTGTCGTGCGTGCTGCACACGATCTCGGCATCACCGTGGTGCCGCTGGTGGGGCCGGTGTCCCTGTTGCTAGCGCTGGCGGCCAGCGGACTCAATGGGCAAAACTTCGCTTTTGTCGGCTACTTGCCGCAAGATGCATCAGAGCGCAGTCAGCGCATTCGCGAGCTGGAATCCTTGGCATTGCGCCACGGGCAGACGCAATTGTTCATCGAGACGCCCTACCGCAATCTGGCGATGCTTCAGTCTTTGCTACAGACATTGCAGCACAATACCCGCCTGTCTATTGGATCTGGCCTGACTTTGCAGCGAGCCAAGCTGGTCAGCGACAGCGTCAGCAACTGGAAGAAGAAAACCCCCGCCGTGGACAATACAACTCCCGCCGTGTTTTCGATTGGACGCTGAAATCAGCGCAAAGTCGCTGACGACTGGATGGCCTGCACGGCAGCAGAGCCCATCGCTGCACCAAAGCGCTTTACCAACCGTTCGGCCACGTTGTCGCGACGGGTGTAGTCAACGATCTCCTCGGCTTTCACCACTTCTCGCGCCACATAATCCACGCTGCCCAACTGGTCCGCTAGGCCAAGCTCAATGGCTTGCTGGCCGCTCCAGAACAAGCCACTAAAGGTCTCAGGATTTTCCTTCAGCCGCGCCCCGCGCCCCGCCTTGACTGCATCGATAAACTGCTGGTGAATCTCATTGAGCATGGTTTGGGCATACGCTCTCTGGCGCTCGGATTGTGGGCTGAACGGGTCCAGAAAACCCTTGTTTTCACCCGCTGTCATCAAACGCCGTTCGATTCCCAGTTTGTCCATCAGGCCGGTAAAGCCAAAGCCGTCCATCAGCACACCAATGCTGCCGACAATGCTAGCCTTATCGACGTATATTTTGTCAGCCGAAACAGCAATGTAATAGGCAGCCGAGGCGCAGGACTCCTCCACCACCGCATAAATGGGCTTCTTGTGCAGCGCCTTGAGGCGACGGATTTCATCGTTGATGATGCCGGCCTGCACCGGGCTGCCGCCGGGCGAATTGATCAGCAACACCACGGCCTTGGCACCGTCGTCTTCAAACGCAGCCCGCACGGACGACAAAATCAGTTCGGCGCTAGCATCGGCCCCCGATGCGATCTCACCCTTGATTTCAACCACGGCAGTGTGTGGGGTAGCAATATTCTGATTACCTTCGGCCTGATGAAATCCAAACCAGACCAGCACAACAAAAAAAGCCAGCCAGGACAGCCGTACGAACGTGCGCCAGCGTCTGGCGGAGCGTTGCTCGTTGAGGGTGGCAAATGCCAGCTTTTCCAGCGTGGCGCGCTCCCAGCCAAGCCCGCCAGGCACGTCGATCGCTTTGTCTTTTGTAGCAGCTTGCCCTTTATCTATAGGGGCTTGTGCCTGATTTTTCATATTATCTGATTCAGAAAACACGCCGGGCTTGTCGGCGTCAACAGGGTCTGTCATAAGTCATTTTCAGGTTGAAGTTTGTCGGAAGTATGCCAGTACACCATGTCGTCGGCCTCGCTGACCTCAATCTTTGTCAGGCCACCCCGGCACGGACCCATACGGCACTGCCCAGTCTGCGGTGCGTACAGTGCACCGTGTGTAGCGCAGATCAGCCAGTGGCCCGTCAGGTCAAAAAATTGATTCGGCTGGTAGTCCATTTCCATCGGAACGTGGGAACAACGGTTTAAATAAGCGTAAACCGTGCCAGCGTAGCGCACCGCAAAGGCGGCACAGCTTTGTGAAAAGTAGCGCACCTCAAACGGTACCGCGTCACCACCGTCCTTGAGCTGCGATGACCGACACAGAAATATCGCTTCAGGCATGCGCCAGCAACCAGTCTTGCAACTGGGCCACGCTGTGCGCCACATACAGCGGGCGCAGAGCTTCAAACACAGCATGGTCGTGCGCGCCGTAACTCACGCCAACGCTGGGGCAGCCAGCATTCAGGGCCATCTGCAAGTCGTGAGTGGTGTCGCCAATCATCAGCGTGCGCTCTGCTGGCACATCAAATTCGGACATCAGTTCCTGCAGCATCAATGGATCTGGCTTGCCTGCGGTTTGATCAGCTGTGCGCGATGCATCAAACACACCCGCCAGGGTCGAGGTCTGCAGCGCCTCGTCCAGACCGCGACGGCTTTTGCCAGTGGCAACCACCAGCAAGTGACCGCGCGCCTTGAGGGCCGCCAGCAAAGGCAGCACACCTTCAAACAAGTTAATTTCGTGTTGAATGGCAAAGTAATGGTGGCGATAGCGGTCACCGAGTTTCGGGTAGAGCTCTTTGGGGACATCAGGTGCGGCATGGGCCAGAGCCTGCATCAAACCCATGCCGATCACATAGGAAGCCTCTTCAAAGCTGGGTTCTTTGCCCCCAACATCACGCACCGCAGCCTGTATGCAGCGGGCAATGATGGCGGTGGAATCAAACAGTGTGCCATCCCAGTCGAAGGCGATCAGGTCAAAGTTACGAGTTGTCATGCGGTGTCAATCAGGATACGGCGCCAGCGCTGCGGCAGAAAATTGGGCCAATTCGGGGGGCAAGTCTGCCAGCAATTGCAACAGTTCGCCCGTTGCGGGGTGATGCAGCTGCAAGCGCCAGGCGTGCAAAAACATGCGTTTGAGGCCTGGCCGAGCACTGGCGCGGGCCAGCGACTTGTTCAATTCAAAGTCGCCATATTTGTCGTCACCCAGGATCGGGTAGCCCTCGCTGGCCAGATGCACCCTGATTTGGTGCGTGCGCCCCGTCTTGATGGTGACTTCCAGCAATGAATAGTGCTCACCGGACTCACGCACCTTCACCAGTGTGACCGATGACATGCCGTCCGGATCGTCGCGAGAAACCACCTTGACCCGACGCTCACCCGCCTGCGCATCGTTGCCGTCCAGCAAATATTTATGCAGCGGCTTGTCCAACACCTTCAATTTGGTCGGCCATTGACCACGCACCATAGCCAGGTAAGTCTTGCCAGTCTGGCGCTCGCGAAACTGATCTTGCAAATTTTTCAAGGCACTGCGTTTTTTGGCCACCAGCAAAATACCGCTGGTTTCACGATCAAGCCGGTGCACCAGTTCCAGAAACTTGGCCTGCGGACGAGCCATGCGCAGTTGCTCGATCACGCCAAAACTCACCCCCGAGCCGCCATGCACGGCCACGCCAGCAGGCTTGTTGATGGCGATCAGGCTGTCATCTTCCAGCAGCACCGGAAAGTCGCGCGCAGGTGCGCCACGCGCCACCTGCGCGACCATAGCCTGCGCTTTTTCAGCCACCCGTTCGGAGATGCGCACCGGCGGCACACGCAGTACGTCGCCGCTTTGCAGCCGTGTATCAGCGCCGACGCGACCTTTGTTCACCCGTACCTCTCCGCTGCGAATCATGCGGTAGATGTGGGTCTTAGGCACCCCTTTGAGGTGCCGTATGAGGAAATTGTCAACACGTTGACCAGCCGCATCCTCGTCGATACAAAGGGTTTCCACTTTGGGGGCCGGTGGAGCGGCTTTGCCCCCTATAATGACTTTCACTGGCGATGCGTTGTAAGTGGTTGATTTAACAGAAAGTTAATTCGTTGGATGGGTGAAGTTTAGTTCACGCACCAACTGCTTCGCCAGAAAAGTCGATACCGCCTGACATCCAGGCTGCAAACAGGTGACCCTATGTCTCCCGTGGCGGCCATGCTGAAGGGTTCAAACGACGCCTTGAAATCCTGATACGGAATAACCAAAAACTCGCAGTCCTGGACTGTGAGCGGAATGAAGTGATATGTTTGTGTTGATGTCTTTGATGTGTTTTTGCCAGCGGCGCGTAAACGTGCTGTTTGTTGGCACACATCTGGCGTTGGCGCCCGTCAAACAGGCGCATAAGGCTACTAAGTCAGTAGCAGAAATCCCCACAAACCCGATGACTCCCCTCCACGCGCCACCGCCCAGACTCATCACTTGAGTCCGGGCCTGCGGCAATTTCCTACGCATTTCATAGCGTCAGTTTGTGTATCAATGGCTCGACATGAGCTTGTTTGTTGATATTTGAATTGAAGGAACGCTACCCATGAAACGGATGCTGATTAACGCCACCCAGGCGGAAGAACGCCGCCTGGCAGTGGTGGACGGGCAGAAACTGCTCGACTACGAAATCGAGATTGAAGGGCGCGAACAGCGCAAGGGCAATATCTACAAGGCGGTCGTCACCCGCGTCGAACCTTCGCTGGAGGCATGCTTTGTCGACTACGGCGAAGAACGTCACGGCTTTTTGCCATTCAAGGAAATCTCCAAGCAGTATTTCCAGCCAGGCGTGTCGGTCGGCCAGGCGCGCATCCAGGATGTGATCAAGGAAGGTCAGGAACTGCTGATCCAGGTCGAAAAAGAAGAGCGTGGCAACAAGGGCGCGGCCCTGACCACCTTTGTGTCATTGGCTGGCCGTTATGTGGTGCTGATGCCCAACAACCCGCGTGGCGGTGGCGTCAGCCGTCGTATCGAAGGTGAAGACCGCGCCGAACTCAAAGAAGCACTGGACCAGCTCGAATACCCCAATGGCATGAGCATCATCGCCCGCACCGCAGGGATTGGCCGCAGTGCGCCCGAGTTGCAATGGGACCTGAATTACCTGCTCAAACTGTGGACCGCTATTGACGGTGCAGCCAAGGGTGGCAAGGGTGCCTTCCTGATTTACCAGGAATCCAGCCTGGTGATTCGCGCTATCCGCGACTATTTCAACAACGACATTGGCGACATCCTGATCGACACCGACGACGTGTACGACCAAGCGCAGCAGTTCATGGCGCATGTGATGCCTGAACACGCTGCCCGCGTCAAACGCTACCGTGACGACGCCCCACTGTTCAGCCGTTTCCAGATCGAGCACCAGATCGAGACCGCTTACGCCCGTACCGTGACGCTGCCGTCCGGTGGTGCCATCGTCATCGACCACACCGAAGCTTTGGTGTCCGTGGACGTGAACTCAGCGCGTGCTATCAAGGGTGGTGACATTGAAGAAACCGCCACCCGCACCAACCTCGAAGCGGCTGACGAAGTGGCGCGCCAGGCACGCTTGCGTGACCTGGGTGGCCTGATCGTGATCGACTTTATCGACATGGAAGAAAGCCGCAACCGTCGCGATGTGGAAAACCGCCTGCGCGACGCGCTGCGGCAAGACCGTGCCCGCGTGCAGTTTGCCTCTATCAGCAAATTTGGCCTGATGGAAATGAGCCGCCAACGCCTGCGTCCAGCCCTGTCTGAAGGCGCTTCCATTCCCTGTCCACGCTGCGGTGGTTCCGGTCACATCCGTGACACAGAGTCCAGCGCGCTGCAAATCCTGCGCGTGATTCAGGAAGAGTCACTCAAGGACAACACCGCCTCAGTGCTTTGCCAGGTGCCGGTCGAGGTCGCCTCGTTCCTGCTCAACGAAAAACGCACCGAAATCGCCAAGATTGAGCTCAAGCAGCGCATCAATGTGCTGATGGTGCCCAACAAGTCGATGGAAACGCCCAACTACAAGTTGGAGCGCCTGAAGCACGATGACCCGCGTCTGGACAACATCACCCCCAGCTACACGATGGCCGAAGAGGTGGAAGACGTCACTGCCGTCACGCGCCGCGCCCAGGAGCCTACCAACCGGCAAACGCCGGTCATCAAGGGCGTGCTTCCCGACGCCCCCGCGCCGGTAGTACCACCCAAACCAGCGCCTGTGGCACACGTACCGCCATCAGCCCCAGGTCATCAGCAGCCTAAGGCCCCGGTGGCAGCACCCGTGGTGATCGAAAAAGGCTTCTTTGGCTGGATCAAGAACCTGTTTGCACCCGCACCCCTGGCGGCGCAGACACCCAAGGCACCCGCCACTCCCCCGGCAACCAGCACGACAGAGCCAAGCACCGCCCAACAAGGTGGCCGTACAAGCCGCGACGGCAGCCGCCGCAATGAAACCCGCAATGACCGCACGGAAGGTGGCCGAGGCCCTCGCAGTGAATCCCGCAATGCCCGCCCGGAAGGCCGTACCGATGGTCGTCCGGATGGCAGACCTAATCGCAGTGACCGCGCCAACCGCCCAGAACGTGGCGAACGTCAGGATCGCGGTTCACGCAGCGAGCGCCAGGACAGTCAGGTCAACACCATGGCCGCAGATGCGAGCCGCCCGGACGCAGACATGCAAGTGACCGTGGAGGGCAATGAGACCAACCGAAACGAGCTGCGCCAGGAGCGTGGTGGCCGGGGTCAGCGTGGTGAACGCCGTCCGCGCGGTCCGCGTATGGATGGTGAAAATCGTCCAGTGCCAGCAACTGACCTGGCAAATACTGCCAATGCTGCGTCGGATGCTGCGGAAGCGTCACCAAGCGACAACTTACCTGCCGGTGAACAGGCCGACAGGGGTGAATCCACCCCAAGGGAAAAGCGTTCACGCGACCGTTACGGTCGTGAACGCAAGTCGCGTGGCGAGCGCTCCGAGCGTCCGTCCATAGACGCGGTGGCATCTGACGATGCACAGACCTCACTGCCTTTGGATGCAGCGTCGGATGCGCAAGACGAGATTGCGCCTCGCAAGTCGTATTTCAACATGCCTGCTGTCAATGCATCGGCCGTTGCCGATGCGCCACCTGCACCAACACTGGTTGTGCACGCCGAGGCGCAGTCAGATTCCGTCATGGTTGAAACCCCATTGGCTGCACAAGCCCCCGCCCCTGAATCGGTGATGGCGGCTACGCCAGAGGCAGCACCGGCTCTGACGGCAACTGCACACAGTGGCATGCCCAAGGTGCAGCCCTACAACTTGCCGCTGGAAGAATTGGCACAACTTGCACAAAGCAGTGGTTTGAGCTGGGTATCGTCAGACGCTGACAAAGTGGCAGCGGCGCAAGCTGCGATTAAGGCCCAGCCCGAACCGGTGCGCTTGCCGCGCGAACGTCCACCCGTCATCGTTATGGACGAGCGACCACTGGTGCTGGTGGAAACCCGGCGCGACCTGCGCAACATGAGCTTGCCGTTTGAGCAGACCGAAACACAATAAACCCCTGTCCCGCAAGGGATGCTTACTATCAAAAAAGGGCACTTGAGTGCCCTTTTTTTATTCTCGATAGGTATCAGACACTCTCAGCTGCTTCCGTCAGGACGGGCACCGGCCCAAAAAAGCCCCGGCGCACTAAACCAAGGTGACTGCAGGCTTTGTTACCGCCGCTGCGCCGAGAGAAATCAACCGCTTTGGCGGTGTTGTCCAGCGCGCTATCAGGTGAATCATCCACCCTGACCGTGGTGAAGCCACAACTTACGGTAACCCGCCCTACCACAGGGAATCGGGTCTTTTCTACGTTGGCGCGAAAGCGCTCAAAGGCCGACAACACCAGCGCTTCATCAGGACAATGCAACAGCACACCAAAGCTTTCGGCCTCAAAGTGATAGAGACGGTCATAGGTTCTGAACGTACTGCTCATGATGCGAGCCACCCGCTGTAAGACATCTTCTACTGCGGCGGCACCATGTTTGTCACCAATCAGGTCAAAATTATCAATGGATGCCGAACCAATCCAGTAGTTAGCCGGCACGCGATGGCGACGTTCCTGATCTTTGTCAGTATTCATGGCAGGCGCAGTGCCATCGAGGTCTTCGAGCACGGCACTGTAAAACGCATCATTAAGCGACTTACGGTTGAGCAAGCCGGTCAAGGGATCACGTTCGCTGTACTCTAACAACGAATACATGTTGCGGTAAATCTGGCGCAGAGCGTCCACCAAGGCCATGCTATCGGGGCTCAAAGCGGCCTCGGAATGCAGTTCCAACACGCCCGAATCTTCCAGCCGCGAGTCGGAAAACAGTGGCAGCAGGGTGATGCGCGGCCCCTCGGGTCCAGCCCAGGCGACTTCCACCACGTCACGAGTTTGCAGGCACTTGAACCGATCAGAGGCCTCCTCGAGCGTCACCAAAGTCTGAAAATCCACCCGCTGCGGGTCAATCACACGCCCGCCCCCTTTGGCATCCAGACGCGCCACCTCCAGCCAACGGCTAATACCCTCTTCGCGCACCACGCGCGCGATCACGATGCGCTCCAACGGCAGCAGGTCAATCAGCGCCTTGGACAACGTGAGTTCCAGAAGGTCACGGTCCCGATGATTCGTTAGTTTGACGATGTGTTCAATGAATGTACTCATTGCCAAATCATAGACTCGAACGCTTGACAAGTCACGCAAATCACCACTCACACCGTTTGATGCAAGGCACGCACGCCTACTTCTCAGCCCTGCGACGCGACCCAACTTGTGCAGCGTTTCTCCAAGCAGCCATAGCCTGCGCGTCGTCACCCTGGCGCTGCGCCAGCTCGGCCATAACCTGCCAGGCGCGGGTCAGCAAACCCTTGTCTTCCAGACGTGGTAAGGCCTGGCGAATCAACTGTTGCGCCTTACCCCAGAGTTGAAGGTGCAAACACGCCACGCCCGCCAAGTACTGCAAAGCGGCATCACCCGGCGCTGCCTGCTGCGCATTCTCGATCCTGGACAACCAAACGGCGTCAATGGCAGGCCCTATGGCCGAGAAACCATTTTCCATTACCCGAATCAGAACAACCTTCTGATCCGCGCTCAGCCCATCTGGTGCCTGCACCATCCGCTCCCAAACAGGTAGCAACCAATCAAACGCCTGACGCACATCGCCACCCATCCTGAGAAGCCGCCCTGCAGCCACAATGGCCACCTCAGGCATACCTTTTTCGGTAGCCTCCAGGCGCTGCCACAACGCGTTCAGTTGCTCAGGCTCGTGAGCCGTCTGGATGTATTCCAGCGCCAGGGCACGGACCAGACTCAATGCTGCTGCCTCAGAAAACGCCTTGTGCTTTACAAGAAGACGCGCAGTTTCCAGCGCCTGATCATTCTGCCCGGCCAGACGTGCCACTTTCAGACGCAGTCGCAATGCCACGGTGCGCCGCGCCACCCCCGAGGGCAACTGCGAAAGCCAGTCCAGCGCGGAATGGGGGTCGCGGTCTTCCAGCGACCACCGTACGGCGCGCAACTGCACGCCTTCACGCGTACTGCTGGCCTCGGCAACAGCAGACTGCGCCAGAGCTTGCTGGAAGTGCACTTCACGCGCCGTCTTATCCTGCAGCGCCTGCGCACTTTCTGCGGCCAGAAGATGCGCCATCACCCGCAGGCGCGCCGCATCAGGCCAGACCTCGCCGCTGCGCGCCATGGCAGCCTCGCGCGAGAGCACCAGTTCAGCAGATTTGCGGGCACGAATGAAGCGCCCGGCCACCAGATGAGACAAGGCATCGAGCAAGGCCGAATGCATGACACGCTCCTGGTAGCGCAAGCGCCAGGACTTGGCCTGTCCTGGAATGGCAAACAGTGCTGACAGACCTTTCAGGGCCACATGAACCAGTGCAAACGCCAACAAAATCGCCAGAATCACCAAATTGAGCGACAAATCAACGCGGTACGGCGGCCAAAACACCGTGATCGTGGCCGAGTTACCGCTGGCAAACAGCGCCAAGGCCACAGCCACGCCAAACAAACCCAGTAACCAGACCGTCAGCCGCATGATCAGTGCCCCGCCGCAACAGTGCTCAGCACCGTCAACGTGTCATCTACCCGGGGAATCTGCAACTGAAGCATCTGCGATTGCACCTGCTGCAACAAGGCGGTAGCTGTGCGGGTGCTGCGTGCGTTGTGGTCAAAGTATTTGCCAAGGGCATCTTGTGCCACCACCAAATCAGCGCGAGCGGAGGTGATTTGCCGAGACAGCAAACCCAAGCGGGCATTCAGCAGCCTGAGTTTGAAGTTTTCACGAACAAAAAAGGACTGCTCAGGCGACAGTAAAGCAGCTTCGGGCGTCTCAATACGGCTGACCCGTACCAGGTTGCGTGCGTCTCCCAGAACCTGCTGCAGCACTTTTTGCCACTTTTCGAGCGGTTTGTTAGCAGTTGATTCAGAGTCACCGGCCGCCTTCACCTTCTTCAATGGTCCAACCGCATTGGCCAGTACCAAATCGTCTGCCATGTGCACGAGTTCATCGAGCTTGACCAGCATGGTCGGGGTATCGCTCACTGCTGCTGATTTGACGCGCTCAATATCTCGTGTCAGCGCGCGTTGCAACAATGCCATGCGCGGTTGCGCGGCACGTGCCACACGCTGGTCAGCAGTTTTCAAAGCAGCCAGTAAAGGCTCGACGGTTCCGGTGAGATCGGCCTGCTGTTGCGCCAAGCGCAACGAGGCTTCAATATCAACCACCAGATTCTCATCGCGCGAACGCGAGAGGCTTTGCATCAGTTCATCAAGCTGGCTGCGCTGCAGTGCCACTTCACTTAGACGGGCATCGAGTACCGCCACGCGAGCCACTGCATCCTGCGCCTGAGACAGTGACTGCTTGGACAATGTCTGCGCCTCCTGCGACTTGCTTTGGGCATCAGCACTTTGCAATGCCAGTTGCGTCTGGATATTGCTGACCTTTTGCCACAGCATCACCGATGCCAGCAAGGCGGCTATGGCAAGTACGCCCACGCCAAGGGTCAAGCTGCGGCCAAGCGTCGGCGCGTTGGTCGTGGCACTGGCAGGCGGTGCCAACACTGCCTCGCTGAGGCTTTCAGGTTCTGGAGTATTGGCATCGGTCATAGGAACGATTCTATAGAGGACCGCACAGCGTCAAGCGTCGGACGTGATTCCCGCACCTGAGCAAAGCCCAAACCAAGTGCCGCCTGCTCAATGCGCGGGTGCGTGGCCACCGCTCGGGCCTGTGCCCAGCTCTGACCTGGCAGCAGGTTGCGCAAATGCCCCACCGCCTCGGCACTGCTGAACAACCAGACTGAGCCGTCAGTGGCAGCCTGCGTGGCCAGGACGCGCTCAGCGTCCCCCCAAACGGGCGCGCAGCGCTGGTAAGCGACCACAAAATCCACCCTCGCCCCAGCCTGCTGCAGGCGCTGTGCCAGCCAGTCGCGACCTACACCGGGCGTATTTTGCGGTTTGGTGGCCCCTTCATCAGGCTTGTCAACCTCGGACCCATCGCCCTGGACGTCACCGCGCACGACCAGCACCCGCGCCCCAGGTGCAATCTGGCCGCACACCTGTTGCCACAAAGCCTCGGAGTCAAACTGACCGCTATCCATCGGCGGCGCGTCCACCTGATGCGCAGGTACGCCCTGCGCCAGCAAGGCCGTACGGGTACCAGGGCCCGTGGCCCATGCTCTTGTATCGAGAGCTGTCTGCTCTTGATATACCTGGGCTAGAGCCTGATTTGATGCAAAGAAGAACGATACAGCCTGGCTGCTGACAAACATCACCGCAGCGTAATCTGACCAACGCTGCCCGGCAGCCTGCAACGCTGCCGTATCTGCCAGCGCACGGGTTTCAAGCAATGGCAAGGCGACTGCCTCATACTGGTCGGAGAGCAATTGCACCCAGCGCGCCGCTTGTGGCTGCACCCGTGTCACCAGTACGCGCATGCCTTACCGCCCAGCGATCAACGCCTTGTCAAGATGCTCCAGGCTACCGCCCTGGGCCAGCACGCCAGCCATTAGGTCCTCCGCCACACGCTGACCCAGTGCGGCAGCACTGGCCTGATCGGTGACGGGACCCGTCGCGCTGGCGCGCACCAGTGGCAGCTTGTTCTGGATATCGCCCCAAGCGGCGTTGAGGGTCAGCACGTCCCCTTGCAACGTGGCATAGGCGGCCAGTGGCATGGAGCAACTCCCCCCCATGGCACGGCTGACCGCACGCTCAGCAGCCACCGCCAACCAGGTGGGCTGATGCGCCAGCGGCGCCATGGCGGCCATGACCTCGGCACCATCGTTGCGCACTTCAATCCCCAAGGCACCTTGCCCGGCGGCTGGCAGCATCACATCGGGCTCAAAAATGTCACGAATACGCTCTTCAAGCTTCAGGCGTTTGAGCCCGGCCGCCGCCAGCACGATGGCGTCGTACTGGCCTTCATCCAACTTGCGCAAGCGGGTGTCCAGATTGCCACGCAAGGGCTCGATCTTCAAATCCGGCCGCAACGCGCGCAACAAAACCGTGCGCCGCAGGCTGGAAGTCCCCACCACCGCACCTTGCGGCAACGCATTCAAATTGGCGTAGCGCGGCGAAACAAATGCATCGCGGGGGTCTTCACGCTCCATCACGCAGGCCAGGTTGAAACCCTCTGGCAACTCCATGGGCACGTCTTTGAGCGAATGCACTGCCAGATCAGCGCTGCCGTTCTCCAGAGCGACCTCCAGTTCCTTGACAAACAGCCCCTTGCCACCGACCTGACTCAGAGCACGGTCCAATATCTGGTCACCCAAAGTGGTCATACCCAAAATAGCGACTGAATGCCCCCTACCGTTCAAAATAGCCTGAACATGCTCAGCCTGCCACATGGCCAAACGACTCTCTCTGGTGGCAATGGTGAATTTACTCATATGCGTATGGCGCTCAGCCGTAACCTCTTTGTTATCTCGATGTGAACGGGAATGCTAGCATGAGTCTTGCTTAGCAACGGCAGAACCATCCCCGGACCCAACATGACCAAGATCAGCACACCCCGCACCAAAACCAGTCCCCAAAACACTGAGCAGCCCCTGATCGAAGACATCCGTCTGTTAGGCCGCATCCTGGGCGACGTGATCCGAGAGCAAGAAGGCGACGCCGCCTTTGCCCTGGTGGAACAGATTCGCCAACTGTCCGTGGCCTTCCGCCGGGATGCGGATCATGAGGCGGACAAGACGCTGAGCAAGCTGCTCAAGTCGCTCAGTGGCGACAAGACCGTCAGCGTGGTGCGTGCTTTCACCTACTTCAGCCACTTGGCCAACCTGGCTGAAGACAGGCATCACATTCGCCGCCGCGCCATACACCTGCGCATGGGACAGGTACGCGAAGGCAGCATTGGCAAAACGCTGCAGCGCCTGTCAGAAGGCGGCATCACCCCACAAGCCATCAGCGAGATGCTGGCGCACAGTTATGTCTCACCCGTGTTGACCGCCCACCCGACCGAAGTGCAGCGCAAAAGCATTCTGGATGCCGAGCGTGACATTGCCAAACTGCTGGCCCAGCGCGATGACATCCTGGCACAGGCCATCGCCTACCATGTGCCCGAAGATGCGCTGGCCCCGAGCCAATTGGCCGACAACGAGGCCCAGTTGCACGCCCGTGTGTTGCAACTGTGGCAAACCCGGCTGCTGCGCTTTTCCAAACTCACCGTGGCCAACGAGGTGGACAACGCGCTGAGTTATTACGAATCGACCTTCTTGCGTGAAATTCCGCGGATCTACGCCCATCTGGAACAAGCCTTGGGCCAGCAGCCGATTGCCAACTTCCTGCGCATGGGTCAGTGGATTGGTGGCGACCGCGACGGCAACCCCAACGTCAACGCCCATACCCTGGAGCACGCCCTGCGCCGCCAAGCGGACGTGGCCATCCGCCACTACCTCACCGAAATTCACCTGCTGGGCGGTGATTTGTCGCAATCGGCGCTGCTGATGACATTTTCACCCGACATGCAGGCCCTGGCAGAACACTCTGCCGACACCAGCGAGCACCGCAAGGACGAACCCTATCGCCGCGCGCTGATCGGCGTTTATGCCCGGCTGGCTGCGACGCTCAAGGAACTGACGGGCGGTGAGGCCGCGCGCCATGCTGTGCCACCGCAGAACCCCTATGTAACGGCGAAAGAACTGCTGGCCGATCTGCGGGTGATTGAAGCCTCTTTGCTGTCACAACGCGCCCAACCCTTGGTGACCCAGCACCTGCAGCCGCTGATGCGTGCCATCCAGGTGTTTGGTTTTCACCTGGCCACGGTGGACCTGCGCCAAAGCTCCGACCAGCACGAAGCGGTGCTCACCGAGCTGCTGTCCAACGCCCGCGTCACTGCCAACTACGCCAGTCTGGACGAAGCTGCCAAATGCCAGCTGCTGCTGACCCTGCTCAACGAAGCCCGGCCGTTGCGCGTAGTGGGGGCCACTTACAGCGAGCACACGCTCAGCGAAATCGCCATTTTCGAAGCCGCCAAAACCATGCGCGAGCGCTATGGTGCCCAGGCCATTCGCCACTACATCATCAGCCACACCGAAACCGTGAGTGACTTGCTGGAAGTGATGCTGCTGCAAAAAGAAGTGGGCCTGATGCGCGGCACGCTGGACGGCGACAACGCCACCTGCGACCTGATTGTGGTGCCGCTGTTCGAGACCATTGACGACCTGCGCCACGCCGCTCCGATCATGCAAACCTTTTACGCCCTGCCCGGCATTCTGGCCATGGTGCAGCGCGGCAATGCCGACCAGTATGGCGAGCAGGACATCATGCTGGGCTACTCCGACAGCAACAAGGACGGCGGCATCTTCACCAGCAACTGGGAGCTGTACCGCGGTGAACTTGCTCTGGTGGAGGTGTTTGACGAGATCAACCAGGCCCACCCGACCCCTGACAACCGTGATTTCATCCAGTTGCGCATGTTCCACGGCCGGGGCGGCACGGTTGGGCGTGGCGGCGGCCCCAGCTTCGAGGCCATTCTGGCGCAGCCCCCCGGCACCGTGCGCGGCCAGATCCGCCTGACCGAACAAGGTGAGGTAATCGGCTCCAAATACGCCAACCCCGAAATTGGTCGCCGCAACCTGGAGACCCTGGTCGCGGCCACCCTGGAAGCCACTCTGCTGCACCCCACCCAGGCGGCTGAACCGGCCTTTCTGGAGGCTGCGGCCGAGATTTCACTGGCCAGCATGGCAGCTTACCGGGCACTGGTGTACGAGACCCCCGGCTTCACCGACTACTTCTTTGGTGCCACGCCCATCCGCGAAATCGCCGAACTCAACATCGGCTCGCGCCCGGCCTCGCGCAAGGCCACGCAAAAGATTGAAGACTTGCGCGCCATCCCCTGGGGCTTCAGCTGGGGCCAATGCCGCCTGACCTTGCCTGGTTGGTTTGGCTTTGGTTCGGCGGTGGAAAAGTTTTTGTACCCCAACGAAGACAAAACACCTGCCAAGCTCAGCAAACAGCGCCTTGCAATGCTCCAAAAAATGGAGCAACAATGGCCCTTCTTCAATACGCTCCTATCCAACATGGACATGGTTCTGGCTAAAAGTGACATGGCCTTAGCCTCACGCTACGCCGAGCTGGTGGCCGACAAGAAGCTGCGCAAAAAAATCTTCGCAGCCATTGAGGCCGAATGGCATCGCACCGTGCACGCACTGCAGCTGATAACGGGTGACTCGCAGCGGCTCGCGCACAACGCCTCGCTGCAACGCTCCATGCGCCACCGCTTTCCCTACATCGACCCGTTGCACCACCTGCAGGTGGAACTGGTGCGCCGCTACCGCGCGGGCAACAGTGATGAGCGCATCAAGCGCGGCATTCACATCTCGATCAACGGGATTGCAGCGGGACTGCGGAACACGGGCTGAGTTTGCGACACCCTGAATGTCGTCGCATCACCTACGCAGGCATTCAAAAGTAATAGCTGCTAGCCCTTATATTTAAAGGGCTAGCAGCCTAAAATTTATACAACTCTTGGGTGGCACCAGGCGGGCGGCGTGGCTTGCGTTCTCCGGCCCACGCTCGCGGGCGAGTGCCTGGATGGCTGAGCCGCCTTTGATTTGCTGACCCCCTTGGTGCGCCACCAGCCACTCCACGCGAATGGTGCCTGCGCCCGCCAACCCCACCACCCGCCTTCAACATTTTTTGAGGCGACGGGATGTTGGGGGATTCAACTTAAGGCTGATTCCGGCTGTCGAGATTGCCGAACTAGTTGCTCCAAAGCCGCCGCTGACAATCAGCAATCCAACAATCTGCAACGTGATTTCTATCCCGATGATGGACGGTTTGCAACCCAATGAGAACCAGGGCCTGATGACCCTCGTGAATATGGTGAAATTCAGTCAGGCTAGGTCTATATTTTTAAATTGAGGGTGCAAACACTCCCTCGATTTTCCAACTGGTCGCGATATGCTCTTCAAACTTGCCACCCAAATCCAACCCCGAATTTGTAGCTTTTAGTTTTAGGCCTGCATTAATGCCAAAATCATCGACATAGCTAATCGTCAATGAAAAATCATCCATACCAAAATTCAACCGACCTTTAGCGACTGATTGCCAGGTTTTTTCATGAGGATACCAAACCATATCTGGAGGTAAAACACAAGATTTGTTTTTTGGTAATGATGCTTCAAACAGAATTTTTGATTTAGATCCAGAATTAGAATTTACATCTGCTTTAACTGTGGCTTGCTGAAAAGGTACAGCCAGATGTGATGCAAATTCAGTTGACCAGCCAGTAATATGTTCAACTTTGAACTTTGTAGCTCCGAGGTGCATAAGCAAGTTCACTGCTTCGGCTAACTTGTGTTCAAAAGCAGCGCGATGAAAAGTTGCAACCGTAAAGTATGTGTTGGTATCTGCCGGATGACATGCGTACAGCACACCATCTCTTGGGTGTCCAGGTGGAAAAATCAATTCCTCAGCCTCGGATCTTTTAATTGGAAGTGTTTTTATACCATTATCACGAGATCGCTCCCAAGCAGCATAACCTTCTTTGACTACGACACTCGCTAAAGCAACAAGTGGACTAGCTCGGAACGAGCCTAAGGCAACAGTCATGGCGACATTTTTCCAGTCAATAGAACCTGATGCATCCTCAGCGAGACTATCTCTTTGTTTATGCACAATTTCATCCGGCATTACCACCACAAACTGCCGCTCGGAGTACGGCAATGTTTTAAGAATATTTTCACTCATTTTTTTATACTCAGTTGGGCTTTTAAATAATTTAGCAAAAGCTGTGCGAGAAACCTACAAATCTTTCGATAACTGTACACACATTTAGGAAAATACTGAAATAATTCACTACTAACTCAATATCAGTGGGTCATTAAATTGACGACTGTATTACTGCCGCATGTCTTCTGCATCTTCTTTTACCCACCTCACATAAAAACTAACCAGAATGGCCGAAGCAATTCCAGCTGCGTAAGTAATGGCAAAGGCTTTAAGGTTTTCGAGGGGTGAGAATGAGTCAAGCATGGTTTTCTCCTTGGGTTAAACGAGTTTGAAAAATTCGGCCAAATTAGGGCGCGATTCAAGTTACGCCTTGCAGGTAGGATCTCAGTTCAGCCTCCAGTGCCGCTTGGTATCCTTCAGGGCTGATGATGCGAACATTAGGGAGCCAGTACCGCACGCTGGGAAGAATCTGGTTTGGATGCGCCACCTTGCAAGACACGATGAGTCCACCGTCTGCGAGTTCTTTCTCAATCACTTGGTGTGCAATCAGGTTGCGGCGCTGAAAGTAACCCGCCACTGAGGGGGACACTTTCAGCACAACTTCCGTCTTCTTGGCGTTGAGCCAGATGCCGTCTTCCTTGGTCAGGGTGTCATGCACACTGGGGTCAGGGGTGAAGGTGTCCAGCGTATTCAGGTGTTCAATCTTGGTGAATGTCCACGACTTGAGCTCGCCTCCGTCTTTGCCAGCCAGATACCAGATGCCACCGTGGTTGACGAGCTTGTAGGGTTCGATGGAAGCGTAGCTTTTGCGACCTTCAAGTTTGAGGTATTCAAACCGGATGCGCTGATGGGTGCTGATGGCTTGTTCAATCTGACTGAACATACCTTCTTTGCCACGCAAGTCTTCGTAGTGATAGCCTTTAACCAATAGTGTGCCATTTGCGTTTCGGTCAGCTAGATCGCGCATGAAGCCTCTCGTGAGCTTGGGGAACAGGCCGCGCACGCCTGCCAGATTTGCGAATTGCTCAATGTCGCTGAAGCTGAGTTTGCCGAGGTGGGTTGAGTCAAGCTGGTAGTGGCCGTCAACCCGGCGGAGCGCCAGACAGGCAAAGCGGGTGTTGAGGTCGCGCTGTATGGTACGGGGGTGTACACCAAACTCTTTTGCTAAAGCCAGCGGGTCAAGTGATTCACCTTCATTGAGCTTGACCAGTATTTGAGTCAGCCGATATGCCAGTTTGTCGTGCTCTGCAAGCTCCTTTGACATTTAGCAATTCCCTCGTTGTTTAACGTCGTCGTGATTATTCTGACGGCTATGGGGAATAGCTTATCTGCCTTATCAGACAGGCTGTGTCGTTTTGGGTGGACTGGAAGTATTTTTTTAAATAGGAAATGACCGGCTCACCAAATCGTGCATTTGGACTTCCCGAAAGCAGGTGCTCGTGGTGGCCGCTCCCGCTGCACTGCCGAATTGCGATATTCTCGATCGCAGCCGTTCAATTTTGACGGTCAGGTTCGGAGAAAGTCGGCTGGCACCAGTAGGCTGACAGGAGTCATTCGAAGTGTGGAACTGTTCGCGTTCCAGTTACTGGCATCT
>JARLJH010000053.1 GCA_031291305.1 Rhodoferax sp. | reverse complement strand
TCGCCCTGCGATTTCGCCTTGAGCTTCCTCCGCACCCCGCCTCGCGACGACGCACTTGCCCTTTGGCTAGCCTTCGGCTCTACAAGCCTGGCACCGGGACTTGCACCCGGCTGGATTCGTGCCATGCACGGCACACACGCCGCGTAAAAAAGCCCCGCCAGTCCGTTGGACTGCGGGGCTTTTTTACTATCTTTATGTTAGCTGTAAGCCCAGGTGATATCTGGGCCTAGGGCCAATTTCTTATATGAAACTCACACCAGCAGTGCATTCACCCGTTTGACGTAAGCCGCCGGATCATCGGGCAGACCGCCTTCGGCCAGCAGGGCCTGGTCAAACAGGATGTGCGCCAGGTCATTGAAGTGCACCGAGCCTTCGAGCTTTTTCACCAGCGCGTGCTCGGCGTTGACTTCCAGCACGGGCTTGGTTTCCGGCGCGGTTTGGCCAGCCTGCTTGAGCATGCGGGCGAGTTGCGTGCTCATGCCGTGGTCCTGCACCACCAGGCAAGCGGGTGAGTCCACCAGGCGGGTGGTCACGCGCACGTCCTCGGCCTTGTCTTTCAGGGCCTCTTTGAGCTTGGCCAGCAAGGGCTTGAAAGCTTCAGCAGCTTCTTCAGCGGCTTTCTTTTCGGTCTCGTCTTGCAGTTTGCCCAGATCGACTGCGCCCTTGGCCACGCTTTGCAGCGGTGTGCCGTCAAACTCGTACAGGTAGTTCAGCGCCCACTCGTCCACGCGGTCGCTCATCAGCAGCACCTCAATGCCTTTTTTCTTGAACACTTCAAGCTGCGGGCTGTGCTTGGCGGCAGCCAGGTTGTCGGCGGTGATGAAGTAGATGGCTTCCTGGCCCTCTTTCATGCGTGCCTTGTAGTCGGCAAAGCTCACGCTGACGGCGTCGGTGCTGGTGCTGGCAAAACGCAGCAGCTTGGCGATGCGGTCCTTGTTGCCAAAGTCTTCGCCCAGACCTTCTTTGAGGACGGCACCAAATTCCTTGTAGAACTTGGTGTATTTGCCAGCGTTCTTCTCGGCTTCGGCTTTGTCTTCAGCGCTCAACACGTCGGTCACGCCATCGGCTGATGCTTCTGGCAGTTTGTCGTGTTTGGCCAGGTCTTCGAGCATGCCGAGCACGCGCTTGGTGCAGCCTTCGCGGATGGCTTTCACGTCGCGGCTTTCCTGCAGCAGCTCACGGCTCACGTTCAGCGGCAGATCGGCAGAGTCCACCACGCCTTTGACAAAGCGCAGGTAGGTCGGCAGCAGCGCCTCCGCATCGTCCATGATGAAGACGCGCTTCACATACAGCTTGACACCCGCAGATTTTTCGCGGTTATTCAGGTCAAACGGTGCTTTGCCGGGGATGTACAGCAACTGGGTGTATTCGGTGCTGCCTTCCACACGGTTGTGGGTGTAGGCCAGCGGCTCTTCCGTGTCGTGGCTGATCTGCTTGTAAAACTCGTTGTATTCGTCAGCGCTGATGTCTTTTTTGGGGCGTGACCAGATGGCGTTGGCCTTGTTGACAGTTTCCCAGTCACCGGTCTTAACCATGCCGCCGGGCTGGCGGCCACCTTTTTCATCCTTGGGGTCAATCAGTTCGCTGTCTTTCCATTCTTCCTTTTCCATCAAAATGGGCAGGCTGATGTGGTCGGAATACTTGCTGATGATGCTCTTGAGCTTCCAGGCCGATGCGTAATCCATGGCGTCGTCGCGCAGGTGCAGGATGACGCTGGTGCCGCGCTCTGGGCGGGTGATGCTTTCAACCTCGAAGTCGCCCGCGCCGCCGCTGATCCAGCGCACGCCCTCTTCGGCTTTCATGCCGGCGCGGCGCGATTCGACGCTGATCTTGTCGGCCACGATAAAGCCGGAGTAAAAGCCCACACCGAACTGGCCAATGAGTTGCGAGTCGGCCTTCTGGTCGCCGCTGAGCTTGCTCACAAAGTCCTTGGTACCGCTCTTGGCAATGGTGCCCAGGTGGTCAATGGCCTCCTGCGTGCTCATGCCAATGCCGTTGTCGGTGATGGTCAGCGTTTTGGCATCCTTGTCAAAAGTGACCTTGATCTTGAGTTCGGTATCAGCTTCATACAGGCCACCGTCGTTGATGGCTTCAAAACGCAGCTTGTCGCAGGCGTCTGATCCGTTGGAGATCAGTTCGCGCAGAAAAATCTCTTTGTTGGAGTACAGCGAGTGGGTGACCAGGTGCAACAGTTGTGCGACTTCGGCCTGGAAGGAAAGAGTTTGTTTGCTCATGGGTTGGGGTGTTCTCAAAGCATTAAAAAATCCAGCCGACCAAGGGCGGCTGGTGCTCACGCGAGGGGGTAGCTGGGGCCGAAGTCGGCAAATTCAAGTGGCTATGTGGCGCGACTTTGTGTCACGGCGGCGTGGCCTCGCGTGCGGCGGCCTTGGCCTGCTGGTAACCGGCATACAGGCGCGCATACACCGGTCCGGGCTGGCCGTTGCCCACCGGCTGGCCGTCCAGTTGGGTTACCGGCAGCACCTCTTTGGTGGCTGACGACAACAGCAACTCATCGGCGGCCAGCACCTCGGCGCGGGTGATGCGGCGCAGCGCAAAGGGAATGCCCTGCTGCGCGCAGATATCTTCGATCAGCCCGTAGCGGATGCCTTCGAGCACCAGGTTGTCCTTGGGCGCGCCCAGCAAACGGCCGTTTTTCACCACCCAGACATTGCTGGAGGCGGCTTCGCTCAAAAAGCCGTCGCGAAACATCACCGTCTCGGTGGCGCCCGCGTCAACACTGATCTGGCGTGCAAACACTGCGCCGAGCAGGCTGGTGGCCTTGATGTGCGCCTTTTCCCAGCGGAAATCGTCCGCCGTGACGCAAGTCACCCCCAGGCGGCGCTGCTCGTCACTGGGCGGCTTCATCACATTGGTCATGACAAACACCGTGGGTGTGATGTCGGTGGGCATCACATGGTCACGCATGGCCACACCACGGGTGATCTGGATGTAGATGAGTTGATCGGATTTATTGGCGATAGCCCCCGTGGAATGGGCGTAGTCCGCTATTAATTTGTGGGCAACTTTGGCCCATTGCGCGCGCGTGGACGGGTTCGGGATGCGCAATTCTTTGAGGCTGCGCTCCAGCCGAGCCATGTGTTGCTCGAAGCGGAACAGCTGCCCGCCGTACACCGGCACCACCTCATAGACACCGTCGCCAAAAATGAAGCCCCGGTCCATCACACTGATCTTGGCGTGGGGCAGGGTGGTGAATTCGCCGTTGAGGTAACAGGGCAGCGCGGATAAGCTTGTCATGGTGGCGGATCGGTTAATGAAGAAAGGTGGCAATTTAAGCCCTGCTTGTCGGGCGGCTGCGCCACTTGATGGTGCCGCGCAGACTCACCAGCATCACTCCGGTCATCACCAGCGCGGCGCCGGCCACAAAACTGGCTTCCAGCGGCTCGTGTAATAACCACACGCCAAAGGCCATGCCAAACAGCGGCGTCATGAACGAAAACACCCCCAGCCGGGTCGCCAGGTAATGCCGCAGCAACCAGAACCAGGCCAGATAACTGGCAAACGACACAATGACCGAATGAAACACCAGGCTGGCCCACACCGTAGGTGTGAAGTGGATACTGGTTTGCCCCATCACCACCGCTGCCAGTATCAGCAACACAAAAGCGCCCACCAGCTGGTACAGCAGGGTTTGCGAGGCGGATGCCAAAGCCAAGCGCGAGCAGCGCACAACCACCGTGGTCGCCGCCCAAGACATGCCCGCGAACAAGGACAGCGCATCACCCAGCAGCATCTCGGTGGTCATCGCCGGGCCGGTCTGCTGGCTGCGGCCAAAAAACGTCAGCACAATGCCCGCAAACGCCAGAGCGATGCCCAGCCATTGCACGCCGCTCAGCCGCTCGGTGGGCAGTTTCAGGTGCAGGCCCAGTGCGGCAAAAATCGGTGCGGTGTACAAAAACACCACCGCGTGGGAGGCTGAGGTGTGACGCAGCCCCTCACCCACCAGCAAAAACTCCAACGCAAACAAACAGCCCACCACCAGCCCGGCTGGCAAGCTGCCATCGGTGACCGACATGGGTTCCTTGCGCCACCACATCAGTAACGCCACCAGCACCGCTGCCACCCCCGAGCGCAAGGCAATCTGCATCACCGGCGCAATGTCGTGTGAGGTGGCTTTCAGTACCACCTGCTGCAGGCCCCACAGCAGGCACAGCAGCAACATCATGGTCGAGGCGCGCGTATCCAGCGCATGGCGGGTGGTCATCAAGGTATCCAGACAAAATATGCAAGGGACTGAATGATAGGTGCGATGGGTTCGACGGAGGCGCACGCGCTTGCAGCACCGTCAGCGCCGCGCACTGAAGTGTGTCATTTGTTGCCAGATGTAAACGTCAGGCTGCTTGGGATACGTGTGGATACACATCGCGCGGCAAGCCGCTGTGGCGTGAGCGATCATCAACAGCTATGAAAATCCAACTCAAATCCCTATCTATCGTCACCGTACTGGCCACCACTTTCGCTCTGGGCGGCTGCGCCAATTTGTCGCACCATGATCGCAACGTCGTCTCCGGGGCCGGTATTGGTGCCCTGGCTGGCGCGGTGCTGACGGGTGGCAGTTCGGTCGGCACCGTGGGCGGCGCGGCAGTTGGTGGTGTGATTGGCAGCACCATCGGCCGCAGGTAACCTGATCGGGCGCGGCCCGCAATCCGGTTAGCATGCTGGCCCGAACGCTGGTTGTGTCCAGCGTTTTCCTTTGACAACGGCTGGCCTGTGACTGACTTACCCCCCAACAACCAAGAACCCCGCCTGTGGCGCAGCGATGGCTGGACCGCCCAGGTCATCAAAAACGAAGACGATGACGGCTGGGCCGTGGCCATGACCCGCGACGGCCAGTCCGAGCCTGCGCTGGTGGGCCCGTGGACCATGGGCCGCGACAAAAAGAACCCCAAGCCGCTGGATGGCAACGCCTTCAGCACCTTGGTCAAAACCGCCAGCGAATTCGTGCGCCGCAGTGAGCAACAGTTGCATGCCACGCTGCACCAGAGCATCACCGTGGCGCACGACACGCAGCGCATCACCGTGTGCCTTGACATCACGCCCGACGACGACAACCCCTCTGCCATGTTGAGCGCCAAAGACGATGGCGACGAAGTGCTGGCGCAGGTGCGAGTGTCACCCGCGTTCAAACTCAACCGGGCCAGTGCGCTGAAATGGGTGGAGGCTGGGTTTGCCAAACCTGCGTAGCGCGCGGTCTGTCACAACACGCGAATGGCACTCCGCCCGCCAACTATTGGAATGGACGGCTGCATGGTTTCTTATACCGCGATAGCGCGTGTTTCACCGTGGCGCAGCAGCCAGACCTTATCCTTCGCCAGGCCGCGCTCTTGCAGTGCTGCGGCCAGATCGCGCGGGGGATGATCAAAGGACTCTTGGGTCAATTTGAAGGTGCCCCAATGCACCCCCATGGCTTGCTTCGCATCGAGATCCAGCATGATCTGCACCGCATCGGCAGGGTTCACATGCATGTTCTTCATGAAATCGCGTGGTAGGTAGGCTCCTATGGGCAGGGCCAGAAAATCCACAACACCCAAGCGTTCACGAATGGCCCTGAAGTCTGCGCTATAGCCCGTGTCACCGGGGAACAAAAAGCGCCAAGCATCGGTTGCGCCAGGCTTGTGTTCCACCATATAGCCACCCCAGAGCGAGGCATTGGTGTCAAACGGTGTACGGCGACTCCAGTGCTGGGAGGGGGTGAAGTGGATGCGTACGGGCTGCGGTAAGGTTTTGCCGTCGGTGTCGCTTGTTACATCAGCGTGATCCCACCAGTCCAGCTCGGTCACGTTGGGGATGTTGCGGGCAACAAACCAGGCTTTAAGGTCCAGTGGCACAAAAATTCGCGGTCTTTGCCCAGACGCAACCATGGCGGCGACCGTGGCATCGCACAGATGGTCGTAATGGTTGTGTGAAATCAGCAAGACGTCAATAGGCGACAACATGTCCCCCCGCAGCGGCGCTGGCACCATACGAGGAGCTCCGAAGCGTCCATAAGGCCCGGCAAAATCGGCCAACGTGGGGTCCATCAGGATATTCAGTCCGCCGACCTGGAGCAACACCGACACATGGCCCAACCAGGTCACCACGGGTGCATCCTGTCGCTGCGCGATACGCGCAAGGTCCACAGGGGTGCTCCATTCTTTGGCGAATGCGGCGTAGCCATTCTGTGGCGGGGCGAGCGGCTTGAAGTCGCCACGCAGGCTGCGCCAGACCATTTCATACCAAGGGAAGTTGCCAATAACGACAGCTGGGTCACTGTTGGCGAAGCCTGCCTCACGGTGGTGTGCGGGTTTGGCGTGCAAGGTGTTGGTATTCATTTTGTTTGTCGTTTGAGCAAGCAACAAGTCTATGCCCAGTCGTTCGACATCCTGCACGGCAAGCAATAAGCACTACTCTCGTAGTGCCTGGGCAATTTCTGCCGACCATGCGGCTCAAGTGTGGGGGTGCTGACGGCTGCAACAGGCAGCTTCCAGTTGCTCCAGATTTGCCCCAGTCAAAAGCCATCCGTGACGTTCGGCAAATCATTGTCCACATCTCTGCATAAAGGCGCACTGCGGAAATACAACGTTGAGATATGGCTGCCTCAGAAGTCCCCCATGGATGCATGGCATCCCCACGGATCAGTAGGCATATACTGAATAGAAAGATTCTAAGGAGAGGGCGTTGGGTCGATCTGGCCAGTCCCGTATTTTCATTGTCATCCAGCGCCTGATCATCGTACTGATCTGGTTTCTCGCGTCTATGGCATCGGCCACTGGGACAGAACGACTCAAACCTGAGCTGAGGGATCGTCCCGAACTGCGTTTCGGCATCTTGGCATTTCGCACTAAACCCGAGACACTGAAACGCTGGCAACCCATCGCGGACTATCTGGCACAACAGATACCGACGCGTCGAGTTGTCCTTGAAGCCTTCGATTACCCAGAACTTGAGCAGGCGGTTCTCGAACATCGGGTCGATCTTGTTTTGACTCAACCGGCGCACTATGTTGCCTTGTCCGTAAAGCAGAATCTCTACTCACCTCTGGCAACCCTGGTTGAATCTGAACAGGGCTACGCATTGACCAGTTTTGGTGGAGTCATCGTGGTCAAGTCGCAGAACCAGGCCATACGGGGCATTAGCGACTTGAAAGGTAAACAAATTGCGGCCAGTTCGCGCGAATCGCTGGGCGGTTATCAGGCGCAGGCCTTCGAATTGCTCAATGCTGGCATTGAGCCGAACGCTTTTGATCTCGTCCAAACCGTTCAGCAGGACGCGGTGATTGATGCCGTCCTGTCGGGTCGCGTGGATGCGGGTTTTGTCCGCAGCGGCCTGATCGAACAGATGGCGCAGGAAGGGAAGATTTCTCTTTCAGACCTCAAGGTTATCAAGCCACATGAAACGCCAGATTACCCGTTGAGTCTGTCCACTGCCCTGTATCCCCAGTGGGCCCTTGCGGCCATGCCGTGGCTAACTCCGAGCATCTCAAGACAGATTGCAGGTGCGGTACTCGCCATGCCGCAAGACGGAGAAGTTGCCAAGGCAGCAAAGATCAGCGGATTCACCATCCCGGGTGACTACCGCTCCGTAGATCGGCTGATGCGAGCCCTGCGGACGCCTCCTTTTGATGAGCGCGTTCCATGGGTCGTGATTTGGGAAGATCACCGATGGATCCTTGTGCTCACTGCTAT
>JARLJH010000052.1 GCA_031291305.1 Rhodoferax sp. | reverse complement strand
TCGTAGCGCTGCTGGTCACTGCCGCCTGGCCCTACTGTGAAACTGACCTCCTGGGTCGCGTTCAAAAACTCCTGCAGTTGCGCAATCGTGCGCAGTTTGGCCTCGTCCATATTGATCACCATCCTTGGATGATCAAGCAACCAGTTCAACCGTAAATTCGTCGACTCAGGCTCACTCCTGGGTGGAAATACGCAAACCGTTCAGGCTCATACCTCATTGGACAAGGCTCATGCTTTCATTGACAGGAATTCATGTATATACTGTATATACCATAATTCAACAAGGACAAACATGCTTACCAGAGTATTCAAAAGCGGTAACTCACTGGCAATTCGCATTCCCAAAGAACTTGGGTTCGTCGATGCTGCACAGGACGTTGAAGTCGAGCGTGTCGGCAACACGTTGGTCCTGCGTTTGGTGGAGCAGAAAACCTTGGCCGACATCGGGAAAATTTTCTCGATGTTCAGTCCAAACTTCATGGCGGAGGGACGTGAGTTCCATGAGGAGCATGAGCGCGATTGGGGGAATATGCCCCCCTTAGCTGCGAAAGCGCAAGGCTGACCATGCGCTACATGCTCGATACCAACATCTGTATCTACCTCATCAAGAACCATCCCCCTCAAGTGCTGCGTCGGCTGGGAGCCTTGAATCAGGGTGAAGCGGTGATGTCCGTTGTCACTTACGCGGAGCTACGGGCCGGCCTGGAAATTCAAACCACACATCGGGAACTGGATGAACACGTCTTGTCCTTGTTGGTAAGCAGAATTCCCGTGTTGCCATTTACGGAATCGGACGCTGAGAGTTTTGGCGTACTGCGAGCATCAGTTCGGGTCCGAAGCCGCAACACCATGGACCGGCTCATCGCGGCGCATGCTGTTAACTCGGGCACTATCCTTGTTACCAACAATGAAGCAGACTTCAAAGACTACCCAGGGCTCGTTGTTGAGAACTGGGCGCTCAGTTCCTGACGTCCAGAACCCTAAGAGTATTCAAGCCATTAGGGCTGGACTTGTCTAGCGCAATGAGCACATTGCCGATAGCACCTCAGGGCTTTAGCCAAGTCGGCGGCCTCTTTTCGATAAACGCCTGCACGCCTTCAAGCGCGCTGTCATCCATCATGTTGCAGGCCATGGTCTGGGCTGCGTCTGTATACGCGGCCTCGATGCCGCTTTCCAACTGGCGGTAAAACAGCGTCTTGCCCAGCACCACGGCGGCGCGGGGTTTGGCCAGGATGCTGTCCACCAGGCGGGCCAACTCGGCGTCGAGTTGGTCGGGCTCGGCCACGCGGTTGATCAAGCCTTCTGCCAAGGCTTTCTGGGCGCTGATGAATTCGCCGGTGACCAGCATCTCGAACGCCGCCTTGCGGCCCAGGTTGCGCGCCAGCGCGACGCCGGGGGTGCTGCAAAACAGGCCCAGGTTGACACCGCTCACGGCAAATTTGGCGGTACTGGAGGCCACCGCCAGGTCGCACATGGCCACCAGCTGGCAGCCCGCTGCCGTGGCCACGCCGTGCACCCGTGCAATCACCGGCACCGGCAGCTTTTGGACGCTCATCATCACCTTGGCGCATTGTCTAAACAGCGTCTGGTAATACTCATGCGAGGGCTGGGCGCGCATTTCAACCAGATCATGCCCCGCGCAGAAGGCTTTGCCAGCGGCGGCGATCACCACCACGCGCACGCTGTCGTCTGCTGCCAGAGTGTCCAACTCATGCTGCAGCGCCGTCATCAACCCCTCAGACAGTGCGTTGAACGCCGTGGGTCGGTTCAGCGTCAGGGTGACCAGACCACGCGGGTCACGGGCTGTCAGGACAAGAGGTTCAGCGGCAGTGTTCATGGTGTCTCCGGCAGGTGAAAGGTCTGCCTTTGTACCAAAAAACCGCAAGTGGTGCGGCTATTTCCAGCGAACCGGCTCAATGTCGATGTTGTGCGTACCGTCGCCTAGCATCAGCACGCCTTCCTGAATCGTCGCTTGCAGGTTCATGCTGCGCTGCGCCAATGGAATCAGTGCCTGCGCCGTGGCGCTGGGAATGCGCCACACTTGCAGCCGGTCCAGCCGGGTTAGTTTGGTCTCGATACCACGCCACCACACATCGGCCGCCTGGCCAAAGGCATAGAGGACCACGGCGTCGGCCTTGTTGCAGGCTTTACTCAGGGGTTTATCTTCGGGCTGGCCCACTTCAATCCACAAGCGCGTCAGGCCAGTGAAATCGCGCAGCCAGACATCGGGCTCGTCGGGGTCAGAAAGGCCCGCGCCAAAGGCCAGCGTGCCGTCACCGCCGCAGACGCTTTGCAACTGGTGCGCTTGCAGAGCCAGCGCGCACAAGCGCACCATCATGCGTTCATCGGTCTCGCTGGGATGGCGCGCCAGCGTCAGCGCGTGATCGGCGTAGTAGTTGTGATCGATGTCCGCAATTTGCAGACTGGCTTTGAAGATGGTGGATTTGGTGGCCATCAGCTGGTCATACCCGCCGCGCCAACTCCGCAGCCTTGCCGGTGTAGCTGCCAGGCGTCATGGTCAGTAGGCGTGCCTTTTCAGCGTCGGGAATCGCCAAGTTGGCAATAAAACCCTGCATCAACTCGCGCGTCATGGGGGCGCCGCGGGTAAATTCCTTGAGCTGCTCATAGGGCTCGGGCAGGCCAAAGCGGCGCATTACGGTCTGGATGGGCTCGGCCAGCACTTCCCAGGAGGCGTCCAGATCGTCGGCGATGGCGGCTTCGTTGATTTCGAGCTTGCCAAGACCAGTAGCCAGCGACTGATAGGCCAGCACGGCATAGCCCAGCGCCACGCCCATGTTGCGCAGCACGGTGCTGTCGGTCAGGTCACGTTGAAAGCGCGAGATAGGTAACTTGTCGGACAAATGGCGCAATACGGCGTTGGCCAGGCCCAGGTTGCCTTCGGCGTTCTCGAAATCAATCGGGTTGACCTTGTGCGGCATGGTGCTGGAGCCCACTTCGCCCTTTTTGAGTTTTTGCTTGAAATAGCCCAGGCTGACATAGCCCCAGACGTCGCGCGCCCAGTCAATCAGGATGGTGTTGGTGCGGGCCACCGCATCAAACAGTTCGGCCATGTAGTCGTGCGGCTCAATCTGGATGCTGTAGGACTGAAAGGTCAGACCCAGACCCAGCGGCTCCGGGGTTTCTATGACCTTCTGGCTGAAGGCCTCCCAGTCATAGTCAGGCCAAGCAGACAGGTGGGCGTTGTAGTTGCCCACTGCGCCATTCATCTTGGCCATCAGCTTGATGCTGGCGATCTTGTCGCGCGCAGCTGCAAGGCGCACGACAACGTTGGCGATTTCCTTGCCGACGGTGGTCGGGCTGGCGGTCTGGCCATGGGTGCGGCTGAGCATAGGCACGTCGGCAAAGGTGTGCGCCATGTCGCGTAACTTGGTGATGATGGCGTCCAACGCAGGCAGCAGCACGGTGTCGCGCCCGTACTTGAGCTGAAGTGCGTGGCTGGTGTTGTTGATGTCTTCGCTGGTGCAGCCAAAGTGAACGAACTCTTGCGCAGCCAACAACTCGGGGCGAGCTTCAAACTTGCTTTTGAGCCAGTATTCGACCGCTTTGACGTCGTGGTTGGTGGTTTTCTCGATTTCCTTGATGGCTTGGCCGTCGGCCTCGGAAAAGTTCTTAACCAGAGCCAGCAGATAGGTCCGTGCGCCGGGCGACAAAGGTTTGAATTCGGCAAAGCCGCAGTCGCTCAGAGCAATGAACCAGGCGACTTCAACCTGCACCCGGCGGTGCATGTAGCCCAGCTCACTCATGGCGGGGCGCAGTTTGGCAAGTTTGGCGGCGTAGCGGCCGTCCAAAGGACTGAGGGCGGAGATGGCAGAGGTAGTCATGCCCAAGATTGTAGGGGTCACCTGCGCATCAGTGAAGGGCAGCCCCGAAGTGCAGGGCTTTGCCCGCCCTGTCAGCTCACATCAATGTCGGTGGATAGAATGCCCAAAAACAACTCAAATCGTCTGTCACATGCCCATGAAACTTATCGGATCCAACACCAGCCCTTACGTACGCAAGGTACGTGTGGTGATGGCCGAGAAAAAACTCGACTACGACTACGTGCTGGAAGATGTGTGGACAAGCACGACCGGCATCAGTCAATTCAATCCGCTGGGCAAGGTGCCGTGTCTGGTTCTGGAAAATGGCGAGGTTATTTCCGATTCGCGCGTGATCGTTGAATACTTCGACACGCTATCGCCGGTGGGCAAACTGTTGCCATCCGTAGGCCGTGAACGCGCCGAGGTCAAAACCTGGGAGGCGCTGGCCGACGGGGTGCTGGACGCCGCACTGCTGGCGCGACTGGAAGCCACCTGGGACGGGCGCACCGACGGGCAGCGCTGCCAGGCCTGGATTGACCGGCAATTGGGCAAGGTCACTGCCGCCCTGCAAGCCATGAGCAGTGGTCTGGGCGACAAGCCGTTTTACACCGGCGCGCACCTCAGCTTGGCCGACATTGCCGTGGGCGTGGCGCTGGGTTATCTGGACTTCCGCTTTCCCGAGATCAATTGGCGTGAGTCACACACCAACCTTCACAAGCTGTATGACAAGCTGATGCTGCGCCCCAGCTTCATCGACACCAAACCGTTTTAAGCCAATTGCCTCTGCTGACACCGGTCTGGCGTCAGCAGGTCAGCGTATTACACGCCGCCTACCAAGGCCGCTCAGAAGCAGCCTGGCGCGTCAAGGCCATCAATTTGTCCAGGTGATGGCTGACCTTGACATCGCGAAACGGCACGCTGGCCGTGATACGGTAATCGACTTGGCTGGTATCGCGCAGAATGGGCTCGCCGGTAGGCATGCCATGGCGGTTGATCAACACGGCTACCTTGGGCATGGTGGTGTTAAGGCCACGCTTGATGACCACCGCAATTTCCTGCGAGGCCAGCTTGACGTAGGTACCGGGTGAATAAATACCCACCGCCTTGATCAGCGCCGCACCGGCCTCGTCAATCTGCTTGTTTTCATCGAAATAACATGACTGCATGGCGACACCCGGTGCTTCGGGCACACGTGAGGCACGAGGTGACAGACGGGCAGCGAACATGTCGGCACGCTGGATCAGACGCGCCAGGCGCTGCCCTTCGCTACGACCGGCCAGGGGTCCCGGAGATTTTGTGCCGTGGTTGAGCACAGCTTCCAGCCAAAGCGCATCCGACACGCCCATCTGCTGCAAAAGATCGACCGAGCGCGGCGCATGCGTCTGAATACGCTGCAACTGGGCTGTGGTCGGGGGTTCCTTCTGCACTGCCAGCCGGTCCTGCAACTCGGTCATACTGATGTTCATGGTGAGTGCAGCGCTACCCAGGGCTTTCATGTGTGCTTGCGGCCATTTCAGCACCTCACGCGCAGCTAGGCAGCACATCACCATGACCAGCATGGCGTGGGTAGCGCTGTACTGGCGCACCTCGCTGCCCGCCAGGTGAATCAGCGCAAACAAGGTGCCGTCCGGGTTGCGCTGGACTTCACGATCAAGTTCATTTTGCAGACGTTCCAGGCGCGGCAAAAAAGTGTCGCCCTGGGTGTCGCGCAGCATGGCGTGCGCCTGGGTTTGCAGGTCCAGCCAGTCGGCCTCGACGTTTTCCACCTCAACACCCTTCGACCGCTTGGCGTCGTAGGGAGAAATCTGCACCTCGGCAATCTGGCCTAGCGACTTGTCTTCCATCACCAGGTTATTGAGTCGGTTGACGTAGCCACGACGGAAGTTATCAGACTGGTCAAAGTCAATGTAAATCTCACTACGCCGACCCACCATGGACTCCAGCGCCTGCTTGCTGCTCACCATAAAACCCGCGCTGGCCAGCAGCACCCCGCTCTGATCGCGCAGCGCACACGGCAACGGCTGACCGATAAGGATAGATTCGATACTGACAGGGACCAAATTCATAGTGGCTCGGATTATGCCCAGCAGTCTTGACGCAGCAAGACGGGATTTGAGAATAACCCGGCCACATCTGCTGGTAGCATGCAATACATGCCTCAAACCCGCCCTGTTTATGCTTTTGCGCCCCTACCTGAGACCATTTTGCTGGCTGACAAGCTGTGCCGCCCAGACCTGCTCGCGTCCAGACTGGCGGCTCTGCCCCGACCGCTAATATTTACCAACGGCGTGTTCGATGTGCTGCACCGCGGCCATGTGATGTATCTGGAGCAGGCGCGTGCGCTTGGCGCCAGCCTGCTGGTAGCACTCAACACCGATGCCTCGGCCAGGCGTCTGGGCAAAGGCCCGGACCGCCCGCTCAACAACGAGGTGGACCGTGCCTGCGTGATTGCCGCGCTGGCCAGCAGCTCGTTGGTGACCTGGTTTGACGAAGATACCCCGCTAGAGCTGATCCGTCTGGTCCGCCCCGATATCCTCGTCAAAGGCGGCGACTACGACATGAGCAAGCTGGCCGAGACAGCGGTGGTGCAGGCCTACGGCGGGCGGGCACTGGCCTTGCCGTTTGTTCAAGGCTACTCCACCACCGCGCTGGTGAAAAAGATCAGAAACTCATAAATATATTGGCTAGCAGCAGCGGCACCTTGGCCGCCGCACGCGCCTGCTGAAGCACGTCAATGCACGTTGGACTGCATCGACTGCGACGGGCTTTCCCCAAACAGCTTGCGGTAGTCGCTGGAGAATTGGCTGAAATGCCAAAAACCCCAATCGGTGGCCACATCCTGCACCGACCAGGCGTGGGATGAGGCTTGCCGCAAATGGCGGCGCGCGCCGTTGAGGCGGATCAGCCGCAAGTACTGCATCGGGCTCATGCCCAACACATCCTCAAAGCAATACTGCAAGGTGCGGCGGCTGACAAACAGCTGTTCGCACAACTGCGGCACGGTGATGGCCTGATCGCGCTGTGCCAGCACCAGATCGCGCGCCTTGGCCACGATGCGTTGACGGCGCTGAAAGCTGCTGCTGACTGCGCTGTCCACGGCGCTGGTGTCCAGCAGGGCGAGCAAGGCGTTGACCAGCACTTGCTGGCGCAAATCATTGTCAGTACACACCTCGTCGTTCTTCAGTAATCCGCCCAGCGTCTGGATCAAGGAGACGCGGGAGTTGTGGTCCACGTGCATCACCTCTGCACGGGTCAGTTGCGCCCAGTCGATGCGGCTGCCGCTCAACTCGGCAGCTTGCAACAAAGCCTCGCGGCGGATCACGATGCCGTAGATGGCGTAGTCCGACGGCGTCACCAGCTCAAACTCGCAGTCGCCTGGGCGCACCATGATGGCGTGTTCGCCCGCCAATCGACCATTGATGCGGGTCTGGTCGGACTGTTCGGGCAGGCCAAACCAGAAGGCATCGGGCCAGACGCAGCAGGACTGGCGCACCGCCTGGCTGGTGCACTCGCGAAATACCTGCATCTGGGGTAATTGCAGCTCCGCCAGGGAGCCGTGAAAGCGCCCGCGCGTGATCTGGTCGTAACTTTGTTCCCAATCGGTGAGGTTATGCGCGTGCTCGTCGGCATCAAATGCCTCGACGGTGCGAATCTGGTGCGTGTTGCCCACAAATGGCGCATCAAAGGCCATGGAATCGATGTAACAAGAAGAGGCAGGTGCCATGGTGTGCGTCCTCGTGATTCGGGTAGCGTGGATTGGAGCCCTGGCGTATTGAAGGCGGCAACGGGGTTAACCCGTGTCAAAAAGCCTCTGTTTGAAACTTTGCCGAAATTCGATAACGCGAAAAAGCCGGTCTGGATAAAGATCAGGGCAAGCAAACCTCATGCCCAAACCGTTTTTGTTCAATCCCGCAACCCTCTGCACTTGATAGGAGTCATTCCATGAATCCGTTGGACCCTTCTCACCACAGCGGCACCCACGTGCTCAAACCGGTGCTCAGCACCCTGCAACTCTGGGGCATCGCCGTCGGCCTGGTGATCTCTGGTGAATACTTTGGCTGGAGCTTTGGCTGGGCCTCGGCCGGCACGCTGGGCTTCACCATCACCTCGATCTTTATCGCCGCGATGTACGCCACCTTCATCTTCAGCTTTACCGAGCTGACCACCTCCATTCCCCATGCTGGTGGCCCGTTTGCCTACAGCAAGCGCGCCTTTGGCCCGGTGGGCGGCTATCTGGCCGGTGCTGCCACGCTGATCGAATTTGTGTTTGCGCCACCGGCCATTGCGCTGGCCATTGGTGCTTACCTGAACGTGCAATTCCCGTCTCTTGACCCCAAAATGGCGGCACTCGGCGCCTACCTGGTGTTCATGACGCTCAACATTGTGGGCGTGCAAATTGCTGCCACCTTTGAGCTGGCCGTGACCCTGCTGGCGATTTTTGAGTTGCTGGTTTTCATGGGTGTGGTGTCGCCGGGCTTCTCAGTGGCGCACTTCACCAAGGGCGGTTGGTCCGGGCAAGATAGCTTCAGTCTGGCGTCCATTCCCGGCATGTTTGCCGCCATTCCGTTTGCCATCTGGTTCTTCCTGGCGATTGAAGGCGTGGCCATGGCGGCTGAAGAAGCCAAAGACCCCAAGCGTTCGATTCCCGTGGCCTACATCACCGGCATTCTGACTCTGGTGGTGCTGGCCATTGGCGTGATGGTGTTTGCCGGTGGCGCTGGCGACTGGACCAAGCTGGCCAACATCAACGACCCACTGCCGCAAGCCATGAAGATGATCGTTGGCGACAACAGCGGCTGGCTGCACATGCTGGTGTGGCTGGGCTTGTTTGGTTTGGTGGCCTCGTTCCACGGCATTATTCTGGGCTACTCACGCCAGATCTTTGCGCTGTCCCGTGAAGGCTACCTGCCGCCGTTTTTTGCCAAACTGCACCCGCGCTTCAAGACCCCACACCGCGCGATTCTGGCCGGTGGCGCTATCGGCATTGCCGCCATCTTCAGCGATGAGTTGATCCAGATCGGGGGCCAGACGTTGACCGCCAACATCGTCACCATGTCGGTGTTTGGCGCCATCCTGATGTACATCATCAGCATGCTCAGCCTGTTCAAATTGCGCCGCACGGCGCCGAACATGGTGCGCCCTTTCAAGGCACCGTTTTACCCCTACTTCCCGGCGTTTGCGCTGATCGGTGCAGCCGTGTGCATGGTCACCATGATTTACTACAACGCGCTGATCTTCGGTATATTCTTGGGCTTCCTGGCACTCGGTTACGTCTACTTTTTGATGACCGGCCACCACCGCAGCAACGCCATCGCCATGAACACCATGGCGGTTGACCCCACCTGAAACCATGACCGTGCAAAACCATCAGTACACCCATAGCGTTGGCGCCAAAAGCTACAGCTTTCGCGATTTGAAGGACCTGATGGCCAAGGCCACGCCAGCACGCTCGGGCGACCTGCTGGCCGGCGTGGCCGCCCACAGTGCGCAGGAGCGCGCTGTGGCACAAATGGCATTGGCCGATGTGCCACTCAAAACCTTTTTGACCGATGCGCTGGTGCCGTATGAAGACGACGAAATCACCCGTCTGATCATCGACAGCCACGACGCCCAGGCCTTCGCCCCTGTCAGCCACCTGACGGTGGGCGACTTTCGCAACTGGCTATTGAGTGACGAGGTAGACAGCGCAGTGCTGACGGCCCTGGCCCCAGGCATCACCCCCGAAATGGCCGCTGCCGTTTCCAAAATCATGCGCAACCAGGACTTGATTCTGGTCGCCAAAAAATGCCGCGTGGTCACGCAGTTTCGCAACACCATCGGCCTGCCTGGCCGCATGGCCACGCGCCTGCAACCCAACCACCCCACCGACGATGCCACCGGCATTGCCGCCAGTCTGCTTGACGGCCTGCTGTACGGCAGTGGTGACGCGGTGATTGGCATCAACCCGGCCACTGACAACGTGCCGCAAGTCATCAAGCTGGTGACGATGATGAGCGACATCATCCAGCAGTACGAGATTCCCACCCAGTCTTGCGTGCTCACGCACGTGACCAACACCATTGAGGCCATCCACCGCGGCGCGCCGGTGGACCTGGTGTTCCAGTCCATTGGCGGCACCGAGGCCACCAACCGCAGTTTTGGCGTGAGCCTGGAGCTACTGGGCGAGGCGCGCAGCGCCGCCTTGTCGCTCAAGCGCGGCACGGTGGGTGACAACGTGATGTATTTTGAGACCGGCCAGGGCAGCGCCTTGTCGGCCAATGGCCACCATGGCGTGGACCAGCAAACCTGCGAGGCGCGGGCCTACGCGGTGGCACGGCGATTCAAGCCGCTGCTGGTCAATACCGTGGTCGGCTTCATCGGGCCGGAGTATTTGTTTGACGGCAAACAGATCATCCGCGCCGGGCTGGAAGACCACTTCTGCGCCAAACTGCTCGGCCTGCCCATGGGCTGCGACGTGTGCTACACCAACCACGCCGAGGCCGACCAAAACGACATGGACGTGCTGCTGACCTTGCTGGGCGTGGCCGGTTGCAACTTCGTCATGGGCATTCCCGGCTCGGACGACATCATGCTCAATTACCAGACCACCTCGTTCCACGACGCGCTGTATGTGCGCCGCGTGCTGGGCCACAAACCCGCGCCCGAGTTCGAGGCCTGGCTGCAAAAGATGCAGATATTCAGCGCCGACGAGCAGTTCCGCCTCAACGCCGCGCTGCCCGCCGCCTTCCAAAAAGCGCTGCTGCGCCTGAATTGAACTTGCGATGAACGAACCCACCACCCCCGTCACCGCCAACCCCTGGGCCGCGCTGCGCCAGTTCACCGATGCCCGCATTGCGCTGGGCCGTGCCGGTGTCAGCCTGCCCACCCAGGCGCACCTGGACTTTCAACTGGCCCACGCCCAGGCCCGCGACGCCGTGCACCTAGCGCTGGACGTGCGCACGTTGGCGCCAACGCTGGATGCCGCGCTGCCCAACCCCACCGCACCTTGCCTCACGCTGCACAGCGCTGCCGCCGACCGCAGCGTCTACCTGCAACGCCCGGACCTGGGCCGCAAGCTGGACGCCGATTCACGCGAGCGCCTGAACGCCTTGCCGCGCCCGGCGTCCAAGTCGCAGTCAGAGCGCCCTTACGACCTGGCCTTCGTGGTGGTCGATGGCTTGTCGGCCCTGGCCATCGAGCAAAACGTCGCGCCGTTTTTGACGCAACTGCAAGAGCGCATCGCACCCGAGCACTGGTCCATCGCCCCGATCTGCATCGTCGAGCAGGGCCGGGTGGCGATTGGCGACGAGGTGGCCGAGCGGCTGGGCGCCAAAGCCGTGGTGGTGCTGATTGGTGAGCGCCCAGGTTTGAGTTCGCCCGACAGCATGGGTCTGTACCTGACCTGGATGCCCCGCGCAGGCCTGACGGACGCCAGCCGCAACTGCATCTCCAACGTGCGCCCGGCAGGCTTGCGGTATGAAGACGCGGCTTACAAGCTGCACTACCTGCTGGCGCAAGCGCGGCAGCGGCAGTTGTCTGGGGTGGAACTCAAGGATGAAACCGGCGATGGGACGGAGTTGCTGGCTCAGGGCGCCAAGAACTTCCTGTTGTGAGGGCGGGTATCGCCTATCCGAAGCGATAGCAGCGAGGTAGAGTTGCTATATATGCAATAGCTGATTGCTCAGTTGTTACATGGGCTACAGCCTGATTTTTTACAAATCCTCAGCAGCAATCTGGCGCAACGCCTGGGCAAACACGGCCACCGGTTGCCCGCCTGAGATCAGGTGTTTGCGGTTGATGATGACGGCGGGCACCGAGTGGATGCCCTGGCCCGTGAAGAAGGTTTCAGCGGCACGCACCTCGGCGGCAAATTCGTCGCTGGCCAAAATGCTCTGGGCACGGGCCACGTCCAGCCCGACCTGCGCCACGGCGGCCAGCAGCACCTCGGGCGAATCCATGGCCTGACGCTGGCCATGGCAGTCCACCAGCAGCGCTTTTTTCAAAGCCAGTTGCTGCGCGGCATACTCCAGGCCCGCCCAATGCAGCAGGCGGTGGGCATCAAAGGTGTTGTAAATGCGGCCTCGCCCGTCGGGGCTGAAGGTAAAGCCCACGTCAGCCCCGCGCTGGGCAATGGTGGCGCGAATCTGCGCCTGCTGCTCGGGGGTGGAGCCATACTTTTGCGCCAGGTGTTCGCCAATGTCCTGGCCACCGGCGGGCATGTCCGGGTTCAACTCAAACGGCTGCAGGTGAATCTGCGCGGTCACCTCGGGCTGCACCTGCTGCAGCGCCTGCTCCAGCGCCGTCAAGCCAATGGCGCACCACGGGCAGGAGACATCGGACACAAAATCAATCTGAAGGGTGGAGGCCATGGTGGGAAGCTTGCTGGTTGAACAGGCCCGCATTGTCCGGCCCGCCTAAAAACCTTGCCGGGGAAGGTGGTGGAACAAGTCCATCGTGTCGGCCTGCATCGTCGCGATGGCGGGTGGCGATTGGCGAAGAAGTGACCGAGCTGCTGGTGGCCAAAGCCGTGCCATACTTGCCTTCCTACCCAGCAACACCCCTGTGATCGAGGTTCAGCCATGACAAACACCGACATCCTTTGCCCGGACGGGCAGCCACTCAAACTGATCCAACTGTCCCATGCCTCGGGGCTAAAGCTTGACCTGATCGACTGGGGCGCAACCTGGGTCTCCTGCCGGATGCCGGTGGCGGGCGTGGAGCGCGAGACGCTGCTCGGCCATGCCACGCTGGCAGGCTACTTCTCTGAGCAAGGCTACCTGGGCGCGACCGTTGGCCGCTTCGCCAACCGGGTCGGCAACGCCAGAATCGAGCGCGATGGTCGCGTGTTTCAGCTCACCCCCAACCAGGGTGTACACCAGTTGCATGGCGGGCCGGACGGGTTTGATCGTCGTCGCTGGAACATACTTGAACAGAGTGCGGAGCACGTGCTGCTTGGCATCGAATCGCCCGACGGCGATCAGGGCTACCCCGGCAATTTGACTGCGACGGTGTGCTACCGGCTGGAAGACGGGCTGCGCGTGAGCATGGCATACACCGCCACCGTGGATGCGCCTTGCCCGGTGAACCTGACCAACCACGCCTACTTCAATCTGGATGGCGCGGCCACCGACGTTCGCCAACACGTGCTGTCGATTGCCGCGCACGACTACTTGCCCATCGACAAGGATTCGATTCCGCTGGGCCAGCTGGCACCGGTGGCCGGCACGGGTTTCGATTTCAATGCGCCCAAGAAGATCGGGGCCGATTTCCTCGTTGATGCGCAGCAGAAGACCGCGCTCGGGTACGACCACGCGTTCCAGCTTGATCCATCCTGCCGGGGCTTGAAAGCGGTTGCCGCGACGCTTGTGTCCGGCGATGGGCAACTGGCCATGGATCTGCTGACCACCAAGCCCGCCGTGCAGTTCTACAGCGGCAACTATCTGGCCGGGATTTCGGCACGCGACGGTGGCACCTATTCGGCGCATCAAGGGCTGGCGCTGGAAACCGAGTTCTTGCCCGATTGTCCGAATCACCCCGAGTGGCCGGAATCCAACTGCTGGCTGCTGCCCGGCGAAACCTACCGCCAGACGACGGTGCTGGTGTTCCGGCCAGCCTGAAAGCGATCTTGGGGCCGTCGGCCTGAGCCAACGGCCAGGCGTTCAGGGTCGTCCCGGTGAAGACGCAGCGGCTTGATTAGCTATATTTTATATAGCTTGAAGTCCAAACATTTCCTGGGCTAGAGGCCAAAAACGCTTAATAACAGAATAGCCACGCCGCGCTACCCGGTAATCCGCCGTGCCAACGCCCTGGTCAGCGTGCGCACTTTCTCGTTCAGCGGAAAGCGGCCGAAGTTGGTTTTGACCGCGCCTTCGGTGAACGCCGTTTGCTTGGCGTAGTCGATCTTCACGTTCACCACCACCGGCTGCCCTTGGGCCGCAAACGCCTGAGCCTGTCGCACGGCTGCGTCTAGGTCAGCATTGCTGCCGATGGCGATGTAGGCGGCGCCGGTGGCCAGGGCCACACCTTCCAGATTCGCCTGGCCCAGCGTGGTGCACGGTTTGCGGTTGTAGGGAATCTCTTGCGCCTGGGCAATTTGCGACAGCGCGCCGTCGTTGAACACGTAGTACACCACGCCCAGTTGGTTCGTTGTGGCGGTCAGGATTTCCATGCAGGTCATCAGAAAAGCGCCGTCACCCACGATGGTTTGCACCACACGCGCCGGGTTCGCCAGCTTGGCGCCGATGGCTGCTGGCACGGCGTAGCCCATGCAGTTGAAGTCGGTTGGCAGGATCACGCTTTTGGGCGCGTGGATGGGCATCAGCTCGGCGGTCAAAAAAGTGTGGTTGCCGTCGTCGATGACGAAGATGCCGTCATCGGGCGTTTGCTGGCGCAGGGCGTCAAAGAAGCGCGCCGGGTTGACACGGTCTGCCACGTCGGTTTTGTACCAAGTCTGGCGGTAAGCGGCTTTGTCGCTCTGGATTTGCGGACGCAGGGCGGGTCGCTCGGCGGGCTTTGGCCCTGCTGCTTGCAAGGCGGCCAGCAGTTGCGTGAGCACCCGTGCCGCGTCACCGGGAATACCCACCTTGGCCGGGTAGTTCACGCCAATCGTCTCGGGGTTGATGTCGATGTGGATCAGATTCTCAGGCACCGTGATGCCGTAGCTACCGGTGGCAATTTCCGAGAAACGTGTGCCCACGGCCAGCAGGCAGTCGCAGTGTTTGAAGGCGTTGCGCGCTGCTGGCACGGCGGACTGGCCAAAGCCAAAGCCGACATGCAGCGGGTGGTTGGCGGGAAAGCACGACAGGCCTTGCAGCGTGGTGGCCACCGGGGCCTCCAGCCACTCGGCCACGGCCTTGGCCTGCGCATACGCATCACGTGTGCCCCAGCCGACAAACAGGCACGGGTTTTTGGCCTGGCGCAGCAACTCGACGGCGCGCAGGATGTTGGCCTCGTGGCCCACCGACGTGGGTGGGGCGGGCTGGTAGCGTGGCAGTTCTGCGATTTCGGCGGTGTAGAGCAGGACGTTCACCGGCAGCTCGACAAACACCGGCCCAGGCTCGCCGCTGGTGGCGATGCGGTAGGCCTCAAACAGGGTGGACACCACCTGCGCATGGCTTTCCACCTTGAACGTGGCCTTGGTCAGGCCGGACATGAACTTGTGCATGTCCATCTGGTGCAGTTGAAATTTGTGCGGCGAGTCGGTGCGCGGGCCGCCGCAGATCACCAGCATCGGCACACCGTCCAAAAACGCCTCGCCAATGCCGCTGCTGGCGTGCGTCAGCCCGGCAGCCGGCACCACGGTGAGCACGCCGATGCCGTCCGACAGGCGGCTGATGGCATCGGCCATGAAGGCGCCGCCGCCTTCGTGGGTGACCAGCACGGGCGTGATCTGTTGCGAGTTGTTCAGCGCGTCGTACAGCTCGGTGGTGTGCACGCCGGGAATGCCAAAAGTGAAGCGCGCGCCGATCTGCTCCAGGGCGTAGGTGGCCAGCCAGGCGCCGGTTTTTTTCATGGGGATGTCTCCTGATGTTTGTAGTGATTGAAAAAATCCGTTCACACCGTCTGGCTGATGGCCTGCGCCGCGATGCGTGCCGACAGGATGCAGCCGCCCAGAAACGTGCCTTCGAGCGCACGCAGGCCGTGTACCCCGCCGCCACCAAAGCCAGCGGCCTCGCCCACGGCAAACAGGCCGGGAATGGGCTGGTTGGCCGCACTCAGTACCCGGCTGTGCAAGTCGGTCTGGATGCCGCCCAGGCTCTTGCGGCTGATGATGAATTCGCGAATCGCGATCAGCGGCAACGCCTTGGCATCATTGATGGGCTGAAATTTGCACAGCCGCACCTTGTCGCCCCGGTACTGGCGCAGCTCGGCAAGGCGGCGCAACTGCTCGTCGTTCATGTAGGTGCGGCCTCGGGCTATTGTTTCGTCGTAGTGCGTGACGGCGTCGGTCACCGTCTGCAGTTGCACCGCGTTATCGCCTTGCAGCGTGTTCATTTTTTCCACCAGCTCGGGCAGACTTTGGGCCGTCACAAAGTCGGGGCAGTTGGTCAGCATGTCGTTGACCAGCCAGCGGTTGCCCAGCAACACGTCGCGCAGAAAGCCCAACAGCTTGCGGTCGCGCACCGAGGGGTTGAACTCGGCCCCCGAGATCGCCAGCTCTTTGAGCGCAATGCGGTGGTTGAGCACTTGCCAGGAATACGCTTTGTCCTGGGCGCAGATGTCCGTCACCAGACGGCGCGTGTCAAAACCCGACACCAGCGGCTGCGGCCCCATGCGCTCACCGCGCCAGTTCAGCCACAGCGCCGAGCGTGAGGGCACCAGCGACAGGCCGTGGTCGGGCTTGCGTGGGCGCGGGTGGTGCACACCTGCGGCGTAGTTCCACATCTTGTCCAGATGGGTCAGATGGCCGCCCGCAGCGGCCACCGCGTGGTGCAGTGTGCCATCCGCAAAACGGTGTGAGCCATTCAGAATCGTCTCGGGCGGCTGGTGCCAGTCGGCATGCCAGTGCTGGCGCACCATCTCCATGCTGCCGTTGATGCCGCCGGTGGCCACCACCACCTGGTCGGCTCGGGCTTCGAAGGGGATGCCGCTGTCTTCCAGCACCCCCTGTGCGCCACAGACGCGGGCGTTTTCCAGCAACAGCTGCTCCACGCGGTGGCCAAAGCGCAGCGTCAGCTTGCCCGCATTGGCATGGTTTTGCAGCGCGGCCATCAACTGCTCGGCCAGGCGTTTGCCGGTACCCCAGACCAGGTGAAAACGTGGCAGCGAATTGCCGGGGCGAAACTCGCCGCGCTCGACCCAGTTCACCACCGGGAAGAAGCCAATGCCATGCTGGCGCAGCCAGTGGTAGACATCGGGCGTGCAGCGGTTCACATAGGTGTGCGCCCAGGCCTTGGGCCAGTGGTCGTCCGGGCCAAACTCGGCAAAGCTGCACCAGTCGCGCAAGGCCAGGTCCACCGAGTCGCGCATGCCGAGGCGGCGCTGCTCGGGAGTGTCAACAAAAAACATGCCGCCAAAGCTTTCACGCGCCAGGCCACCGAACGCGGCTTGTACATCGCGGTCCAGCAAGACCACCGACTTGCCGCTGCCCAGCAATTCCAGCGCGGTGGTGATGCCGGCAATGCCGCCGCCGACGACCAGCACATCGCTGCGGTAGGTTTGCATGGTTTGCTCCTCGTTATTGTTGGACCGCTACTATTCTTGTAACTGAACGCGCATCGCCGCGTTGTTTGCTGGCGGTTTGCTACCTGCTCATTCTGCCTGCATAGCCATCGTCGAAAACCGATTAATTCGCAACACGTTCACGCTGCTGTGCCAGCCACTGCGCCCAGTAATCAATACAAGCGCGGATTTTGGGCAGGCGCTGGCGTTCTTGCAGCATCACGGCGTAAATGGGCACGCGCGGGCTGACAAACTGCGTTTGCAGCAGCGGCACCAGGCGGCCTTCGCGCACCAGCGGCAAGGCAAATAAATCGTTGATGCGCGAGATGCCCACGCCATTGAGCACCAGGTTAAGCAGCAGAGCCGTGTTGTCGGCACGGGTGTGGCCCTTGACGATCAGCTCTTTTTGGCCATGACCCTCAGCCATGGTCCAGCGATTCAGCGCCGGGCTGGCGCTGCTGGCGATCAGGCGGTGGTGCTGCAGATCATCCGGGTGCTTGGGCGCACCAAACGCTTGCAGGTAGGCCGGTGAGGCGCACAAGATGCGGCCATGGCTGCCAATCTGGCGCGCCACCAGGGTGTCGCTGTTGACATTGCCGCTGCGGATGGCAATGTCGATGCCATCACGCGCCATGTCGGCCATGCGGTCATCGGCGTTGATGTCCAGATGCAATTGCGGGTAGCGCTGGTACAGGCCGCACAGGCTGGGGGCCACCACGCATTCGGCCAGCGCCGGGCTGACGCTGACGCGCACCCAGCCACTGGGCTCACTGAGCTTGCCGGTGAGTTCGCCCGCCAGTTCGTCCCTTGTCGCCAGCAACTGGCGGCCATAGCCCAAAAAGGTGTCGCCCTCGTCGGTCAGGCTCAGGCCGTGGGTGCTGCGGTGCAGCAGCCGCACCTTGGCCGCCGCCTCCATTCGGGCCAGCGAGCGGGTGACCTGACTGACCGGCACGTTGCGCTCCCGCGCGGCGGCCGACAGGCTGCCGAGTTCGGCAATGCGGGTGAACAGGGCGATGTCGTCCAGGTTGAGTTGCATGACAGGATTTTGACTTTGTTTTGCAAAAATCGCAAAACCGATTTGGATTTGGTGCGGTTTCCTAGCATTGGCTTATTCAATAAAGTTCAAACCATCGCCCACCCACCCGGAGCCCACCATGACCCACAACGCCTTTGAGGTCGTTACCCCACCCCATTTGCACGACCTGGCCAAGGCCGAGGCCGAGCGCCTGCGCCACCAGGCCATGCGCGACTTTGGTCATGACGCGGTAGACGACTTCTGGCGCGGCGCCGATGCCGTTTACCAGCGTTGTCTGGAAGCCAGCCACACCCTGGCCGAACGCAGTGCCACCCGATTGCAATCCCGGCTGGCGAGGCGAACACGTGACCGGCTTATCCCAACTTCCACCATGACGCCCGGAGCCTGAACATGCCAACACTGCAACTCAAAGTCTCCCCTTTGCAAAACCCGTCACGCTACCGTTTGTTGTCGCAGGCACTGACCGAATTGACTGCCCAGCTGCTGGGCAAGCGCAAGGAGGTCACCGCAGTGATGATTGAAGACTTGCCCGCCGCCCATTGGCACATGGGTGGGCACGAGGTGCAAGGGCAGACCGCCTGCCTGGAGATCAGTATCACCCAAGGCACCAACACGGCGCAAGAAAAAGCTGCCTTCATTGCCGCCGCCTTTGCCGAGCTACAAACCCAGCTGGGCGCAGGCCAAGCGCTTGAGCCTGCCAGCTACGTGATCGTGCGCGAAGTGCCTGCCACCGACTGGGGCTACGGTGGGCAAACACAGGCGGCGCGCAAGCTGGCGGTCGCCGCAGTCAAAGATTAGACCACCGGGCGGCGCAGTGCCAGTAGCGCGGCACCAAAGGAAATGAAGACCGAGCCGACGACACGGTTGACCCACTTGGCGAAGTTCGGCCTGAGAAGAACCTTTCTCGCGCGCACGGCGACCATCGCATACCCGAGCAGGCAGACAAATGACAGCGCCATGTAGATGCCTGTCAGAACAAAAAACTGTGGCAGCAAGGGCGCATGGGCGCTGATGAACTGCGGAAAGAGTGCGGTTAAAAAGAGAATCGGCTTGGGATTGGTAGCGGCCATGAGGAAGGCCTCGCGGTACAGCGCCAGCGGTTTCGGCGCCGAGGTGTCTGAAGTGGTGTCGACTGTGGGCTTGAGCGCCGACGCATGACCGAACACATGCCGAAGTCCGATGTAAAAAAGATAGATCGCACCGAGCACTTTGACAGCCCCAAACAGAAGCGCCGAAGACTTCAGCAACACGCCCAAACCCAGCATCGCTGCGGCTGACAGGCAGAACAGCCCCGAAACATTGCCCAGCGTTGACCACAGGGCACCACGAAGGCCATGTGCCATGCCGTTTCGCAGCGCCAGCAAAACGGCGGGGCCGGGGCTGAGCGTCACCAGGCCCGCAACAATCGAAAAGGCCAATATTGTTTCAACCGTCACAAGCGTATCTCCAGTCAAAAACCGATCAGACGAGCATCACTGATCAACGATCACCAACACTCGGCGCCCGGCGTGTCATTCCTGTGCTGATGATACGGCCCGCCACCCTGCTGACACCACGTTGTCAGCAGCCCCTGCGCATCATCGAGGCTTCTTCAACTTACAGGAACAATCCTCATGAAAAACGCCATCAGCTGGTTTGAAATTGCCACCGCCGATCTGGACAAAGCTCAGACTTTTTACGAGGCCGTGCTGGGCTGCAGTCTGCGCCGCGAAGCCATGGGCCCATCGGAAGGCGCGGTGTTCCCCTATGACCGCGTCAGTGACGGTGTCGGCGGCGCGCTGATGTGTGGGCCAACGGCACCCACCAAGGGCAGCGGCGGCACACTGGTGTATCTGGATGCATCGCCCTCGCTGGACGCGGCGCTGCTGCGCGTCACGGCGGCGGGTGGACAGATTGCCTTGCCACGCCAGGCCTTGCCGCCGGGCATGGGCTTTTTTGCACACATCACCGACCTGGACGGCAACCGCGTCGGCTTGCACGCGCTGGCCTGAAGCGCACCTGCACGGGAAGCGAGCCTTACTCTTTCCTGATTGCTATTTCAGTGATAGCTGCATGCCCTTGTATCATCTGGGCTACAAGCCTAAAACATCACATACCCCATGCGCCGCGCCGACCGCCTGTTCCAAATCGTCCAGCTTATCCGTGGGCGGCGGCTGACCACGGCGGCTTATCTGGCACAGCGGCTGGAGGTGTCCGAACGCACGGTGTACCGCGATGTAGCCGACCTGCAGCATCAGGGTGTGCCAATCGAGGGCGAGGCCGGTGTTGGCTACCGGCTGGGCGCGGGGTTTGACTTGCCACCGCTGATGTTCACCGTCGACGAGGCGCGTGCGCTGGTGGCCTCGGTGCGCATGGCGCAGGTGTGGCAAGACCCGGCGCTGGCACGGGCCTCGCAAGTAGCGTTGGGCAAAATTCTGTCGGTGTTGCCTGCGGCGGCTCGGGTGGCGGCGGAGAGCATGGCGGTGTACGCGCCACCCATGGGGCTGGAGCCCGCCGTGCAGGCCACGCTGCAAACCCTGCGCGAGGCGGCACAGGCACACCGCAAGTTGCGGGTGAGTTACAGCGATGCGCAAGGCCAGCCCAGTGAACGCACGCTGCGCCCGCTGGGCTGTTTTTACTGGGGCAAGGTCTGGACGCTGGTAGCCTGGTGCGAGGCGCGCCACGCGTTCAGAAGTTTTCGGATCGACCGCATGCTGGACGTGCAAACTGTGGACGGCGCAGTCGGCACGTTTCGTGACGAGCCTGGCAAGACACTGGCCGATTTTCTGCGTACCGTTGTGCCAGCCGAAGCGAAGGCGAAGTGGGCGCAAGAGGGGTAGGCTGGCGCGCTGACCATCCGGCTAAGCGGGGTCGATGATGTCCTTTTTTGTTCGATATGTGTCTGCCATGCAAGGATGTTCCTTGGCTGCGGGCACGATTCAGCTACTAAGCGGCCAGCGCGGTGCAGCGCACCTGCTCCAGCACATGAAAGATGGCGTCCACCTCGGTGGCAGAGAACAAGGCATCCGGTCCTTGCGGTGCGTAGCTGGTAAAGGGCGGCTCGTACAGCAAAGCGGGCTCCATGACGCCGCGCTCGGTCAGGTGGGTGACGATCAGGTTCACGAACTCCAATTGGTTGGCGTTCAATGTTTTGCCCAGCACAAAACCGTTGAGCGCCTGCGTGGCTGCCTCACGATCCAGCCCGACCAGTGAGCGCACAAACAGGCCTAGGCCATGGGCCTCCTGGTTTGCCCGCGCAACCTCCTGTGCCGTGCCGGTGCCGCTGTCGATCAGCAAGCGCTCCAGCTCGGCCAGGTCGGTGGCGGTGAGTGGTTGATTGCGGCGCAGCTTGTGCAAGGTGATGTGGTCCTCATGCGCACGCAGAAAGGCACGCACCTTGAGGCGAAAGCGCTCAAAGTCGCCCGCACTGCCGCCCAGCGGCAAGGTGATCTCGGTGGTCTCGCCCACGACATCACAGAAGTCGGTGTACACCACTTTGCGCCGCGTCTTCTCCAGCAGCTTGATGAGCCCGCGCAAGTGCCTGCGCACCTGTTCCAGCATGGGCAGGGTCACGTCCTGCCACCACTCAACGCCCGCCACCGCCTCGATCAGAACCATGTGTTTTTTCACATCGGGAATGCTGCCCAACTCGCTCAAACCATCAGCCAGCGCACGCACCTGTTCCCTCAGGCGGGCAAAGCCCACATCACCCCGGGCGCTGCCCAGCTGGGTGCGCAGCATCAGCAAGTCAAAGCGTTTGGCCTCTTCATCGTCGTCGCGCACGGCGCTGGGCAGGCCCGACACCTGTTCGGCCAACTCCACCAGTTGCTCATGGCTGACCTTGTACCAAGCTGGGGCGGTGCTCCAGTGTTCCACCCAGCGGCGTTTGGGACGCACCACAAAGTTGTCCAGCCGCATGCCCGCCACCACCGCGTGCAAGTATCCGGCCGTGTCGGCACGCAGGGCCGCCGCCGTGAGGCCGTAAGCCGCCGCAGGCTCGGCCACCTTGGCTGCGCCCGCGCCCGCGCCCGCGCCCGCGCCCGACTCCTGCGCCAGTTGCTCGTCCAGCACCGACAGCAGTTCGAGTCGCGCCTTGAAGGTGCGCTGGCTCAAGGGCTCAGCCACGTTGCCCTTGCTGCCCTCCAAGTTCTGGCTGAAGAACTCCAGGTTCTGGCAGAAGTCGAAGATCACAAACTCTTTTTTATCCTGCTCGGGGCCAAACAGGTCTTTGCACAGCCGCGTGCCGCGCCCCACCATTTGCCAGAACTTGGCCTTGGAGCGCACGATCTTGAAGAACACCAGGTTCACCACCTCGGGCACGTCAATGCCGGTGTCGAGCATGTCCACGGAGATGGCGATGTGCGGCGCTTTTTCCTTGACACTGAAGTCGTCTATCAGGCTCTGCGCGTACTCGGTCTGGTAGGTGATGACGCGGGCGAACTGACCCGCGTAGTGCGGGTAGTTGGCATTGAAGCGCTCGGCAATGAAATTGGCGTGTGCATTGTTCTTGGCAAAGATGATGGTCTTGCCCAGCCGGTCGCCACCCGCCACCTTGTGGCCGTCGCGCATCAACGTTTCCAGCACCTTGTCTACCGTATCCAGGTTGAACAGCCATTTGTTCACCGCCTCGGCGCCCACCTCGTCGGGGGTGTGGCCCTCATCGTCCCAATCGAGTTCGTCCCATTGGGCGCGCTCGTCCTCGCTCAGCTCGGCGTATTGGATGCCCTCGCGCTGGAACTTGAGCGGCACCGACATGGCGCGCGGCGGCACCAGGTAGCCCTCGGCAATCGCGTCCTCCAGCCCATAGGCATCGGTGGGCACGCCGTTTTCCAGCTCAAACAGGCTGTAGGTGTTGCGGTCGATCTCATCCTTGGGCGTGGCCGTCAGGCCCACCAGCAGCGCATCAAAGTAGGCAAAGATAGCGCGGTATTTTTGGTAAATGGAGCGGTGCGCCTCGTCCACGACGATCAAGTCAAAGTGCCCCACGCCAAAGCGGCGCAGCCCTCCGTCTGTCTCGTTGATCAGCCCCATCATCGTTGGGTAGGTGCTCACAAACACGCGGCCCTCGGTGTCCTTGTCGGTCACCAGATTCACCGCCGCTGCATCGAGCAAATGCGCTTTGAAGGCATTGACCGCCTGGTTCACCAGTGCCACGCGGTCGGCCAGAAACAGAATGTGCTTGGCCCAGTTGGCACGCTGCAGCAGGTCCACCAGCGCAATCACGGTGCGCGTCTTGCCCGCGCCAGTGGCCATCACCACCAGGGCTTTGCGCTGGCGGTCGCGCTCAAAGGTTTCGCCAATGCGGCGAATGGCGCGCAGTTGGTAGTGGCGCTCCACTATTGAACTGTTGATGCTCACGCCCGCCAAGGGCTTGCTTGATGCGCGGCGCTGCACCAGCAATTGCAATTCGTCCTTTTTGTGGAAGCCCTGCACGGGCCGGGGCGGGTAAGTGCTGTCGTCCCAAAACCAATGTTCAAAACCGTTGGTGGTGTAGATCAGCGGGCGCTGACCAGACTGGTGTTGCAGGCAGTCGGCATACAGCTTGGCCTGCTGCTGGCCCACACGCGCATCGCGCCGGGTGCGCTTGGCCTCCACCACGGCCAGCGGCTTGCCGTCGTCACCCCAGAGCACGTAGTCCACATAACCCACGCCTTGGTTGTTGGGCATGCCCTGCACTTCAAATTCACGCGTCGCATCGTTGCCTTGGGGCTGGTCCAGCTTCCAGCCCGCTTCCTTGAGCAGCAGGTCGATGTAGAGGTCTCGCGTCTCGGCCTCGTTGTAGTCGTGCGTGTCCGGTGTGGCGGTATTGGTTGCCTTGGCGGCGGTAACTTCGGCGCGCAGCTGGGCCAGTTCAGCATCCAGCGCTTCCCGCTGATGCTGGCCAGCAGCCAGGGCTGCATCGCGCGCGGCCAGCTCGTCGGCCAGGGTGGCCAGCTTCTGCAAGGCCGCCTGCGCGGCTTGCGCGCTGGCCTGGGCTGCCGCTTGTGCAGCGCTGGCATCCGCGGGGCGGGGTAACCAGTCGGAGCGGAACTGCAGCGCCGGGTCGGGCCGCATCGCCACCTTGCGCCCATAGTTGCGCGCCAGCCAGAAGGCCACCTGGAACAGCTCGCGCAGCACCGCAGTGGCGTCCTGGGCGGTGATGGGCCGCGCGCTGTGCACAGCGTTGTTGCCCTGTTTGCGCACCACGTCCATCTTGGCGTGCAGCGCGGGGCCGACCAGCACCTTGAATGTGGGCTCGAACAAAAAGGCCGACAGATCGCTCTTGTAGGGCATTTGCAGTCGACCAGCGTGACCGCCTTCGGCCTGAAACAGCCACACCACTGCCAGCTCCAGCATGCGCCGGGCGTAAAAGCAGGCGGTGCGCGGGTCGCTCAAGGCGGCCTGCTCGGCCTTGGTGGCCTCGGCAAACAGCGCGGGCCATTCGGCTTGCAGGAATGAAAAGTTGGACGCCATCAAACTCCCTACGGTGTATTGCTCTTGCCTGCCTCGCGTCTTATTGCGCGTTCAAGGTGGCTTCTGCCTCTGCCAGTCGCCGCATCAGCTCTGCAAATGGGGGCGGTTCGGTCATGAACATGGGGCGCATCGTTGCATAGTCTTGCGCCAGATCGGCTTGCCGCTGTGGGGCCGGAGTCAGACGGAATGTGCCGTGCGCAGCCAGGTCATAGCGTGCCCAGCCGCGGGCAAACACACGGCTTTTCCAGTCCACCACACGCTGGCATTGGGTCTTGTCGGCCAGGTACTGCGCGGCATGGGGGTGGCCCAGCAGTTTCGCCATGTCAAAGTAATGCCGGGCATATCGCGTGGGGGTGGGCGACTCCGCCGGGCGGTGAAACTCGGCATGCAGGATGGTGGCCTTCTCCCAAAATGTGCGCTCCAGCTCCAGCGCCGTTACCTTGCAGGCCCAGCCCTCAAACAACTTGGGGAAAACATCCGCCAGCAAGGGCTTGATGGCATAGCTGCCCGTCGGCTGCTGGTCGGTCAGCGTGCCCAGCTCCAGCTTGACCTCGCGGCGCAGGTAGTTAAACCCGCCCCCTTGGGTGCTGGGGTAGGCAAAGTACACGATGGGCGACTTGGTATCGGCATCCATCTCAAAGCGCAGCCAGCCGCCCGTCTTGGAGTCGCCCAGAGCGTTGGCAATGGCGGCCTCCAGCGCGGGCATCAGCACCGCTTGCGCCTTGGCGCTGCACAGGGCCTGCATTTCCATCACCGCAGCATCGCGCTTACCCCGACTGGTGAGTACGTCAAACCCCGCCGCATCCGCCCCCACAAACTCGGGCACCAGGCACAGATCGATGTCTTCTGAAAACCGGTCAATCACCCCAAACACTTTGGACAGCGACGTGCCGCCTTTGAACACCAGATGCGGCGCGATCTCTGGCAGCGTGAACAACACACCCAGGAGCCAGCTCACCCAGAAGTCTTTTTCCAGAATGACTGCCTCTGTCTTGAGTGTGAGCGCGGCATTCTGGTAGGCCAGCTTTTGATCGGCTTGCGATACAGACAGAAGTTGATGAATCATGGCTTGGCAATCTCCTTCAGGTGTGCGTGCATCCAGGCCGGTGCCAAGGACAGGTCTGCCAGCACTTTGGCCCGCTCTTCTGCTGGAATGCGGTTGCGCAAACTCTCAATGTGCTTGGGCTGGACATGCTTCACGCCCATGCTGCGAAAGCCCTGAATCAGCAAGCCGCTGAGCCGCCCCGCCGCGGCCATCTGGCGCGGTGTGGTGCGCTTGAACACAATCTCCATCGGTCCCACTTTGACCTTGCGCGTTGCGCCATCGGTCAAATACACCACCTGCGCGGGCACCTGTTCTGACAGGCCCAGCAAGTTGGCCGCATACACCCCAATGGGTTGCAGACGCAGCCCATCTTTGCGGGCAATGGCATCGACCATCTGCTCCACCGACGGCCACAAGGTGCCCAACAAATCATGCTGGCGGGGCACATCGTACAAGCCGCGCCCCAGCAGTCGAATGGTTCCTGCAGCCTTGTGTCGCTTGAGTGCGGTGGCCACCGCATCGCGGCTGCCAAGGTCTGCAAAGTCGGCAGGCGTAAACACCCAGCCCGCCTCATGCGACTGGATGCGCTGCAGAACCTGCGTATCGGTGGATTCAGTGTGTTTGCCCATTTTTTTGCCACGAAAAATAACATGTATTTGTGGCGAAAACAAGATGAGCCAGATGCATTGGCTACTTTTGCCACAAAAACAAATAACTATTTGTGGCAAAAATACACATTGAGACGATGAACTCAGCCAAAGAAACGCCGTTGCGCTGCCTCTGGCAGCGTGCGGATGATCGCTTCTATCGCCAAGGGTGCGTTGGGCGCGGTGGCCAGATAGGCTGAATCGTGAGTGGCGGTTTTGGTCTCACCAAAACTCATGGGGGCGAAGTACTTGATGGCCCAATCCAAGCTCTTGCGTTCGCTGGCACTGAGCACGCCAAAGTCTGCATCGCGGGCAGGGATCAATTGGTTGCCGGTGCGCTGCAACGGAATCGACATGGGGTCATCGGCAAAGAGGTTGCTGACGGTGGCCTCTTCCAATTGCTTGGTAAGCGCGTAGGCAGCCTTTGGCACCGGGCCGTGCTCCAAGGCTTCGTAGGTTTCTCCATAGATGAAACAGCCGTGGTGTTCCAGGTGCTGCCTGTCACCCGCATACAGCGCCTTGAGCGATTTGTAGAAGTCGTGCCCCGGCATACGCTTGGCAACATAAATCAGCGCCTCCAGCATTTTCTTGACTTCCAGCGTGCATAGGGTGCTGAGGTCAGGTTTGGTGCGCGTGGGCACTGCTGCACGGGTCAGCTCACCGCTGAACGCCCGCTGCTGCAGCGAGGCGAACAGGGCATCGAGCTGGGCCAGGGCGGTGCGGTGGGTGGCTTTGAGGGCTTCGATGGCTTGGATGCGGGTGGCGAAGGTTTGTTGGAGGGGGAGTGGGGGTACCACTACTGGTACCTGCTCCAGATTGGACTGATTAATGCCTGAAATCGTTGACTGCGTAATGAATGGTCGCACGCGCTTGTCACGGATAGTCTCATTTCCCAGGTAGTGAAACAGGTAAGGAACCAAGAGCTTCGTTCTGTCAGGTGTCACGCGAATGAACGAAGACTCAAACAATAATGGCTCGGTGTCTGGCGGAATAAGACATGGTTTCGCAGCACCTTCATAAGTGAGCGACCGTCGCGCCAGCAATATGTCCGCTTCCCCGAGCAAATATTTCTTCAAATCTGCGTCCGAGCAATTCACTCGTTTCAGACCGCCGCGATGAACGATGCCATTGAACGCATCGCTCATGTGAACCATTTCAACGCCACCCTCTACGGTGTACTCCTCTTTCGGGTAATACGCGCCGTTTTGCAGGGGAGTTTCAAGCACATCAACCAGCGCGACAACGGGGAACCTCGGCTTTCCTTGCACATCGTCGCCAAACATATCGAGAAAGAGGGACTGGGTGAGGGTGTCGAGGTGGGCCAGGGCTTGGCGGCGTTGGGCTCGGAGGGTTTCGGCCTGATCCAGGATGGCGGCGATGCGGCGTTGCTCTTCCAGTGGCGGCAGTGGAATTGAGGACTCGAAAATGATGCGATCCGAAACTGCTGGATAACTTGCACCAGTGGCTTTGCTCACCATGTCGCTAACAAACGCCGAAGACTTCACCCACTGGAACAGGTAGCTTCCGTCTATCTTCGTCGGCTCGGGACGGAGCACGCAAAAGCCGGTAGACGCAGTTGCGCCATCAAGCGCCGAGGGAACGCGTGCAACCCCGTTTAAATTTGGACGCACCGTAGAAACTAGAACGTCACCCGTTATCACCAACTGACGTGCACGGCTTGGCGCTTCGCCACATGCCACTTCACGCGCATCCGAAATTGATTTTGTGTCTTGGTCCACCGAACTGAGGTCAATGTACCGAAACAAGTCGTCGGCACTCGCTCGGAGTGGATTCCAAGTTGACGCACGACTGAGGCAAGTCCCAAGCTGAGCCAAACTACGACCGCTCACTTCAACATCCCCTCCAACGCCTTCATCCCCGCTGCAAACGTCCCAAACTTCTTCATATAACTCTCATTTAAATAGCTGCGAATGCACATTCCACGCGGGCCATAAGCCTTGGAGGCAGGGCGTTCTGCGTAGGTTAAGGAGGAGCCCGCAACACGGGCGGGGGACACGAAGCAGAACACCCTGCCTCCAAGGCACGCCACAGAAAAAGGGGTTTGCAGTTTCATGGGTATTGCCGCGCAACGTGCAGCAGATTGAGCACCGTCACCGTTGTATCCGTTTGCCGAAGAACCACCACGTAGTTGGGATGAACCACCAACTCCAGCGTGCCGGGGGCGCGGCCTAGACGGCGCGGAAAGTTGGGGTCAGCCAGGCTGTCGACTTGGCTGTGAACGTGTTGTTCCAAATCCAGCGCTGCAATCACGTTGTCTTGCGCAATGAAGAGAACCACTGCCTCCAAGTCCAGCAAAAACTGGTCGGTCTTGATGACCTGCAATGCAGTCATTTAGGCAGCTCGCGCCGATTGCATCGCCTTCAGGCGTGCTTGCAGCGCCGCGCGGCGGGTTTGCACTTCCTCGTCCGTGAGCACCCGGTTGCTGCCGTCCGCCAGGCCGTCAATGGAGGCCTGCACTTTGGCGCGAAACCACTTGTCATAGTCGGCATCGGCCTGGGCGGCTTCATGCGCGGCTTTGAGGGCTGCGCTGCGGTCTGGGCGGGCCACCTTTTCGAGCGCGTGGGCTTCGGGGTGCCAGTCGGTGGCGTTGATGCGGCACTCGTGCAAACCGATGCCGCGCAGCAGTTGCAGGGCTTTGCGCGGATCGGCAAAGCGGCGCGGCTGCTTGCGGGTGGTGACCATGACGGCCTCGCCGCTACGCGTCTGGATGCTGACGACAAAGGCCGCGCCATCGCCACGCAGGGTGACATCCGTCACGCCACCGGAGAGCGTGGCAGCTTTGAGCTGTTCGAGATTCAGGGTGTGCATGGCGAGGCTCTCAACAATTGAATGAGATGAATTTTAATAGTTAAATGAACATCAAGTAACTATTATTTGACTTCCAGCATCCCCTCCAACGCCTTCATCCCCGCCGCAATTTCGTCCTCCAGCTTGGCCAGCTCCGCCAAGATCTCCGAGGGCGCACGGTGCTGCACTTGCGCATGCACCACTTCCTTGTAGCGGTTGATGCTCAGGTCGTAGCCGTTGGCGGCAATGTCAGCCTTCGGCACGCAGAAGCTTTGTTCGGTGCGGCTGCGCTGGCGTTCCGTGCCCCCACGCTGCGCCCAGCGGGCCAGCACATCGGGCAGGTTGTTTTTGATGTGCTCTTCCTTTAATAGCTGGTTGCGCTTGTCTTTCAAGGGCTGCAGGCCCAATTTATCTTCAGGCAAGAGCGGCTGGCGCTTGTCGTCCAGGCTGTAGCCGTCGGCCTGCATGTCGTAGAACCAGACTTGCTCGGTGCCGCCGCTGTTGGTCTTGGTGAAGAACAGGATTGCGGTGCTGACACCCGCGTAGGGCTTGAACACGCCGCCGGGCAGGCTGACGATGCCGTCCAACTTTTGGTCTTCCACCAGCATTTTGCGCAGGGCCTTGTGGGCGGTGCTGGAGCCAAAGAGTACGCCGTCGGGCACGATCACCGCCGCGCGGCCACCAGGTTTGAGCAGGCGCAGGAACAGGGCCAGGAAGAGCAGCTCGGTCTTTTTGGTCTTGACGGTTTGCAGCAAGTCCTTGGCCACGTTCTCGTAGTCCAGGCTGCCGGCGAACGGGGGATTGGCCAGCACCAGGCTGTAGCGGCCTTCCTCAAAGCTGTGCTCCTGGCCCAGCGAGTCGCGGTAGGTGATGGCAGGGTTGTCCACGCCGTGCAGCATCATGTTCATGCTGCCGATGCGCAGCATGGTGTTGTCAAAGTCGTAGCCATGGAACATGCCATGGTTGAAGTGCCGGTTGAGCTTGGCATCGTGGAACAGGCTGGCGTGTTGCTCACGCAGGTATTCGCCCGCCGCTACCAAGAAGCCGCAAGTGCCACTGGCCGGGTCGCAAATGGTGTCGGTGGGCGTGGGGGCGGTCATTTCCACCATGAGCTGAATGATGTGGCGTGGGGTGCGGAACTGGCCGTTTTGCCCGGCGCTGGCGATTTTGCCCAGCATGTATTCGTAAAGGTCGCCCTTGGTGTCGCGGTTGTCCATGGGCACGGCATCCAGCAGGTCCACCACCTTGGCCAAGAGCGCTGGCGTGGGGATGGTGAAGCGGGCATCCTTCATGTGGTGGGCGTAGGTGGAGTCATCCGAGCCCAGGGTGCGCAGAAAGGGGAAGACGTGCTCGCCGACGATGGCGAACATTTCGCTGGGGGCTTCGTTCTTGAAGCGGCTCCAGCGCAGGCTGTCATACGCCCGGCCCCGTGCGTCGGCGCCTGCGGGAAAGAGGCGGCGTTCCATGGGGCGCTTGAGACGGGTGGCCTTGTTTTCTTCCAGGGTGTGCAGGTCGTCCAGGCGGCGCAGAAAGAGCAGGTAGGTGATTTGCTCGATGACTTCGATGGGGTTGGCAATGCCGCCGGACCAGAAGGCGTTCCAGATTTGGTCGATTTTGCTTTTGATGTCGCCGGTAATCATGGTGTTTTGTGGCTGTAGCCATTGTATTTGCTTGGCATATTGCTATTTAAGTTGAAGCAAACTGCAGCGGTCAAGTATCGCACCTCAAAACCACCCTATAAAACCACCCGCACCGGCAATTGGTAAAACGCACCATAGCGCTGCACGGCGTCGGAGAAACGCTGCATGTCTTCTGGCCTCATGGCCTTGAACGGTGATGCGGTGATTTCAATCCCCGCCTTTTTGAAGACGCGCTTCCACGTGCCCACCACACGCCCGTCGATCACGATGGTGGCGGCGAACACACCGTTGCCACCAGGGCACACCTGCTCGGCGTGGGCCGCGTCCAGCACGGCGCTGCGGTCTTTGTAGCCCAGCAGGTATTCGTCAAAGCCGGGCAGGGCAAAGGCGCTGGGCGCATCTTTGGGCAAGCGGCTTTCGGCGGGCATCCAGTAGCTGAGACCATTCGCGGTGTCTTTCACCAACTGGGACTGGATCGCCGCGTTCCCGCTGCGCGCCTCGGTCGCGCTCAAGCCTGACCACCAGATGAAGTCTTGCAGCGTGGCCGGGCCACGACTCAAAAAGTAGCGCGCGGCCAATTCGGCCAGCGCCTCATCTCGGGTCTTGGGCGGCGTGGGTGGCAACCATTCTTCGACCAGGGCAAAGTTCTGATCCTTGTCGTTGGTGGCAGCCAAACAGATCAGACCGTGCAAGGCGCAGTTCCACAGGATGTGGTAGCCACGGGACCCTTCGGTGGAGATGTGGGACTGCGCCAGGGCGGCATACATGCCCTCGCGTGAGAGCTGTTTGCCGCCTTGCAGGGCTTGGGTGAAGACCTCACGGCAACGCGCCAGCGTGGCATCGTCCAATTCCAGCGCACGGCGGCGGCTGGCACTGATGGCGATGTTTTTGGGCGAGGTCAACATCAGCATCCAGCGCAAGTCTTCGGCCGCCACCACATGCAGCGTGCCACGCATCGGCCAGCTGCGCACGATCTTGCCGGCATCGAACGCCTGCGCCACATCAGCCTCGGTGGCGTGTGGCAAACGCAGAGCGATGGACCACTTGGCACCGGGGTAGTCCTGCCCTTGCAGACCACCCAGCCAGGCGACCACCTGCTCAGGGCGTTTCAGGTGCGGCAGGGCAATGTGCTGGTGGTGCAGGCGCAGGGCGGGGATGTTCATCGACGGTAGTCCTTGATGCGGTTGGCCATTGTCATACGGGACAGGCCCGAGCATGGGCTTGCGGCTGCGTACCCAGTCATTGTCCAAATTTGTCATACACTGCGCGCAGCCCGGGGTGCGCAACGGTTGCGCTGAGATGGATGGTCAAACCCGTGAACTTGATCTGGTTCATACCAGCGTAAGAAGTGCAGAGCAGTGCCTAGGCCCCGTGCCGTGTGCGTGACGCTCATTCCAAGTTTGCGGGGTTGTTGTCTTTCTTGTCTTCGGGTGAATCAACCCAGGAGACATCCCCCGTGAATGCACCCGACAAACTTGCCCAGTTCATCCGCATCACCCGCGAGCCGCTGCCAGCGTCGCACAAAATTTACCTGACCGGCAGCCGGGCCGACCTGCGGGTGCCGCTGCGCGAAATCATGCAGAGCAACGGCGAGGCCGTGACGGTGTACGACACCTCTGGCCCCTACACCGACCCGACTGCCCATATCGACGTGCGCCAGGGCCTGTCGCTGGTGCGCCAGCGCTGGATTGAGGGCCGGGGCGATACCGAGGCTTATGAAGGCCGCAAGCCTTTTGCGCTGGACGATGGCCTGAAAAACGGCGAGTCCGATGCGCTGGCCGTGCTGCGTGCCCAGGCTGCGGGCCTGCAGCGCCAGCCCCGGCGCGCCAAGGCCGGTGCCAATGTCAGCCAAATGCACTACGCCCGCAAAGGCATCATCACCCCCGAGATGGAATACGTGGCCCTGCGCGAGAACCAGAACCTGGCCTGGCAGGCGCAATACCTGACCAACACCGAGCGCGAACAGCGCCTGGCCGGCAACAGCTTTGGCGCCAGCATCCCGAAAATCGTCACGCCCGAGTTTGTCCGCGACGAGGTGGCCCGTGGCCGCGCCATCATCCCCGCCAACATCAACCACCCCGAGGTCGAGCCGATGGCCATTGGCCGCAATTTCCTGGTCAAGATCAACGCCAACATCGGCAATTCGGCGGTCACCTCCAGCATTGAAGAAGAGGTGGAAAAGCTGGTCTGGTCGATCCGCTGGGGCGCCGACACGGTGATGGACTTGTCCACCGGCAAAAACATCCACACGACACGCGACTGGATCGTGCGCAACAGCCCTGTGCCGATTGGCACGGTGCCGATCTACCAGGCGCTGGAAAAAGTCGGCGGTGTGGCCGAAGACCTGACCTGGCCGATCTTCCGCGACACCTTGATCGAGCAGGCCGAGCAGGGCGTGGACTACTTCACCGTGCATGCGGGTGTGCGCCTGGCCTTCATCCACCTCACGGCCAACCGCGTGACCGGCATCGTCTCGCGCGGCGGCTCGATCATGGCCAAGTGGTGCATTGCGCATCACCAGGAGAACTTCCTGTACACGCACTTTGACGAGATGACCGAGATCATGCGCGCCTATGACGTGAGCTACTCGCTGGGCGACGGCCTGCGCCCCGGTTCTGGCGCCGATGCCAATGACGAAGCGCAATTTGCCGAACTGCGCACCCTGGGCGAGCTGACCAAAAAGGCTTGGCAGCAAGACGTGCAGGTGATGATCGAAGGCCCCGGCCACGTGCCCATGCACATGGTGCAGGCCAACATGACCGAGCAGCTCAAGCACTGCGACGAGGCGCCGTTCTACACCCTGGGGCCGCTGACCACCGACATCGCGCCCGGCTACGACCACATCACCAGCGGCATTGGCGCGGCCATGATTGGCTGGTTTGGCACCGCCATGCTGTGCTACGTGACGCCCAAGGAGCACCTGGGTCTGCCGGACCGCGAAGACGTGAAGACCGGCATCATCACCTACAAGATTGCCGCCCACGTGGCCGATGTGGCCAAGGGTCACCCCGGTGCCCGTGCGCGCGATGACGCGCTGTCCAAGGCGCGCTTTGAGTTCCGCTGGCTGGACCAGTTCAACCTGTCGCTGGACCCCGACACGGCGCAGAAATTCCACGACGAAACCCTGCCCAAAGACTCGGCCAAGGTGGCGCATTTCTGCTCCATGTGCGGCCCCAAGTTCTGCTCCATGAAGATCACCCAGGAGGTGCGCGACTACGCCAAGACCCAGGGTGTCAGCGACGAGCAGGCGCTGGCGCAGGGCATGCAGACCAAGTCGGACGAGTTCAAAAAAGTGGGCGGCGAAATCTACATCCCCATCCAGCAGGCCTGACCCGCACCACCCACACGATCAGGAGAACTGACATGCACATTGGCATCGCAGGCGCAGGCCTGCTTGGGCGCCTGCTGGCGCTACACCTCAGCCGCGCCGGGCACCGGGTGGACGTGTTTGACCCGGCCAGCGGCCCCGGCCCCAAAGTCGAGTCGGGCAGCGAGGCGGCGGGCTGGACGGCGGCGGGCATGCTCAGCCCCGTGGCCGAGCTGGAGTGCGCCGACGCACGCGTGTTTGCCTGGGGCTTGCGATCTTGCCAGCTTTGGCCGGACATCGTGCAAAGCCTGGGTGATCCGGTGGCCTTACGCCTGCAAGGCAGCCTGTTGCTGGCCCACCGCAGTGATGCCGGTGCCGCGCAACGCGTGGTCGGCCTGCTGCAGTCCAAGGCCGGCGCGCCCTACCAGCCCGAACCGTTGGATGCAGCGCGTCTGGCCGAGCTGGAGCCTGCGGTTCACGGCCCGGCCTTGAGCTGGTTGCTGCCCAGCGAAGGTCACATCCACACCGTGCAAGCCATGCAGGCGCTGGCCTATCAGGGCACGGCCCAGGGCGTGCAATGGCATTGGCACAGCACAGTGCAGACCGCAGATGCTGGCGTGCTGACGGTGCAAGTTCAGGGGGAATCGGCTCAGGGCGAGCGGCATCGCTTCGACCAGGTGTTTGACGTGCGCGGCACCGGCGCGCGCCCCCAACTGCCGGTGCGCGGCGTGCGCGGCGAGGTGTTCTGGCTGCATGCGCCAGGCATCGTGCTGACGCGCTCACTGCGCCTGATGCACCCGCGCCATTCGGTCTACATCGTGCCGCGCCCGGGCGACCTGGTGGTGGTGGGTGCCAGCGAGATCGAGAGCGAAGACCGCTCACCGGTGTCGCTGCGCAGCACGCTGGAGCTGCTCAGCGCCGCGCACAGCGTGCTGCCCGAGCTGGCCGAGGCGCGCGTGGTGCATTCCGAGTCCAACCTGCGCCCGGCCCTGCCGGACAACCTGCCGCTGATTGAGCGCGCCAGCGGCATCACCCGCATCAACGGTCTGTACCGCCACGGCTGGCTGATTGCTCCGGCCATCGTGGAGCAGGTGCTGCAGGAAGGATTTCTATGAGTCGCACAGAGACTGCATCCGACACCTTCACCGTGGTGGTGAACGGCAAGCCAGAGCACACCCGTGCCCGCAGCTTGCAGGCCTGGGTTGACGCGCTGGGCACGCCGCCCCAGGCCGTGGCCACCGCGGTCAACGGCCAGTTTGTGCCGCGCGCTTTGCGTGGCGAACAGCCACTGGCCGTGGGCGACACCATTCTGACGTTTCAACCGATCGAAGGAGGTTAGGCACATGCCGACAACACCGAGAGATTTGGAAGCAGGGCGTTCTGCGCAGGTCAAGGAGGAGCCCGCGCAGCGGGCGGGGGACACGGAGCAGAGCGCCCAGGCGCCCAGTCTCCACCCGTCAATGCCCTGGAAAATCGGCGGTCGCACACTACAGAGCCGCTTCCTGCTGGGCACGGCGGGCTACCCGTCACCGGCGGTGCTGCAAGAGGCCATTGCCGCCTCCGGCGCACAAGTAGTCACCGTCGGCCTGCGCCGCCAACTCGCCACTGGCGCGCCCGCCAGTGATTTCTTTGCCATGGTCAAAGCCAGCGGCGCCCACCTGCTGCCCAACACCGCCGGTTGCCGCACAGCGCGCGAGGCCGTCACGCTGGCGCAGATGGCGCGTGAGCTGTTTGGCACGCCCTGGATCAAGCTCGAAGTGGTGGGCGATGAGCACACGCTGCAGCCCGACCCGTTTGAGTTGGTGGAGGCCGCGCGCCAACTGGTCAAAGACGGCTTTGAAGTCTTTCCCTACTGCACCGATGACCTGGTGAGTTGCCAACGCCTGCTCGACGTGGGCTGCCAGATTTTGATGCCCTGGGGCGCGCCCATTGGCTCGGGCCAGGGCCTGGTCAACCCCGGTGCGCTGCGCACCTTGCGTGCCCGCCTGCCGGGTGTGCCGCTGATTGTGGACGCGGGCATCGGCTCGCCAGCCGATGCGGTGCAGGCCATGGAGCTGGGGCTGGACGGCGTGCTGCTCAACACGGCGGTGGCCAAGGCGCTGGACCCGGTGCGCATGGCGCGGGCCTTCAAACTCGGCATCGAATCTGGCCGCCTGGCGTTTGAGGCCGGTGTCATGGCCCAGCAAGACATGGCGGTCGCCTCCACCCCGGTGGCGGGGTATCCGATATTGCTATGAATTCAGTAACTGCATGCCAAGGTAATGTCTGGGCTAGAGGCCATTTTTATGCATAAACCTTTGACAACGCAAACACCACACCGCCCCATCGTCTGGAGCATCGCAGGCTCCGACAGCGGTGGTGGCGCGGGCTTGCAGGCCGACCTCAAGGCGATGGCCGCCTTTGGCGTGCACGGCTGCACGGCGGTGGCTGCCATCACGGCGCAAAACTCGCTGGCCGTCACGCAGGTGGCACCCGTCAGCGCCGAACTGCTGGACGCCCAGTTGGCAGCGCTGGCGCAAGACCTGCCGCCCCAGGCCATCAAGACCGGGCTGCTGGGCAGCGTGGACAACCTGCGCGTGGTCTGCCGCTGGGTGGATCGTCTGCGGGCCCATGGCCAGGCCGTGGCCCTGGTGGTGGACCCGGTGCTGGGCGCCAGCACTGGCGCGGGCTTTGCCAATGAGGCGCTGCTACAAGCCTATGTGAGCGAGCTGCTGCCGCGCGCCACGCTGGTGACGCCGAATCGAGATGAAGCGTTGCGTTTGTTGGCCACGGCGCAAAGCTCCGTCGATTCAACTGCGGGCCATGCTGCGGTGCCGACCAGCGCGACGAGGATGGCTGGCGCGTCCCATTCGGCGTTGGCGATTTCAGAGGTGGCGCGCGCCCTCTCGCAGTTGGCAGGCTCAACGCTGGCAGTCGTGATCACTGGTGGTGATGCCTCGCAGCAAGACGGCGTGGCCGCTGACTGGCTGCACAGCCCGCAAGCCTGCGGCTGGCTCAGCTTGCCGCGTGTCGACACGCCACACCACCACGGCACAGGCTGCACCTTTGCCGCCAGCGCCGCTGCCGCATTGGCCAGCGGCTACTGCGTGGCGGAGGCCGTGGTGCTGGCCAAAATGGCCACCACACAGGCGCTGCGCCATGCCTATGCCGCTGGCGGCGGCGCCGGGCCAGTCTGCGCGCAGCCGGACTTTGCACAGCAGGCGATGAATCTGCCCGCGCTCTCGGCGCCGCTTGAAGCCAGCGCCTTCCCCGCGTTGAGCGAAGCCGATCTGGGCGTTTACGCGGTGGTCGACAGTGCCGCCTGGGTGCGCCGGGTGCTGGCTGCGGGTATCCGCACCGTGCAATTGCGCATCAAAGACGCCCAAGACCCGACGCTGGAGTCGCAAATGCGCGAAGCCATCGCGCAGGCCCAGGCCACGCCGGGCGCGCAACTCTTCATCAACGACCACTGGCAACTCGCCCTGAAGCTGGGCGCCTACGGCGTGCATCTGGGGCAGGAAGACCTGGACCAGGTGGACCTGGCCGCGCTGCGTCAGGCCGGTGTGCGCTTGGGGCTGAGCACCCACAGCTATTGGGAAGTGGCCCGCGCCTGGGCGCTGCGCCCCAGCTACATCGCCTGCGGCCCCATCTTTGCCACGCAAAGCAAGGACATGCCCTGGATTCCCCAGGGGCTGGACAACCTGCGCTACTGGGCGGGTGTGTTGCCCCTGCCGGTGGTGGGTATCGCCGGGATCGATACGCGCAACATGGCCGAGGTGGCAGCGCAGGGCGTGGCTGGGGCGGCAGTCATCACCGCCATCACCCGCGCCAGCGACCCCGATGCGGCCTGCCGCCAACTGATGGCGGAGTTTGCGCGTGGTCAGGCAGTAACGTGCGCCGCCATGCCGCTGCGGGCCAGGCCGACGCTGGGAGTTCTTCATTCAGCCGGATAAGCCGAAAGCTGATCCGCCACCGCCCACCAGTGCCCCTGTTCGCGCACAAAGAAAAACAGATCGCGCCCGCCCATCTCGATGCGCTGGCCGCCCATCGTGAAGGCCATGTCAAAGTAGTAGCTCACCACCGCAGACTCGCCGTAGACCTGGATCAGCGGCTCGGTCTCGGTCCAGTGGTGGATGGTGGCGGCCTGGGCAAAGCCCTTCCAGCCGGCCACACACTCAGCCTGGCCCAGGCGGCGCAGCCGGTCGGTGGCGGTGACGGCAACCATCTGGGGGTGAAAGAAGTTCACCAGATCGTCCGGGTTGCCCTTCGTCCAGGCATCGTTCATGGCGCGCACGGTGCGCCAGATGTCTTGCTGAACGGGGGTGTCAAAGTGGTGGTTCATGGGCTTGCTTGAGGGGTTGAAAAGACCTCCATGGTGCGCGTTGGAATGGGCGGCGTGAAGTGGCAGAATTGCCAAAAACAAAGGGCAAAAATGCCAAACCACGCCATCGCACTGCTGATCGAACCCGGCTCCACCCTGTCCAGCGTCATGACCACACTGGACATGATGAGCCTGGCCCGGCGCTACCCGCAGGCGCAGAGCTGCCGGGTGGATGTGCTGTCCACCTCCGGCGGCCCGGTGGCGCTGGCCCATGGCGTGCAGGTGCAGACGCAGGCCTTGCCGGACACGCTGGCCGACTACGCCGCCGTCATCCTGCCCGGTTTCTTGGCCGAAGACCTGCCCTCCTTGAGGCAGCAATTGCACAGCGTTTGGCAGCCGGTGCTGGACCGATTGCCCACGGTGCGCCCGGACGCGCTGCTGGCCGCCAGTTGCTACGGCACCTTTGTGCTGGCCGAGAGCGGTCTGCTCGACGGCTGCGCGGCCACCACCACCTGGTGGCTGCAAGCGGCGTTTGCTGCAGCCTACCCACAGGTCAAGCTCGATGCCGACCGCGCGCTGGTGGACGGCGGGCGGGTGATCACCGCCGGAGCCATGACGGCGCACACCGATTTGTCGCTGCACGTGCTGCGCCGCCTGTTGGGGGCCGAGCTGGCCCGCAGCGTGGGTGGCATCATGCTGGTGGATGGGGCCAGAACCTCGCAGCGACCTTTCATGGCCTTGTCGCGCCACTTTGCCGACCCGCTGGCTCAGCAGGCCGCCGACTGGCTGGCGCAGCGCTACCGCCAGACCTGCAGCTGCGATGAACTGGCCGCGGCCCTGCACGTGAGCTACCGCACGCTGCACCGGCGCTTTCAGGCGGCAGTGGGCATGGCCCCGCTGGCCTACCTGCAAGCGCTGCGGGTGGAGCAGGCCAAGGTGCTGCTGGAAGACAGCCGCATGAGCCTGGCGCAAATTGTGGACAGCGTCGGCTACAGCGATGTGAGCGCCTTTCGCCAGCTGTTCACCCGCACCGCGGGCTTGAGCCCGGCGCAGTACCGGGAGCGTTTTCGGCATCCGGTGGTGCCTTTGGCTCCCACATGAACTCGCAAGCCCTCCCTTGTCCTGAACCCCTCAACTTGATCGAATGGCGACAATCCTTGCGCGCCACAGAACAGCGCGCCAGCAGGCTCATCACCACAATGAAACCTTCTTCATTCCACAAGGTTGACCTCATGAAAATCACTTCCTTCTGCCACACCTTGATCGCTGGCCTGGCCTTGTCTGGGGCCATCGCCGCCCAGGCCGCCGAGTTCAAAGTCGAGACCGACAGCCAGGTGGACGGCCACTTCCCTAACGCGCAATTTGCCAACGTGTTTGGCTGCCACGGCGGCAATGTTTCGCCCCACATCCGCTGGCAGGATGCCCCGGCGGGCACCCAAAGCTTTGTCGTCACCGTCTATGACCCCGATGCTCCAACCGGCTCGGGTTGGTGGCACTGGGTACTGGCCGACCTGCCGGCCAGCGTCCATGAGCTGAGCTTGGGCGCGGGCAGCGAACCCGGCAAATTGCCCGCAGGCGCGGTGCAGTTCAGGAATGACGCTGGTCAGACCAGCTTCCTGGGCGCGTGCCCGCCAGCGGGGCAAACCCACCGCTACGTGATCACCGTGCAGGCCTTGAAGGTGGCCAAGCTCGATCTGCCACCCACAGCCTCTGCGGCGATGGTGGGTTTCATGAGCTATGCCAACGGCCTGGGCAAAGCCAGCACCACGGTGCTGGCAGGACGCTGATGCCTGCCACCACACCGCGCATCATCCAGCGCCCCGGCGTGGGCGCAAGCGCGGGCATCCTGCAGCGCCAAGAGCTGGAGTTCAAACGGCTGGTGATTGACCAGCCGGTGCTGATTGTGGTGCTGCAGGGCATCAAGACCCTGCGCTGGGCGCACGGTGAGTACCACATGCGCGCCGGTGAAGCGCTTGCCCTGGCGGCCGGGCAGACGGTGGACATCATCAACCGCATGGCTCCCAACGGCGCCTACCGGGCGCACTGGCTGGCGTGGGACCCGGCGCTGATTGCGGCCCATGCGCAGCACAACCCGGCCCAGCCGGTGATCCGTCATGCACTGCCCATTGTGGATGCCGGTGGCGAATTTGCCCAAGCCTTTCAGCGCGCCCTACACGCGATGGAAGATCCAGGTATTCCGGTGGATATTGCCCGCCACCGCGTCGCCGAAATGTTGCAGTGGCTGACCCTGCACGGTGGACGCTTTGAACCGGTAGAGACGCTGACCTCGAGTGCCAAAGTGCGGCGGTTGATCAGTCAGGATTTGGCGCGGGAATGGGCAGCCACGGCGGTGGCCCGCGCGCTCGCCATGAGCGAGGCCACGTTGCGCCGCAAGCTGGCTGAGGAAGGCAGCTGCCTGAGTGACATCCTCAGCGACGTGCGCTTGTCGTCGGCCCTGGGTTTACTACTGTCCACCGCACAGCCTGTGACCCAGATTGCGTTGAGTTGCGGCTACCAAACCCCATCGCACTTTGCCGCACGCTTTCGTCAGCGGTTTGAATTTTCGCCTTCGGCGATTCGCCGCAAGGGGCCCGAGAAACTCGATCTAAGTTACAGTATTGATAGCTGATAGCCCAGGTTCTGTCTGGGCTACAGGCCAATTTCCCGTGCAACTTCGACGTTTACCGTTCCCGCGCGTCTCCCAACGCTCCTGCAATGCTGGCCCACCAAATAGCTGGTGCGATACTTCGGCGCATGCTCAAACTCCACCTTTCCGACTTCTCCCTCGAACACTTCATGGCCCACTACTGGCAGCAAAAGCCGGTGGTGATTCGACAGGGTTTCAAGCGCTGGGCGGACCTGATCAGCCCCAACGATCTGGCCGGTTTGGCCTGCGAGGAAGACGTTGAATCGCGCATGGTGTACAAGAAAGACGGCCAGTGGCAGGCCGAATTCGGGCCGTTTGAATCGTTCGAACGTTTTGGCACCGAGGGCTGGACGCTGGTGGTGCAGGCGGTGAACCACTGGTCACCCGAGGTGGCCGAGCTGGTCAAGCCGTTTGCCTTTATCCCTAAATGGCGCTTTGACGATGTGATGATCAGCTACGCCACGCCGGGCGGCGGCGTCGGGCCGCACATTGATCTGTATGACGTGTTCATCTGCCAGGGTTCAGGGCGGCGTCACTGGCGCGTGGGCGATGTGGGCAACCACCGCCAGTTTGCCGCGCATCCGGCGCTCTTACACACCGACCCGTTTGAGCCGATCATCGACACCGAGCTGCTGCCTGGCGATATTTTGTACATTCCGCCAGGTTTTCCGCATGACGGGGTGACGCTGGAAGAGTCGATGAGTTTCTCAGTCGGCTTTCGCGCCAAATCGGCTTGCGACATGCTCAGCGGCCTGGCGGATTACGTGCTTGACAAGGACCTGGCCCAGCACCTGCTGACTGATCCGCACCGGCCTGTTCACCAGCATCAGGGCCAGATCAACGCCGCTGACTTTGCCCGTATCAAGGCACATCTGCAGAGCATCCTGGACAACGACGCATTGGTGGCAGACTTTGCAGGTAGTTATTTCTCCAAAACCAAATGCGTGCTCGACTTGCAAGTGCTGGACGAGCCGATGGAAGAAGCCGACCTGATCAACACCCTGATGGAGCAGCCACTGGTGCGCACTGGCGGACTGCGCTGCTTTTATGTCGATGAGACGCTAGCGCAAGGCGTGTGCTACGTGGACGGCGAGCGCTATGCCTTTGGCCCGGCCTGCAAAGCCGCGGTGCTGGCGCTGTGTGATCAGGATGAACCGACTTTTGCCAAGCTGAAAGGTGGCTTGCAAAACGCCGATTTCGCACGCCAACTCACTGAATGGGTGAACGGCGGCTATTGGTATTTCCGGGACTGAGCGGGCGCACCGGGAACACCGTCGCCACGCGCCACAAAGTCAAGGGTTATAGCTGATCAAGGTTCGCGCCCAGCGGTGGGCCATGGCCGGTGTGTTGTAGCAGGTGGTATTGCTGGTGCTGCACACGGCGCGCTCCAGCAGCTGGATGTCAGCCTCATGCTGGCGCGCCACGTGCGGATCTTCAAAAAAGATGACTTTCTGGCAACGTTGTTCCAGCACCAGCTCGGCAATCTGCGCGTCGCCTCCCAACGGACCGCTTTGGTAGCGGGTGACCCAGGGCGTGTGGGCAGGCCAGCCGCGCGCCCAGGCCATGTCGTTGAGACGGCTGCCAGTGGTGCCGGTGGCCACACGCTCGGCATAACGCGACAACACGTCAAAGTGCGTGTTGGCAAAGGCCACCATGGTGTCTTTCAGTGCGTCGTGGGCAATCAATGCCACGGTCTGGGATTCGATTTGAAACAAGGACGCGGACTCGGGCGGAGTCATGGCCGTCAGCCCAGCATCAGCTAACTCAACCGCTATCCATTCAATAGCTCCAGCCAATGTGGCCACGTAGGGTTTACCGTGAATGACACATTGACGTTTGAGCGCTTGCGCCTCCGGGTAGATCGATGTCGGGTCCACCGGGTCCACCAGAAAGATCACGCCGTCCAACGCATCGTGCGGCGTCAGGCCGCCCGCTATGCGCGACACCATGCGCATCAAACCACCATCACGGCCATTGCCCAGCGGCACCAGCAGATCGGAAAGCAGGTTTTTGCTGGCCAAGGCGTCATGCGCGCCGCCGGTGGCATGCAGGCTCAGACCCAAGGCGCGTAGGCCGGGGTCACAGGCGCGTGCCCAGCGAAGAAGGCCGCTATCAGCCCCAAGTCGGTGCAGGCGATGTGCAGCAAGTCCAAATTTCATGAGATTTCCCCTTTTGGATGGATACAGCCCGACGCTACCATGCAACCATGAAAAAGAACACGCACCCCAAACACGCGGCCTGCCCCTGCGGCAGCGGACAAACCTACGCAGACTGTTGCGGGAAATGGCACGCCGGTTTGACCGAAGGCTTGCATGCCCCCACGCCCGAGGCCTTGATGCGCTCACGCTACAGCGCCTATGTGTTGGGGCTGATCGACTACCTGCTGGCCACCTGGCACCCGTCCACCGCTCCGGGCGAGCTGGAGCTGTCCCCGGTCAAGTGGCTGGAACTGGAGGTGCGTCATGCCCAGATGAGCGGTGACGCGGGCGTGGTGGAATTTGTGGCGCGCTTGCGTGACAGCGGGCGTGGGATGCGGATGCACGAAATCAGCCGTTTTGTCCGTGAAGACGGGCGTTGGCTCTACATCGACGGTGAGCAGCAGGCGCCAGACGCTAACCATTAATACATCGAGAGTAACTTGTATGACATGTGCATGCACGATTATTGCTAGCATCTCTCTTGTTGAGTGGCCGCACCTCGCCACTCATCTGCCAATGGCGGTAAGCGCCAGAGCAGCAAGTTCACCTGATGGGTCGCTTCATCACGCGACCTTTTGGTGGTTACCTGGCGTGCCCAAAAGGCCGTCTTTTCGTTGGAGATACGACTATGAGTTTTGATTCCATGATGCGCCGTATGAGCATCCGTTTTCGAATGTGGGGGACCGCCGGCGTGGTGGTGGCCTCGTTGATACTGGTGGGATGCATTGGTATCGCGGCTCAGCTCTACGCCAATGGCATTGCTGACAACCTAGTCAAGCGCGATGTCGCCTCGCTGACCGAAATTGCGCGCATGCAGCAAGCCATGAGCAATCTACGCTTGAGTGAAAAAAACATGATCATCGAGTACGAGAACACGGTGGAAGTCGCTCGTTACGAGGAACTCTGGACAGCCGCTATGGCACAGGTTGAAAAATCTGCCGCAGCACTCACTCCTTTATTGGCACAGGACAGCCAGCGTACCCAGCTCACCCAAGCCATGGACGCCTTGCACCAATTCGGTAAAGAATTCGCACCCATGGCAAAACAACTGGAAAACCTGGCCTTTCCATCGGCCCAGGTGGCCTCCGCCACCATCGGCAATTTGCAGCCCATTTTTAGCAAGGCAGACACGGCCCTGAACAGCTTGTCTACCGACCTGCAAAACACCACCCAGGCGAGTCAAAAAACTCTGCAAACCGCGGCCAACCAGGTGGTCTGGCTGATTGGCGGCATCACGCTGCTGATCGTGCTCATCATCACACCCTTGACCGTGTTGAACTCAAACTCCATTTGCCGCCCGATTGATCAGGCTGAGCAGATGGCGCGGGCCATTGCACAAGGTGATTTAACTGTGCAAAACGTTGACACTGCAGGCAATGACGAAGCTGCCCGGTTGCTGCGTTCGCTGGTGGAGATGCAAGGCGCGCTGGCGGGTCTGGTTGGCCAAGTGCGTCAGGCCACGGACAGCCTGTCCACCGCCAGCGCTGAAATTGCCTCAGGCAACCAGGACTTGAGCATGCGCACAGAGCAAACCTCCAGCAACCTGCAGCACACGGCCTCCAGCATGGACCAGTTGACCGCCACGGTGCAGCAATCGGCCGCCGCATCCCACCAAGCTAATCAACTCGCAGCATCGGCTGGCGAAGTGGCCGCCCGGGGTGGCCAGGTGGTGGCCCAGGTGGTGAGCACCATGAACGACATTCAGGTCAGCTCGAAAAAGATCAACGACATCATCAGCGTGATTGACGGCATCGCCTTTCAAACCAATATCCTGGCACTCAATGCGGCGGTCGAGGCGGCTCGGGCGGGTGAGCAGGGCCGGGGTTTTGCGGTGGTGGCCAGCGAGGTGCGCAGCCTGGCGGGCCGGTCTGCAGAAGCCGCCAAGGAAATCAAAACCCTGATTGGCGCCAGCGTGCAGCGCATCGATGCCGGCACCAAACTGGTGACCGATGCTGGCCAGACCATGAATGACATCGTCGCCTCGGTGCAGCGCGTGACCGACATGATGGGCGAAATCTCTGCCGCCGCCAGTGAGCAGAATCACGGCATCACGGAAGTTAACGGCGCCATCAGCGAACTCGATCAAATGACGCAGCAAAACGCCGCCTTGGTCGAACAGTCTGCGGCAACGGCGCAAAGCATGCGCGAGCAGGCACATCGGCTCACTGTTCTGGTGGATACCTTCAAACTGCTCAGCGACGGAGGGCGTAACGAGCCACGGCTCGTGGGACGCACGGTTTTGCCTGTACTCACCGCGTGATCAAGGATCGTGGCGGTATAAAACCACGATCCGGTGTGCACTTGTCGGGCGCTTGATTTTGTGCAAGAAAATGAGCTTATAGCCCCGGTGTATCCTACGCAGCATGCAATGAATTTAATAGCAAATTAAGGCGTTATCGCCGCCCACCGCGGTCTGCCTCAGAGTGCAATGACCTCGCTGAATTGAATCAGCGGGCGGGCATTGGTGTAGTTGCCAATGTCCCCCTCCAGCACACCAGCGTGTGGCGTGAAGGCGGCGATGAATTCGTCGACCCCGGTGAACATGAAATGGCACTCCGCCACAAACCCGGGGGGTGACCCAGGGCTTGTGCCAGACATGCCGCGCGCCACAGAAACCCCACCGTAACCGGGATGTGTGCTGAGCAAGCAGATGGACATCGGCATGTGCTGCTGAAGGTAGTACGACCAGTCAAAGTGAACATTTTCGCTGTGGGGGTAGAGGATGCTGACGCGAACCATGGTGCCTGGCCCGCCCTGTCAGACGTGTGCGTCAATAAACTCTGTCAACTGCGACTCTGACAGCGCACCAACCCGCGTCGCCAGCAACTGCCCCGACTTGAAAAGCATCAATGTCGGTATGCCCCGGATTCCGAACTTGGCCGGGATGGCGTGGTTCTCATCGACATTGACCTTGGCAACGCGCAGCCGGTCAGACTGTGTTTGCGCCACCTGCTCCAGCAAGGGCGCAATCATCTTGCAGGGCCCGCACCAGGGTGCCCAGTAATCGATCAGCACCGGCTTTTCGGAGGCCAGTACGGCGGAATCGAAGCTGGCATCTGTGACGTGTTCTATGGAGGGGTTCATATCTGTGTTCCTTGGTAAGGTCTTGCGGCCCTGTTGCCGCAAGTTGGTTGCGCTAGTCTATTTGTTCATATGCGTTGAATAAAGACGTGATTTAATAAATCACCTTTCACATTTCAGAATAATCAAGATGGATCGATTTCAAGCCATGGAGGTGTTTACGCGGGTCGTAGAAGCGGGCAGCTTCAGCCGTGCGGCTGCCGCCCTGGGCGTTCCCAATGCCACCGCCACCACGCTGATCCAGCGCCTGGAGGCCCAGCTGGGCGTGCGGCTGCTGAACCGCACGACCCGCAACGTCAGCGTCACGCCGGACGGCATGGCGTACTACGAGCACTGCTGCTCGATCCTGGCGCAAATGCATGATGCGCAGGAATCCCTGGGCCAGCGCTATGCCTCCCCCAGCGGACACCTGCGCGTGGAAGTGCCCACGCTGATGGCCCGCTTGGTCATCGTGCCCGCTCTGCCCAGTTTCTTTGCGGTGTATCCCGACATCCAGCTCGAATTGAGCTGCAGCGAAAGCCGCACCGCTTTGCTGGAAAACGGCATCGACTGCGCGGTGTGGAGTGGTGACATTGAAGACACCAGCCTGGTCGCCCGCCCGGTCGGGCAGCTGTACCTGGCCACTTGCGCCGCCCCCGGTTATCTGGCCAGTCATGGCCGTCCCGCACATCCGCGCGATCTGGCGGCGCACCGGTGCGTTCAGCATCTGTTTCAGCACTCCGGGCGACTCGCCGAATGGACCTTTGCCAAGGACAACGACTACCTGAAAATCCCGGTGAAAGGCAGCCTGTGCGTCAACGACGAGAACAGCTATCTGGCCGCCGCCGAGGCCGGCCTGGGCATTGCACGCATACCGGCCTTTGTGCTGAAAGAGGCTATGCAGCGCGGCAGCCTGGACCCGGTGCTGAGCGAATGGCTGCCCGACCCCTTGCCGCTGAACGCGGTCTACCCCCAGCGCCGCCACCTGTCAGGCAAGGTGCGCGTTTTTGTGGACTGGATCGCTGCTTTGTTCAAGGAACATGACGGCATACAGCTGCGGTCCAGTGTGCACTTTTCTGGGGGGGTGAGGTTGTGAAAGAAATCACCTTCTGGCCGAGGTGGAATCTGGGCAAGTAGCTATACATTCAATAGCTGATGACGCTGCGCTGCCACATGAACCTCTAGTGCCTTCAGGTCTGGATGATGATCTTGTGATTCAGTCCGCTGTGGCTGCTAGTCTTTGCGCATGTTTTAGCTGCGCACGAAGATCAATAAATCAGTGAAGTCATTCTTGTCCGCCGCGCGCAATGCGCCAAGGTAACGCGCCCGCACCTCGCTGGCACTGACCAGGTTGGCCCCGCTGCCCCAACTGAAAGCGGGCCGTCCCAATTGCTTGAGTAAAGCGTCAGCCATCATGCGCGCGTGGCGGCCATTGCCATTGGGGAACGGATGAATCCAGACCAGCGCATGGTGAAAACGCGCGGCCAACTCATCAGGATCAAACGTTTTGTTGTCGACCCAATATTTGGCATTACCCAGCAATTGATTCAGCTTGACCGCGACCAAAGTCCAGTCACAGCCAATGTTCTTGTCCGAGGTGCGGAACTTGCCCGCCCACTTCCAGGTTTTGTTGAACATCCTGCGGTGCAAGTCCCGGCAAAAGCTCTCCGACAACACCTCGGGCAGCTTGGCGCGGCGCAGCCATTGGGTGGCCTGAAGAATGTTCTCCTGCTCCCAATCATTGAGTGCGCCCTTGGTTTCGATATGCCGCGGGATCAGGCCCGCCTTTTCATCCGGGTCCAGCGGTGTCTGGCCTTCTTGCGCGTCAAAGTCGTCAATGATTAGCGCCATAGGTGCGACCACTTTCCGCGCAGCAGCTCATCGGCACGGCGCGCCACCTGCTTTTGGATGCGCTCGTCGGTGGGCCTTTGGTCTTCCAGGCTCATGGTGTGGGCCACCCCATGCACCTCTTCCTGTGCCAACTGCTTGGCCCGGTTCTGCACCACCTCCGTCAGAGGCTGGCGCGGCACGATGGCGTAAACAAGATCGCAATCCAGCCCGTCGGCCAGCTTGCGCAACTGCGCCAGCGAGATGCGCTCCTGCGCTTCGGATTGCTCAGACTTGTGCAGCGTGGAACTTGAGATGCCCAGACGCGCGGCCTGCTGACGCTCCGTGCGGCCCAGTGCTTCGCGGATCTCTTTCAGCCAGCCGCGCGAGGGGGCACGCTTTGCCAGCAAAACCCCATAGGCAGCGACCGCCTCTTGGAGTTGCTCTAGCCGTAGATGGTTGAATTCAGAGGACATTTTGTTAGCCTATAGACGATCAGATTTAACTTAAATGGTAGCCTATATGGAATAATTTATCAAGACGATGCTTTATTAAAAGCTATCAAACTATTGAAGTTAGCTTTCCTTTAGGGAAGCATTTTGAATCATAAGTAGGCCAAAAAATCATCTGCATTTGTCTCCTTGCCCGCCAGTGACGCTGGCCGAACGCCACATACAACCCACCCAGTGGATTGCTCATACTGGCTGGGTGTTTTTTGGAAATGCGCTTTGGTTCACAATAAAATAGCACTCTAGCCCAGGTAGAACATGCGCAAGAAGCTATAAATTGGATAGTAAGTGTGCTGCGTTACATGCTCAGCTGCGGGCCTGATGCAGCTGCCTTACATTGAAAAAACGAGCGGCCAGTGCGCAACACATGGACATACCCAAAAGCCGCTACTTTTCTGTTGCGGCATCCTGTGGAGAAACGACTTTTACCCCACGCGAACCGATTACGTTCAGCGCTTTATTCGCGACTTCCTTCACTTGTTCAGCAAAGTCGGGGACTGACTTCATTGCTTGCTTTACAGCGTCTGACGAAACCAGTTCGTGCCAAGGGCTGCCGTGGCTGGTTGGTTCAACCAGTCGCAGAGGAAGTTCGTCAAGGCGGGTCAGTGCAGATGAAAGGAGCCGAGCTTCCATATCCTTGTCAAATCGCGCAGCCTCGCGACGGAATCCCTCATACGCACGCGATATGGATGCCTTAAAGGCGTAGTCCTCGGCAAGTCTGAATCGCTGACCAATCTGCTTCGTTGACAACCACGCAAACCAGACCGGTGCACCAACTGACAGCAATGACAGGAATAGGTTAAGAACAATCAGCGACGTAGGCGCATCCGGAACCTTGACCAACTCAGAAAGTGCATGAAGCTGTCCGGAACCGAAATAACTTCCTGCCACAAGCGCTAGGACGAGCCCTGCTACCCAAAACCACATCGACTTTGCCAAAGCACTCGACCGTTCACTGAAGGCCGCGGCCAATCCGACGCTGGTCGCTGCCGAATAGGCTGTTTCGCAACGTTCGAGTACATCCTTCGCATCGCTGGCACTTTTGTTCAACAGCCGATCAAGTTCATCTGCTCGCTCTCGAACGTTCAAGACATGGCCTTGATCTTTCTCCGCTTTATGAGCAAGGACTTCTATTTTCAGTCGAGCATCTGACAGTGACTCGAGATCAGTAGGAAGTTGATCGGCAGCGTTGTATGCATTCTCGATTCGCTCAACCATCGTGGAAATTGCAGCTGTGCGAGGCTCCAGTCCATTCATCCGTGCTTCCATGCCACGAAGCTGACCTGCCAACTTCCTCAGCTTTACAACCGCTTCCGCATGTCCGTCTCGGACAAGGACAGGGGCAAGTGCTTTGCGAAGGCCTCCCAAAGTGAACAAAAAAGCGGGGACAGCCTGCCCCGCGTTGCCCCAAAGCTGTGCAATCGTGTGTTGCTGAAGATGTTGAAGGCGGCGGACATAGTCATTAAGTCGCGCATCGTGATCACCAACGTCGTCGCTTCCTTGATCCTCAATAAGGTCAATGATCGATTGCACTTCTTCGATCAGTTCTACGCGTGTAAGTCCTGGGAAGCTCCAGTTGTTCTGCGCGTTTCCAAACGGTTCGTCGTTTGGAACGAGCAAGCGCAGCTGGGCGATGACTTGGCTTAAGTGCTGCTGAATAGCTATGAGCGATTGATGCATTTCATCCTCCTGTGGAAGTCTTGTTTTTGGAACTCAATGACAGTTGCGTAGCCTGATGGACGCGGTGCAAATATGCTGATCCACGGTGAAGTGAATTCCGGCAACCCAGTCTACATGACCAAGATGGCTGGTGTGCCAGTCAGCCCCTCATTGCAAACTCCCCAGTCCCTTCATCAGCCGCACCCTCTGCCTCTTCCCCATCCCCCGCAAATTCCCCGCCACCCACCGCGCCCGCGCCACATTGATGTGCCCGCTGCTGGCCCAGCGCTTCGCTTCCAGTGCGGGGTTGTGCAACATGGCGGCTAGCCAGACGGCCTCGGGGGCGGTGAGGTGGTCGGCGCGTTTGTTGAAGTAGTGCTGTGCTGCGGCCTGCGCGCCGCACAGGTTGCTACCCCACGGCGCGTTGTCCAGGTACAGGCGCAGGATGCGCGCTTTGCCCAGGGTTTGTTCCATCTCCACGGCATAGAGCAGTTCGCGCAGCTTGCGTACGGGGGAGCGATCGCCGCCGGTGACCAGCAGCTTGGCCACTTGTTGAGACAAGGTGCTGGCTCCGCGCAGTGCGGTGCCGGACGCGGTCAAAGTTTCATCGGTGGTCGAGGTTTCTGCTTGCGCAAGGGCGGTGCGCTGGTTGCTGTGCAGGGCCTGGCTCATCTCTGCCAGGTCGTAGCCGGGGTGTTCAAAAAAGCGCTGGTCCTCGGCGGCGATCACGGCGCGGGCCAGCAGGCTTTGGGCGTTCAGCGGTGCGGCCAGCGCGGCGGGGGAGAGGTCATTGCCACACTGGCTGCGGGCGTTGGCCCACTGCGCGGTGCCCAAGCCTTGCACGCTCATGCCTTGCAACTGTGGCGTGAGCGTCAGGGTTTTGGATGGCAGGCTCAGGCTGGCGTGCAGGGCAAAGGTGCCGTCGATTTGCGCCACAGCCAGCTCGGGGATGGCGCTGGCAAACAATGCGTAGCCGTCGCGCACCGGGGTGGGCGCCAGGGTCATGTCCAGCTGCAAACCATTGGGTTGGAGTTGACCGTGCCAGGTCGCATGGACGGCGCCTGCGCTCAGTGTGCCGTGCAATTGCATGGCCCCCAGGCGCTGCACGGTGGCGGACACGCTGGTCAGCCGCAATGGCTCACTGCCCCAACTGGAACTGCGCAGGCTGCAAGGCTGGCAGGTCAGGCGCATGGTGTGGCTGTGCGCGTCCCACGCCATCCGCACCGGGCCGATGCGGGTGGGCAGGGTGTGGCCGTCCAACTGCTGCGCCAGCCACGGCGTAGTGCCCAGCCAGATCAGCGAGGGCACACCCACCTCGATGGCGACCGGCCCCACGTGTACCCGGGTCGACCAGGCACCGGGCGGCGGGCGCAACGCAGAGCGCAGCACGCCCAACATGACCAGCATAACCAGCGCCAGGCCGACGCTGATCAGACCCAGCCAGAAGCAAAAACGGTGCAAGGCGCGCAGCCAGTGATGGCTGCTGGGGTCTGACGTGGTGTTCATGATTTTTGAATTATTTTGGCTTGTAGCCCTAGTAAAACCTTGACATTTAGCTCTATTTATTAGAGCGGCGTAGCAACCGTCATCGCCCGCCACGGCCCGCTGGACTGCCCTGCCACCGAGGCCCAGTACCAGGCTGACGCATCGGTAAAACCCTGGCCCTGCGCGTCTTCAATGCGTTCGCACACGCGCACGGCACGGCCACCGCGCTCGGCCACAAAGCAGCGCCAGCGGGCGTGGTCGGCCTGCACTTCCAGCTGCTCGTTGTGGATGCGGTAGCCCAGGCCCCGGTAGCAGTCGGTGGCCGGGTGCAGCATGCGCGTGGGCTGGTTCACCTGGCGCAGCACCAGCACCTGCCGGCCATCGGTCAGGCGTGCCAGCGCGCCGGGGAAGTGGCTGGCGAAGCGCTGTTCCACCTCGCTGAGCGCCAGCGGGCGCAACGGGTTGCCCCGCCATTCAGTGGGCCACTCCACACTGGGCATGGACAGGGCCGCTGGCTGCGGTGTCACGTGATCAGCCACGGCCTGGCCGATGCCCCACAGTGCGCACAGCGGCAGCAGCGCGGCCCACAGGGTTTTGTGCAACACGCGGTTGACGAAACGGTTTGCCAGGAAGTTCATGATGCGTTGCGCTCCAACATGGTTTGACGGCTCATCACCCAGGCAATGCCACTGCACACGGCAGCCAACACCACCAGGCCCACGGCGTCATGGCCCCAACCGGGCAGGTGTGTGCCTGCGGCTTGTAGCGCGACCAGCACCGTGTTGCGCAGCACATTGCCCAGCAGCACCAGCGCGCCCACCAGTGGCAGGCGCAGCAAAAAGCTGCGGTTGCTGCGGCCAACAGTCAGCGCCACCACGCAAGCGCTGAAGTAGCCCAGCCAGGCCATTTGTACGCCCGAGCAAGGTGCGTCTACGATGATGAGTTGCCCGTCCACCACCAGGCTGCTGCCGCTGCGCTCTACTGTGTGGGCCAGCGACAGCAGCCAACGGCTCATCTCTGCCGTGACCACACGCAGCGGAAAGCCCGCGTAAAACTGCAGCGAGGCCAGCAGCGGCAATGACAACACCGACAGGCCCAGCACCGGTGCCATGGCCACCCGCCGGGGTAAAAACGCCAGCAGGCCGGCAGCCAGGCTCAACAGGCGAATCAGCGCCACGGCCAGATCGGGCAACTGGTGGTGCAGCCCTGTGGCCAGCACCACACCGACCAGTGCTGCGGCTTGCAGCCCCAGCCGTGGTGCGGCCCGCAGGTGCTGGCGGTGTTGCCACAGCAGGCCCGCTAACGCAGCAAGGGCCAGCAAACCCAGCGGGTCGTCGGAGCCATCTGCCATACGCTGGGCCATCCACCACCAGGTGGGCCACAGGGCTGCGGCCAGCAGGGCCAGCCAGCGCCACTCGGGGGCGGTGTCGATGGCAACACCCCAGCGCACGAAGGTGGGCGAGTCCAGCAGACGTGGCATGTGCAGAAGTTGTGCTTGTGCCATGGTGTCGGCTCACAGGGTGTAGTGGTGAGCACGGGCTTGGGCACGGCGGCGGCGCAGCGCCAGCATGGCCAACACCGAGATCGTCACCAGCATCGCGCCCCAGGTGGCGGGTTCAGGGGTGCTGGGCACTTCAGCGCCCAGGGCCGAGTTCTCCACGCCTTGCGGCAGGGGCAAGGGCTGGTTGACGCTGGTACTGTCTGCCGGGGCCGTGTTGCGCACCACCTGGTCCACGGCCAGGAAGCTGGTGTACTGGGTCAGCAGGCTGTATTTCAGGCCCAGCTCGGTGATGGCTTCTTTGGCGGCATCGCCACCTTCCAGCGTTTCCTGGTCGCTCAGTGCGGCAATGCGGTGACGCGCCCACAGGTGGCGCAGGGCAGCGGTATCAGATGCGTTGTTGGCGCTGATGGGCACGCTCAAGTGCAGCGGGCCGTTGGCGGCGTTGCCGTCCACCAGCAGTTGGCCCTTGGCCTCCCCGCGCCATTTGCCAAACACGATCAAGGGGCGCTCGGCCAGCAGGTCGGGCACTTGGGCGGGTTCCACGTCGTACACGTCCAGACCTTCAAAACGCACTTTCACGTTGGTCAGCACGGGGGAGTCGATCATTTTGCGAAAGCGCTTGGCTTCACCCGCGGCCTGGTCCGGGTTGGTGATGATGAAAGGCTCGCCCATGCCGGCGCGGGCCAGGCCTTCCATCAGGTGGCGGTTGACGCTGGAGCCAATGCCAAACGAGAACACATTGGCGCTGCTGAGGTGCTGGCGCACCAGCTCAAAGGCTTCGCGCTCCACGGTGACATAGCCGTCGGTCACCACCACCACGGTGCGCGACACGTCGGCGTTCTTGGGTTGGGCATAGACACGTTTCAGCGCCGGAATCAGCTCGGTGCTGCCACCGCCGCCTTCCTGGTCGATGGTGCGGATGGCTTGCTCGATGTTGGCCTTGGTGGCGGGCACCGACTGCGGACTCAGGAAGCGGTTGCTGCCTGAGAACAGCAGCACGTTGAAGGTGTCGCTGGGGCGCAGGCCACCAATCAGTTCACGCAGCACGCCCTTGGCGGTGTCCAGCGGAAAGCCGTGCATGGAGCCTGAAATGTCCACCACAAAGATGTAGTCACGCGGGCTGATGCTGGCCGCTGGCGGGGCCTTGGGCGGCTCCACCATGGCGAGGAAGAAGTTTTCGTCCTGGCCCTTGTAGAGCATCACGCCGCTTTCGATCTTGTCACCGGCCAGGCGGTAGTTCAGGATGAAGTCGCGGTTGTTGGTGGGCTCGTCGGTGGGGTTCAGGCCGACCACAGTGGCCCCGCCCTGTTCGGTGGCGTTGTGGATGGTGTGTGAGGGCGAAGTCACCTCTTTCACGCCAACAGGGGTGTTGAGCGTGACGTGGATGTCAAACGCAGGTTGGGCCGCGCTGGTGGGCGTTTGCTGGCCCTGCGGCAGCGTGGGCTGGGCCACCCAGGTGGCATTGGCCTGCGAACTCTGCGGGCTGTTGTAGCGCGGGCCGACCACGGTGGGGAAGACAAACTGGTATTTTCCGTCGGTCGGCAGCAGCAGCTCGGTGTAGCGCAACTCCACCTTCACGTCGTCGCCGGGCATGATGTTGGCCACGTTCATCTGGAACACGTTGGGCAGGTGCTGCTCCAGCAGGGCGGCGGTTTTGCCCTCTTGTTTGGCGGCCTCGTACTCGATCTTGGCCTGTTGTTTCTCGCGGATTTTGGCGGTGATCAGCCGATCCGCCAGACGCACGTTCATGCCATGCACGGCCGCGCGGGTGGAGCCGGGGAACACGTACTTGGCTTCAATGGCGCGCTGGCCTTCGTTTTTGTAGGTCTGGACCACGGTCACGTCGGCAATCACGCCGCTGACCTGCACATTGACTTGCGTGGATTTCAGCGGCAACTGGTCCAGCGTCGGGTCATTGCTTTTGACGAAGAAGTAAGGGCTCTCGGTCTTTTGGCGCGGGGCGGCATCCAGGTCTTGCGCTTGTGCCGGGCTGGCCACCAGCGCTACAAAGCAACTGGCTGCCAGCAGCGTGGTGGATAGCCACAACCAGCGCGAGCTGTACTCGGGGGCTGCATCGGCCTGCGGGGCGGTGAACGACGGGGTGCGTGAGGCGCTGTGCGCCGCTGAGCTTGCGGGGGCTGCGATGGCCATGGTGATGTTCTCCAGACTTCCTGCGACATTGCACGGTGGAGAGAGCATCCCGCGCCACGGAGAAGCCAATGGGAAGGCTCTGGGCGCTTGTGTGAAAACTGTGTGAAGTCAGGGTGAAGTGGCTGACGCTGGTAGGAGGAAGATATATAATAAAATGGCCTGCATCCCTTGTATATACTTGGCCTATAGCTACCTTACTTATAGTATTTTGATGTTCGTCAGGCCGGCGCCAGACGCAGCCACAGTGTGGCCAGCGCGCCGCTCCCTTGCGCCGCGGGACGGTTGCCCAGCTCGACCCGCCCGCGGTGCAGGGCGGCAATCTCTTTCACAAAGCTCAGGCCCAGGCCGGTGCTTTTCTTCTTGGAGTGCGGGCGTGCCAGGGAGTAAAACTTCTCAAACACCTTGTCTTGCGCATAGGCCGGAATGCCGGGGCCTTGGTCGCACACGGTGATGCAGGCCCAGTGTTTGTCCAGGCGCAGGCCCAGTTCAATCAGCCCACCTTCAGGCGAAAAATCCAGCGCGTTGTCCAGCAGGTTGCTTAACCCCCGGCGCAGCAAAAACGGGTCGGCCTCTACCGTGGCATCAGCCTGCGCCTGCACCGTCAGGCGAATGTGGCGCTGCGCGGCCACGCCTTGCGAGGCGCAGGCCAGCTCTTCCAGCAAGGGCAGCAGAGCCACACGCTGCACGTTGTCGAGCACGCGGCGGGTTTCCAGCGCGGTGAGCTCCATCATGCGGTCCACCATCTCCTGGATGCGCTGGGTTTCGCGCTGGATGTTGCCCAAAAACTGCTGGCGCTGGGCTTCTTCCATCGGCTCTTCGAGCAACTCAGCGGCACCGCGAATGGCCGACAGCGGGCTTTTGACCTCGTGCGTCAGGGTTTGCACATAGTCGGCCACGTAGTTGCGTCCGGCCAGCGCGTCACGCATTTCGTCATAGGCGGCGCGTACCAGATCCCAGGCCCGGCGCAGCAGGCGCAGCGGGTGAAAACCCTGCTGCGCCTTGACGTAGTGCGCGTAGTCCGAAATCAAGCCAAACGGGCGCACCAGCCATACCGACACAGTGACCGCCAGCACCAGCACCGCCAGCACCGAGAGAAACCCCGCGTACAGCGTGCGGCTACGCGCGGCCACCACAAACTGGCCAAAGCTCTGCACCGGTTTGCCCACCGTCAGTGTGCCAATGATCTCGCCCCCACCCCCCGTCGTACCAGTGCCGTTGGCGGTGTTGATCCAGCGCACCGGTGCGGCGACGTACATGACGGCGGAGTTGGCATCGCCCGGGATGTCCAGCGAGGTGCGGGCACCGTACTCGCCTTTGAGCGCCAGCATAACGTCGCGCCACTGTGAAAAATCCTTGCCTACTGACTGGCCGGTGGAGTCAAACACCACGGTGCCGTGGCGGTCCGTCACATAGGCGCGCAGCTCCACGTGAGTTTTCTTGACGCTGAAAATCTGCACATCGAACTCTCGCGCATAGGCTGACCTGAACAGCAATTCCATGTGGGCTGTGTCGATGACACCGTCACGCACATCCTGCTCCACCAATGTGGCCAGCAGTTGCGAAGTTTCCACCAGTGACTCTTCTGCTGACTCGCGATAGCGCGGGTCCAGGTCCGACACCACGCGGTACAACACAAACGCGATGCCTACCGCGTAGATCAGCAGCAAGCCAAGGAAGATTCGGCTTCGCTTGCTCATTTAAGCATAGCGCCTTGGGACGACCCGGCGCTCGATTTGTGTTTTCAAGACAGTGTCTCAGGAAGCGTTTCGCTCAAGGCATAACCCGTGCCGCGCAGCGTGCGGATCGGCTCCAGCGCAGGCGCCACTTGCTTGAGCTTGGCGCGCAGGGTTTTGATGTGCGCGTCCACTGTGCGGTCAAAGCTGTCGTTGTCGTCACCCCAAACGGTGAGCAGCAACTCGTCGCGTGTGAACACCCGCCCGGGCTTTTGTACCAGCAGGCGCAGCACGCCATATTCATAGCGTGAGAGTTCCAGCAAACGGCCATAAAAACGGATCTGATGGCGCTCTTCGTCGAGTAGCCAGATGGCCCGAGTGCAGACAGCAGACAGTGTCACAGGAACCTGTGCCATAGGCGTCGGGGCTGCTGCGACGACCCCCACGCGTGCGCTGCGACGCAGAATCGTGCGCACCCTTGCCACCAGTTCACGCGGCGAAAACGGTTTGGCAATGTAGTCGTCCGCCCCCAGCTCCAGCCCCACCACGCGGTCGATCTCGTCACTGCGGGCGGTCAAAAACACCATGGGCACCTGGCTGCCACCGGGCAGGGCTTGCAGGCGGCGAAACAACTCAAAACCGTTCAGGTCGGGCAGGCCCACGTCCAGCACCGCCAGCGCGGGCGGCTCGGCCTGAAATTGGCGAATGGCTTCTTCAGCCGTGCTGCACCACACCGGGGTGAAGCCATCGGTGGCCAATACGTATTGCAAGGTGTCAGCAATACCGGATTCGTCTTCGACCAAAAGGATGCGGGGTTTGAGTGCCATGACCATGATGGTAATGGGGTTGCGCTTGGCTTGAATACCTTGTGCAACGGCATCTATAAAACCAATCACACGATCCTGATCGGCGATCAGGCAACATGGTTGGCAAGCTGCGCGGTGTGTATTGGCTGAATGCTATAGCATTGATATCTACTTATTGTTTATAGACGGGGGCTTGAAACATATTTTGTTGTCAACGTGACCAGACAATGCCGGCAGCCAGACTGAGCAGAATCACCCCGGTGGCGCGCTCCACCTTGCGCACATGGGCCATAAAACGCTTCACTACCGGCGGGTGACCGGCGGCACGGGCAATGCCCAGATCCCACAGCAGTACGATGGCAAACATCCACGCGCCGTAAGCCAGTTGCACGGCCAAAGAGGTTGACGGCCCAAACCCGAGTGAAAACAGGCTGGCGTAAAACAGCGAGTTCTTTGGATTCAGCGTGCCGGAGAGAAACCCCACACGGCATTCTTTCCACCAGGAGCCGGGGGCCGTCTGGCTACCGTTTTCGCTAGGGCGGATCACCTCGCCACGCACACGCAAAAAGCGCCAGCCCAACCAGGCCAGGTAAGCGCAGCCGCCCCAGGTCAGCGCATTCATCAAGCCGCTGACCTCTTGCAGCACCGCCACACCGCTGATGGCCAGGGCAATGTAGAAACCATTCGCCAAGGCAATGCCCACGCACACCCCGCTGGCCACCCGCGTGCCGTTGACCACGGCGCTGCGCACGATCAGAAAAAAGTCCGGCCCCGGGCTGAGCAGCGCCAAGAAATGCAGGCCTGCGATCATCAAGAATTGTTGCCATAGCGTCATGAGGGTTGTGTCCTTTTCATCAAAGGACGCAGCTTCGCCGCTTGAGCCGGTTTCAGTCTTGAAGAATATTGCGCAGGTAGTCGCCCGGCGTGGCGGCCACGCGCTGTTTGAAGGCGCGCTGAAAATGGCTTTGGTCGGCAAAGCCCAGGTGCAGCGCCGCCTCGGCCAGACCCATACCCTGCTTCAGCAGATGGCGGGCACGCTGAATGCGTTGGTCAAGTTGCCAGGCGTGTGGGGTCAAGCCCACCGAGCGTTTGAAGCTGCGCACAAAGTGGTAGCGGCTCATGCAAGCCTGGGCCGCCATCTCATCCAAGGTGAGTGTTTCTGTGCACCGCGCCTGGATCATGGCTTGCACACCGCGCAGTCGAGTTGCATCGGGTTGGGCGTGGCTGCGCCGGGCTTGAACTGATCCAAACAAATCGCCCACGAACAGCAGCAGCGCGGCTTCCTTGTCCTGCACCGGAGCGTCGCCGAAAAGGCAGTGGTTCAGTTCGGTCAACCGGGTGTGCAGGTGCTGAGGTGCTGTGTGTCTGGGCAAGTGCTGCAGCACCTGGGCATCAAAGCTGTCCATTTCACCAACCACCGCACGCACCCAGTGGGGGTCGAGGTAGAGCATTTGGTAGCTCCACTGACCATCGTCTTGCGCGTTGCAGGCATGCACATCGCCCGCCGGGATCAGCACCACGTCGCCGCGTGACAAGGATTGGGTTTTGTTGCCGTGCTGGAATACGCTGCGCCCGCCATCCACCGCTCCAATCGACAAACTGGTGTGGGAATGCGGTGCATAACAGGCGCTGCTGTCGCGGGCCATGCGGCTCTCTACAAACGGCAGGACCGGTGAACGCCAGAAGCGGTGGATGGGGTTGCGGGGCATGCGACCAGTATAGGTTTGGGCGCCGCCGATCAGTTTGATGGCAAGCGCTCGTAGGCCACTACGCGCAGTTTTATTTGACTTGACTGAACGACTGTTTGCGCGGCGCGCACCAGTGATCGCATTGCCATGCCCTCGCCTGTTGTCGCGTAAGACGCAAATCGTGCCAAGGAAGGTGACCGCTTTGCGGCGGTCTATCGGACGGGTGATGTGTTAGCACACTTCAAGCGACGAAAAAATCAACGCAGCATTACTGCTTAAAAATGAGGCAGCTTAGCCCAAGCCAATACTGGCGCGGGTTTGGCGGCTTGTGAACACACTTGTCCACAACGCTACCCACAGTCCGTTTGGGTAAGTTTTTTTTGCTTTTATTTTGTTCGGCAGATCGCCAAAACGGGCTGAAATGTGGCAGCCTGATGCCAGGTTCTGCGCTTCAGGTCGCCAAGAGGTCAGCGCTGAAAAAAACTCTAAAACAACTCCAGAATCCGCCACCCCCGCTCCTCGGCAACAGCGCGCAAGCGTTTATCAGGGTTGGTGGCCACCGGTACATCCACCTTTTCCAGCAGCGGCAGGTCGTTGATGGAGTCCGAATAGAACGTGGTGTGCACCTGATCCCATTGCAGGCCGCGCGCGGCCAGCCAGGCCTGGATGCGCGCCACTTTGCCATCGCGAAACGACGGCGTGCCACGGATGGTGCTGGTGAACCAGCCCTCGCTGCCCGGTGTGGTGTCGCGCTCCAGGTCCACGGCAATGAGTTCGTCCACGCCAAAAATCTTGGCAATCGGACGGGTGACAAATTCGTTGGTGGCGGTGACGATGATCGTGTCGTCGCCTGCCGCCTGGTGCTGACGAATCAGCTCCACCGCCTGCGGGCGGATCATGGCGTGCACCACCTGGTGCATGTACTGTGTGTGCGCCGCCATGGATTTCTCGCGGCCCTGCTGGCAAAACGCTGCGGTTGAGAAGCGCACGTAGGCCGCAATGTCGAGGGTTCCGTTGATGTACTGGGTGTAGAACGCGTCGTTTTGGCGTTTGAATTCTTCAGGGTCGACCCAGCCCAGCGCCATGGTGAACTCGCCCCAGGCGTGGTCGGAATCCATTGGAATCAGGGTGTGGTCAAGGTCAAACAAGGCCAGCTTGCGTAAGCTCATGCGGTCTCCGAAAAAAATGAGTTTAAGAAATCGGAGGTCAATTCTCCCCGCCATGACCTTGGGTTTTGCGGGTTCTTACCTGGCAAACACCCACACTGTTGTGTCAACGCCATGTCACAAGAATGTCACATGCTTTGGCAATACTGGTGCTCTTTTCTCAAAGGAGCCTTCATGTCGTCTTGCTTGTTTTCCCGTCCCTCGTTGAGCGCTTTGGCGTTGGCAACTCTGGCTGTTTGCGGTGTCGAAAGTGCCCACGCGCAATCGGCGAAACTGGTGGCTGCGGCCAAGGCAGAAGGTCAGTTGACCGTGATTGCTCTGGCACGTAACTGGTGCGGTTACGGTCCGATCATTGACGCGTTCAAAGCCAAGTACGGCATCCAGGTCAACGAGCTGAACCCCGACGCAGGTTCTGGTGACGAAGTGGAAGCGATCAAGGCCAACAAGGATAACAAGGGCCCGCAAGCGCCTGACACCATTGACGTGGGCCTGTCCTTTGGCCCCTCTGCCAAAGCCGCTGGTTTGCTGATGCCTTACAAGGTGAGCACCTGGTCCTCGATTCCTGGCACAGCCAAAGATGCTGAAGGCTACTGGTACGGCGACTACTATGGCGTGCTGTCGTTCCAAGTGAACAGCGACATGATCAGCAAGGCACCTGCCGACTGGGCTGACCTGCTCAAGCCGGAATACAAAAACGCCGTGGCTTTGGCTGGTGACCCGCGCAGTGCCAACCAGGCCATTCAAGGTATTTACGCTGCTGGCTTGGCTAGCTCCAAGGGTGACGCTTCCAAAGCGGCAGCAGCCGGCTTGAAGTTTTTCGGAGATATGAACAAGGCAGGTAACTTTGTACCGGTGATCGGCAAGGCCGCTTCTCTCACCCAAGGCACCACGCCCATCATCGTGCGCTGGGACTACAACGCTTTGGCAGATCGTGACACGCTCAAAGGCAACCCGAAGGTGGACGTGATCGTGCCGAAGACCGGTGTGGTTGCCGGGGTTTATGTGCAGGCCATCAGCGCTTACGCACCTCACCCCAATGCCGCCAAGCTGTGGATGGAGTACCTGTACTCTGACGAAGGTCAACAAGGCTTGCTCAATGGCTACTGCCACCCGATCCGTTTCAACGATCTGATCGGCAAAAAGAAATTCACCCAGGCATCCCTGGACAAGCTGCCACCAGCCGCTGCCTATGCCAAGGCGACCTTCCCGACGCTGGAGCAACAAGGTGCTGCCAAGGAAGTGATCACCAAGCAGTGGGATCAAGTGGTGGGCGCAACGGTTAAGTAAGCAACGCTTCTGGCATCTGAATGTCGGGCACGGCCACAAGCCGTGCCCGATTTCGCTATTTCTCTTTACCTGTGAGCACGATCTTGTCCGCTGACACTCTTTCCCCCAAAGCGCTGACCAAGCCAGCCACCATGAACTGGCTGGGTGTTTTGCCTTTTCTTGTGTTCGCGCTACTGTTCCTGCTATTGCCCACGGCAGACTTGATGATCGGCGCCTTCCAGGACGCTGATGGTCATTTCACGCTGGCCAATTTGCGCGGCTTGTTTGAAGCCAATGTACTGGAAGCGTATTGGATCAGCTTCAAGATCAGCGCCACCTCAGCCATCGGTGGCGGAGTGCTTGGCTCTTTGCTGGCCTGGGCGGTGGTGATGGGCAAACTGCCCGCCTGGATACGGCCCACGCTGATGACGTTTTCCGGCGTGGCCTCCAACTTTGCCGGCGTGCCGCTGGCCTTTGCCTTTTTGGCCACGCTGGGGCGCATGGGCTTGGTCACCATTTTGCTCAAGTCACTTTTTGGGGTGAATCTGTACGCCACGGGTTTCAGCATTTTGAGTTTTGTCGGCCTGGCGCTGACCTATTTGTATTTCCAGATTCCGTTGATGGTGTTGATCGTCACCCCGGCCTTGGATGGCCTGAAAAAAGAGTGGCGCGAAGCCAGCGATTGCCTGGGCGGCACGCCCTTGCAGTACTGGCGTTATGTGGCGTTGCCGGTGCTGTGGCCCAGCATGGCAGGGGCCATGCTGCTGCTGTTTGCCAATGCCTTTGGTGCGGTGGCCACGGCCTATGCGTTGACCGGCAGCTCGCTCAACATCGTGCCCATTTTGCTGTACGCCCAAATTCGCGGTGACGTGTTGCACAACCCCAACCTGGGTTACGCCATGGCGCTGGGCATGATCGTGATCACCGGACTGGCCAACCTGGGCTACATGCTCTTGCGCAGCCGGTCTGAACGGAGGAGCGCATGAGCCATAACGCCAACAAGTCGTCGCGCCTGGGCGCTTGGATCGCCATGGCGCTAGGGGCCAGTTACTTCCTGATTCCACTGATTGCCACCTTTGAATTCAGCCTGCGCATGCGCCGGGGTGAATACAGCTTTGATGCTTACCGTGTGGTATTTGCCGACCCGCAGTTTCAGCAGACTTTTGGCTATTCCATGATCATGGCGCTGGTCACGATTGTGTTTGGTATTTTGCTCAGCGTGCCCACCGCGTACTGGGTGCACCTGAAGATGCCCAAGATGCGCCCGGTGGTGGAGTTCATCACCTTGCTTCCCTTGGTGATTCCGGCCATCGTCATCGTCTACGGCTACCTGCGCATGTACAACAGCAGCTCCATCATCCCGCTGACCGGTAGCGACCGCGCCACCGACTTCCTGCTGATGTGCAGCTATGTCACCCTGTCACTGCCCTACATGTACCGCTCCATCGACACAGGCCTGCGCACCATTGATGTCCGCACCCTGACCGAAGCCGCCGAGGTGCTCGGCGCGGGGCGTGCCACGATTTTGTTCAAGGTGATTTTTCCGAACATCACCTCGGCCATTTTGTCAGGCGCGTTTCTGACCTTTGCCGTGGTCATTGGTGAATTCACCATGGCCAGTTTGCTGGATCGTCCAGCTTTTGGCCCCTACCTGCAGCTGATTGGTGCCAACCGCGCCTATGAACCCTCAGCGCTGGCGGTGATTGCCTTCCTGATCACCTGGGCCTCGATGGGCTTGATTCAGGTGTTCGGGCGCAATGCCAAGACCAAGCCGGCCCATTCATAGAGCCCCCTAGCAATCCTAAGGAAAAAGAGAATTTCGCCATGGCCTTTCTGGAAATATCCAATCTCAAAAAGCAGTTTGACAGCCATCTGGCGGTTAAAGACTTTTCCATTTCGGCGGAGAAAGGCGAGTTCATCACCTTTCTCGGCCCCTCGGGCTGTGGCAAGACCACGATTCTGCGCATGCTGGCGGGTTTCGAGTCGCCCACGCACGGCAGCATTGTGTTTGACGGCAAAGACGTGACCCATCTGCGCACCAACCAGCGCAATGTAGGCATGGTGTTTCAATCCTATGCGCTGTTCCCCAACATGACGGTGGCCGAGAACATTGGTTTTGGCCTGAAGGTGGCCAAACAGCCGCAAGCGCAAATTGATGCGCGGGTGAAGGAGATGCTGGCGCTGATCAAGCTCGACACCCTGGCCAATCGCTACCCCTGGCAAATGTCGGGCGGCCAGCAGCAGCGTGTGGCTCTGGCCCGCGCCATTGCCAACAAACCCAAGGTACTGCTGTTGGACGAACCCTTGTCGGCGCTGGATGCGAAGATCCGCGTGTCGCTGCGCGAAGAAATCCGCGTCTTACAGCGCGAACTCAATATCACCACCGTGTTTGTGACCCACGACCAGGAAGAGGCCTTGTCGATCTCGGACCGAATCGTGGTGCTCAACGAGGGCGCAGTCGAACAGATTGGCACGCCGTCCGAGACCTACAACTTTCCCCGCACGCGCTTTGTGGCCTCGTTTGTCGGCACGCTCAACCAACTGCAAGCCACGGTGGTCGACGTGCAGGCGGGCACCGTGCGCGTGGGCGACCAGGTGTTGACCTCCAGCAACCCGATGACCGATCTGGCAGCCGGGCAAGACTGCGTGCTGGCGATTCGCCCGGAAGCCCTGCTCATTGAAGCGCCCCAGCCCGGCAAGAACGCCATCAACGTGGTGGTTGAAGATGTCAATTTCCTCGGGGCTGTAGTGCGTATCCGTACACGCCTGGGATCTGAGGTGTTGGACCTGGATGTGTTCAACGACCCCAACCAAACCCTGCCCGAGCGCGGCAGCCAGGTGGTGCTGGGGCTGTCTTTTGAGAATCTGCTGATCCTGCGCTAGGACACTGCTTTTGTTGAGGCAGACTGCTCTGCCCAATGTGCGCCACTTGCGCGTGGTCTTGTGTTGGCGTGGTGCGGCGGCACAATGCATCGCCTGCCCTTGAATGCAGTGGCTTTCGGGCTACTGCAAGAAGATGGATAAACTTGCCAGGGTGTAACTATATATTTGGTAGCTACTTGTGCACGTTCTACCTGGGCTACAGGCATAAATACCCTATAAATGTCGCCACGTCTCCCCATTGCCCCACGCATCATTCTGGCGACTCTGAACGCCCGCTACATCCACGCCTCGCTGGGGCTGCGCTACCTGCTGGCCAATCTGGACCGGCACGGTGGTGCCGGGCTGCGGGCGCAGACCGTGCTGCGCGAATACACCATCAACCGCGCACCCGCCGAGGTGGTGGCGGACTTACTTGCCACGCTGGGGTCCGCTGGTCAGGCCACGCCGCAGATCGTCGGCTTTGGCGTGTACATCTGGAACGTGACACCCACGCTGGAAGTGCTGCGCCTGCTCAAAGCCGCGCGGCCCGATGTGAAAGTGGTACTGGGTGGGCCCGAGGTCAGCCACGAGGTGGACCAACAGCCCATCACCGCGCTGGCTGACTTTGTCATCACTGGCTGGGGCGATGTGAGCTTTGCCAAGCTGTGTCGCGCCTTGATGGATGGCCCGCGCCCGCTGATGAAAGTGATTCCCGGCGAGCAAGCCACGCTGGCAGACATCGCCCTGCCCTATGCCGAGTACAGCGATGCCGACCTGGCGCACCGCCTGCTGTATGTGGAGGCTTCGCGCGGCTGCCCATTCAAGTGCGAGTTTTGCTTGAGTTCGTTGGACAAAACCGCCTGGGCGTTTGAGCTGGAGCGGGTGCTGGCGGCGCTGGAAGGCCTGTACCAGCGCGGCGCGCGCAACTTCAAGTTTGTCGACCGCACCTTCAACCTGAAGATCGACAACTCGGTGCGCATCCTGCAGTTTTTTCTGGACCGCTTGCCCCTGCCCGGTGCGCCTGCCAACGAGCAACTGTTCCTGCACTTTGAAGTCATCCCAGACCATCTGCCGGACCGGCTGAAAGCCATGCTGGCGACGTTCCCGCCTGGGGTGTTGCAGTTGGAAGTCGGCGTGCAAAGCTTCAACGAAACCGTGCAACACACCATCTCGCGCCGCCAGGACAACGCGGCCACCGAGGCCAACCTGCGCTGGCTGCTGGCCCACAGCCACGCCCACTTGCACGCGGACCTGATCTTTGGCCTGCCGGGAGAGACACTGCAAAGCTTTGCCGAAGGCTTTGACCGCCTGCTGGCAATCGGCCCGCACGAGATTCAGTTGGGTATTTTGAAGCGTTTGCGCGGCTCGCCCATTACTAGGCACACCACGGCGCACGGCATGCTGTATGCCGCCGAGCCACCTTACACGGTGCAGCAAACGGGTGTGGTTGATGCCGACACGCTGGTGCGTTTCACCCGGTTTGCTCGCTATTGGGACTTGCTGGCAAATTCGGGGCGCTTTGCACAAACGCTGGCGCTGCTGTTGGGCACACCGCCACGGGGCATGGCAAGCGACAAAGACGGCGCGTCTGCTGCGGTAGTCAGGGTGGCCTCGCCGTTCTGGCGCTTCATGGTTTTCACAGACTGGCTATGGCAGCGCACCGGTGCCACCCACCGGCTGACGCCCGAGGCGCTGGTGGATGCGTTGTTTGACTACCTGAACCCCAGCCTGCCACCCAACACGGTGCGCCAGACACTACTGGCCGACTACACCGCCAGTGGTGCCAGGTCCAACCCCCAAGCCCTGCAGGGGTTGCTGCCCAGGCACCCCCCCTCTGAACGCCATACCAGAGGCACGCTGGCCGCCCGGCAGGAACGGCATCAATCAGCGTAGAGCGTGCAGACCGGCTGTCAACGCATGTCAGCCGTCTCACTGGCTCAAACGAACATTCCACCCGACACTTCGATGCGCTGCGCGTTGACCCAGCGGTTGTCAGGTGAAACGAGCGAGGCCACCATCGCACCGATGTCATCGGCTTCACCTACCCGGCCCAGTGCGGTTTGGGACGCCACGAAATTGTTGAGTTGTGGCGTGTCGCGCACAGCGCCGCCACCAAAATCGGTCGCTATGGCACCAGGCGCCACGGTATTGACGGCAATCCCCCGTGGCCCAAGCTCCTTGGCCATGTAGCGGGTCAGAACCTCCACGGCGCCTTTCATGGCAGCGTAGGCGGCGAAACCTGGCAAGGCAAAGCGTGTCAGCCCGGAAGACAGATTGACAATGCGCCCGCCGTCCGCCATCAGGGGAAGCAGCTTTTGTGTCAGGAAGAAGGCGCCTTTGAGGTGCACATTGACCAGTTCATCGAATTGGGCCTCGGTCGTGTCCATCAGGCTGGCATGCGTGCCGGTGCCTGCGTTGTTGATCAACACCTCAAATGTTGTACGGCCCCATTGCGCCAGAAGCACATCGCGGACCTGGACAACAAAATTGGCGAAGCTGCTGCTGTCAGAGACATTGAGCGGGAGTGCCACCGCTTTCTGGCCCATGGCCTCGATTTGTGCGACAACTTCAGCAGCTTCTGCCTGCTTGCTGCGGTAGGTCAGGATGACACCATGGCCTTGTTTGGCCAGATGCAATGCAGTACTTTTGCCCAGACCCCGGCTGCCGCCAGTGACCAATGCAATGGAGAGGGGTGTTGACATGATGAGTTTCCTTTGCGGTTGAAATGTTGAACGATGTGCGTGAGTCTATTGATCACTTCCAACAAGATAAATACATCAATTACGATTTATTTGTTATATAAAATTGAACAATGAGTTTTGTGGATCACATGCTTGTCTTTTCGCGGGTGGCCGAGTTATCGAGCTTCACTCAAGCTGCAGACAGCCTTGGCTTGCCCAAAGCCAGCGTGTCAATGGCGGTACAGCAATTGGAAAACCGGCTGGGTGCGCGTTTGCTGCACCGCACCACCCGCAAAGTCGTGCTCACGCACGACGGCCAAACGTTTTACGAGCGCTGCAAGGATGTCTTGGCAGACATGGATGAGCTGCAAACCATGTTTCAACTGCAAAGCGCCAACGCCTTGAAGGGCCGCGTCCGGCTGGACATGTCGACGGTGATTGCGCGCCACGCGGTTTTACCGCGCCTGCCCGATTTACTGAACCAGCATCCACAACTGCAGATCGAAATCAGCAGCACCGAACGGCGGGTTGATCTGGTACGGGAGGGGTTCGACTGCGTCGTTCGCGCCGGAACAGTGACAGAGCCCGGATTGATTGCGCGGCCCGTCGGCGATTTGCGCATGGTCAATTGCGTGAGTCCCGGCTACATCGCGCGTTTTGGCGTTCCCCATTCCCTGGTGGACCTGGCAACACACACCCTCGTCCATTACGCCGCGACCTTGGGCGCCAAACCGACTGGGTTTGAATACACTCTGGATGGCAACGAAATGGCCCTGCCCATGCCAGGTGCGGTGACGGTGAACAACGCCGAGGCGTATCAGGCCGCGTGCCTGGCGGGCTTGGGAGTTATTCAGGCGCCTTTTGTTGGCATCCGGGAGTTGATCGCGCAAGGCCAACTGGTGGAAGTGATGACTCGCTGGCCCGCGCCTCCAATGCCTTTATCACTGGTGTATGCCCATCGCCGAAACCTGTCAACCCGCGTTCGGGTCGTCATGGATTGGCTGCACGGCGTGCTGGTGGACTACCTCAAGCCGTCACCCGATGCGCCATTACCGGGGCAAGCGTGACGGGGGTGTCACCAATCTGAATCAAGGTCTGCAGGGTCCGCTGCGCCAGTTCAGCCGCCGCCATGCCGGCCGCGTGCACCACGGCCAGTGGTTCACCCGCCTGCACCTGCTGGCCAATTTGCACAAACTGCGTGAACCCGACGCGCGGATCAATCGTGTCGCTGGCCTGGCGCCTGCCTCCGCCGAGTTCCACCACGGCCAGGCCGATGTCGCGTGTGGCCATGCTGCTGACCCAGCCGCTGCATGGTGCTGGCACCGTCAGCTGCACCGGCGCGACAGGCAAGTAGTGAGCCGGTCTGTCGACAAAGTCGGCTGGACCACCCAGTGCAGAGATCATGCGAGAAAACTGCTCTAGCCCCCGTCCACTCTTCAAAGCTTGATCTACTTTTTGTAGTGCTTCGGCATCGTTCGCGGCCAAGCCGCCCATCACCAGCAGCTCGGCGCTCAAGCGTCGGGTGACTTCCAGCTGGCGCGGCTCGGTGGCCTGGCCTTTCAAAAAGTCGATGGCTTCTTGCACCTCCAGCGCGTTGCCCGCTGTGCGGCCCAGCACTTGATTCATGTCGGTGATCCAGGCGCGCGTGGGCAGACCTGCGCCGCTGGCCACCTGCACCAGCGACTCGGCCAGGGTGCTGGCCATGTCCATGGAGGCGGCAAACGCGCCGTTGCCCACTTTCACATCCATCACCAGGCCTTGCAATCCGGCGGCGAGCTTTTTGGACAGGATGCTGGCGGTGATCAGCGGCACCGATTCGACGGTAGCCGTCACATCGCGAATGGCGTAGAGCCTGCGGTCAGCCGGTGCCAGGTCAGCCGTCTGGCCGATGATGGCGCAGCCCGCCGTTTGCAAGGCGCGGTGCAGCGTGGCCACATCGGGCGTGGCGTTGTAGCCGGGAATGCTGCCCAGTTTGTCCAGTGTGCCGCCGGTGTGGCCCAGCCCACGGCCCGAGATCATCGGCACGACGCCGCCGCACGCCGCCACGATGGGCGCCAGCATCAGACTGACTTTGTCACCCACGCCGCCGCTGGAGTGCTTGTCCAGAATCGGGCCGTTGAGATGGGCGCTGGACCAGTCCATCACCAGGCCGGAGTGCGTCATGGCCTGCGTCAGGGCCACGGTTTCGTCACGGCTCATGCCTTTGAGGAACATGGCCATGGCCAGGGCGGCGGCCTGGCCTTCGCTCCACGAGCCGTCGACCAGACCTGTGACAAAGTTGTCGACGTGGGCGCGCGCCAGCGTCTGGCCGTCGCGCTTGATGCGGATGATTTCCTGGGCAAGCATAGGTTTCCGTTATCTACCGTAAGTGGCGGTGAAGCTGGCTTTTTCGATCATGTTGGCGCCCAGTCCCTTGTTAAGCACAAAGGAATACAACGACGGCGAGCCGGTTTTGGGGATGCCGCCAGCCTTTGGCAAATCATCCACCGCCAACGCGTACAGGGTAAAGATGTAGCGGTGCGGTTTATCAGCCTGTGGCGGGCACGGGCCACCGTAGTTGCCGTTACCGCCAGTTGCGCCGGTGTCTGAATAATCGGTGGCACCGCCGTAGGCTGGGGCTGGCAAGCCAGCTGCTGAGTTGCCTGCGCCCTGCGGCAAGGAGGTGACGGTGGGCGGGATGTTGTACACCGTCCAGTGCCAGAAGCCGGCACCCGTGGGTGCATCGGGGTCAAACACCTGTAGCGCCAACGACTTGGTGCCCGCAGGTACGTTTTGCCAAACGAGTGCGGGTGACACGTTGTCACCCTGGCAGCCAAAACCATTCAGCACAAATTTATTGTCAAACGTACCCATGCGCAGGTCGGGACTGGAGAGCATGAACGGCCCCTTTTGCGCAGCTGCTGGCAACGCAGACAGACTCACCGCCAAGGCGGTAGCGCAAGGGAGAACGCAAAGCAGTTTGGCGGACGGCATTTTCATGGTGGGTCTCCTGATGGGGTTTGAGAAGGGTTGCGTTAATAGCCGCTGCCGGGCGCTGGGGCAGGTGCGGCGCTAGGGTTCAAAACTGCTTCAATGTCGTTGAGGATGCTGCTGGCGCCGATGCGAAAGCGCTTTGGCGTCAATGCCTCTACACCCAGGATTTGTTGAGCAAGCGCTTCATAAACGATAGCTTCTTGTACAGTCCTTATGCCGCCTGAGGCCTTAAAACCCGCATAATATTTTGCGACCGGGTGACCCGCAATGGCGCTGAGCATGAGGCGTGCGGCTTCGGGCGTGGCATTGACCGGGGTCTTGCCAGTGCTGGTTTTCAGGAAGTCGGCCCCCGCGCCCAGCGCCAGCTGGCTGGCACGCTCGATCAGTTCAGTGGTTTGGAGTTCGCCGGTTTCCAGAATCACCTTGAGCGTCAAGCCTGGGCAGGCCTGGCGCACGGCGGTCAGCAGTGTGGTGACCGCAGCGTCGTCACCTGCCATGAGCGCTTTGTAGGGCAGAACCACGTCCACCTCTTGCGCACCGGCTTGCACGATTTGCAAGGTGTCACGCACGGCAGCGTCCACGTCGGCGTTGCCGTGCGGAAAGTTGGCCACCGCCGCGACACTGACAGTGTCAGGCAGTTGCCCACGGGCATAGGCTGCCAGGCGCGGCCAGACGCACACCGCCGCCACCGGCCCGCTTGGACCCTGGGCGCGCTGGCAGAGTTTGGCGATATCGGCTTCGGTGTCAAAGTCGTTCAAGCTGGTGAGATCCAGGCAACGCAGCGCGATGTGGGCACTGGTCTGCAGGTCATGCCCCCAAGGGGCGGAAGTTGATGAGGTCTTCATGGCGTAGAGAGTAATGAAACGTCGCCATTGTGACGTCGCGCCATGCCGCGACAGGTGACTGATCGATGGTTTTGCCAATTTTCGTCAGTACTTTCCCTAGTGCCATAGAACTGAAAGCTGACTGAAAGCAGGGTTCTTCTATCGTCAGCGCCATCGCATCCAATGACGGATCGATCCCCGCCGCAGGTTGAGCACCTTGGATACATCCTTAGGCGCCAATCAGCATTCAACACCAGTGAAGGAGACGAAGACGGCACACATATGCAAGTGCAGACAGGCCAGTTCGGGATGCGCCAGCTAGGCTGCACCACCCGCTACACAACAATATTTGGAGATATTTGAATGAAAAAAACATGGATCACTTTGGCAGTTCTCGCTGCATCCGGCTCCGCCATGGCCCAATCAACCGTCACGCTGTACGGCATTGCGGACGTCATTGGCAGGTACAGCACCACTGACCTGGGCAAAGGCGCTGGCGCTCTCTCAAAATCCGAGATCGTCAGCGGCGGTATCAATACCTCGCGCTGGGGTCTGAAGGGGTCTGAAGACCTGGGCAGTGGCTTGAAAGTCAACTTCAAGCTCGAAGAAGGCTTTGCCATGGACACCGGTGCAGGTCAGACCAAAGACTTCGCGAGCGCTCCCCAGGCTTTTGCCCGTGAATCCTGGGTGGGCTTCTCCGGTGGCTTTGGTGAAGTCAAGCTGGGTAAGACCTGGACCCCTTTTGACGACGTGATTGGCGTTTCTGACGGCATGTTTAACGCGGTAGGAATGTCTCCCATGCGCGTTGCGTTCGCGTCTGAAAACTACCGCGACACGATCAGCAACACCATTTATTACGCAACCCCCAACGTCAGTGGTTTTGCGGCAGCCGCAAGCTACAGCGCAAACGAAGGCGACCCCAAGCGCGCACGGGTTGAAGCGTTCAACGTGACCTACGGATCGGGCCCGGTGGCTGTGCAATTCGCGTATCAGGAGGAGAACTTGGACCTGGCAACCGCCGGTGGTATCGCTGGCACCACAGCCAACAAAGGCACCTATGCGGTACTGGGTGGCTCTTATGACTTTGGCGTCGCCAAGGCCAAGGCCAACTATGCCAAGGTCACCAATAAGGCTTGGGGCGGTGGTTCTGGCGAAAACATTGATGGCAACAACACCAAAGAGTGGCAAATCGGGGTAGACGTTCCGGTGAGCTCGGCACTGACCCTGTCGGCAAGCTATGCCAGGTCTGTTGACGATAACGCTACCGGGGCCAATCCCACGCAAAAGCGTGATGGTTTTGGTATGGCTGGCAAATATGTACTTTCCAAACGCACCTTCCTCTACGGCGGCTTCAGCGTCAATACAGCGTCACAAGTGGTGACTGGCTCGACGGTTGGCGACTGGAAGAAAAATATTATCGAATTGGGCATGAACCACAAGTTCTGATTGACGCTGGCCTGAGCCAGTATTGAACAGATATCCAATCCCCTGCCAAGTCACCTTGGTGGGGGATTTCTACTTGTCAGGCACTCACGGCAAGTGGGCGATGATGTCAGCCAGCAACTGGCTGGCTTTGGCGCTGCCCTCTTGCGCCTGTTGCAGGGTGTGGGCGTGGCTTAACTGCTCGGTGGACATGCCCGCGCCAAAGTTGGTGATGAACGACAGCGCCAGCACACGCAGACCCAGATGCCGCGCCAGGATGGTCTCGGGCACGGTGCTCATGCCCACGGCGTCGGCGCCCAGGCGTTGCGCCATGCGAATCTCGGCGGGGGTTTCAAACTGCGGGCCCAGAAACCAGGCATAGGTGCCTTCAAACAGCATCACGCCTTTGGCCTGAGCGGTATGCCGTGCGTGGGCACGCAGCGCGGGGTCATAGGCATCGACCATGTTGACAAAGCGGTCACTGCCACTCAACCCGACCAGCGGCGAGCGCTGCGGCAGATTCAGGTGATCGTGCAACAGCATCAGGCTTTGCGGTGGCATGTCGGTACGCACACTGCCTGCTGCGTTGGTCTGCACCAGCGTGTGGCAACCCAGCTCTTTGAGCATCTTCAGGGGCTTGGCCATGCCGTCTACCGCGCCCGTTTCGTAGCCGTGCTTGCGCCCGCTCATCACCGCCACAGGCTGCGTGCCGAGGTTGCCCAGCCACAAGGTCGCGCTGTGCCCGGCCACGGTGGGCTGTGGAAAGCCTTCGAGCTCGGTGTAGGGAATTTGCACCGCATGGCTCAGGTGTTCGGTCAGGCTGCCCCAACCCGAGCCCAGCACCACAGCGATGCGCGGTGCCCAGCCGGGGGTGTGCTGTTGCATGGTGGTCAGGACGCTCATGGGAGTTGCCTCGTTGGTTGACGTTGAAAAGCTTGTCATTGCGCCAGCAGAGCCGTACTCACCGGGGTCCCAGATGACCAGGCCCAAAGCTCTCGGGTAGCAACTGTGCCAGGGTGTGGCGCGGTCCCAGGTCGGTGTCATTGGCGCTCAGGATGGGCATGTCCAGCGCGCCAAATTCACGCAGTTTTTGCCTGCACCCCCCGCAGGGCGTGGTCCATGCGCTATTGTTTTTGCCACCATGCCCAACCACCAGCACGGCCACCGAACGGGTGCTACCCGCCAACACCATGGCACTCAGCGCCGCAGCTTCGGCACACACACCCTCGGGGTAGGCAGCGTTTTCCACATTGCAACCAGCATGGATACGACCCTGATCATCCAGCACGGCGGCACCAACCTGGTAGCGGGAATACGGCGCGTAGGCTTTGAGCTGGGCGGCTCTGGCGGCTTGCAGCAAGGCTTGCTGCTGGGATTCGGAAAGTGCAAAGGTGTTCATGGGCTGCACTTTACTGCGAACCACTCATGAAGCAGGCGGCTCGCAGTGCAAGATCACGCGAATCATCCGCGCCAAAGCAATAGCTGACCTGGGTCACTGTTTGCTGCTGGCATGCCCGCCTGCAAGTTGCTACTGCGGGCGTTGACCAATTTCTTCTTTCAACCATTGCTGAAATGCCAACACCACGGCCTGGGTCGTCGCCGTTTTTGAGACCACCAGAAAATAGGAGTAGTGCGAAGGCAAACTGGTTGCAAACGGGATCAGCAGCCGCCCTGCGGCGATGTCCGCCTCGATGAGCTGTTTCTGGACGAACGCAACGCCTTGTCCATCCAATGCCGCTTCGAGCGTCAAAATCGCATTGGAAAAACGCAGACCGCGTTCAACATCAATACCGTTGACGCCCGCGAGTGTGAGCCAAGTCTGCCAATTCGGCATGCGCTCAACAACCAGTGTCGACTCGTCGTGGATCAGGATGTGGCGACTCAAATCCTGAGGCTGTTGCAGCGGCAGATCACTGGTGCACAGGTGAGGGCTGCACGCCACGACAAAGTCAGGGGTGATCAATTTTTCAACTTGATACGCCGGGTAGAGTCCGGTGCCGAAACGAATCGCTACTTCACTTGTTTCGCTGCGCGGGTCGATCAACGCCTTTGACTGCTCAAGCACATTGTCAGGGTCATCGATGTTGCCGATGTCGCTGGTAATTCGTATCAACACATCCGGATGGGCCACTGAAAACCGGGTCAGGCGGGAAATCAGCCAGCGCGACGCAAATGCCGGTGGTGCGGTCACATTCAACGACCACCGCTTGTGATGCTGCGTTGTTTCGACACCCGCCGCAAAACTGTCCAGACCATCCCGGATTTTGGGGTACATCGCCAACCCGTCGTCGGTCAACTGCAGCGAATTAGGCGTTCGCAGAAACAGCGCCACGCCGAGGTACGACTCCAGCTTTTTCATCTGCTGGCTGACCGCTGCCGGAGTCACGTTCAACTCCTGCGCAGCACCTGTGAAACTGAGATGACGCACCACAGCCTCAAAGGTGCGAAACGTCGACAGCGCGGGGAGTCGATAAACCACGGTGGAGTCCTGTTGCCAGACGGCAGGCTAATCAAAACTAAGGGTGACCATCATAATTGATTGTTTGCTGCAGTGCAGCAATATAACTACATTCGGTCATGTACTTGCACCAAGCAACAGCCACCCATTGAGGCCAGGCCAATGTGAGTGCCGAGTATCAGTTGCCCGTGTCTTCGGACTACTCAGAGAAGACCAGGTGTTTTACCCATTGACTGGGAGTTGGCAATGAATGACTTTTTGTGTTTGGCTCGTTCCAACGAGCGTGAATCGAATCAATACGTGATACCCGAGTGGCCCGAGATTCTTGAGAGACAACAAGCTCTGGAGACCCCAGTCTGGGTTGATGAATGGCTCAAAGCATGGCCCGGTCCAATCAGCCTGAAGCAGGAAGAGGATGACGTTGACATATGGCCCGACGTTTTCATGAACCAACAGCCAGCAGAGGCTCCGGCCTGGCAGGTTCAATGGCTCGACTGGATTGACAGCAGACCCCTCCCCTCATCCTTGCTCAAGAATGAGCCCGAGCATCTTCCCGTGGTGACAGACCGGCAACCAGATAGGCCATCAATTTCCACGCTCCACAGGGGCATCAAGGGATTGCGCCATTTGTCCCGCCAATGGTGCATGTCTCGCCTGGGCAAAATATCAAAACCCTTGTCAGCTTGAGTCGCCAGACGCGGTGGACTTGGAGCCGCGCATCATCGTCAGCGCCAGCACGCTTGAGGCCACCATCAATAGCAGACTCACCGCGTTGAGCACGGGTGTGGCGCCTTCGCGCATGCGGCCGTACATCATCACGGTGAGTGGCGCATCAGAGCCAACCAGCATCAGCGTGGTGTTGAAGTTCTCAAAGCTCATCAAAAACGAGATCGCTGCCGAGCCGATCAGCGCCGGTTTCAGGTACGGCAGGGTGATGGTCCACAACACCGCCGCGCGTGAGGCGCCCAGGTTGTAGGCGGCTTCTTCGAGCGTGACATCGAAGCGCTTCAGGCGCGCGGTGATGGTCAGCGTGGCAATCGACACGATGTACGAAAACTGCCCCAGCACCACCAGCGGCAGGCCGGGGCGCAAAAATTCAAGTTCCAGCCCCCACAGGTCATCGGCCAGATTGGCAATACGGCTGGCAAAGGCCAGGATCGAGATACCCAGAATGACGCCCGGAATCACCAGCGGGGCCAGCATCAACAGGGACAGGGTTTGCTTGCCGCGAAACTGCGTGCGTTCAATCAAAAAGGCGTTGGCCGTGCCCACCAGCACCGACAGCCCCGTCACCCAGCACGCCACGATGACGCTGGTCCACAGGCTGCCCAGCATCGCCGTGTCGGCAAACAGGCCCTGGCGCTTGATGTGGCCTGCCGAAAAACCGCCCAGAAACCAGTCCAACGTGAAGCCGCGCCAAGGCGGGGCCGGGTATGGCGCGTCGTTGAACGCAAAGACCGCCACGACCACCAGCGGCAGGAACAGGAAGGCGAAAAACGCGAGCGTGTACAACACGGTGCTGGCGTGAAACCAGGCCGGGCGGGGCAACGAGGCAATCATCGGGTGCCCCCAACTGTTTCTAAGAAAAAGTGGCCTATAGCCCAATGAATACGGGCGCATAAAGCTATCAAATTAATTGCAGTCAAGGGGCGGCTTGGCATCTTCATGACCTTTGCATCACTTCGCCAAATTTCTGCCCGCTGAGCCTCAAGCCGACCCAGACAATGGCCGTACTCAATCCAAGCAGCAAAAAGCCAAACGCCGCGCCCTGTTCCCAGTTAAAGCGGGTGATGAATTGCGTGTAGATCTGCTCGGTGAACCACTGCGAGTTCTTGCCACCGAGCAACGTCGGCGTGAGGTAGTTGCCCAAGGTCAGCATGAAAACCACGATGCAGCCAGCCACGATGCCGGGTGCGGCATGCGGAATGATGATCTGGCGCAGGATCGACCAACCGTTGCCACCGAGGTCATAAGCGGCCTCGATCAGCGCGTCGTCCAGACTCTCCAACGCGCTGATCAGCGGAATCACCATGAACAGCATCGAGGTATAGACCAGCCCCACCAGAATGGTCGCGTCGTGGTAGAGCATCTCGACCGGCGCCGGCGTCACCCCCAGCCAGACCAGAAGGGCAGGCAGCACGCCGGACTCGCGCAGCAAGATCATCCAGCCCAGCGTGCGCACGGTCTCACTGACCCAGAACGGGATCAGGCACATGACAAACAGCAGGGACTTGGCCCGGCCCTTGACCAGCTTGGCAATCGTCCAGGCGATCGGAAACGCCATCAGCAGCGTGATGGCGGTGGCCGCCATCGACATCAGCGCGGTACGCATGAAGGTGTGCCAGTACAGCGGCTCGTCGATGAAGGTGCGGAACTGTGCCAGGCTGGGCTCGTACACCCGCGGCGCCACACGTGCGCGCAGCGACAAAATGCCCAGTTCCACATGTGGCAGCACGATCAGCCCCAGCAGCCACAGCAGCGCCGGAGCCAGCAGCAGCATGAGCATCAGCCGCGCGGCGTGGCGCGACGGGTTTGCGGTGTCAGCTGAAGACATGCTCGTTGGCCGCAGTGCTGGCGGCAAAACACACGGCGCGATGCGGATCAAAGCCGAAGGCCACCGATTCACCGACTTGCAGGTCGGCAAATTCACCCGTTTGCGGCAGGGCGATGCGGAACTCGGCATTCGACCGCGCCTCACGCAACAGCACGGCCGAGTTGGCACCGTCAAACAACAGGCTCTCCACTGTCGCGCGGAAATGCGGCAAGCCCGCATCCGTCAGGACCGAGGCGTTGCGTGCCAGCCGGGCCACTTCGGGGCGCACAAAGGCTTCCACCGCATCACCATGACTCACCTTACCGATGGCGCGCGCTGGCAGTACCAGCCCGTCGGCACTGGTGACCATCACCGTGTCGCCACAGACCTCGGTGGCGCGGCCCGCCACACGGTTGTTGGCACCGACAAAACCCGCGACAAACGGCGTTTGCGGCTCGTAATAGAGTTGCTGGGGCGTGCCCACCTGCTCAAAGCGGCCATGGTTCATCACCGCCACATGATCACTCAGCACCAGCGCTTCAGACTGGTCGTGGGTGATGTAGACAAAGGTGGTGCCAAAGGCGGCCTGCAACTGCTTGAGCTCGATCTTCATGTGCTCGCGCAGCTTCAGGTCAAGCGCGCCCAGCGGCTCATCAAGCAGCAACAGCGTCGGCTCCAGCACCAGGCTGCGGGCAATCGCCACGCGCTGCTTTTGCCCACCGGAGAGTTGATCGACGCGCTTGTTTTGCGCACCGGGCAGGCTGACGCGCTCCAGCATGTTGCCCACGCGGCGCTTGATCTCGTCCTTGGCCACGCCGCGGCGCGCCAGGCCGTAGCCCACGTTGTCGCCCACACTCATCATCGGAAACAGCGCCAGATGCTGAAACACCATGTTCACCGGGCGCTTGTTGGGCGGCACGCCGTTCATCGGCTTGCCACCAATGAAGACGTCGCCCGAATCCTGGCTCAGAAAACCGGCCACCATGCGCAACAGCGTGGTTTTGCCGCAGCCCGAAGGCCCCAGGATCGAAAAGAAACTGCCACGTGCGACAGAAAACGACAAGTCGTCCACGGCGCGGAACGCGCCATAGTGCTTGGCGACGTGGGTGGCTTGCAGGTCAGGCTGCGCGTCTGGCGCAGCAGCTTGGTTGGAAGTCAAAAGAAGATACGCTTAAAAGTCGACATGGCGGGCATGCAGCAGCACGCCATGTCGAACGTGGTGGTTACTTGATTAATTGGCGGCCTTGATGCGATCCAGCACGCGGCCTTCGATGTCTTCCAGGCCAGCGGGCACGGCGGGGTACCACTTGACGTTTTTCAGCGCGGCTTCGGGGAAGCTGGCGGCAAACTGGGCTTTGAGCTTGGCGTCCATCAACTGGTCGGCACCTTTGGAGGCGGTGAAGTTACCCGCCGAGCCAGCCACCTTGGCGGCAATTTCGGGGCGCATGTTGAAGTTGATCCAGGCATAGGCCGCTGCATCGTTCTTGCCCTTGGCCGGAATGGCAAAGGTGTCGATCCAGCCGAGCGCACCCGATTTGGGCGCAATGAACTGGATGTCAGGATTTTCGTTGTTGAGCTTCCAGCCACCGGTGTCCCACATCATGGCGCCGACGATTTCACCAGCGCGCATGCCGTTGAGCAGCTGGTCCTTGTTGTCCCAGTAGAACTTGACGTTGGATTTGCAGGCGATCAGTTCCTTGCCCACGTTATCCATCAGCGCACCATAGGCTTTGGCATCGTTGTACAGGGCAAACGGGTCTTTGCCCGACGCGAATGCAAACGCCAGCAGGGTTGGGCGTTTCAGGCGGTAGGCCACCTTGCCTTTGAATTCTGGCTTGCAGAGATCGGTGTAGTCGCCCATCTTGGCCAGCTTGGTGTTGATCACCAGGCCATCGGTGCCCCAGATGTGCGGCAGGCCGTAGACCTTGCCCGCCACCGTGGTGTTTTTCTTGGTGGCTTCGAGCATGCTGGGGATGAACAACTCGGTTTTGAGCTTGCTCAGGTCCATTGGCTTGTAAATGCCAAATTCGGCTTGCGGCCCGGCAATGCGGTCTTGCGAGGGCTGGGCCAGATCAAACCCTGCGCCGCCAGTGGCGCGCAGCTTGGAAATCATCTCCTCGTTGTTGGACAGGGTCAGCTCCACCTTGTAGCCGGTTTCCTTCTCGAACTGTGCCACCACACCGGCTGGTGCGTAATCCGCCCAGGTGAGCAGGCGCAAGGTTTTTTCCTGGGCTTGTACCACACCGGCACATGCCAGGGCAGCGATGCTGACAGCCATCAAAGAGAAGCGGATTTTCATGGTGAGTCCTTTGGGGTTGATGAATAAATCTGCGGCTGAGGGTGACATCTCAAACCCTCTCGCCAATGAACCGAAGTACGACACTTTAATGACATTTTGGTGTCAGTGCCAGAGTATTGGCGCCGTTTGGGCTGTTTTTCTGATGCTTCATAAATTCTTGCTATCGTTCGACTTAGACAAGCCGAGTGGCGGTGCCGATTCAAGGAGTAAGCGATGGTGATGGACGTGGTGGATTACGAAATTTTTGGCAATGAGATGCAGTATGTCGAGGTCGAGTTGGACCCCGGAGAAGCCGCCGTGGGCGAGGCCGGTGCGATGATGTACATGCAGTCTGATATCCAGATGGACACGGTATTTGGCGACGGCTCGCAGCAAGGTGGGTTGTTTGGCAAATTGATGGGCGCAGGCAAGCGGCTGCTGACAGGTGAGAGCCTGTTCACCACCGTGTTCCAGAACGTCGGCCACGGCAAACAGCGCGTGGCGTTTGCCGCGCCCTACCCCGGCAAAATTCTGCCGATGAACCTGGCCCAACTTGGCGGCACGCTGATATGCCAAAAGGATGCCTTTTTATGCGCCGCCAAAGGAGTGGCGCTGGGCATTGCCTTCCAGAAAAAGTTGGGCACTGGCTTATTTGGCGGCGAAGGCTTCATCATGCAAAAGCTCGACGGCGACGGCATGGCTTTTGTGCACGCCGGTGGCACGCTGATGGAACGCAACCTGGCACCCGGTGAGATGCTGCGCGTGGACACTGGCTGCGTGGTGGCGTACCAGCCGTCGGTGGACTTTGACATTCAGTATGTCGGCAAGATCAAGTCGGCGCTGTTCAGTGGCGAAGGTCTGTTTTTTGCCACGCTGCGCGGGCCGGGCCGGATCTGGTTGCAATCATTGCCGTTCTCCAGGCTGGCCAACCGCATCATTGCCTCAGCGCCCGCCGCCGGTGGACACTCGGTCGGAGAGGGCTCAATGTTGGGTGGCGCGGTACTGGGCGGCGGCCTGCTTGGTGGACTACTGGGTGGCGACAGCGAGTAGGCACCCAGTTCATCAAGCATTTTGACCTCTAGCCCTTTTTTTGCCTTGGCTTACAGCTATCTAATCAGGAGTTTTTATGCCAGTCGTTGTCGTCGCCAACCCCAAAGGCGGGGTGGGCAAATCCACCCTCTCGACCCAAATTGCGGGCTACTTTGCCTCACTCCAGCATGCGGTGATGCTTGGCGATGCGGACCGCCAGCAGTCCTGCAAACTCTGGCTGTCCTTGCGGCCTGCCAGCGCCAGCCCCATCACCAGTTGGGAGCTGGACCGCGATGACATCGCCAAGCCGCCCAAAGGCACGACCCATGTGGTGCTGGACACACCTGCCGGACTGCACGGCAAGCGCCTGAAAGAAATTTTGAAGCTGGCGCACAAGGTGGTGGTGCCGCTGCAGCCCAGCGTGTTTGACATCTTTGCCACACAGGATTTTCTGAATGAACTGGCCGAGAGTGCCCAGGCCGCTAAAACGCAGATCGGCATCGTCGGCATGCGCGTGGACGAGCGCACCCGCGCCGCCGAGCAATTGCGCAGCTTCGTCGAATCCACCGGCTTGCCGGTGCTGAGCTACCTGCGCAACACGCAAAACTACGTCCAACTTGCCGCGCGTGGACTCACAGTGTTTGACATGGCGCCCGAGCGCGTGATGCGCGATCTGGGGCAGTGGCAGCCGATCTGCCAGTGGCTGGATCAGTAACTTTCGCAAGTTACTGATTGCGGGATGTAGAACAGCCTCAAACCATCACCGGGCCTGCAACAACTTCTTGTCAACGCCAAATTAGCACGGGTGGGAAATTTGGCTTCGGCGTCAATACACCTGGCAATACCGATATGCCAGTCGAAGACGCGACTCGGTTCAAATTTAACCCGGGTATTATTGACGCGGCAATTTAACCCGGGTATTATTCACTCATCCAATTCAAACCCGAGCTTACCGTGATTGTTGCCTCTCCCCCCTCCTACACCAGCTTCAACGGTCACAAGCGCATCGCCTCTGGCAGCTTACCGGTCAATGCATTGGCTGTAAAACAGGCTCTGGCTTCTGACATAGCCAGTACGCTGCTTACCTTCTGCGACCAGACTGGTCAAGTTGTCGATATCGACCTTCGAGGAAGCGATGCCGAAATGCTAGCTCGTCTACCTCCCGAGGGGCGCCAGCTTCAGGGATATGAATCGGCACTAGTCGATTCTGCGGAATCTGCTGAGCCACGTGGCCGTGGCCGCCCAAAGCTTGGGGTTATCGCGCGAGAAGTCACGCTGCTGCCGCGCCACTGGGATTGGTTGGCTACACAGCCCGGCGGCGCGTCGGTGACTTTGCGCAAACTGGTTGATGAGGCCCGCCGGGCTAACGTAGACCGAGACCTGCAACGCCAGGCAACCGAACGTACCTACCACTTCATGTCAACCATGGCTGGTGATATGGCTGGGTTTGAAGAAGCCTCGCGTGCGCTGTTTGCAAACGACGCACCAAAGTTCCGCCAACAGACCGAAGCTTGGCCGGTTGACGTTCGCGATTACGTCAGGTGCCTAGCCTATCCGCTGCCGGTGACAGAAGTGCTATTGCCTACGCCGTGACTTATTTGCGATAAAGAGGATTGATGATGACAAACCATAAAACACTGAAACGCCAGTATCTGGAGACCAAAACCCGAGCCGGTGTCTATGCGATCCGCAACCGCATTACGGGGCGGGCGTTGGTCGCTGGAAGTACGAACGTACAGGGCACACTCAACCGACATCGTTTTGAACTGCGGTATGGACAGCACCGCAACACGAGGCTTGCACAGGATTGGGTTGAACATGGCGAGACCAGCTTTCTCTTTGAGGTACTCGACATGGTCAAACCCAATGGAGATCCAGCGTTCAATGCCACACAGGAATTGGAGTTGCTCGTTAGCCTGTGGCGCCAGGAAATCCCTTGTCTTGGCGAACTAGGCTACGGCGATTCAAGGAGCGAACCTCGATGAACACGAATCTCGACTTCTGTTTAGCACTACATCGTGCCAACGCCAGCCTGCAACTCAAGCTTGACGACGAGTTGGGCCTATACCATGGCGTCGGTTTCAACGACTTTGTCCTGTTGAATTTGCTCGCGCAAGCGGACGGTGGTCGAGTAGGCCACCCGGAACTCGTGCAGCCACTTGGAAAGCCTCAATCGTCTGTGCTGCGTCAGTTGATCATGCTCGAGAAGATAGGCCTTGTGGTGCGCGAGGGTGCCAATGGAGATCGTCAGGCTGTACTTCGCCCAGCCGGGCGTGCGCTGGTGAACGCTGCGCGCGAAACTGCCAATAGCATTTGTACCGAAGCTGTTGAATCAATCGACTCCGCTGTGGTGGCGACAGTTGCCGCAACAATGGCAACGCTTGCAAGTGCGCCAACCTTAGCGCTCTCATGAGCAACGCCATCGCACCGATTTGTTGGGTACGAGGTCACTTGCACAGCCTGGCGGAGCAACCGTCTTGCTGTAGTGAAGTCGCCCCAACGAACTATTGGCGTGCTCACAAAAACCGCTCGACACAAGAATATTCGAGGACCACACACCGTGCCCAAGACTAAAGCGAACGGAATTGAGATTGAATACGATTGTTTTGGCAATACTGACGCGCAAGCTGTTCTGCTGATTGCCGGTCTGGGTACGCAGATGATTCGCTGGAGCGAAACGTTTTGCCAGATCTTGGCCAATCAAGGCTACCGCGTGATTCGCTTTGACAATCGCGACGCTGGCCTTTCAACACACTTCGATAGCGCGTCGATGCCAGATCTCGCTGCCATTGCTGACACTGTCTCTCGCGGAGAAACGCCCAACGTCGCCTATACGCTCTTCGATATGGCAAACGACGCTGTAGGACTTCTCGATGCATTAAAGATCAAACGAGCGCACGTGATTGGGAGATCAATGGGCGGCATGATTGCGCAACTCTTGGCCAGCGAGCATGCGGGCCGCGTTCTATCTTTGGTTTCCATGATGTCCAGCACTGGTAACCCTGATCTGCCGCAGGCCATCCCTGCAGTGATGGCGGCGATGACATCGCCAGCACCGCATCCGTTGAAAGACGAGCGGGGCTATCTCGCACATTGTGTTGCCTTTTCTCAAGTGATTGCCGGGCGAGGCTTTCCGTTTGACGAATCTGCTCAACGAAATCAAGCCTTAGCCGAAGTCAAACGAGCATACAACCCAAGTGGGTTTTGGCGGCACATCGCCGCCATCGCAGCAACCGGTGATTTGAGATCCCGATTGACCAAAATTACTGCACCAACGCTTGTGTTGCATGGGTCAGACGACCCACTAGTTCCCCCGGAAGCTGGGAAGGACACTGCGGCCAATATTAAAGGATCCAAACTACTGATAGTCGAGGGAATGGGCCACGATCTTCCACCCTCGCTGTTTGGGTTTGTGGCAGGAGTCATTGCGGACAACGCACGCAGAATGTTCAACCCCATGAATCGCCCCGCCTGTACTTGACGGAGCTAAAAATGCTGACATGCACCGGGCAAATGGGCGTGCGGCACTTGTCAAGCACCACATCTGCCGCGCCACCCAACTTCACGCCATTGAGCCATTGGCCGTCGCGGCTAAAGCAGTCCCATACTTCAGCCCAGGTGTTTGCCCACAATCCCCGCCAGCTCAAACATGCTGACCTGTGGCTGGCCAAACACCGGCAGCAGCTTGGCATCAGCGTTGATGTTCCGTTTGTTGGTGGCGTCCTGCAAGTTATTCGCCTTGATGTAGTCCCATAGTTTTTTGATGACCTGGGCACGGGCAATCGGCTCGGCGCCAATCACTGCGGCCAGTGCGGCGCTGGGTGTGGAGCCAGCGCCTGCTGCCGGCGCTTTGCGTGGTGTTTTGGCGGCGGCCTTCTTGGCTGCTGGTTTTGCGGCTTTTGTGCCTGTAGCCCTTGTTCCACCTGGGCTGGTAGCTGCCTTTTTACTAGCAACGGCAGCGCGTGTCAGTGGCGCTGCGGCGGTCTTGCGCGGTGGGAATTTGCTCGGGGCAAACTCAAAGTTCACCTTGTTCTCAGCCGCGTCCCACACCAGCATGGCCTTGAAGGCACGGCGCGTGCGCATCGACACAAACTTGTCCAGCAGATCGGTTTTGCCGGTGCTCAGCAGCTTGACCATCTGCTCGCGCTCGACGGGCTGTTGCAGGATCACCTGGCCAGTTTTGAAGTCGCAGCTTGGCGTGGGTTGCGCGTCGGTGGGCACTGACTTTTCGCAGACGTAGTTCTTGCCGTGCTCAAACACCGCACTGCCGCATTTGGGGCAGGCGCCCAGGCTGGTTTGGGCCGCAAAATCCACCAGCTCGCCGGTTTCCTCGCCCTTTTTGTCGTCGCCAAAGTCGAATTCGAGCTTGTAGTTCTTGGTCTCCTCATCGAACTTGATGACCATTTCAGCGGTGAAAGGCCAACCGGCCTTGGAGCGGAAACCGTCCAGCGGGCCGATCTTCTTGTCGCGCAGGAATTGCTCCACCTCGGCCAGCTCGAAGGTGCGCCCGGCGGGGGTCTTGCCAAACGAGAAGCCGCAACCGTCGCTCTGGCCATCGGCGCCGGTGCAGGCGTAACGGCGGTAGTTTTCCTTGACCACGCCGCCGCAATTCGGGCACGGGCTGGACAGCGTGGCGTAGTTGCCGGGCACGGTGTCGCGGTCGTATTCCTTGGCTTTCTTGACGATGTGTTCGGTCATCGCGGCAATCTCGGCCATGAAGGCGGTGCGGCTCAATTTGCCCTGCTCCATCTGGTTGAGCTTGTACTCCCACTCGCCGGTGAGTTCGGCTTTGGAGAGTTCCTCCACGCCCAGCCCGCGCAACAGCGTCATCAGCTGGAACGCCTTGGCGGTGGGAATCAGCTCACGGCCTTCGCGCAGCATGTATTTTTCGGAGATCAAACCTTCGATGATGCTGGCGCGGGTGGCGGGTGTGCCCAGGCCTTTTTCCTGCATGGCTTCGCGCAGCTCGTCGTCTTCCACGGTTTTGCCAGCACTTTCCATGGCGCCCAGCAAGGTGGCTTCCGAGTAGCGTGCCGGGGGCCGGGTTTTCAGGCCCTTGGCATCGACGGTGTCGGCCAGCACTTTCTCGCCAGGCTGAACGGGCACCAGGTTCTGACCCTTGTCGCCGTCCTTGGCGTCGGCCACTTCGTCGGCGGCTTCCTTGCCGTAAATGGCCAGCCAGCCCGGCTTGACCAGCACCTTGCCTTCGGTCTTGAAATGGTGCTGCAGCACCTTGGAGATGCGGGTCGTGACCTGGTATTCGGCGCTTGGGAAGAACACCGCCATGAAGCGGCGCACCACCAGATCGTACAGCTTGCGCTCCGCTTCTGATAGCTCGCCGGGCGCTTGCAGCGTGGGGATGATGGCAAAGTGATCACTGACCTTGGAATTATCGAAGATGCGTTTGCTGGGCTTGATGTAGCCGTTTTGTAGGGCGGTGCGCGCATGTGGCGCCAGGTGGCCCATGTGGGAGCTGGCCAGCATCTCGAAGGTCTGGTGCACCACCGGAACATAGTCTTCGGGCAGCGCGCGTGAATCGGTACGCGGGTAGGTCAGGGCCTTGTGGCGCTCGTACAGGCTTTGTGCAATCGCCAGCGTGGTTTTGGCGGAAAAGCCGAACTTGCCGTTGGCCTCGCGTTGCAGGCTGGTCAGGTCGAACAAGGCGGGGGCGGCCTGTGAGGTCGGTTTGCTTTCTTCGGTGACGCTGGCCTGGCCGCCGCGCACGGCATTGGCTATGGCTTGTGCCTCGGCCTGGGTCCAGACGCGGTCGGCCTTTTTCTCGGCGTCATCCGCGTCTTTTTTCCAGGTCGGATCAAACCACTTGGCCGGGTAGTTACCGGCTTGCGCGGCAAAGGTGGCGTGGATTTCCCAGTAGTCGCGCGAGACGAAGGCGCGGATCAGTTCCTCGCGCTCCACCACCACCGACAGCGTCGGCGTTTGCACCCGTCCCACCGTGGTCAGAAAGAAGCCGCCGTCGCGCGAGTTGAAGGCGGTCATGGCCCTTGTGCCGTTGATGCCGACCAGCCAGTCGGCCTCGCTGCGGCAACGGGCAGCGTCGGCCAGAGGCTGCATCTGGGCGTCGCTGCGCAGATGGCTGAAGCCGTCGCGAATGGCTTGCGGCGTCATGCTTTGCAGCCACAGTCGGCTCACCGGCTTGCCCAAGGGCTTGGCACCGCCAGCGTACTGTTCGATCAAGCGGAAGATCAATTCGCCCTCGCGCCCGGCGTCGCAGGCGTTGATGAGCTTGTCCACGTCCTTGCGCTTGGCCAGTTTGACGACGGCGTTCAGGCGGCTCTTGGTCTTGTCCACCGGCTTCAGGTCAAAGTGCGGCGGGATCACCGGCAGGTGGGCAAAGCTCCATTTGCCACGCTTGACGTCAAAGGCCTCGGGCGCCTGGATTTCCACCAGGTGGCCGACCGCGCTGGAGACTACGTAACTGTCGTTCTCGAAATGCTCGTCATGCTTTTCGAACTTGCCCGACTGGGGCGTGAGGGCGCGCACGATGTCTTGCGCCACCGAAGGCTTTTCTGCAATGACCAGTGTTTTGCTAATAGCTGTGTTTTTCATCTGACTACAATCCCTTTTTCTCGCGGGCGCACACGCGCACCCATACGAGTTCACGATACCAAATTTTTCAACCGTGTCGACAAAACCACCCGCAAACTCCCGTCGTATTCAAGTGCGCCGCTCCGGCATTCATGGCCGTGGCGTCTATGCCTTGCAAGATATTGCAGAGGGTGAAACCATCATTGAATACGTGGGCGAGATCATCACCTGGGAGCAAGCTCAGGCGCGCCACCCGCATGACCCCGCCAACCCCAACCACACCTTCTATTTTCACGTGGATGAAACGCGGGTGATCGATGGTGGCGTGGGTGGCAATTCCTCGCGCTGGATCAACCATTCCTGCGATGGCAATTGCGAAGCCGATGAACGGGGTGGCCGGATTTTCATCCGCGCACTGCGCAACATTGCGGCTGGTGAGGAACTGCACTACGACTACGGCCTGATCATTGACGAGCGCTACACCCCCAAGCTCAAGGCCGAGTATCCGTGCTGGTGTGGTGCGGCCAATTGCCGCGGCACGTTGCTGGCACCCAAACGCAAGCGCAAGTAGCCTGCTGCCCATGCCTGTGCCTGTGCCAGAGATCACACCGTGGCCAGTTGAGGCCATCTGGGAAGCCATTGCGCCCCAACTGCCGGGTTTTACCATCGAAGTGGTTCCCGAGATCGACTCCACCAATGCAGAGCTGATGCGGCGTTTGCGCAGTGGTTGTGCCGACCCCGTGCTCTTGATTGCAGAGCATCAAAGCGCTGGGCGCGGACGCATGGCGCGGCCATGGCACAGCAGCACAGCGCTAGCAGGTGCGCCGGGTCCGGGTAGCTTGACGTTCTCGTTGGGATTGCCGATGGCACCGAAGGACTGGTCGGGCCTGTCGTTGGCTGTGGGATTGAGTCTGGCACACAGCCTGCACCCGGACATTCGCCTGAAGTGGCCCAATGACTTGTGGTGGCAGGGGCGCAAACTGGCTGGCATCCTGATCGAGACCGCCAACGCAGGCGCGGGTAGTCTGCTAGGCAGCCGCTATGTGGTGATTGGCATTGGACTGAACATTCAGCGGCCCGCAGTGGCAGGGCTGTCCACTGAACCCTGCGGTTTGGTGGATTTGCAGCCCGGCATCAGCGTCGCACAGGCTCTGACGCTGATCGTCGAGCCACTGATGGAGACGCTGCGTACCTTCGAGCAGCAAGGCTTTGCCCCGTTCCAGCACCCATTCAACGCCCGTGATGCGCTGGCGCAGGTGGCGATCAGCATGAGCGATGGCACCCAGGGGCTGGCGCAAGGCGTGGACAGCGTGGGTGCGTTACAGGTTCAGACCGCACAGGGGCTTGTACGCGTGACAAGCGCTGAAGTCAGTGTGCGACCGCAGCCTGGCTTGGCTGCGCGTCAGATGTAGAGAGGGACGTGGATGCTGCGTTTGGTGGTTATGGTTTTACTGGTTCTCAACCTAGGTTATTACACCTGGGGACAGGGCTGGCTGTTGGCTTATGGCTGGGGTCCCAGCCAACAGCGCGAACCGCAACGTATGGCGCAACAAGTGCATCCTGAAACGATCACGGTTTTGGGCAGCAACGATATTGCGCCAGCGTCCGAGCTAGCACCGCAGCCAACCGCATCCCCGGTGGGCCTTGCTTCGAGTGACGTACCAGCGCCGCGTGAGTCCACCGTATGCTGGCAGATGGCTGATCTGGATGCGCAGCAAGCCGACAAGCTGCGCCCCCTGCTGAAGGCTAGTTTTCCCGAAGGTGCCTGGGTGCTTGACGAAACCCGGTTGCCAGCGCGCTGGATGGTTTACATGGGCAAATACACCCAGGCCGAAGATCTGGCTAAAAAGCGCGATCAGCTAAACCAATTGAAGGTGCCATTCTCGCCACTGAACAACACCGTCTTTTCCCCCGGTTTTTCGCTAGGCGTGTTTTCATCGGAAGATGCGGCCAATGGCGCTTTGCAAGACGTGATCCGGCGCGGTGTACGCTCGGCCAAAGTGGTGCAAGAACGGCCAGACATCCTGCATTACCGCTTGCACCTGTCCGTCGTCAGCGCGGCTGATCAGGCAGCGCTGAATGCGATCAAGGCCGCCATGCCCGGAAAGACGCTGGACATCTGCCCGGCCACAACACCCATGCCTGCAGCTTCGGCATCCGTGACGAAGTCACCACCGTAAACTATTCTGCTATCTCGTCGGGTAATGTCGTTGTAAAACGCACCACAAAACGTGCCCCAGGCGGCGTCTGACCCGGCATGGTTTCTTCCAGGCTGACCTTGGCACCATGCTGGTGGGCAATTTCCGTCACGATGGGCAAGCCCAGGCCGGAGCCATCGGCCTCGGTGCCCAGGGCACGGTAAAACGGCTGAAAGATCAGTTCCCGCTCTGCCTCGGGCACACCCGGGCCCGAGTCTTCCACCTGCAGCACCAACGTGCGACCAAACGGGTCGGTGAGCACTCTTGCAGTGATCATGCCGGGCGACTCCAGGCTGGAGGGCGTGTAGTTGATGGCGTTGTCCACCAGGTTGCGGATCATCTCCTTGAGCAATGTGGCATTGCCCAGCACGGTCGCACCCGGTGCACCGGGCTGAATGCCCTCATAGCCCAGGTCGATGTGTTTATCCAACGCACGCGGCACACTGTCACGTACCACCGCCATACACAGCTCAGCCATGTCGCAGATCGCGCGTGGCATGGCTGACCCGCTGCTCTCGGCACGTGCCAGCGATAGCAACTGGTTCACGCTGTGGGTGGCGCGAATGCTGGCGCGGCCAATCTGACGCAGGGATTGTTTCAGGTCTTCTGCGCTGGCACCTTCGCGCTGGGCCAAATCAGCCTGCATGCGCAAGCCTGCCAGCGGCGTTTTGAGTTGATGTGCCGCGTCGGCCAAAAAACGCTTTTGTGTGGCAATGGAGTCGGTCAGTCGCAGCAGCAGGTCGTTGACCGAATCCACCAGGGGCGACACCTCAATAGGCACAGCCTGGGAATCAATCGGACTCAGGTCATCGGGTTTGCGGGCGCGAATGCGTTCCTCAAGTTGGCTCAGCGGCTTGATGGCCTGCACCAGCGCCAGCCACACCAGCAGCGCCGCCAGCGGCAAGATGACAAACTGCGGCAACATCACGCCCTTGACGATTTCCGTGGCCAGCATGGAGCGTTTTTCCAGCGTTTCCGCGACCTGCACCAGAGCAGGTTGTGCGTCCTGGATAGGCAGGCTGACCCAGATATAGGCAACCTTGACGTCAATGCCCTTGATCACGTCGTCGCGGATGTGAACCTCGTCGTGCGTGACCGTTTCTTCCATCGGCGGCGCGGGCAGATTGTGCTCGCCACTTAAAAACTCATGTCGCGAGCCCACCACTTGGTAATACACCGTGTCTGAATCGTTGGCGCGCAACAGCTCGCGCGCGGGGCGAGGCAGGTTGAACTCCGCCCGGTTGTTGCGCACCGTGACGAGCTGCGCCATGGCGCGTGCGTTGTATTCCAAGGCTCGATCAAACGGTTTTCCGGCAATACTTTGTGCCACCAGCCAGGTGAGCACCAGACTCACCGGCCACAGTAGCAGCAGCGGTGTCAGCATCCAGTCCAGGATTTCGCCAAACAGCGAGCGCTGTTCGCGCTGGAGTTCGTTCACCCGGGTATTTTTTCCAGACAATAACCCAGGCCGCGCACAGTAGCGATGCGGATCGGGCCTTTTTCGATCTTTTTGCGCAGTCGGTGGATGTAGACCTCAATGGCGTTGTTGCTGACCTCTTCACCCCATTCGCACAGGCGCTCCACAAGCTGGTCCTTGCTGACCAGGCGGCCAGCGCGCTGCAGCAGGACTTCGAGCAGGCCGAGCTCCCGCGCCGAAAGTTCAACCATCACGCCATCGATGGTGGCAACGCGCCCGCCCTGGTCGTAAATCAGGGGGCCGTGCTTGATGGTGCTGCTGGCAGCGCCCATACCGCGACGGCTTAAAGCGCGCACGCGGGCTTCAAGCTCCTGCAGACTGAAGGGTTTGGCCATGTAGTCATCGGCACCATAGTCCAGCCCCTTGACACGCTCTTCCACGCTGTCGGCGGCAGTCAGGATCAGCACTGGCAATGAGGAACCCCGGGCACGCAGTTTTTTCAGCACTTCCAGGCCATGCATCTTTGGCAGACCGAGGTCCAGAATCAGCAAATCAAACTCGGTATTGGTCATGAGTGCTGCGTCGGCCTCGGAACCACTGGCAACGTGGTCCACTGCAGCCCCTGAACTGCGCAGGGTGCGCAACAAACCGTCGGCCAGAACCCGATCGTCCTCGGCAATCAAAATTCGCATGCATGTCTCCTCAGATGGCCTGTGTGGCCGGTTGCAGTGGTGAACCCCGTGTGATGCTATTGTTGATTCATTTTAGGCGGCGTAAGCTTCCAGTCCAATGGCAATCACGGTGGCGACTTCCGGGCCCACAGCCGCACGCAACTCGGCTTCGGTCTGGGCAACGGCCTCTTCAAAGGCCTGCAACCAAGCCAGACCGGTGGATGTGAACATGACGCGCCGTGCGCGAGCGTCCTGCGGGTCGTGCTGGCGCTGCACCAGGTCCCAGGCCTCACACTGGTCCACCAGCTTGCCCATGGCCTGTTTGCTAACCCCTGCGCGTTGTGCCAGATCGGTCAGGCGCGATCCCTCCAGCGCCAGATGCCGGGTGATGTGAATGTGTGAGGCGGTCAGGCTGCCACGTGTCGCCAGGTTGGACAGCGCCAGCGGCACCCGGTCGTTGCGAGCCATGAGCTGCAGGACCCGACCATCAAAGCGCTGCAAGGCCAGGGCCAACCAATGTCCAAGATGGGCCTGGCGCCAACCGTTGTCCATAGAGACGTTTGTCATGGTTTAAATAGTAAACCAAATTGACTAAAAATAGTATTTTTGAGTTTCAAGATTGCTTTTAAACTACTGTTCAAGCATCCAGCCTGTTGTTAAAACCAGAGGGTGCAAGCAGTCTCAGATTCATCAACCTATTGGAACTTCAGGAGTCAAACCATGGATGCACCCGTCAAAGCCCCCACCCCTGTCAATGCTGAAAAAGCCAAGGCCCTGCAAGTAGCCCTGGCACAGATTGAAAAGCAGTTTGGCAAGGGCACCATCATGCGCCTGGGTGAAGGCGAGGTGATCGAAGACATCCAGGTGGTGTCCACGGGATCACTCGGGCTGGACATCGCTCTGGGTGTCGGTGGCTTGCCGCGTGGCCGGGTGGTGGAAATCTATGGCCCGGAATCCTCCGGCAAAACCACGCTGACACTGCAAGTGATTGCCGAAATGCAAAAAACCGGCGGTCAGTGCGCGTTTGTCGATGCCGAACACGCGCTGGACATCCAGTACGCCCAGAACCTTGGCGTGAATCTGCAGGATTTGCTGATCAGTCAGCCTGACACGGGCGAGCAGGCGCTGGAGATCGTGGACAGCCTGGTGCGTTCCGGCGCAGTTGATTTGATCGTGGTGGATTCGGTGGCCGCGCTGACGCCCAAGGCCGAACTCGAAGGCGAAATGGGCGACAGCCTGCCCGGCCTGCAAGCCAGACTGATGAGCCAGGCGCTGCGCAAGCTCACCGCCCACATCAAGAAAACCAACTGCATGGTGATCTTCATCAATCAGATTCGCATGAAGATTGGCGTGATGTTTGGCAGCCCGGAAACCACCACTGGCGGCAATGCACTGAAGTTTTATGCCTCGGTCCGGCTGGACATCCGCCGCACCGGCACCATCAAGAAAGGCGACGACGCCATCGGCAACGAGACCAAGGTCAAAGTTGTCAAAAACAAGGTGGCGCCCCCGTTCAAGACAGCGGAGTTCGACATTCTGTTTGGTCAGGGCATCAGCCGCGAGGGCGAGATCATCGATATGGGTGTCAACGCCAATATCCTGGACAAGTCTGGTGCCTGGTACGCCTACAACGGCGAAAAAATCGGTCAGGGCCGTGACAACGCGCGTGAGTTCCTGAAAGAGAATCCCGATCTATCGCGCGAGATCGAAAACAAGGTGCGTGTGTCGCTGGGCATTCCGCTGTTGGCAGGCGCTGAGGCACCTGAGGCTACGGCCAAAGTTGCAAGTAAAAAAGGCGTATAGCCCTTATGCTGTAAGGACTAGTAGCTATTAAAAACATGATTAGGCGCTGGCATGGGTTTTGAATCCCCCTCGCTCAAAGGACGTGCCCTGCGGCTTCTGAGTGGCCGTGAATATTCCCGACTGGAACTGGAGCGCAAGCTGGCACCTTTTGAAGAAGAACCGGGTAGCTTGGCGGTGGCACTCGATGACTTGCAGGCCAAAGGCTTTATCAGCGAACAACGCGTGCTGGAGTCGGTGGTCAACCGCCGCTCCAGCAAACTGGGGGTGACGCGAATCAAGCAAGAGCTTCAGACCAAAGGTCTCGATCCGCAAGCGGTGGCCGAAGCAGTCCATGGATTGCGCGCCACGGAACTGGAGCGTGCGCGTGAGGTCTGGCGGAAAAAGTTTGGTCAGCCGCCGGAAGATGCATCCCAGCGCGCGAAACAGATGCGCTTCCTGGCCAGCCGGGGTTTTGGTGGCGACACCATAAGCCGGGTTGTGTCGGGAGGGGATGACGATTGAGCGCCGCCGTCTGTGAATCGAACTTGTCGATCTGACGCCGCTAGCGAGACAGACCCTTGGGGCGGCTGACGATTTCTGGTACCCCAGTATGAGGAAGCCGCCCCAAGGGTCTGCCTCGCGGGTTCAACATCCGGAACCTTGCAAAACGTAACCCCAAAAAAAACAGCCTAAAGCCCCAGCATCAACTTCAGATTCTGCACCGCTGCGCCGCTGGCACCTTTACCCAGGTTGTCCAGTCGCGCTACCAGCACGGCATGGCGGAAACTGTCGCTGGAGTCCAGGTTGCCAAACACCCGCAGCTCCATGGCATCGCTGCCGTCCAGTGCCACCGCGTCGAGCTTGTTGTCCGGCGTAGCCTCGGGCACGCTGACCCATTCGCTACCCTGGTAATGCTTCGCCAGCGCCTGATGCAGGTCCGCCACGCTAGGCTGGCCTGGGAGTTGGTCGAGATGTAGCGGAATTTGAACCAGCATGCCCTGCTTGAAGTTACCCACCGAGGGCACAAACAGTGGGCGACGTGTCAACCCGGTGCAAGCCATGATTTCAGGGACATGTTTGTGCTTGAGACCCAGAGCGTACAACTCGAAAGCTGGCGCCCGGCCTTGCTCGTACGCTTCAATCATGCTGCGGCCACCGCCCGAATAACCACTCACCGAAGGCAAGCACAACGGAAAATCGCGCGGAATCAGCCCAGCGTCAATCAGAGGGCGCAGCAGCGCAATCGCTCCGGTGGCGTAGCAGCCGGGGTTGGCCACGCGGCGTGCGTTCTGGATGGCCTCGCGCTGACCCGTGCAAAGTTCGGCAAAGCCGTAGACCCAACCCGCAGCCGTACGATGCGCCGTGGAGGCATCGATGACTTTGGGACCAATCTGGCCTGTAGCCCTTTCGATATCTGCAATAGTAGCTACTGATTCAATAGCAGCATCATCATGCAGGCACAGCACCACCAGGTCAACCTGGGCCATCAGCGCACGCTTGGCACTGGCATCCTTGCGCAATTCGGGTGCGATGCTGACCACCTCGATGCCAGGCATATGTTGCAAGCGCTCGCGAATCTGCAAACCCGTGGTGCCCGCCTCGCCGTCGATGAAGATTTTTTGCATGGTGAATTGGACTTCTGAAATGTGTCAAGTCTTGTAAGACTGGCTAAAGAATGATGCGATGCACCATGATACAGTCCCGCTGTTTATCCTGGTGCTGTTGATCTAGCTCAAACTGGGCGAGTATCTGTCAGCCATCTAACCCCCGTTCCTGAGAGAGACCTCATGAAGATTCACGAATACCAAGGCAAGGAAATCTTGCGTCAAGCCGGTGTGCCGGTGCCTCGCGGCATTGCGGCGTTCACCGTTCAAGAAGCGGTGGAAGCCGCTCAAAAACTGGGTGGCCCGGTCTGGGTCGTCAAGGCTCAAATCCATGCGGGTGGTCGCGGCAAGGGTGGCGGCGTCAAGCTGGCCCGCTCGATTGACGATGTCAAAAAGCTCGCTGGTGAAATCCTGGGCATGCAGCTGGTGACGCACCAGACCGGCCCTGAAGGTCAAAAAGTTCGCCGCCTGCTGATTGAAGACGGCGCCGACATCAAAAAAGAATACTACGTGTCCGCTGTAACAGACCGTGCCTCGCAACGCGTGGCCATGATCGTTTCCAGCGAAGGTGGCATGGACATTGAGGAAGTAGCACATTCCACGCCCGAGAAAATCATCACTGAGATCGTTGACCCGGCCACCGGTTTGACTGATGCACAAGCCAAGAAGCTGGCAGACAGCATCGGCGTGCCAGCAGGCTCCACCGCTCAAGCTATGGATGTGCTGCAAAAGGTCTATAAGGTGTATATGGACACCGACGCATCGCTGGTTGAAATCAACCCGATGATTCTGGAAGGCAATGGCAATATCAAAGCCATTGACGCCAAGTTCAACTTCGATGCCAACGCGCTGTTCCGCCACCCGGAAATCGTCGCTTACCGCGATCTGGACGAAGAAGACCCGGCCGAAGTTGAAGCCAGCAAGTTTGACCTGGCTTACATCAGCCTGGACGGCGACATCGGTTGCTTGGTGAATGGCGCTGGTCTGGCCATGGCGACCATGGACACCATCAAGCTGTTTGGCGCTGAACCCGCCAACTTTCTGGACGTGGGCGGCGGTGCCACCCCCGAGAAGGTCACCGAAGCCTTCAAAATCATGCTGAAAAACCCCAAGGTCAAGGCCATCCTGGTCAACATCTTTGGCGGCATCATGAAGTGCGACACCATCGCCACCGGCGTGATCACGGCCTGCAAAGCCACCAACCTGAATGTGCCGCTGGTCGTTCGCATGAAGGGCACCAACGAAGAACTGGGCAAGAAGATGCTTGCCGAATCCGGTTTGCCCATCATCAGCGCCGACACCATGGCCGATGCGGCTCAAAAAGTGGTTGCTGCCGTCAAGGCAGCATGAGCGTCATGAAACCTTGTGGGACAGACCGCAGCTACGCAAAGCGAGCCAGCTCTGTCCCCAACTGACTAGAAAGAGAATCATGTCCATCCTCATTAATAAAGATACCAAAGTCATTACCCAGGGCATCACTGGCAAAACCGGTCAGTTTCATACTGAAAAATGCCAGGAATACGCCAACGGCAAGGAATGCTTCGCAGCGGGCGTGAATCCCAAAAAGGCCGGTGAGTCGATTTTTGGCATACCGATTTACGCGTCTGTCAAGGAAGCTGCCAGCGAAACTGGCGCCACCGTGAGCGTCATTTATGTGCCGCCCGCTGGCGCTGCGGCGGCCATCTGGGAAGCCGTTGAAGCCGACCTGGATCTGGCGATCTGCATCACCGAAGGCATTCCGGTGCGTGACATGCTGGAAGTGCGCAACAAGATGCGTGCCAAGGAAGCCGCCGGTGGCAAGAAGACCCTGTTGCTGGGCCCGAACTGCCCAGGTTTGATCACGCCTGACGAGATCAAGATTGGCATCATGCCTGGTCACATTCACCGCAAGGGTCGCATCGGTGTGGTTAGCCGCTCTGGCACGCTAACCTATGAAGCAGTGGCGCAGTTGACCGAAATCGGTCTCGGCCAGTCCAGCGCTGTGGGCATTGGTGGTGACCCCATCAACGGTCTAAAGCACATCGACATCATGAAGGCTTTTAATGATGATCCAGACACTGATGCTGTCATCATGATTGGTGAGATTGGTGGCCCCGACGAAGCTGAAGCGGCGCGTTGGTGCAAGCTCAACATGAAAAAACCCATCGTCGGCTTCATCGCAGGCGTGACAGCGCCTGCTGGCAAGCGCATGGGTCACGCCGGGGCTTTGATCAGTGGCGGGGCTGACACGGCTGAGGCCAAGTTGGCTGTGATGGAAGAATGCGGCTTCAAGGTCACACGCAATCCGTCTGAAATGGCCAAACTGCTCAAAGCCATGCTCTAACTGCCGAACACGTCGGGCTGCAAGGCCGGGTTGTCCTGAAAGGCAATCCGGCTTTTCTACTTGTGCGCAAAGTTCCGCGAGAAAAACACGCCTCGTGGTTCACGTTTCGGGTTTGGCAGTAAGTATTCCACTTATTATTGGCAACCGTTTGCGCATGCAGTTATGGATGGGGTTGTCTCACCATTCCTGGGTGTTTCAGGTTTCTAGCGCGTATTCTCAAAGAACATTTTTCTAGCCTGTCGTTGAGCCATTCCATAGGAGAACACTGAGGTGATACCAATCAACGCCACTTGTGCCGAGGCTTCAAACAGGCCTTGTGGCTGCCAGGCTGGTACAGCACTGCGACGACTACCATGACGCACTACAGTTTTCATGCGCTGACAGACTCTGGCCTGGTGAGGGGCAATAACGAAGACGCGCTGGCCTTTGATGCGGACCTTGGCGTTGCTGTTCTTGCCGACGGCATGGGTGGTTATAACGCTGGCGAAGTCGCCAGCAGCATGGCCGTGCTGTTTGTCAAATCAGAACTGGTGCGCTGGCTATCCGCCAATGGAGCCCACCTCAGCACCAAACAGGTGGCCCGGGTGATCGAGATGTGTTTTGATGAAGCAAACCTGTCTATTCTGAACGCATCCATTTCAAATCCGAACTATGCCGGCATGGGAACCACTCTGGTGGCAGGTGTTTTTCACGGTGCCAAGCTGGTCCTCGGGCATGTGGGAGACTCGCGCTGCTACCGTCTGCGCGAGGGTGTCCTGATGCAGATCACCAAAGACCATTCGATGTTGCAGGAACAGGTGGACGCGGGGCTTCTGACGCCTGAACAGGCTGCCTGTGCACCGGGGAAAAACCTGTTGACCCGGGCGCTGGGTGTCGAGGAAGTTGTCCGCACGGACGTTCGCGAGCACCATGTGCAGGATGGTGACCTTTACCTCATGTGCTCGGACGGCCTGACCGACATGATGAGTGACAAGGCCATCCTGCAAGTCTTAAGTAGTGACGCCCAGCTTGCATTGAAGGCGACCGAATTGGTAGCACGCGCTAACATCAATGGTGGGCGCGATAACATTTCAGTGTTGTTGGCTCAAGCTAACAAGACGGCGGAAAAATCCGGTTTAATCTCACGATTGTTCAGCAGGCCCTAGACCCAAGATGGTGATGGGTTCGAAACAAATCCATATACTGCGTTGTACAGGAGGTAGTCATGCCCAAAATAACGGTGACGATGGACGGAACCGTCCACAGCGAACTCGTGCTGACGAAAGAACGCACAACCATTGGGCGTCGGCCTTATAACGATGTGGTGATTGAGAATTTGACCGTCAGCGGCGAGCATGCGGTACTGATCAAGGTCGGCGATCAGGTCACCGTGGAAGACTTGCACAGTACCAATGGCACCTACATCGACGGCAAAGCGGTGAAGAAGCAGGTGTTGCACCATGGCGATGTCATGGACATGGGAAAGTACAAGGTCCAATACGAGTCTGCGCCCCAGGAAGACGAATTCGAGCGAACCATGATGTACAAGCCGCGAGGGGCAGCGCCCGCGCCAGCAACCGCCATTGTCCAAGTGCCGTTGACGGCAGCCGAACTCAAAGGTTCCATCAAGGTATTGTCTGGTGCAGCCGCAGGTCGCGAGATGGCCTTGACCAAAGTGGTGACAACTGTTGGCAAGCCCGGCATTTCCGTGGCAGCTATCACCCAACGGCGGCACAATTTCTTTGTACATCATGTTGAGGGTAGTGACCGTCTGACTCTCAATGGAGAAGCCGTGGGTGAAGAGCCAGTTGTTTTGAAACATGGCGACAAAATCATGCTGGCAGGTACTGAAATGCAGTTTCTCCAAAGCTGACCTCAGACGATGCTTGAACTGGCAGCCTCAAATATTTCCTGTCCCAGTAGCTGCTGCCTTGCGTGAGATCCGATCACCATGAACACGGTTTTGAGACCTCATATTACGGAGCGGGGAGGTATGACCTTTGAAGCGCTCTTTTACAAGCAGCTTCAGCATGTGACAGCCCGAATCCACGAGACTGACAACATCGAGCAGATTATGTTGGAGGCCAGTGCCGACATCTGCAAGCTGTTCAATGCGGATCGGTTGACGCTCTACGTGGTCAACGAAGAGCAGACGGCCATTATTTCCAAGGTAAAAACGGGCTTGAACAGCAGCCGTGACCTCAAGCTACCGATCTCACCACAAAGCATCGCGGGATATGTCGCGTTCAGCCACATGCTGGTCAACCTGCCCGATGTGTATGACGATGAATCACTGAAGAGCATCCATCCTTCGCTGTCGTTTCTAAAGGAAGTGGACAAGCGCTCTGGCTATCGGACTCGCCAAATGATGGTGGCCCCCATATTGGAAGGCGAAACACTCTACGGTGTGTTGCAGGTGATCAATAACAAGAGCGACAAGTCCTTCGGCGATCTTGAGGTGGAAGGCGTTTCGCAGTTATGCAAGACGCTGGCAACAGCGATCAAGCACCGCATGCATGAAGCCGATGACAGTGTCCGCCACATGGTCACCAAATACGACGGACTGGTCTCAGACGGGGTAATGACGGCGGCAGAACTGCAACAGTGTTTGCAGGATGCGCGAGCGCAGGGGCTCACAGCCGAGAACCTGTTGTTGTCACAGTACCAAGTGCGCCCGGCGCAGATTGGACCTTCGCTGGGCAAGTTTTTTGGTGTGCCTTACGAGCCATGGACTGAAGGACGTATCCGATCAGAGGCGCTGCACGGTTCGCTCAAGCGTGAATTCATTGAGGAACAGGGCTGGATTCCGCTGGAAGATTCGCCTGCTGGGCTGGTCATTATGTGCCTGGACCCAGAAGCGGTGCGCAGCTCGCGGATCGTGCAGCAGGTGTTTCCGCGTATCACGAAGTTCGCTTATTCGGTCACGACGTACACCGAATTTCATGACACTCTGGGGCAGATTTTTGGTATTGAGGCCAGCGGTGGCAGCATCAACGAGATGCTGGCTGACATGGACAGCGGCCCGATGGATGACGATGGCGGCATCGGCGATGCGCTGGAATCGGCCGCTGCCGACAATGAACTGGTCAAGTTTGTCAATAAAGTCATCATTGATGCCTATCACCAGGGCGTCTCAGACATTCATATAGAACCCATGCCCGGCAAATTCAAGACCGGCATCCGTTTTCGCATTGATGGCTCGCTGCAGCCCTACATTGAGGTGCCCTCCCATTTTCGTCAGGCGATGGTCACGCGGCTAAAGATCATGTGTGACCTGGACATCTCCGAACGCCGCAAGCCGCAAGACGGCAAGATCAAGTTCAAGAAATACGGCCCGATTGACATCGAACTGCGCGTAGCGACCATTCCATCAGCTGGCGGTGTGGAAGATGTAGTGATGCGGATTCTGGCCGCAGGCGAGCCGATTCCACTCGACAAACTGGGCCTAACCGCACACAACATGGCGCGGGTAATGCAAACCATTGAAAAGCCCTACGGCCTGTTTTATGTATGCGGACCCACGGGCTCGGGCAAAACCACCACGCTGCATTCGATCCTGAAGCACCTGAACAAGCCTGACACCAAAATCTGGACGGCGGAAGATCCGGTCGAAATCACGCAAAAGGGTTTGCGCCAAGTGCAGATCAACCGCAAGGCGGGCATTGATTTCGCGCTGATCATGCGTGCCTTTTTGCGTGCTGACCCCGACATCATCATGGTGGGTGAGTCACGAGACCACGAAACTGTGGCCATGGGTGTGGAAGCGTCACTCACTGGTCACTTGGTGTTTTCCACCCTGCATACCAATTCAGCGCCCGAGTCCATCACCCGCCTGCTGGACATGGGCATGGACCCGTTCAACTTTGCTGATGCGCTGTTGGGCATTCTGGCGCAGCGCCTGGCGAAGAAGCTGTGTGCCTGCAAGGAGTCCTATGTGCCTGACGAGGAAGAGCTGCATCTGTTTGCCGCCGAGTACGCCGAGGAATTGCGCCATTCAGCCGTTTGGCAAGACGACTACGACGTGCAACTCGCCAAGTTGATCGCCAGCTGGAAGCAGCAATACGCAGACAACGGCGAGCTTCGCTTTTACCGCCACGTGGGTTGCGACAAATGTAACCAGACCGGCTACAAGGGGCGCGTTGGCCTGCACGAACTGCTGATTGCCGATGACGGCATCAAGAAGCTGATTCAAGAGCGCGCCCGCGTGGCACAGGTGTTTGCCGCAGCAGTGGAAGGCGGCATGCGCACGCTGAAGATGGACGGCATGGAAAAGGTCATGATGGGCCTGACCGACCTGAAAATGGTACGCTCTGTCTGCATCAAATAGTATGGACGGTTTTGGCTTCCAGCCCTTATAGATAAAGGGCTTATAGCTACTGATGTAGAAGCAACTTAAAGGTTGTTGGAAAACAGCCGACGTATCACCCGGTCCTTGAAGCTGTGCACTTCTGCCAAGCCCAGGCGCTCCAGATAGGCGGGTGGCGCCTCTTTTCCCTCCCACAAGCTTTTTACCGCCATGGCCAGCAATTCGGACGGGTGATGGCTGGCGTGCTTCATTTTCTTCATCGCCCGCACCATGTGCAGTTCATCCTCAGTCAGGTCGGTGCCAAAGGGAAAATCTGGCAACAGCCCGGCATCCATCCAGGGTTTGAGCTTGTCGGCGATGACTTCTGGCAAGTTATGGCGAAAGCATTCAGGGATTTCGTAGTCGGCCTCGAGTTTGCCATGTGCCTTGGCCTGCTTGACCAACTCCGCCTGAAAGCGCGAGTCTGCCACTGCGATCAGGCGTTTCACCACTTCGCCGTCTGAACGACCGCGCAATTCGGCGACACCGTACTCGGTGATCACCACGTCGCGCAAATGTCGGGGAATGGTGACGTTACCGTAGTTCCAGACGATGCTGCTTTTGAGGCCGTCCTTATTGTCGTGGGTGGCGCGCAGCATCATGATCAGGCGGGCATCGTGCAACGCGTGGCTCATGGAGACAAAGTTGTATTGCCCGCCCACGCCGCTTACCACCTGCCCGGACTCCAGCGAATCGCTGGCGGCAGCACCCAGTAGGGTCACCATCATGGTGGTGTTCATAAAGCTCGCCTTGCGGCGCTGCGCACGTTTCAGGGCATCGTCACCGTAGAGATGGTTGATGAAATCGATGCTGGTCATGTCAATCTTGGCCAGGTCTTGCGGTGCCATGGAGCGCAGGCGCTCGTAAAAGTCGCGCGGACCCAAAAAGAACCCACCAGTCATGACGATGCCATGCAGCAGGCGCGAGCCCAACATGTGTTGGCTGACGACCTCGAAACAAGCCGGGTCACTCAGCTTGTTGCAGCAATGATGCTTGCCACATCTCAATTGCTGGTCCACAAGGGCCACGTCAGAGCGCAAGATGCCAAAGTGCTTGAGAAAACTCACGTCGTCATCGGACAGGGGCGAACGAACGCGCCCACTATCCAGCAGTGCCTGCAGCATCTTGGGGGAGACGCTTTCATCGGCGATTTGCCCACTGTTCAGAAGTTGTTGCAACACCGCATCGCCATACACCTCGCGGCGGATGATGCCGGCATCAATCAACCGCAAGAAGGCGTTGACCAGCATTTCCGAACAACCATACAGACCGATGTCAAAGCGCCCGAGTTCGCGCCGCTCCAGCCCAGTGGGGCAAAGAGATTCAAGGATGTGTTTGTACTCTGCGCCGTGGCGGTCACGAACAATCAATGCTTGGCCAATGGCATCCCCCAACGAGCCGATGCCGATCTGCAGCGTGCCGCCATCCACAACCAGGCTGGAGGCATGCAGGCCAATGGCGTAGTCTGCGGCACTGACCTTGTTGTTGGGTGGTGCAAAGATGTCGTGCGTGCCTGCCGGGTCAGTCACCACCACATCAAAGACATCCGGACTGACCTCCGCGCCGTTGGGCATGAAAGGCATCTTGTGGTTGATGACCCCCACGGCCATGACTTTCTGACCGGTGGCACGCACGTTGTCCAACACCGCCTGGCTGATGTCGGGGTTGCTGGAGAAGCTCAGTCGCCAACTATCCCCTGCGCGCTTGGCACCCAGGGCTTGCGCCAGCAGGTTCATACCCTGCACCGCCATGTCACGCGCAGCATAGGTGTAATTGGTGGAGATGTGACCCATCTGCGCAGTTGCATTGCCCAGATAGTCGCCAGGTTTCATGAAGAACTCCTGCACATCAATATTGGGTGGCAAGTTGTCGGCGCGTAAGTCCTTGACGTACTCCAAGTCTGGGTAGTCGCCAAAAACGCGCTCCACCAGCGGTTGCAGGAAGTTTTTTTCAAGTTCACTGTGTCCCACCGGCTTTTCCAGAGACAGGGCGGTGATGATGCGCAACTGTCGGGATGGGTCGGCCTTGACACGCCGGTAAAGCGCATTCACCAGCGGGTTGGGCTTACCCACGCCCATCGGAATGCCCAAAACGATTGGGCCAGTGATGGTCTTCAGAATGTGATCCACGCAAGCGTCGATGGAATCGATGAAGAGGGGAGCTGTCATGCAATGTCTCCTTGACCGTGGGTATAAACGTCTTTGTCAGGCTTGAAATTCCGTGCTTTGACGCACAATGGCACCATTCGTATTGCCATCTTGGACAGCGTCATGCTACACGTTAGCGGCGCCATTTCGTGGAAAACCAACCATGACCGCCTCTGACCACCACACGTGTTACTTGTGTTCGCAACGGCGTTTGCTGCTGCAAAGTGCTGCCCTGTCACTCGTGGTTCCTGGCGCTGGACTCGAGGTCACCCATGCCGAAGGCGTGGATGTTGGTCGCAACTCGGTGTTTACCAATCTTGTTCCCGCGGAGACCATTGAGCGCTCTGCCGCGCAGCAGTATGCGCAGATGTTGCAGCAAGCCTCCACCCAGAATGCCTTGGCGGGTAAAGACAACCGGCAGTTGCGCCGCTTGCGGACCATTGCGCAACGCATCATTCCACACGCACTGGGCTGGAATCCACGCGCCGCAGACTGGCGCTGGGAAGTCAACCTGATTGGCAGCAAGCAGATCAACGCGTTTTGCATGCCCGGGGGCAAGATCGCGTTCTACACGGCGATTCTGGATCAGCTCAAACTCACCGACGACGAGGTGGCTACCGTCATGGGGCACGAAATGGCACACGCACTGCGCGAACACGCCCGCGAACGCATGGGTAAAAACGCAGCCACGGGTATAGGCGCCTCCTTGATCAGCCAGGTCTTTGGCTTGGGGCAGTTGGGGCAAACCGTCACCAATTACGGCGCCCAGTTGCTGACCTTGCAGTTCAGCCGCAGCGACGAGTCCGAAGCCGATCTGGTGGGCATGGAACTGGCCGCACGCTCCGGTTTCGACCCACGGGCGGGTGTCAGCCTGTGGCAGAAAATGGCCGTTGCCAACAAAGGTGCGCCTCCGCAATGGCTATCCACCCACCCGGCCGGGACGACCCGTATCGCTGACATTGAATCCAACTTGCCCAAGGTGTTGCCCTTGTATTCGCGCGCAAAAGCGGGCTGATGCACGCCAAGGTCGCCTGGCAGCGGGTCAACGCTGTTTAAACGTCAATGCGAGTTCGTACAAGGCGTTGCGAGGCTCGCCGGTTATTTCGGCCGCCAGCTTGACGGCTGTCTTGAGCGGCAGTTCTGCCAGCAGTAACTTGAGCACCCGCGTGTCCGGACCAGTGCTTGACGCGGCAGCTGCAGGGTGCAGCACCAACGCAAATTCACCCCGTGTGCGGTTCGCATCTGCTGCCAGCCAGTCCGGAAAATGGCTGGCTGTCAGCGTGGCAATTTCTTCAAATTGTTTGGTCAACTCACGCCCCACGGTCAGAGGGCGTTCACCCAGGACAGCCAGTGCTCCGGCAAGGGCTTCGATGCGATGGGGCGCCTCCAACACCACCACGGCGCGCGTCTCGCTGGACAAGGCCAGAACGGCATTTGCTCGTTCTGTCGATTTAGAAGGTAAAAATCCGGCAAACACAAACCCGCCCTGCCCCTGGGAATCGGCCCAGACACCCGACGCGCTTAACACGGTGGTCACGCTGCTGGCACCGGGAAGTGGCACCACGGGCAACCCGGCCTGACGCACACCGGCCACCAGCCGAGCACCCGGATCACTGACGGCTGGCGTGCCAGCATCGCTGACATAGGCCACACGCTGCCCCTGCTGCAACCGGTCAAGCACCGACTGCACAGCCTGGGCCTCGTTGTGCTGGTGCACAGCCAGCAGTTGTGCCTGCGCTTTGTCAATACCGTAGGCTCTGAGCAGGGTTTGCGTATGGCGTGTGTCCTCGCAGGCCACCACGTCGGCCAACTGCAGCAAATGCAAGGCCCTAAGCGTGATATCCGCCAGATTGCCGATCGGCGTGGCCACCACATACAAGGTTGCAGACGGATAATTCTGACCCGCAGCAGCGTCTTGCGCTGCCTGCAAGGCACCTGCAAACGTGCTGGCAATTCGGGACGCGGGAGGCGTGATCAACATGGGTATTCCTTCGACAAAAGTGCAGCTGAAACCCCGCACCACCAAGCAGGCGGGTGACGCCGCTGAAGCGCTGGCGCTACAGCATTTGCAGCGCTGTGGGCTGGTGCTACTGGAGCGCAATTATCGAACGCCAGGGCGTGGCGGCGGTGAGATTGATCTGATCATGCGCGCGCCCGACGGTACCTGTGTTTTCGTCGAGGTGCGCCAGCGGCGAAACGCCAGCCACGGCGGGGCCGCAGCCAGCGTCAGCGCGTTGAAGCAACGCCGCATTGTTTTTGCCGCACGGCATTACCTGATGCGGCTATCACGCCTGCCGCCCTGCCGTTTTGATGTCGTGGCAGTGCAGGCAGGTGTGGTTGAGTGGCTGCAGGCGGCGTTTGACGCGGCGTAGATCATCTGACGGGATGGCAGGTGCGCTTGCAAATGGCGTAACGCTTTGTGACAACCCCAGCTCGCCAAGGTCTTTTAAGGCTTGGTTAAGCCGTAGCCGGGTATCATCGCGCCCATGCTTGAGCAACGTATCCAACAACATTTCATCGACAGTGCTGACCTCAAATACCAGGCAGCACCCCTCCTGAGCAAACCGATTGCCGACGCCGTACAGGCTCTGCTGGCCTGTGTCACCAGTGGCGGCAAGGTGTTGATTTGCGGAAACGGGGGGTCCGCAGCAGATGCGCAGCACTTTGCCGCTGAATTTATTGGTCGCTTCGAGCGTGAGCGGCCAGAACTGGCGGCCATCGCCCTGACCACGGACAGCTCCATCCTGACTGCGGTGGCCAATGACTATGGCTTCGACGTGATCTTTTCGCGTCAGGTGCGGGCTCTGGGTCAGGCTGGGGACGTGTTGATTGCCATCACGACCAGCGGCAACTCCGACAATGTGCTCAAAGCGGTTGAGGCGGCGCACGAGCGTGACATGGTGGTGATTGGTCTGAGCGGGCGCGGCGGCGGCAAGTTGACGCGTGCCCTGCGTGATACCGATGTGCATATTTGTGTGCCGCACGACCGCACTGCCCGAGTTCAGGAAGTTCATCTGCTGACATTGCACTGTCTGTGTGACGCGGTGGATGATTTGTTACTCGGAGACACTGAAAGTACCCTATGACCTACCCCACACGACGACTTTTCGCTCTGTTGACGCTAGCCGTCGGCCTGAGCGCCAGCTTGACGGCTTGTTTTCCCGTGATCATGGGCGGCGCAGTGATGGGCGGATTTGTGGCCACGGACCGTCGCACCTCTGGTGCCCAGCTCGAAGACGAAGGCATTGAATTGCGCGCTTCCAGCCGCATCCGCGATAACCTGGGTGAGCGTGTGCACGTGAACGTCACCAGCTACAACCGGCGCGTGCTGTTGACGGGTGAAGTACCGTCAGAACAGGACCGCCAGACGGTCGAGCAGGTGGTATCCCGGGTGGAAAATGTGCAATCGGTGGTCAACGAACTGGGCGTGTTGGGTAACTCCACGCTGACCCAACGTGCTTCCGATTCCTTGGTGGACGGCCGGGTCAAGGCGGGTTTTGTCGATGCCAAAGACCTGTTTGCCAACGCCTACAAGGTGGTCACTGAGCGCGGCATCGTTTATCTGATGGGCCGCGTGACCCAACGCGAGGCAGATCGCGCCACCGAAATCACCCGTGCAACCACTGGTGTGCAAAAGGTCGTCCGGGTGTTTGAGATCATCAGCGAAGACGAGTTGCGCAACATGTTGCCGCAACCGGCGCCCGATTCCAAGTCAACCGCCAAGTAGGCTCGGATTGGCTCTCGCAGTTCGAATGCCACAGTCCTAAACCCAGAACACCGCGGAACCGGCTCTGCCGGGCCGCAGGTGTTGTCCCCTTGAGGGGATGACGCGCCGTCAGGCGCGGCTCAGGGGTAAACCTATTTCAATCGCTTGATCAGGCTGGACGTGTCCCAGCGCCTGCCGCCCATTTGCTGCACATCGGCGTAAAACTGGTCCACAAGCGCGGTCACCGGCAATTTGGCACCGTTGCGCCGCGCTTCATCCAGCACCAGGCCCAAGTCCTTGCGCATCCAGTCCACCGCAAAACCAAAGTCAAACTGATCAGCCACCATGGTCTTGCCACGGTTGTCCATTTGCCAGCTCTGCGCGGCACCCTTGCCGATGACTTCCAGCACCTGATTCATGTCCAGCCCGGCCTTGTCGCCAAAGGCGACAGCTTCGGCCAGCCCCTGTACCAGCCCGGCAATGCAGATCTGGTTGACCATCTTGGCCAGTTGCCCCGCGCCACTTTCGCCCAGTCGGGTGAACGCTTTGGCGAAGGCCATGGCGACGGGTCGTGCAGCATCAAACGCTGCCTGGTCACCACCACACATCACGGTTAGCACGCCGTTTTGCGCACCGGCTTGCCCGCCAGAGACGGGTGCATCCACAAAATTCAAACCCAGTTCGAGCGCTTTGGCATGCAGCTCGCGGGCCACACTGGCCGACGCCGTGGTGTGATCCACCAGCACGGCACCCAGCTGCATACCGGCAAACGCACCATCGGGGCCCAGCACCACGCTGCGCAAGTCGTCGTCATTGCCGACACAGCAAAAAACCAGTTCTGCACCTTGCGCCGCCTGCCGCGGTGTTTCAGCGAAAGTTAATGCATCCTTTTGGCTTCTAGCCCCCGTGTACTCTTTGCACCATGCTATTGATTTTGATGATGTCCGGTTATACACAGACACCTGGTGACCTGCACGCGCCAGATGGCCTGCCATGGGGTAACCCATGACACCGAGGCCAAGAAAGGCAACGCGGTGTGTCCGTATGGGTTCGTAAATCCTGCTTGTCATGTGTCAGTTTCTTTCTGAAGTGTCAGCTGATGGTGATGTTTTCGGTGCCGGCGGCCAGGTTATGGCTTCTACCGCGCTTGCTGTTGAGCTTGATTTGCAGACGCAGATCGTTGACTGAATCGGCGTTGCGCAAGGCGTCTTCGTAGGTGATGGCATCCTCCTCGTAGGCCTTGAATAACGACTGGTCAAAAGTCTGCATGCCCAGGTTGGTGCTTTTCTTCATGATCTCCTTGATCTCGGCGACATCGCCCTTGAAGATCAGGTCTGAAATGAGCGGCGAGTTGATCATGATTTCTACCACTGCGGTGCGGCCCTTACCGTCAGGTTTGTTGATAAGCCGCTGCGACACCATGGCCTTCAGATTGAGCGACAGGTCCATGAGCACCTGCGCCTTGCGGTCTTCCGGGAAAAAGTTGATCACCCGGTCAATCGCCTGGTTGGTGCTGTTGGCGTGAAGGGTGGCCAAGCACAGGTGGCCGGTTTCGGAGAAGGCTATGGCCAACTCCATGGTCTCGCGGTCACGGATTTCACCCATCAGAATCACGTCAGGTGCCTGGCGCAAGGTGTTTTTCAGCGCAGCCCCCCAACTGTCGGTGTCGATGCCGACCTCGCGCTGCGTCACCACGCAGTTTTTGTGGGCGTGGACAAATTCGATCGGGTCTTCCACCGTGATGATGTGACCAAAGGTGGTTTCGTTGCGCCAGTCCACCATCGCCGCCAGCGTCGTGGTTTTACCTGAACCGGTGGCGCCCACCAGAATGCACAGCCCGCGTTTGGTATTGACAATGTCTTTGAGCACCTGAGGCATCTTCAGGCCATCAATGGTGGGCAGCAGGCTCGGAATGGTTCGCAATACCAAACCCACCTTGCCTTGCTGCATGAAGGCGTTGACCCGAAAACGCCCCAAGCCAGGGGGGGAAATAGCAAAGTTGCATTCCTTGGTGCGTTCGAACTCAGCCACCTGACGGTCATTCATGATGGCACGTGCCAGTGCAATCGTGTGCGTTCCATTCAGCGGCTGTGGCGACACTTTGGTGACCTTGCCATCGACCTTGATGGCGGGCGGCAACTCAGCGGTCAAAAACAGGTCGCTGCCGTTGCGGCCCACCATGAGCTTGAGCAAGTCGGTGATAAAAGTGGTGGCTTGATCGCGTTCCATAAATACTCCTCATCAGCCAGGGAAGTTTTCGGGAATCTTGGCCTTGGTGCGGGCTTCGGCGGCACTGATGATATTGCGCCGCACCAGGTCGGTCAGGTTCTGGTCCAGGGTCTGCATGCCGACGCTGTTGCCGGTCTGGATGCTCGAATACATCTGCGCCACCTTGGCTTCGCGGATCAGGTTGCGGATGGCGCTGGTGCCAAGCATGATCTCATGCGCGGCCACCCGTCCCTGGCCATCCTTGGTCTTGCACAGGGTCTGCGAGATCACCGCCTGCAGCGACTCGGACAACATGGCGCGCACCATTTCTTTCTCTTCCGCGGGAAACACGTCAATGATCCGGTCAATGGTCTTGGCGGCGCTGCTGGTGTGCAGCGTGCCAAACACCAGGTGCCCGGTTTCCGCCGCCGTCATCGCCAGACGGATGGTTTCCAGATCGCGCATTTCACCGACCAGAATGCAGTCTGGGTCTTCGCGCAAGGCCGAGCGCAGGGCGGCTGCAAAGCTTTGCGTGTGGGGGCCGACCTCGCGCTGGTTGACCAGGCATTTTTTCGATTCGTGAACAAACTCGATCGGGTCTTCCACGGTCAGAATGTGGCCAAACTCGTTCTCATTGAGGTAGTTCACCATGGCAGCCAGCGTCGTCGATTTGCCCGAGCCGGTAGGGCCGGTCACCAGCACCAGGCCGCGCGGTTTCATGGCTAGGTCGGCAAAGATTTTGGGGCAGTTGAGCTGCTCCAGCGTCAGTATCTTGCTCGGAATGGTCCGAAACACCGCGCCGGCACCGCGCTGCTGGTTAAAGGCGTTGACCCGAAAGCGAGCCAGGCCATCGATCTCGAACGAGAAATCGATTTCGAGAAACGCTTCAAAATGTTTGCGCTGCGCATCGTTCATGATGTCATACACCATGGCGTGCACCTGCTTATGGTCCAGCGCCTCCACGTTGAGGCGGCGCACGTCGCCATGGACACGGATCATGGGTGGCAAACCGGCCGACAGGTGCAAATCGGACGCCTTGTTTTTGACGCTGAAAGCCAGCAACTGGGTGATATCCACAAAGCCCTCGTAAATTGGTTATGTAAAGATCATTATCAAGGATTGTCCCGTGCAACTTCGCCAAAGCTGGTACCCCAGGCTGGACATGTGTCATGTTGCAGTTGTAATTTGGCGTCTACCCGCTGTAACGGGCATGTGCGAACCGGGGTGCAGGATGTGGGTATTCGAGGGTGTATCAACACCGGATGCGGCACTGCAGGTTAAATATGACGAATGCATATTCTCCAATGCGTTAGCAACTCACCTGGGTGTCGGCCTGTTTCAGCGTCGGTGTCTGACTGGCTTTGATTGCACATCCAGCGTGTTGTTGTCAGCCTGATCTTTACCACCGGTACACCTGTATGTTCAAAGCCTCTTTCAATCGTTCTGCCTGGAATGCCTTTACTTCCTTGACGTTGTCCTTTTGTTGCGTGATCGGTCTGGGTCTGGTTGATGGCCGCACAGCGTCTGCTGCCACTGCGGTTGTCGCGCCTAGCAATGTTGCGACGAGCAGCCTGGAGGGGATGCCGGATTTTTCACGCATTACCCGACTATATGGCGCTGCGGTGGTCAATATCAGCGTCAATGGCATGCGCCAGGTCTCTACGACGGCCAGCGCCGACGCTGGCTCGCCGGGTTCGGATGCTGACCAGATGCAATTGTTCTTGCGCCGATTTCAGGATCAGTTTGGCGCCACAGGTGCAACCATGCAGGTGCCGGTACATACGCTGGCGTCGGGCTTTATTGTCAGTAGCGATGGGCTGATTCTGACCAACGCGCATGTGGTGGCTGATGCCAGTGAGGTGATCGTTAAGCTCACGGACCGACGGGAGTTTCGCGCCAAGGTGTTGGGCACTGACCCAAAAACCGATATAGCGGTGCTGAAAATTGATGCCACCCATCTACCCATCGTGGCCATCGGCAAGCCAGCCGACTTGCAGGTGGGGCAATGGGTTCTGGCCATTGGCTCCCCCTACGGATTTGAAAACACGGTCACCGTGGGCGTGGTCAGCGCCAAGGGACGCAGCCTGCCAGGTGACTCTGTGGTGCCGTTCATTCAGACCGATGCGGCCGTGAACCCCGGCAATTCGGGTGGGCCGCTATTCAACACGCAAGGTGAAGTCATCGGCATCAACTCCGAAATTTACAGCCACACGGGTGCCTTCCAGGGTCTGAGTTTTGCCATTCCCATTGATCTGGCTCAGCGCGTGGCGCAGCAAATCGTGGCCACTGGACACGCCGAGCATGGCCTGCTTGGGGTGGCGGCACAGGAGGTGAATCAAACCCTGGCCGACGCCTTCAAGCTGGACAAACCCATGGGCGCACTGGTGACCGATGTCGTGAAAGGCAGTGCAGGTGCCACAGCCGGTGTGCATGTAGGCGACATCATCACGCAAGTGGATGGCAAGCCGGTCGAACTGGCGGGTGATCTCTCTTCCTTGCTGACCATGGCAACACCCGGTCAGCACATCACACTGCAGGTCTGGCGCGATGGCAAAACCGTGCAACTGGCCGCCATACTGGGAGATGCCGGAAAAGCCAAAGAGGCCAGCATGGCCACCCCCTCAGCTTCGCCGCCACAAGGGCAGCTTGGCATGGTGCTGCGTCCCTTGTTGCCTGGGGAGAGAAATGTGATTGATCTCACCTCCGGTTTGCTGGTTGAGTCGGTGAGTGGCCTGTCGACGGACGCTGGCGTACAGGTGGGCGATCTGCTGCTGGCCATCAATGGACAGCCGGTATCGACATTGCTGCAGGTACGCAGCGCAGTTTTCGGCGCCGCGACGAAAAAATCCCTGGCCTTGCTGATACAGCGTGATACCGAAAAAATATATCTGCCGTTGCGTCTGCCGGATCGGTGACGCCACACTCACTTTTTGCCTTGTGAGTGCTGACCTGCTACCTGCGCAGCCAGAACACACAGCGCCACGTTAAGCATGGAGCCTTTGACCGACACCCAACAGGATACCCATCCGTCAACCGATGGAATTCGGTTGGACAGGGTTTGGCGATATTTCCGCCCCGGAACACTCGCCTGTTCGAAGGTGCTTGGGATCAACCTGCTGATCATGCTGTTGATACTGACGGTTGACATCATGAACGGCGAGCATGTCCGGCTACATATTCTCTACGTCTTCCCGCTGGCAGCCATTGCTATACATTGCCCACTCAAACGCTCGCAGTGGCTGGCGTTTGGTGTCTCGCTGGTGTTTCAGATATGGAGCATCGTCAACCAGCGTGTCACACCGATCACGCTGGCTGCCGACCTCTCGGTGGCGTGTGCGGCCTCCGGGCTGACTTTGCTACTGGCTAATGCCGTGCGGGTCAATTACCTGAAAGCCCTGAGTCTGGCGACGATCGACAACTTGACCGGCTTGCCCAACCGGGCCGTTCTCATGACGGTCATTGACAAGGAAATCGTCCGCCAGAAACGCTATGGGGGGGTGTTTTCTCTGGCCGAAATTGATCTCGATGGTTTTAAACAACTTAACGACACCCGTGGACATCTGAGTGGAGATGAAGCGCTGCAATTGATGGCACAGGTGCTACGTCGCCATACCCGCCAATCCGATGTGGCCGGTCGCATGGGGGGTGACGAATTCATTATGCTGATGCCCCACATGCCACAGGCCGAATGCCAAGCCTATATGCAAAAACTCTGCGACACGGTCAGGACAGAAATGACACGGGCAGGCTTTCAGATCACGGCCAGCATCGGCTTTCGGACCTTTCTGACAGCGCCAAAAACCACGGCCGAGGCCTTGCATCTGGTTGATCAGGCCATGTACGAAGCCAAGAACTCAGGCAAGTGCCGGGTAACCGGTGCCTAGTCGGCGTTGTATAACTGGGGTCTTTGCCACCGAAAGACCTATTGACATGGACAACATTGCAACCCGACTCGACGCGGTTCACGCGCGCATCGAAGCCGCCTGCGGCCAAGCGCTGCGCCCATCATCGTCCGTTGCCCTGCTGGCGGTGTCCAAAACCTTCGGCGCGGATGCTGTTGAAGACGCGTTTGTCGCCGGACAAACCCGGTTTGGTGAAAACTACATTCAGGAGGCGGTGCAGAAGATCAGCGCTTTGCGCCATTTGCCGATCGAATGGCATTGCATCGGCCCGATCCAGAGTAACAAGACCCGCCTGGTGGCAGAGCACTTTGACTGGGTACACACGGTGGATCGCCTGAAGATTGCCCAGCGGCTGAGCGAACAGCGTCCGGCGAACCTGCCACCAATGCAGGTGTGTATTCAGGTCAATGTGGATGGCAGCCCCACCAAATCGGGGGTGGGGCCCGACGAGGCGCTGGCGTTGGCGCAGGCGGTTGCCAAGCTGCCCAATCTGCGCTTACGCGGTTTGATGTGCATTCCAGAGCCAGCTTCTGATTTTGCAGCAGAATGCCTAGTATTTAAAAGGGCTAGAGGCCTTTTTGATGCACTAAATGCAGCTGGCCTGGGGCTCGACACGCTGTCGATGGGCATGAGCGGCGACTTGGAGGCCGCCATTGCCAGCGGCAGTACAATGGTGCGTGTCGGGTCGGCGATTTTTGGCGCGCGCCACTATGCCGCAGCAGAGTCCCCCGCTAGTTGATCGGCAACTGTGTGGTGTTTTTCACCTCTTCCATCACCGCATAAGTCCGGGTTTCGCGCACACCGGGCAACTGCCAGAGCACAGTGCCAGCAAATTCTCGGTAGGCATTCATGTCGGTCATGCGGGTCTTCAGCAGGTAATCAAAGCCGCCCGCCACCATGTGGCATTCCATGATCTCAGAACGAACCTGCACGGCGGCTTTGAAGGCGTCGAACACGTTGGGCGTGGTTTTGTCGAGCAGCACTTCCACAAACACCATCAGCCCTAGGCCCAGTTTGACCGGGTCCAGTCGGGCTTCGTAACCGTCGATGATGCCGTCCTTGGTCAGCCGCTGTACCCGCGCCAGCACGGCGGTGGGCGACAGCGCCACGCTTTCCGCCAGTTTGAGGTTGCTGATGCGGCCATCCTGCTGCAGGGCTTGCAGGATTTTTCGGTCAATGCGATCGAGTTCCATGGGCGTTCAAATGGTTGGGGCCAGCGCGGGCAAGGGCGCTGGCTTGCCAAACAGGTAGCCCTGAAATTGTCGGCAGCCCAGGGCAAACAGGGCGTCGCGCTGGGCAGGTAACTCCACGCCTTCGGCAATCACATCCAAATCCAGGCTCTCTCCCATGGTGATGATGGCGCGGATGATGCTGGCATCCTGCGCATCGTTGAGCATGTCGCGCACAAAGCTCTGGTCGATCTTGAGCTGGTGCAATGGCAGGCGCTTGAGCATGCCCAAAGACGAGTAGCCAGTGCCAAAGTCATCCAGCGACAGGCGCACACCCAGCTCGCGCAGGGCTTTCATTTTCTCGATGACGCCCGGCACATCGTCCACCAGTTGGCTCTCGGTCAGTTCAAGTTCCAGAAGCGCCGGGTTAATCCCGGTGGCCAGCAAGATACCGCGTATCTGAACCACAAAGTCGCTCTGGCGAAATTGCTGAGCGCTGACGTTGACGGCAATGCTCCATGTGTTCTGTGGTGCGTGTTGCGACCAGGCCAGCAGTTGCTGGCAAGCGGTTTGCAAGATCCAGTGACCCAGCGGCAGGATCACGCCGCAGGCTTCAGCGGCGGCGATGAATTCGCCCGGAGCGACCAGGCCGCGCATCGGGTGCAGCCAGCGCACCAGCGCCTCGTAGCCCAGCACGGTGTCATCAGCGTCCACCTGCGGCTGGTAATACAGCACAAACTCGTGTGATTTGAGTGCCCAGCGTAGATCCGCTTCCAGTGAGGTGCGGGCAATCACCTGTGCCTGCATCTGCGGGTTGAAAAAGCGCAGCGTGTTTCGGCCCGCAGCCTTGGCTTGGTACATCGCCAGGTCGGCCTGTTTAAAGATGTCGTCGCGAGAGGACGTTGCACCATCCAGCAGCGCCACGCCAATGCTGACGCTGCATTGGCAGGACTGTCCATCCAGCACATAGGGCTGACTCAACTGGTCCAGAATCTTCTGACCCACCAGCTGCGCCTGGCGCGCGGCTTCTTCTGGGTGGGCGTCAAGATCCACCAGCATCACCACAAACTCATCACCCCCTTGACGCGCCAGCGTGTCTTCATTGCGCACACAGGCACGCATGCGCTTTGCCATCTGGAGCAACAGCTGGTCGCCCGTGTCGTGACCCAGCGTGTCGTTGATGTCTTTGAAGTTATCGACATCGACAAACATCAACGCCACCCCCTGTGCCTTGCGTACCAGACTGGTCAGCACCTGGTGTACGCGGTCGTGCAGCAAGCGGCGGTTTGGCAGGCCGGTGAGTGGGTCGTAAAAGGCCAGTTGAAAAATGGTCTCCTCGGCCTGTTTGCGCTGTGTGATGTCGGTAGAGATGCCGCACAGCGCATAGATGTGGCCGTCAGGGTCGCGCAGTGGCAATTTGACCGACAGGTAACTGCGTTCCAGCTTGCCGTCGGCGGTGCGGGTGACTTCCTCGTCTTCCACACGCTCGCCATGCTCGATCACGCGCAGGTCGTTCAGGCGCAGCTTATTGGCAGTAAGTTCGTCAAAGAACGTGTTGTCACCGTGGCCAACAATGTCCGCCGGCCTACTGCCAAACAGCTTGCACAAGGCGCTGTTGGCGTACTGGTAATGCAGCTCGGTGTCCTTGATGTAGATGGCCGCATCAACACCGTCCAAAATGGTGTTCAGCCGCTGTTCACTGGCCAGCAGGTGTGCGGTCTTTTGTGTGACTTGCTGGCGCAACCAGCGTGTGAGCAGCAAGGCCACGACCAGCAGCAGCGCCAGGCTTCCCATCACCCAGAAAACATAAACGGGAAGATCCTGCTGCTCGGGCGCTTGCATCCAACGCTTGACCGCCAGTGCGTAAGGCGAGTCGCTGCTGGCCTGCCAGGCTTTCAGATGTCTGTCGATGGCCTGCAACAAATCAGCATTTCGACCTTTGGCAGTGGCGTAATACAGCAGCACAGGCTGAAACACGATGGCGGTCGACTCCATCTGGTAGCGCCCGGACTGTGTATCGCCAAAGTAACGGTTGGCCGCTACGGCGTCTACCTGATGCGCTTGGGCTCGCTCAAAACCACGCTCGAACGAGTCCACCGGCACCAACTCGGCATGGATGGCAAAACTCTCCAGCAAACCTTTCAGAAAGGGCGCCTGGATTGAGCCTGCGACCACGGCGATGCGCTTGCCATTGAGGTCCAGCATCGAGGTGATCTGCGCATTCTTGTTTTTGTACAACTGTGACCAGCTTTGCAGTGCCGAGATGGCGTGGAAATCAAGCTGCTGGGCACGTTCTGAGCTGAAGGCGACGTCGGGCAACAGATCGATGCGGCCAGCCTTCAGGGCGTCCAGGCAGTCTTGCCAGTTGCAGGCAACGGGCTGCAGGGTCCAATCTTCTTCTTTGGCCATGGCCACCAGCAGGTCACCCAAAATGCCACTGGGCTGGCCGTCGGGCGCGGCAAAAATCTTCGGCGGGTTGTTGTATACACCGACTTTGACCACCCGTTGCACCGCCCAGGAGCTGGACGTCGCCACGGCCAACAGCATGCCAACACCTAGCGCGTGCAAGTACCGGGCTAGGCGTCGGCGGGGCAGAGCGGACAGCAAGGTCATTGTTGAATTGTGGGTTGTTGGACGGCGGATAGCCCAGTATGCGTCAATTTTCTATTTTCTTAGATTTATCAACTATAAAACTCTATTAAATTAGTGAAAAAGTTTCCACAAAAGGCGACAACATAGCGCATTTATATGTCGACGGAGTTCCCATGCTGCTTGCCCAACGCCTGCCCATCCCTTATCGCCCTGAATCGACCATCGTGTCGCAACGTCTGGCCTCGCTGGCCAAAGCGCTGGATTGGGCGGCCGTGGCACACACCGCCGCGCCCTGGGTGCAGGCGGTACGCAACAACCCGCCGCCATTTTGGGCGATGGAAAGTCTACTGAAAGAATACCCGATCAGCAGCGCCGAGGGGCTGGCGCTGATGCGTCTGGCCGAGGCGCTGCTGCGCGTGCCCGATGCCGAGACTGCTATTGCCCTCACGGCCGACCAACTCGGCAGGGCAGACTTCGAAGGCAGCAGTGACAAGGTGCTGTCGCGCCTGTCCAGCACCGCGATCGCCATGAGCAAGCATTTCCTGCCTGCCGCCGGTGACAAAAGCAGCCAGCCCGGCCTGTTCGCCAAACTCGGCGCCCGCACCGTGGTGGCCGCCACGCTGCGCGCGGTGCAGTTGCTGGGCCGCCAGTTTGTGCTGGGCCAGACCATGGCCGAGGGCATGCATGAGGCAGCCTCCGCCAAAAAGAAGATGCCCAATTTGCGTTACAGCTACGACATGCTGGGCGAAGGCTCACGCACCGATGCTGATGCCCTGGCGCATTTGAAGAGTTACCAGAACGCTATTGATGAAATAGCAACTATGGCAAGCAAAACGGGGGCTTGCGAGGAAAATGACGGCATATCCATCAAACTCAGCGCCTTGCACCCACGTTATGAGTACGCGCAGGTGGATCGGGTCATGGCCGAGCTGGTGCCACGCGTCTGGGGCCTGTGTGAGCAGGCGGCGCGCGCCAACATCAACCTGACCATCGACGCCGAGGAGGTGGATCGACTGGAACTCTCACTGGCGGTGTTCGAGGCCCTGCTGGTCAAAGTGGCGCTGCTCACACCACTGTGGCGTGGCTTCGGCTTGGCGATGCAGTCGTACCAGACCAATGCACTGGAACTCGTCAGCCATGTAATCGCCCTGGCGCGCCAATACAAGTTGCGGCTGATGTGTCGGCTGGTCAAGGGCGCCTATTGGGATGCCGAGATCAAACGCGCACAAGAGCTGGGCCTACCGCACTACCCGGTGTTCACCCACAAGCACCATACCGACGTGTCCTATTTGGCCTGCGCCAAAACGCTGCTGGATGCGCCCGATGCGCTTTACCCGCAATTTGCCACCCATAACGCCGCCACAGTCGCGGCTATTCTGCAGATGGCGGGCAAAACCGGAGCCCCCTTTGAGCTGCAGCGCCTGCACGGTATGGGCGAAGGCGTCTACAGCGAGGTGCTGAAAAACCCGCAAATCGCCTGTCGCGTTTACGCGCCGGTGGGCGCGCACAAGGACTTGCTGGCCTATCTGGTGCGTCGCCTGCTGGAAAACGGCGCCAACTCGTCCTTTGTGCATCAACTGGCCGACGAAAGCGTGCCGATCAGCGACTTGCTGGTGTCACCTCTGCGTCTTGAGGCGAAAACCTCTCTGCCGTTGCCGCCGGATCTATTCGGGTTCCAGCGCGCCAACAGCACCGGTCTGGACCTGACTGTGCCCACCATGCGTGACCCGCTGCTGGCCGCCTACGCCAGTGTGGAAGTGCCCGCTGTCCCAGAGTTTGATGCCAAATTGGTCTCTAGCCCTTTATCTACAAGCACAGACAGCTATAAACAATGGAGCAACGTTCCGGTGGCGGAACGCGCCGCCATCCTGCGCCGCGCCGCTGATGCGCTGCAAACCCAGTTGCCGCACTTTTGCGCCCTGCTGGTCAAGGAGGCTTTCAAAACCTGGAATGACGCGATCAGCGAGGTACGCGAAGCCATCGACTTTTTGCGCTACTACGCTGGCGAGGCCGAGCGCATCATGCAGCCGCAGACGCTGCCGGGCCTGGAAGGCGATGTCGTGCTGGGCATCACCGGCGAGACCAACGAGTTACGCCTCACGGCACGTGGCCCCTGGGTCTGCATCAGTCCGTGGAACTTTCCGCTGGCCATCTTTACCGGCCAAATTGCTGCCGCGCTGGCCACCGGCAACACCGTGCTGGCCAAACCCGCCGAGCAAACCCCCGGCGTGGCCTGGGAAGCGGTCAAGCTGATGCACGCCGCCGGTGTGCCACAAGGCGCGTTGCAATTGCTGCACGGTCCTGGTGAAACCGTGGGCGCGGCGCTGGTGGCAGCACCCGGCGTGGCTGGCGTGGTGTTTACCGGCAGCACGCAGGTTGCCAAGATCATCAACCGCACGCTCGCCGCCAAAGACGGCCCGATTGTTCCGCTGATTGCGGAGACCGGGGGCATCAACGCCATGTTGGTGGACAGCACCGCGCTACCCGAGCAGGTGTGTGACGCGGTGATGCAGTCCGCCTTCAGAAGCGCCGGGCAACGCTGTTCCGCATTGCGCCTGCTGTGCGTGCACGAGGACATTGCCGACCATGTGATCGAGATGGTCTGCGGCGCGGCGCGCGAGCTGGTGGTGGGCAACCCGGCGGACCTGGCCACCGATGTCGGCCCGGTGATCGACGCCGAGGCGTTTGACGGCATCCAGCGTCACCTGACCCGTCTGCAAACCCAGGCGAAGAATCTGCTGGGTCAGTCGCAACAGGCAACGCAAAGCGCGGATTCCTATAAGGAAAATAGCCTTCTAGCCCAGGATAACAAAGGGCAGGCAGCTACACAAAGCATATCAAACCTGATTGCACCGCAGGCGTTTGAAGTGGCGCAGATCGGCGATCTGAAGGAAGAAATCTTCGGCCCGGTGCTGCACATCGTGCGCTGGCGCGGCGACCCGCTGGCCGTCATCGCGCAGATCAACGCGCTGGGCTACGGCCTGACGATTGGCATCCAGACCCGCATCGACAGCCGCGCGCAACAACTCGCGCGTGCCGCGCACATCGGCAACGTCTACATCAACCGCAACCAGATCGGTGCTGTGGTTGGCGTGCAACCGTTTGGCGGCGAAGGCCTGAGCGGCACCGGCCCCAAAGCCGGCGGACCGCGCTACCTGTACCGCTTCTGTGCCGAGCAGACTGTCACCATCAACACCACGGCGGCGGGGGGGAACGCGGCGTTGTTGGCGGGGTGAGAGGTGACAACCGCGCTCTGAATCCGGGGCGCGGGCAGTGACTTTTATTTACGTTGAATTCAACGTGCGTCTTTTTGGCGTCGATGTAAAACTGTCCCGATCCAATAGCGATTGCAATCCATCGCACGCAGATTCGCGCCAAGGGCGGGTGCCACCGCCCGTCCCATTGCCTTGCAGTCAACTATCTGGTTGGCAAACGCAGCATCAGAAATCACCGAAATCCATTGACTAAAGTCAATTGTGTGGGCGGTGCTTTCCCTAGCGCAAAAATTACTAAATAAGAACATACTTATTAACCAATTCATCGGTGCGTTCTGCGCTGATGTTTCTAACGATTCGCGCACGGAGACAAACATGATAAAAGTTATTGGCGGTGTCATCGCCGGGGTAGCCTTGAGCGTATTGCTCGCCTGGAAGCTCATCGGCGGCATGGTGTTTTCAGAGGTTCCCAGCCCCTACTCGGTCGAGGAAACTGCCGCCCGCATTCAGCAAAACATTCAGGCGGCAGGCAATGGTTGGTCCATATCTGGCCTGCGCAATCCGGCTAAACCTGTGGAAGCTGACGGTGGCAATGTGCTGCCAGTGCTGCTGATCGAGGCTTGCAGCACAGTCTATTCCGGGCCAATCCTGAAGATGGACGATGTGCGCTTTCTCTCGCTGCTGATGCCTTGCAAAATATCCGTTTACAAGAAGAACGATGGCAAGGTCTACATTGGGCTGCTCAATGCGGGTTTCGTCGCCAAGCTATTCGGCTCTGAAGTGGGTGCCATCATGGACAAGGTGGTGGCTGATCAGAAGAAGTTCCTGATCATGGACCCCAGCAAGCCGGCACCTGCACTGATCATTCCCAAGATGGGTGGTGAAGGTGGAAGTGGTGGTGGCGCTGGCGCTGCGGCGGGTTGCTGATCGTCATGTGTACCAAGGAGACCATGATGAATCACAAGAAAAAACTGCTGCTCGTTGGCCTGTTGGGCACCGTGTTGAGCTGGGGCGCCGCCTGGGGTGTGATGACACCCGTGCAAGCTGCTGCCAGCGCGGCAGTGGCCCCGGCCACACCAGCAAGTGCAACGGTCGCGACCGTCGCCAAGACCAGCGGCAGCACGGCTGATCACAGCAAGTTCAAAGAGCTGCAGAAAAAATTCACCTCCGGCCCGGAGGTCACCAAAGCCTGCCTGAGTTGCCACACCGAGGCGGCCAAACAGGTGCAGCACACCAAGCACTGGACCTGGAATTACACCGACCCCGTCACCGGCAAGAAGCTCGGCAAGCGCAACATCATCAACAACTACTGCACCACCACCATCTCCAACGAGAACGACTGCATGGCCTGCCATGCCGGATACGGGTGGAAAGACAACACCTTTGACTTCAAGGTCGAAGAGAACGTGGACTGTCTGGTGTGCCATGAAAGCACCGGCACCTACCGCAAGCTGCCGGGCGACGCCGGACACCCAATCTACGAACGCAAAGAGTACCCCCACGGCTCCGGCAAGTTCGTCGAGCCGGTGGACCTGGCTAAAGCAGCTCAAAGCGTGGCCATGCCCAGCCGTAGCAATTGCGGTTCCTGCCACTTTTATGGTGCGGGTAGCGACGGCACCAAGCACGGCGACATGGACAGCAGCCTGAAGAAGCCTGGCAAGTACCTTGACGTGCACATGGATGCCAAGGGCTTGAACTTCAGTTGTGTCACCTGCCACGAAACCCGCGCACACGAGGTGCCAGGCAGCCGCTACAACCTGCCCGCCGCCATGACCGGCCCATCGCACATGCGCGGCAAGAAAGACGCCTCGCCTGAGGCCTGCCAGTCGTGCCACAGCGACAAGCCGCACAAGCAGAACTTCCTGCAAGCCGAGCAGCTCAACGCCCACACCGATGTCCTGGCGTGCGAGACCTGCCACATCCCCGAGATGGCCCGCGACAGTGTGGGCACCGAAAAGTCCTGGGACTGGTCCACCGCCGCCACCATGGGGCCAGACGGCAAACCGATGTCCAGAAAGGACAGTGCGGGGCATCGCGGGTTTGACTCCAAAAAAGGCAATTGGGTCTGGGACTCCTACCTGGTTCCCGAATACCGTTGGTCCAACGGGCACTTCACCTACAAGACCAATGGCGACAAGATTGACCCGACCAAAGTGGTCGAGATCAACCACCCAGACGGTGCATCCGGCGACCCGAACTCCCGCATCTGGCCCTTCAAAATCCACCGCGGCAAGCAGGCCTACGACACTGTCAACAACTATCTGTTGATCGTTCATACCGCCGGAGAGCCAGAGGACAAGACGGCCCTGTGGGTCAATTACGACTGGCCCAAGGCGATTGAAACCGGCATGAAGGCTGCAGGCCTGCCCTACAGCGGCAAATATGGCTTTGTCAGCACCGAGATGAGCTGGCCCATTGCTCACATGGTGGCGCCCAAGACGGATGCGTTGAACTGCGCCCAATGCCATGCCAAGAACGGACGGCTGGAAGGCATCACCGGTATTTACATGCCTGGGCGCGACAACAACCGCTGGATCGACATGATCGGCTGGGCGGTTGCCCTGCTGAGCATGCTGGGGGTGATGATTCACGCCAGCGTTCGCATCTACACCCACACACGACGCAAAGGCAAATGATCATGGCAACTGCAAATCGCATTTATCTGTACAAGCGCTACGAGCGTTTCTGGCACTGGTCGCAGGCCGTCATGGTGCTATTCATGTTATTGACCGGCTTTGAAATTCATGGCGTTTACAGCAATTTCGGCTTTCAAAAAGCCGTGCAGTACCACACCTACACAGCCTGGGCCTTGCTCACGCTATGGGCGTTCACGATCTTCTGGCAATTCACCACCGGAGAATGGCGGCAGTACATTCCGACCCTGAACAAGGTGGCGGCGATGGCCATTTACTACGCGTACGGCATTTTTGTCGGTGCGAGCCATCCATTTGCAAAAACTGCCGTCAAAAAGCACAACCCGCTGCAGCGCCTGGCCTACATCGCGCTGCTGGCCATGGTGTCACCACTGGTTTGGGGCTCGGGCATCCTGTACCTTTTCTTTGCCTATTGGAAAGACTTCGGGCTGGACCGCTACCTGGGCATTGAAGCGGTGGCCTGGGCCCACACGGCGGGCGCCTTCATGATGCTGACCTTTGTGATCGTTCACGTGTACCTGGCCACCACGGGGCACACGGTACTGGCTCACATCAAAGCCATGGTCACTGGCTGGGAAGAGGTGGACGAGGAGCCTGCTTCAGCCCACAAGGCTTGAACTTTCGGTCTATTTGGCAGCCCGTTTCACGACATCCCGGATAAAAGCCTCGTACTGAGGCCAGTCCGGCACCGGGCCAGACTGGGCAAAGACCACCAGACCATGCTTATCCAGCACGTAGCTGCTGGGGAAGTTGTGGGCAATGTCCCGGTCCGACACCATTGAGCCATCAGCCAAACTGAGGTGTGTGTCGCCAGAGCCGCGTGTGCCAGAGTCTGACAGTGCCAAGCTGATCTTCTGGCTTTCTGCCCATCGCTGTGCCTTGTCAAACGGCTCACGCGTCTGCAGCAGCACAAAGGCGACATCCTTGCGGTCATCCAGCGACTTGGCCAACCGGGCCAGGTCAGGCATTTCAAGCCGACAAGGCGGACACCAACTGCCCCAGATGTGCAGGACCACGACCTTGCCTTTCAGGTCGCTCAGTCGCGCAGCGTGGCCCTGGGCGTCGTGGTAGGTCAGGTTGAACATGCGCTGACCGGGCAATGTTCCCGTGGCGGCTTTTCCTGCCGCTGCCGCGCTGACATAAGGCCCCCACAGCAGCGGCCAGGCTTTGGCATCAAACACAACGTGTGAGTCCACCTGATAAGGGACGCATTTTTGCGGTGTGCCACCCTGGCAGGCGCTCAGGGCCTTGTCAAAGGCGGCTTCGGCTGATTCGGCTTCGGCACTCCAGCCCCAGGCACCACCGGGCGCCATGGCAAAAGCCCGGTGAGGGGTCGCTGCCAGAAATTGCCGGTAGTCTTGCAGGCCCTGTGCGGACAAACCAACTGGCTCTGCGGCCAGGACGGGAGACGAGATCATGAGATTTGCCGCTGCTATCAATAATGTGAGTTTCAACATGTAACGTCTCAAGGTGATGGTGTGGCGGCGATTTGTGCTGATACCACCATTGTAAAAAGCGCTGCCTTCAGAAATCGCGTTTTCAAGAGGTCATCAGGTGTGCACTTGGGATGGTGTGGTTCTACTTTGGCGTGCTTGTCACCCCGGCATTGCCGCATGTCTATCTTGACTGGGGCATCATTGTTTTTGGCGCCGTTGTATCTACCAACGGATATCATGGACCGCAGTATGTGGAGGCTCAATTCAGGACTGATCCGGCAATGGCACGTTTGGGCCATGATGGTCTGTTGTCTATTGGGGACTACAGCAGCCCAGGCTCTGGAGTCCGTGGCCCTGCAGCTCAAATGGACGCACGCCTTCCAGTTCGCCGGGTATTACGTCGCGATAGAAAAGGGTTACTACCGGCAAGCCGGGCTTGAGGTCAGATTGTTGGAAGCGCAACCCGGCACTGACCCGGTCAAAACAGTGCTGAGTGGCAAAGCTGAGTTTGGTGTGGGCAACAGCAACCTGTTGCTGGAGCGCCAGGCTGGCGCCCCGGTGGTGGCACTGGCGGTGATCTTTCAGCACTCGCCGCTGGTTCTGATGGCCCATCAAACCAAAGCCGTGCAAAGCGTACACGACCTCAAAGGCAAGCGCGTCATGTTTGAGACTCAGTCCGCAGAACTGTTTGCCTACCTGCGACAGGAAGGGCTGGAAGCGAAGGACATCCAGGTCATGCGGCACAGTTTCAACACGCGTGACCTGATCGAAGGACGTGTGGATGCCATGACAGCGTATTCGACCAACGAATTGTTTGAGCTGAATCAGGCCGGGTTTGCCTACCAGATGTATTCACCGCGTGAGGTCGCCATCGATTTTTATGGCGACAACCTGTTCACCACCGAGCAACAGATCAAGGCGCACCCGGCGCGAGTGGCAGCGTTTCGCGCGGCCAGCCTGAACGGCTGGCAATACGCGATGGCGCACCCGGACGAGGTCATTGATCTCATCTTGACGCACTACGCCACACAACACTCGCGCGCGTTCTACCAGTTTGAGGCGCAGCAGATGGCGCCCTTGCTGCAAAGCAGCCTGATCGAGGTCGGCTACATGAATCCGGGGCGCTGGCGGCACATCGCCAATACCTATGCTTCATTGGGCCTGTTGCCTGCAAACATCTCACTGGACGGTTTTTTGTATGACACCACGCCAACGCCTAGTGTCTGGAGCCCGTATTTGGGGGGTGCACTGGCCTTATTGCTATGCATAAGCATGCTGGCGAGCTATATTTTGTGGGCCAACCGGCGTTTGGCAGCCAGTCTGGCCAGTCAGAGGCTGGCCCAACAAGCCCTCACTGAAAGCCAGCAGCTATACCAGTCCATTCTTCAGGCCTCCCCGGATGCGGTGGTGGTCAGTGATCTGCAGGGGAGCATCCGTCATGTCTCACCCGTTGCGGTGTCCATGTTGGGCTGTGAAACCGAAGACCAGCTGCTGGGTCGAAATGTTGCGGAATTTCGCGACCCGGCAGATTCAGAGCGTGCCACCGCCAATATCGCGGCCATGTTCGAAGGTGTTTACAACGGCGCCGAAGACTACCGCTTGATCCGCCTGGATGGCAGTACGCTCGACACCGAAATCAACGCTGAAATTGTGCGTGATGCGCAGGGGCAGCCCAGTGGCCTGATTTTTGTGGTGCGCGACATCAGTGAGCGCAAAAAGACCGAGCAACGCATTCGCCACATGGCCCAGCACGACCCCCTGACCGGCCTGGCCAACCGAGCCTTGTTCAGCGACCGGCTGCAGCGCGCCATTGCCAACGCCGTCCGGGACAAAACCGGCCTGGCACTCCTATTCATTGACCTTGACAAGTTCAAACCCGTCAACGACACCTATGGGCACGCGGTTGGCGACCGGCTACTGCAAGAGGTGGCGCGGCGCATGCTCCAGTGTGTACGCGACTCCGACACGGTGGCACGCATCGGGGGTGACGAATTGGTGGTTTTGCTGCGCGGAGCGTGCGGCATTCCCAATACTCTGGTGGTTGCTGAAAAAATCCGCAGCAGTCTGGAGCGCCCTTTTCAGCTGGATGGGCATGAATTGCTGATCTCATGCAGCGTGGGTGTCGCGCTTTTTCCAGAGCATGGACAGGACGAGATCACTCTGGCGAAACACGCTGACTTGGCCATGTACCAGGCCAAAGAACATGGCCGCAATCAGGTTTGCCTCTTTCAGCCGTGGCAAGACGATTGAGCCCCCATCTGCCTCTCTTAGACGGGCGTCATCGTCCAGGCTGACAAGACGCTTTTTTATGTGGCCGATTTGCGCATCAAGGTGCTCTTGCCGAACAAGGATTCGATCAGGTCTACCGCCACCTCGGCGGTGCGGTTACACACATCAAAAGCCGGATTGAGCTCCATCACGTCCAGCGATCCCAGGCGGCCGGTGTCGCCAATCATTTCCATGCACAGTTGCGCTTCACGGTAGGTCGGGCCGCCACGTACCGTGGTACCCACGCCGGGAGCAATATCGGGATCGAGGAAATCCACGTCAAAACTCACATGCAGGTGCGTATTGCTGTCAACCAGGGCCAGAGCCATTTCCATCGCGGCGCGCATGCCCATTTCGTCGATGTAACGCATGTCAAACACTTCCAGACCAGCTTCATGAACCAGACGTTTTTCACCCGCGTCCACGCTGCGGATGCCAATCTGACGCACCCATTTGGGATTGATGGCGGGGACCTGGCCACCGATGTGCGTCAACACATCGGGCCCGTGGCCACACAGACAGGCCACAGGCATGCCATGAATGTTCCCGCTGGGGGTAAGTGCTGCGGTGTTGAAGTCGGCATGGGCGTCGAGCCATAACACGCGCAGCTTTTTACCGACCTCACGACAGTGGCGCGCCACGGCGCTGATCGAGCCCAAGCCCAGGCAGTGGTCGCCACCGAGAAGAATCGGCAAGCGATTGCGCATAAGCTCCGCATACACGGCGTCATGCACGTTCTGGTTCCAGGCGGCCACTTCATCCAGATGCCGATAACCATTCTCGGGTGGCAGCCCGGGATTGCTCGGACCGTTCAGGTTGCCAAGGTCCTGCACGTTCAGGCCATGGCTTTCCAATGCCGTCACGATGTTTGCCACGCGCAAGGCCTCAGGGCCCATGCTGGCGCCGCGACTGCCGGCACCGATGTCGGTGGGGGCACCAATGAGGGAGATGTGTTGATTCATGGGGCCAAGTGTAGGTATTTGGCTAAAAACCCTGCGCCTTTACAAACCCATCACACCATCCGCTTTGAACATCTGCTTGATGCCGCGCACCGCTTGGCGGATACGGGCTTCGTTCTCGATCAGGGCAAAGCGCACATGGTCATCACCGTGGTCACCAAAGCCGATGCCGGGAGACACGGAGACTTTGGCCTTGCTCAGCAGTTGCTTGGCAAATTCCAGTGAACCGAGCGCCCGGTAGGGTTCTGGAATGCGTGCCCAGATGTACATGCTGGCTTTGGGGCATTCCACCTGCCAGCCTGCTTCGATCAAACCTTTGTAGAGCACGTCGCGGCGACTTTGGTAGGTAGCGGCGATGTCTTTGACACAGGTCTGATCGCCTTCCAGTGCAGCAATGGCAGCCACCTGCAAGGGCGTGAACGTTCCGTAGTCGTGGTAACTCTTGATGCGCGCCAGCGCCGCCACCAAGTCGGGGTTGCCGACCATAAAACCGATGCGCCAGCCCGCCATGTTGTAGCTTTTGGACAGGGTGAAAAACTCCACCGCAATGTCTTTGGCACCGGGCACCTGCATGATGCTGGGGGCTTTCCAGCCGTCAAAGGTGATGTCAGCATAAGCCAGGTCGTGCACGACAAAGATGTCGTGTTTTTTGGCCAGCGCAACCACCCGTTCAAAAAACTCCAGCTCGACGCATTGCGCGGTCGGGTTGCTCGGGAAACCCAACACCATCATCTTGGGCTTGGGATAGCTGCCACGAATGGCTTTTTCCAGCTCGGAAAAAAAGTCTACACCCTCGGTCAACGGCACGCTGCGGATGTCGGCCCCGGCGATGACGGCGCCATAGATGTGGATCGGATAACTCGGGTCGGGCACCAGCACGGTGTCGCCCCGGTCCAGCGTGGCCAGCATCAGGTGCGCCAAACCTTCTTTGGAGCCGATGGTGACGATGGCCTCGGTGTCGGGGTTGATGTCCACCGCGTAGCGGTCCTGGTACCACTTGGCGATGGCACGGCGCAGGCGCGGGATGCCTTTGCTGGCCGAATAACCATGCGTGTCGGGGCGCTGCGCCACCTCGGTGAGCTTGGCCACGATGTGCGCCGGTGTCGCCCCGTCGGGGTTGCCCATGCTCATGTCGATGATGTCTTCGCCACGGCGGCGCGCGGCGAGTTTGAGCTCGGCGGTGATGTTGAAAACGTAGGGGGGGAGGCGGTCAATGCGCGCAAAACGGCGCTTGCCTGCGGAGGATGCAGTCATGGTGAACTTTCACGTAAGCGCCCGGAACCGTCCGAGCGACGTGGCCAGCAGAAAGGCTGGCCCGCGCGCATGTTAACCGAGCCGCAGCTTGCTTTCAGGGCTCGCTTCGCAAGGCATTCGCGTGGTGCGCGATGTGCTCGTCGATAAAACTGCTGATGAAGTAGTAGCTATGGTCATAACCAGGGCGCATGCGCAGTTGCAGCGGGTGCCCAACGGCATCGCAAGCCTGCTGCAGCAAATGGGGTTTGAGTTGCACAGGCAAAAACTCATCGGCTTCGCCTTGGTCAATCAATAGCGGCAGGCGTTCGCTGACAGATTGCACCAGGGCGCAGGCATCCCAGGCTTGCCAAGTTGACTTGTCCGGGCCCAGATACGCCGTCAGCGCCCTTTCGCCCCACGGCACCTGGCTGGGCGCGACGATGGGTGAAAACGCAGAAACACTGCGATAACGCCCTGGGTTTCTCAGCGCACAAATCAGGGCGCCGTGGCCTCCCATCGAATGGCCGCTGATGGCGCGCATCGCACTGGCTGGAAAGTGCGACTCCACCAGCGCGGGCAGTTCGTGCACCACGTAGTCATGCATGCGGTAATGCGATGACCAGGGCGCTTGCGTGGCGTTGACATAGAAGCCCGCGCCTTGACCGAGGTCGTAGCTCTGCGCGTCATCGGCCACATTACTGCCACGGGGGCTGGTGTCGGGTGCCACCAGAATCAGACCATGTTCGGCGGCAAAACGCTGCGCGCCCGCCTTGGTAATGAAGTTTTGCTCGTTGCACGTCAGGCCCGACAACCAGTAGAGCACCGGACACTGACCAGCCTGCGCCTGCGGTGGCAGGTAGACGCCGACGCGCATTTCACAGCCCAACACGCTGGACGTGTGAGCCCAGACTTCTTGTTGCCCGCCAAAACAGGCGTGTTTTTCGATGCGGTTCATGGGTGCTTCCGACGGTCAGAAATGGATCACGGTGCGGATGGACTTGCCGTCGTGCATCAGCTCAAACGCTTCGTTGATGCGCTCCAGCGGCAGGGTGTGGGTGATGAAGGGGTCAAGCTGGATGTCACCGCGCATGGCGTCTTCCACCATACCCGGCAATTGGGTGCGTCCCTTGACACCGCCAAAGGCGCTGCCGCGCCAGACGCGTCCGGTGACCAACTGGAACGGACGTGTCGAGATTTCCTGCCCCGCGCCCGCCACACCGATGATGATGCTCTCGCCCCATCCCTTGTGACAGCACTCCAGCGCCGAGCGCATTACGTTGACGTTGCCAATGCACTCAAAGCTGAAGTCGACACCGCCGTCGGTCATCTCGACAATCACCTCCTGAATTGGCTTGCTGTAGTCTTTGGGGTTGATGCAATCGGTGGCCCCCATCACTTTGGCCAGTCCGAACTTGTCGGCGTTCAGGTCGACGCCGATGATGCGGCCCGCCTTGGCTTGCTTGGCCCCCTGGATCACCGCCAAACCAATACCGCCCAGACCAAACACCGCCACGGTGTCGCCTTCCTTGACCTTGGCGGTGTTTTGCACAGCACCAATGCCGGTGGTCACTCCGCAACCCAACAGACAGACTTTTTCCAGTGGTGCCTTGGGATTGATCTTGGCCAATGAAATCTCAGGCACCACGGTGTATTCACTGAAGGTGCTGGTGCCCATGTAGTGGTAGATCGGCTTGCCCTGGTAAGAAAAGCGGGTGGTGCCATCGGGCATCAGGCCCTTACCCTGGGTGGCGCGGATTTTCTGGCACAGGTTGGTTTTGCCGGATTTGCAAAACTTGCATTCGCCGCATTCTGCGGTGTAGAGCGGGATCACATGGTCGCCCGGCTGCAGGCTGGTGACGCCCACGCCGACTTCCACCACGATGCCGCCGCCTTCGTGCCCGAGCACCGCCGGGAAAATGCCTTCCGGGTCATCGCCACTGAGCGTGAATGCGTCGGTGTGGCAGACACCTGTGTGGGTGATCCGCACCAAAACTTCGCCCGCCTGCGGCGGTGCCACGTCGATATCGACAATTTGCAAGGGTTGGCCGGCGACAAAAGCAACGGCAGCTCTGGATTTCATAGGGTGTCTCCTGGTGGACTATTTGAGATAGGAACGAATCAACGCAATGGTCTGGTCGATCTCTGCGTCTGGAATCTGTTTTGGCGGCTCGTCGCCTGTGGCGTTTTGCCCGAAGGTCTCGCGTAAATGGCCTTCCAGCACTTCATAGACGAGCCCGTTGACGGCACCGCGCAAAGCCGCCAACTGCTGCAGCAACGGACCGCATTCGGTGCCGGTTTCGATGGCGCGTTCCAGGGCCTCGGCTTGGCCCCGGATGCGGCGCAGGCGCGAAATCGCTTTCTTTTTCTCTTGCGGTGAATGCGGCATGCTCTGGATGGCGGTGAGTTAAATATACTGGCTGGCAGTATATTTGGAAATAGTCAACACGATGAAGGTTGGCGACTGCTTACCGATCCATGGTGTCGCGCGGTACCAAATGGGTACGTCGATATGACCCCGGCAGCACCTTGCCTACTGCTGCGGGTCTTGCGCCTCTTGGCTTGGCTGCTACCGTCAAGTTCGCTCAATCTTCCAAGCCAATGCCACCGACGTGGTGGTTTTGACGACGCCTTCGAGGTTGCGAATCTCGTCCAACAGCGTGTTTAACCGCACCGCAGACTCTGCCCGCAGCAGCAGCACATAGTCGAACTCACCGCTAACCGCGCACAACTGGCGCACCTCGGGCATGCGCTGCAGGCGCTCTTCGATGCTGCGCCCGGCTTTGGGCTGCACGGTCAGGCCAACAAAGGCCTGCAAGCCCTGGTTGAGCATATCCTGCGCCAGGCGCACGGTGTAGCCGGCAATGACGCCATCACGCTCTAGTCGGCTCAGACGCGATAGCACGGTGGTTCGCGCCGTGCCCAGCTTTCGCGCTAGATTGGCCGCAGACTCGCGCGCGTTGATTTGCAACAGCGCCAGCAGTTCGCGGTCCAGCGCGTCGCGCAAGGCAGGGGGTAGGGGCGTGGAGGTCATGAGGAAGCTCTATTGACGAAATGACAAGTAATGCATCATAGTGACTTTTTAAATGTATATTTCGTCGAAATAACCATGCTTTTTGACAACACCCGCCACTAGACTGACTACCAACTTCAAGCCACCAAGGAGAAAAGTCATGCGTATCGTTTTAATGGGTGCCGGTCACATCGGCCAAACCATCGCCGCGTTGTTGTCACAAAGCGGGGACTACCAGGTCAAGGTGGTGGATTGCAGCGTGGTAGCGCTCAAGGCGATAGCGCATTTGCCGGTCGAGACAGCGCTGATCGACACCTCGGACGTGGCGGAACTGCGTGCCAGCATGCAGGGGTTTGACGCCGTCATCAACGCCTTGCCGTACCACTTGGCACTCACGGTGGCCACGCAAGCCAAGGCGGCCGGTTGCCACTATTTCGACCTGACCGAGGACGTGGCCGCCACGCGCGGCATCATGGCGCTGGCCGAGGGTGCCAAAACTGCCTTTATGCCGCAGTGCGGGCTGGCGCCGGGCTTCATCGGCATCGTGGCGCACCACCTGAGCCAGAAGTTCAGCAGCTTGCATGAGGTCAAGATGCGCGTGGGTGCCTTGCCGGCGTTTCCCACCAACTCGCTCAAATACAACCTGACCTGGAGCGTGGACGGCCTGATCAACGAATACTGCCACCCCTGCGAAGCCATCCGTGACGGCAACGTGATCGAGGTGCTGCCGCTCGAAGGCATGGAGCATTTCAGCCTGGACGGCACCGAGTACGAAGCCTTCAACACCTCCGGCGGTCTGGGCACCCTGTGCGACACGCTCAAGGGCAAGGTGCAGACGCTGGACTACAAAACCGTGCGTTACCCCGGCCACGGCGCCATCATGAAAATGCTGTTGCAAGAACTGGGCATGCAGCACGATCAGGGAACCCTGAAGGCGATCCTGCGCAAATCCATCCCGCTGACCATGCAGGATGTGGTGCTGGTGTTTGTCACCGTCAGCGGCGAGTGCGACGGCAAGTTCATGCAGGAGGTGTTTGCCCGCAAGATTTTTGCCGACCGCTCCGAAGAGCATCCAATGAGCGCGATCCAGATCACCACGGCCGCTGGCGTCTGCGCTGCCGTGGATCTGTTCCGTGAGAGAAAATTGCCGCAAAGCGGTTTCATCAAGCAAGAGCAGGTGGCCCTGCCGGACTTGCTGTCCAACCGCTTTGGCAGCGCTTACCAGCAGTCGCGCCAGGTGGAGTCGATCGGCTAGTCCAGTGTTACACACATGGCTGGCATGCCGACCCGATTATTTTTAGACAAAAACAGGCTGCAGCCCTTATGTAATATGGGTATACAGCATCTTTTTCAGGAGCAAGCATGCAAACATCTGTGACAGCATTGATGGCCTCATTGGGCGTGGCGCCCCAGGCGCTGCAAGGCGGTGATCTGGCCACCCTGTCGCCACTGGACGGCCAGGTGCTGGCCCAGGTTCACACCGCCCAGCTGACGGACGTGGCCCATAGCGTCGAGCGCACCCAAGCCGCGTTTCTTCGCTGGCGCACGGTGCCCGGGCCGCAACGCGGCGAGCTGGTGCGGCTTCTGGGTGATGAGTTGCGTGCCCACAAGCAGGCCTTGGGCGAACTGGTGACGCTGGAGGTTGGCAAAGTCAGCTCCGAAGGCCTGGGTGAAGTGCAGGAGATGATCGACATCTGCGACTTCGCGGTCGGTCTGTCGCGCCAACTGCATGGCCTGACGATGGCCAGCGAACGCCCCGGCCACCGCATGATGGAAACCTGGCACCCGCTGGGCGTGGTGGGTGTCATCACCGCTTTCAACTTTCCGGTAGCGGTCTGGGCCTGGAACGCCGCGCTGGCGCTGGTGTGTGGCGACGCGGTGATCTGGAAACCGTCCGAAAAAGCGCCGCTGTGCGCGCTGGCGGTGCAGGCGCTGTTTGAGCGGGCCTGCGCACGTTTTGTCCAGCCAGAGCTCACGCGCGACTTGTGCCAGGTGGTGCTGGGTCACGCCGATGTGGGCCAGGCCTTGGTGGACAGCCCCCAAGTGGCACTGGTATCGGCCACCGGCAGCACCCGCATGGGCCGCAGCGTGGGTGCCAGTGTGGCGACCCGTTTTGGCCGCTGTTTGCTGGAGCTGGGTGGCAACAACGCCATCATCGTCGCACCATCGGCAGATCTGGACATGGCGGTGCGTGCAGTGGCGTTTGCTGCAGCCGGTACGGCGGGGCAGCGTTGCACCAGTGCACGACGCCTCATCGTGCATGCCTCGGTTTACGACGACCTGGTTGGCCGACTCAAAAAGGCGTACACCAGTTTCACGATAGGCTTGCCGACCGAACCCGGCACGCTCTTGGGGCCGCTGATCGACAGGGCAGCGTTTGACGCCATGCAGCAGGCCTTGGCAAAGGCGCGCGATGAAGGTGGAACCATCACCGGCGGCGAACGGGTGCTGCAAGACCGTTACCCTGACGCTTTTTACGTGCGGGCAGCACTGGTGGAGATGCCTGCGCAGACCGGTGTGGTCCGCCATGAAACGTTTGCGCCGATTCTGTATGCCCTGAAATACCAGACGCTGGCTGAGGCTGTGGCGCTGAACAACGACGTGCCACAAGGTTTGTCATCAGCCATCTTCACCACCGATTTGCGCGAGGCAGAAACCTTCATGTCGGCCACCGGGTCAGACTGCGGCATAGCCAATGTGAACATCGGCACATCTGGGGCCGAGATCGGCGGCGCGTTTGGCGGGGAAAAAGAAACCGGCGGTGGCCGCGAGTCGGGCTCGGACGCCTGGAAGGCCTATATGCGCCGGGCCACCAACACCATCAACTATTCCAATGCCCTGCCACTGGCACAAGGGGTGAGGTTTGACATCTAAGCCAAGGTGCCGGACAGTCACCTGCTGTCCGGACGGCCATGGCTTCTCTTACTATCTTTATAGAAGTAGATAGCCCTTTATCTGCGGGGGCTAGAGCCTATTTTCATACAAAGAAAATTCCACAAAGACCTCAGCGGGTGAGCACCTTGCGAATGGCTTGTGCCAGCTCTTCTGCCACAAATTTGGCCACGTAACCATCGGCACCGACCTTGCGCACGTGATCTTCGTTGGTAGCACCGGTCAGTGACGAGTGAATCACAACGGGCAAACTACTGAAGCGTGGATCTTGCTTGATATTGCGTGTCAGGGTAAAGCCGTCCATCTCGGGCATTTCCAGGTCGGTCAGCACCAGGGCCACTTTGTCACGAATGGTCTTACCCTGCGCTTCAGCTTCTGCGGCCATGGCTTTAAGTCGGTCCCACGCCTCCTGGCCGGTTTTGGTCATGATGTAGGACACGTCCATGGATTTGAGGCCCTGCTCAATCATCATGCGCGCCACAGCCGAATCGTCAGCAGCCAGGATCACCGTGCCGGGTGGCAGGTGCAGCTTGTCATTGACCTCCAACTCACCGGGCTGCTGCTCTGGGAACACATCGCGCAGTATCTGCTCCACGTCCAGCACTTGTGCCAGACGGGTGTTTTCGGCGTTGCCGTCCAGTCGTGCGATGCTGGTGACCAGGCCACCACCCCGGCCTTCGGCAGACAACACTTGCTTCCACTCCAGACGCACGATTTCGTTGACTTCTTCGACCGCGAACGCCTGCGTGGTGCGGGCAAACTCAGTCACCAGCAGGATGCCCAGGCCTTTGGTGGGGTTAGTGCCAACGATTTGCGGCAGATTGATCACCGTGATCATCTGGCCACGGATGTTGGCTACGCCCATCACTGACGGTGGCGAGTTCACCATGGCAGTGATCTCGGGCATCACCAGAATCTCCCGCACCTTGAACACATTGATGCCAAACAGCTCACGTCGGTCGGTGCCCGGTGCCTCACCCAGTCGGAACAACAGCAACTCAAACATGCTGTTGCTTGTCAGATTGGTCCGCTCGTCAATGTCATGCATGGATGATTTGTTCATGGTGTGTCTTCGTTGGGGTGATCGGTAAATCAGCTTGAATGGTAACGCGATTGCCGCTATTTGGGCCACAGCGCCCAGAGTCTAAGTGGCTGTTTCAGTCGGCCTGCCAACTCGCCAGCTTGCGCGCCCCAGCCCGCAAAATAGTCTGCCCGCGTCGGACCCACAATGGCGCTGCCGGTGTCTTGCGCCAGCACCAGACGCTGCAGCGACAGATTGGCGCCCTCGGAGGCGAGCCAGACCGGAGTACCGTACGGAATGCTCTGCGGATCCACGGCGATGGAACGCCCCGGCGTCAGGGGCACGCCTTGCGCACCGCGCGGTCCGAAGGCCGCATCAAAGTCGCTCAAGACCTCTTCTTTGAAAAAGACCAGCCGCGGGTTTTGCCACAACAGTTCCGCCTGTCGCTGCGGATTCTGGCTAATCCAGGCACGAATGCCAGGCCACGTGGCGTCACGCAATGCGCCTTGGTCAAGCAACCAGCGCCCGATGCTTTGATAGGCTTGCCCGTTGTTGCCGGCATAGGACAGACGCACCAGATGCTGGCGGCCATCGGGTTCGGTCACGCGCAGGCGGCCCGACCCCTGAATCTGCAGCAGCATGGCATCCACCGGGTCGGCCAGGTACAGCAGTTCGCGGCCACGCAGCGCCGCCTGCGCCTGGGGCAGGGTGTCAGCCTCGCGGCGCGTGAACCACGGTTTGCCGGGAATCAGCCCCGCAGGGGGTTGGTACAAAGGCGTGTTGAAACCGTCGCCAGGCAAGCGGCGTGCAGCAAATTCAGGTTCGTAATAGGCGGTCAGTAGTCCCGGCGCCGGGCCACCCTGCAAGGGCTCGACGCGGTAAGGCTGTAAGCGCGACAGCATCCAGGCGCGTTGAGCTTCGGCATCGGCGATGCTCAGGCGCCGCACTTCTGGGCACAGGGGCGCAAATACCGGCCCCGGGCGCTCGCAACTTTTTATCCAGGCGTTCCAGGCTTCATACAGGGCATCCTGGTCAACACCCGGCAAGTCGCTCCACGGCACCGGCACCCAGCGGCTGTTGCGCTGCAACAGGACGGGCCCTGTTGCACCCGCGGCCGTCGACGTAGCTTCGGGCGAGGTGGCTGAGGGCGCGGATGCGGGCCAGCCCTGAGTGCCGCTTGTGCCCGGTGCCATCAGGGGCACGCTGCTGCAAGCACCCAGCAGGGCGAGCATCCCCGCCGCCATCGGGCGGCCCACAAAAAGCCGCAGAAAACGCAGCGTGGATACCGTGCTCATAAGACGCGATGCGACAAGGCTGGCAAGCGGCTGCGGCAGGCACTCAACAGATCAAAGTCCAGGTCGGCCAGCACCACGCCGGCCTGCTGCTCGCGCTGAGCCAGCACCTGTCCCCAAGGGTCAATCAGCATGGCGTGACCCCAGGTCTTGCGTCCGTTGTCATGCAAGCCACCCTGCGCTGCGGCTGCCACATACGCCAGGTTCTCAATGGCGCGCGCCCGCAGCAAGACCTCCCAGTGCGCTTCTCCAGTGGTGTAAGTGAAGGCGCTGGGCGCCAGTAGCAGGTGCGCGCCTGCGCTGGCGTAGGTCCGGTAGAGTTCGGCAAAGCGCAGGTCGTAACACACGCTCATACCGACACGCCAGCTATGGCCGTCACGCGAGTTCAGGTCAAAAGTCACGGGCTCGCTGCCTGCCAGCAGAACCGCAGATTCGTCATAGCGCTCGACACCGTTGTCAAATCGAAACAAATGTATTTTGTGATAGCGCGCAACGCAGATTCCATCTGGGGAAAAGGCCAAACTGCTGTTGAAAACGCGCCCGGCATCGGCACCGGAGTCGGGCCGCAGCGGAATCGTCCCGCCGACCAGCCACAAGCCCAGCTCCCGTGCGGTATCTGACAGGAACTGTTGCAGTGGCCCCTGGCCCAAGGTCTCGGCAATCGCCAGTTTGTCGGCATCGCGCTGCCCCATCAGGCAAAAGTACTCCGGCAACACGGCCAACTCGGCACCGCTCTTGGCAGCCTGGCCCAGCAGGTCCCGGGCCTGGGCCACATTGGCCTGGACGCTGGTTGACGACACCATCTGGATGGCAGCAACTTTCATGGTTTTTTCTCCTTGCTGGTGACGCTGGAACTGTCAATTTTGGTGACCTTGGGGTCAGCCCAGGGACCGGTGACGTGAAATTCCTGAGTGGCCGACGCCATCAGGGGGCGGCGCAGGAACATCTGCGCCAGAAACGAGCCCAAGCCGACAGCGGGGTTGATCACCGTGGCGATGAGCGAGGCTGTGCCCGCATTGAGCTCGGGAACCACCACCACCTTGATGTCTTGTGTCTCGTTGGCGATATCGGCCGAGCCTTCCATCAGCACGGCGGCGTTGACACCTTTCATCTGCAGGTTGTTGGTGCGTGCCAGCCCTTTATCGACAGTTACATCACCACGCAGAAAGTCAAAGACAAAGCCTTCACTGAACACGTCACGAAAATCCAGTGTCAAGCGGCGTGGCAGGGCCTGCAAGCTGAGTACTCCCAGCAGCTTGGCCAGACCGGGGTCCGCTTTGAGAAACTGGCCAGAGGCCACATTCACGGTAAATGCGCCACCCAGCGTCGGGTAATCAGGTTTGAGCGGTGAGCCGATCCACGATGCCTGACCTTCGATCTTGCCGCTGGCCTGGCGGACCACGTCGTGCATGCCAAAACGACTCAGCAATTTGCCACCATCCACCATGTCCAGCTTGAAATTCAGCACCGTACGCATTCGTTCAGACACCCTGCTTGCACTGGTGCTGCCTGTTGTCGGCGCCTGGGCGTTGATGCGCGCCCAGTTCCCGGTGGTGGTCAAGGTGGCCTCGGGGGTAATCAGGTTGAGCTTGTTCAAGCGCCACTCACGTGTGGCGGCCACCGCAGGGGATGCGCCGGCAGAACGGTTCACGGCATCAACCTCCAGGCGACCCAGGTGCTTGTCATGCATTTCAAAGTCGTCGACCACGATGTCCAGCGCCGGCAGGCTGGCGGGCTGGGTATCTAGCAAGGTTTCAAAGTCATTGCTGGCACTGGGCGTCAAAGTCAGCCGTGCCAGACGGGCAAACACCTTGCCCCCGCTGCCAGCCACCGAGTTGTCGCTCGCAGGCCGGTATTCCATGTACCCGCTGAGTTCGGTGCCATCAACGTTGCCACGCCAGAGTGAGCCTTCGCGGTGCGCACTGGCCACAATATGGTTGAAGACACGCCCACCCAGCGTCAGACTGCCTGAATGCAGGGTCAGCGAGGACGGCAAATAGGCGGTCTCTGCCGCCGCGCCGGTGCTCAATACGGTCGACAGTTGTGACTTGCCGGTGAACTGCTGCAGCACATCGGACCAGGCATCGGCATCGAGATGCGCCACATTGACATTGGCGCTGACCCCTTGAGACGGCAATGCTGATGCCCCGTCTGGCTCAGCCCCGACCGCAATCAGGCCGCGCAGCACACGCGGCTCGGGCTTGGAGACATCGCGCTCGTAGACGATTCGACCAACACCGTCCAGATTCAACGCCATGCGGTCGCGTGCAGAGGTTGTGGGTGTGCTGCCTGCATCAGAATTGGCCGCCAGCATGGAGGTTTGGTAGCGCATCGGCAATCGGGTCTGCGCCTCCTTTTGCAAGGGTGCAGGCAAGGTCGAAGCCATGCCCTGCAAGTTGCTGGTTACCAGGATATCCGGTGAGCCGTTATGCCAACCCACGGTGGCGCTGTAAGCCGTGCTGCCTGTCAAGTTTTGCGCCAGGCGCGAGAGCAAGCCGAGTTCTTTGGCCTGACGCAGCCCTTCAGCACTGGCCACGCCGGTGGTGCGCAGCGTGGTAGGTGCATTACCAGCCGGCGCACCAGGCGCCAATACCCAGCCCCCTTCCAGTTTTGCGTCACCACCGAGCAGGTGCACCTGTACGCCCGCTACGCTGAATCCGGTCTGGGTGTAGTTCACCACGCCGCGAGCGCGAGTCAATTTGGGCGTATCCGGGCTCATCTGAATATCATTGCCCGCCAGCGTCACGCTGCCCTGCACCGTCGACTTGTTGATATCGGCGATGGGCAACACCAGCTTCAGCTTGAAGTCTGCATTGCCAGAGGCCACCGTGCCAGCGAGCGCCTGCCCAAGCAGGTCGGACAGCGCCGAGGTATTGACCTCGCGCAAAGCGTCTTTCAAAGGGCCCTTCATGTCGGCGTCAACCACAACCTTGGTGTGTGTCAGGTCTGCAATGGATGCGTCGGCTTTCAGAATTTGTAGCAAGGATCCCTCTCCCAGCTTGGCCTTCGCATCCTTTACCTGCAACTGCAAGCCTTGAATGAGCAGCCGTCCACTGACATCTGAGAGCACTGGCCAAGGCAATTCACCAGCATTTTGCAGGCTCTTGGGCAGGTAAGCCAGCCGGGCGTTGCTGACATCCGCGCTGATTCGGAACTCGCCTTGGGCCGGTTTGGTGGCGGGTATGTCGTCGATATTGCCCTTGACGACAAACTGGACATTTTTGGCGCTGCCACCCTGCACCGCATCACGGACATAGTTACGCGCCTCGGCATCAATCACCAGTGGCAGATACCGATACACCCGCCGACCATCGGCACGGCTCAAGGTGGCTTGCAGGTCAAGCACGCCGGGGAAACGGTTGTGCGTGGCCGACTTGGCGGGGTCGCTCGTGTGCCAACGAACGTGGGCCACCCCTTCTGCATCAGCGTTGCTGAACTTGGCATTGGCCAGGTCCACCGATATCTGGTCGTCTTTCAGTTGCCACGAGGCGTCGGCCGAAAACCGGTCGATGGGAATGGACCCTTCCTCGAAAATACCCGGCAAGTCCACGCTGCCATGATCGATGGACAGTTTGGCGTGACCGGATCGCTGGTCCAGTTGCACCTCTGCATCCAGACTCTGGACGCCCGGCACCTGCCCTACGGCCGCCAGCGCAAATTGCCGCAAACGACCCGTCACCTTGTATTGTTCGGGCGAAGATACCGGCCCTTGCCAACTGGCATTGAGCGACTCGACCAGGCCTTGCGGCGCATAGTGCAGCAACTGATCGCGCAGCTGCGCCTCCAGCGGCAGGCGATCAGCGATCTGCGCCAGGGCTGCCAGGTCGAGCCGATCCGCTTGCAACTCGCCACGCGCGGGTATTCTGCCCTCGGCGCCCATGGACATCAGCCGGACATTGCCGCCCTGCCAGTGCAGCCCTTCGGCAGTGTCAAACCCCAGCGACTCGGAGGACAGCTCAAAACCATTGGCCAGCAAACGTCCCGATACCCGGCCCTGGATCTGTTGCAAGGACAGGGGGCGCAGATCATGCCCCAGCGTGACGGTTACCTGAGCCAGGGCCAAATCGGCCGTCGCGCCGGTGAGTTGCCCTTGACTCACGTCACCCCAGGCGCGCAGCGCCCCCCGGCCTTGTTGCAAATCAAATCCGAGGCTGGCGTAGCGGCGCAATTCGGCCAGGTCAATGCGATCAAAGTCGGCAAAAATCTGTCCGTCCCAGTCTTGCCAGTGGCCCGGCTGGCGTGTCAGCAAAGGTTGTTCAAACCGTCCCTGCACAGCAAAGCGGTTCCCCCAGTTCTCTGGCGGCGTTGCATCGACCCGCAGGTCGTGGTGCCGCCCATGGTTGCGCATGACCACGTCCACCCGCTGCATCACCACTGGCTCGGCTTGCCGCATTTCGTCGGTCCAGCGCACAGCGCCGCCGTGAATCACCAGTTCGGGTTGCGAGAAAACCCAGTTCAACGCGTCCGGGTTAGTCCTCCCGCCGCTGGAAAAATCCAGGCCCGCCACAGTAATCCTTCCCGCAGTGTCGCGACGCACATCCAGCTTGGGCTGATCTATATAAAGCTGCTCAAAACCAAGGTGCCAGACAGAGCGTGGCGACAAAGTCACCAGGATACGCGGCAAACTCAAGGCCACCCGGCCCTGGGCATCCAGCATCTCCACGTCGGTCAGCGCCAGCGTGGGCATCAAGCCGCCAGATTGGGCCGTGATCGCACCCAGGCGAACCGGCACGCCCAAGGCCTGACTGGCCCGAGCTTCCAGCTGCGGGCGGAATTCGCCAATTCGCGGCACAATCCACCAGTGCAGGGCAGCCCAGGTCAGACCAAACGCCAGCCAGACCAGCAGCGCGATGAGCAGCAGCCCGCGGGTCAAGGCGGACCAGGTTCTCAGTAAGTTGACGGATAGGGGAGACAAGTTTTTTGGAAGTGAAGTTGCACAGCAGAATTATGACCCGCCCCCCTCTCGCCCCCTACTCCCGTTTTGCGCAGCGCGTCCACCGCCGTTTCGAACACCAACTGCCACTCCTGGCGCCTGGTGTCCCCACGCCCGGGCATCTACAAGCCACCTTTGTGGCGTTGAAGGCTTCGGGGCAGGACACGGGCAGCGCATTGCGTATTACCCGTGCCCTGGTGCTGGAGCGGCTGCTGTGTCTGGACTGCGATGCCCAGGCCAGTCTGTCAGGTATCACACAGGCGATGACCGACCTGGCGGAATTTGCCCTGAACCAGGCGCTGGTGGAAGTTCTTTGCGCACTGGACCAAATTCACGGAGCGCCAAAGACGCCCGCCGGTGAACGCGCCGAATTGTGGATCGTCGGCATGGGCAAGTTGGGTGCCAGGGAGCTCAATGTGTCCAGCGACATCGACCTGATCTACGTCTATGACGAAGATGGCGACACCGCTGGTGACGCGATGGGTCATGGCCGTATCACCAACCACGAGTACTTTGGCAAGGCTGTGCGTGCGGTCTACGGCTTGGTCGGCGACAGCACCGAATACGGGTTTGTTTTTCGGGTTGATCTGGCCCTGCGACCCAACGGCAACTCAGGGCCAGCGGCCGTGTCGCTGGATGCGCTGGAGCAATATCTGCACGTGCAGGGCCGTGAGTGGGAACGCTTTGCCTGGCTCAAAAGCCGGGTGGTGGCGCCACGCGCCAGTGTGGAGAGCGGCGCCACATTGGCCTTGCGTCAAGTGGTGATCCCGTTTGTCTTCAGGCGCTATCTGGATTACAGCGTTTTTGACGCACTGCGCCTGCTGCACCATCAGATCCGCGACCATGCCAGCAAACGCAGCGCCGGACGGCCAGAGCGCGCCAACGATGTCAAACTGTCGCGCGGTGGCATCCGCGAGATCGAGTTCATTGTCCAGTTGCTGCAGGTCGTGCGCGGTGGCCAGTACCCGGAGCTGCGCACTCGCCCGACCCTCAACGCATTACACCGGCTGGTGAAAGCCAACCTGATGCCCGCCGACACCGCCAGAATGCTCGCTGCAGCGTACGAGTTTTTGCGGCGCGTGGAGCACCGCATCCAATATCTGGACGACCAGCAGACGCACATTCTGCCGACGCAGGACACCGACCTGGCCTGGATTGCCAGCACCATGGGTATCGCGTCAACCCAAGCCTTGCTCAATCAGCTTGATACCTACCGCGAAGGAGTGGCCCAGGAGTTCGACAAGCTGCTCGGTGGTGGTGCACCCGAATGCAAGGGCTGCCACAACGGCAAAGCGGCAGAAACCAGCGTCAGCATGGCCGAGCTATTGCCCCAATTGGATGCCGATTTCCGCCAGCGGCTGCAATCCTGGCTGGAGCACCCGCGCGTGCTGGCCCTGCGCGAGGAAGCCAGAACGCGTCTGATGCGTCTGCTGTCGCGCACCGCCCGGTGGGTGCGTGAAAAGCGTGTCACCGAGGCTGCCGCTGTCGGTCTGGTGGACTGGATGGAACCGCTCTTGCGGCGTGAAAGTTACCTGGCGCTGTTGCTGGAGCGGCCTAACGTGCACGAGAGGCTGTTGCGTCTGCTGGGTGCTGCCCGCTGGCCAGCGCGTTATCTGCTGCTGCATCCGGGTGTCATTGATGAGCTGGCTGCGGCCACCATGCTGGATGAACGCTTTGACCCGGCCAGTTTTGAGACCGAACTCGACCACCGTCGTCTGGCTTTGCAGGCAGCGGGGGAGGACGATGACGAAGCCCTGCTGAACCTGTTGCGCCGCGCCCACCATGCCGAGGTGTTTCGCACACTGGCACGCGACATTGAAGGCAAGCTGACGGTCGAACAGGTGGCGGATGATTTGAGTGCCCTGGCTGATGTCGTATTGCGTGTCACCACCCGCTGGTGCTGGAGCCGACTCAAGAATATCCATCGCGAGCACCCCCAGTTCGGCATCATTGCCTACGGCAAGCTTGGCGGCAAGGAGCTGGGCTACGGCAGCGATCTGGACCTGGTATTTGTCTTTGACGACGACGATGACCGTGCCCCGGAGGTCTATGCCAACCTGGTGCGCAAGCTGATCAACTGGCTGACCGTGAAGACCGGCGAAGGCGACCTGTACGAGATCGACACCGCCTTGCGCCCCAATGGCAACGCCGGGTTGCTGATCACCAGTTTTTCGTCTTACGAAAACTACCAGCAACGCCGCGGCTCCAACACCGCCTGGACCTGGGAGCACCAGGCCATCACCCGTGCACGCTGCGTGCTGGGCGATGCCTCGCTGCATGCGCGGTTCGAGGCCGTTCGCACCGCCGTGATCACGGCTGAGCGCGATGTGGATGCGTTGTGCACCGAGATCCGTGCCATGCGCACTCGTGTGACCGGCGCGCACCCGGTCAGCGCCGACAAATTTGACGTCAAATTCAGCCCCGGTGGCATGATGGACGCGGAGTTTGTGATGCAGTTTCTGGTGTTGTCACAGTCCCGGGTGCATCCGGAGCTGATGGCCAATGCCGGCAACATTGCCTTGCTGGAGCGCGCTGAAGTTCTGGGCTTGCTACCCGAAGGTGTGGGACACTCTGCCGCCAGTGCTTACCGCAGCTTGCGCCAATGGCAACACCGTGCCCGTCTGAACGAAGAATCGCCCCAAGTCGGCCCGGATGAACTGCAAGCTGAGCGCCACGCCATCTTGACTTTATGGAACTCTGTCTTTGATTGTTGATCATCATCAGCACCACTATGGCCAGTGGTGTCACCCTCAGGCCTGAATACTCTTACTTTTTTCTTAGTCCAACTTCTCTCTTACATGTCCAAATTACTCTCCCTCGCTCTGTCACTGATCGCCTCTACCGCTTTTCTGGGAGCCTGCAGTGAAGGTCCCAAGGACACCAATCCGAAGCAGTTGCTGACCAAACGTGTCACCATCTTCAAAAAAATGACCAAAACGCTTGAACCGCTGGGGCTGGTGGTGCGCGGTCACCAGGATTACATCAAGAGTGAGTTCGTCGAAGGTGCCCAGACGCTGAAGGATCTCTCCACCCAGCCTTGGGCGTTTTTCACGGCGGACGGCAACTACCCGCCGACCCGCGCCAAACCCGAGGTCTGGAGCAAGCCTGACGAGTTCAAACAGGCGCAGAACAAGTACCTGGCCAGCGTGGACAAACTGGTGGAAGTCTCAGACAGCGCTGATATGACGGCCATGGGAGCGGCTGTTGATGCGGTGCAAAAGAACTGCAAGAGCTGCCATGATCAGTTCCGCAACGAGCATTGACCTTGATTCGGGTGTCGCCCGCGACCAGTCAGCTTTGGCAAGGTGCTCAACGTTGAAGGCTATTTGTTGATATAAAAATATAGCTATCAGCCCTTTACACACAAGGGCTACATGCTGTTTTTACATATTATTGCTTTGACAGCCGCATGCGCATGATCCATAAGCTTTCCGAGCTGTAAATCAGCAAAGCGGCCCAAATCAGATAGAAGCCAATGGCGCGCGACGGCTCGAAGGGTTCACCGTACAGCCACACGCCCACCAGCATCTGAAGGCTGGGTGAGATGTACTGCAGGAGTCCCATCGTGGCCAGTGGGATGCGCCGGGCACCCGCGGCGAACAGCAATAAAGGGATGGCCGTCAGCGGCCCGCCCAGCAGCAACCAGCCCAAGGTCACCGGGTTGCCCTGCACCAGCGCGCCTTGCCCGTGCCAGGTCCACCACCCCAACAACCCAACGGCCATGGGCAGCAGCAGCAAGGTCTCCAGCGTCAGGCCTTCCAGCGCGCCCAGCTTGGCCACCTTGCGCAGCAAGCCATAGGTACCAAACGTACAAGCCAGCACCAGCGCCACCCAAGGTAATCGGCCCGCCTGCACCGTGAGCCACAGCACACCGCTGGCTGCGATGGCCACGGCCAGCCACTGCGCCGGGCGTGGACGTTCGTGCAAAAAGGCAAAACCCATCGCCACATTGACCAGGGGCAAGATGAAATAGCCCAAACTGGCGTCCACCACATGGGCATTTTGCACAGCCCACACGTACACCGACCAATTGGCAGACAACAGCAGAGCCGACAACCCAAACGCCAGCAGCACACGAGGTTGGCGGGCGACCTCGCGCAACCAGGCCCAACGCTTGAGCACCACCAGCACGCCCATCAGAAACACAAATGACCACACCATGCGGTGCATCACCACCTCCAATGCATTGACCTCAATCAGCTGCTTGAAATAAATGGGGAACATGCCCCAAGCCATGTAGGCCAATGCGGCGTAAAGCAAACCAGGATTCATAGATGACGGGAGCCGAAGTAGCGAGCGTTGAGGGGTGATGGCTGAGTCTAGTGCTTGTGGTCAACATGCGTGGCGCACAATGGCTTTCCAAAGGAAGCCCTGAATGCGTCGTCGACACTTGATTCCCCTTGCGCTTTGTCCGCCCCTTTTCCTGCCATTTGGCGGTCTCGCTTGGGCCGCGTCCGCTGATACCAACGCGCCACCTGACGACGCGCCGCAGCCGCTGCCGCAATACAAGGTGTCTGCCACACTTTTGCAGCAAGCTGTAGCGCAGCGTTTTCCGCTGCGCTACAGCTTGCCGGGACTGATGGATCTGGATATGCAGGTGCCGCAGCTGCGCCTGTTGCCGACGCAAAACCGCTTGGGTGCCGAGATCGGGTTGGTCGCGGCAGGCCCGGCGCTTCAGGGCAGCCACCAAGGCACGCTGGCGCTGGATTTTGCGCTGCGTTATGAAGCCCGCGACCTCACGGTGCGCGCCTACCAACTGCGTTTCCAGCGTCTGACAATGCCCAGTCTGCAACCCAGCGTGCTTGTGCTGCTCAACACCTACGGCCCCGCTTTGAGCGAGCGCGCCCTGCTGGAGGTGGTGCTGCACCGCCTCCAGCCAAGCGACCTGACGCTGCCCAACAGCTTGGGCCTACAGCCAGGCAGCATCACCGTGACAGACGCCGGACTCGTGATTGGCTTTGTCCCCAAGCCGCTGGACCAGCCCTGACGTTGCGCGTCACAGCGCCTGATTCTCCAAAGCAATAAACGCTATGTTTTAGATAGCTATTAGCCCAATAAACACCTGGGCTAAAGTTCTATTTTATGTAAATCGACCGGGCCACCTGCCGAAACGTCAGATTCAGCCGCCTGCGCCCCAGCAGCGCGTGGTCGCCGTCAGCCAGGGCAGCCACGCCATGGTAGGCCAGCCGGGACGGACCACCCCACACCACCACGTCGCCATGCACCAGCCGCCAGCGCTGCGGGCGGTCTTTGCGACTCGGCGTGCCAAACAGAAACACCGCAGGCAGCCCCAGTGACAGCGAGACGATGGGTGCGCGCAAGTCTTTTTCGTCCTTGTCCTGGTGCAGCGAGAGTTTGGCGCCGGGCACATATTGGTTGATCAGGCAGGCATCGGGCATGAAGTCGGCGTAGCCCGCCTGCGCGGCGGCGCGCTGGGCCAGGTGCAGCAAGCAGGCGGGCATGGTAGGCCAGGGCTGACCGGTTAGCGGGTCGCACGCGGCGTAACGATATCCGCTGGCGTCAGACACCCAGCCCAGCTTGCCGCAACTGCTCATCGCCACCGACATGGTGTAGCCGCCGGGGGTTTGCATGTGGCGTAAAGGGGCTTGGGTCAGGACGGTTTCAACGGCTTGCAGCAGCGCGCCAGCCTCTTCTCGGGCAAAACCGTGCAGCAGCGCCGCACCGGGGGCGAGGGGTGTTTGGGTGGTATCAGGCGGTGGGTCGTCAAACAAGTCCATGGTCACTACTAAACTATGCTTTTGGTAGCTATGTATGCAATATAGACGGGGGCTAGAGATATATTCTTCTATGCATCTTCTCTCCAACGATTCGCGGAACCCGCTGAATCGGTATCCCCACGAAACGTGATCACGATGGCCAGCACCACACAGGCAAAGCCCAGCCACTGCCAAGGGTGAATGATCTCACCCAGGAACAGTGCCGACAGCAACAACGCTGAAACGGGTAGCCACACAGTTGCCAGCGAGGCGCGCGCGCCGCTGGTTCTGGCGCTGCCCGCGTACCATAGCAAAAATCCGCCGACGGTAGGCACCCAAGCGTAGTAGGCCACGCCTAGCAATGCGGGTGTGCTCATCTCCTTGGATACCGAAACAGGTGCCACCCACCACGCCGCCACAGCTGACAGCAGCAGCCCACCGGCGCACATCAACGTGGACATCTGCAGCGCAGGCATCGGTTGTGCCAGGCGTTTGTTGGCCAAAATAAACCCTGATTCACAGGCAATGGCTCCCAGCACCAGGCCAATGCCTTTCAATCGGGTGCTGGACTGGGCCACCGCGTCGGGTGATAGCGAAACCATCACGACACCCACCGTGGCCAGCGCCATGGAGAGCAGCATGCGCGCACCCGGGCGCTCGCCCAGAGCCACCATGGCAAACAGCGCGGACATGGCTGGCAAGGTGCCCGCGATGACACTGGCATCCGCCGCGCCGGACAGCTGCACGCCCTGAATCAACAGCACCGAATAGCCCACGCTTCCCGCCGCCGCCTGAACCAGCAACAGCACCGCATCATGCAGACTGACACGGGCAAACCGCGCCCGCGTGCCGCGCATCAACAGCAGAAATACCGGCAATGCCAGCGCGTGGCGCATGGCTGTCGCCAAAAAGGGCTCGATGTCTTGCCCAATGATCTTGCTGACCACCACCGTGCTGCCTACCAGCACCATCGCCAAGCTACACAGCAGCTGGCCTTTCAGAGACTCCGACATACGCGACCTTGAGTATTGAACCAGCACGTAGTCTCGTGCGGCAGCTCTCGAAAGTCTTGAACGCTATTGCAACGCAAGGTCAACCCTGTGTGGCCTGACGCAGGACTCCGGGCGTGAAACCAAACTGGCGCGAGAAAACGCGCGTCATGTGGCTCTGGTCGGCAAAGCCGCTGGCGGCCGCCGCATCAGCCAGACTGGCCCCGGCGCAAATCTGGCGGCGCGCCAGCTCGGTGCGCTGTTGCAGCAGCCAGGCGTAGGGTGTCAGGCCATGGACCTTTTCAAAGCGCCGCAGCACCTGAAACTTGCTGATGCCAGCCAGCTCCGCCAACTCGGTCAGCGTGGGTGCCTGCAACGGGTTATCGGCCAGCCGCTCGCGCACCAGGCGCACATCGGCGCGGACCTCCGGCTGTGGCGCAGCCGTCGAATGCTGTGCGAGCAAACCAGCGCACACGGCCACCAACGCCTCTTCACAAGCCAGCGCGTCAGCAGCGGTGGCGAATAGACCCGTATTCCAGCTTTCCACGCTTGCCAACAGGCTGCGCAAGGCCTGGCGCAACGCTGGGTTCTGAAAGACTGGCTGCGTCAGCGCCACATTCGGCGCAAGCGTGTCGTCTGGGTGCCCGGCCATCGTGGCCATGACAGATGGCTCAACATAGACCATCCGCCAACGCCGTGACAGACCGCCCAGCGCTTGCCCGTCATGCACTTCACCGGGGTTGGTGCAGATCAAATCCCCCGCGTAGGCAGCCACCGTGCCCCGCCCACTGGCCGAGCGCTGGGCGCCGTCCTCCAGCAGACCCAAGCCATACACCGCATGCCAGTGCCGCCCGAAATGGCGCTCGCTCTCCAAATGCGTGCCATACACACCCGCCCAAGGCGAGCTGAAAACCTGGGCGCGGTGGATGGGGCGGGTGATCATGAAAGCGATTATGGCCACCACACCTGCGCATGCGTGACCGCCCCGCAGTTGCCAATGCTCGGACCTATGCCCTGGGCGTTCGGAACACCTGCAACAAGCCCAGCAGAATGGCCCCCATGCCGATCAGCGCCGTGGGGGCCATGGTGTTACCAAACACCAGCCAGTCCAGCGCCGCCGTGCCGCCCGGCACCAGGTAAAACAGGCTGGTGACGTTGACCAGATTGCCCGTCTGGATCAGCCGATACAGCAGCAAGGTAGCCAGTACCGAAATCACCAACGCCATCCAGACCACTGGCAGCACAAAGCCCGGCACCCATTCAAAACCGTGCGGCTGAAAAGGCAAAAAGGCCAGACACAACAGCAGGCTGACAGCGTACTGCAGCGGCATCACCTCAGCAGGAGCTTGGTGGATGCGCTTTTGCAGCATCGCACCCGCCGTCATACAGCCCAAGGCGGCGAAGGCGAACAACATGCCCAAGGCCGAGACGCGGGCCTGCGTCAAACTGTTCCACACCACCAGGCAAAGGCCACCCAGCGCCAAAGCCAGCCCCAGCAGACGCCGTGCGGCCAGGCGACGCTCACCCAGCAGCAAGGTTAGCATGGGCTGCACCCCCAGCACTGTGGCCAGCACACCCGGCGTGAGCCCGTGGTCCAGCGCCAGCAGGTAGCAGATCGAGTAGCTGCCCACCAGCAGCAAACCGGTGGCGGCCACGTGCAAACGCGTCCCTGGTACTGGCAACCAACGCCTGCGCCAGACACCCACCAGCATCAACACCAGCAGGGCCAGCGCAAAGCGCAGGGTCAGAAAGGCGAAGGCCGAGCCATGCGCAAGCCCCCACTTGGCGAAGAGTGCACCACTGCTCCACAGCAGCACGAACAAGGCCGTTGGACCATAGGCGGTCCAGACCGTTTTAAGCAAAGTCATGAGAAATTCCTGTAACAAAAGCCATGAAACTCCCCAGCGCGGGCGCACAAACGCGCACATACCTGACCGCGTTGGTCAAGGCGTCAAGCTGGAGAGATAGGAGAGCCGGGAAATCAACCTGCGAGGCGCGCTACCGGTGGGTAGAGGCCAGGCACGGTGATACCGGGAGGCGGTGTCACAGGAGGGGGAAAGCAAGCACCGGCGCAGACCCGAATCGTGGCCACGTGAGCGGCGTATGGGTTGCGGGTGGTCAGTGCGTTCATGAGGCGCGATTATGCACGGTGAAGGCGCTTGAGTCTGCCCTGATCTGTGAGGACCACACAAGGGCGACGCCGCGCCGCTCTGGCGGCACACGCCAAGCTGCAAGCGTGGTGACCAGCTGGGAAAGGTCGTGCGCCTTGATCAGCAGTGGCTCCATGCTAGGCGTCGTGCCTCCGGGAATGCGCATCAGTTTTTGAGCCGTATTGCCTAAAATACGCCTCAAGCCCAACCAACCTGCTGGCCAAAGGCCTGCTGCAGGTGCAAGGCGTGGGCAAGGCCACGCGCTACGCCATCAACGTGCCGGGCTGGCACCAACCCTCCACCCCGGAATCCTGACCCATGCCCCACGCCGTCTCCCAATTGCGCACCGCCCGCCTGGCGCGCGCCGTCAAACCCTTTCGCGCCCGCGGTTGGCCGCAGGGCGGGCGCTGCCCCGGCTGCCGCTTGATGCCCAGCCACTGCCTGTGCGACCTGCGCCCGGTGGTGCCCACGAGCGCCGGCATGTGCCTGCTGATGGCCGACATTGAACCGCTCAAACCCAGCAACACCGGCTGGCTGATTGCCGACGTGGTGGCCGACACCTTTGCCTTTGGCTGGGCGCGCACCGAGGTGGACCCGGCTCTGCTGACTCTGCTGGCCGACCCGCAGTGGCAGCCGTATGTGGTGTTTCCGGCAGAGTTTGCGACGCCGGAGCGCATGGTCACGGTGCTGCTGCCCGACTTGGCCACCGATGGACAACCCGCCAAACGCCCGTTGTTTGTGCTGCTGGATGGCACCTGGTCTGAAGCCAGCAAGATGTTTCGCAAAAGCCCGTATTTGGACCCGTTCCCGGTGCTTAGCCTGCAGCCGGAGCAGATCTCCAACTACCGTCTGCGTCGCTCCAGTCGCAGCGACCACTTTTGCACCTCCGAGGTCGGCGCTCTGTGCCTGGCCCTGGCCGGTGAGCCGCATGCCGCGCAGGTGCTGGACGCCTATCTGGACGTGTTTACCGACCACTACCTGCTGGCCAAAAACCAGCAGCCGCTGAAGCTGGACGACGCGGCGCACCAGCGCTTGCGAGAGTTGTGTGTGCCGCACAGCGACAATCACCCCCTTTAAGCACAGCCCCATGACCACAGACCTGCCCTCCCACGAAGAGTCCGACAAATCCACCATGTGCGCGTCCTGCGCGGGCATTCAGCAAAACTGGCGTCGCGCACGCGGCCACGCTGAGCTGGTGCAGGGTAGCAACCGCACGGTGGCGCACACGCAGGGGTCGGTCACCATCACCAGATACCGTTGCGAGGCCTGCGGAACCATCTGGGAGTATGAGAACGACAAGACCAACCGCCACGCCGGTTGGTCGGTGCTGGGCCGACCCGCCTCGTAGTAGGGTTGAGGCCGCCTGGGCTGGCGACCGGTTTTCTTTTTGTATACGCTGTTGACGCCGGACGACGCATGCTGGTCAGCTGCCAAGGACGGTGGTGCAGCGTTTCAACTGAAAAAGGAGACTGACCATGGCGACAGGGACGATCCAGCTTCATCGCGTGTTGCGCGCCCCGGTGGAACGGGTCTACCGGGCGTTTCTGAATGCGGATGCCATGGCCAAGTGGATGCCGCCGTATGGTTTCACCTGCCAGGTGGACCACATGGACGCCAGAGTGGGCGGCAGCTACAAGATGTCGTTTACCAATTTCAAGACCGGCAAGGGTCACAGTTTTGGCGGCGCGTATCTGGAGCTCGTGCCGGACCGCAAAATTTGCTACACGGACAAGTTTGACGACCCCAACCTGCCTGGTGACATGAAGACCACCGTGTCTTTCAAACCGGTGTTGTGCGGCACCGAGATGAGCATCACGCAGGAAGGCGTGCCAGAGGTCATTCCCGTTGAGATGTGTTATCTGGGCTGGCAGGAATCTCTGGCGCAGCTGGCCACGCTGGTTGAGCCAGATATTCCCGATTAGCCCTTTATCAGCCTTAGCATAGTGCTCACTTTTTAGACTGTGAGGTTGCCATGAAAGTTGAACCCTACTTGTTTTATAACGGTCGCTGTGAAGAAGCCATCGCCTTTTACAAGGCGGTGTTGGGCGCCGAAGTGGTCATGCAAATGCGCATGGACGAGAGCCCTCAACCTCCTCCGCCGGGCATGACGCCACCGGGTTTCGAACACAAGATCATGCATGCCACCCTGCGGATTGGCGAAACCTTGTTGATGATGTCTGATGGCGACTCTGCCAAGCCGAGCGACTTCAATGGTTTCTGTCTGTCGCTGGGCGTGGCTGACGCGCCAGAAGCGCAGCGTGTCTTTCAGGCGCTGCAGGTGGACGGCAAGGTGACCATGCCCTTGGGGCAGACCTTTTTCTCCCCCTGTTTCGGCATGCTGAAAGATCGCTTTGGCGTCGGTTGGATGGTCATTGTGCCGACCGCCTAGTGTTGCACGCTAGCCGTACAAATCAGGGATCACCGGAGCGACCTTGTCAACAGCGGCCTGGCGCGGCGACTGGGCGAAGGCTTGCGCCAGTGACGCGCCCTGCCACGCTGCTGACCCGGCATAACAGGCGCGGTCCAGCTGTTGCAGCGGTTCGGTGAAGCGCGGGTCTGCCAGACGCTGGGCCACGGCTTTCAGGCCACGCGGCGGGGAATCTGGCCAGAAACTGGCCGCCCAGCTGAGCACGGCCTGGCGCGCCGCTTGCGCGTCGTTGTCGCGACAGGCGCGCTGCAGCTCACTCAGGCTTTTGCTACTCGATAAACCAGCCAGCCGACCAGCGGGTGCCGGTGAAGCGGTGCTAGGCACTGGCGCTGATTGCGCCGGAGCATGTCTCGCGCGCCACCAGGCGACACCAGTGCCCAACCACAGCAGCGCCAACACCGCGCTCACCCATGGCCACACCGAGGCCCGCGCCATTGCGCTACCTGGGGGCAAGTCCACATGCAGCGCATTGCCCGGCGTGCCTTGTGTCGGCAGGGCTACGGGTGCGTTGTTGGTCGCTGGTGGAGTTTGAGCGGCCTGGCCGTCGGCCGCTGGTAGCACGTCGAGCGAGCGTGCAGGCAGCGTGGCTTCACGCTGCACATTGGCCACGGTGTCCCACCAGGCGACTTTCAGGGCGGGCAGCTCGTAGTGGCCGGGCTGGCTGGCGATCAAGGCGATGTCCTGATCGCGGCTGCCCAGCATGGTGCCGCTACGCACACTTTCGTCAGTCTTGGCCTGGTCGGGGTAGGGTTTGATGCCGTCGGGCACGGTCATCAGCTTGCTCAGGTCGGGCAGTTGCGTGCCGGTGAGGCCCAGCGCTGTGAGGTGCAGGTGGCGCGTGAGCGGTTCGCCGACGTGCACGCTGGCGTTGTCGGGCCGCCAGCTTTCGTCCAGCGTGACTTTTTGCGCCGGTAACCAGTCGGCCCCGGTGGCGGCTGCGGGTCTTGGCTGTACGTTCAGCACGATGCTCTCGGCCGACAGGCGCAGCGGGCGCGTGCTGCCCATCATGCGGCCCAGCGGGATGTTGCCAAACGCATTGCCGAAGAATGAATTGATGTCCGGCATGTTGCTGTCCTGCACCTGGGCATCCAGCGTCGGGCCTTTGAGGTTGATCTGGCCGCTGCGCTGCGGGATCAGCAGGTATTTACGCTCGATCACCTGGTAATTGCGGCCGTTGCGCGACTCGGTGGTCTGCGTGTCTTCGCCCAGCTGTTTAACCAACACATCGGCGCTGCCGGGCATGTCCAGGCTGGCCTGGGTAAGTGGCACCCCCACGGACAGCCGCAGTGTCAGCACCACGGACGATTGCACATAGGGGTGTTTCTGGTCGAGCGTGGCCGACATGGACACCGGTGCGGCCCCGGCTTGCCCGGCGTCGCCCTGCGCTGGCGCGTTGCCACTGCCGCCCACCGTCAGCTCCAGCGCTGCCGACTGCTCGGCGCCCCAGCTCAGCGGCGGAATGCGGATCGTGCCCTCGTGTTTGGGCGACAGGAACAGCGTGACCTGCGTTTGCGAGGATATGTGGCCATTGATGATCTGCGTGCTGGAGCCGTGGCTGCTGCCCAGCACGGCAAAGTCCTGCTGCAGTGGGCCGATGTCGGGCTGCTTGTCGGTGCTGGCGTCGGTTTGCACCAGCAGCCGCACAGTGTCACCCAGAGCCACCTGGGTTCTGTCAAGGGATGCGGTGGTTGTGGCCAGCGCAGGCAGGCTCAATATGCCCGCGAGCAGGGCGACGGCCAGATGATGGATCGTCTTCTTCATGGTTTGGCGTCTCGCTGTCTCATCATGTGCTCAATCAGGAATTTGCGGCGCAGCAGGCCTCCGGGGTCGTCGGGGATGCTGCGCAGCCATTGCTCTTGGGCGATTTGTTTCTCGGTTAAAGGGGGCGTTGCGTTGCCCGCGTCACCCGTCGCGTCCTGGGCCTTCGGCTGCAGCGTGGCGTTGACATCGCGGCGGGCTTGTTCGGCGTCACTGGCGGATGGTTGGGGCTGTGCGGCGTCTGGCTTGCCAGGAGCGCCCGGCTGGTTTGGCGAAGCCTGATTGGGCTGAGCTTTGTCGCCCGGCTTGTTGTTGGGGTTGCTTGCCTGCTGGGCATCCTGCTTGTCACCGGGTTTGTCACTGGTCTTTTCCCCCGCTTTGTGATCAGGCTGGTTGCCCTGGCCGCTGTCGGGCTTGTCGGGTTGGTCGCCGGGCTTGCTGTTCTGCTGGCCGTTCTGGTTGCCGTCCTTCTTGTCCTGCGGCTTGCCATCCTGGGGCTTGTCTTGGGACTTGCCGTCTTGAGGCTTGTTCTTTTGCGCGTCCTTCTGCTTTTGCAGTGCCTTGGCCACCAGATCGCGGTTGTGGCGGGCGTCCTGGTGGCTGGGGTCCTGTTTGAGGGCCGCGTCATACGCATCGAGTGCGCCTTGCAGGTCACCCGCTTGCGCCAGAGCGTTGCCCCGGTTGTAGTGGGCCTCGGCATCGTTCAGGGCTTTGAGTTCACTTGCAGCTGCCGCATAGTCACCCGCTTTGATCTGCGCGTAGGCCTTGCGTCGTGGGTCGGTATAGAGTTTGGCGGCGTCGCTGGCATGGCCTTGCTGCAACAGTACCTCGGCGCGCTGGTCGGCATTGCGCCACAGACTCGACCACAGCGTGGACGCGCTGGATTCGGTTTTTGCCTGAGTGGGGGCCTGAGCCGATGAATTCGTCTGGGCTGGGGCGTGCGCCGCCAGGGCCAGCAGGGCAGCGATCAGAAATGGGCGCTTCATAGCCACCTCCGGCGTGTCAGCAAGGCCACCAGCAGCAACAAGGCTGGCAACAGGTAGGCGCCAGCGTCACGCCAGTGGGCCACTTCCACGCCCTGTGCGGCGATGGCTTCGCCGGGCCGCTCAGAGGTGCTTTGCAAACCCGACACCAGGCTGGCCGTGTTGGCCACATCCACATACTGCCCGCCTCCGCTGCTGGCCAGTTGTTGCAGTTGGTCGACGTTAAGTTTGGCCAGTTGGGCCTGGCCATTGGCGCCCTGGACAAAACCGCCCGAGGCACTGCGCAGCGGCGCGCCGCCGGGTGTGCCCACACCAACCACGCTGATGGCGATGCCTTGCGCCTTGAGCTTGGCAGCGGTGCGCAGCGCAGCAGCCGGGTCGTCAAAACCGTCGGTCACCACCACGATGCGTTTGTCGTGGGCACCCGAAGCACCGAGTAGTTGTTGCGCCTGTACCAACGCCGGGGCTAGGTGGTCACCGGCACTGGGCATCATCTCGGGTGCCAGCGAGGGCATCAGGGCGCGCACCGTGGCCACATCCTGCGTGAGCGGTGTCACCGTGTAAGGCTCATCGCTGAAGGCGACCATGCCGACACGGGCATCACGCGCGGCGCTCAAGATGTCGTCCAGCGCATAGCGTGCGCGGGTGACCCGGTTGGGCGACAGGTCTGCCGCGTCCATGGACGGCGACAGGTCCAGCACCAGCACCCAGTCCGCCGGGGCACGGTAGGCCTGTGCGCTGTCTTGCTGCCAACTCGGGCCCGCCAAGGCCAGCACGGTCAGCGTCCAGGCCAGCGCCAGCCACGGCCAGGGGCGGGCGCTTTTGCCGCCTGCACTGCTGTCAGTGTCGAGTTGCAGAGCGGGCAGCAGTTCCGCGTCAATGACACCCGACCAGTCTTCACCGCGCGCACGCTGGCGCGCCAGCCAGACCACGATGGCTAACAAGACTGGCAAGGCCAGCAGCCACAGCGGGCGAATGAAGTGAAAGTTTTGCAGCAAGGTGTGGAAGTTCATGTGCGCTCCCGCATGAAGACCACCAGCACACTGAGCAGCAGCGCCGCGCCCAGCGGCCAGGCAAACCATTCGCTGCTGGGGCGGTACCACTGGGCCTGCCCGCTGGCGGGTTCGATCTTGTCGATCTGCGCGTACACATCGCGCAGGTCATTGACATCGGTGGCGCGGAAATAGGCACCACCAGTGATTTGCGCAATGGACTTGAGCGTGGCTTCGTCCAGGTCCATATTGCCGCCATTGCCAAAAAAGCCTTGTTGAACGGCCGCACCCACACCAATGGTGTAAATCTTCAGTCCTGCTGTGGCTGCCATTTTGGCGGCCTGGATCGGGTCCATCAGACCCGCGTCGTTGGCGCCGTCGGTCAGCAGGATCAGCACCATCTCACTCTTGGGGCCGGCCTGGGCGCGGTGTGCCTCCAGCCGCTTGATCCCCAAGCCAATGGCGTCGCCAATGGCGGTCTGCGGGCCAGCCACGCCGATCACCGCTTCGTTCAAAAACTGGCCCACCGTGCTCAGGTCGGCGGTCAGTGGCGCTTGCAAGTAGGGCCGTGTGCCAAACAGGATCAGGCCGACCTGGTCGCCCGTGCGGTGGCGGATGAAGTCCCCGCCCACCGCCTGCACCACCTGCAATCGTGACGCGCCACCAGCCATATCCTGCGTCTGCATCGAGCCCGAGGTGTCCACGGCCATCATCAAACGCCGCCCGGTGGTGGGCACAGCTTGTGGCTCGCCCAGCCACTGCGGGCGGGTGGCGGCGCTCACCAGCAGCAGCCACATCAGCGCAAACAGCCACACGCGCCATCGTGACTGGGCGCGCAGGCTGGGTACCCAATCGCTGGACACGGTGGCCGCAAACGGTAGAAAAAGTGCACCACCTTGCGGTTTGGCGGGCGGCAGCAAGCGGCCCACCAGCCAGGGCAAGGGCAGGCACAGCAGCATCCAGGGCCAGGCAAAGTGGATCATGCTTTGCCCCTGAAAAATGCCTTGGCACCCGCCACCCAGCGCGCGCGCTCAGGCTGGCACTGGCCGCCATACGCAGCGCGCAGCAGGTCCATGCCCACATCACCAGCCCAGGGCGTACCGCCATGGGCCACCACAAAATCGATCCACCGGCGGCCACTGAGCGTTGCCACGGTGTCGCGGCCATAACGCGCCACCGCGTAGCGGCGCACCAGATGCGTCAGCTCGCGTGCCAGTTCGGCATCATTGGCGGTGGTTTTCTCAAGTTGCACCAATTCACGCAAGGCGGCACGGCGCAGGCGCACCGGCAGGCGGCGTTGCCACAGCCACACGGCCACCACACCCAGAATCAACAGAACCGCCAGCACCCACCAACCCGGCGCCAGCGGCCACCAGCCCGGTGGCGGTGGCGCGTGGGACGGGGCCAGTTGTGCCAGCCAGTCGGGTTTCATGCCGCCCATCGTGGCTCCTTCAGCAAGGCTGCCAAGGTGTCGGGAACGGCATCTGCCGTGTCCAGCCGCACCAGAGGCAGATTCAGGCGGGTGCTGAGATCGGTCAAAGCCTGTTCGCGTTGGCGCCAGGCGGCTTGCCAGGCGGGTCGACTGCCCTGTCCGTCCAGCCACCACAGCCGCTCGGGCAAACCGACGCGGTGCGTGCCCGCAGGCAACCCCGAGCGCTCCAGTGGGTCGGTGACCCACAGCAGGCGGCAGTCGTTCTGCGTGCTGATGCCGCTGAGCAGGTTCTCCGCCTCGGTGTCTAGCTTGGAGAAATCGCTCAGCACCAGCACCAGGCTGCCCGGTTGCAACAGCGGGCGCAGCGTCTGCAGGGCGGTCGACAACCCTACCGCGTCGGGGACGCCAGGCGCACGCGGCTGGCATTCCACCAGCGTTTGCAGGATCGGCAGCACACCGGCTTCTCGCCTGCGCGGCGGCAGTATGTGTGGCGCAGCGCTGCCGCTGGCGATCACCGCGCCAACACGGTCGCCACCCAACGCCGCCACCCAACCCAGCAGCGCCGCCGCCTGCAGCAGCACGGCTGACTTGAACTGGCGGCGGCTGCCAAAGAACAGACCGGGGTGCAGATCGGCGACGAGCCAGACCGGGCGCTCACGCTCCTCGCGAAACAACTTGGTGTGCGGCTTGCCGCGCCGCGCTGTCACACGCCAGTCGATGGTGCGTGCGTCGTCACCGGCGGCGTAGGGGCGTACCTCTTCAAATTCCAGACCGCGTCCGCGCTGGGCGCTGCGGTGCCCGCCGTACAACTGTGCCAGCGCCGGGCGGTGCGCGTGCAGGCTCAGGCCCTGTGCGGCGCCGCGCAGCACCACCAGGTCGATCAGCTCGGGCAGTTTCATGGAGCCGGAACGAGGCGCAACAGTTCGTCAATGCAGGCTTGCGGGGTGATGCCGCGCGCCTGCGCCGTGTAGTCCAGCAGCAGACGGTGGCGCAAGGCGTCGGGGGCGATGGCCTGCACATCTTCGGGGCTGACGTAGTCGCGCCCGTCCAGCCAGGCCAGTGCCCGGGCGCCACGTTCGATGGCCATGGCGGCACGGGGACTGGCTCCCCAGCGCAGCCATTGCTTGAGTTGTTCGCTATAGATTTCGGGATGGCGCGTGGCATCCACCAGCGCGGCAATGTAGTCGACCACCGAATCGGCCAGCGTGAGCCCCAGGGCCTCGCGGCGCGCGACAAACACGGTGTCTTGCGTCACGTGGCCCGTGGGTGCCGTCATCTGCCGCCCACCCAAAGCCTCGTGGCGGGTCAGGTCCATGATGCGGCGGGTGGTGGCCCGGTCCGGGTAATCCACCAGGGTGTGCAGCATGAAACGGTCCAACTGCGCTTCGGGCAGTGGGTAGGTGCCTTCGTGCTCAATGGGGTTTTGCGTGGCCATCACCAAAAACAGGTGCGGCAACGCATAGGTGGTCATGCCAACGCTGATCTGGTGTTCGCCCATGGCCTCCAGCAAGGCAGACTGCACCTTGGCCGGGGCGCGGTTGATTTCGTCAGCCAACACCAGGTTGTGAAACAGCGGACCGCGCTGGAACTGGAAGCTGCCTTCTTCAGGGCGGTAGATGTCGGAGCCGGTCAGGTCGGCAGGCAGCATGTCGGGGGTGAACTGCACGCGCTGGAACTCGCACTCCAGCCCCTGCGCCAGCGCCTTGATGGCACGCGTCTTGGCCAGGCCGGGCGGTCCTTCAACAAGCAGATGGCCATCGGCCAGCAAGGCAATCAGCAGACTTTCAACCAGCTTCTCTTGGCCCAGAATCTGGGTGTTGAGGTAGTCGCGCAGGCCTTGGAACGCCGCCAGGGCGCTGCTGCCAGCTTGTTTCAAAACGCGTGTCTCGATATCCATGCAAGGACTCCTGTGTTCAAGGTGTGAATGTCGTCTACCTCACCTGCGGGCGCAGGGTGAGCGAATGGCATTCACCGGGATGCAACGATTCTAGGAAGCGCTGCTTAGATGAAAATTAAACAGCTTGGCTGGTAAGCCCCACACATCCCTGACTAAGGCGCATGGCGGACAATCCGCCGATGAAACCACCCGCCAGACTGCAATCCCTCATCGAAGAAGGCCTGATCGACACCGTGGTGCGCCAGCTCATGAGCGGCAAAGAGGCCATGGTGTTTGTGGTGCGTTGCGGGGATGAAACCCGCTGCGCCAAGATCTACAAGGAAGCCACGCAGCGCAGCTTTCGCCAGGCCGTGGACTACACCGAAAACCGCAAGGTAAAAAACTCGCGTTCTGCCCGCGCCATGGCTAAAGGCAGCAAATTTGGCCGGCAAGAGCAGGAAGCCGCCTGGCAAAGCGCCGAGGTCGATGCGCTATACCGCCTGGCCGCCGCCGGGGTGCGGGTGCCCCAGCCCTACAACTTTTGCGACGGTGTGCTGCTGATGGAGCTGGTGACCGATGCCCACGGCGATGCCGCCCCGCGCCTGAACGATGTGGCGTTCACGCCCGAGCAGGCACTCCAACACCACGCCACCCTCATCAAGGAAGTGGTGCGCATGCTCGGCGCCGGGGTGGTGCATGGCGATTTGTCCGAGTTCAACATCCTGCTAGCGCATACCGCTGGCGTGGATGGTGCCGATGGCGTGGACGAGCCGGTGATCATCGACCTGCCGCAGGCGGTGGATGCCGCTGGCAACAACCACGCGCAGCGCATGCTGTTGCGCGACGTGGGCAATCTGCGCGACTTCTTTGGCCAGTTTGCGCCGGAATTGCTGGCCACCCAATACGGCCCGGAGATGTGGAGCCTGTACCAGGCCGGGCTGTTGGGCAATGAAACAGTCCTCACCGGCCACTATGAACGCGCGCACGCCGACGTGGACATGCAGGCCGTGCTGCGCGAAATTGACGATGCCCGCGCCGAAGATGCGGCGCGACGTCTGCGCATGGCGGCACTGGCGTCGTAGCCTGGGATGTAAAAGTTACGCTTTAGCCTGCGCCAGCAGCGTGTCCGCGTCACTGACTTCAAACTTTCCAGGACCTTCGACATTCAACGAGACCACCTTGCCGTCTTTGACCAGCATGGAGTAACGGTTGCTGCGCAAGCCCATTCCTTTGGCTGTCAGATCAAGGGTCAAGCCGGTGGCTTTCGCAAATTCGGCGCTGCCGTCGGCCAGCATGCGCACCTTGCCATGGGTCTTCTGGTCACGCGCCCATGCGCCCATGACGAAGGCGTCGTTGACGCTCACACACCAGATCTCATCCACACCTGCGGCCTTGAAGGCGGCTGCGTTTTCAACGTAGCCAGGAACGTGCTTGGCGGAGCAGGTGGGGGTAAAGGCACCGGGTAACGCGAACAGCGCGATGGTCTTGCCAGCAGAGGCCTTGGCCACGTCCACGGGGTTGGGTCCAATGCTGCAGCCTTCACCTTCGACCTCCGAAAATTCCATCAGAACGGTTGCGGGAAGGGTGTCACCTACTTTGATCATGTTTGCTCCTTTGGCGTATTGTTGGGTATGACTGGAAATCGCTTTACACAAATGGAAACGACGATGCGATTGTGTGGCCGTCAATGAGTAACCTGCTGACTTGGAGGGCAAGCCCTTGAGGCAGAGATGGCCTTTTGCACTAAGCAGGTAGACTTGCGGTCAGACTTTTCTGATCGTATGGGTCATTTTCAGTCCGAGCGGCAACATCGCTCGATAGGAAATCGACGCCAATACGGAACAATCGGCGCTCCACCCGAAAACACCATGCAAACCAAAACTTTCTCCCGCCTCCCTCTCCTCATCGCCATCGCCGCTGGCACACTGGCTCCCTACTCGCCATCCTTCGCGGCTAAACACCACGCAATCAAGCCCGCGTCTCACAAGAAGGCCGAGGCCGCCGTGAACGCCATGCCGCCACTTGCTGCGCAAACCGCTTTGGCGGGTAGCCCACCGGCGCTGCCCGCCAAAGCGTGGCTGTTGATGGACTTCGACTCTGGCGAGGTGCTCGCTTCGGCCAACGCTGATGAGCCGCTGCCGCCGGCTTCGCTCACCAAGATGATGACCAGCTACATCGTCGAGCAGGCGCTGCGCTCCGGCAAGCTCAAGCAAACCGACCTGGTCTCGGTCAGTCAGAACGCTTGGTGCCGAGGGTCGAGCACCGAGTCGTGCATGTATCTGCCGCTGAACAGTCAGGCTACGGTGATCGACATCCTGCGCGGCATCATCATCCAGTCGGGCAACGACGCATCCAAAGCGATTGCCGAGCACATGGCAGGCTCCGAAGAGGGCTTTGCCAAGCTGATGAATGCCGAAGCCCAGCGCCTGGGCATGACGCACACGCATTTCGTGAATCCCACGGGCCTGCCCGACCCGGAGCACAAGTCGTCTGCGCATGACCTCGCCATCCTGGCGCGCGCCATCATCCACGACAGCGCTGACTATTACCCGATCTACGCGGAACGCGAGTTCAAGTACAACGGCATCAAGCAAGGCAACCGCAATGCTCTGCTCTACACCGACCCCACCGTTGACGGACTGAAGACTGGCCACACCGAAGCGGCCGGCTACTGCCTGGTCACCTCATCCAAGCGCAACGAGATGCGCCTGATCTCGGTCATCCTCAACACCAACAGCGCTCAAGCCCGTGCCGACGAGTCGCGAGAACTTCTCGGTTGGGGCTTCAGCACCTTCGAGAAGGCCACCCCGATTCAGCCGAACGCGGTGGTCACGACAGCCAAGGTCAGCTTCGGCAAAGTAGATACGGTCGCCGCAGGTCTGGGAGCACCGTGGATGTTGACCGTGCCGCGCGGCCAGCAAGTGCAGACCTCGGTGGAGCTCAAGCCGGGCCTGGAGGCGCCGGTGACCAAGGGCGCTGTGATCGGCAAGGTGGTCGCAACCTCGAACGGCAAACCAGTTGGCGAAGCCCCGCTCGTCGCGCAAGCTGATGTGGAGCGCGCGGGCCTGCTGCAGCGCATGTGGCAGCACCTGGTCAAGTAGCTCGGAAGGTGTACGCTGGTTGGTCAGGACTTACCACGCCAGCGATCACACAGATGAGGCTGTCACGCCCACCATAAAGCAGCCCGTCTGGTGTCGCAGAATCAATTGTTGAGCGTTGATTGCGGGTCTATGGCGACTGGTTCACCGGCCTCGATAGGTGGAAAAATCCGGATCAGACGGTGCGTTTGGCACGAAAGGCACAAAGGGCCGCGTGTCAGACGCGGGCTCTGCAGGTGCGCTGGCAGCTTGCTCCGCATCTTCTGGAATGGGCAGATCAGCCGGAGTACTAGCTGGCAGAACGGGTTCGGGTGGAAGCGCAGCTGGTGATGGCGGTGGTACTGGGCGCGGGCGTTTGGCCGGAGGTTTCGGGGCCAGCAGACCGGTCAACCAATCCTGCACGCGGTTGATCAGCGTACGGAAAAACCCGTCCGGCGGTGGCGCAAATTTGACACGTGGATCAATCACCCGGCTGCGCAGGGCTTGCGCGGTCACGTCGCCGACGATGGGCAGTGCGCTGTGGGCGCCCTGACCCCAGTAGTCGCTGCGCAAGGTCACTCGGCCATCGTTGAACCCCACCCAGGCACCGGCCACTAGTTCTGGGTGCATCAGAATGAACCAGCCATCGGCGTTGTCTTGCGTGGTGCCGGTTTTGCCCGCCACATCGGCGCGGATGCCGTAGCGGCTGCGGATGGCGTTGCCCGTGCCTTTGTCGATCACGCCACGCATGACATCCAGCAAGGTGTAGTCGGTCTGAGCAGACAGCGCTGGCTCAGCATCTGCCGGCGCAAACTCAGCCAACACCTCGCCCTGCGCGTTGTCGATGCGTGTGACCATTGTCGGCTCGCGGTAGACCCCGCCGTTGGCAATGGTGCCGTAAGCGTTGACCATCTCGAACAAGGTGACAGGGCTGGTGCCCAGCGCCAGCGACGGGACCGCCTCCAACTTGCTTTGCCGCACGCCCATGGCTTGCGCCAACTTGACCACCCGCGCAGGGCCCACGGTTTGCATGAGCTGCGCGGTGATGGTGTTTTTGGAATACGCCAGCCCATCGCGCAGGCTGGTCGCGCGCCCGCTCGGCGGACCTTCGTCAGTGGGGTGCCAGACCTCGCCACCTGGCAGCGCAATGTCCACCGCCTGATCCATGAAGGTGTCGTCCGGGCTGGCACCTTTGTCAAAAGCCGCACCATAGACAAAAGGCTTGAAGGTGGAGCCCGGCTGGCGACGGGCCTGCTGCACGTGGTCAAACGGGTCCACCGCGAAATCTCGGCTGCCAACCCAGGCGCGGATCTGGCTGGTGCGCGGGTCCAGCGCCATGAAACCCGCTTGCACCCGGGTTTTTTGCTCACGCAGACGGCGCATGAAGCTCGCGTCGGCCATCAGTTGCTTCAAGGCAGCACCCTCGGTCAAGCCGCTGTCACGGGTAGTTTTGAACTCGGGCGTGTCACGCACAAAAGTTTGAACCAGATCGTTGCCTGGCCCCCAGGCGGCGCGCGATGCCCAGGCTGCATCGGCAATACCTTGCAGGTGCCGCCCTTGGCGGGCCACGGCCTGGTTGGCCTCTGCCTGCAAGCGCGAGTCGATGGTGGTGTGCACTAGCAGACCATCTGCATAAATGTTGTAGTCATGCTTGTCAGCCCAGCTAATGAGCCATTTACGCAGTTGCAACGCAAAGTGAGGCGCCGGGCCTGGCGCTTCCAGCTGGCGCTCGAACTCGACGCGCAGTGGCCGTTTGATCAGGGACTCGTACTGGGCTGAATCAAGCTTGCCAAACTTGACCATTTGCGCCAGCACGGTGTTGCGGCGCTGTACTGCGCGCTCGGGGTTCAGCACCGGGTTGTAGTAGCTGTTGCCTTTGAGCATGCCGACCAGCGTGGCGCTTTCCAACACGCTCAGTTTGTCAGCCGATTTGTCAAAATAGGTGCGCGCAGCCATCTCGATGCCCCAGGCGTTGTAGAGAAAGGGCACGGTGTTGAGGTAGGTTTCCAGAATCTCGGGTTTGGTGTACAGCGCCTCAATTTTGAACGCAGTAATGGCTTCCTTGAGCTTGCGGGTGAGCGTGGGTGCGCGGCCAATCTCCTCGGGGTAGAGGTTACGCGCGAGTTGCTGCGTCAGCGTCGATCCACCCTGGCGCTCGCCCGAAAACGTATGCAGCGCGGCCGATGCCGTACGCCGCCAGTCGATGCCGAAGTGTTCATAAAAGCGGTGGTCTTCGGTGGCGATCAGCGCATTCACCACCGAGGGGGCAATGGCATCCAGCGGCACCCATTCGCGGTTGGCCCATTTGAATTCGGCCAGCAGCTTGCCGTCTGCAGACAGCACCTGCGCGGGCTGCTCCACCTTGGCTTTGCGGATGTCGCTGATGGCCGGGGTGAACGGGATCAGCACCAGCACATAGGCCAGAAACAGTGCTGGCAGGGTACCCAAGGCCCATGCCAGTTCGCGTCGGGTTGGGCGCCGAAGGCGGTGCAGCCTGTCGGCCCACCCTGGTGGGAGCTGGGGTATTTTGATCATGCAAAAATCACAGAGAAAGCTACATTGCAGGGAGTATCGCTTCTGGTTTTATAGCAGCATATGCACGTGTTATCTGGGCTATAAGCCAATTTGGCATCCATTATCCGCCCCAAATCGCTCATCACACCGTGGGCGGGCATGCGTTGAATGGCGCAGCCTGCAAACCAACCCAAAGCCAACCAACCCGAAAAACGTCATGACCGCACTCTCTGACTTTACCGTGACCCAAAAATGGCCCGCCCAGCACCCGGACCGGCTGCAGTTGTATTCACTGCCCACGCCCAATGGCGTGAAAGTGTCCATCATGTTCGAAGAAACCGGCCTGCCGTATGAAGCGCATCTGGTCAGCTTTGAGACCTACGACCAGTTGTCGCCGGAATTTGTCGGCACGTTTCCCAACAACAAGATTCCCGCGATCATTGACCCGAATGGCCCCGGTGGCGAGCCTTTCGCCCTGTTTGAATCGGGCGCCATTCTGATGTACCTGGCCGACAAGACCGGCCAATTCATCCCGCAAAACGCAGCAGCGCGCTACGAGACCATCCAGTGGCTGATGTTCCAGATGGGTGGCATCGGCCCGATGTTTGGCCAGTTGGGCTTTTTCAACGTGTTTGGTGGCAAGGATTATGAAGACAAGCGCCCACGTGACCGTTACGTGGCCGAATCCCGGCGCCTGCTGGGTGTGCTGAACCAGCGCCTGGCGACACGCGCCTGGGTCATGGGTGACGTCTACACCATCGCGGACATCGCCATCCTGCCGTGGGTGCGCAACCTGATCGAGCGCTACCAGGCTGCTGACTTGGTGGGCATGGCCGACTTCACCCATGTGACGCGCGCGCTGGCGGCCTTTGTGGCCCGGCCCGCAGTAGCGCGTGGTTTGTTGGTGCCGCAACGCAGCCCGGTGTAGACGGCATGGTGGCTGGCGGGCAGCGCTTGGCTGCTTCACCGAAGAGTATATTTTAGATAGCAATAAGTCCAGGTTAAACCTGGGCTATAGGCCAATATGGCGCAAATTCTGCGCGGCAATCAGCCTGAATCAGGCGCGTTGGATGGCTGTCTCTGCGCTCAGGTTTTGGCGCTCTGGCGGGGTGGTTGGCAGCTCGCAGACGACGCGGTTTCGGCCTTGTTCCTTGGCCGCGTACATCGCCAGGTCGGCCCGATGCATCAGGCCGGGCAGACTGACATCTTCCTTTTGCAGCAAGGCAATGCCGATGCTGACGCTCTGGCGCACCGGGTGCCCCTGCAGGTTCAGGCGCAGGGCTGCGACCGCCTGGCGCAGGCGCTCAGCCGTCTCGGTCGCTTCGGCCTGCGTCGTCCCGGGCATGAGCAGCGCGAACTCCTCGCCGCCGAGTCGCCCAAGGCAGTCGCCCGTGCGTAGGTGCTGTTTAAGGGCATCAACCACAGCAACCAGTACCTCGTCGCCGCCCAGGTGGCCGTATTGGTCATTGATCTGCTTGAAGTGGTCAAGATCAATGATCAGCAGGGCCAGCACACGTGAGGAGCGATGTGCCGCCAGGAGTTGTTGGTTGGCCTCAGCCAGGAAATAGCGGCGGTTGACCAGGCCGGTCAGCGAATCGCGTGAGGCCTGTGATTCCAGTTCTTTAATCAATACCTCGTTGCGCTGGCGCAGTTGCAGAGCCTCGGTCGAATAAGCATTGATTTGTCGCGCAACCAGGATCATCAAGACACTGAAGCCGAGTCCAAGCAGGCTCAGGCCCACATTGAACCAGCTGAGTTCGAGCAAGGGCAGGCCAAGCAGGGCGAGCACGGGAAAGATCATGTCGAATCCGAGCGTGCGCAAATGGGCATTGCTCATGGTGGTGGTCATGGCGATCAGCGCGATGTGCACCAGCATGATGAACACCAGACTGGAAAAGTTGTCATGCCGCCAGGCCCAGAACACCAGCGACGACCAGGCCAGCATGTGCGCGCCGTGGGCCAGGGCGATACGCCTGGCCCAGTGTGGCTCGTCGGACGGCCCGGCGTTGCTTCGCTTGAAGGCTTGATAGACACGGATGTAGTTGGCAATGATCAGCAGCTCGGCGCCGACAAAGGTGACCGCCCAGCTGATCGGTACCCAGTTGGTGAGCATCGCGGCGGCCACCAGGGCCAGCGGTGGCGCCAGGTAGCGGTCATGCAGATGAATATCCACATAGAGATGGAGCTGGGCCAGTCGGATGTCTGCCCGCGTGTCGGTCGTCATGGGAGTGTCTTTTCTTCGGGAGTACGCAAGGGACCAACTATGCCTGATCGGCGTCGGCCTGTCTTCGTCGCCCCGGCGGCCACTGCGACAGACCCAATCGGCGTCCCCTCGGGCTGCACCTACCATCGGGTGCGCTGACGCACAGCCTCGTGCACCGGTTGCGCGGACAATCGCGTAAGACATTGGGTGCACCCGCACCCAGCCACTGTGAAAGTCACGCGTTTATGGTTTTTCCTTCTTCCTCGGTGCTGCGGCGATTTTTGCTGTGGACCGGTGCTGCCCTGCTGACCGGGCTGTTGCTGGTGGTGCTGGCCGTCGCACTTTTCGGCTGGAACTGGTTGCGAGCACCCATTGAGCGTATGACGCTGCAAAAAACTGGGCGCGCGCTGGTGGTGAGTGGTGATTTGACGGTGGGCTTTGGCTGGCCGGTTGCGCGCCTGCATGCCGCCGGTGTCAGCTTTGCCAACCCGGCCTGGGCCAAAGAAAAGCAAATGGTGACAGCAGAGGGAGTGGAAGTCAGCCTGGATTTATCCACACTGCTGCAACGCAGCATGAGCTTCACCGAAGTGCGGCTGGACCATGCCGCGATTTATCTGGAACAGTCCACCGACAAGCGCAAGAGTTGGTTGCTCGACACCAACCAGCAGGACGAAAGCGCACGCATCCACATCGGGCGTGTGGCGCTGGACCACGGCACGCTGGGTTATGACGATGCGGGCCAAAAAACCAGCCTGCGCGCAGAACTCTCCACGGCATCTGGCACGGCAAACAGCGCGCCCGGGCTTGATCTGAGCTATTCGGTGACGGGCCAATTCAAAGGCATGCCGGTCAAGGTGCAAGGCAGCGGCGGGCCAGTGCTGGCGCTGCGCGACACCAGCCAGCCATATCCGCTGAAGCTGACCGCCAGCGTGGGCCCGACCGACGTGCAAGTGGATGGCACGATCACCGGCTTGCTGGCTTTGTCGGCGGTGGACGTGCAGATGGCGCTGCGTGGCGGCAGTCTGGAGCAGCTTTACCCGTTGCTTGGCATCGCTTTCCCGGTTACGCGGGGCTATACCGCAGAGGGCCATTTGCTGCATACCGACAAGCGCTGGCGCTTTGAGAAGTTCACTGGTCGCGTGGGCGCCAGCGACATCGTCGGCTTTGTCGAAGTTAATACCGGCGGCAAACGCCCTGCCTTGAGCGCTGCCGTGACCTCACACCTGCTGGCGCTGGACGACCTTGGCCCGATGATTGGTGCACGCAGTGGCAGCGTCGCGCAGGCAGTGAAAGACCCGCTGGCGCAAAAGCGGGTGTTGCCCGATCTGCCATTCAATGCCGAGCGCTGGGACTCGGTGGACGCAGACGTGCAGCTCAGCGCCAAGACCCTGCGCCGCGCCGAGGCGCTGCCGCTGGAAGACCTCACGGTGCATCTGAACCTGCGCGACTCGGTGCTGACGCTGGACCCGCTCAATTTTGGTCTGGCCGGTGGGCAGCTTCAGACCCGCATCACGCTCGATGGCCGCAGTTCGCCGATCCAGGCGACGGCCCAGGTGCGGGCACACAAGCTGCTGTTGGCCAAGCTGTTCCCCACCGTGGATCTGAACCAGACCAGCATTGGTCAGATCAACGGTGAGTTCGATCTGACCGGCAGTGGCAACTCGGTGGGCGGCATGCTGGCCAGTTCCAACGGTAAGCTCGGTCTGATGGTGGCGGGCGGCCAGATCAGCAAACTGATGTTGGAGAAAGCCGGCCTGCATTTGTGGGAAATCCTGACCCTGAGCCTGACCGGCGACAAGCAGGTGAAGCTACGCTGCGCGGTGGCCGACTTCAATGTGAAAGCCGGGGTGATGCAGACCGAGGCCCTGGTGTTTGACACCCAGGTCACCACCCTGCTGGGCAGCGGCAGCATCGACCTGGCGCATGAAAAGCTCGACCTGACGCTGACGCCCAAGACCAAAGCAACCAGCCCGGTGGCCTTGCGCAGCCCCATTTATGTGCGCGGCAGCTTTGCGCAACCGCAGCTGAGCATCGACAAAGGTCAGGTGGCCGCGCGTGCCGCAGGTGCGGTGGCGCTGGGCCTGGTCAACCCGATACTGGCCTTGCTGCCACTGATCGATGCTGGCCCCGGCCAGGACAGCGATTGTGGGCAGTTGGTGCGCGATGCCCGCGCCCTGCCGCACGTGGCAAGTCCCCACACCCAACGGCAGTAATAACACACATCGCAGCCAGGTGCCAGCACGGTGTGACTCTTGTCACCTTGCAATGGGTACCGGAGCACATATCATGATTTGCTGAGCCATTTGCTGGAGATCGTCTATATGAGCACCCCCATAGCGTCCGCCGCGGCACCCGCAGCCCCCAACGGCCGCCTCGAACACATGCCGGTGTCAATGTTTTCCATTGTCATGGGCCTGGCTGGCACCACCATTGCCCTGGAAAAAGCCGAACATCGGTGGGCCTGGTCGGTCTCGCCAAGCTCGGTTTTGCTGGCCGTCACGGCGGCGGTCTTTGTACTGATCAGTCTGGCGCATCTGAGCAAATTCATCTTGCACCACGAGCAGGTGGTAGCCGAATTCAATAACCCCATCAGGCTGAGCTTCTTCCCAACCATGTCGATTGGCATGCTGCTGCTAGCCATTGCTGCCTTGGGGCACTTTTCCGACATTTCGCTTTACCTGTGGACGACAGGTGCCACGGTGCAACTGCTCTTTACCCTGGCCATTCTGTCTAACTGGATGCACCACGAGAAGTTTCAGGTGCAGCACAGCAACCCGGCCTGGTTCATCCCGATCGTGGGCAACATTCTGGTGCCTATTGCCGGTGTGCCACTGGGCTATCAGGAAATATCGTGGTTTTACTTCAGCGTTGGGCTGATGATGTGGACACCGCTGCTCGCAGTATTGTTCAATCGCTTTTTCTTCCACCCGATGATTCCTGACAAGCTGTTGCCCACGCTCTTCATCCTGATCGCTCCACCCGCCGTGGGCTTTATCTCGTGGGTCAAACTGCACGGTGGCGTAGTGGATGACATGGCTCGCATCCTCTACTACTTCGGCCTGTTCATCATGCTGCTGCTTCTTGCGCAAGCCAAGTATTTCGTAAAGGTGTCATTTGCCCTGCCGTGGTGGGCGTATACGTTCCCGGTTGCGGCTTTAACAATTGCCACATCAGTCATGGCTGAAAAAGTGGGCGGCGGCTTCTTTGCCACGCTATTTCCGGTGTTGCTGACCGCGCTGGTGCTGCTGGTGTCGGTGATCAGTGTGCGCACCATCATCGCCGTGATGCGAGGGCAGATCTGCGTACCTGAGTAGGTGGCTTGTTCAAAGCTCCAGAAAGCTTGTAAACCTGCTGTTTGCAGCCCATTCGGGTGATATGATTTTCGTAGAACTTTTTGGGGAGCAGGATATGACCGATATTCAAGCAGCCGTCAGTGAAAGACGAGCTCCCGGGCACGACCCCAGACTGGTCAGTACCTTAACACGCAATACCTTTGCCATGGTGCTGGCCGGTGGACGTGGCAGTCGCCTTTTTGAACTCACCGATTGGCGATCCAAGCCCGCTGTGCCGTTTGGCGGCAAATTCCGCATCATTGACTTCACCCTGTCCAATTGCGTGAACTCCGGTGTACGACGGGTGGGGGTGGCCACACAGTACAAGTCGCAAAGCCTGATCCGACACCTGCAACTGGGATGGAGTTTTCTGGATGGCCGACTGGGTGAGTTCATCGAAATCATGCCAGCACAACAGCAGGTGGACGAAACGCAGTGGTACCGTGGCACCGCAGATGCGGTGTACCAGAACCTGCGTGAGATCCGCCACGCCAACCCGGAATACGTGCTGATCCTGTCAGGCGACCACATTTACCGCATGGACTATGGTCGCCTGCTGCTGGCCCACGTCGAGAACAAGGCTGACATGACGGTAGCCTGTATCGAAATGCCCATCAAGGACGCCACAGGTTTTGGCGTGATGGCGGTCAATGACGACGGCCGTGTGGTCGAGTTCCAGGAAAAGCCTGCGCAGCCCAAGCACATTCCTGGCAACCCTGACATGGCGCTGGCCAGCATGGGCATTTATGTGTTCAACACCCGTTTTCTGTTTGAGCAGCTCAAGCGTGACGCCGACGATCCAAAATCCAATCATGACTTCGGCAAGGACGTAATCCCGCACTGCGTCAAGCGCTATCGCACCTTTGCGCAGAACTTCGCCGACAGTTGTGTACACGAGGAGCCAGGCAAATCAGCCTACTGGCGCGATGTAGGTACGCTGGACGCCTATTGGGCAGCCAACATGGACCTGGTGGAGGTGACGCCTGACCTCAACCTGTACGACGACAACTGGCCCATCTGGACCTGGCAGGAGCAACGACCACCGGCGAAGTTCGTTTTTGATGACGACAATCGGCGCGGTACAGCGGTGGACTCCACCGTGTCGGGCGGTTGCATCATCAGTGGCGCCACCGTGCGCCATTCCATGTTGTTCTCTGGCGTTCGGGTCCACAGCTTTTCGACCGTCGAGGACTCAATTCTTTTGCCCAACGTCCAGATTGGCCGCAACTGCATCGTCAAGAAATGCATTCTGGACAGAGACTGCCACTTGCCAGAAGGCACACAAATAGGCGTGAACCCGGCAGAGGACCGTAAGCGCTTCCATGTGACCGAGTCAGGCATCACGCTGGTCACGACCAAAATGCTGGGCCAGGATACCCATATAGCCCGATAAACAAGCACCCATCAAAAAGGCCCGTGCTGCAATGCAGCCGGGCCTTTTTTATGTCACTAGGTCGCGGTTATTTGGCGACCACACGCACCATTTCCAGGCACTTGTTGGAGTAGCCCCACTCGTTGTCATACCAGGCGACCAGTTTCACAAAGGTGCCGTCCAGCGCAATGCTGGCGTCAGCATCAAACACAGAGGTACGTGTTTCGCCGCGGAAGTCGGTAGCAACCACTTTTTCATTGGTGTAACCCAGAACGCCCTTCATGGCACCTTCGGACTGCGCCTTGATTTCGGCACAGATTTCGGCCATGGTGGCGCTGGTGTTGAGTTCGCAGGTCAAATCCACCACCGACACGTCGCTGGTGGGCACGCGGAAAGACATGCCGGTGAGCTTCTTGTTCAGTGCCGGAATGACCACGCCCACCGCCTTGGCAGCGCCAGTGCTGGAGGGAATGATGTTTTCCAGAATGCCACGACCGCCGCGCCAGTCTTTGTTGGACGGGCCGTCCACAGTCTTCTGAGTGGCGGTGGCGGCGTGCACGGTGGTCATCAGGCCGCGCTTGATGCCGAACTTGTCGTTCACCACCTTGGCCAAAGGTGCCAGGCAGTTGGTGGTGCAAGAGGCGTTGGAAATGATGGTTTGACCAGCGTAGGTGCTGTGGTTCACACCAAACACGAACATGGGGGTATCGTCTTTGGAGGGGGCTGAGAAGATGACCTTCTTGGCGCCAGCTGCCAGATGTTTTTCACCGCCTGCCTTGTCCAGGAAGATGCCGGTGGACTCGATGACGATGTCGGCACCGACTTCGTTCCACTTCAGGTTGGCCGGATCGCGCTCTTGCGTCAGGCGGATCTTCTTGCCATTGACAATCAGCGTGTTGCCTTCCACCGAGACATCACCCTTGAATCGACCATGCACCGAGTCGTATTGCAGCATGTACGCCAGATAGTTCGGCTCCAGCAGGTCATTGATGGCGACCACTTCAATGTCGTCGAAACTCAGCAGTGCAGAACGCAACACGTTGCGGCCAATGCGGCCAAAGCCGTTGATACCAATCTTGATCGTCATAGATTTTCTCCGGGAGTTAATTGAACCAATAGGACTTACGCAAAATTGTCCCGGCTAGACGTTCCGACGCAGGCAGTACAGACGTACGACAAGGTGGAACAACGACGCTGGGGCAGTTTTGCATAAGTCCTAACCAACCTGTGGCTTGCACGGCACTCAGGGCCGGCGGGGTCATGTTTCAAGTGGGTCACTCGCCATTTTACTGGCGCCTGATGGCACGGGATACAGCGTGGTAACAGGTCATGCCGTCTGGGCTATGCTTGTGTTTTGCACAGCCAACGCACCCACACATCATGAGCCTGCTTTTTTCGCCCCTGCATCTGCCCTCGCCACGGGGTGGCATCACCTTGCCCAACCGGGTGGTGGTCGCCCCCATGTGCCAATATTCCGCCAGCAATGGCTGCGCCACTGACTGGCACCTGATGCACTGGGGCAACCTGCTCAACAGCGGCGCGGCGATGTTCACCATCGAAGCCACCGCCGTGCTGCCCGAGGGCCGCATCACGCCGAACTGCCTGGGCATGTGGGATGACGTGACCGAGGCGGCGCTGGCAGACCACCTGCACCGCGCCCGCGCCCTGGCACCACCAACAGCCGTGTGCATCCAACTTGCGCACGCCGGACGCAAGGCCTCCAGCGCTGTGCCGTGGGAGGGTGGGCAGTTGCTCGCACCTGGGCAAGGCGGCTGGCAACCCGTGGGGCCATCAGCCTTGCCGCAGTTGCCTAGCGAGGCGCCGCCCACCGAAATCAGCGCGTTTGAGCTGGTGCGCATCCGCGACGCCTTTGTGAGCGCTGCCCAACGCGTCCAGCGCATCGGCGTGGACGCCGTCGAGCTGCATGGCGCGCACGGCTACCTGCTGCACCAGTTTTTGTCGCCGCTGGCAAACCAGCGCGCCGACGCCTATGGTGGCTCATTCGAGAACCGCATCCGCTTTCCACTGGAAGTCTTCAAGGCGGTACGCACCGCCTATGACGGGGTGCTGGGCATGCGTCTGTCGGCATCTGACTGGGTCGAAGGCGGCTGGGACCTGCCACAAAGCGAGGTTTTTTGCCAGCTACTCAAGGCCGCCGGTTGCGACTTCATCCACGTGTCTTCAGGTGGCGTGTCGCCACAGCAAAAAATCACGCTGGGCGCCGGCTATCAGGTGCCGTTCGCCCGCGCCATTCGCGCCACCAGCGGCATGCCGACCACAGCCGTTGGCTTGATCACCGACGCGCACCAGGCCGAAGCCATTTTGCAGGCCGGTGATGCCGATCTGATCGCACTGGCACGCGCCTTTTTGTACGAGCCACGCTGGGGCTGGCACGCTGCCGCCGCGCTGGGCGGCACGGTGCAAGCCAACCCGGCCTACTGGCGCTGCCTGCCACGCGAAGCTCAAGCGGCCTTTGGCAAGGTATCCATCGGCATGCGTTGAGGCCTGAGCATGCAAGGCCTTCACCTGACCGCTGATTTGCATGATTGCGGTTGCGACACACGTTGGTTGCTCGACGCCGATGCACTGGGGGCACGGTGCCTGCAGGCAGTGGTGCGTGCAGGGCTGCAGGCGGTGGCACAGCTATTTCATACTTTTCCCGCCTCCGCCCAGGGTCCAGGCGGGGTAACAGCTACAGTATTGCTAGCAGAATCTCACCTGTGTGTGCATACCTGGCCCGAGCAGCGTGCGGTGACGCTGGACGTGTATGTGTGCAACTTTGGCGGCGACCACTCCGCCAAGGCGCAGGCGCTGATGGATGAGTTGAGCGCCCTGTTTGCGCCGGGACAGCTTCAGAAGCACCACCTGCTGCGAGGCGGTGCGGTGACGGTTCAAGCCACATAAATTCAGACGAACAAGGTATCCACACACCGTACCCCAACCGTCATCAAACCGACACATGCCATCGGCAAACTGGCTGGTTTACCTATTGTGAGTCTGATGAAAACTGCCCTAGCCACCTGGAAGCTCGCCCGATTGGCAGCACATATCGCCCAGGGCCAGTGGACGGTGGCCTTTGGTTTCCCGAAGTTCAGCGCCGCGCAAAAAGAACACACCATCAAGGCTTGGGCCCTTGATTTACTTAAGCTAATTGATATAAATTTGATAGTAAAAGGCACGCCCCCAGGGCACGGCCCGGTACTGCTGGCAGCCAATCACATTTCATGGCTGGACATGATCGCTCTGATGGCGAGTTGCCCCAACCGTTTCGTTGCCAAAGCCGAGGTGCGCCGCTGGCCCCTGCTGGGTGGGTTAGCTGCGGCCACCGGCACCTTGTTTGTGACCCGCGAATCGCCGCGCGATGCGGTGCGTGTGGTGCACCAGATGGCCGAGCATTTGAAAGCGGACGAGGTGCTGACCATCTTCCCCGAGGGCACCACCAGCAATGGCGTGCAGTTGCTGCCGTTCCACGCCAATTTGTTTCAGGCTGCCATTTCTGCCAACGCACCGGTTCAGCCGGTAGCCTTGCAGTTCTCAGACGTTTCTAGCGGACTGACCAGCCTGGCGCCGTGCTACATCAACGATGACACGCTGTTGCAATCACTCTGGCGTACGCTGAAGGCACCGCCCTTATGTGCCGTGGTGAGTTTTGGCGAGCCACAGCGACCCTGCGGGCGTGACCGCCGGGCTTTGGCGCGGGAGACACAAGCCGCCGTCGAGGCGCTGCGCAAGGCCACTTGATCAAGTTTGGCGGCGTCGGTCTGACGCCGCCAAGCCAAACTACTCAGTTACCCAGAAAATGCTTGCGGTAGCGCGCTGGCAAGTCCTGAATACGCATCAGCATGGGCAAATCGGCCGTGTTGAAGTCCGGGTCCCAGGCTGGCGCACCCAGCACTTTGGCCCCCAAGCGCAGGTAGCCCTTGATCAACGCTGGCGGCTCCACCAGCAGCTCGCTATTGAGCTCGTCCACCGGCAGCGGCAGACGCGGGCGCACATGAAATTCGATCGGCGCCATGTGGGTGGCCTGCAGTTGCCGCCAGATGCTGGCGGCAACATCGCCACTGACCACGCCGTTGTGCAGCATCGGAATGCTGGCGCAGCCGACCATGGTGTCCAACTGGTTGCGCACCATGAACTCTGCCAGTGCACCCCACAGCGCCATGATCACACCACCATGGCGATGCTCCGGGTGCACGCAGCTGCGGCCCAACTCGACCATGCGCTCGCGCAGGGAGCGCAGGCGCACCAGGTCAAATTCGGTATCGCTGTAGGTGCTGCCAATGCGTTTGGCCTGTGCGGGCGTCAGCACTCGGTAGGTGCCGACCACTTGCTGGGTAGCCTCGTCGCGCACCAACAGGTGTTCGCAGTAGTTGTCAAACAGGTCCACGTCATGACCAGCCACGCTGGTGCTCAGGCGTGCGCCCATCTCGTCGGCGAAAACCTGATACCTCAGGCGTTGGGCCTGGCGGACTTCGTCCGCGTGGCGCGCCCACGATACCTGCAGACCACCGCGCTCAATCTTTGCCACGTTGGACGACGGCTCAGGCTGGCGTAGGTCAGGTCGATGAAGTGACCCCCTGGGCAAGGAAACCGGGGAAAAGGCAAACGTGGGGTTGGGCAATTCATTCATATGTGACCTCCGTTGTTATTGGATGAATGGTGCCGACCCAGAATGACGCATTGATGGCGTTTCAATGACGCTGGCATGACACCCCTCAAACAACCTGTGTACCGCCAACTATTGCAAAATGGGCTGCCCAGACCACCGTTCACGCCATGAGTTCAGAACACACTCACAACCACTCTCACAGCCACAACCACGCCCCTGCCGAATTCAACCAGGCGTTTGCGATTGGCATCGCACTGAACACGGCCTTTGTCATCATCGAGGGTTTTTACGGCTGGAAAATCAATTCACTGGCGCTATTGGCAGACGCAGGCCACAACCTGAGCGATGTGGCAGGTCTGATACTGGCTTGGGGCGGCGCACTGGCAGGCCAGCGCCGCCCGGATGCGCGCTATACCTATGGCTTCAAACGCGCATCGATCCTGGCGGCGTTTGTCAACGCGGTGGTGTTGCTGCTGGCGATGGGCTCGCTGGGCTGGGAAGCGCTGGGCCGCTTGCAGCACCCTGCGGCCACACAAGGTGCCACCATCATCGCGGTGGCCGGTGTGGGCATTGTTATCAACACGGCGACGGCGCTGATGTTCATGCGTGGCAGCCAGGGCGACCTGAACATTCGTGGCGCCTACTTGCACATGGCGGCGGATGCGCTGGTGTCGCTGGGCGTGGTGCTGGGCGGCGCGCTGTACCTGTGGCAGGGCTGGGCCTGGATTGACCCGGTGATGAGTCTGGTGATTGCGGTGGTGATTGTGCTGGGCACCTGGAATCTGATGCGTCAATCCTTGCACCTGTTGTTTGACGGCGTGCCTGATTCGGTCGATTTGGTAGCCGTGCGCCGCCTGCTACTGGACCTGCCCGACGTGGCTGACGTGCACGACCTGCATGTGTGGGCCATGGGCACCAGCGACATTGCGCTGACCGCGCATCTGGTGCTGACCCAGCAGGTGACCGACACGAATGCGCTGCTGCATGAGGCCGAACACGCCTTGCACGACCATTTTGAGATTCGCCACGCGACCCTGCAACTCGAATCCCCCAGCTATGCGCTGCAATGCGCACAGAGAACCGGTGCCTCCTGTCAATAGGCGACTACGTTTTATGTAGCTTATAGCCCTTTAGATACGGGGGCTAGAGGCCATTTTCTTATATAAAACATCCGTCACAAATCTGCACGCCACTGCCCTGATAAGGCAAGGCATGACACAGTTTTGACATCAAGTTGTCACACCAAAAGGGTATAGTCAGTTTCCATGAACAACGGCACTTTCCTGGCAGCCATCGACTTGGGCTCCAACAGCTTTCGGCTTGAAATTGGTCAGTACGACCACGGTCAGATTCAACGGGTCGATTACCTCAAGGAGACCGTTCGCCTGGGCAACGGCTTCGACGAGAACCGCAACCTTTCCGCCGAGGCGATGACACGCGGCTGGGACTGCCTGGCGCGCTTTGCCGAACGCCTGGCGGGTTTTGGCCCGGCACAGGTACGCGCCGTGGCCACGCAGACCCTGCGCGAGGCCAAAAACCGCGACGAATTCCTCAAGCCGGGCTGCGAGATTCTGGGTTTTCCCATTGAAGTCATCGCTGGCACAGAAGAAGCACGGCTGATCTACCAAGGTGTTTCTCATCTGCTGCCACAGAGCGACGAGCGCCGCCTGGTGATCGACATTGGCGGGCGCTCGACCGAACTGGTGCTGGGCTGCGGCATCGAACCTCTCCAAACGGCCTCGTACCGCGTCGGCAGCGTGGCCTGGTCGATGAAATATTTCCCCAACGGCGAATTCACCGAGCAAACCCTGTACCGCGCCGAGATCGCCGCGCAGGCCGTGCTAGACGAGGCTTTGACCAACTACCCGCGCCAGCAGTGGGACGCCGCTTATGGCGCATCGGGCACCGTCGGTGCCGTGGCTGACATTCTGGCGCTGGCGGGCTGGCCTGAAGGCCAGATCAGCAGCGAGGGGCTGCACTGGCTGGTCAAGTGCCTGCTGCGCGCCGGTAACGTCAATCTGGTGCAGCTGGCGGGCCTGAAAGACGACCGCCGCGCCGTGCTGGGCGGCGGTGTGAGCGTATTGCGCGGCCTGATGGACCTGTTGCAGATCGACACCCTGCAAGTCGCCGACGGTGCCCTGCGCCTTGGGGTGCTGCTGGAAATGGTGGAGCGCGAGGACCACGCCACAGATGCACGCGATGTGTCGGTGCAGCGGCTGGCACAGAAATTTGCCGTGGATGCGGCGCAGGCCGAACGGGTCGGCGCGGTCGCCGAGCGGCTGCTTGCCCAACTGGTGCCGTCGCGAACGGCAGAGACTGCAGCGCTGCACCGCAAACTACGCTGGGCGACCAGTTTGCATGAGGTCGGCATGGCCATCTCTGCCAGCGATTACCACAAGCACGGTGCCTACATTCTGGAAAACGCCGACACGGTAGGCTTCAGCCTGCCCGAACTACAACGGCTGGGCCTGTTGGTGCTGGGCCACCGCGGCAAGCTCAGAAAGCTGGAGGCCGACTTTGAGGAACCCGGTTTTGTGATGTTGCTGCTGGCACTGCGCCTGGCTGTCATCTTGTGCCACGCCCGGCAAGACCCGCAAGACCAGAATCTCACATTGGCCTTCAACACCAAGCGCCAGCGTTTCACCCTCACCGCAGACGAGGCCTGGGCAGACGATTACCCGCAATCAGCACACCTGCTGCGCCAGGAAAACATTGCCTGGCAAAAAATGCTGTGGAGCTTTGAGTTCGTGGTGCAGTAAGCAAGCGCCTTAGATCAGCTCCGGGCTGATCACCGTCAGCAGTGACACCTGCACGACATCGTCGCGCTGGCGACTGCGCAGCCACCACACCGCGCCTTTGCGTATGTCGCAAGCGGCTTCGTTCATATTCAGCAGGCGCGCGGCGATTTGTCCCAGCATAGGCTGGTGGCCCACCAGCAGAACGGCACCCTTGTGTGGCGGACCATTCTCGGTCGTCCACTTGATGTAAGCCAGCGCCTCCTCGGCGGAGCCTTCGGTGCCAAGTTCATCACGGAACTTGAATTTACGCCCCAAGGCACGGGCGGTCTGCTCGGCCCGCCGCGCCGGGCTGACCAGCACGCGGGTGCTCTCAGGCAACTGGCGGTCCAGCCATTTGCCCACGCGCGCCGCCTGGCCTTCGCCCTTGGCGGTCAGGGCGCGCGACAGGTCGTCGCAACCCGGCTCGGCTTCGTGCGCCTGAGCGTGCCGCCAAAGTATTAAATCCATAGCGAAACCTCCTTGTTTTATCAGGGCTTGGCCGAGTATTTAGCCATCAACTTGCCCTGCGCACCAAGCGCGGCCTTGGGCTTGTCTGCGGCGCGTGGGCGGTTGGACTGCACCTGGCTGTAGTGGCCGTCGGCGCCCATCGTCCAGGCATCCACGTTGTCGGCCAGATAGGTACTCAGACACTCACTGATGATGCGCTGGCGCAGGGCCGCGTCTTCCACCGGCCAAGCCAGCTCCACACGGCGCAGCATGTTGCGGTTCATCCAGTCAGCACTTGACAGGTACAAGGTTTCGTCCGCACCGGTCTGGAAGTAAAACACTCGCGAGTGTTCCAGAAAGCGCCCAATGATGGAGCGCACCCGAATGTGTTCGGTGAAGCCTGGGCGCTGGGCGGGCAGCATGCAGGCACCACGCACGATCAATTCCACCTCGACGCCAGCCTGGCCCGCACGCACCAACGCCTCCATCAGTTTCTCGTCGGTCAGGCTGTTCATCTTCAGGATGATGCGAGACGGCACGCCAGCGGCAGCGGCCTTGGCAGTTTTGTCAATCCAGTCGATCATGCTGCGCTGCAGTTGAAACGGCGCCAGGATCAGCTTGTTCAGACGCGGAATGCGGCTCTGGTTGGCCAGCAGACCAAACACCGCCTCCATGTCCTGGGTGAGCTTGGCATTGGCCGTGAGGTAGCTCATGTCGGTGTACAAGCGCGCCGTTTTGGGGTTGTAGTTGCCGGTGGACAGATGCGCGTAGCGGCGGATGTTGCGCCCTTCGCGGCGCGACACCAGCAGCATCTTGGCGTGTGTTTTCAGGCCGACGATGCCATACACCACCTGCGCGCCGATGTATTCCAGCTTTTCGGCCCAGTTGATGTTGGCTTCTTCGTCAAAGCGGGCCTTGAGTTCCACCACCACGGTGACCTCTTTGCCCCGTTGCACCGCTTGGCGCAGCAGCTCCATCAACACTGAGTCAGAGCCGGTGCGATAAATGGTCTGTTTGATGGCCAGCACGGCGGGGTCCAGCACGGCTTCGCGTAAAAACGCCAGCACACCGTCAAAGCTCTCGTAGGGTTGGTGAATCAGCACGTCACCCTCCTGAAGCCGCTCGAAAATCGACGAGTTGGAGGGAAGTTGGCTCGGGTAGCTGGCTTCATACCGTGGCCACAACCATTTGGGCTGGTCCACCAAGTCAATGAGCTGGTTCAGCCGCACCAAGTTGACCGGCCCATGCACCCGGTACAGGGCAGAGGCAGGCAGCTCGAACTGGCGCAGCAGCAGGTCCGACAGATATTCCGCACTGCCAGCTGACACTTCCAGACGCACGGCCTGACCGTAGTTACGGTGCACCAGACCCTGGCGCAAGGCGGTGCGCAGGTTTTTCACATCCTCTTCATCGACCGACAGGTCCGAGTGGCGCGTCACGCGAAACTGCGAAAAATTGCCCACCGTACGGCCCGGAAACAGGTCTTTCAGGTGACTGCGGATGACGCTGGAGATCGACACAAACAGCGTGCGTTTGCCCGACAGGTTGTCCGGCATGCGGATAAAGCGCGGCAGGCTGCGCGGCACTTTGACAATCGCAATTTCGTTCTCGCGCCCAAAGGCATCCTGACCCGACAGGCGCACGATGAAATTGAGCGACTTGTTGGCCACTTGTGGGAACGGATGTGCCGGGTCAAGCCCCACCGGCAGCAGCAGCGGACGTACCTCGCGCTCAAAGAAAGATTTGACCCAGCGGTGCTGAGCCAGATTGCGTTCGCCATGCGGCACCACGCGGATGCCTTCTTTGGCCAGCGCCGGAATCAGCACATCGTTGTACAGCGCGTACTGCTCGTCGACCAGCGCATGGGCCACTTTGCTCAAGGATTCCTGGGCCTGGGCATCAATGGCGCTCAGATCCGCCTTGGGCTTGGCCAGGCTGGTGTACAGCGCCGCGCGCACCTCAAAGAACTCGTCCAGATTGGACGACACAATGCTCAGGTAGCGCATGCGCTCCAGCAAGGGCACATCGGGCTTCTTGGCCCAGTGCAGCACGCGCGCGTTGAAAGCCAGCAGGCTCACATCGCGGTCCAGCCAACTGGTATCCACAGGTTTTGGCGCTGGTTTGGCTTTGGCCTTGGCGGGCGCGACAGTGGGGGCAGCCACAGGAGCAGCGACGGCAACAGCGGCTGGAGTAGGAGTGGTTTCGTTCATGCAAGCCTAGGGCGGAAATCCATGAAGTGTGACAGTTTCACATGTCATTTTGATGACATCTTTATGTCGCCGACAAGAACCAGCTACAAACCCCAGGCTCCAAATATTCGCGACGCATCCACACCCAAGCGAAAAAGTTTCAAGCGCTTGCTTGATGCGCATCAATTTACTCAGTTGGCGTTCTTGTACCCTTGGCACCCATTTCCGTTCCCATGGCGATGGGCCAATATATAAAGGTATGAAATGCTGATCATGAAACGCGCGCAGCTTGCAAT
>JARLJH010000001.1 GCA_031291305.1 Rhodoferax sp. | reverse complement strand
AGATGTGCCACAGGACCACCGAAGGATGTCAAGCCCAAGCGCAGGAAAACCAGGAACACCGTCCAGGAACTGTCTTTGGAGCTCACCTTGATTTCGCTGTTGACTGACGACATCCAGACGTTCCATCCTTCAAATGAAATGGATGGTAATTGAATTGAATACCGCTCTTGAATATCAAAAGTAGCAATTACCTATTGCGCGAACAGCTACCCAGCTTGTCATTGAGTTCAGCCGCATCGGGGGCAGCCAGCTGCGTGTTGTGCAGGTGAGTGAATGGCCCGCCGCCAGGCACCACGCTGCCGGTGTCGTCATAGCCCACGGCCTTGAATTTCCAGACCGCGCCAATGCGCTTGAGATTGCCAACGTGCGAGCCGTCGGCCAGGTGCACGCTGTGCACGTTGGCGTTGACGTAGGACAGGGTGAGTAAGGTCACGGGGTGTTTTGAAATGTCGGGGCGGTCAGTTTATATGAAAAATTGACCTGTAGCCCAGGTACTACCTTGGCAATTAGCTATAGATAATGAAGCAAATAGAGCTGTGTGCTCATGTCGGCACAAGGCCTGGTCATGGTCGTCAACCACAAGCAAAAATCACCGGATGAATTTTGCAGAAGTTTTCTAAACCCTGAACTAGGCCTCGGCTTTTGATCTGCGGGCCAACAAACTCAAACGCGGTTAGGTCCTGGAGATGTACCGTGAAGAAGTTGCGGTGCTAGACCTGGACGGCGCCGATGTGCAAATTCGCGAGCAAAACCGCAGGACCTGGGTCGCAACGAGCTGGCAGAACTGGGTGCAGCGCGAGCGCAGGGGATTCAGAGTTGAGAGCTTGGCAATAGCGCTCTGATAGGGATCACCTAAAAAATCCAGGCGTTGCCAGTGTGAACCCGTGCCCCCATGGCACGTAGCAGTTGAAGCAGCCCAAGATGCGCCCGGTCGAAGTAGGGCAGGTCGGGTGGCATGGCTCGCAGGTGTTGCATCAACTGTTGATGCTGGGCATCCGGGCGCGGTGGCAGCGGGAGTTGGCCGAAGTCATACACGGCGCTGCGAAATGGCAGCACTTGCCAGTCTTGCATGGCTTGCAGCGCAGGCATCAACTCGGAGCGGAACACCGCCGTGCTCATGGCGGGGTCGATCAGACCGAGTTGGGTGTAGGCGGCTTGCAGGGCGGGTGTGTCTTTGGGGCTGCGCAGCACGGCACGCCAGGCACGGGCCAGGTCGCTGCAAAACGCAGGGTCAAGCGCGCGGGTGCAGCCGAAGTCGAGTAGCCCGAGCTGGCCACCGGGCATGAACAGAAAGTTGCCCGGATGCGGGTCGGTTTGCAGGCGTTGCAGACAGAAGCAGCTATGCAGAAACAAGTCAAACAGCAGTTGGCCGTAATGGTCGCGCTCGGCCTGATTTGGGTGGGTGGCCAGCCAGTCCTGAAGGTGCAGGCCGTTGAGCTTGTGCATGGTGAGCACGTGTGCCGTGCTGTGGCTGGGCACCGGCTGCGGTATCACCAGCCAGGGGCTGGGCAGATGCTGGGCAAACCATTGCAGTTGCGCGGCTTCTTGCTGGTAGTCCAGCTCTTGCGCCAGGGTGGTGGCGATGTCGGTCAGCGTCTGCTCCAGCACCTGCGGGCTGGGCATGGCGGCGCTGGTTTGGCTCAAGGTGGTCAGCAGCAGGCGCAGCAGTTGCAGGTCGCTCTGCAGGGTGGCCGCCATGCCGGGGTACTGCAGCTTGACGGCCACAGCCTCGCCGGTGTGCAGCGTGGCAGTGTGCACCTGGCCCAGGCTGGCGGCGGCAAAAGCCTGCGGTTCAAACTGGGCAAACAAGTCGTCCGGCCCCTGGCCGAATTCCTGGCGCAGCAGCTTGAGCACCAACGCCCGGTTCAACGGCGTGGCCTGGTAGTGCGCCCGCGCCAGCTGCTGGCGTATGCCCTCGGGCACCAGGCCGACATCCAGACTCAGCAGTTGCGAGGCTTTCAGCGCCACGCCTTTGAGTTGGTTGAGCGCTGTGAAGGCAATGCGTCCCAGGGTTTCGTCATGGGCCTCTTGTGTGGATGGGGTGCTGGCTTGGGCCCGCACCCGTTGCCGGGTCGCGTGGGTCAATTGCGCCACGCCCGCGCGTGCCACGGCCACGCCCACAATGGCGCTGCGGGCCAGCTTACCGGTGCGCGGCGCTTGCGCCATGCAACACCTGCCGGAGCATGATGGGCACCAGGATTTGGTGTGCTGGCCCGACCACCGCCATGTAGAGGCGGCCCAGCCGGTTGTGGTTGTGCACCACGGTGCTGACCGAGACCATCGGCTGGCCTTGCTCGCGGTGCTTGACCACAGACACTTGCACGCGCAGGTGTTTGTCGTCGTCGCAGACGATGACCTCATTGGCCGCCAGGTGGATCAGGCTGAAGATGCCGACGCGCTCACCCACCCGGTAGCCGCTGGCGGGTTTGGCATCGGGCGGCAGCTGCATGGCACCCAGGTTTTTCAGGCCCACCAGCCGCACCACCTGGTTGCGCACGGCCATTAAAAAATCCATCCAACGCGGGGTGCGGCCCATCACGGTGAGGTAGGTTTCCATGGCACTGGCTTGGGGGCAGGGGTCTGAAAAACAATAGCAGTCAGCGAAGTCTGCACCCGGGGCCTGGGCGGCAATGTGGCTGTGGGCGGGCAGGGCTTGCCGGGTGATGGGGGTACTCATGTTGTGGCCTTCGGCATGGAATGGGCGGCGGCACTTTGCAGACCCTGGCGGGCCAGTTGCATCAGGTTGGTGATCCCATTGCCGTCCTGCAGCAAGCAGGTCAGTTGGCTGCGCAGCACAAAGCCGCCCAGTTCCAGCAGTTTGTCGATCAGACCGCTGCGCAGGGCCAGCACCACCACGCCCAGGCCCATATCGACCAGTTGCGTGGTGGTGGCAAACTGGTCGGAGCTGTCGCGCAGCCAGTGGCTGATGACGGCGTAGACCGAATCCGCCATCAAACCCGCCAGGCTACCTTTAAAACCGCAGGGAGGGATTTCGCCAGAGACTTCAGCCGCATCCAGCATCTCGGCATAAGCCATTCGCAGCGCGGCTTTGCCGGGCAGCGCATCACTGAGCAGCGACATCGGCAAGCGCCCCACCAATTGGTAGGCCAGGGCGACAAATTCGCGGTCGGCCAGCAACTCATCGAGCACGCTGTCCATCAGCAGCTGCATGCGCTCCTGCAGACCAAAACTCGCCAGGCCCTTGGTTTTGGCCATGCGGGTGAGGGCATCACCGATGGCTTGCTCAAAGTAGGCCAGCACCAGTTTTTCCTTGGTGGGGAAGTATTTGTAGATGGTGGCATCACCCAGACCGGCCGTGCGGGCGATCTGTTTCATGGTGGTGGCATCAAACCCCTGCTGGGTCATCAGGTCAACCGCAGTGCGGATCAGCAGGCGGTGGCTCTTGGCTTGTTGGGTTTTGGTGGTGCGCATAAACTGACTTTACTATTAAATAAATTGCTTGTATACATTTATTTAAGATAGTTTGTATTGTTTTATGCGGATGCAAAGAAAACGTTTGAACAGCGTTGTCTGCCTGGCGAGGGCAAAGATGTGCATTCTTGCCAAGCCAAAGAGTTTGGATTCGATCAAAAAATAGATAAAAAACAGGGCTCTAGCCCTTATGTAATAAGCGCTAGTAGCTCTCTAAAAGTGAGTAAATATCAAAGAGATGTGTATTAACCCCTGAAGGAAATTACCTCGGGCTGTTAGCCCTCGCAGCCATGGGGGACTTCGTTGACGCACGTACCCGCGCCGTTAAAGGTCGAGTCCGGTTGAACCAGTTGTGCGTAGTTGCGGCGCAAATCCTCGACAAGGGCACCGTAGCGCGCCTTCACTGTCGGATTGCCCCTGTGGTGCAAAAATCCGGGTGGAGCCGGTGATTTTTGTGCTGGTTGTAAAAAATCACTGAAGTGCAATCTCGGATAATGCTTTGAAGTGGACTGCATGGTGACTTCGGGCGCGCAACCATGCCTCTTCAGGCTCTTGCCCGACCGAAGAACTTGGAGGGCCTGTCCCGTCATCACCCATAAGAAGAGCCACGCAACCAAAAAACAATGATCGCATCGCTGCGGCTTGACATGGATAAACATACTCAGAAATCCGGATCTATTGCACCTACGGGCAAAGACGCAGGCCCACCTGCGCATCCGCCCTCTCGGCGCGCGCCCGGCAAGGCGCCTGACTTGGGCGTAAAAACCAAAGCGAAACTCCCTGACTCCGGGCGCGGCCTGATCACCATCGAGAAGCTGGTGAAGGCTGCAGGGGAAGTGCTGGCCGAGACCGGCTTCGAGAAGCTGACTTCCAACGCGATCTGCGCACGGGCTGGCCTGACACCGCCGGCTTTCTATCATTACTATGCGGACAAGTACGAAGTCCTCGAAGAGTTGGCGGAGCGTCTGCTGAGGAAGCAGAGCGATGCGTTCGGCGACTGGGTCAAGGCATCGGCTCAGGGGAGTGACCCGATGCCTAGCGTCGAATCGCTCGAACGCTTGTTCCATGGTCTGATTGACATCGCATCGGCGGAACCGGGTGGGATTTGGACAATTCGGGCGCTACGCGCGCTTCCGAATCTTAACCATGTCAGACTGCGTTGGCAGCGCCAATACACCGACGAGATATTCCGGGTCGTCCGCTCCTCCATCGAAGAGACTGCTTGGCCTCTCTTGTGGAGTCGCATCCGTATCCTGGTCGAGTTTGGCTACGTTGTCGACGAGCTGGTCTATGAGGAAGACAAACTCTCCCGCGAAACAGTCGTCCGGGAAGCGGCGCGGCTGATCCACGGCAATCTCCGCAGCATTTTCGAAACCTGAGAGCTTGAGCAAAATTCTGCGTGCTGAGGTCGCCAGACATAAGCAGATACAACATCACAGATCGATGACGAGCCGAGTGCTGCAGGCGCGTGAACAGCACGGTGTGAACCGATCGTTTTTGCCCCGTTCTTCGTCCGTCAAAAACGAGTCCCGATGGTCCGGCGTGCCCTCCAACACGGAGGTTACGCAGGTACCACAAATGCCTGCTTCACATGACAGCGCGATGTCCACCCCCGCTTCAACGAGCACAGATGCGACTGATCTCTCTGGTGGAATGACGTAGATATCGCCCGTCCTCTTGAGGATCACTTCAAATGCGCCACTGCAAGAGGATGCTGTCGGCAGAGGGCCAAATGCTTCGGTATGAATTCTTTCGGATGCCCAGCCGCGTTCCAAGGCTGCCCCGGTGATCCATTGCATGAAACCATGCGGACCGCAAACGTACAGCCGGGCATCGTTATGCTTCGGCAACAAAGCGGTGTCCACATCCAGGCGCTGATCCAGAGCGCCGTCATCGAGGTGTAAAAGGACTTTGTCTCTGAACCCTGGTGCGCTCAGTGTCTGCAAGAAGGCCATGCGATCTTTTTGGGTTGCACAGTAGTGCAACATGAAGTTCGCTCCCGACTTGGCTAGGTGTTCGATCATGCTGAGCATAGGCGTGACGCCGATGCCGCCGGCCACCAGCAACGTGTGGGCAGCGGTGCGCAGCGGAAAGTGGTTCCGCGGCGAGCTGATCGTCAGGACATCACCCTCCTTCACCCGGGCGTGCAGCGTCGAGGATCCTCCGCGTGAAGAGACCGCGCGGAGCACGCCGATTTCATATCGATGCGTCTCGCCCGGGCTGTTGCACAGCGAATACTGCCGCAGCGGCCCGTCGGGCACATGGACATCGATATGAGCACCTGCTGTAAAGGCGGGCAAGCTAGCGCCCATCTGCGGTACCAACTCAAATCTGCAGATGTCAGCCGTCTCGTGCGTTTTGCGGGCGACGCGGACCGTTAGCGTGTCGGACGCAGAGCTCATTGCGCGGCCTGGCCCAGAGTTGCGCGAACGATGGAAACCGGCATGGCATCGAACTGGCGCAGGAGCGACAGGGGCAACAGCGCGCAGCCCTCACCGGTCAACGTCATCGTGATCCCTGGGGCAGTGACGGCCTCTATCACTTTTTCAATGAGCAATTGAGCAATGGATCGACCCATACACATGCGCGCGCCTCCGCCAAACGATGTGGCCCCACGCTGTGGCCGACTGAGATCGTAGATGTCAGGATCCGGGAACGCTTGCGGATCCCGGTTGCCCGCGCCCCAAAGCATGGCCACCTGGGTGCCCTTCGGGATACGAACACCCTCGAAGTTGAAGTCCTCCATGGCATAGCGCTGAGACAGCGTCAATGGAGGGTCCAGCCGAAGGCCTTCAAAAACGGCGTTCGGTACCAGCGACCGGTCGTTGCGGATGTTGGCGAGTGCCGTGGGGTTGGTCAGTAATCGATACACGCAGTTCGCCGCCGCGGCGCCGGCCGTATGGAAGCCGTCAAACAGGTTCGATGCAATCAGCATGCCAACGCTTTCCGGTCGTACACCCACGGTGTACGGGTCACCTTCAAGGCGCACCGCCGCGAAGTCGGCGGCAATGGTGTTGATCAGCTCGTTGTCGCCCTTCGCCTGCGCCCGTTCGACCGCGCCGGAGACGATGCTCATGTATTCACCCATTGATGTACCGGCCAGTTTGAGATCTTCAGGGGACATCATGATGTTGAACATTGGGAGAACGCCGTGCATCAGTTCGACGACGCGCGCCTCTTCCTGCTCCGTCATGCCGATGAGGGTACCCCAGAACCGGGCTGCCACACGGCCCGAGAGACCCGACAAGAAGTCGACCGGCCCCTTGTTGGCAACAGTGCTCAGCATCTCGGCCACGATATCGCGCATCAACGGCGCATAGATTGCGACGCTGTCGGCCATCATGTGGCGAGCCAGCACGTTCCGGTAAGCTCGATGCAACGGCGGATTCAGCGTGAATATCTGATTGGCCAAATAGCGGGCCAGAATCCCGGCACCGCGGCGCGCCTCATCCTCCTTTCCCTCATCCGGGATTACGCTGTAGAAGGCTTGTTCCGACAGCATGACAGGGGGCGTGTTTCCAGTGAGCGCGGGATGAACCATCAAGGAACGCAGGTGACTGTTGCGAAATACCGCTAGTTTGAGAGGCCCGAAGCCTTCGATTTTCATCAGGCCAAGACCAGGATCGGCAAAGAGTTCCTGGTACACCGCAGCAAACCCATCCTCATCTGTAAAGTAAGGAACGAAGGTCGGCAGGTCGGTGATCTCGCGCAGTTCGTGTACTTCTTGCGCTTCAGATGACTGGGAATGTGGATTGCTTGACATGAACGTACTCCTGGTTTGGACTCAAAGTTTCGAGAAATCGAAGAGGCTGGTCAGACTCATGCCAAGATCAAGGTTGCCCTCGGCCTTAAGTTTGCGCAGCATCAGTCCTATGGCGGGATTCAGCTTTCCCTTGAGCAACTCCACCAAATATTTGTCCGATAGGGTGACCACGAGATCGGCGTCAGGGGCGGTGCCATCACACACTGTGCAAGTCCCGTCGGCGACGGTGACATAAGCCGACTCGGAAGCGATGAATTGAATCGTGCAGCGCAGCGGACCGGCGGCGACTTTGTTGAAGACTGAAGGGAGTTGGTGGAGCAGTTCTCGAGGGGACATTGAAAACCTTTCGTTGTTGAAGTGAAGGAGCACGTCCGCCCGTCGTCCACAAGGAAAATGAAGATTCCTGTTGGGAGCTGAGCAGTACGCGGATTAAATATAGCAAAAACTATATTTATTTCTTCTAGGGTATTCCCGATGATCGAAGTGCAAAAGCGTGTGCAGTGCTACGCCGGGGCCTGGTTGACATGGGCATCGGCTTGCGGGCTCAAGCCCGGCGAGTGCTTGTTGCCGGTGATGTCTGCTATGACCAGAACACGCGGTTTTTATCGGCCCAGGAATACACATCGAAAGACCTGTGGCGACAAATCAAGTCAAACGAGCGTTTGGTGCGGCGAGATGATGCGCAGGCACGTTGACCGTTGCCTCGGCCGCAGCGCCAGAGGGAACAATCTTCTCAACGCGCTGCAAATGACTGAGACGTGTATAGCCAACACCCTGAAATTTCGCTTTGCCCTGATGGACAGAAGTGGGACGAGTTCAGAGGCTGTTCAGCAGCACCGGCCAGCGTTGCTCGATCTGCCCACTACGCACCGCCAGCAGATCACCGAACTGCAGCAGCACCGCTTCGGACTGGGTCGGGCGTAGAAACAAGAAGTCGTCCACCGCCAGCGCCACGCCGCGGGCGGCGTAATAGCCTTCCTGGTTGGAGCTGGTATAGATGTCGATGCGCTGCACCCCAGCCGGTGATTCGGTGTGTGCCAGCCAGTTGCCGCCGTAGGCAAACAGCGTGTCGGCCTTGTTTCTGTCCCAGGCAGTCATCGGGCCAGCCAGCCATTCCTGGGTCGGCAAGCCGGTGCTGGCATGGCGTTTGAGAACAGGGGTGGCGATGAAGGCAGCAGGCTCAAAATCATCGAGTATGGGTAGGTCGTAGTGGCTGGGTTTGAGCAGCGCCGAGCCGACCGACACATCGTTGAGGGGTGAGCCCTGTTCGTGGTACCGAAACGTTGGGCTGCCAGCACCGTTGAAAGTCAGGCCTGGCTGGGCCAGTTGTGGGAAATTGCGGCGCAACTCGTCGACAAAGGCGGCATAACGCGCCTTCACTTTCGGTACTTCGCCAGCGGCCAGAAAGTCGGGCAGACCCATGATGTGTGCGTCGTAGCCCATGAAACCGCTGAATGCCAGTTGTTGCGGGTGGTCAGCGATCATTTTCAGCACCATGGCAGCAGCTTGTGGGTTTACAAAACCACCCCTGTGCAAACCCACATCAATCTCCAGGTTCACACGTAGCCGAAGTTGCTGTCCCTGTGCCAGTGCCAGGTATTGAGCCAGGCGCTCGGGCGAATCCACCAGCCATTGCAGTTGTCGTGCCGGGTCAAAGCTGCCGCGATGCTGGGCATAGAAACTGGCCACCGCCGCCACCGGCATGGGCTTGCCCAATAGCAGGTCGGCATCGGGGCGCAATCGAGCCATGGCTTCAATGAAGGGGCGATGGAACACCATGCCGGATCGGGTGGCGGCGCGCTGGGCGATGTAATCCACAAGAGCCGGACTGGGCACTGACTTGACCACCACGCGGTAGGTGCGCGGCGTGCCAGTGTGCACTGACTTGACCACGCGGTCGATGTTGCGGTCCAGCCGGTCCAGGTCAATCAGCAACACGGGCCGGTCAATGCCCTGACGGCGAAGCAGGGTGTTGAGCGCAGCGAAGTAAGGCGAATAGGCTCCGCTGACCTCATGCGGACGGGCCCAGGCCAAGGCTCCGGCGGCCGTGCCGGCGACGAGCAGTGTGCGACGTGACAGCATGTCAGGCTCCCAACATTTTTTTCAGATAGGGGTTGAGCATCTTGCCCTGCGGATCCAGCTGGCGGCGCACCGCCTGAAAGTCTTGCCAATGCTGGGGGTACAGGGCAGCCAGATCGGTGGCATTGAGCGTGTGGAGCTTGCCCCAGTGAGGCCGTCCCTGGTATTTCCAGAAGATGGGTTCGATGGCCGCAAAGTAGGGCTTGTAATCCAAGTCACCGTACTGGTGGACAGAAATGGTGGCTGCAGGCCGCCCAGAGAACATCGACAGCCAAATGTCGTCTGCATCGACGCGGCGGTACTCCAGCGGGAAACACACGGGGATGTTCTGATCACGAATGGTTTGAAGAATTTCGCGGATACAGGCCGGTCCCGCCTCGGCGGGCACGGCGTACTCCATTTCACGAAAGCGTACACCGCGCAGGTGTGGAAATACCTGGTAGGACGGGCCGGTGCGCACGCTGGAGGCGCTGTCACCCATGGCGATTTTCAGCAAGCGCTCATACACCAGGTTTGAGCCGGGCATCCAGCTGATGGCGTCAAAAACCCTGCGCAGATCGTTCAGGGCATTGGGGTCATCCTCGCCTTTTGGGCTGTCGCCCGGTTGGGCCAAGTCGGTGGCCACGGTGGCGGCCAGATCGGAATGAGGCAGGGCCATGAACTCGAAATGCCGGTGCTGGGCAAAGCGTTTGTCCAGATCGGCCAGGATGTCTTCGGTGTGCTCGACCCGGTTGGTTTCTGTGAGTGCAAACGACTTGTTGTTTTGCAGTCGGACGCGGGTGATGATGCCCAGTGCCCCCACAGAAACACGCGCGGCATGAAATACCTCGGGGTGTTGGGTGGCAGAACACTCGATCAGCTCGCCACTTGGGGTGGCCAGCGTCAGGCCGACGATGCGGCTGGAGAGTGAACCCAAGCGCACACCCGTGCCATGCACTGATGTGGCGATGGCCCCGCCCAGTGCAAAGTGATCTACATCGGGCATGTTGGGCAGGGCCTGATCCACGCCCGCCAGCAAGGGGCCCACTTCGTTCAAGCGGGTGCCCGCCCACAGTTCAGCCTGAAGCGTAGCGGCATCGTGGCTGATCAGGCCACTGAGCAAATCGGTGGCGATCAGGGTGTCATCGGTCGGCACCAGAGCGGCAAAGGAATGCCCGGCCCCCACGGCGCGCACCTGGCCCTGTGCCTGGCGCAATGCATCGACCACTTCGGTTTCTGTTCCGGGCACGGGGCGGTGCTTGGGAAAGCAATACTGGTTGCCGGCCCAGTTCACCCAGGGCAAGGGTTTGCCGAGTTCGTAGGCCACTGGCATTTGCGGTTCGCTGCCCCGCGAACTGCAGCCTGGCAACAGGGTGACGGCTGCACTGGCAGCGGTGGCGCTGAGAAATTGGCGGCGATTGTGCGGCATCACTGGGCTCCTTTCAGCCCCGCCACGGCGCGGGTCAGGGCACGCAAATCAGCCTCGGTGCAGGCTGCGCAATAGCCCAGCGGTGGCATGCCGCCCAGGCCTTCTATGACGCTGCGCAGCAGCTTGTCCTCACCCGCACTGTCACGGGTTTTCCAGCTCTCTGGGTGGCCCATGGTCGGCGCGCCGGTGGCGGCCCGTGCATGGCATTGCACACAGTTGTGGGTCAGCAGCATGGCTTGACGTTCGGTCAGTTCGGCCTGTGTCACCATTGGCAGGGTTAGAAATGCAGTAGCCACCAAGGGCTTTAAAAGTCTCATGTTTGTCTCCTTCATATATATGGGTGAGCGGTTGGGGTGAGGTCAAAGTCTGCGCACACAAGCGATCAGTGTGCCGATCAAGCGCTTTGTCAGTGGTGTGTAGGGCGGGAAAAACAACTTCACTGGCAGCACCTTGCCGCCACGCAGCAGGGCGCGCTCGTGCGAAAACGCCTTGAAACCATAGAACCCATGCGAGTTGCCAACACCAGAGTTGCCCACCCCGCCAAAGGGCAGGCCCGTGTGGGCAAACTGCTGCATGCAGTGGTTGATCACCAGGCTGCCGGAGCTGACTTCAGCCTGCACGCGCTGGATGGTTCTTTCTTGCGTGCTCCAGAGGTAGAGGGCCAGGGGTTTGGGGCGTGCATTGACAGAGGTGATGACCTCGCCAATGTCGTCAAAAACGATGACCGGAAGCACTGGCCCAAAGATTTCTTCCTGGGCGATGTGTGCTTCAGGGGGCACATCGGTGAGCAAGGTCGGTGCAATGAAGCGCTCTGCCAGATTGCGTCCACCGCCCAGCACAAGTTTGGCCCCCAGATTGAGCGCATCGTCAATCAAGGCGGCGACACGTGCAGCGTGGCGCTCGTGGATCATCCGCGCCAAATCTGGGCTGGCGGCAATGACCACATCGTTCTGGCCATAGCGTGTAGCAACCAGCACTTTGCAACGGCGCAGCAGTTCGTCGCGCACGCCGCGATGCACAAACAAGGTGTCGGGCGCGATGCAGGATTGTCCGGCGTTGACCAGCTTGCCCCACATGATGAGTTCTGCGGCCTGCGCCAGGTCGGCACTCTCGTCCACGATCACCGGCGACTTGCCGCCCAGCTCCAGCGTGACCGAGGCCAGATGCCGGGCAGCGGCGTTCATCACCAGCTTGCCGACGGCGCTGGAGCCCGTGAAGAAGATGTGGTCAAACGGACAGTCCAAGAGGGCCTGGGCGGTGGCCGCAGCACCAGTGATCATCGTCACCTCGGTGGCATCAAAGACCTCGGCAATCACTTGGGCCAACACGGCATTGACTGCCGGAGTGAATTCCGAGGGTTTCACGATGACCGTGTTGCCTGCCGCGATGGCCGAGACCAGTGGGCTGATCAGCGTGGCGACGGGGTAGTTCCACGGGCCGATGATCAGGCAACGGCCTTTGCCCTGGTAAGTCACTCGGGCGCGGGTGCCCAAGGTGGTCAGACCCGGCATGACGCGCCGTGGGCGCATCCAGCTTCGCAGATGCTTGGTGGCCGCTTGAATTTCATCGACCACCGGCAGCAGCTCGGTCAGGTCAACCTCGGCAGCGGGCTTGCCAAAGTCGCTGGCAAAGGCGTGGTGCAGTTCGCTTTGCCGTTTCAGCAAAGCGGTTTGCAACCGCTTGAGCTTGCCAATGCGTTCGCTGGCGCTGGAGGTTCGCTGCGCCAAGGCGCGCTCGGCTTGAGCAGCAAAGCAGGCCTGGACAGCTTCTGTAGGCGTGTCATGAGATGGATTCATCAAAGCCTCTTGGTAGCAGGACGGGGAGTATCAAAGTGAAGAGTCCAATTTGCCAATGATTCCAGCCGTTCCCGGCGCCTGGCTGCCCCAATCAAGTGGGAGCCTTCCTTGACCAGACGCAGCGCCAGTACGTGGCCCATGCTGGAGGAAGCACCGGCGATCAAGATGACTTTGTTGTTGAAGTTCATGAGTTTCCTGATTGGACCTAGCGGCCGCGGCGCTGCTGCGCCCAGCTCTTGTAGTGATCGAACAGGGTTTCCTCAATCGGGCGATATGCCACCCCCAGCTCATCAATGCTGGGTTGGTTGTCCACCGCAAAGTGGATGCCCAGGTGCTTGCGCATGTAGTCCTGGGTCAAGCCGAACAGCGGGCCGATCAGGCGCACCACAAAATTCGGGATCTGGTGCCTGGGCAGCAGCCAAGGGCGGTGGTGCACCTTGCGCAAGATGATCGATATTTCGACAAATGACAAGGTGTGTTTTTCTGCCAAGATGTAGCGACCATGGGCCTGCGGCCGGATCGCTGCCTGCACATGCGCCTGGGCGACTTCGCGCACATCCACGGTGGTCAGACACAGATCGGGCATACCGTAGAAGAAATAGCCCTTGCACATCTCATCGAGCAAAAACAGACTTCCGGATTCGGAGTTGGGTGTCAGCGAGGGCCCCAGAATCATGCCAGGGTTGATCGTCACCAGGCTCCAGCGCCGCTGCGCCTGACAGAGCTTCCAGGCTTCTTTCTCGGCTTCGGTTTTGGCATAGTGGTAGGGGTTGTTGGACAGGGTGCTGGACGTGTTGAAGTAGGACGCGCTAAGGACGCGGTCTTTCATGTCCAGCACATCGGCGTAATCTCCAAAGATGGCCCCTACGGTGGAAGTCATGACCACCCGCAACACACTGCCCGTCTTGTTGACGCTGGCTAGCACGTTGCGTGTACCGTTGAGCGCGGGCTCCAGCATTTCCCGTTGGCCATCCTTGATTTTTTCGGGCAGCAAAAAGGGCGAAGCCACGTGGTGCACCACCGTGCAACCGACCATGGCGGCATCAAACGAGCCGGGCACCAGCAAATCAGCTTCGAAGAGTTTGAGGCGATTGGGATAACGTGCCTGCAGTTGGCGCAAAGGGCGCAATTTGCCTTCCGATTTCAGGTTGCGCACCGTCGTGTGCACGGTATCACCCGCCTGCAGCAGTTGATCTATCAGGTGGCAAGCGACAAAGCCGCTGCCGCCGGTGACCAGTGAAGTTGTGTTCATACCAGCTTGCTTTCAGAGTGCTTTGGAAGCGTGAGAGGTTGGCGATGCCATGGTCTTGCCATTCCGACGGGTGAGGAGCACCACCAGCCCTGCGGCGACCGCAAAGGCGGTGCTGATCAAGGGGACGGCGCTGGCGTCGTCGCCTCGTACAACCAGTGAGGCCATCAGCGGGCCAAACGCGCTGCCCAAAAGTTGTGCGGCGGGCACCAAGACAGCGAGTCGACCACTGGGATCAGCCAGAAATGCCAGACCGATGTGAAAGGGCAGCAAAAACAGCCAGACAAAGCCAAACAGCGCGCAGGCAATGGAAAAAATCAAGGTGCTGCCGCTGGGCAATTGGTAAACCGTGGCGGTGATCAGCGCCATCACGGCCGAGCCCACTACCAACGCGGGTACCACCGCCAGGCGGCGCACCGCCGCGGTGGCTACGATGCCGCCAACCACCTGCATGGCCAACACACCGGCAATCAAGGTCTGGGCCGCTTTGGCATCCAGACCGGCTGCCTTGCCCAGAGGTTCCAGATAAGCCCAGAACGAACCTAGCGTGGCCATTTGCATGAATTCCACCAGCAGTGGCAACACCGTCGAGATGCTCCAGCGAAAGCCCGAGACCACAGGGGATGCCAGAGGTGCCAGACGCGGTGGTTGTTTGTACGCCAGCACGCATGGCAGCAGTGTCAAACCTCCGAGCAGCATGAACCCGCCTTTCCAACCCGCGTGCGGAATGACCCAGTTGGCCAATACTGCACCCACGGTTGCCTGGGCAATGGTTTGAGTTACAAAGAAAATGCCACCAACGCGGGCCGGGTTGGCGGTGCGCACCACCACGCCTGTGGTGCCCCAGATCAGCACCCCTTCGGCCAGACCTGCGGCCATGCGCACCGCGGTCAATTGGCCGTCACCCACCGCCAACAGGGTGAGCATATCCAGACATGAGGCCAGTACAGCAGCTACGATGGTGATGAGCTTCAGGCGAGACCAGGGCAGCATCGCGTCGCCCAGAACCACGCCCAGGCCCAGCGTGACGATCTCGCCCATGGCCACAATGCCCACGCCTTCCAGACTGACCTGCTTGGCCTCGACCAGCTCGCCCAACAGGATGGGCTGGACGCCGATCATCAACACGGCAATGGTGCCAATAGCCAGCGCCGCGAAAATCTGACCCAGTGTGAGTTCATGTGCGTGGTTGGATGACATAGGGCCTCCTTGGTTGTGAGTACGCATTCGGGTACTGTGCTCGGCTCAATAGCCTTTGGTTTCTTCCGGCAGCAAACCTTGCTGAAGACGCTGAGTCGCTCGTTGGGTGTCTTTGCGCAAGCGTCCGTTGGCAACGTAGGGCACGATCCACGGTAAAGACTTCACCGTTGCACCGCTGGCCACTGCCAGCACATAGGCCTTGGCGCATTTTTCGAACAGTTCAGCGTTGAGGGCCATACGCGTCGCGGTCATTCCCAGGCAGACTGGCAGGCCATGTACCAGCACCACGTTGCCGCCTTCACTCAGGGAACGCGAAATGTCGCGCGCGACATTCACGGCAGGCCCCATGCGACCCAGATGTCGCGCCTGCTCATCAAAGACCTGTGGCAACACACCGCCAAAGTCCGCCAAACTGCGACCATACACACCACCACCTATGGTGATGGCGCTGACGTCCCGACGTGCGACATATATCTCCACGTGGCTGAGCAATGCACCGTTTGATGGCTTCAGGTCTTGCCAGGATATCCGTCTGGGAGCTTCATCTATCGCCGTACCAAACCACATGGCCTGGGCTCCTGGAATACGCAGCGATAGACTGCCACCGTCTTCCCCCAGCAAGCGTTTGCCTTGCAGCCGCTCGCGAAGAAGCGGCCATTGTTCACACAAATATTCTTCGGTGTTCATCGGGTCACACCAGCTTAAAAACATCTTCAAAACGGTTGAGCGCGTCATCCACCACCTCGTCGGTATCGGCCAGGCTGGTGTAGATGCGGCTGCCCGCCAGGGTGATGAGGCCGTGGGCCGAGTAGGCCGCGCCCATTTCCTCCATCATGTGCTTGCGGCCCTTGGCTTCGTCCTTGGCCTTCCACAGTTTGTACAAGTTGCTGGTGTCGAGCAGCAGCACGCCCGAGGTCTGCAAGTGCACGATGGAGCCCATGTTGTAGACCACATAAGGCAGATGCAGCCGCTCAATGATTTGCTCCAGCCCTTTGCGCATGCGGTCGCCAGCTCGCCCGGCCTTGCCCGCCGCATCGGTGCGTTGGGCCTCCATCAGCGCGTGGTAACCCGCCACACAAGACAAGGGGTTGGCTGACAGGGTGCCGCCGACAAAGGCACGCTTGGAAGTGGTGCCAATACCACCGACCAACAACATCATGACTTCACGCCGCCCACCGATGGCACCTGCCATCGGGTAGCCGCCCGCCAGGCATTTGCCCAGCACGGTGATGTCGGGCTTGACGTTGAAATAGGCCTGGGCACCACCTGGGCCCATGCGGAAACCGGTGACCACTTCGTCAAAAATCATCAGCGCACCAAATTCGTCGCACAGCGCACGCACTTGGCGGTTGTAGTCGGGGTGTACCGGCCGGGTGCCGCTCTCCGGGCCCAGGGGTTCCAACAGCACGGCAGCGGTGCCGCCACGCATTCGGTTGATTTGCAGCTTGCGGCGCAGGGCATCCAGGTCGTTGGGGTTGCATTCCTGGGTGTAGGCTGTGGAGCCGCCGGGAATGCCAATGGCCTCCATGCGGCCGGTGCCAGGTAGTCGCATGCCGTAGACCATCTGGTCACTCCAACCATGGTAGGCACCGCCCACTTTGATGAGCCATTTTTTGTTGGTATAGGCGCGTGCCAGTCGAATCGCCCCCATCACCGCCTCAGTGCCAGAGCCCAGCAGGCGCAGCATCTCCACGCCGGGCATGGTTTGGCAAACCAGTTCGGCCAACTTCACTTCATACTCGTGCAACAAACCGGTGACCGGGCCGCATTGGTCCAGCACCTCGTTGACCTTTTGTCGCAACACGGGCGGGTTGGAGCCCAGCAGCGTCGGGCCACCGGCCTGCAGTAAGTCGATGTAGCGGTTGCCGTCTACGTCCCGCAGATGGGCGCCTTCGGCCTGATCCATGGCGATGGGGAACGGGTGGTTGAAAGCCAGGTTGTGTTGCACACCACCTGGGATCACTTTCTTGGCGGCCTCTGACAGGCGCTTGGAGCCCTGGCAGCGCTGGTCAAAGTAGTGCATGACTTTTTTCATGTGCTCGGCTTTGATGGGGCGCATGGGTTGGGCAACCAATTCGGCAAAGCGCCGATACAAGGTGTCCACGTCAGGCCACGAGGAGATGGCGGGAGTACATGTTGATTCCATACGATGGGTACTGGTTGGGTTGGAGAGATGTTGTGGGTTGATGGGAGCGTTCATGAGGACTCCAGGGTTTGCAGGACGCGGTGCAGTGCTACCGCACGTCGCGGGTGGGTTGAAATCTGCTCGGCAATGCGTTTCGCTAAATGGCGGCGTGCCAAACCTTCCAGCGCATTGATGCTGGCCACGGCGGCTTCCAAGCTCGCGCCACAGCACAACACGCCGTGATTGCGCATGAGGTAGGCATTGAGGTCAGGGGCAATGGCGCGTCCCACCATCCCGGCCAGCAGCGCTGTACCTGAAGGCATGTAACCAATCAGCGGCACGTACGGGCCAATAATCTGGCGGGTTGCTTCGTCGTCCACTTCCAGGGTGCGACCTAATAACGCACAAGCGCTGGCAACCGGCTGGTGCGTGTGAATGCTGCATGACACATCGGGCCGCAGGCGAAAGACGCGGGCGTGCAGGCTTGTTTCTACGGATGGCGTGCGATCACCCTCGATACATTGCAAGTCAGTCAAACGCACCACACACACATCGTCAGCGTGCATGCTCAGGTAGTCGATGGCTGACGGGGTAACTGCAAATCGGTCTGCGTCAATACGCAGCGCAATGTTTCCGCCCGTGCCGGCAAGGTAGCCGAGGTGCGACAACTTGACGCACAGATTAACGACAGATTGGCGAATGGGAAGGGTATTCATGTGGCAGGTGTTCGGGAAGAGTTGACGCGTCGGTAGAGCGGTGCCAGCCGTGTGCGGACTTCTTTGAAAGTTTCAAATTTGTCGTCATAGAGGCGGCGCAATGCGCTCGATGGTTCGTAGGTGTGGCGGGCCTGGCGCAGATGCCCCAGGTCGGCAAAGCGCAGTGCACCCATGCCGACACCTGCAATGAACGCTGCACCGATGGCATTGGCCTGGATTGGGGCGGCCAGCTGGCGAATGGGCTGGCCAGTGACATCGGCCATGATCTGGCACCACACGTCGGACTGTGCGCCGCCGCCCACCGCCGTGATGATGCCGGCATCACGTCCAAGCAGGCGGGCAAAGGGTTCCAGCATCCAGCGGGTGTTCAGCGCCACACCTTCCAGGAAGGCGCGAAAGATGTCTTCGCGTGAGTGCTCCAGCGACATATTGAGTAAACCAGCGCGCAGGCATGGGTCGTCTACGGGGGTGCGCTCGCCCAGCAGCCAGGGCGTGTAGATCAGGCCACGGGCACCTGGAGGTACACGGGCGGCAATCTGGTTGAGCACCTCGTAGACCGCAGGGTGCTCTTCGTCACTGGCCAATTCATCCGGGTGGTAGAGGATGCGGTCGCGCAGGAACGACAGGTTGGCCCCCGCTGTGGATTGCAAGGCCATGGCCAGGTAGCGCCCGTCCACGGCACCCGGGATGGCGGCGATCTTGTGGCGTACATCGGTTTTCATGAACGGCACATGCGAACCTAGCCAGGAGGAGGTTCCGAGGTACAGATGGGTTTCATAGTCGCCCACCGCAGCACCTACGGCCACCGCTGAGTTGTCAACGGCACCACCGATCACCACAGTTTTGGGGCTCAGGCCCAGCGCTTGCACCACTTCTGGCAGCAGTGGACCGAGCACGTCGGTGGAGTGCACTATTTCGGGCAATTTGTCGGCATCCAAGCCAAGCAGGCGAATCAGGCCTGCGTCGTAGTGAATGTGGTTGGGGTCGCGGTTGTCGGTGATCCAGGAGGTGACGATGGAGTCCTGTGTGGTACAGAAACGGCCCGACAGGCGCAGGTTCAAATAGTCCAGCACGTTCAGGAACTTGTAGGTGCGTGCGTAGCGCTCGGGTTCTTCGTCACGCAGATAAACCATGTGCCCCGCCGAGTCGCGGCCCGACAGCGATGGTGCACCCCCTGTCAGCCGCAGCCAGCGCCACAGCTTCAAAGGGGCGTAGCCTTCGATATTGAAAGCACGTCCACGCACGCGGCGCGTCACGGCCGCGGAACCGCGCGAGTCAAGCCAGGTCAACGCCCGCCCGATGTGCTGGCCGTTGCGATCCACACAGACCGTGCCCTCGGTTTGTGTCGAGCAACACACGGCGACCACACGGCTGCGCAGTTGGGCATCGTCGGCAAGGATCTCGCCGGCGCTTTCCAGGAAAGCCATCCACCAGTCATGCGGCTCCTGCTCGGCCAAGGCGCCTTGCACATGCAGCTTGACGGGACGGAACGCCCACGCACGCACTGTACCGTCCAGTGACACCAGGGCGCACTTGCACCCTGAGGTGCCCAGGTCAACGGCAAGCACCAAAGACTGACTCGTGGTGTCCGATGGAATGTGTGGGTTTGACATGAGATTAGAAACGGCGAGATACTGAAAGCACCAGCTTGTTGTTGTCTATGCGGCGCCAGTCATTGCCGTCCCGAACCATGAACAATTCAGGCGTCTTGGTTTGGGTGGTTATGAAGTTGGCTGTCCAATCAAAACCCCACTGCTTGCGTGTCACGCTGACGCTGTAGTCGGCAAAGTCGGCTTCAGAGAAGTTCGCTGTCTTTTGATAACCAGCGTGCAAGGTCAGTGTGGTCGCCGGGGCGACCGGAATCTTGTAGTCGAGGTCAAATAACAGCGTGCCGCGTGAATTTTGATCGCCACGGGCATAGCAGGCGAGCGCGTTGGTGAGGTCTCCGCCTGTTGAAGCGGCAACATCCAGCATCTGACCGCAAACGCCCCCGGTGTCGGCGGCGCGGTAAGTTCTTGAGAGCACATCCAGTATGCGGCCCTCAAGGGCTCCATAGCCAATTTCCAGCACGGCGAAATTGGTGTTGTAGTTGGTAGTGCGATTGTCAAAAGGAAGTGGAAAGTCCGGTATGCCGGTGACGCTGCCATCGTCAATGGCAACTTGGTGCGGTGCATCAAATTTCGCACCGGGAAAAATTTCGGCCGCCAAGCCCACCCCAAAGTGCCAGCCCTCCGGGTCGCCGAAGCGGTAGCCTGCGCCCATCGTCATGCTGTAGCCATCGCTGTTGGTGAACTCTTTTTTGTTCGCATTCACAATTTCTGCCAAAGCCACAAAGCCGCTTTCGTGTGCTAGCTGCACGCTCAGTTTGACCGCTGGCTCCATCAGGGAGTCAGAGGTGCCACGTGTGGTTTGGTCGGAGAGCAATGTGACCGTGGTGTCAAGCTGGTAGGAAGCCACCTGGTGCTCCTGTGCCAGCGCTGGTAGCGTGGTGCAAAGTGCTGCAGAAATGGCGATCAGTGCTGGAGTGAATTTGCGATACATGGGAGTCTCCTTTTTAGTGCGTGAATGGAAAGGGTTAACGGGCTTTGCAAACGGGGGTGGCAGGCATGGCATCGACGTGGAACAGATCCTCGGTTTCGCCGAGAACCTCGATACCGATGTAGGCGCGCATGGTCAAGGTTTTGTCTTTGACCCGGATGGCACCTTTGTAGGTCTTCTTGTCGCGCGGGTCGTAAACCCAGCCGTCGCGCCATGCCCCCTTGTCCTGGTTGTATTTGTCAAGCTGGGCAATGCGTACCCCGCAGGTGTCGACCGGGGTGCCAGCATCTTTATCCCAGACGATCTGCCCACACAGTGCGCCAGGGCGATCAGTGCAAATCTTGAACTCGATGACTGCATCTTTTTGTGCCGTGATCCACAGGCCTTTTGCGTCGTCGGCGCTGGCTGCATGGACCTGGGGTGCTGCGATCAATACTAGGGCCGGCAGGATTCCTGCAAAAAGTTTGTGGAGCTGAAGTGAGGTCGCCATGTCATGTGTTCCTTGGTGCGAGAAGGTTGTGGTGTATTTGGCTAGTGATGACTATCGTATTAGGGCGTGAGTAGGCTAGTAATCAAATTGGAAACAGAGGTTGAACAAGTGCCGCAATCACCGCATTGGTGCATTTCTATTCATGAAATGCCACCAGTTGGGTGATGGTCACGACATGCAAGAAGTAGGCCAAATAGGTAGTTATGACTATCTAAAATATTTACAAGAAATTGCTCATTAAGATAGTGATGACTATCTGAAATATAGTCGACTCTTCCGTGACACAATCAGGGGGTTTTCCCTTACCTACGTGCACCATGGCTACTCGTCGTTCACCTCGCAAGCCCAGTCTTGTTGTCAAGAAATTACCGGCACAGCAACGCGCAACGGAAACCTACGAGCTCATCCTGGACGTGGCCGCCAAGATGCTGATTGATGTCGGCATTGAGCGCCTGTCAACGAATATGGTTTGTGCGCAGGCTGGCCTGACGCCTCCGGCGCTCTACCGTTACTTTCCCAACAAGTACGCGCTGCTGTCCGAGTTGGCGCAGCGGTTGATGCAACGTCAGAACGAATTGATCCCGCAATGGATCACATTGGAGGTTCTGGCAGGTTCGGTGTCTGATCTCGAACAGGCCCTGGCCGGGCTGCTGCTGGATACCTACAAGGTGACGAAGCAAACGCCAGGTGGAGTGTGGATCCTGCGTGCTTTGCGAGCGGTTCCCACTTTGCAGAAAGTACGCCTTGATTCGCACACCCTGGTGACTGATGCACAAGGTCAGATGCTGATCAAAGCTTTTCCCAATGTGTCTGAAAAAGATTTGCTGTTGGTAGGGCGCATTGCCGTGGATATGATTTATGCCGGGGTCGAGTTGTTGTTCGATGCGCCGCTGAATTCCCACGACGTTGCCGATGTGATTGCGGCCATGGTGGCCAGCCATTTGGTTCGGCTGCAAAACGGCAGTGCACGCTGAGCGGGCCTGACTGTTCAGATGCCTTTGGTGTGCTCAAAATAGTCACGGCCAGGGCTGAAGAAGGCAGGGCCTGAATCGAGGGGTATGCCACTGCGCCCCCGCGCGTTTACCTGTTTTTTGCCGCTATTCGCTGCAACTCGGCCGGGGTACCGCTCCAGACCTCAAAGAAACCATCGCGCTGGCGGGTTTGCATCCAGGTGTCCCAGCGGGTATTGGCCAGCGCGGGTGTGGTCACGGCCAAGGAATCCTGTTCGACGCCCACGCCCAAACTGCCCGCACCTCGGCCATTTGGCAAGGCTTTCGCCAGTTTGATCGTCTGCTGAAGACGCAATAGTTCGATCTGGGTGACGGCGGGTAGGCTGTAGATCAACCAGCGTCGGCCAGGAGGTGCTGATTCGAGCCCGAGCGTGGTGGCAGTGCTCACCATCACTTGCAAAGGCAGTTTCTTGTCGATGACCTCAAACGCACCAGGCTCGCGTGGCACCAGCTTGATGATCAGCATGGGTACAGCGTTGGCAGGTGGTAGCAGACGTGCATCCACCTGCAAGGCAACCAGGAACTCGGCCGGATTACTGACCAATAAATCACTTTGCAGACGCATCAAATGTGGCAAAGAGCGCATGAGTACACCACCGCAAGCCGCCAGGGAGATCAGTGCAGCGAGCAACCAGAGGCGTAAAAGATTTTTTCTCATAATGTTTGACAGGTGTTGTTTTGCGATGAATAATTATCGTTATGCAATAACTAGATGTCAATTTAAACTTCTAAAGGTGTTTTATGTCAATTCCAACTTTGTCGTCTCGCAAGGCATCTGCTCAAGCCATGGATCATTTGCAGCGCATTCGCCGTATCAGTCGCTTCATGGTGATGGCTTGCGTAGCCCTGATCACGCTGTTGCCGGTGGCTTTGGTCTGGTATTGGGCGACCACCAGTGCGCCTGAGCTGGCGGTGCAGGGCAATCTGCAGCCAGGCGCCATTCAGCAACCATTGCAAGTCTGGCAACGTGTGGCGGCTGCGACTGTCACGGCAGTGCCATTGGCCTTACTGCTGATGGGCATCTGGCAGGCCAAACGCTGTTTTGCGCAATTTGCCCAAGGCCAGGTTTTTACCGTGCAGGCCGTGGATGGGTTGCGTCGCTTTGCCGGTTGGGTTGCCGCTGCGGCGTTGGCGGCCATCGTGGCGGGGGCGGTAACCTCGGTGTTGCTGACACTGCACAACGCGCCGGGCACACGCCAGTTGGCGGTGGGTGTGAGCTCCAACCAGGTATTTACGCTATTTTTTGCGGGCTTGGTGTGGCTGATGGCCGATGTGATTGGTCAAGGCCAGGCATTGGCAGAAGAAAATGAGCGGTTTATCTAAGCACGCGTCATATGCCCATCATCGTTCAACTCGACATCATGCTGGCGCGGCGCAAGGTCAAGTCCAAAGACCTGGCCGAACACGTTGGCATCACCGAAGCCAATATGTCCTTGCTCAAGCAGGGGCGTGTCAAAGGCGTGCGCTTTGACACGCTGGAAAAAATTTGTGACTACCTGCAGTGCCAGCCCGGTGATTTGCTGGTGTATGAACCGCCGGTAGAACCCACGCAGTGAATCGGAGTAGTTAGAGGTTAGACGGCAAGTGCCCCGAGCAACGTCCCGATCGAGTGCAAAAGCTTTGTACGATCAAGCCCCTGCAAGGCCAACTTGCAGTCCACTACTCCCAACTCAGCATGCAAGGTATGAGCACAGCAAACTTCTATCCCATTGGAACCGCAGGCAAAGCCTGGGGCCCAGCCGAGCTTGATCAATGGCGTGCATGCCAAGTGCGCCAGCGCAGTTATGCCGATGAGGTGCTTGGTCGCATTGAGCGCTTGCGTAGCCGCTTTGACGTATCTAGCTATGGCGAGATGGCCTACGCCGAAGAGCGCTTCCCGCTGCAGGCTATTCGCAGCCGCCACTGGCAAAGCAGTTTGCCCACGGTGCTGGTTACCGGCGGTGTGCATGGCTACGAGACCAGCGGCGTGCATGGCGCGTTGCGCTTTGTGGATGAACAGGCTGAAAGCTATGCGGGCCGGGTGAATCTGCTGCTGGCACCGTGCGTGAGCCCCTGGGCGTATGAACGCATCCAGCGCTGGAACTTTGATGCCATCGACCCCAATCGCTCTTTTCGTGCAGATAGCCCGGCGCAGGAGTCGGCCGCGTTGATGCGCCTGGTGGCACCCTTGCGTGGGCAGTTTGCAGCCCACATCGACCTGCATGAAACCACCGACAGCGACGCATCCGAATACCTTCCCGCTGTGGCCGCGCGTGATGGCCAGCCCTTTGAGCCGCACAGCATCCCGGACGGCTTTTATCTGGTGGACGACAGCGCCAACCCGCAGCCTGCCTTCCAGCAGGCCATCATCGAGGCGGTGCAGCAGGTGACCCACATTGCACCGGCAGACGAGCACGGCGGAATCATCGGCTCACCGCTGGTGGCGCAGGGAGTCATTCACTACGCAATGAAGATGCTGGGCCTGTGCGCGGGCATTACCGATGCGCGCTACACCAGCACTACCGAGGTTTACCCCGACAGCCCACGCGCCACGCCAGAGCAATGCATTGCGGCGCAAGTGGCAGCGGTGGTGGCGGTCATGGATTTTGTATGCAAAACTGGTTTGTAGCCCCTGTAGAGCTTGTATAGTTTGCTTTTAAAAGTGTAGTGTCTTGATCTGCTGCCGACTCAGTTGCGTCGGCCCCATGCCCACACGTTTGCTGTGGTCTGGTCAGATTGCCAGTTGGGGCGGATTGACAGGCAAGTGCACCGTGAAGCGCGAGCCCTTGCCAAGTTCGCTGACCGCATCAATGCGTCCACCGTGTTTGGTCACAATGTTGTAAGACACCGAAAGCCCCAAGCCCGTGCCCTTGCCCACCGGTTTGGTGGTGAAAAACGGGTCAAAAATACGGGTCAGAATGTCTGGCGCAATACCTGCACCGTTGTCGCCTATTTCTACCCACACCCAGTCGTCGGCGTAGCCTGTGCGCACGGTGATGATTCCATTGGTTTGAATGGCCTGGGAAGCGTTCACGATCAGGTTCATGAACACCTGGTTGAGCTGCGAGGGCAGGCACTTCACCGGCGGCAGTTGGCCATACTCTTTGCTCACCGTGGCCTTGTACTTGAACTCGTTGTTGGCAATGGTGAGTGTGCTGTCAATGCCAGCGTGCAGGTCGGCCAGCTGCCAATCAGTCTCTCCAATGTGGGCAAAGTCTTTGAGTGCTTGAACAATGTCTCGCACGCGTTTGAGGCCATCCAGCGACTCCCGCACCAGGTCGGCCACATCGTCTTTCACAAACGCGTAGTCAGCTTTTTTCATAAGCTGATCCGCTTTTTCCTTCAGTTCGGGCTGGCCGACCAAACTCTGCAAGCTTTGGTCAAACCCGTCAACCAGGGCACATAGCGTGTCCACATAGCCCTTGAGCGAGCCCATGTTGGAATTGATGAAGCCGATGGGGTTGTTGATCTCATGCGCAATACCGGCAGCCAGTTGGCCGATGGAGGCCATTTTTTCGGACTGCAGCAATTGGGCTTGCGTCTCTTGCAATTGATTGATCAACAGCCGCTGCTCTTCGCCTTTCTGGGCCAGCGCCTCCTCCATCTGCTTGCGCGCGGTGATGTCGGTCAAGGACCCCACGACCTCTAGCGGTTTGCCATCGGCATCACGAATCAGGCGCAGCGAGTCGTGCATCCACAGGTAACGGCCATCGCAAGTGCGAAAGCGGTATTCATACGCGTGGTGACCTTCAGTGAATATCTGCGAAAAGCTGGAAAAAATGCTGGCAATGTCGTCCGGGTGGATGTGGTCAAACCAGAAGCTTGGGTCGGCCACCATCTCCTCGGGCTTGTAGTCCAGCACACGCGTGGCGTTGTCGCTGACAAAGGTCATGGTGCCGTCACCCGTGGGTACGCTGCTGTAAATAATGGCCGGGGTGTTGGCGATCAAATACTTCAAGCGGTTGTTCTCACGGCGTAGCAGCGGGTCCACCAGACTGTCCGCAGACTGCTCACCTGCGCTTTCTGCCGCCAATAGCCGACCAAACAAGCGTTGCAATTGTCTGGCCATCAGTGTCAGCCGGTCATGACCCTGCAGTGGCAAAGGCAAGCTGAAGTTGCCCCGGTCAGCCGCATCAACGGCGGCACACAAGGCCAGAAGACGTTCATTCACCGAACCCTCGGCCACAGCTTGGGTGGGCGCTTGCGATGCAGGCGCTGGCGTGGTCAGAGGGCTCGTTTGAAAATCTTCGAACTCCATCATCAATTCCATTCACTGTTGTGACAGGCCAGTCTACCGCAGAGTTTGCGTCAATGGCATCACCTGTCATGAAGGCGTCACAGGAGGCCTTTCTAATGAAATCGTTTTCACTCAGGACGATTTCGTGAGCATCAAAGACGTAGCACTCCAAGCGGGGGTATCCATGAGCACCGTGTCGCGGGTTTTCAACCTGCCAGACAAGGTGAATGCCGCCACGCGTGAACGGGTGCTGCAAACCACCCGCGCCATGGGCTATTTGCCCAATGCCAGTGCCCGCAGCCTGCGCACCCAGCGTAGTCGGGTACTGGGTGTGGTGCTGCCGACGCTGCTCAACCCGGTGTTTGCCGAGTGCCTGGATGGCATCGCCCAAGCCGCCCGCGCGGCGGGTTATGCCATTCTGCCGATCACCACCGACTACGAACTGGCGCAGGAAGAGCAGGCGGTGCAGCAATTGCTGGCGGGCAATGTGGACGGCCTGCTGCTGGCCGTGTCCAACCCTGCCACCTCTAGTGCCTTGGCCCGGTTACAGGCTGCGAACCTGCCCTATGTGCTGGTCTACAACCGTCATCCAGAGCACCCCTGTGTGTCGGTGGATGGTGAGCAAGCTGTGCGCGATGTCGTGGCCCGGCTGGTCGCCATGGGGCACCGTCGCATCACCCTCATCAGCGGCCAGTTGGCTGCGTCTGACCGGGCACAGCAACGCCAGCGCGGTTTCTGCGCCGGCATGGCAGCGCATGGGCTGGAGGGTTCGCCATGGCTGGAAGTGCCGTTTGTCGAAACCGCCGTGCAAGAAATCTGCGGCTTGCTGCAGCGCAACCCGCGCCCTACAGCGCTGGTTTGCTCGAACGACTTGATTGCCATTCGCGCCATCCGCGCGGCACATCTGGTCGGCCTGCGGGTGCCGCAAGACATCAGCATCACCGGCTTTGACGGCATCGCCCTGGGCGAAGACCTGACCCCCATGCTCAGCACCGTCACCCAGCCGAATGCAGCCATTGGCCAATGCGGTGTGGAACTGCTGGTGCAGGCATTGGCCGCAGGCCTGCCACTGACCCCCAGTGCCAGTGTCTCGCTGGACCACGCGTTTCGCGTCGGCGAGTCGTGTGCCCCGGTTTCTCTCTCTGAATAACAAGAAGTCAGTTCTCCCAACCTTTCTTTCAACGGAGTTTTTATGCGCAAACCTTTGCAACATCTCGCCCGTGCCGCCTTGCTGGCCTTGGGCCTCGTCACCGTCAACGCCATGGCGCAAAACGCCATTTGCTACAACTGCCCGCCCGAATGGGCCGACTGGGCCAGCCAGATCAAAGCCATCAAGGCCAAAACCGGGGTCACCGTGCCGCCGGACAACAAGAACTCTGGCCAGTCGCTGGCGCAGTTGGTGGCCGAGAAAGCCAGCCCGGTGGCCGACGTGACCTACCTGGGGGTCACCTTCGCCATTCAGGCGCAAAAAGAGGGTGTGGTGGCCGCCTACAAACCCGCTGGTTGGGCCGACATTCCTGATGGCCTGAAAGACCCGCAAGGCCACTGGTTCACCATCCACTCCGGCACGCTCGGCTTCATGGTGAATGTGGACGCGCTTAAAGGTAAACCGGTGCCACACGCCTGGGCGGATCTGCTCAAGCCGGACTACAAAGGCCTGATCGGCTACCTGGACCCGGCTTCGGCCTTTGTCGGCTACGTGGGTGCCGTGGCCGTGAATCAGGCGCGCGGCGGCACACTGGACAACTTCGGCCCCGGCATCGACTACTTCAAGGCGCTGCAAAAGAACGAACCGATTGTGCCGAAGCAGACCGCTTACGCCCGTGTGCTCTCGGGTGAGATTGCCATCCTGCTCGACTACGACTTCAACGCCTACCGCGCCAAGTACAAGGACAAGGCCAACGTGCAGTTCGTCATTCCCACCGAAGGCACGCTGGTGGTGCCCTACGTGATGAGCCAGGTGGCCAATGCGCCGCACGCCGACAACGCCCACAAGGTGCTGGACTTTGTGCTGTCTGACGAAGGCCAGGCGCTGTGGGCCAACGCCTACCTGCGCCCGGTGCGCGCCAGCGCCATGCCCAAGGAGGTGCAAGCCCGCTTCCTGCCTGCCAGCGAATACGCCCGCGCCAAAACCGTGGACTACGGCAAGATGGCTGCGGTGCAAAAAGGCTTCTCGGATCGCTACCTGAAAGACGTGCAGTAATCAAGGTGCCCAGCATGACTTCTCACTCCCGCTTGCTGGGCCTCTGTGCGGCCCCTGCCGTGGCCTTTTTCGCCGCGTTCTGGTTGCTGCCGGTGTTGCGCCTGTTTGCCTTGCCCGCGGAAAAAGGTTGGGCCACCTATGTGGCGGTGCTGCTGGACAGCCGCTACCTGCACAGCCTGCTCAACACCCTGGGCCTGTCGCTGGTGGTGACGCTGGCCACGCTGCTGCTGGGTGGTGTGGTGGGCATCACGCTGGCACGGCTGCGCTTTGCGGCCAAGCCGCTGCTGCTGTCACTGCTGACGCTGCCGCTGTCGTTTCCGGGTGTGATCATCGGGTTTTTCATCATCCTGCTCGGTGGTCGCCAGGGGCTGGTGGCCGATCTGACCGAATGGCTGGGCCTGGGTCGCAGCACCTTTGCCTATGGGTTGACGGGCTTGTTCCTGGGCTATCTGTACTTCTCGCTGCCACGCGCCATTGCCACCTACACGGCAGCGGCCAGCGCCATGGATGCGCAACTGGAAGAAGCCGCCAGATCACTCGGTGCATCCCGCTGGCAGGTCGCCAAAGATGTATGGATTCCAGAGCTTGCCCAGACAACGCTTGCATGTGGCGCTATTGTTTTTGCAACATCCATGGGCGCCTTTGGCACAGCATTCACATTGGCCAGCAAGTTTGAAGTGCTGCCCATCACGCTCTACAACGAGTTCACCAACTACGCCAACTTCGCCCTGGCCGCCAGCCTGTCGATCACGCTGGGCCTGATCACCTGGCTGAGCCTGTTCCTGGCGCGCCATGCGGCGGGGCCTGCGGCTGCCGGAGCCTGATGCCATGACCCCTTCTCGTCAACTCCCTTTTCTGCTGCCCGCCATCACCGCGCTGGTCAGTGTGTTCATGCTGGCTCCCATCGCCTTGTCGGTGCTGGCCGGGCTGGTCAACAACTACAGCAGCGGTCTGGCCAGTGGGCTGACCCTGCGCTGGATCAGCGAGGTGCTGGACGTGTATGGCAACACGGTGGCGGCCTCCCTGCTGCTGGCCTTGCTGTGCGTCGTTGGTAGCTTGCTGCTGGGTGTGCCTTGCGCTTATGCACTGGCGCGCAGTCGCTCCCGCTGGGCGCGGTGGTTTGAAGAGCTGCTCACCCTGCCGGTGGCCGTGCCAGGCCTGGCGACTGCGCTGGCGCTGATCCTGGCCTATGGGCAGCTCAGCAGTTTTCGCCAGAGCTTCGCCTTCATCCTGGTCGGCCACCTGGTGTTCACCTTGCCTTTCATGGTGCGCACCGTGGGGGCGGCTTTTCGTCGCCACGAGCTGCTGGCGCTGGAGGAGGCGGCCCGCTCACTGGGGGCCCGCTTCGGCCAGCGCTTCATGGGCGTGCTGGTGCCAGCCGTGCTGCCAGCCATCGTGGCGGGAAGCCTGATGGTGTTCACCTTGTCCGTGGGCGAATTCAATCTGACCTGGATGCTGCACACACCCCTCACGCGCACCCTGCCGGTGGGCCTGGCTGACAGTTATGCGTCAATGCGCATCGAAATTGGCTCGGCTTACACGCTGGTTTTTTTGTTGGTCATCTTGCCCGTGCTGTGGGGCTTGCAATGGCTGGGACACCTGATTGAGAAACACCATGGAACTTGAACGCACGCGGGTTGATGTCATCAACTGCGCAAAAACCTATGCCGATGGCACGCGCGGCCTGCAGCCCACCACCTTGTCCATTGCGGCGGGTGAAGTGCTGGCTCTGCTGGGCCCCTCGGGTTGCGGCAAAACCACCTTGTTGCGCCTGATCGCTGGGCTGGAAACCCCCGATGCGGGCAGCCGCATCCTGTTTGGCGGCGAGGAGGTCACCGCACTGCCGATTGAGCGGCGCGGCATTGGCATGGTGTTCCAGCACTACGCGCTGTTTCCGCAAATGACGGTGGCGGCCAACATCGGCTACGGTCTGCGCATCCGTGGCATCAGCGCTGAAGAACAGCGCCGCACCGTCGGCGAGCTGGTCGATCTGGTGCGCCTGAATGGCCTGGAGAAAAAGCGCCCGGCCGAACTCTCCGGCGGCCAACGCCAGCGTGTGGCCCTGGCCCGTGCGGTGGCGGTGCGCCCACGGGTGCTGCTGCTGGACGAGCCGCTGACCGCGCTGGATGCAAAGCTCAAGGAATCCTTGCGTGACGAGCTGGCCGAACTGCTGCGCCGCCTGCACATCACCGCCATCCACGTCACCCACGACCAGCAAGAAGCGCTGGCCATTGCCGACCGGCTGGCTGTGATGCAGGCTGGGCGCATTGTGCAGGTGGGGGATGGCGAAAGCCTGTACCGCCAACCCGGCCACCCTTTTGTCGCCGCCTTTCTGGGGCGCGTGAACCGGCTGCAACGCGATGCACAGGCTCAGGCCCGCCATGTTGTGCCGCTGGGCGGCATCGAACTGGTTTGCCCGAACGCCTGGGGCGCGCACACCGCGCTGTTGGTGCGGCCCGAAGACATTGAAGTGGGGCCCTTGGCTGCAGGCAACGGCCAGGCCGTGGTGCAGCGGCGCAGCTTTTTGGGCGATCGGGTGCAACTCACGCTGGCGCTGCACGACCAGCTCCCGCTGCAAGCCGACGTGCCGCGTGACCACCCGGCTCTGGTGGGCGACACGGTGGGTATCCGCATCGCCCCCGAGCGCCTGATGCCCTGCGAGGAATCCCAATGACTACCTTGCTGCTGCAACTCTCTGACCTGCACATCCGCGAACCGGGCCGTCTGGCCTATGGGCGGCTGGACACGGCACCTTATCTGAGCCAGGCGGTGGCGACCATCTTGCGGCTGCCGCAGCAGCCCGATGCCGTGGTCATCACCGGCGACCTGAGCGACTTTGGCCGCGCCGCCGAGTACGACCATCTGCGCACGCTGCTGGCCCCGCTGACCATGCCGGTTTATCTGCTACCGGGTAACCATGACAAGCGCGAACAACTGCGGGCGAGTTTTCCCGAACACGCTTACCTGGGCAGCAGCGGCTTCGTGCAGTTCAGCGTGGCGGTGGGCGGTTTGCAACTGGTTGCACTGGATACCGTGGTGCCAGGTGCGGAGGAGGGTAGCCTGTGTTCAGAGCGGCTGCAATGGCTGTCTGACACGCTGGACATGCACAGCAACCGTCCGGTGGTGATCGCCATGCATCACCCGCCGTTTGCCACTTTGATCGGTCACATGGATGCCATTGGCCTGCTGCAAGGCGCAGCCGAACTCGAAGCCCTGATAGCTCGCCACCCGAATGTGGAGCGCGTGATTTGTGGCCACCTGCACCGCAGCATCCAGGTGCGCTTTGGCGGCACCGTGGCCATGACCGTGCCCTCACCTGCGCACCAGGTCTGTCTGGACCTGGCCCCTGACGCGGCTTCGGCCTGGACACTGGAGCCGCCGGGCTTTGCCCTGCATGCGCTGAGCAACAACGGCCAGCTCATCAGCCACACGGTGGCCAGCGGACATTTCGCCGGGCCATATCCGTTTCACGATGGTGGGCAATTGATCGATTGAAGCAGTGCACCAAAGTTGCTATTTAATTTGTAGCTATTTGTGAAGGTGCAATCTGGGCTAGAGCACTAAAACACCCTATGAGAATGATGAAATGACTCACTTGGCTCCGTCGGACTATCCTGCCCGGGCAGAGTTGGGCATATCGTCCACCATAAACCTGCGGTAGCAGCCTGTTGTTACAAGCAAATAGTGCCTCTAGCCCTTATGGATGCTGCCTTATAAGCTGTAATTTAAGTAGCAACATGGTGTCGCCGATTCAAATGTTTGCGCATCCACAACAGCAGATCATCAACATAGGTAAACACCACCGGAATCACCAGCAAACTCAGCACGGTGGAGGTAACCAGTCCACCAATCACCACCACCGCCATCGGGCCTCGAAAGCTGGGGTCGGTCCCGATGCCCAGGGCGATGGGCAGCATGCCCGCCACCATGGCGATGGTGGTCATCAGGATCGGCCGGGCGCGCTTGTGGCAGGCATCAACCAGCGCCTCGTAGCGCCCTAAGCCTCGCTGGTGGTAGGCGACCACCGCGTACTCGACCAGCAGGATCGAGTTCTTGGTGACGATGCCCATCAGCATCAGGAGACCGATCACCGACGACATCGAGAAGCCGCCGCCGGTGATCAGCAGTGCCAGCAATGCGCCGCCAACCGACAGGGGCAGGGCGGCCAGGATGGTGGCTGGCTGCATGAAGTCGTGGAACAGCAGCACCAGCACCGCGTAGATGCACAGAATGCCAATCAGCATCGCGCCGCCAAAGCTGGTGAACAGTTCGGCCATGCGTTGCGCGTCGCCGGTGGCGATCTGCTGTACGCCGCTGGGCAGGTTCTTGATGGACGGCAGGGCTTGCACCATTTTGTTGACATCGCCGGTGCTCAGGCTACCGAGTTCGATGCTCAGGGTCACATTTCGCATGCGGTCGAGTCGCGCGATCTGCGACGGCCCGGCGCTCAGCGACAGATCAGCAACGGCGTCCAACGGCACTGCGCCGGCACGTCCGATCACGCGCAGCTGGCCCAGCGCGTCCAGGTCGGAGCGGGTGCTGTCGTCAAAGCGTACGCGAATCGGGATCTGCCGCTGAGGCAGGTTGAACTTGGCCAGGCTGGTGGCGTAGTCGCCATAGGTGGCGACACGCACCACGCTGGCCAGGGTGTCGGTGGTGACACCCTGCTCGGCCATGCGCACCGGGTCAGGCAGCACATGAATTTCCGGCCGCTGCAGGCTGGAGCTGTCGGAGATATTGCCGATGCCGTGCAGCGTGCGCAGGTCCTTGATCAGCGCGGCGGTGGCCTGGTTCAGTGCCAGAGCGTCGTCGCTGGCCAGGGTGATGTCGAGCGACTGGCCGTTGCCCATACCCATCACGCCGACGCGCACTCCTGGCAGCCCACCCAGGTCGTGGCGGATGGCGGCTTCCACGTCGGACTGCGAGCGCGAGCGCGTGCCGCGCGGGGTCAGGCTGACGGTCAGTGAGGCCTCGTTGACCGTGCTGCTGCTGGCATCGCTGCTGGCATCACCAATCACGGTGAATACCTGGGTGACTTCGGGCATCTTGGCGATCAGCGTCTGGGCCTGGACTGCGGTGGCGCGGGTTTGCGCCAATGTAGTGCCGGGCTGCAACTTCAGTGAAATGGTGGTCTGCGCGGTGTCGGACGCACTGATGAACGAGGTGGGTAGCAGCGGCACCAGACTCACCGAGCCGATGAGAAACAGGCCGGCCAGCAGCATCGTGCGGCGCCGGTGTGTCTGGCACCAGTGCACCATGGCCAGGTATCGACGCATTACCGGGCCGTCTTGCGCCGCATGTTCTGGGCTGGGTTTGAGGAGGTAGGCAGCCATCATCGGCGTCAGCAGCCGCGCCACCATCAGCGATGCCAGTACCGCGACTGAGCTGGTGATGCCGAACTGACGGAAGAACTTGCCGGGTATGCCGCTCATGAATGCGGTGGGCAAAAACACCGCTACCAGGGTGAAGGTGGTGGCCACCACCGCCAAGCCGATTTCACTGGCGGCGTCGAGCGCGGCCTGCATGGGTGTCTTGCCCATGCGCAGATGGCGCACGATGTTCTCTACCTCGACAATGGCATCGTCAACCAGCACACCCACCACCAGCGACAGGCTCAGCAGGGTGATCAGGTTGAGCGAATAGCCGAGCAGGTACATCACGATGAAGGTCGGGATGATGGACAGCGGCAGCGCCACGGCGGACACAAAAGTCGCACGCCAGTTGCGCAGGAACAGCCAGACCACCACCACCGCCAGGACTGCGCCCTCGTACAGCAGGTGCATCGATCCGTCATAGTTGTCCTGCGTAGGTGTCACGGTTTCAATCACCTCGGTGATCTGCACCTGCGGGTGGTTGGCGGTGAAAGTCTTGACCGCTGCGCGCACCGCCGCCGCCACCGACACCTCGCTGCTGCCGATTTGTCGCGTCACCTGGAAGCCGACCACCGGCTTGCCATTCAGCGCCGCATACGCAAAGCGCTCTTCGGCGGTATCGCTGACCGTGGCAATCTGGTCCAGCCGCACGCTGGTTTGTGTGGCGGCGGCGGTGGTTACCGGGATCGCCAGGCTCGCCAGTTGCTCGGGCTGGTCGAGTCGGCCCAAGGTGCGCACCGACTGGTTGCTGCCGCCCATCGTGCCGCGGCCACCTGAAGCATCGGTCTGCACCGCCTTGATCTGGCTGGATACGCTGCTGGCCGTGACACCCAAGCCGGCCATTCGTGCCGGGTCCAGCGTCACATGCATCTCGCGCTCGACACCGCCAACGCGGTTGATCGCGCCCACGCCCTTGACCGACAGCAAGGCCTTGCTGATATCGTTGTCGACAAACCAGGACAGGTCGGACTCGCTGAGGTGCGGCGAAGCCACGGTATAGGTCAGCAGCGCCGACGAGCCGTGCGTGACCTTGGATACCACCGGTGCGGCCATCTCGGTGGGCAGGTCGGCGCGGGCGCTGTCGACGGCGTTGCGCACCTCGTTGAGTGCGACCTCGCTGTCTTTGTCGATGTCAAAGCTGACGCTGATGCTGGCCGCGCCATCGGTGATGGTGGTGGTGACGTGGTCCACCCCGGCAATGGAGGCTAGCTTGTCCTCGATCTTGCGGGCCACCTCGGTTTCCAACTGGGCCGGGGCCGCACCTTCCAGCGAGGCCGACACCAGGATGGTTGGCACATCCAGATCAGGAAAGTTCTGAATGCCTAACTTGTGCAAGCCAAACAGCCCGGCCCCGGTGAGAATGATGAACAGCAGAATTGCCGGAACCGGGTTGCGTATCGACAAGCTCGAAATATTCATGGAGCCGCCTTGTTCGCCTTGGTATTGGCGCTGTCGCTCGCGCGGGTCCACTGCACCGGGTCGCCGTCTTTCAGGAAGGCGCCGCCGCTACGCACCAGTTGGGCTTGTGCGGTGATGCCGCTGGTGATCTCCACCAGATCACCCTGGCGGCGCCCGGTCTGCACCTGACGCTGGGCGACTTTGGTGGCACCGTCTTTCTCGAACACATAGCTGTTGCCGTCGCGCTGCACCACGGCGCTGCTGGGCACGGTGAGTGCCAGCGCCTGGCCGGTATCGATTTCGCCTCGCACATACATGCCGGGTCTGGCGGCACTACCTATCGGCAGGTCGATGTAAGCCAGGCCGTTGCGGGTGTTGCTGTCCAGCGTCGGGCCGATCAGGCGCAAGCGGCCGCTGACCTGCTGGCCGTCGGGCAGGGTAATCTTGGCGGTCTGGCCGGGCTTGAGCGCACTCAACTGCTTGCCGGTGATCTCGGCGCGCCATTCGACACGGCGTTGGCGCACCAACTGGAACAGCTCGGTGCCCGAGGCCACCACATTGCCCAAGGTGGCGCTGCGGCTGGAGATGATGCCATCGTCCACTGCCAGGATGCGGGTGTGGGTTAGTTTGATGCGCTGCGCTTCCAGGGTTGCTATGGCGGAGTCCAGGCTGGCTTGGGCGGTCTGCTCGGCAATCACATACGAGGTGACCTGTTGCTCCGACAAGGCACCGCTGTCCTTGACGGCGCGGCTACGGTCCGCCTCGGCTTTGGCCTGGGTCAGCTTGGCGCGGGCCTGGGCCACGGCGGCATCTTGCGCGCGCAGGTCGGCCAGGATGGTGTTGTCGGTCAATCGGGCCAGCAACTGGCCGCGCTTGACCACGCTGCCCACATCGACCAGCACCTCGGTCAGGCGCAGGCCAGCTTCTTCGCTGGCGATGGTGGCGGTTTGCCAGGCAAACAGGCCGCCCGATAGCTGCAGACTGCGCCCCCAAATGGCCTGCTGTGGCTGCACAGCGCTGACCGACAGGCCGGCGTTGGTCGTCGGTGCTACGGCGGCGGCAGGCGCGGCGCGCGATTTCAGCAGCCAGGCACCGCCGGCCAGCAGCAAGACGATGGCTGCCACGGTGAGAAGGCGGGGGCGGGTGAGTTTGGGTGTGAATGTCATGGCGTGTCTCCTGTCGATACGGTCCAGCCGCCGCCCACGGCTTTGTACAAGGCTATGCCGTACAGCAGTTGGTCGCGCTGCACGGTGATGAGGGTCTGCTCGGCGGCAATGGCGTTGCGCCGGGCGAGTTCGAGGTTCAGCAGGCTGTCGCCACCCGCGCGCCAATTGGTTTCTACGGCGTTGGCATAGTTGCGGTAGGCCGCGGCGCTGCGCTGCACATCGGCGGTGCGGAGTTCGGCGCTGTTTTGCCGAACCAGGTTTTGCTCGACCTCCTGCACCGCGGTGCGTACCGCCTGCCGGTAGCTGGCCAGCGCCAGGTCATAGGCGGCCTGGGCACTGTCGACCGCGGCGCGCTTGGCACCACCGTTCAGTAGTGGCAGCGACAGACTGGGGCCGAAGGACCAGGGTGTGGTGTTGACGCCGGCAGCACGCGTAGCCGACAGCGAACCCTGCAGCGACAGGCGTGGATAGCGGTCGGCCTCGGCCACGCCAATCTGAGCGCTGGCTGCGGCCAGTGCGCGCTCGGCCGACACCAGGTCGGGGCGCTGGCTGAGCAGGTTGACCGGCAGGTTGCTGACATGCAAGGCAGTCAGAGCAGGCAATTTTGGAGCTTGCGTGGGCTGGCCGTTCAGCTGCTGGCGCAGTGTGGGTTCAGTCATGCCGGTTAGCGCAACCAGTGCTTTGACGGTGACATCGCACTCTGCCTGCTGGGCGATGGCATTGGCGGACGCGCTGGCGGCGCTGGCATCGGCCAGGTAGGCATCGGCGCGCGAGGTCATGCCAGCTTGCATCGAGCGCCGGGTGACGTTGGCCGTGGTCTGGCTGGAGCGGGCATCCGCTTGGGTGGACAGCAGGGTCAGCTGGCAGGCGCGGTAGGTGATGTAGTCGGTGGCCACTTCGGCGGCCAGCGAGACGCGTGCGTCGTGCCAATCGGCTTGCCGGGCCTGCAGCAGTGCGTCGGCGGACTCGGCGGAACGCCGCACGCTGCCGAACAGGTCAATCTCCCAACTTGCGTCCAGCCCGCCAGATGTGGTGCTTTGGGCATTGCCCGTGGTGGTGTTGTTGCGGCTGGCCGAGGCCGAGCCGGTCAGTGTGGGCTGGCCGGAGGCACGCGCCGTGCTGGTGTTGGCCCGGGCCGAGGCGATGTTGGCGCTGGCTTTTTGCAGCGAAGGGTTGCTGGCCTCGGCGGCCTGCAGCAGGCGCGTCAGCGCGGGGTCGTTGAGGCGGCTCCACCAGGTCAGCAGTTGCTGGGTGTCACCCGCGTGTGGCACTGCGGCCTGCCATTGGTCGGGTACGGAGAGTTGTTCGGCGGCCGGTGCATGGTAGGTCGGGCCGACGGCGGCACAGCCCGACAGCGCAACGCAGAGCAGCGCCAATCCGGAGCGACCGAAAAAGAAAAGAGGTGACAGCATGGTCGTTCGATGCGCCTTGGCAACGTGCCGCAATGTAAAGCTAGATGTTACGTTGCAAGTGTCAACCATTTGTTTCCGGTCTGTTGAGTTTCCCTTTCGACTGTCAATGGGTGCGGTGCACGGATTCTGTTGCCCTTCGGGGTGTGTGCAAGTACGCCAAGCAGAGCTTGCCTGAAGATGCTGCGCGCCAAAGCGATGCTGTCAACGCCGCATCAAACAGCACAGCGGGCTCACGGGTGACAAGCGGGGCAGTGACGCACAGTAGCCACCCCGTCAGGCCTTACCTTACTTCGCGACGAACGCAGCTGCGTTGGCGGTCAGCCACTGGGCAAACGGCTGGGGTGCCACGCCGGTGAGTTTCTGGAAGTCACCGGTAACCTCGGCCACACGGCCTGCGGCGGTGTTGGTGTCAAACGAGGCAAACACCGTCGCCAGTGGCTCGGGAAAGCCCGCACTTACCATGCCCTGAATCAGCCCAGCCAGTGGCACATGCACCACTTGCAGCGGCTTGCCCACGGCTTGTGACACCATCTGAGCCATTTGCTCGGTGGTGAACGCCTCTGCACCGCTGAGGGTGTAGGTGCTCTTGCCAGTGGCATCGCTGGCCAGCGCCGTGGCAGCGGCGCGCGCCAAATCATCGCGGGCAATGTGGGCTACCTTGCCTTGCTCCGCGGCGGAGTGCCACTGCCCCATGGCCAAAGCGCTTGGCAGTGACATGAACAGGTTTTCAAAATACCAGTGGTTGCGCAGGATCGTCCAGCCCTTGAGCGTGCTGTTGGCCAGTGCTTTTTCGGTTCCTGCATGGTCGGGGGCGATCAGCAGGGGGGAATCCTCAGGCAGCGGCATCGAGGTGTAGACCACGTGGGCCACACCGGCGTGCTCTGCAGCGGCAACAGCGGCCTGGTGCTGTTCCAGCCGGTGACCGGGGCGGTCCAGCGCATCGGTGCTGATGAGCAGCAGGCGATCCGCTCCGGCAAAAGCACTGCGCAATGACGCTGCATCGTCAAAGTTAGCGGCGCGCACGGTGACGCCTCTGGCGGCCAGGTCCTTGAGGCTTTCGGGCTTGCGGGTGGTGGCAATGATGCGTTGCGGGGCCACTTTCAGCGTTTCCAGTAAATGGTGAATCACGCGTTGGCCCATGTGTCCTGAGGCGCCGGTAACAAGCAAGGTGGTAGTCATTTGAGAGTCCTTTGAGTTGATGTGAAACAAAATTCGCAGCGCAGTTATTTGGTATTTATTCAATACTAATATTCACTTTGTTCGTTGCTAATGGTATGGTACTGACCGTGAATCAAAAAACAAGAAGGGTTTTGAAAGTCACCTGGTTACCTTTTAGTAACCGTTCAGACCCGGATGATTACCCCGTTGCAAAGGACAACCCATGGCCGTACACAAGTCAAAAGTAGAGTGGGCCGAGCGCTGCCCGATCCGCGACGTGCTTGAACGCATGGGCGACCGGTGGAGCATGCTGGTGCTGTTCACGCTCAGCGACCACCAGACCCTGCGCTTCAGCGTGCTCAAAACCACCATTGGCGATATTTCGCAGCGCATGCTGTCGCAAACCCTGCGCCGCCTGGAGCAAGACGGCCTGGTGCTGCGCACGGCGCATGCTACTGTGCCGCCGCGCGTGGACTACGCCTTGAGCGCGCTTGGAGAGTCTTTTCTGATGCCGATGCGCGGCCTGCTGCAGTGGGCAGAGCAAAACCACCAAAACGTGCGCGAAGCCCGCGCTACTTATGTGCCACCACCTCGGCATGAGGCCTTGTGAAGGTGTATCAAAGGTTATGAGCGTTTTTGGTGCCTAGCCCAGTTGATTCGGGAGCATGATGCTATGTGGTTGATAGTATTTTGTTTCCCTGTTGTCAAATCTGGTAGGCCTTTTGATGCAGCGTTACAACGGTTACTCTTTCGGGTAGAGTGAGCACTCTTTTAACTGGAGGAAGCCCTATGAAACTCACCGCACTACTTATTGTTTTATTGGCTTGCATCGGCCAAGCCCACGCCGCCACAACGTGTGACGAACTCAAAACGACCGTGGCCACCAAACTCGATGGCAAGGGTGTCAAGGGCTACACGCTGGAAGTTGTCGACAGCGACAAGGTGGGCGAGGCCAAGGTGATTGGCCGCTGCGATGGTGGCAAGAAAAAGCTGACCTATTCAAGGAAGTAGGCTTTCGCCGCCGTTCGTTGCGCTAGACGCTGGCCCAAGGGCGCTAACTGCTTAGGCAGAAGGCCGGGACTCGGTTGCGTGCCAGCCGGGCAATTTGACGCAAGCCTATCGGTGGTCATGCAGCAAACCGACGTTGCGGCCCTGCTTCTTGGCTTGGTACAACGCCCGGTCTGCCAAGGCCAGCAATTCGTCCAAACTGTGCTGCGCCGGTTGAATCACCGCTGCACCCAGGCTGATGGTGCAACGCACCCCCCCAAACTCATCACCCAACGGGCTGGATGCAGCCACACGTGGCAAGCGTTGCGCGACCACCTGGCCGTCTTGCGCACCGCTGAGCATGATGGCGAATTCGTCGCCACCAATACGCGCCAACAAATCACCCGCGCGTAGTTGCTGGCCGATCAGTTGGCTGATATGGCGCAGCACGGCGTCACCAACGGCGTGCCCTTGCTGATCATTGATTTGTTTGAAGCAGTCCAAGTCAAACAGCATCACGGTGACCGGGTCCTGTGTGGCGCGTGCCTCAAGCAATCGGTGCTCGGCCTGTTCGATGAAGCTGCGTCGGTTCAGCAAGCCGGTCAAGGCATCCGTCTCAGCCAGAGTGCGCAAGCTTCTTTCCATGCGCTTGTTGTCTGTGACGTCAAAAATAGCCCCGGCCTGTCCCATCGGTGCCCCCGTGGCATCATGGAAGACGGCCTTGTAAAAGGTGACGTCGCGCAAGCTGCCGTCGGCCCAGCGCACCCGCGTGTCGTAGATTTGACGGGTGCCCGTCGCCAGCAGGCTTCTATCCGCCTCTTCGTAGATGCGAGCCAACTCAGGTGGTGCAACGTCATGTACCGTCTTGCCAATGATCCGTTCCCTTGGCAAACCGAGGAAGTCGACAAAAGCCTGGTTGACCATGGTGTACGCCCCGGCGGCGTTCTTGACAAAGATCGGTGCCGGAATGTTGTCCAGACTGGCGCGCCAGGCCATCTGCTCGGCGTGCCGCAGACGCAACTGCGCCGTTTGCCCATGCGGTGAGCGCAGCCGTTGCAGCAAGGACTCCATGCAATGTGCCAGAGCCGCCCCTTGCCCGGCATCAAATACCTCCACCGCGCCTTGTTCCCACGCTTTGGACTCGTTGTTCACCCGGGTATCGGGATCGGGCAACCAGAGTGCCCAAGGCAACTCTTCAAGCCAGCCCGCATCACGTAAAGTCTGAACGCAAGCGTGCCATTGTTCGGGTGTGCTGCCGTCGACCAGCCAGCAATGCGTTGCATCTGGCTCATTGAACCAGGTCTCCAGTTGACTAGGGATGGATGCCTTTGACAGCCGCACGCCGTGGCGATGCCGCACCCAGGGACGCAACGGGGCGGGGATGGGCGCGTCGCTGAGCAGAAAAAGAGACATTGAGTCCTGGAGAGTCAAAAATAGGGAACACGCATACAAACAAATCCAGCACGGATTATCCTGTGCACGACCAACAATTGCTGTTGCCTTTCAAAAGACTTGCTTTCCAATGGTGGGAACACCGCCATCGCACCGAGTCTCTAGCCACGATACCCCCGCGGGGCGAACATCCTTCTCAATCTGAGAAAGTTTTGCAGAAATTGAGAAATTCTGAATGCGAATTTGAGAATTTCAGGCCAGACGTTCCCAGCTTTTTTCCAATGCCTGGCGTCTATTCAAACGGCAGTCCTTCATAGGAGAAAAGGCGATTTTCATTGCCACGCGGCCGCTAGCGGGGAACTGTCGGCTGCAACTGATGCGTTTGACCGATAGGGCTGGTCTGGAACTTGCGCAATAGCTCATGGCGCGACCCCGCGTGTCCCCCATCAACGCTATTGCCGATTTTTCAGAAGGAACAAGGAATCATGAGGATCAAGAAGTACGGAACGCTGTTGGCAACGATCTGCCTTGGCGTGTTGGCCTGCAGTGCCAACGCAGGAAATGCAACGGTTGCCATCGGCTACCACGCACCTCTGACTGGAGAATACGCCCAGTACGGAATCCTCTTCAAGAACTCGGCGACGCTCGCCGTCGATGAGTTCAACAAGTCCGCTCGCCTGCCTGGGGTGACCATCGAACTCAAGTTTGAAGACAGCAAAGGTGATGCGAAAGAGGGCGTGTCCATCGCGCGCAAGTTCTCAGACGATCCAAGCATCGTCGCCGCCATCGGTGATTTCAGCTCGACCGTGTCGATGGCCGCTGCGCAGGTTTATGCCCAGACCAAGCTGCCGCAAATCTCGCAAACGGCATCACACCCGGATTTTCTGAAAATCAGTGAGTATCAGTTCCGCAATATTCAGACTCAGGCGCAAGAAGGCCCGCTGCTCGCCAAGTGGGCCGCCGCCAACGGCGTGAAGAGGGTTGCCGCAGTGGCCATCCAAAATGACTGGGGAATTTCTGCGCTGACCAACTTTGTTGACGGCATCAAGGCCAGCGGTGGTGAGGTCACCAACACCGAGTATTTCAACCCCGGCACGCGTGACTTCCGGGCCATCCTGACCAAGATCGCCCGCAACAAGCCCGATGCCATTTACATCGGCGCTTTCTATGAAGACGGTGCCGCTTTCCTGCAACAGAAGACGCAGATGGGCCTCAAGCAGCCTGTCTATGGCTCGTCCTCGCTTTACGAGAAGAAGCTCATCGACTTGGCTGGACCAGTGGCCAATGGCTTGTACCTGCAAACCACCTTCGTTGCCGAGAGCAGTGATCCTCGCGTTCAGGCCTATGTGAAGAGCTATGAGGCGCGCTACGGCAGCAAACCGCAGATGTTCGCCGCCCAGGCGTACGACGCGACCAATATTGTGCTCAATGCCATCGTCACCGCTGGCGGTGCCAATGCCACCCGCGCCAAGGTGCGTGATGCGCTGGCAGCTACCAAAGACTTCCCTGGTGTCACCGGCGTCACCACGTTTGATGCCAAGACCCGTGAGCCGTCCAAAAGCCTGTCGCGCCTGCAAGTTCAGGATGGCAAATTTGTCTTGATGAAGTAAGTTTTTCAACCCAACTTTAGCCAGCGGCGGATCATCGACGTGATCCGCCAGCCTCTACGATATGTTCGACCTTGATGTCTTTTTTGTTCAGCAACTGGTGAACGGCCTTTCGGTCGGGCTGATCTACGCGCTTATGGCGATTGGCTTTACGCTGATTTTTGGCGTGCTGAATGTGGTGAATTTCGCGCACGGCGAGGTTTACATGATCGGCGCTTTCGCCGGTCTCTGGCTCATCACGCAGTTGGCTCCACCGCTTCTTGTGGTGATCTTGGCCGTTCTGGCCTGCGGTGCCCTGGTCGGGTTCGGCCTGGAGCGCATCGCCTTTCGGCCGTTTCGCCGTTTTCGGGACGAAGCATCGCTGAAGTCGAAGGCGATGCGCGAAGCGACCTTGCTCTCCTCGCTAGCGGTATCGATCATCGTGCGGGAGGTGACGGAGAAGGTCTTTGGCTCCAACATGCAGCCCATTCCCCAGGAATACCTGCTGCTCACACCCATAGAAATTGGCCCCCTGACCTTCGCCAGCGGCCAGTTTCTGATCTTCGGCCTGGCGGGCACGATGCTCGCGGGACTGACCTGGCTGCTCAAGCGCACGCGCATCGGCTTGGCTATCCGTGCCGTCGCCAGCAACCCGATGGGTGCGGCCTATGTGGGCATCCATACCGAGCGAACCATCATCGCCACCTTCGTCATCGGTTCCATGCTGGGCTCTGCGGCCGGTCTTGTGGTCGGTCTCTATCAGGGCGCCATATTTCCGGCCATGGGCTTTGCGCCGGCGGTGAAAGCCTTTGTGGCCATGGTGATGGGCGGCTTGTCGTCGATCACCGGTGCGGTGGTCTGCGCACTGATTCTTGGCTTGGCCGAAGCGGTCACCACCTACTACTTTGCGCAAGGTTGGGGTGATCTGGTGGCCTACCTCTTTCTTGTGATGACCTTGATCTTCTTTCCCACCGGCTTGTTCGGCGCGGGCAGGGAGCGTGTTTGATGATGAAGCAACGACTTTCCATACTTCTTCTCTTGGTGATCGTCCTGGCTGTTCTGCCTGGCATCCTGTCGCTGCTCGGTGGCGGGTACTGGTTCCGCGTCGTGACGACCATCGGTATCTTTGCCATTCTGACCATGAGTGCCAACCTCATTACCGGCACCACGGGTTTGATGACGCTCGGTCATGCAGGCTTTTACGGCATCGGTGCCTACACAGCGGCGCTGCTGGCAACCCAAATGCATTGGCCGTTCTACCTCACGCTGCCAACTGCCGGTGGACTCACCGCCTTGATTGGCATCCTGCTGGCCTTGCCCACCATGCGCCTGATGGGTATCTATTTCGCCGTGGCGACGCTCGGCCTGGGTGAGATCATTCACGTTTCTCTGCTCAATTGGGTTGACTTCACGCGTGGGCCGATGGGCATTTCGGCCATCCCCGGCATGGCACTGCCGGGAGTGTTCGGGGCCAGCGATCTCACGCATTACTACGCGGTCGCAACGGTGGTGGTCGTCACCGTCGTGGTGCTTGGCCGCCTGACCCACTCCTATTTTGGCAACGCCTTGCGCGCTGTGCGCGAGGACGACCAATGTGCCGCCGCCATGGGCTTGGGCGTGGTGAAGATCAAGATACAGGCTTTTGCCATCTCGTGCTTCTTTGCAGGCGTGGCTGGCGCACTTTGGGCACACACCACCGGATACATCTCGCCGGGCGACTTCCGCTTCTCCGAGTCGATCCTGATCCTTGCCATGATCGTTGTCGGCGGCCTGGGTAGCCTGCCGGGTGCCATTCTTGGCGCGACGATCCTGCTGGGTCTGCCCGAGGTACTGCGCCCGATTGGCGACTACCGGATGATCGTCGTCGGTGTCGTGATGTTTCTTTCTATCCTGTTCCTGCCACGGGGACTGCTCGGTGAAACCGCCGTGCTGGCGGTGGTGCGTCGGCAGTTTGGCCTGGCTTGGAACAAGACACTCAACCTGGGGTGGCACCAATGACGATGCTGCTTGAAATCAAGGAAGTCAGCCGTCGCTACGGTGGTTTGCACGCGGTGGAGGGCTTTTCCGGCCATGTCAAGCGCGGCGAACGCGTCGGGCTGATTGGCCCCAACGGTGCCGGCAAGACGACGCTGTTCAATCTGATCACCGGTTTCACGCCACTGTCGTCCGGCCGGGTGCTGTTTGACGATGCCGACATTTCTTCGCTGAAGGCGCACCAGGTGGCTCGCCTGGGCATGGCGCGAACCTTTCAGAACCTGCGTGTCATGCCTAACCTGAGCGTGTTTGACAACGTCTCCATCGGTGCACTCGGCATTCTGGGGCACTCGCCGCTGTCTGCGCTCTGGCGCCAGCACGGCTACGCAGACGATGTCGGCCGACGTACCTGGGATGCGCTGGAGCGCACCGGTCTGGACGGACTTGCGGGTGAATTGGCGGCCAACCTCTCTTACGGCAAGCGCAAGTATCTTGAGATCGCGCGGGCGCTGGCGCTCTCGCCCCGCCTGCTGATCCTGGACGAGCCAGCGGCCGGCCTCAACGACACGGAAACTGCTGATCTGGCCAAGTTCATTCGGGGGTTGGCAGACGAAGGTCTGAGCGTTCTGCTGGTAGAGCACGACATGAATTTTGTGATGGGCTTGTGTGAACGCATCATGGTCATGGCCTCAGGACGCAAGATTGCGGATGGCACCCCCCAGGAAATCGCGGTTGCCCCGCAAGTGTTGGAAGCCTATCTGGGCAGCGACGAGGAAGAAGCATGAGTGACCAGCCCTTACTTGACATCAAGACATTGCGGGTTCGCATGGGCGAGCAGACCATTCTGCACGACATTTCGCTCAAGGTGCCGCTGGGCGGTATCGTCACCGTGCTCGGCTGCAATGGGGTTGGCAAGACCACGTTGATGCGCACGTTGTCTGGCATCTACCAGAGTGTCTCCGGCAGCATCGTCTTTGATGGCCGTGACATCTCGCGCCTGCCGTCTCATGACATCGTCGCCGCCGGTTTGTCTCAGGCACCGGAAGGCCGCCAGATTTTCTACGGCATGTCCATTGAGGACAACCTGCGCGTGGGTGCCACCGGTGTTGCCAAGGCCGAGATCGACGCGGAGATGGAGCGACAGATCGCCCGCTTTCCGATCTTGCGTCAGCGCTTGAAGCAGAAGGCTGGCACCCTGTCCGGTGGCGAACAGCAGATGCTCTGCATTGCCCGGGCACTGATGTGTCGTCCGCGCCTGTTGTTGATGGACGAGCCCTCCCTTGGTCTGGCACCCAAAGTCGTGCGGCAGATATTCGACTTGATTCTGCAAATACGCAGCGAGGGGCATTCGGTGCTGCTGGTCGAGCAAAACGCCCGTGCGGCGCTGCGTGTTGCCGACTACGCGTATGTGATGGACGGGGGGCGTATGGCCATTGAAGGCAGCAGTCGCGAACTGGCCAATGATGCGCGGGTTCAGGCAGCCTATCTGGGTGGCCATGCGGCCTGAGGGTAGCCGATGCTTGTGTTGCCTCGAAAACGGCCATAGGCAGCATCAGCTGGCATGTCTTTCAGTTTGCGGTAGAGCGTGGCCAGGCTGACACCCAGTTCTTCTGCAATCTGTCGCTTGGCTGCCACCGAGGTTCCGAGTTCGTCGCACAAGCTGCGGATCATCTGCTGCTCGGTTGATCGCCAGGTGGGTGGGGGCTTGGCCGGTGTCAACGCCTCCCTTTTGCCGAGAACCCGAAATGGCAAGCTGTTGGTGGTGATGTAGGCCGATGGCTCCATGTTGATGGCGTATTCGACGACATTCGCCAACTCTCGGACATTGCCCCGCCAGGGGTAGGACAGCAGAGCGCGCTCTGCATCGGCAGTGAAACCCTTGATCTTCTTGTTCAGCTTGGCGCTGTACTGGTCGAGAAAATTCGACAGCAGCAGGCTGGTATCTTTGGGGCGTTCCCTCAGTGGCGGAATGCGCAGCGGAATGACGTTGATCCGGTAGAACAGATCTTCGCGAAACTCTCCACGCTCGACCATGGCTTCCAGATCCTTGTTGGTGGCTGCAATCAAGCGCACGTCAACGGCCAGACTCTTGTGACCGCCGAGCTTCTCGATGCTCTTTTCCTGCAAAACGCGCAGCAGTTTCGGCTGAAGGTGCAGAGGCATGTCGCCGATTTCGTCGAGAAAAATGGTGCCGCCGTGGGCCAGCTGAAATTTGCCGGGCCGTCCGCCGCGTATCCCGCCGGTAAAGGTTCCCTCTTCGTAGCCGAATAGCTCGCTTTCGATGAGCGACTCTGGCATTGCGGCGCAATTGATGGCGATAAACGGACTCTTGCTGCGCGGGCTGGCGTAGTGGATGGCACGAGCGAACACCTCTTTGCCCGTACCGCTTTCCCCGGTGATCAGAATGCTCGAACTACCTGTGGCGACGCGCAGCGCCGTATCCTTGAGCTGGCGCATGACGGCGCTGTCACCGATGATCTGATCGAAGGATGTGGACACGGGGCTGCCGGTCAGCTTGTTGATGACCTGATACACGTCTTCCATCTTTTTCAGGGCGAAGATGGCTCCCGCGTTCTTGTTCTCCAGATTCACCCGCCGACCTGACATCAGCGCATGAACTTCCGACTTGGCGTGGTGGGCGCGGAGTTCGACATTGTTGAACTCAACTCCGTCGGCGATCAGGGCGGCTACGCACGGAACGTCAAGAACGTCGGTAACAGTCCTGCCGATCAGTGCTCTGTTTGGCGCACCGAGCATGTCTTCCAATATCGAATTGAGGTAAACGATGCTGCCGCTCTCGTCGGTGGCGGCAATGCCTTCGTCAATCGAGTTCATGATCGACGTCAGTTGATTCTTGGCAACCGTCAGATGGAGCGCTGCCTCCTTTTCGCGCAGCTTGCTGACGATCAGGTCGGCCATGCGCTCGGCAAACTCGATCATGTTGCACTGGTTCTCCAGCAGCTTGTCATGTGATGCCGATGTAATGGCAATCAGGCCAATCGCCCCAATACGCGTGCCCGCATGATGGATGGGCACGCAGATCATGGCCTGGAGATTACAGCTCGCCTGTTGCATGCAGGACAGGCATGGCTCACAGTCGTCCTTGCCAGACACCACCTGCAGGATACCGGTTTTGATGACCTGACCGATCACATAGGTGTCCTTGACCTCGGTTACATCTCGCTTGAAATGCTTCTTGGTGTCTCCAACGATATGAAAGTCTGCATCCGAGATGATGACATCAATGTCTAGGACGCTTGCCATGGCTTCGGAGACCTGCTGAACGGCCTCCTGGATATCCATCAATCTGACCATCTGTACTTCCCATCCATTTCGATTGAGCTCCATTTGAGTGACTTGGAATTTTTGTGATCATGTCACAAGATGGTGGATTTGTCGACACTATCGTTTTGGAAATTGACCAACGCTCACAGAGTTCTGCAGTCATAACAGAAGACGGTGTTCATTGGTGTTGACATAGTGATATGATCACAAAAGCCGCGAAGTTTGCAATATTGCACGTTCTTATCAGATAAATAATAGGCTGAATGGGTTCTGATGGCGTGTTTACTGATCATGTCAGGAAACTGATGCCTGTGTGCAGGCGTGTGGGAAAGTGCCGGGCAACAGTTGTTGAAGATTTCGCAGTGCTGCAACGCCAACGCAACCTGAAATTGAAGGAGAGAAACCATGACGAACGACACATCCACCGCTAGCATCGATTCTGTAGTTGCCATGCAAAGAGGCGCCATCGGGCACCGTGCGACCTGGACGGGGCTCACTTACGCCAAGGCCATGCAAGGCGGCAAAGCTGACGAGGTGGAAAAATTCATCCGCGAGGCCATCACTGAAACAGGTGAGGTTCAGGGGGCTGCCATCAAATCCCAGTGCCAAGACCCACACAATGTGGCCAACTTTGCCGACACCTTTCTGACGCCCAATGTTGTAAAGGCTTTTGATATTGAATTCAAAAACAAAACTGAAGGCAGATTGGATCTTGAATTCCATCACTGTGCACTACTGAAAGCCTGGCAGGATCAAGGTTTAGATAAGCCGACCTGCGAAAAATTATGCGATATGGCCATGGATGGTGACCGAGGTATCGCCAAGGCGATGGGTTACGAATTTCATTTGGGCGGTACCCTGGCCAAGGGTGATCGTGTTTGTCAGGTATCTTTTTTCAAAAAAGGTCAGTAATCACCTCATCAGACGGAGCTTCGCCATGGATAAGACCACCTATGATAATTTTGTCACCCTGCTGAAAGGTGATCTCGTTCCGGCGATGGGCTGTACGGAACCCATTGCCATCGCATTTGCGGCCGCCAAGGCAAGGGAGGTGCTTGGCCAGATACCTGAGAGAATGGTGATTCTTTGTAGCGGCAATATCATCAAGAACGTCAAGGGCGTTGTGGTGCCAAACTCTGGTGGACTGAAAGGCGTTGAAGTGGCAGCTATCCTTGGTGCCATTGGCGGAAATCCAGCGCTGGGTCTTGAGGTGATCAGTCAGGTGAGTCAGGAGGATGCTGATAAAACCAGGGAGTTATACGAAAAAGGCATCTGCATCTGCGAATTGAAAGAGGGTGAGGAAAATCTATTTATTCGCGCAGAGTTGATTGCCGGGGACGAAACTGCCGCTGTGGAGGTAAGCCATCGACATGATCATGTTTCCAGAGTGGAGAAAAATTGTCGTCTGGTATTTAAACAATTAGGTGGCTCCGTCAATGGAAGTGGCAGTAAATCAAGTCTTAATATCAAAGATATCCTACAGTTTGCCAATGAAGTCGATTTGAATGATGTCAGGGAAATCATCGGCAGGCAAATCAAATACAACAGCGCCATTTCCGACGAAGGTTTGACAAATAATTGGGGCGCCCAGGTCGGGAAAACCGCCTTGTTGCTGGGAGGCAGTGACCCAAGAACCAGAGCAAGGGCAGCAGCAGCGGCGGGCTCTGATGCGCGAATGAGCGGCTGCGCCCTTCCGGTGGTCATCAACTCGGGCAGCGGTAATCAGGGCATCACCTGCACGATGCCTGTGCTCATCTATGCCGAAGAGATAGGTGTCAGCGAGGATGTTTTGTACAGGGCGCTGGTTCTGACCAATCTCTTGTCCTTGCATCAAAAACGCTATGTCGGCAGCCTGTCTGCTTACTGCGGTGCGGTGTCGGCCGGGGCCGCAGCGGCCTGCGGTATCGCCTACCTGAATGGCGCTGATTATGATGTGATTGGAAAAACGTTGATTAACTCCCTGGGAAATGTCGGTGGTATTATTTGCGATGGTGCCAAGGCATCATGTGCCGCAAAAATTTCAACGTCTGTCGATGCTGGAATTGTGGGGTATGAAATGGCCAAACGTGATTTATCCTTTCCTTTTGGTGAAGGAATCATGGAAAAAGACTATGAGCAGACCATCATGAATATCGGGCGCGTTGGTCGTCAAGGCATGAAATCTACCGATATTGAAATTCTTAACATCATGATAGGAAAATAATCATAAATCTCGACTCCTTGAGTTTAAATGAGGATTTTTGTTATTGGTGCGGTGAGATAAATAAAAGGTCATCTAATGGATAAAAAAGTTCCCAACACATTAAAGGACCATGTTTATGATTCGCTGTTTTTCGATGTTATTAATGGTATCTATTCACCTGATGCTATTCTGACCGAAAAATCACTGATGGAAAAATATAATGTCAGCCGTGCACCGATACGTGAAGCACTAACCAATTTGACAGCCGCACATATTCTTGCCAGCATTCCCAGGCAGGGATATAAGATTTTTCAACCCAGTCAGCAGCAATTGCTGGAAGTCATAAAGTTTCGTTCTGTTCTGGAAAGTTCATTTCTGGAAATCTATTGTAAGAATATAGATGCATCCTGGATTGGTGAACTTAGAAATATATGCGATAGTTACAATAGTAGCCCTGCCAATGATTTCATGTCTCACTGGCGTTATAACTGTGAATTTCATTTAAAGCTTTTTTCCGTTTACGGAAACGACTACGCCTACAAATTGTTGGAAGATGCTTTGAATATACAAACCATATTCTTTATACAGAAAAAGCACTTCGCAACCATGGATTTGCACCTGGCTTTGGTTGACTATCTGGAAAAAGGTGAAGTGACTGCGGCGGTGGCCATACTGAAGGCAGATATAGAAAATCTTCTGCGCCCGGAGGGCGCTACAGGTGAAATAGGCCGCTAGTCTGCGAAGGGATTGGTTCTACCTGCTGGATAGGGTGCAACGCTCCACTAGTCAGACCGGCGAAACGCAAACCATGCCGCTACAGCGGTGAACACGGCAATGACGGCAATGACGGCGATGACGATCCAAAACCCGAAGCGGTCCTCCCGGGTTCGACACCAAATCCGAAGATTTCCTCATTTCTGTCGAGCTGTGTCAATGAAATCAAATAGTTACGCTGCCGTATAAAAACTTCAGGTAGTGGCAATAATACATATTATGAGTGTTGGCAACACCGATTGAATTT